>NZ_JBZCNM010000001.1:0-1321843 GCF_058269295.1 Arthrobacter sp. TJ-58
GGGAAACGCCCGGTCCCATTCCGAACCCGGAAGCTAAGACCCACAGCGCCGATGGTACTGCATCCGGGAGGATGTGGGAGAGTAGGTCACCGCCGGACAATATTTGGCAGAGAGGTTCAGGCCCGTACCGTATGGTGCGGGCCTGAACTGTTTAACACCCCGGGTTTTTGGCGGAATACCGCCTGTCTCCGACAGGTGGGGAATCTCTCATAAAGCCGCTGATCCCGGTGAAAAGCCGGCCCCTGGGAAACCGGTAACCAGGACTCGGGATAACCGGAGCGCTGCGCCCGGCAACGCCGCAGGTGGGGAGTCTCACCTATTCCCAGCCACCCTGCACGGCACGGGACAACGATCTTCGAAGCCGACTGCACTAGAATCAGACTGTGCCTGTTTTAGGCCCCATAAACTTTGAACCAACTTTATATATCCATAGTGACGAGCGACTGCAGTAAATTCCGTTGGTCGGCTCACGACGAGAGGAACTCACCAGCATGTCAGAGCAAAATAACAGGGATCAGCGCAGCGAAGGAACCAACTCCGCCCGCAACAGCAGCTCGTCAGATCGACGCGATGACCGCGGTCGTCCTGCAACCAATGACCGCAATGCACCCAAGCGTTTCGAAGACCGCAAGCCTTCCTTCGGTGGCCGTCCCGCACGTGACGGTGAGCGCAAGTCCTTCGGTGAGCGCGGAGCCTCTTCTGAGCGCAAGCCTTATTCCAAGGACGGCAAGCCGTCTTTCGGTGACCGCCCGGCCCGTGGCGGGGATGACCGCCGTCCGGCACGTGACAATGATCGGAAGCCGTCTTTCGCCGACCGTGACCGGAAGCCGTCTTTCGGTGACCGCCCGGCCCGCGGCGGGGATGACCGTCGTCCGGCACGCGACAATGACCGTAAGCCGTCGTTTGGTGGAGACGACCGTCGTCCGCCGCGTGATGGTGAGCGCAAGTCCTTCGGTGACCGTGACCGTAAGCCGTCTTTCGGTGACCGCCCGGCCCGCGGCGGGGATGACCGTCGTCCGGCACGCGATAACGACCGTAAGCCCTCTTTCGGTGACCGTGACCGTAAGCCGTCCTTCGGTGACCGTCCGGCCCGCGGCGGGGATGACCGTCGTCCGGCGCGCGACAATGACCGGAAGCCTTCTTTCGGTGACCGTAAGCCTTCGTTTGGTGGGGACGATCGTCGTCCGCCGCGTGATGGTGAGCGTAAGTCCTTCGGTGACCGTGACCGCAAGCCTTCCTTCGGTGACCGCCCGGCCCGCGGCGGCGATGACCGCCGTCCGGCACGCGATAACGACCGGAAGCCTTCTTTCGGTGACCGTAAGCCGTCCTTTGGTGGGGACGATCGTCGTCCGCCGCGTGATGGTGAGCGTAAGTCCTTCGGTGACCGTGACCGCAAGCCTTCCTTCGGTGACCGCCCCGCCCGTGGCGGCGATGACCGCCGTCCGGCACGCGACAATGATCGGAAGCCCTCTTTCGGTGACCGTAAGCCGTCCTTTGGTGGGGACGATCGTCGCCCGCCGCGTGATGGTGAGCGTAAGTCCTTCGGTGACCGTGACCGCAAGCCTTCCTTCGGTGACCGTCCCGCCCGCGGCGGCGATGACCGCCGTCCGGCACGCGACAATGACCGCAAGCCCTCCTTCGGCAAGGACAACAACCGCCGTCCGGAGCGGAGCGAGGATGCTCCCGTCACTGAGCGCAAGCACAATGCCCGCGACCTGCGCAGCGCCAACCGCCCGGACCGTGAGCGTTCGCCGGAAATCGACGATGACGTCACAGGACAGGAACTGGACAAGGTCACCCGCGCCCAGCTGCGCGTCCTGGAGGAAGTCAGCGGCGAGTGGGTCTCCAAGCACCTGGTCATGGCAGGACGCCTGATCGACATCGATCCCGAACTGGCCTTCCAGCATGCGCTGGCGGCCAGCCGCCGCGGCGGACGCATGGCTGCGGTCCGCGAAGCAGTTGCACTGACCGCCTATGCCTCCGAGAACTTCGCTGAGGCGCTGCGCGAATTCCGCACCTACCGCCGCATCAGCGGCTCCAACGCCTACCTGGCGATGATGGCCGACTGCGAACGCGGTCTCGGCCGTCCGGACCGCGCCCTGGACATCTCGCGCTCGGACGAGGCGAAGGAACTGGATACCGCCGGCCAGGTGGACATGGCGATCGTAGCTTCGGGTGCCCGCATGGACATGGAGCAGTACGACGCTGCCGTGACCGCACTGGAAATCCCGCAGCTGGATAAGAACCGTGCATTCTCCTTCAGCCCCCGCCTGTTCCGCGCCTACGCCGACGCTCTGGAGCTCGCAGACCGCAACGAAGAAGCCGAGCAGTGGCGCAACCGTGCACTGCTGGCCGAAAAGGCACTGGGCATCGGCGAGTTCGCTGAGCCGGACATCTACGACCTCGACGACGAAGAGGAAAAGCCGGAGAAGCCGCGCCGTGCCCGAGAAGACCGTGAGGAGCGAAGCGGTGCAGAGCGTTCCGACACTCCGTTCGCAGCTCCGGCCGAAATCGAGCCTGCAGATGCGCTCGGCGATCTGGATCTGACGGACGACGTCGACACGTTGCCTTCCGATGACCAGGAAGGCGTGATTGGTGTCCTCGAAGCCGAGGAAGAGGACGACGACAACACCGTCGAACAGCACGACGACGGCAATGACAACGACGAATTCTCCGCCGACGCACCCTCGGGCGACGTCGACGAGGACCGCGCGTAGCATCATGCAGTCCACCGCGCTGATTGCCGGATACGACGCCGTCCTGTCGGACTTGGACGGCGTCGTCTACGCGGGTCCGCACGCCATTGAGGGTGCCGTCGAGGCGCTGCAGCGTCTCGACGGCGTGGGTGTGCAGCTCGCCTACGTCACCAACAATGCCTCGCGTTCCTCCGAAACCGTGGCCGCGCATCTGCGCGAGCTGGGGGCACCGGCAACAGCGGAGACCGTGTTCGGTTCGGCGCAGGCCGGTGCGGAGCTGCTGGCAGCTTCCGTTCCGGCCGGCGCAACGGTCCTGGTAACCGGAAGCGCCTGGCTTACCGAGCAGGTGCGCGACCAGGGGCTGGTCCCGGTGCTTTCCGCTGATGACCGCCCCGACGCCGTCATCCAGGGCTTTGATCCCGCACTCGGCTGGAAAGACCTCGCGGAGGCGGCCTTCGCCGTCGGCCGCGGCGCCGTATGGGTCGCCACGAATACGGATATGTCCATTCCGCAGGCCCGGGGCATCGCTCCGGGCAACGGAACCCTGGTTGCTGCCGTCGCTGCAGCCACGGGCAGGACGCCCCTGGTGGCAGGAAAGCCGGAGGCACCGCTGTTCCGAACGGCGGCACGCCACCTGAACGCGAAGACGCCCTTGGTTGTGGGCGACCGCCTGGACACCGATATCCTTGGCGGCAATAACGCCGGGTTCGCCACCGCAATGGTGCTTACCGGCGTCGACACCCCGCAGACCGCGCTGGCAGCCCGCACGGCGGAGCGGCCCGCCTATCTGCTCGAAAACCTCGACGCCCTCTACCAGCCCTACCCGGCGGTGGAAGTGCTCGACGGCGTGGCGCGCTGCGGTGCCGCAACCGCCCGGGTGACCGGGGGCATGGTGGAGATTTCCGGGAACCGCAACGATTTGGACAGCTGGCGGGCAGCCTGCGCCGCGTGGTGGCGCGCCCGCCCGGACGAGGAAAACGCCACCGCACCCGAGCTCAGCTGGAGTGTCAGCACCGACGGATAAGCTGGGATCCAAACGTCGGAACAAGGGATGGGCAGACGCCGCATGCAGAACACTAGCGAAGATTTCCGGGTTTCCGCCGGCCCCTGGCCCGACGGCGGGACGCAGACGGAGGACCCGGCGGTCAACGCTGCCCTGGCGGTTCTTGGACACCTTCCGGACCTGCCTTCCACCGGCCACCATGCCGTTTACTCCGCGCTCCATGACAGCCTGATGGCCGAACTGACCGCCGAACCGCCAGAGGAGCGATAGCACGTGCCAAGACTCGACCAGGAACTGGTTGCCAGGGGACTGGCCCGCTCCCGGACCCATGCGGCCAAACTTATTGCCGCAGGCCGGGTCTCCCGCGGGGGCTCCGTCCTGGGCAAAGCCTCGGTGTCGGTGACCGGCGAGGATGCGCTCTCAGTGCTCGACGACGGCGTCCCCGACTACGTCAGCCGCGCCGGACACAAACTTGCCGGAGCCCTGGATGCTTTTCCGCAGGTGCAGCCGGCCGGGCAGCGCTGCCTGGATGCCGGAGCCTCCACCGGAGGTTTCACCGACGTCCTGCTGCGGCGCGGAGCCGCACATGTGGTGGCGGTGGACGTGGGCCACGATCAACTGGTGGAAGTCCTGCGCCGGGACCCCCGGGTTGAGGTCCATGAAGGCCTGAATGTCCGTTACCTGGATCCGGAGGCAATCGGAGGACAGGTGGACCTCACCGTCGCTGATCTGTCCTTCATCTCACTGACCATGGTGGTGGCGGCGCTGGCCAAAGCCACGCGGCCCGGCGGCAGCATGCTGCTCATGGTCAAGCCGCAGTTTGAAGTGGGCCGTGAGAAGCTGGAGAAAGCCGGCGTGGTCCTCGATCCGCAAAAGCACCGGCTGGCCGTTGCCCGCGTGGTTGAATCAGCCCTGGCTGAGAATCTTCGCGTTGCCGGACTGGCGCCCAGCCCGCTGCCGGGACAGAACGGAAACGTGGAGTTCTTCCTGTGGCTGCAGGTTCCGGAGCAGGGAGACCCTGCGACGGAAAGGCCCGCCGATGCACAGGAAGCCGCACGGCGTTTGGTGGATGAGGCCTTTGACGGGTTTGATGGAGCCGGACATAATCCGGCTGATCGGGCTGCAGGCGGGGAACGCACCGCAGAAGACTGACGGATTTCCAACCAGCTCCCTCGGGGGCGGAACAGGACACAACAGACATGAGCAGACGGATACTCGTGCTGGCCCACACCGGCCGGCAGGCTGCCATGACTGCGGCCCAGGAAGCCTGCACACAGCTTCACGCCTCCGGGCTGACCCCGGTCATGCGGCGCAAGGACCTGGAGGATATCCAGGCGGTATACGGCGTCCTGACGGCCCCCACGGAGATCCTTGATGAAGACGTCTCCCTGGACGGGGTGGACCTGGGCATGGTCCTGGGCGGAGACGGCACCATCCTGCGCGCCGCCGAGCTCGTCCGCGACACCAACGTTCCGCTGCTCGGGGTGAACTTGGGCCACGTGGGATTCCTGGCCGAAAGCGAACGCGCCGATCTGGAACAGACGGTCCACTGGGTTGTGGAGCGCGCCTACACGGTGGAAGAACGGATGACCATTGACGTCAAGGTCTGGTTTGAAGACCGGCTCATCGTTCACACCTGGGCCCTGAACGAAGCTGCCGTGGAAAAGGCGGACCGGCAGCGGATGCTCGAAGTGGTTGTGGAAGTGGACGGCCGGCCCATCAGCTCCTTCGGCTGCGACGGCGTTGTCCTGGCCACGCCCACCGGATCCACCGCCTACTCCTTCTCCGCCGGCGGCCCCGTGGTGTGGCCCGAAGTGGAAGCCCTCCTCATTGCGCCGATCAGCGCCCATGCGCTCTTTTCCCGGCCGCTCGTCGTCGCCCCGGATTCACTCCTTGCCGTGGAAATCCTGACCCGGACCAATGCCGCCGGAGTGCTCTGGTGCGACGGGCGCCGCAGTGCCGAGCTCCCGGCCGGAGCCCGGGTGGAAGTGACCCGCTCCAACATTCCCGTGCGGCTGGCCCGCACCCATGCCACGCCGTTCTCCGAGCGGCTGGTCCGCAAGTTCCAGCTGCCCACCCAAGGCTGGCGCGGTCCTGTCGGCAGCCCCGGAGACCTCTCGGACAGCGTGGAACTGACGCGTCTGGCCGAGCGCGGAGGGCCGGCACATGATTGAGGAAATCCGTATCCGCGACCTCGGCGTCATCACGGACGCCACCTTGGAGCTGGGCCCCGGATTCACCGTGGTCACCGGTGAAACGGGTGCTGGTAAAACCATGGTCATCACTGCCCTGGGCATGCTCCTGGGCGCCCGGACCGACGCCGGAGCCGTGCGCACGGGCGCCAAGGCGGCACTGGCGGAAGCCGTGGTCCGGCTTCCTCCGGACAACGCTGCAGTGTCCCGTGCGGAAGACGCCGGCGCCGAGCTGGAAACGTACAACGGCATCACCGAGCTGATGCTTGCCCGGACCGTGAACGCAGCGGGGAGAAGCCGTGCCCACGTGGGCGGGCGGTCCGCTCCGGTGGGGGTGCTCGCGGAAGTGGGCCAGCATCTGGTCGCAGTTCACGGCCAGTCGGACCAGCTTCGACTCAAGAGCACGGCCGCGCAGCGAGAGGCGCTGGACAAGTATGCCGGCCCGGCGCTTGCCTCCGTGCTCTCCTCCTACCAAACGGATTATGCCCGCTGGCGGGCAGCGGTTGCCGAGCTCGCGGGCCTGCGGGACCAGGCGCGCGAGCGGCTGCGGGAAGCCGAGTACCTCTCGGCCTCGCTGGAGGAAATCGACGCGCTGGAACTGCTGCCGGGCGAAGACGAAACACTGAAGACCGAAGCGGTCCGCCTGAACAACTTTGAAGAACTGCGAACTGCTGCAGAAGGCGCCCACCAGGCGCTGATCGCAGGGGACTTTGCCGACGGAACCGATGCCACCTCTCTGGTGGACGGTGCCAAACGCCAGCTCGAGATGGCAGGGGAGCACGATCCCGCCCTGGCAGACTCCGCAAAACGGCTGGCCGAGGTTGGCTACGTCCTGGCCGACATTGCCACCGAGCTGGCCAGCTACAGTGCATCCCTGGACGGGGAAGGCCCCGAACGGCTCGCTGAAGTCGAATCCCGGCGCGCTGAAATCTCAGCCCTCACGCGGAAGTTCGCCCCCTCCGTGGACGAAGTCCTGGAGTGGGCCGAAACCAGCCGGGTCCGGCTGGCCGAACTGGGGGATGACAGCACCCGGATCGAGGCGCTGGAAGCGGAAATTACCGACCTCCAGGCGACCCTCACCGCCGCCGCGGCGGACCTGACCAAGCTGCGGACCGAAGCTGCCGCTGACCTCGCCCAGCGGGTCAGCGACGAGCTCTCGGCCCTGGCCATGGCCAACGCCAACCTGCTCATCGAAGTGACGCCGGTGGAGGAGCTGAGCGTGCACGGGGCGGACAGTATCTCCTTCCTGCTCCAGCCGCACCCCGGTGCACCGGCGAGGCCGCTGGGCAAGGGTGCATCGGGCGGTGAACTCTCCCGGGTCATGCTCGCGATCGAGGTGGTGCTGGCCGCCGTCGACCCCGTGCCGACCTTCATCTTCGACGAAGTCGACTCCGGCGTAGGCGGTAAGGCCGCGGTGGAAATCGGCCGCCGGCTGGCCATGCTGGCCAAACACGTGCAGGTGATTGTGGTCACCCACCTTCCCCAGGTGGCGGCGTTTGCCGACCATCACATCCGGGTCATCAAAATGTCCGCGACGGGGGAAGATGGAACAGGGGTCACCGCCAGCGACGTTACCGTTCTGGACGATGCGGAGCGGATCAAGGAACTTGCCAGGATGCTTGCGGGCCAGGAGGACTCAGAGTCCGCCCGGGCACACGCCGTCGAGCTCCTGGCGGCGGCGGGACATCCGCCGCAGAAGCAGTCCAGTGCAGACAAATAACCAGTGCAGACAAAATCAGATCTACAAAAGGTGATAGGCTCGAACTCCGTGGTGCAGCGATCAAATTCCAGGTTTCCCAAGTCGTCTTCTACGACCAAACACATCTTCGTCACCGGTGGCGTGGCGTCCTCACTTGGCAAGGGACTGACAGCGTCAAGTCTCGGCCATCTGTTGAGGTCGCGCGGCATAGCGGTGACCATGCAGAAGCTCGATCCCTACCTCAATGTGGATCCGGGCACAATGAACCCCTTCCAGCACGGCGAAGTCTTCGTGACCGACGACGGCGCCGAGACTGACCTCGACATTGGCCATTACGAGCGGTTCCTTGACGAGAGCCTCGACGGCTCCGCCAACGTAACCACCGGCCAGGTCTACTCCACGGTCATCGCCAAGGAACGCCGCGGCGAATACCTGGGCGACACCGTGCAGGTCATTCCGCACATCACCGACGAGATCAAGCGCCGGATGCGCCTGCCCTCCGAGGCGAAGAAGACCCCCGACGTCATCATTACCGAAATCGGCGGCACGGTTGGCGACATCGAGTCCCAGCCCTTCCTGGAAGCAGCACGCCAGGTGCGCCAGGACATCGGCCGCAACAACGTTTTCTTCCTGCACGTTTCCCTCGTGCCGTACATCGGTCCGTCCCAGGAACTGAAGACCAAGCCGACGCAGCATTCCGTTGCTGCCCTGCGTTCCATCGGCATCCAGCCGGACGCCATCGTCATCCGTTCGGACCGCCCGGTGCCGGACGCCATGCGCGCCAAGATCGGCCGCATGTGCGACGTGGACATTGACGCCGTCGTCGGCTGCCCGGATGCCCCGAGCATCTATGACATCCCCAAGACCCTTCACTCCCAGGGCCTGGACGCGTACATCGTCCAGCACCTGGACCTGAAGTTCAAGGACGTCAACTGGACCAAGTGGGACAAGCTCCTCGAGGTTGTCCACAACCCCAAGCACCACGTGAACATTGCCCTCGTGGGCAAGTACGTGGACCTGCCGGATGCCTATCTTTCCGTCACCGAGGCACTGCGTGCCGGCGGTTTCGCGAACAAGACCAAGGTCAACATCCGCTGGGTTCCCTCGGACGAGTGTGCAACGCCCGAAGGCGCCGCAGCCGCGCTGGGTGACGTTGACGCCATCTGTGTTCCCGGCGGCTTCGGCATCCGCGGCCTGGAGGGCAAGCTCGGCGCGTTGACGTACGCCCGGGAGAACAAGCTCCCGACCCTGGGCCTGTGCCTTGGCCTGCAGTGCATGGTCATCGAGTACGCCCGGAACGTGGTGGGCATGGAAGGCGCGTCCTCCTCGGAGTTCGAACCGGACACCAAGTACCCGGTCATCGCCACCATGGCGGAGCAGAAGCACATTGTCTCCGGCGAGGGTGACATGGGCGGAACGATGCGCCTGGGCCTGTGGGACGCCAAGCTTGAAGAAGGCTCGGTTGTTGCCAAGACCTACGGCAAGACCGCAGTGGCCGAGCGCCACCGCCACCGTTACGAGGTCAACAACGAGTACCGCGACCAGATTGCCGAGGCAGGCCTGTCCTTCTCCGGCACCACGGTTGACGGCGGACTCGTGGAGTTCGTTGAACTTCCGGCGGACGTGCACCCGTACTACGTCTCCACGCAGGCGCACCCGGAGCTCAGCTCCCGCCCGACGCGCCCGCACCCGCTCTTCGCCGGTTTGGTAAAGGCCGCCCTGGCTCGCCAGAACGGAAAGGGCTAGCACCTGATGAGTGAGACCAGAGGGTTCGCCGACGAACGCAGTCCCCGGCGCCTGTTGGATTCCCATGTGGAATACACCGGGCGGATCTGGGACGTGGTCAGCGAGACATTCAAGCTGACTGACGACGGCGAACCCCTGGTCCGCGATTACATCCGCCATCCCGGCGCGGTGGCCATCCTGGCGCTGAACGATGCCGGACAGGTACTGATGATCAACCAGTACCGCCATCCGGTGCGGATGACCCTCTGGGAAATCCCTGCCGGCCTGCTGGACATTGACGGCGAGGACTTTCAGGTGGGTGCTGCCCGCGAGCTGGCCGAAGAAGCGGACATCCAGGCCGCTGAATGGAACGTCCTCACCGATCTGTTCCTTTCCCCGGGCTCCTCCCGGGAAGCCCTGCGGATTTACCTGGCCCGCGGCATTACCGAGGTTCCCGAAGCGGACCGCCATGTCCGGACCGACGAGGAAGCGGAAATTCATTCCATGTGGGTGGATCTCGACGAGGCCGTGCAGGCAGCACTGGACGGCCGGCTGCACAGCCCCTCCGCGGTTGCCGGAGTCCTGGCTGCAGCGGCGGCGCGTCCCTCCGGTTTCGCGAACCTGCGCCCGGGCGACGCTCCCTGGCCCGAACACCACACCCAGCACTCCACGTGGCCGCAGGGCCCTGTTCTTTAGGATTTCAGACCGTTATGGCCGCCTCCGATCTACCTGCTGGCGGACATCATGCTGCGCCGGCACCAGCGAGCACTCCTTCCCCGATCCAGCCGCCGTCCGCGGCTGTGCACAATGACACGGAAGTGTTTGGGTTCCCTCCGCTGAATGCCACCATGCGCCTGGACTCGCCCGCGGAACTCCTCCGGGCCGCCCTGGCACAGGACGCTGCCCTGGCGTCTGCCTCGGCTGAGGGCGAGGCGGAGGCGCCCGGGACGGCAGCGGTTCCGACCCGGCCGGCGCAGGACAGGCCAGCCTCTTCAAAAACTCCCAAAACTCCCAAGGCTGCCACCCCCAAAGGCCCCTCAGCTGCGGAAGAACTCCGCAGCACCGCCGTCGGCCGTGAAATCAGCGGCTACCTGCAGCACATGGCCGTGGAACGCGGCCTGGCCGTCAACACTTTGGATGCCTACCGCCGCGACCTGCTGCGCTACGCGCGTTTCCTGGCCTCGCGCGGCGTGGAGGACATCGCCCGCATCTCCCGCCATGATGTCACCGCCTTTGCGCAGTCCATCGCGGAAGGGTCCGACGGCGCCTCCGCGCTAAGCGTCCGCTCGGCGGCCCGCACCATTGTCGCCGTCCGCGGCCTGCATAAATTCTGGGCGCTGGAAGGGCTGGCCACCACGGACCCGGCGGCAGATGTGCATCCGCCGCTTCCCGGCAAGCGGCTGCCCAAGGCGATCAGTGTCAACGAAGTCACGCGGATCCTCGAAGCCGTATCCACCGAAACCCCCACCGGGCTCCGTGACCGGGCGCTGCTGGAATTCCTGTACTCCACCGGAGCCCGCATCAGCGAAGCCGTGGGCCTGGACATTGACGACCTGTCCCTGGAACGCATTCCGGCCAACGGCCCCGACGTCGTGCGGCTCTTCGGAAAGGGCTCCAAGGAACGGCTGGTGCCGCTGGGCTCCTACGCGGCACGTGCCCTGGACGAGTACCTGGTGCGCGGCCGCCCCGCTGCTGCGGTGAAGGGCAAAGGCACTCCGGCTCTGTTCCTGAACGCCCGCGGCGGACGCCTGAGCCGGCAGAGCGCCTGGACCATCCTGAAGAATGCGGCGGAAAAGGCCGACATCGGCCGTGATGTTTCCCCGCACACCCTCCGCCACTCCTTCGCCACCCACCTGTTGGAGGGCGGCGCCGACGTGCGGGTGGTCCAGGAGCTGCTTGGCCACGCCTCCGTAACCACCACGCAGGTCTACACCCTGGTCACGGCCGAGACCCTGCGTGAGGTTTACGCCGCCGCGCACCCCCGGGCACTGTGATGGAATTCCGGGCCGCTCCCGTGGTGCTCTGTTTCCTCTTCCGCGACACGGAGCAGAGCGGTCCCGAGGTCCTGATGGGACTGAAAAAGACCGGCTTCGGCCTGGGCCGGGTGGTCACCCTCGGCGGGCACATCGAGCCGGGGGAAACTCCGGAACAGGCTGCCGTCCGCGAGGTGGAGGAAGAGTCCGGGTTGTTGCTCCGGGAAACGGACCTGCAGCGGGCCGGCACCATTGAATGGATCTTTCCCGCACAACCCGGGCTGGATATGTCCACCATCCTGTTCCGGGCCCGCCGCTGGGAGGGCGAACCGGTGGAGACTGATGAAATCCGCCCGGCCTGGTATGCGCCCGGCGAGATGCCCTACGCCAGCATGTGGCCGGATTCGGCCCACTGGATGCCCCGCCTGCTCGCGGGGGAGTATTTCGACGCCGTCGTGACCATAGCTGATGACAATGAAAGCGTTGCCGGCGTCGTCTTCTCCTGATCCCCTACCCGCGCTCCTGAACAAATAAGCCGTGCGGGAACTAGGCTGCTGCCGCCGGCCCCAACCGGTCCGCGGCCCGGCTCCCGGAGCCTGAATCCTGCACTGCCGTGACCTTGGCAAGTCCGGTGGTGGGCATTCCGACGTACATGGACTCTGCCCGGTCCACCACAAATGTCTCGTGCCAAATGCCCACGCTGCCGGGCGCCTTACGGGCGGCCCGGTTGAAGGCGGCCCACGCGGGCCGGTGCTCTGCGCTGGGTTGGGACGCGTAGGCATAGAGCTGCTCCGGGGTCTTCCAGTACTGGATTACCGTTGGGCCGCCGGAACCGACCGTGATCCGGTAGCCCAGGAGGCCGGACTCCGGGTCGGCGGAGAGCTCAGCGAGCATCCGCGGCATGGCCGCGAAGGCCGGCAGCCACAGGTCCGGCCGCCAGGGTTTGTTGATCCGCATGCCGATCAGGAAAACCACAAGCGCGCCGTCGTGCGAATGGTTTCTGCGCTGGGGATAGATGCGAGCCATGACGGCTCCCTCCGGATGTCTGGATAGTGATGGTATCCAAACTAGAGAGTTACACTATCCAGCACAAGGGGGTTTGTATGCGGATCTCAGAACTGGCCGAGCAGAGCAGTGTCCCGGTGGCCACCATCAAGTACTACCTGCGCGTTGGACTGCTCCATGACGGCCGCCTCACCGCGCCCCGCCAGGCGCAGTACGATGACAGTCATCTGGGCAGGCTCCGTCTGGTCCGCGCTCTTTTGGGACCGGGAAATCTTTCTGTGACCGAAGCGGGGAACGTCCTGCAGCAGCTGGATGATCCGCCGGAATCCGCGCATGACCTGCTGGGGATCGCGGCCCACGCGGCGGCGGCGCTGCCGGAGTCCTCCACGAGCCACCCCCGGGCCGATGCCCTGCTGGAGAAGTGGGGATGGAGCGTGGATCCCGAAGACCATGACTCCCGCTCCCGTCTGGAACAGGCACTTCGGGGACTCGAGGATGCAGGATTTGAGCCACCCGAAGGGTTTCTGGACATGTATGCCTCGGCCATGGGCAAGATTGCCGCCCGTGAGGTGGAAGAGGTTCCCCGGGGCAGCCCCGCTGCAGCACTGAGGTACGTCATGCTCGGGACGGTCCTGGTGGAGCCGCTGCTGCTAGCACTGCGCCGGCTGGCCCATCAGGATGCCTCCGCACGGATCTTCTCGGCAGCCCCGCCTGCTGTTCCTGCCGAAGACATCCGGCGGGAATGAATCCCTGAGATTACGACGAACGCTCTGCTTGGTCGCTCCCTAACCGAGTGTCCTGAACTCCACGGCCCAACGGGTTTCCGCATCGGAGGCGACGGTAATCATGAGCCCTGTGCCGAACTCATAGGGCTCCACACCGCTGAAGATCTTCACCTGCCCGCAATCCACGTCGGCGGGCGCTCCTCCGGCCATCGAGACGGAGACGGTTCCGGTGTCACAGAGAAAGCTCGCAGCTATCGGCCCCGAAACGATGGGATCGAATCTCAGACTGCCCTCTTCGCCGGCGGAAACGGCTCCTCCGCCCATTCGGGTCTCTGTAAATTCCCCGTCCCCGCGTTGGGACGTGATGTCCTGCTGCAGCTGATAAACCTCGTCAGCCCAGGCGTCCGCGGGATCCGGCGCCGTTGGCCGCCCATCGGCACTGCAGGAGACAGCAAAAACCGCCGAAGCAGCAAGAATCAAGGTTACTGCCCAGCCTGGCTTCATGGCTTTTCCTTCCGGGTTAGCAGGAACTGTATACGCCGGACGGGAGAGTCCAAACACGCAGGCGCCCGCTGCAGGAATTCCTGCAGCGGGCGCTTGCGGAGTGCGAAGCTGTGGCTGGTTAGCCCACGTGCCGTTCCTCAGGGCCGTCATAGGCGCTGAGCGGGCGGATCAGGGAATTGGCTTCCAGCTGCTCCATGATGTGTGCCGTCCAGCCGGTGATCCGGGCCGCCACGAACAGCGGCGTGAAGGTGGGCGTATCAAAACCCATCATGTGGTAAACCGGTCCGGCCGGGTAATCCAGGTTCGGCAGGATGTTCTTGCGCTCACCCATGGCGGACTCCAGCGCCGTGTACAGCTCGCCCAGGTCCTCCCGGTTGTAGTGCTTGACCATTTTGTCCATGGACGCCTTCATGGTGGGCACCCGCGAGTCGCCGTTCTTGTACACGCGGTGGCCGAAGCCCATGATCTTCTTTTTGTCCGCCAGTGCGGCGTCCAGCCAGCCCGCCGCGTGGGCGGCAACATCGCCGTCGCCCGCGCTGGCGGTGATCTCCTCGAAGGTGTGCATGACGGCCTCGTTGGCGCCGCCGTGCAGCGGGCCCTTGAGGGCGCCGATCGCACCGGTGACCGCCGAGTGCAGGTCCGAGAGGGTGGAGGTGATGACGCGGCCCGTGAACGTGGAGGCGTTGAAGGAGTGCTCCGCGTACAGGATCATCGACACGTTGAACGCTTCCACCACCTCGGGGGCGGCTTCCTCGCCGAAGGTCATCCAGAGGAAGTTCGCCGAGTAGTCCAGATCGTCGCGGGGTTCCACCACGTCCTGGCCGCGGCGGCGGCGCTGGTCATAGGCCACCACTGCAGGCATGGCCGCGAAGAGGCTTACCGACTTCTCCATGTTGGCCTGCACCGAGGAATCCTCGGCCAGCTCATGGGAGGCACCCAGGACGGAGGCGGCCGTGCGGCAGACATCCATCGGATGGCAGGTCACCGGCAGCGCGTCGATAACGGCCTTCAGCTCGGGGGAGAGAGCCCGCTGGGCACGCTCACCCGACGTGAACTCGGCGAGCTCATCGGCGGTGGGCAGCTCGCCGTTCCACAGCAGGTAAGCCACCTCCTCGAAGCTGCAGTGCGCAGCCAGTTCCTGGACCGGGTAGCCGCGGTACAGCAGCGAGTTGGATTCCGGGTTGACCTTGGAAATGCTGGTCGTGTCCACGAGGACACCGGCCAGTCCCTTGTGGATTTGCTCATCTGTCATAACGAAAGACTCCTTTGTCGCGGTGGGGTGCTGCTGGTGGATTCCGGCGCCCGTATTAGTGCTGGCCCGGGATCTGGAAGTTGAAGACGGAGGTGTCGAAGCGGTTATAGGCTTCATAATCCACCAGATCGTACAAACGCGCACGGGTGAGCATATTGGGCACATCGTCCTGCTGGGTGCCCTTGGCCTTGATGGTGTCCAGCGTGCGCTCGGCTGCACCCATGGCACTGCGCAGCAGGGTGACCGGGTAGATCACCATGTTCACGCCCACCGAGGCCAGCTGGTCATAGCTGAACAGCTCGCTCTTGCCGAACTCCGTCATGTTGGCCAGGATCGGCACGTCGACGGCGTCGCGCATGGCGGCGAATTCCTCCAGCGTCTTCATGGCCTCGGGGAAGATGGCGTCCGCTCCGGCTTCGACGAGCGCGCGGGCACGGTCCTGGGCGGCTTCGAGGCCGTCCACGGCGCGGATGTCGGTGCGGGCCATGATCAGGAAGTTCGGATCCCGGCGGGCATCGGCGGCGGCACGGATCCGCTTGGTGGCGGTGTCCAGGTCCACGACGTTCTTGCCGTCCAGGTGGCCGCAGCGCTTCGGGTTGAACTGGTCCTCGATGTGGCAGCCGGCCAGGCCGGCGTTCTCGAGTTCCTGGATGGAACGGGCTACGTTCATCGGCTCACCGAAGCCGGTGTCGGCGTCCACGATGGCAGGCAGATCCGTCATCCGGGCGATCTGCCCGGCACGGGTGGCCACCTCGGTCAGGGTGGTCAGGCCGATGTCCGGCAGGCCGAGGTCATTGGCGAGGACCGCGCCGGAGATGTAAACGCCGTCGAACCCCTTTTCCTCGATCAGGCGGGCAGAGAGCGGGTTGAACGCTCCCGGGAACTGCTGGAGCGTGCCGGAGGCAAGGCCTTCGCGGAAGGCGATGCGCTTGGCTTCGGGAGTGACGGAGGAGTACAGCATTTAGAAGAGTCCCTTCGGGGCGTTGGCCGGGTCAATGACGCCGTCGGCTGCGGTGATGTTCAGCTGGTCCAGCTCGCCGGCGGCCAGTTCGGGCAGGCGCTGGACGGTGGTCAGGAACCGCTCGATCTCCTCTTCGGAGACCAGGCCGGCGGCCAGGGTGCGGAACTTGTTGATGTACTGCTCGCGGGCAAACGGCTTGGCGCCCAGCGGATGCGCGTCGGCAACGGCGATTTCATCGGTGATCTCGGTGCCGTCGGTCAGGACGATGGTGACCTTGCCGCCGAAGGCCTTTTCGTTGATGTCCAGCGAGTGGTAGCGGCGGGTCCATTCCGGATCCTCCACCGTGGTGACCTTGTTCCACAGCTCCACGGTGTCCGCGCGGCCGGCACGCTCGGGCGCGTAGGAATCCACGTGGTGCCAGGAGCCGTCCTGCAGGGCAACGGTGAAGATGTACGGAATGGAGTGGTCCAGGGTCTCGCGGGAGGCCGTGGGATCGTACTTCTGCGGATCATTGGCGCCGGAGCCGATGACGTAGTGGGTGTGGTGCGAGGTGGCGATCAGCACGCTGGCCACCTTGGAGGCATCGGCTGCCTCCGGATGTTCGCGGTGGATCTTGCGGGCCAGGTCAATCCAGGCCTGAGCCTGGTACTCGGCGGAGTGTTCCTTGGTGTAGGTGTCCAGGATGGCGCGCTTGGCTTCGCCGGGTTCGGGCAGCGGAACTTCGTAGGCGGCGTCGGGGCCGTCCAGCATCCAGGCAATGACGCCGTCTTCACCCTCGTAGATCGGGGTGGGAGAGGTCTGTCCGCGCATGGCGCGGTCCACGGCCTCCACGGCCATCTTGCCGGCGAAGGCCGGAGCATGCGCCTTCCAGGTGGAGATTTCGCCCTTGCGGGACTGCCGGGTGGCGGTGGTGGTGTGCAGGGCCTGGCCCACGGCCTGGAAGATGGTGTTGACGTCCAGGCCCAGCAGGGTGCCGATGCCGGCGGCTGCGGACGGGCCGAGGTGGGCAACGTGGTCGATCTTGTGCTTGTGCAGGCAGATCGCCTTGACCAGGTCAACCTGGATTTCGTAGCCGGTGGCGATGCCGCGGATCAGGTCCGCGCCGGAGGCGCCGGTGTGCTGGGCGACGGCGAGCAGCGGGGGAATGTTGTCACCGGGGTGGGAGTACTCGGCGGCCAGGAACGTGTCGTGGTAGTCCAGTTCACGAACGGCAACGCCGTTGGCCCAGGCTGCCCATTCCGGAGAGGTCTTCTGCTCGACGCCGAACACGGCCGAACCGTTGCCGTGCGCGGAGGGGGAGAAGGACAGTGCCTGGGCGCGGGCGGCGACGATGGGTCCGCGGTTCAGGGAGGCGACGGCCACCGAGGCGTTGTCGATGATGCGGTTGATGACCATGTCCGTGACCTCGTTAGTCACGGCAACGGGGTCAGCGGCGACCTCCGCGATCTTATAGGCCAGCTGGTCTTCGCGGGCCAGGTTCTCATCGCTGCGGTGGACCCGCACCTTATGGAGATTCATGGGATGTCCTTTCGGGACGTGGTGTTTGCTTTGCTGTGGAACGTTCAGGGGTGCCGGCCGACTGCGGATCAGCGGCGGCGAGGAAATGTTCAAGGCTTTTGTGCAGGTGAACGGATGTGGCAGCCGATGCCAGGGCAGGATCACCGGCAGCGATGGCTTCGGCAATGGTGGCGTGTTCGCCGGCGGTGGCGAGGAGCCTGCGGGGGTTGTCCTTGGCCAGCCGGCGGACGCGGGCCAGGTGCAGGCGCACGTTGGCCAGGGCCTGGGTAAGGTAGGCGTTCGCCGCGGCGGAGTCGATGGCCTCATCCAGGCGGGCCACGAGGGCGTAGTACCCGGAGCGGGACGGATCCGTCCCGGAGTCCTCAACAATGAGGTCGGCCGCATTCTCGAATTCCCTCCGCAGTCCAGCGAAGACTTCCGGAACCCCGCGGGTGGCGGCCAGCGCGGCAGCTTTGCACTCCAGCGCCTGGCGCAGCTCAAAAAGATCGGTCACGGTTTCCGGCGAGATGGAGGTGACGACGACGCCGCGCCCGTTGTGCGGCGCGGCCAGCCCGTCCGCAGTCAGCCGGCTGAGGGCTTCACGGAGCGGGGTGCGGGAGATTCCCAGACGCTGGGACTGTTCCACCTCACCCAGAACGGTTCCCGGAACAAGCCTGCCGGCCACGATGTCTTCGCGGAGCGCCCGGTAGGCGCGGTCACTGGCCCTCACAGGTGCTCCTTTCCAGCGGCGGGCAACCTGCTGGCAGGCGGTCCGAATGTGATGTTGCTCATCAGTGTATACACAACCGGACCTACTCGGCGCTAAAAGCACCCGGGGCGCGTCGTTGCATGGCGTCATGTATACACGGGGCAGTTGTGAGCCGCATACGCACTGCCCTAAGGTGATGGCTATCACATCGAATCGAGGAGGATTCATGAGCTCTGGCCTGGATACAGGAAATGAAGCACCCGTGACCGCTGCCGCCCGCCCCCAAGGCACTGCCGGGGCAGCGGACGCCGGATATGCGCAGGCCTATGCCCGCAGCCTCGAAGATCCCGAAGGCTTCTGGCTGGAGGCTGCCTCCCTGGTGGACTGGGACAGCGCTCCGCAGCGTGCCCTCGACGATTCCGCCGCTCCGCTCTACCGCTGGTTCCCCGACGCGTACCTGAACACCAGTTACAACGCCCTGGACCGGCATGTGGCCGCCGGCAGGGGAGAGAGCGCAGCCCTCATTTATGACTCCGCGATGCTGGGAACGTCCCGCACCTACAGCTACAACCAGCTTTTGGCCGAAGTGGAAACCTTTGCCGGAGTGCTCCGCGGGCTCGGGGTGAAAGCCGGGGACCGGGTCATCATCTACCTGCCCATGATTCCGCAGGCGGTCATTGCCATGCTCGCCGCAGCCCGGCTGGGTGCCATCCACTCCGTCGTGTTCGGCGGCTTTGCCCCCAAGGAACTGGCAGCGCGCATCGACGACGCCACACCCGCCGTCGTCGTCACCGCCAGCGGCGGGATGGAGCCCAAGCGCACCGTGGAGTACCTCCCCAACGTTGCTGCCGCGCTCGCCGCCGCGACGCACCGTGTGAACCATGTGGTGGTTGCCGAACGCGAAGGATTCGCCCACGGCATCTCCGAGTACGACGGCGCGGACGGCGCCGCCTGGCACGACTGGGATGCGCTCGCCGCAAAGGCGCAGCCCGCCGGGCCGGTCTCCGTAGCCGCCACGGATCCGCTGTACATCCTGTACACCTCCGGAACCACCGGCGCGCCCAAGGGGGTGGTGCGCGACAACGGCTCCCACGCCGTCGCGCTCGCCTGGTCCATGCGCAACATTTACGACGTCGGCCCGGACCAGGTGATGTGGACCGCCTCGGACGTGGGCTGGGTGGTGGGCCACTCCTACATTGTGTACGCGCCGCTGATCGCCGGAGCCACCACCGTGCTGTACGAAGGAAAACCCGTGGGGACGCCCGATGCCGGCGCCTTCTGGCGGGTGGCGGACGAGCACCGGGTGGAGGTCCTGTTCACTGCACCCACGGCGCTGCGAGCCATCCGCAAGGCGGATCCTGATGCGGCCCTGATGGAGAACTATGACCTGTCCGTGCTGCGGACCCTGTTTGTCGCGGGGGAGCGGCTGGACCCGGAGACCTTCGCCTGGGCAGGGCGGGCGCTGGATGTGCCCGTGGTGGACCACTGGTGGCAGACCGAAACCGGCTGGGCGATCTGTGCCAATCCGCTGGGGCTGGAACAGCTGCCGGTCAAAGCCGGTTCCGCCACCGTGCCCGTGCCCGGATTCTCGCTCGCGATTGTGGACGGCTCCGGTGCGGAGGTCCCCGCCGGGCAGGAGGGCAACATTGTGCTGCGCCTGCCGCTGCCGCCGGGCACGCTCACTACACTGTGGGGCAGCGATGACCGCTTCCGGTCCTCCTACCTGGAGATCTTCGAAGGCTGCTACACCACCGGGGACTCCGGTTACGTGGACGAGGACGGCTACGTATTTGTGATGGGCCGCACCGACGACGTCATTAACGTCTCCGGACACCGCCTCTCCACCGGTGCAATGGAGCAGATTGTGGCATCGCACCCCGCCGTGGCCGAGTGCGCCGTGATCGGAGTGGCTGATTCCCTCAAGGGCCAGCGGCCGTGCGGGTATGTGGTGCTGAAGGCGGGCTCTGTTGTGGGTGTGGAGGAGCTGCGCGCGGATTTGGTGAAGCTGGTGCGCGAATCCATCGGGCCGGTGGCCGACTTCAAGGACGTACAGGTGGTGGAAGCGCTGCCCAAGACCCGCTCCGGCAAGATCCTGCGCAAGACCATGCGCCAGATTGCCGACGGCGATGCCTACACGGTGCCCTCCACCATCGAGGATCCGGGGGTTATTGATGCGCTGCTGCCGCTGCTGCGTCCGGGCATGTGAGGACCCCGGCGGCTTGTGCGCGTCTAGGCGGTCGCGATCCAGTAGCGGCGCTTGCCGTGACGGATGTCCTCCAGGATGCCGCCGTTCTTCTCGATGGTTGCCCGGGACCCGGCATTGTCTTCATCGCAGGTGACCAGGACCGGGGAGATTCCCAGCGAGTAGGCGAAGGGCAGGGCGTTTTTCAGTGCCTGGGCGGCGTGTCCGCGGCGGCGCACTGACGGCCGCACGCTGTAACCGATGTGACCGCCTTGGTTCAGCAGAAAGTCGTTCAGCTCATGCCGAATGCCCAGGAACCCGATGACGGTTTCATCCTCGACGATCCACAGATGGGTGCAGGGGACGTAACCGGGCTTAAGGACAGTGCCCGGCACGGCCTGAGCCTTGAGTTCCGCCACGAACCGCCGGAATGCCCCGGGATCCCGCAGGTCTTCCAGCAGCCATTCTTCGCCGCCTGCCCCGTCCCGGTGGGCGCCGTCGAAGTCGGCGGCACACTCCAGCCAGGCGGCGTGGAACTTTTCATCCGGATGCATAAGGGAAGCCATCCGGCGATAGTACTGGCGCGTGCCTCCAGGGTCCTGCGCCGCGCCGGCGGGAGGCATTCGGCACTGCTGTACGGTCGGGAGCCACTCCAGCAGCTACCGCCGCCAGTGATACTCCAGCTCGGGCCGGCCGCGGGTGCCGTAGCGGGGATTCCGGGCCACTGCCCGCTGCTCGTCCAGATGCTCCAGGTAGCGCCGGACAGTAATCCGGGACATCGTCAGCGCGGCGGAGACCTCACTGGCCGACATGGGGGCGGCAGCATTCTTCAGCGTCTCTGACACCGCCTCAAGCGTTTCGGGTGACAGGCCCTTGGGCAGTGCTGCAGCCACACTGGGACGAAGGGCGGCCAGGGCCCGGTCCACCTCCGACTGGGTGGCGGACAGGCCCTGCCCGGCAAGGTTCAGGTGGTATTCGCGGTAGGAGGCCAGCTTGGCGCTGAATGCCGAAAACGTGAACGGCTTGATGAGGTACTGCGCAATCCCCGCGGACATGGCGCTGCGGACGACGGCGAGATCCCGGACTGCGGTAACGGCAATGACATCGGCGGGGACCCCGGCGCCGCGGATCCGGCGCAGGACATCCAGCCCGTGCAGGTCCGGCAGGTTCATGTCCAGCAGGATCAAATCCACCGCCGGCCCGGAGGTTTCACCGCCGTGTACGGGCAGGCCTCCGTCCGAGACGGTGCCGCTTCGCCCGGTGGCGGAGGCATTGAGGAACGTGATGGCCTCGGTGCCGGTGTGCACGACGCCGGCCAGTGCAAATCCCGGGCTGCGGCGCACATACTCCGCGTGCGCCTGCGCCGCTATGCCCTCGTCTTCCACCACGAGGACGCTGATGTCCCGGTCAGTGTTCATGGCTGGCCGCCACTGCGAGGGGGAGTACGACCGTAAAGCAGGCGCCGCGGCCCGGCTGTCCGCCCGGGTCAAGCCGGAGCGTGCCGTCCAGCCGCAGCACTGCTTGGCGGACCAGCGGCAGTCCGATGCCCCGTCCGGTGCCTGAAACACCACCGGTGCCGGAGGGGAGCAGCACCTTGGGATCCTTGGTGCTGAAGCCCTGATGAAATACCTGTTCCGTGGAGAGCTCCGGAATGCCCGGGCCATTGTCCTGCACCGTGATCTCGAAGCCCGGGGCGCCGTCGTCGTCCTCCACCAGGGCAAACCGGGCGCTCACCGTTGGCGTCTCGGCCCCGGACACGGCGTCGAACGCGTTGTCGATCAGGTTTCCCGCTATGGTCACCAGCTCTCCCGGATCCAGTCCCAGCGGAGCGCCGGTTTCAGATCCGGCCGCAGAAAGATCGATGAGCAGGCTGATGCCGCGCTCGCGGGCCTGGCCCGCCTTGCCGGTCAGCAGGGCGGCGAGGGCCGGTTCGCCCACGGCGGCAACGACGTCGTCCGCCAGCTGCTGGGACTGCTCCAGATCCCGGGTGGCGAACGCCAGGGCATCCTGGGGGCGGTTCAGCTCGATGAGGGAGACCAGCGTATGCAGCCGGTTCGCGTGTTCATGTGCCTGCGCCTGGAGCGCTTCGGTCAGGGTGTGCATGGACTGCAGTTCTCCGGTCAGTGCTTCTATGTCGGTGTGGTCCCGCAGCGTGGTGACCGTACCGATGCGTTTTGCCGGCGCGGTCCGCGCCAAGCCGCGCAATATCCCCATGGGCGCCGGCGCGAGGACCGGAGACTGGTTCACCACGAGAATCCGTTCACTGGCAAAGTGGAATTCATCTTCCGCCGTGCGGCCGCCGCGCAGCAGCTCGGCGAGGGGAAGCGGCAGGCCCAGCTCCCGGGGATCCCGGGGCCGGTCACCGCGCTCGGCCGGGAGCCCCAGCAGTGCGGCTGCCCGGTTGTTGTACAGCACCAGATCACCGTCCCGGTTCAGCAGCAGCACTCCTTCACGCAGTGAATGCAGGGCCGAGTCGTAGAACGCAAACATGCTCAGCAGTTCATCGGGCCTGCGGTCCGAGGTGGTGCGCCGGAGGTAGCGGCTGAGCGCATACGCAGCGAGTGTTCCGAAGGCCAGGGCGGCCACGGAAATCAGGAACACTGTTGGCAGCTCGGCATTGCGGGCGACGGCGACGCGGTCAACAGTGATGCCCGCCGCCACCAGGGCCTTCACCTCGCCGTCTGCGCCGAGGACGGGGACGACGGCGCGCACGGACGGTCCCAGGGTGCCGGCGTAGGTTTCGGTAAAGGACTTTCCGGCAAGTGCCTGCTCCACCGAGCCCAGATAGGGCTTGCCGATCTGGTCTTCGTTGCGGTGGGTGAACCGGGTGCGGTCCGGTGCCATGACCGTGAGGAAATCGATGCCGGACGCATCCATCACATCCTGCGCGTAGGGCTGCAGGTTGGCACCGGGCGGATTGGCGGTCACGGATTCCAGGACCAGCGGATCCGCGGCTGCGGTTCCGGCCACGGCAAGCATCATGTCTGCGGTTTCTTCAAAGCTGTGGCGCTCGGCCTGCTGGTAGAGCGTCCAGGACAGCCCTGCCGAAAAGCACACAATAAACACCAGCTGCCCCACAAGCAGCCGGCTGGCCAAACTCCATTTGCGCAATGATCTTCTTTCCTGCTTGGTGCCTTGACGGCCGGTATGCCCCGGATTAAGTTCCCGGGCCGGGAACAGTATGACCACAATCGTGACAGTGGTCACAGGGGCGCGACACGATGGCTGCTGAAGACTTATTGTTCCCGGCGATTTCCGCACGGCTCCGCACCCGGAGAACCGCAGTCCCGGTGCCGCTCAGGAACAGATCAGCAACCAAGCCTAGGAGCAGCACAGCATGGCATCTGCCACCATTTCCGGACGCGCGGGCTCACCGAAGAGCCCGCGCAAGAAGGACAAGACACACTTTCTGTACATCGCGGTTATTCTCGCGGTGGTCCTCGGTGCTGCGCTGGGACTGATGGCGCCTGAGTTCGCCAAGGGCCTGAAGCCGATCGGGACCGCATTCATCTCGCTCATCAAGATGATGATCGCGCCGATCATCTTCTGCACAATTGTCCTCGGCATCGGCTCGATCGCCAAAGCAGCCACCGTGGGCAAGGTGGGCGGCCTGGCCCTGGGCTACTTCATTGTCATGTCCACCTTCGCCCTGGCCATCGGCCTGGTGGTGGGAAACCTGATCCACCCGGGCGAGGGCCTGGACCTGGCCGCCGGCGCTGAGAACGCCCCCAAGGCAGCCGAAGACGCCGAAGGCCTTTCCGGCTTTGTCCTGAGCATCATTCCCACCACGCTGCTGGCTTCGCTCACCGGCGAAAGCATCCTGCAGACCCTCTTCGTTGCACTGCTGGTCGGTTTTGCCCTGCAGAAGATGGGTTCCGCCGGAACCCCCATCCTCACGTTCATCGGCCACCTGCAGAAGCTGGTCTTCCGCATCCTGGTCATGGTGATGTGGCTGGCGCCCGTGGGTGCCTTCGGTGCCATTGCCGCCGTCGTCGGCGAAACCGGAATCGATGCCATCAAGAGCATGGCCGTGCTGATGATCGCCTTCTACATCACCTGTGCACTGTTCATCGCAGTGGTCCTCGGCAGTGTCCTGAAGGTCTGCACCGGGGTGAACATCTTCAAGCTCATGCGCTACCTGGGCCGCGAGTACCTGCTCATCTTCTCCACGTCTTCCTCCGAGGTTGCCCTGCCGCGGCTGATCGCCAAGATGGAGCACCTGGGTGTTTCCAAGCCCGTGGTTGGCGTGACCGTGCCCACCGGATACTCCTTCAACCTGGACGGCACCGCCATCTACCTGACGATGTCCGCCCTGTTTGTAGCCTCCGCCATGAACATGCCGCTGGAACTCGGCGAACAAATTTCCCTGCTGGTCTTCATGATCATTGCCTCCAAGGGTGCCGCCGGCGTCACCGGCGCCGGCCTGGCCACCCTCGCCGGCGGACTGCAGTCACACCGCCCGGATCTGGTGGAGGGCGTTGGCCTGATTGTCGGCATCGACCGCTTCATGTCCGAAGCCCGTGCGCTGACCAACTTCACCGGCAACGCCGTCGCCACCGTCCTGATCGGTACCTGGACCAAGGAAATCGACAAGGAACAGGTCACCGCGGTGCTGAACCGCGAACGACCGTTCGACGAATCCACGATGGAAACGGATGGCCACGGGGAACAGCAGGCTCCCGACGCTGAGCTGGAAACCACCGCGGTCCGCTAATCGCACGGGTTCCCTAACCGGATTCAGTCCGGCGCTAAGGGCGCTTCCGCTACCTGCGGAGGCGCCCTTAGCCGTACGGCTGCAAGACGCACTTTCACCTGCATTCACAAGGCACCCGGTCACGTTCACGGAAGACACTCGTCGACCCGGAACCGGCGAGCACTACCGGCATCCGATTCGGCATTCATCGTGCAGATACCGGGCAGGATTTGGCCGGGCTCATTTTGGGCCCGTGAGCTGCACGAAGGATTTGGCCGGGCTCATTTTGGGCCCGTGAGCTGCGCGAAGGATCTGGCCGGGCTCATTTTGGGCCCGATATCTGCGCGAAGGGCCGCACGCACGGAACCAACTGGGCCGGAAATGTGCCCCAAGCCCAACGTTCGACCTCTAGTTGAGAGTAAAGGCTCGCGGGTCCTCGCGGCGCCGATTCGCGGTATAGGTGTTGCACGGCTGTAATCTTGACAGGGACAGCCGGCAGGACAGCTAGAGACGGAAGCGTGGATTAATACGTGAGCAGCGATCAGAGTTCAACAACTCTGCAGGACGCAACACTGGACGGGGCCGATTCCGTGATGGGACCGACCGGACGCCCGCTGACGGAATTCCCCGAACCTCCGGTGCTCAGCTCGCACGGTCCCGCCCGGATCATCGCCATGGTGAACCAGAAGGGCGGCGTGGGCAAGACCACGTCCACCATCAACCTCGGTGCCGCCCTGGCGGAAGCCGGCCGCAAGGTGCTGCTCGTGGACTTCGATCCGCAGGGTGCACTTTCCGCAGGCCTGGGCACCAACCCGCATGAGCTGGACCTCACCGTCTACAACGTGCTGATGGACCGGAAGGTGGACATCCGCGAGGCCATCCACGAGACGGGCATCGAAAACATCGACCTGCTGCCCGCCAACATTGACCTCTCCGCTGCTGAAGTGCAGCTGGTCAACGAGGTGGCCCGCGAACAGGTCCTGGAACGCGCGCTGCGCAAGGTTTCAGATGACTACGACGTCATCCTCATTGACTGCCAGCCCTCCCTGGGGCTGCTGACCGTCAACGCGCTGACCGCCGCCCACGGCGTCATCATCCCGCTGATCTGCGAGTTCTTCGCCCTCCGCGCGGTCGCACTCCTCGTGGAAACCATCGAAAAGGTCCAGGACCGGCTCAACCCCGGCCTCCAGATCGACGGCGTCCTCGCTACCATGTATGACGCGCGGACGCTCCACAGCCGCGAAGTCATCTCCCGCCTCGTGGAAGCTTTCGGCGACAAGGTCTTCGAGACCGTCATCAAGCGGACCATCAAGTTTGCCGACGCCACCGTCGCCGCGGAGCCCATCACCACCTACGCGGGCAACCATCCCGGCGCCGACTCCTACCGCCGCCTCGCCAAGGAACTCATTTCACGCGGCGGTGCCCCCTAACCGCTGTGGCAGCAGGCATTGTGGATTCCGCGGCAACGGAACCAGCCACCCCGGCCGTCCGCGGCTTCCGGGTCCGGCTGGAGAACTTCAGCGGACCGTTCGACGTCCTCCTGGGACTGATCTCCAAGCATGAACTGGACATCACCGAAATAGCCCTCGCCGCCGTCACGGACGACTTCATCGGCTACATCCGCGCCCTCGGCAACGAAGAGCAGGCCTGGGCACTGGATGAAGCCAGCGAGTTCCTTGTTATCGCCGCTACCCTGCTGGACCTGAAAGCAGCCCGCCTGCTGCCGGCCGGGAACGTGGAGGACGCTGAAGACGTAGCTGTGCTGGAAGCCCGCGACCTTCTGTTCGCCCGGCTCCTTCAGTACCGCGCGTTCAAGGAGATTGCCGGCCTCCTGGACAGCAGGCTCCGGGATGAAGCGGACCGCTTTCCGCGGCAGGTGAGCCTTGAACCGCATTTTGCGGCCATGCTCCCGGACTTGATCTGGCGCACCGGCCCGCAGGATTTCGCGGCTCTGGCCACCAAGGCGCTCACTCCGCGGGATCCTGCCCCCGCCACGGTGGGCCTGACGCATCTGCATGCGCCGAAGGTCAGCGTGCGGGAGCAGACGGACATCATTGCCCGCCGCCTCATGGCAGCGGGACAGCTGACCTTCACCGCGCTGGTGGACGACGCCGGCAGCTCGGTTGCGGTGGCCCGGTTCCTGGCGCTGCTGGAACTGTTCCGGGACGCGGCCGTGTCCTTCGACCAGCCCGATCCGCTGGGCGAACTGGTGATTCTGTGGTCCGCGTCACCCGGGACCTGGCCGGCCGCCGGGGGAGCGGGCAAGATTACTGAGAGCAATCCCTTGGAGAGACATGCAGCAGAATCCGTTGGCTGAACCGGAGCTTCCGGAACTTCCTGCCGGGCGCGGACAGGATTCCGAACCCGCCGCCGAAGCAGAAGCCGAAGCAGAAGCTGAAGCAGGACCTTTGCCGGAAACAGCCGCAGCCGAAGCGGCCGCCGACCTCCGGGCAGCGGTGGAAGCGGTGCTCATGGTGGTTGACGAACCGGTCACGCCCGAGGAGCTTGCCGCGGTCCTGGAGGTTGCGGTGCCGGTGGTGCAGGCGGTCCTCACGGAACTGCAGCGTGAGTATGACGGTTATACTGGGGGAGGACCCGGTGGCACAGTACGTAGTTTCACTTCAATGCGAGGTTTTGAACTGCGGGATGTGGCCGGCGGCTGGCGGATCTACTCCCGCGCCGAGTTTGCACCCGTGGTCTCGAAGTTCGTCCTGGGCGGCCAGAGTGCTCGTCTGACTCAGGCTGCACTGGAAACCCTGGCAGTGATTGCCTACCGGCAACCTGTATCCAGGGCGCGGGTCTCTGCCATCCGGGGTGTCAATGTTGACTCCGTTATGCGAACCCTGGTTCAGCGCGGACTCATTGACGACGCCGGTGTGGAAGCCGAGACCGGATCAATGACGTACCGGACCACGCCGTATTTCCTGGAACGGCTGGGGCTGGGCCACCTGAACGAACTTCCGCGGCTCGCACCGCACCTGCCCGGGCTGGAAAACCTGGCTGAATTTGAAGACACTACTTACTAACCGCTACACCCGAAGGACTTTTAATGACACAGGCACCCCGCTCCGGATCAGGCCGTAACAACCCGCGCAGCGGCGGGGGAGCAGCCGGCGGCAAGTCCTTCGGCAAGGGCTCCAAGCCCGCCGGCTCCCGCACCGGCGCACCCCGCGGCGGCCGCTCCGCCCAGCGCGATCCCGGCATGAGCGCCGGCGAATTCCGCGCCAACGGCTACCGCCCCCGCGAAGAATCGGCTGAGAACCGTCCCGAAAAGTTCCGCTCAGCGGCCTCACGGGCTTTTGACGGCAAGGGATCCGGCGCAGCCAAGGGAGCCTCCAAGGGCTCCGGCGAGTCCCGGCCTGCCGGCTCCGGCCAGTTCAAGCCCGAAGGCTACAAGGCCGGTGCGCCCAAGGCCGCCAAGCCGTACGGCACCAAGGGCGGCGCTTCCCGCACCGGAGGCCCGCAGGCCGGCCAGCGCAAGAGCGGCGACCGAGCGTTCCGCAACGAGCGTTTCGGCCAGAACCTGGGCACTGTCAAGCGCACCACCACCCGCCGTCCGGCGAAGCCCGTCATCTCGGATCATCACGATCCCGAGGGCGTCCGCCTGCAGAAGGTCATGGCCCAGGCAGGCGTGGCATCGCGCCGCGTCTGCGAAGACATGATCCGCGAAGGACGCGTGGAGGTCGACGGCGAAGTTGTCACCGAGGTAGGCGTCCGCGTGGACCCCTCCCAGGTTGCCATCCATGTGGACGGCATGCGCCTGCAGCTGGACGAACACCTGAAGTACTACGTCTTCAACAAGCCCAGCGGCGTGGTCTGCACCATGGATGACCCCGAGGGCCGTCCGTGCATCAGCGACTTCCTCAAGAGCACCAACAAGCACGAGCGCCTGTTCCATGTGGGCCGCCTGGACACCAACACCGAGGGCCTGCTGCTGCTGACCAACGACGGCGAGCTGGCCAACCGCCTGACCCACCCGTCCTACGAGGTTCCCAAGACCTACCTCGTGCAGGTCCGCGGGCCGATGGCGCACGGCGTCGGCGCCCAGATGCGTGAAGGCCTGGACCTCGAGGACGGCTTCGCGCAGGTTGACTCCTTCAAGCTGGTTGACTCCACTCCGGGCCACCTGCTCGTTGAGGTTGTGCTGCACTCGGGCCGCAACCGCATTGTCCGCCGCATGTTCGAGGCCGTCGGCCACCCGGTGGAGCGACTGGTCCGCACCCAGGTAGGCCCCATCCGCGTGGGCGACCAGCGCCAGGGCAGCATCCGCGTGCTCGGCCGCACGGAAGTTGGCCACCTGCTGGCCTCCGTAGGCCTCTAAGCAGTGGGCGCGGCACAGGGAACAGCTACGCACCTGTCCGGTCCCGTTCTCGTGATCGGCACCGGCCTGCTCGGCACCAGCATCGGGCTCGGGCTGCGGGCGCGCGGGGTGGACGTTGCACTGTCGGACATCTCGCCGTCGACGGCGGCCGTGGCCCGGGACATCGGCGCCGGCCGCCTGCTGGAAACGGTGGAGGAAGGCTTTGCCCCCGAACTGGTCGTTGTTGCCGCGCCTCCGGACGTCACCGCGGCTCTTGCCGCGCAGGCGCTGAAGGACTGGCCCGGCGCCGTCGTCGTCGACATTGCCAGCGTCAAGGGTGCGGTGCTCGCGGATCTGCGTGCCTCCGGCGAGGACCTGAGCCGCTACGTGGGCACCCATCCCATGGCGGGCCGGGAGAAGTCCGGGCCCGTTGCCGCGCTGGGTGAGCTGTTCACCTCCATGCCGTGGGTCATCTGTGCTGCGGCCGAGAGCTCACCCGCGGCGGTCAAAAGCGCCGAGGCGCTGGCGATTGACCTGGGTGCCGTGGTCTCACGGATGAGCGCCGAGGATCATGACCAGTCCGTGGCGCTGGTCTCGCACCTGCCGCAGGTCATGTCCTCGCTGGTGGCCAGCCGTCTGCAGGACACCCCCGGCCAGGCCATGGCCCTGGCCGGAAACGGGCTGCGGGACGTGACCCGGATTGCCGCCAGCGACCCCAAGCTGTGGGTGCAGATCCTCTCCGGCAACGCTCCGCGGCTGGTGGAAATCCTCTACGGCGTCCGCGATGACCTGAACCGCCTGATCTCCACGCTGGAAAATCCGGTGGCCGACGGTGCCCGGCTGGACATGGCGCAGCTGATTTCCGAAGGCAACACCGGGCAGGCCCGCATTCCGGGCAAGCACGGAGCGCCGCCGCAGTCCTTTGTGTCCTTCACCGTCCTGGTGGATGACACGCCGGGACAGATTGCCCGGCTGCTGACGGAGATTGGCGAGATCGGCGTGAACCTGGAAGACCTGCGGCTGGAGCATTCCTCCGGCCAGCAGGTGGGCCGGGCGGAAATCTCCGTCCTGCCGAGCCGGGTGCACAACTTGGTACATGAATTAAGCGCCCGCGGGTGGAAGGTAGTGCAGTGAGTGTAGAACGTAATCCGGCCGAGTTCCGGCTGGGAAAGCCCCTTGTCGTGGCCATTGACGGCCCGTCCGGATCCGGCAAATCCAGCATCAGCAGGGAAGCCGCACGCCGGCTCCGTGCGGCGTACCTCGACACCGGGGCCATGTACCGCGCAGTAACGCTGTACTGCATGGAAGCCGGCATCGACCTGACGGACGCCGCCGCCGTTGAGGCCGCCGCGCGCGCCGCGGACATCGACCTAAGCACCTCTCCCGACGCCGAGTGGGTCCGCGTCAGCGGCCGCGACGTCACGGATGCCATCCGCGAACCCAACGTGTCCTCCTCCGTCAGCGCCGTCGCCACCACGCTGGGGGCACGGGCCGAACTGGTCCGCCGCCAGCAGCAGATGATCGCCGATTCAGGCCTGCGGATCGTGGCCGAGGGCCGGGACATCACCACCGTCGTCGCGCCCCGGGCCGAAGTGCGGATCCTGCTCACAGCCTCCGAAGAAGCCCGCCTGCGACGGCGCGGCGTCCAGCTGGGCGGCACGCAGAGCGCGGCGCAGCTCAAGGAACAGGTCCTCACGCGCGATGCCAAGGACTCCACGGTGGTCAATTTCCAGCAGGCCGCCGACGGCGTAGTCACCATCGATTCCTCCGATCTGGACTTTGAACAGACCGTCCAGGCGGTGCTCGACGTCGTGTACACCAGCACGCACTAGGACCAACACCACACACCAAGCAGCCGTGCACCGGCAGGGCCCAAATGCCCTGCCGGTGCCGCGCGTGTTTCAATGGACTGGTGGAACTGCGGTGTTAATACCCGCGGAACCCACATACACTTACCGGGCTGAACGTCCGGAGACGGCCTGCTTGCAGTGCTGCAGACCTCAACGGAAAGAAAGCAAAAATGACTAATTCCTCATACTCCGGCGCTGCCGGCGACGAGACTGGCCAGGAAGAATACGTTCCGGCCGGAGAGGACCAGGTAAACGAACGCCTGGCCAATATGGACGACGCCGAGACCGAACTGCGCGCGGAAACCCTGCGCGCCGGCCTGTCCGACTATGAACTTGATGAAGAAGACGCCGCGCTGCTTGAGGGCGGCTTCGAGGAATACGACGACGACGCACCCCTGCGCCAGGATCCCGTCGTTGCCATCGTGGGCCGCCCGAACGTGGGCAAGTCCACGCTGGTGAACCGTATCCTGGGCCGCCGCGAAGCCGTGGTGGAAGACACCCCCGGTGTGACCCGTGACCGCGTGTCATACCCCGCCACCTGGAACGGCGTGAACTTCACGCTGGTGGACACCGGCGGCTGGGAGCACGACGCGCGCGGCATCCATGCCCGTGTGGCCGGACAGGCCGAAGTGGCCGTCGACGTCGCCGATGCCGTCCTGCTGGTAGTGGACGCCACCGTTGGCATCACCGCCACCGACGAAGCCGTGGTGCGGATGCTCCGCGGCAAGGGCAAGCCCGTCATCGTCGTCGCCAACAAGGTGGACGACATCCAGAACGAAGCCGACGCCGCCCAGCTCTGGGGCCTCGGTTTCGGCGAGCCGTACCCCGTTTCGGCACTGCACGGCCGCGGCACCGGTGACATGCTGGACGCCATGATGGAGGTCCTTCCGGAGTACTCCGCCTACGGTGGACTGGACAAGACCGGCGGCCCGCGCCGCATCGCGCTGATTGGCCGCCCGAACGTGGGCAAGTCCTCGCTGCTGAACAAGCTGGCCGGTACCGAGCGCGTGGTCGTTGATGACACCGCCGGCACCACCCGCGACCCGGTGGATGAGCTCATCGAGCTTGGCGGACGCACCTGGCGCTTCGTGGATACCGCCGGTATCCGCCGCCGCCAGCACATGGCCCAGGGCGCCGACTTCTACGCTTCGCTGCGTACCCAGTCCGCGCTGGAAAAGGCCGAGGTTGCCGTGGTCCTTCTGGCCGTGGACGAAGTCCTCAGCGAACAGGACGTCCGCATCCTGCAGCTCGCCATCGAGTCCGGCCGCGCCCTGGTGCTGGCCTTCAACAAGTGGGACCTGCTGGACGACGAGCGACGCCGCTACCTGCAGATCGAGATCGAGCGCGACCTGGCCCATGTGGAGTGGGCCCCGCACGTGAACATTTCGGCCATGACCGGCTGGCACAAGGACAAGCTTGTTCCCGCTTTGGATAAGGCACTGGAGAGCTGGGACAAGCGCATCCCCACCGGCAAGCTCAATGCCTTCCTTGGCGAGCTCGTGGCAGCCCACCCGCACCCGGTGCGCGGCGGCAAGCAGCCCCGTATCCTCTTCGGCACGCAGGCATCCTCACGCCCGCCGAAGTTTGTCCTCTTCACCACCGGATTCCTGGATCCGGGCTACCGCCGCTTCATCACCCGCCGCCTGCGTGAGACGTTCGGCTTCGAGGGAACTCCCATTGAAGTTAACATGCGCGTGCGCGAAAAGCGCGGCAAGAACCGCTAGCATTTGGGGCCCCGGATGCCTGTGTGGCCTCCGGGGCTTTCCCGATTCGGGAAATTCACCAATCATGGGGTAGAGTATTCGAGTTGCTTCGGCCGGAAATAAACCGGCAGAACAGCGGGTTGTGGCGCAGCTTGGTAGCGCACCTGACTGGGGGTCAGGGGGTCGCAGGTTCAAATCCTGTCAACCCGACAAATAGCCCGGCGGAACGAAAGTTCTGCCGGGCTTTTGTCGTTTAAAGTGCCGTAAAGCACCCTAGTCATCGCCTCCGAAAAAGCCGCCGTCAAGGATGCGGCTATATCGCAGACGGAGTGCGCGCTCTGTGCTCGCTGCGAGCGTTGCCAGGACAAGCCCGATGTTCGCTGTAGCCGGAAGGGTGAAGGGGCTGTAAAACGTGCCCACGTTCTCCGCGATGGGTGGGAACAGCGTGATCTGTTCGACGGCCTGGGGCACGCCCAGCACGAGGGCAAGCAAGAGGACAATCAGCGACGCGGTGCCCAAGCCACGGCTCAGCGCCGGGTTGGTTTGCTGCAGGCGGGCACGCCGGCCTTCGGCTGAGGCGGGATCGGGTACCAGTTGCTGCTCTGTTCCGTCGGACCTCACGTAGTGGCAGCGTTTGAGCCCGTAACCGCTGACCTCAACCTCGATGGTGCCGCCGGGCACCGGGAACGCGGCAGGGAGTGAAGACCGGGCTCGATTGACGCCGTTGCGGTAGAGCCGTACATACGCCTCTCCATCCTCGTCACCCCCATGCCGGACATCGACGGACCAGGTCTCCGCCTTGCCGCCCTCGCCGGAGAGGTACAGGTGCAGCAGGGAACGGGTGAACAGCTGCCACCAGCGGAAGCTCGGAAGCGCATGCCCGTCTCCGGACTTCACCGTCTTGTAAGGTGCCATTGAAGTTTCCTTCTCGGTGTTGTGTTGCCCGGACCCGGGGCTGTCCAGGCGGGCAGCGGGAGCTCAGACCCCGACGACGAAGGTGAGTGCCGCCCAGATCGACACAGTGGCTACGGTGGTCCAGATGATGATCGCCACAGCCTGCCACAGCAACACCCAGCCTCGAGAGGTTCCTCCGGCGATAAGGATCGCGGAAGTGAACTGGGTCGGGATCGCGAGGGGGCCAAGGATGCTTGCGCCGGGCACGCCAAAGCGGATGAGCCACGTCTTGAAACGCTGCTGGCCCTTAGTCTCGTGCCTGGCCGGTGCCGGGTCTTCGAAAACAGCAGCTCCTGAGGAACCGGTGGAACCCGGGACAAGCGCGGGGCTTCGGAGCGCAGCTCGGTCCCTGCTCCGCTTGACGACGGCCGTGCGGGTCCGCGATGTCACCAGCACCACGATAAGCACGCACAAGAAGTTGCCGGCGGCGGCCGCAACACCTGCAACAATCGGGTTGAGCCCGCCGACCATGCCGATCAAGGAGGCTCCTTCGCCCTCAATGAACGGAACGGCCCCGGCAAACATCACAACAAAGGGCCGGATGATCTCGGGCACTTGGCCCGCAAGCTCCTGAAAGTTAACAACCAGTTCCTGGACGGGATTCATGGCTTTGATTTCCTCTCTTACGCGGGTGCCGGTTCGAGTGACAACGGGTCAGTCCCCAATTGACGCCGTGGCCCGCAATGCGGCTGTGTCTTCAGAATGCTGCGCGCTATGACGCCGACACATCGGTAAGCCTTCCTGCATGTCCCCGGCCCATACCTACCCACGTGGGGTCGACCGATTTCGTTTGCCTAGGTGAGAATTGCCTAATAGGCTTCCGGGCATGCTTTGAAGGGAGCGTCACCGGTGGACTTCCTGGGCCGGCAGGCCGAGCGCGCAGCTATCGACAACCTCATCTCACGGGCCCGAGCCGGGGAGAGCGGGGTGATCCTGGTGCGCGGAGAAGCCGGTATTGGAAAGACAATGCTTCTTGAGTACGCCCGGGGGATGGCGGAATCCTCAGGGTTCCGAGTGCAGTCCTTGGTCGGAGTGGAGTCCGAGACACAGTTCGCCTTCGCGGGACTGCACCAGTTGTGTGCGCCGCTGCTTGACCGGCTGGAGGCCCTGCCCGAACCGCAGCAGGCCGCTCTGGGCGTGGCACTGGGGCAGCAAAGCGGCGGCGTGCCGGACCGTTTCCTCGTTGGGCTGGCTACTCTTCACCTGTTGGCAGAGGTCGCCGAGGAAGGCCCCCTTTTGTGCCTTGTCGATGATGCGCAGTGGCTGGACGAGGCCTCCGCCCAAGTCCTCAGCTTCGTCGCGCGGCGGATGGCGGCGGAAGGGATAGTGCTGGTGTTTGCTCTGCGGGACCCCGCCGACCGGGACGCTCACTGGTTCGACGGTTTGTCCGTTGTGTGTCTGCGCGGGCTCGAGGAGGTCGACGCACGGGCGTTGCTGGCCACAGCGGTCCACACACCGCTGGACGAGGGAATGCGCGACCGCATTGTCGCGGAGGCACGTGGTAACCCCCTCGCACTGGTGGAGCTGGCCCGCAGTGCGCCGGCGCCATGGGTGACCGGAGGATTCGAGCTGCCGGAGGTGCCGGGCACCGTACACCGCATCGAGGAGACATTTCGGCGCCGCGTAGCAGACCTGCCTGCGCAGTCGCGGCTGCTGCTGTTGGTTGCCGCGGTCGATCCGACCGGAGAGACGGCCCTGCTGTGGCGGGCGGCCACGCACCTGGGGATCGCCTCCGAGTGGGCAGCGCCAGCTGAAGCCTCCGGGCTCCTGGAGATCGGCAGCCAGGTACAGTTCCGGCATCCGTTGGTGCGTTCGGCTGTGCTTCGAGGAGCCGCCCCGCATGAGCGCCGCCGGGCGCACGGTGCGCTGGCCGCGGCCATCGATGCCGATGTCAACCCCGACCGCCGCGCCTGGCACCGCTCTCAAACGGTGCTGGGTACCGATGAGGGCGCCGCCGTGGAGTTGATTCGCTCCGCCGGCCGGGCACACGCCCGTGGCGGATTGGCTGTCTCCGCGGCCTTCTTGGAGCAGGCGGCCAAGCTGACCCCCGACCCCGCCGCCCGTGCATGCCGGGCGCTTGAAGCCGCCCATGCCAAACATGAGGCCGGTGCCTCCGCGGACGCCTTGGAACTGCTGGCGGTCGCTGCGGCCGGGCCGCTCGACGACGTGCAACAGGCTCAGCTCGGACTGCTGCGCGCCCGGATCTCGTTCCACCTCGCGCGGGACGGCGAAGGGCAGGCCATGCTGCTGGAAGCTGCCAAGTGCCTCGCCCCGCTGGACCCGGAGCTGTCCCGGGAGACCTACCTGGGTGCGCTGGATGCTGCGATTGTCACCGGCAACTCCCGCAGCGGCCGCGGCGTACCGACAGTGACCGAGGCTGCCCGGACCGCGCCGCCCCCAACGGGGCCGCCGAGGCCGGCGGATCTGTTGCTCGCCGGGCTCGTGACGATGTTCACGGAGGGGTACTCAACCGGCTTGCCCGGACTGCGGCGTGCGTTGGCCGCATTTGCCGACCACGAGAGCGAGGCCGGCCACGAGCCGGACATTCATGGGGTGAGCGTAACCGACGGGGTGAGCGAGACCCATCGCCGCCGCTGGGGATGGCTCGCCTGCCGAACCGCCATGGCGGTCTTCGACGATGAGATGCTCCACACCCTGGCCGCCCGGCCGGTCCAGCTGGTCCGTGATTCCGGCGCCCTGGCCGCACTCCCACGCGCACTTCTCGGCCAGTCCGTTATGTTGGTGCTCTCCGGTGAGTTCGACCGGGCCGAGGAGCAGGTGGCGATCGTGGCCGCGACCAGGGCGGCACCCTTGCTCCATGCGCAGCTTTTCCTGTCCGCCTGGCGCGGCCGTCCGGACGAGACCGCCGAGGTATACGCGGCCATTGCCGCGCATGCATCCGGCAATGCGAAGGCCACAGAGGTGACCCTGGCACAGTACGCAATGGCGGTGCAGCACAACGGTATGGGCGACTACCCGGCGGCTCAGGTGGCGGCAACCCGGGCGTTCGAGTCAGAGGCGTCGAGGTTCAACAACCTGGCCCATCCCGAACTTATCGAAGCGGCGTGCCGTGCCGGGCAACCGGAGTTGGCCGCCGAGGCGCTGGAAGAGCTCACCTCGCGGGCCCGCGCCAGCGGCACTCCCTGGGGGCTCGGCCTGGCGGCGCGTTCCCGGGCGCTGACCAGCACGGGGCCAGCCGCCGAGGAGCATTACCGTGAGGCGATTGAGCAGCTTGCGCGCTGCCGCATGGTCACTCATCTGGCCCGCACCCACCTCGTCTACGGTGAGTGGCTTCGCCGCGAGGGTCGTAGGCAGGACGCGCGGGAACAGCTTCGCGCCGCGCACGGGATGCTGCTGGACATGGGCGCGGAGGCGTTCGCCGCGCGTGCCGCACGTGAACTGCGCGCCACCGGCGAGCACCCGCGCAGGCGGACCGCTCAGCCCACCGATGTCCTCACAGCCCATGAGCTGCACATCGCCCGCCTGGTGGCTACCGGAGCCACCTCGCGGGAAGTCGGTACACAGTTGTTTCTCAGCCCCCGCACGATCGAGGCCCATCTGCGGAGCATCTTCCGCAAACTGGACATCAATTCCCGCCGGCAGCTCCGGGAGCTGTCTCTTCCCCGGTGATCGGAGAGCGGCATGCCAGGTAAAGCACGTCTTGCGGTGGCCTCTGCAGTTGTGGGTCTGGCAGCGACCGGGTGCACTGCCCCACCCGCTGAGGAGACCGGCGCCGCGGTGGGGACCGCATCCGTGGAGACCATTGCCACCGGACTCGATGCCCCGTGGTCCATCGCCTTCCACGAAGGGACCCCGCTGGTCAGCGAACGTGATTCCGCGCGGATTGTGGAACTCAACGACGACGGCGAGGGCCGGGAGGCAGGCATCATTGAAAGCGCCGCCAACGGGACAGAAAGCGGGGGAGGAGCGACGGGAGAGGGCGGTCTCCTCGGCATTGCCGCTCAGGACGATTACCTCTACACGTATTTCACCACCGGCGGGGAGAACCGGATCGAGCGCCGCGAACTCTCAGGCGCCGTCGGTTCGCTGGTCCTCGGCTTGCCGGAGATCATTGTGGACGGCATCGAGGCCGGACCCATCCACAACGGAGGACGTCTCGCGTTCGGCCCGGACGGGATGCTCTACGCCACCACTGGAGACGCCGGCAACCGTGGGAACGCCCAGGACACATCCTCCCTGTCCGGGAAAATCCTGCGGATGACTCCCGACGGCGAGGTGCCCGAGGACAACCCGTTCCCCGGGTCGCTGGTTTACAGTTACGGACACCGCAATCCGCAGGGCATCGGCTGGGACACGGACGGCGTCCTCTATGCGAGTGAGTTCGGGCAGAACACCTGGGATGAGCTCAACGTGATTGAGCCCGGCGGCAATTATGGCTGGCCGGAGGTTGAAGGTATTGCAGGAGTGGAGGGGTTTATCGATCCGGTGCAGCAATGGGAGCCGGCGGATGCCAGTCCCAGCGGCATCGCCGTCGTCGGAGACTCCGTCTATGTTGCCAATCTGCGCGGAGAGCGGCTTCGGGAGGTTCCGCAAGCTGATCCGGACACCGCCACCGTGTATCTGGCCGGGGAGTACGGGCGGCTGCGCGACGTCGTTGGTGCCCCTGACGGGAGCCTGTGGGTGCTCACGAACAACACCGACGGACGGGGCAGCCCGGTACCCGGAGATGACCGGATCCTTCGTATCAGTGTTTCCGACTGAGTCTTACGACCGGCGGATTGGAGCTTCAGACTGACTGGTTGATGCGGATGAGGTTGCCGCCGGATCGCGGAAGGCGCAGCCCCGGACTCCGTAGTCCTGATCGATCGGTTCCGGGACGACGTCCGCTCCGGCGGCTTCCATCCGTGCGAAGAGCCCGTCCAGATCCCCGGAGGCCAGTGTCACCGACGCGTAGACGCCCTTGGCGATCAGTTCCAGGATGGTACGGCGTTCCTCGTCGGTGATCCCCGGATCAACCGCCGGCGGTTGCAGGACAATCGAGGTTTCCGGATGTCCGGCAGGACCGACGGTAATCCACCGCATGTCCTCGTAGCCGACGTCGTTGCGGACCTCGAAGCCAAGGATGTCGCGGTAGAAGCCCAGGGCAGCTTCCGCAGCGGAAGAATGGTCACGGCGGCACACGCTCGGCGGCACTCCGGCCAGTTCAGTGAACCGTGTGCTGAAGGTGCGCGGGGACGAGTAACCCACCGCACAACAGATGTCCGTCACGCTGAGGTCTCCGCGCCGCAGCAACCCGGCGGATGGCGGCAATGCCGCGCAGCTGCCTGACGCCGAAGACATCCACCAAGCTGGTTTTCGCCGGTGCCCAGGAGTCGAGGGCACCGTGTCCTGGACAGGTTACAGCAGCGCTGACTCGTGCAGGTTGTAGTCGTACTGGGGCAGCGGCTCGCCGGCCCTGAGCGTGCGGACCACAGCAGCGTCGGCAAGGTGCAGGCGGCCGATTCCAATCAGGTCAAACTCGTCCGCTGCCAGGCGGCGCAGCAGGTCTGAGCGGTTGTCGAGGGTGGGGTTGCCGCTGCTGCGCCGGTCCTTGAGGGCCGAACCGATGCCAACGCTGCCCACCGCCATGGCAGATGCACCGGTGAGCTGCTTTGCCCACCCGGCCAGCCCCAGGTTGCTGCCCTCGAAGGCAGGGTCCTGGAATCGCCGTGCGCTGGCATCCAACACGTCCACACCGGCCGTCACGAGCGGGCGCAGGAGGGCGCCCAGCTCTTCCGGGGTGTCGGCAAGGCGTGCGCTGAAGTCCTGCTGCTTGTGCTGGGAAAAGCGGAAGAAGATGGGCAGGTCCGCACCGATTTCCGCGCGAATGGCCCGGACCACTGCTGCCGGAAACGCGGCGCGGCGTTCAGCGTCTCCACCCCATTCGTCATCTCGGCGGTTGGTATCCGCCCACAGGAAGGAATCCAGGAGGTAACCGTGTCCGCCGTGCAGGGCGACGCCGTCGAACCCTGCCTCGACCGCGCCCCGGGCGGCAGTCCGGTAGGCCTCGATGACAGCCTCCATGTCCGCCGTCGTCATGGCCCGGGTCAGCGGTGCAGAGGCGCGCACCAGGTCCGCGGAGTAGTTGGTGATGCCCGGAGTGCCCCACAAACCGGAGGGACGCATGGGCGTCACGTCACTGCCGCCGCCCATTGCGCCCCACAGGGGGCCAACATGCCACAGCTGCGGAATGATGCGGCCGCCTGCGTCGTGCACGCTGTCCACGACGCGGCGCCAGCCGGCCAGGGCCCGGGCGCCGAACATGCGGGGCACCGACGCGTGGTCAACGGCTGCGGGATGGTCGATGGCCACACCCTCGGTGAGGATGAGGCCCGTCCCGCCTTCCGCGCGGCGGCGGTAATACTGAGCCACGTCCGGGCCGGGAACTCCGCCGGGGGAGTAGGCGCGGGTCATCGGCGACATGACAACCCGGTTGCGCAGCTGAAGCGACCTGATGGAGAAGCTGCGGAAAAGCGGATCTGCCTCGCGCGCGTCGAGCTTCTCGGCGGAGCCCGGAGCCGCGGTCACAGGGTCACGCTCCGGGCACCGGCCAGCAGCGCGCGGGACGCAGTCCGGCCGTCCAGCAGCGAGTTGGTCCGGGCCGTGACTTTCCAGCCGGCGTCGGTGCGTGCCAGCTCCCACCGGTTGGCGGCGAGGCGGAACACGTAATACCCGGGGTCCTCCCCGTCACGGTGCCGGACCAGCATTGAGTAGCCGGTGGCGACGGCGGTGTCTGCGTCCACCCGGATGTCCGGGATGCCCATGAAGTGGCTTGAGCCTCCCGTAATGATCTCCTGATGGGAGGGGCCCTCGACCATGGTGCGGAAGTCATCGGCTCCGGTCAGCGTGCGCTCGCCGTCGCCGTAGCTGAACGTGTAGCTTCCGTCCTCAGTCCACAGCCCGGCCACCTCTTCGGCACTGCCGGAATCCACGGCGGGACCATAGGCGGCGAGCACACCCAGAATCTCTCGGTGGTCTTCAAGCCGTTGGATACGGTCGCGCAGCTCGGTGATCTCGGTCAGTGGACTCATCAGTTGTTCCCCTTCGGTTCCCTTTAGCGTATTCAACATCACTGATGACTCAAGATGCAAACAAGCGCTTGATCGGTACGAAGGGAACTGTGGAATGAGCGGATTCGAGAAGTACGGGCCTTGGGCATTGATCGCCGGCGGATCGGAGGGCGTGGGCGCAGCCCTGGCCCACCGCCTGGCCGAGCAGGGACTGAACGTGGCGATCGTTGCCCGCAAGCCCGGGCCCCTCGCAGAGGTGGCGGAATCGGTCCGCTCCGCCTATGACGTGGAGGTCCTGGCCATCGAGCAGGACCTGCTGGCCCCCGGCGCCGTCGCCGCGATCGCCGGACAGCTGGGAGACCGTGAAGTGGGCCTGCTGGTGTCCAACGCCGGTGCCAACACCTACGGCGGCGAGATTGTGACGTCCGACGCCGAGCGCGCCCAGATGGTCATTGACCTGAACATCACCGTGACCCTGGAACTCATCCGGCGTTTCGGGGCGCCGATGCAGGAGCGGCAGCGCGGCGGCATCCTGCTCACCGGATCCCTCAGCGGCTTCGCCGGCACCGCCGGGATCGGCTTCTACTCCGCAGCCAAGGCTTTTGTCCACAATCTTGCCGAGGCACTGTGGGTGGAGATGCGCCCGTACGGCGTCGACGTCCTGGAACTTTGCCTGGGACTGACCCGCACGCCCGCAATGGAACGCCTCGGTTTCTCCTTCGATGCGCCCGGCGTGCGTGCCTCTGATCCGGACACCGTGGCGCGTGAAGGGCTGGAACACCTCGCGGACGGACCCAGCTGGATCGTGGAGGGGTTTGCCGGGGATGCCGAGGCCCGCTCCGCCTTTCCCCGCCGTCCCGTTGTGGAGGCAGCCAACGCCCATTACCGCTCGCCGGCACCGGTGGCCTGATTCCCGCCGGGATTCCGCCGCGTGTGCGGGCCGGGCGGCCTCCCGGCCGGGATATTCGGAGACGGGCACACCGGGGATTTATTCCGGATATTCCTCTCTGAAGCATCCGGACGGCGGACCAAGCATCATTTTTCTTCGCACCGGACTGCCGGTGTTCAAGCCTTCGGAAGTTGCGGGCAGTGCAGGCCAGGGAATGCTGCTGGTCCTGGCTGTAAGGGACCTTGACCACGAGCACGAGCACGAGCACGAGCGTCTGGCGTCTGGCGTCAGCCGGCGTCGAAGTCGTGACCGCTCCCGAGCCGGAGGGCTGGGGGCAGCGGTTCGCACAGTACCGGACCCGAACGGCCTCATTGTGCATATGGTCCAGTGGGTGTGAACCCGGTGTGCGTCCTCCACATGTCGTCGCACGTCGCTCCGCAAACTGCGCGTAAAACGCTCAGTGCCGTGAAAGCCCTCCAGCAGGTAGGCTAGGACAGCCGGTACGGCGAGATTTGTCAGCAGGAACTGTGCGGCCAGCCAGTATGTGAGTGGTTGGCCGCATCTTTTGGGGAGGATAAAGGACATGGCGCGCGAGGACTACAACGCCGGACAGACCGAAGATCGGCGTGAGCTGGGTGCCGAGGACACTACATCCATCAGTCTGCCGCCTCAGACCGATACGACGTCGGTGGAGCCCAAACTCAGCATGGATGAGCGTGCGGCGGTGGCTGCGCTGCCTGCCGGGTCAGCGCTGCTGATCGCCCATTCAGGCCCCAACAGCGGTGCGCGGTTCCTTTTGGACCAGGACGTCACCACTGCAGGCCGTCATCCGAATGCTGATGTCTTCCTCGATGACGTGACGGTGTCCCGCAAGCATGTGGAGTTCCGCCGGTCCCCTGAAGGGTTCCGTGTGGTGGATGCCATGAGCCTGAACGGCACCTACGTAAATAATGACCGGGTGGACACACTGTTGCTGCGGACGGGCAACGAGGTTCAGATTGGAAAGTTCCGGCTCACCTTTTACGCAGCCCGGCCCACCGCCAGCTAAGCATCAACAAAACACGGCGGAGGAAATCCCGCCGCATGTCCAGGGAACACTGAGGGAATAGGTACAAGCATGTCAGCATCACAGCCCATCAGGCGGACCCTGGGAACGGGGAACGAGCGCCTGCGCGGCCGTGTGCTCAATATCGGAGAAGTCCTGAGCGATCTCAGCACGGACTTCCCGGGAATCAGCGCCTCCAAGATCAGGTTTTTGGAGGAAAAAGGACTGGTCACGCCGCAGCGGACGGCAGCGGGATACCGCAAATACACCACCGCCGACGTCGAACGGCTGCGCTTTGTGCTGGCACTGCAGCGGGACCAATACCTCCCGCTGAAGGTCATCAAGGATTACCTTGACGCCATTGACCGGGGCGAGCGTCCGGAATCCCTGCCCGGGGGCATGTCGCTGACCCCGCGGGCCGTGTCCGAACAGCTGGCCGGGGAATTGTCCGCCCGGACGTTTGCCCGGGGTCTGACCTTCAATGAGCTTGTCCGCGAATCAGGCGCTTCGGCGGATCTGGTGCGCAACCTCGCCGAGTACGGCCTGATCACGGCGCCCGAGAGCGGTGCGGACCCCGCCGTCTATGACGAACATGCGCTGAAAGTTGCCAAGGCCTGCGCAAAACTCCAGGCCCACGGCATAGAACCCCGCCACCTGCGTCCCTTCCGGGCAGCCGCGGATCGCGAACTCGGCCTGGTGGAAAGCGTGGTGGCACCGCTGGCCTCGCGACGCGACGTTGCGTCCAAGGCACGGGCGGCGGAAACAGCCCGGGAAATCAGCGATCTCTGCCTGAACCTGCACAGTGCGCTGGTGAACGGACATATTGCACGAATGGAAGGCTGAGGAATATGCGTGAAGTCGAAGTTGTCGGCGTCCGGATTGAACTGCCCTCCAACCAGCCGCTGGTGCTGCTCAAGGAAATCAACGGGGAGCGGCACCTGCCCATCTGGATTGGCGCACCTGAGGCCAGTGCCATTGCCTTCGTCCAGCAGGGGATCGTCCCCCCGCGCCCGATGACCCATGACCTGCTGGCCTCGGTGGTGCTTGCCCTGGGCCGGACCGTGCAGGAGGTCCGCCTGGTGAGTGTCGAGGACACGGTCTTCTATGCGGAACTCGTATTCGACAACGGCGTCACTGTGAGTTCCCGGGCTTCCGACGCCATAGCGGTGGCCCTGCGGGCTCCCTGCCCCATCTTCTGCGCCGACGCGGTGCTGGACGAAGCAGGCGTGCGGATCGCGGAGGCTGAGGACGGCGAAGACGACGAAGCGGAAACGGAAAATGCGGAACAGGAAATGCGGCAGTTCCGCGAGTTCCTCGCCGATGTTGAACCCGAGGACTTCGAGCGCTGAGCCCGACACGCCTTCAGAAAAAGCGCCTGCATCTTTGACCTTGGACCTGGTCAGATCTAACGTCGAAGCATAGAGAGTTCCCACTGCACGGAGCTCCGCCATTCCTCTCCTCGGGTTCTTCCCCTCAGAGGTCCCGCGGGGCACACTGAAGGTAGTCGTTCCCGACACCCAGGTCCCGTGCCCACCCCCCCCGGGAACCGCTACAAGGAGGCACAAGTGAGTCCGAAAGGCGATGCCGGCGAGCATGTCCACGCCGTTGCGCCGGGTAAGGTTCCCGGAGCCCAGGGCTTGCTGTTCACTGAGGATCTGCCCGTTCTCGACGAGGACGCCGGCTACCGCGGTCCAACAGCCTGCAAAGCAGCGGGAATCACCTACCGCCAGCTGGACTACTGGGCGCGCACCGGACTGGTGGAACCCGCCGTCCGCGGCGCCTCCGGCTCCGGAACCCAGCGTCTGTACGGCTTCCGCGACATCTTGGTGCTGAAGGTCGTCAAACGTCTTCTGGACACCGGCGTTTCGCTGCAGCAGATCCGAACCGCTGTTGAGCACCTGCGGGAGCGCGGCGTGGAGGACCTGGCCCAGATCACGCTCATGAGCGACGGTGCCAGCGTCTACGAATGTACGTCCGCAGACGAAGTCATCGACCTCGTTCAGGGCGGTCAGGGAGTGTTCGGCATCGCCGTCGGGCGTGTGTGGCGAGAAGTTGAGGGGAGCCTGGCTCAGCTGCCCAGCGAACATGTCAGCGAGCATGAGTTTCCCGGTGACGAACTAAGCCAGCGACGGAACGCCCGCAAGATCAGCTAGTCCCGGCTCCGGTTTCACCCGCGCAACGGCACCCGGCCGCGGCACTGGCTGTTAGCACTGCCCCTTCGTTTAGGGCATTCGCAGTACGAGAAGCAGCCGCGCGTATCGGTCCGCCGATCAGCCGGCGCGGCGTACGCGGTTGCTGCCGGTGTCCACGAGATTCTTGAGGAGCGCGTCGAAGGTGCCTGCCGCCTGGCGGGCGGACTCGCCGGGCCAGTGATGCACCGAGTGAGCCGCTCCCTGAATCTGCTGCCAGTTGGCCTGGTCCGCAACGATCGGGCTCATGAGCAGGCTTCCGAACATCTGCTTCATCTCCGCCAGCCGGAACGTGTGCTCGCTGGACGTCGAACGCACGCGGTTGGCAACAACCCCCGCCGTGGCAAGATTCGGGGCAAACTCTTTACGGAACAGCTCCAGGGCGCGCATGGTCCGCTCGGTCCCGGCCACTGAGAACAATGCAGGTTCAGCCACCAGCAGGACCTGGTTGCTTGCGGTCCAGGCCATGCGGGTGAGCCCGTTGAGGGACGGAGGGCAGTCGATGAGGACAAGCCCGTATCCGCTGACACCGGACAGGAGGGTGGCAAGGCGCCTCAGATCGCGCCGTCCCAGGTCCGGACGGTCATAGATGCCCGAATATGCCGATCCCATGGCAACGTCCAGAACAGGCCGGCGCCCGGGAATCGGATCCGCCGACCGCCGGTCGTTGGCCACCCAGCCGCTGGGAACCACATTGTCAGTCAGCTGGGTGCGGCGTGCCGCTTTGAGCATTTCGCCGATGCCGGGCTTGTGGGCAGCGCTCACGCCCAGGCCGGTGGTGGCGTCCGCATGAGGATCCAGGTCCACTACGAGGGTACGAATTCCTGCTGCCATTGCCGCCGAGGCCAGTCCGAGCGTCACCGAAGTCTTGCCCACCCCGCCCTTCAGGCTGCTGATGCTCACTACTTGCACTTCTTGAACCAAAACCTAACGTGTCTAGTGGATCACGAGCGGGGCCCCTGCGAGGCTGCCGTTTCATTCTATGTGACGCCCGGCCACTGCTTCGGCATGCAGTGGTTTTGCTCGGCCGCACGGAATAGGCACAATGATGGCAAGTGAGACAGGACACCCAAGGTGCCTGCAACGAATATAGTCTGAACTAGAATCCGAGGAGGGCGGCACTATGCCGCTGCCCCCACCCCGCAACGATGCAGGAGAGCAATGTTCTCGAAGATACTGGTAGCCAACCGCGGAGAAATCGCAATCCGTGCCTTCCGTGCCGCCTATGAGCTGGGCGCAAAAACGGTTGCAGTGTTCCCGCACGAGGACCGCAACTCCATTCACCGCCAGAAGGCTGACGAGGCGTATCTGATTGGCGAGGAAGGCCACCCCGTCCGCGCCTACCTGGATGTGGATGAGATCATCCGTGTCGCCAAGGAATCCGGCTGCGACGCAATCTACCCGGGTTACGGCTTCCTTTCGGAGAATCCGCAGCTGGCGCGGGCAGCCAAAGAAGCGGGCATCACCTTTGTGGGCCCCGCAGCGGACATCCTGGAACTTGCGGGGCACAAGGTCCATGCCATCAACGCTGCCCGGGAGGCCGGCATTCCGGTGCTGCGCTCCACCCAGCCGAGTTCGGACCCGGAGCAGCTGCTCCGTGAGGCAGAGGACATCGGTTTCCCCATTTTCGTCAAGGCCGTTGCCGGCGGCGGCGGCCGCGGCATGCGCCGGGTGGACACGGCCAAGGAACTTCCCGAGGCACTGAACGCCGCCATGCGTGAAGCTGACACCGCCTTCGGTGATCCCACTGTCTTCCTTGAACAGGCAGTTCTCCGGCCCCGTCATATTGAGGTGCAGATCCTGGCTGACGGCGAGGGCAACGTCATCCACCTGTTTGAGCGTGACTGCTCGCTGCAGCGCCGGCACCAGAAGGTCATTGAAATTGCTCCGGCCCCCAATTTGGACGAGAGCATCCGGCAGGCCCTGTACCGTGACGCCGTCAAATTCGCCAAGGCCCTGAAATACGAGAACGCCGGCACGGTGGAGTTCCTCGTGGACACCGTGGGGGAGCGCGCCGGACAGCACGTCTTCATCGAAATGAACCCGCGCATCCAGGTGGAGCACACGGTCACCGAGGAAATCACCGATGTGGATCTGGTCCAGTCGCAGCTGCGCATCGCAGCCGGGGAAACCCTCGATGACCTCGGCCTGCAGCAGGATGAGCTGCGGGTGCGCGGAGCCGCGCTGCAGTGCCGCATCACCACGGAAGACCCGTCCAACGGATTCCGCCCGGACGTCGGAAAGATCAGCGGTTACCGCTCCGCCGGCGGAGCCGGTGTGCGGCTCGACGGCGGCACGGTGTACGCCGGCGCCGACATCAGCCCGCACTTCGATTCCATGCTGGTGAAGCTGACCTGCCGCGGCCGCAACTACCCTGCTGCAGTCAACCGTGCCCGTCGCGCGCTGGCCGAATTCCGCATCCGCGGAGTTTCCACCAACATTTCCTTCCTCCAGGCCGTCCTGGACGATCCTGACTTTATTGCCGGAGACGTGGCTACCTCCTTCATCGAGGAGCGCCCCGAACTGCTCAATGCCCGCGGCTCCGCGGACCGCGGATCGCGGCTGCTGAACTGGCTGGCGGACACCACGGTGAACAAGCCCAACGGCGAGCTGCCAGTCCACATTGACCCGGCGGACAAACTGCCCGCGGACCTGCCCGAAGTCCGGCCCGGCTCCCGGCAGCGGCTGCAGGAACTGGGACCGGTTGGTTTCGCGGCCGAGCTCCGCGGCCAGCAGGCGCTGGCTGTAACCGACACCACCTTCCGGGACGCACACCAGTCCCTGCTGGCAACCCGGGTCCGCACGCGTGATCTGCTGGTTGCTGCGCCCGCCGTGGCTGCCCTGACCCCCGAACTGCTGTCGGTGGAGGCCTGGGGCGGAGCCACCTACGACGTCGCCCTGCGGTTCCTTGGTGAAGATCCCTGGGAGCGGCTTGGCTCGCTGCGCCGGGCGCTGCCCAATATCTGCATCCAGATGCTCCTGCGCGGCCGTAACACCGTGGGCTACACCCCGTACCCGGCGGAGGTAACCGAAGCCTTTGTGCAGGAGGCGACCGATGCCGGCGTCGACATCTTCCGGATCTTCGACGCCTTGAACGACGTCGAGCAGATGGAACCGGCCATCCGTGCCGTACGCGCCACGGGGACTGCAGTGGCCGAAGTGGCCCTGTGTTACACGGCTGACATGCTGAACCCGGAAGAAAAGCTCTACACGCTGGACTACTACCTGAACCTCGCCCAGCAGATGGTCGACGCCGGGGCCCACATCCTGGCGATCAAGGACATGGCCGGACTGCTGCGGCCTGCAGCCGCCGCCAAGTTGGTGGCCGCGCTGCGGGAACGGTTTGACCTGCCCGTGCACCTGCACACGCATGACACCGCCGGCGGTCAGCTGGCCACGCTGCTCGCCGCAGCCAACGTGGGCGTGGACGCCGTCGACGTTGCCAGCGCTCCGCTGGCCGGCACCACCAGCCAGCCTTCGGCGTCCTCCCTTGTCGCCGCGCTGGCACACACCGACCGAGACACCGGCCTCAGCCTGGAGGCCGTCAGCTCGCTGGAACCGTACTGGGAAGCGGTGCGCCGCGTCTACGCGCCGTTCGAATCCGGCCTGGCCGGACCCACCGGGCGGGTCTACCAGCACGAGATCCCGGGCGGGCAGCTCTCCAACCTCCGGCAGCAGGCCATTGCCCTGGGCCTGGGCGAGAAGTTCGAAGCCATTGAGGACATGTACACCGCCGCTGACCGCATCCTGGGCCGCCTGGTCAAGGTCACGCCGTCGTCCAAGGTTGTCGGAGACCTTGCCCTGGCGCTGGTGGGCACCAAGGTGTCACCGGCGGACTTCGAGGAGAACCCGCAGAATTACGACATCCCGGATTCCGTCATCGGGTTCCTCAGCGGCGAGCTGGGCAACCCGCCCGGCGGATGGCCCGAGCCGTTCCGGACCAAGGCCCTGCAGGGACGCACCATCAAGGTGCGCGACGTCGAACTCACCGAGGTTGACCGGGACGGCCTGGCCGGGGACTCGTCCACGCGCCGCGAAACCCTGAACCGCCTCCTGTTCCCCGGACCGGCCAAGGAATTCGCCATGGTGCGTGAAACCTACGGCGACGTCTCAGTCCTGGACACGCGCGATTACCTCTACGGGCTGCAGCGCGGCTCGGAGCACGTGGTTGAACTGGAAAAGGGCGTGCGCCTGATTGCCACCCTTGAAGCAGTGAGCGAGCCCGATGAAAGAGGCATGCGCTCTGTCATGACCACCCTCAACGGCCAAATGCGGACCGTGCTGGTCCGCGACCGCAACGTGCAGTCCTCGGTCAAGGTTGCCGAGCAGGCTGATCCGGCCAACGCCGGACACGTGGCGGCTCCGTTTGCCGGCGCGGTGACCGTTACGGTCAAGGAAGGCGATTCGGTCACGGCCGGACAAACCGTGGCCACCATCGAGGCCATGAAGATGGAAGCCTCCATCACGGCTCCCGTTGCAGGCACCGTCTCCCGGCTGGCGATCTCCGCCGTCGAACAGGTGCAGGGCGGGGATCTCCTCGTGGTGATCGACCCCCAGGCAGAATAGGCGCAGCATATAGACCGGCCGCAGCCGGTCCGGGTGGCAAAGCCGCCCGCCCAAAGGCCCCGGGATCCGCAAGTCGGATGCCGGGGCCTTTGTGCCGTCCTAGACTGGGACGGTGACTCACTTTGATTTGGCCATCATTGGCTCGGGCTCGGGAAATTCCCTCATCACTCCGGATTGGGACGGCAAGAAGGTTGCCATCATCGACGGCGGTGTCTTCGGCGGCACCTGCCTGAACGTGGGCTGCATCCCCACCAAGATGTTTGTCTATCCGGCGCAGTTGGCAGCGGCCGGATCCGACGCCGCCCGCCTGGGCGTGGACGTGACCCTGGACAAGGTGCACTGGCGGGACATCCGCGACCGTATCTTCACCCGCATCGATTCCATTTCCCGGGGCGGGCGGAACTACCGCGCACAGGAGCTGGACAACGTCACCCTGTATGAAAACCGGGTGCGGTTTGTCAGCGAGCATGCCCTGGAAACCGAGGACGGCCAACGGATTACCGCGGACCAGATCGTGGTTGCCGCCGGTTCCCGCCCGGTGCTGCCCGACATCCCCGGCATGGACCTGCCGCAGGTGCACACGTCCGACACCGTGATGCGCATCCCCGATCTGCCCGAGCGCATCCTGGTCATCGGAGGCGGATACATTGCCGCCGAGTTTGGCTTTGTGTTCTCCGCCTTCGGAGCGAAGGTCACGATGGCCGCACGTTCCGGCACGCTGCTGCGCGCGCTGGATGCCACGGTGGCCGAGCGTTACACCGAGGAAGCCTCCAAAAACTGGGACGTCCGGCTGAAGACGCAGGTGACATCACTGGCAGAGAACGCCGACGGTTCCGTTCGTGTCCGTCTGGACGGACCGCAGGGGCCGAGCGAACTCGACGTGGACCTGGTGCTCGCGGCCACCGGCCGGGTGCCCAACACTGACCGCCTTGATATCCGGGCCGCAGGCTTTGACGTGCACTCCGACGGACGGCTGGCCGTGGACAAGTTCCAGCGGGTGCTGAAGGGCGGCAAACCGGTAACGGGCGTGTGGGGACTGGGAGACGTCAGCAGCGACTTCCAGCTCAAGCATGTGGCCAACCATGAGGCCCGCGTGGTGGCCCACAATCTGGTGCACCCGGAAGATCTGAAAGCCAGCGACCACCGGTACGTTCCCTCCGCAGTATTCAGCAGCCCGCAGATTGCGTCGGTGGGCATGACGGAGGAAGAGGCCTGCACGGACACCGAAGCGCGGGGTGTGGAATTGGCCCTGGCCGTTCAGGAATACGGGTCCACCGCCTATGGGTGGGCCATGGAAGACAACACCGGCTTTGTGAAGCTGCTGGCCGAAAAGGAGAGCGGCAAGCTCCTTGGCGCACACATCATGGGCCATGAAGCCTCCATGCTGATCCAGCCGCTGATCCAGGCCATGTCCTTTGGGCTGGACGCGCAGTCCATGGCGTCCGGCCAGTACTGGATCCACCCCGCATTGACCGAGGTAGTGGAGAACGCGCTGCTCTCGCTGAAGACGGGGACCGGCAGCTAGCAACGGACGCAGAAAAGGCCGGCCCGGTAATGCCGGACCGGCCTTTTTCGGCAGCAGGTGAAGCTAGACCTTCTGGCCGCTGTAGATGCTGTCCACCACGCCGGAGAAGTCCCGAAGGACCTGGGCCCGCTTAATCTTCATGGACGGCGTGAGATGGCCGCTGGCCTCCGTGAAGTCGGTGGGAACCACGCGGAACACCTTGATGGCCTCGGCCTTGGACACGTGCTTGTTGGCGCGGTCCACCAGAGCCTGGATTTCACTCTGCAGCTGCTCCGTTTCGGCCGCCTCGGCCACCGTGGTGCCGGCCGGCAGCTTGTGGCGCTCCAGCCAGCCGGGAAGGGCTTCCTCATCCAGTGTCACCAGCGCGGAAATGAAGGGGCGCTGGTCGCCCACCACCACGCACTGGGAGACGATGGCGTCAGCCCGGATGCTGTCCTCCAGGGCCGCCGGCACCACGTTCTTGCCGCTGGCCGTGACAATGATTTCCTTTTTCCGTCCGGTGATCTTCAGGAAGCCGTCCTCGTCCAGCTGTCCGATGTCGCCGGTCCGGAACCAGCCGTCGGTAAAGTTCTCGGCGGTAAGGTCCGGGCGGTTGTAGTAGCCCTTCATGACGCTGAAACCTTTGGCGAGGATTTCGCCGTCGTCGGCGATCTTCACCGCATTGCCCGGCAGCGGAGTGCCCACGGAGCCGATCCGAACCCGCTTCGGGGTGCTGCTGGTGATCGGAGCGGTGGTTTCCGTCAGCCCGTAGCCTTCAAGGACCAGGACACCCACGCCGCGGAAGAAATGACCCAGCCGGTCACCCAGGGGAGCGCCGCCGGAAATTGCGTACTGCACGCGTCCGCCCATGGCATCCCGGATCTTGGCGTAGAGCAGCTTGTCGAAGACCGCATGCTTGACCTTCAGCCCCAGCGGGATCTTTCCGGTCTCCTTGGCCCGGGACCAGGCAATGGCGGTGGCGGCGCCGGCGTGGAAGATCTTTCCCTTGCCGCCGTCCTCGGCCTTGAGCATGGAGCTGTTGTAGACCTTTTCGAAGACCCGCGGGACCACCAGGATGAAGGAGGGCTTGAAGCTCTGCAAATCCGGCAGGAGGTTCTTGACGTCGGCGGTGTGCGCCACGGTGGCGCCAGATGCGATGCAGAGAATGGAAATGAAGCGCGCATACACGTGGGCCAGCGGCAGGAACATGATGGTCTGGGCGCCTTCGCGGCACACTTCGGGCTGCGCCGCCGCGGCGTTGCGGGACAGGTTCACGAAGTTGCCGTGCGTCAGTTCGCAGCCCTTGGGCCGGCCGGTGGTTCCCGAGGTGTAGATGATGGTGGCAAGGTCATCCAGGCCGGCTTTGGAGCGGCGGGTTTCCAGGTCCTCGTCGGACACCGAGGATCCTGAGGCCCGAAGCTCATCAAGGCCGGAGGCATCCAGCTGCCAGACGCTGTTTACCGCTGAGAGGTCCTCGTCAGCTGCGGCTTGCCGGACAACGTTTTCATGACGGGCGGATTCAACCACCACGGCCACTGCACCGGAGTCGCTGAGGATCCAGGCCACCTGCGACGGAGAGGAAGTCTCGTAGATGGGGACCGACACGGCGCCGGCATACCAAAGGGCAAAGTCAACGAGCGTCCACTCATACCGGGTGCGGGCCATCAGGCCCACCCGGTCGCCGGCCTGGATGCCGGCGGCAATAAAGCCCTTGGCCAGCAGCCGGACGTCTGTGAGGAACTCCGTGGCGGTGATGGGCTGCCAGGCGCCGCTTGCGTCCCGGACCGAGAACAAGGCCGGATTGGACGCCTTGGCTGCCTGTTCCAGCAACAGGTCTGTAGTGTTGCTTTGCAGTGGCGATTCCACCAGAGGCGGCACACTGTATTCACGCACGATAGCTCCTTTGATATCCGGCTGCCCCGCGGACGTTCGACGCAGACATTACCGACAGCCTATAACGTGGATCACATAAAATACTGACCGGTAACTTCTCGAAGCAATAACGCTTTCGCGGCAGGGGCGGCCGGTGAATAGAATGGTTGGTTGATGCGTCCCGTAACCCCAGCGCCTGTTCCCCGTTCCTCTCCGATTCCTTGGCAGCGCCGTGCCATTGAGCCTTTCCCCGCGCGCCGTCCGATCCGGCTGCCCAACCGGATGCGGAGGCGGGGGTTGGCCATCGGGATCGACATTGGCGGCACCAAGGTTGCCGCCGGACTGATCGACGGCGACGGCAGAGTCCTTGCCGAGGCCCGGCGCTCCACCCCCGGGCAGGATCCGCGCGAAGTGGAATCCGTGATCGTGGATCTGGTGGATGAGCTTTCCGCCAACCGTCATGTGTGGTCCGTGGGTATTGGCGCCGCCGGCTGGATGGACCTTGCCGGCAGCACGGTGCTGTTCAGCCCCCATTTGGCATGGCGCAACGAGCCGCTGCGCGAAAACCTGGAACGGCTGCTGCGGCGGCGCGTCTATCTGGTTAATGATGCCGACGGCGCCGCCTGGGCTGAGTGGCGCTTCGGATCCGGCATGGGCCAGAGCCGGATGGTCTGCGTTACCCTGGGCACCGGAATCGGCGGTGCCATGGTCATGGACGGCCGGCTGGAGCGCGGAAGGTTTGGCGTTGCCGGGGAATTCGGCCACCAGATCATCATGCCCGGCGGCCAGCGCTGCGAGTGCGGAAACCGCGGCTGCTGGGAGCAGTATGCGTCCGGCAATGCGCTGGGCCGGGAAGCCCGGGAGCTGGCCGCGGCCAACTCGCCCGTGGCCCAGGAAATCCTGCGGGCCGTGGACGGAGACATCAGCGCGATCACCGGTGCGGTCGTGACCGGAATGGCGCTCGACGGCGACCAGGCCTGCATTGAACTGCTGGAAGAAGTGGGCCAGTGGCTCGGCTTGGGGCTGGCCAACCTGGCGGCTGCACTGGACCCTGGCATGTTCGTGGTGGGCGGCGGGCTCAGCGCAGCCGGAGACCTGCTGCTCGAACCGGCGCGGCGCTCCTTTGCCCGCAACCTGACCGGCAGGGGTTTCCGCCCGGCGGCCCGGCTCGAACTTGCGGAGCTGGGACCGGCGGCCGGAATGATCGGTGCGGCAGACCTCTCCCGCATAGCTGCCCGGCGCTGACGCGCAGCTAAACGGCGGCGCCGTCGTCGTCATGGTGGGACGGGAGCCGGAAGAGCAGGTAGCCCGCCGAAGCCACGAACAGGGCAACCACTCCCGCAAAGACGGCCAGGGGGGCGCTCCGCCAGAACATGGCAAACAACAGCAGCAGGATCGGGCCGCCCACCGCTCCCATCCATGCCAGCAGCACCAGCGGTTCACCAGTGCTGAAGGGAGGGGGATCCGGCGGCACGAACTCGCCTTCGGATTCCAGCTCCTGAGGTTCGTCATAGTCCCGCGGTCCGCGCGGCGGTGCCGCACGAAACGGCTGGTTCTCGAAAATAGCGCGCGTCCGCTCCGCTGCAGAACGCCCGGCCGGCGGAGGGTTGTCGGCAGGAAGCGGACCAGCGGCCTGCGCGTCGCCCGGGGGAACCGGTTCTGCCGGGGTGCCGGCGGGATCCGCTGTTGTGCCGGCGTCCGGCACCGCGGCCGCGCCGGTCACCGGCGGTGTGTCCCTGCCGCCATGGGTCTCATCGGCCGGCATATTCTGCAGGCGGGAGACGAGGTCGAGCCAGACCGCGTCGTCAGTGGACTCATTGCGTTCCGGTTCACGTTCTTTCATGCTGCAGCACCTGCGCTGATTCTTTGGATGAACTGATGGGAACGGTCAAAAATCAAAGGAGCATCATGGTCCATAGTGGCCACATGGTAGCTGTTTTCCAAGGGCACTACCTCCAGCTCGCTGACCAAATGCCGGCGCAGGACATCCATGCTGGACTCCGGAACCACCGTGTCCACTGTGGATCGGAACACGATTACCGGCGCGCTGATGCGCGGCAGCGCTGCCGTGGTGTCCTCGAACAGCCGCATCAGCTGGTGGACGCCGCCCACCGGAGTCCGCAGGTAGGCGCCTTCGTCCTGGCCTTGCCGCTTGATGTTGTTGCCGATTGCAGGCACCGACCGCAGGACATACTTCAGCAGGCCGGAGTAGCGCGCCCTGGGATCATCGATGGTGAGACCGGGATTGACGACGGCGACGCCGGCCACCGGGCGGTGCGCGGCAAGGCGCAGGGCAAGGGTTCCGCCCATGGACAGTCCTGCCGCAACTACACGGTCCGTCCGCCCGGCCAGCTCCGAGTACGCCGCGTCGTAGGCGTCATACCAGAGCTCCCAGGGGGTGCGGGCCAACTCCTGCCAGGTGGTGCCGTGTCCCGGCAGAAGGGGAAGGCTCACGGCATATCCCTGGTCGGAAAGGTGCCTGGCCCATGCCATGAGGCTTACGGGTGAGCCGGTGAACCCATGGCTCAGAAGAACTCCGGTGGCGGCGTTTGCGCCGTGTCCGTCACTGGAAAAGGCGGCTGCGCCCGGTGGGGAAGTCATATCTCTATAGTTGCATCGATAGGCACCTTTTCCACCCCTGCAGGTCCCAAAGCCGCGCCGCTTCCGAGCGCCGAAATTCAGTGCGCGCAAGCGGGCGCATAGAGTAGTAGAAGGGGACACCAAACCGGGTCCCTGATTTGTTTTGTCCGGACGGGAGAGCTGGCTTACGTGTTCTATTGGGTGATGAAGACCATTTTCATCGGGCCGGTGGTCAATCTGCTCTTCCGGCCCTGGGTCAAAGGCATGAACAACGTGCCGGAAACCGGTCCGGCTGTTCTGGTGAGCAACCACTTGTCCTTTTCCGACTCGATCTTCCTGCCGCTGGCGGTGCCCCGCCCCGTAAGCTTCCTGGCCAAGTCCGAGTACTTCACCGGCAAAGGTCTCAAGGGTAAGCTCACTGCAGCTTTCTTCCGGCTCACCAACCAGCTGCCGATGGACCGTTCCGGCGGCGCGGCCTCGGCAAACTCCCTGAGCGCCGGCGTGGACGTCCTGGAAAACGGCGGACTCCTGGGCATTTATCCGGAGGGTACCCGCAGCCCTGACGGCCGGCTGTACCGGGGCAAGACCGGGGTGGCCAAGCTGGTGCTCAAAACCGGCGTCCCGGTCATTCCCGTTGCCATGATCGGCACCGACAAGGTCCAGCCGATCGGCCGCAGGATTCCCAATATCCGCCGGATCGGAATCATCGTCGGAGAGCCGCTGGACTTCTCCCGCTATGCCGGTATGGAGAATGACCGGTTTATCCAGCGTTCGGTGACCGATGAAATCATGTATGAACTAATGCGCCTTTCCGGCCAGGAATACGTGGATGTCTACGCGAGCACCATGAAGGAAAAGCAGGCAGCCGCCCGCAAGGTTTCCAAGGGGGCGGAGGCCCGCAGCGCCGCGGTGCGCCTTCCGGATCCCGGGGCTGCTCCCGCTGCCGCCGGTGCGCACGATGCTGCCGGACAGGCAACCCGGCCCGGCGGCCGTGCCCGGCCCGCCGAGCAGGCTTCCGGAAAAGACCCAGCTCCTGTGGAAGATCAGGCGGGGCCTTCCTCCACCAGCCGCCGATCACTCCGCAAACCCGGGACCGTCACCACCATCGGCCGCCGGAAGACGCCGCAGGCGGACACTGGCACGGTCGGTGTCGAGCCCGAAGACACCGAGCCCCACAGCGCCTAGTTCCCGCGCGGTGGCGGTTTCTGCGGACCGTTAGCCGACGGGTCTCCCGCCGGCCGCAGCAGCTCCGGCGCGGCGGCCAAAGAAGGTCCCGTCGCCCAGGGATGTGCCGCTGATGTATCCCTGACCGTGCAGTCCCGAAGTGGCCCGCCCGGCGGCGTAGAGTCCCGGTATCGGCGCGCCGGACACATTCAGGACCTCGCCGTCGTTACCGGTTTTCAGCCCTCCGAGGGTGAAGACTTTAGCCCCGCCCCGTGATGCCCCAAGATCGGGCGAGCTCATGCCGCGGCTGACATCGATTGCCGCGAACGGAGCCTCCAGCGTCCGCAGCCAGCGTTTGTCCTTATGGAAGTAGGGGTCCTCGCCCCTTGCCGCGTGCCGGTTGTATTCGCCCAGCGCAGCCGTAAGTGCGCCGTCGGGCATTCCGATCTCCCGTTCCAGTTCCTCCGGAGTTTCCGCTGCGAAGTGCGGGAGCACACCCCATCTTTCATCCTCCGGCACTTCTTCGAAGGCCTTTTCGTCCAGGATGATCCACACCTGCATGTCCTGGCGGAACAGGGCGGCCTGGCCCAGCAGGCCCGGATACTGGTCCTCGTTAATGAACCGCTGCCCGACGGCGTTGACGAGCATTCCGCGGACGGCCAGGCCCGGCACCAGGGAAATCCCCACCTGGGCAGTTGCCATCCGCTGCACTCCGGCCCCGGCAGCCTGCCCCATGCGGATTCCGTGTCCGTCATCTCCGCCGTCGCTGGTGACGCCCCAGCCGACCAGCTGGGGAGCATGCTGGGCCACCATTTGGGTGTTATCTGCAAATCCGCCGGTTGTCAGGATGACTCCCTGCCGTGCCCGGAACGTCACGGTCTTCCCGAAACACCGGGCGGACACGCCAACAACTGCCGTCCCGTCCATAATGAGCTGCGCGGCATGTGTGTCGGTGCGGACCCGGACACCCGCATTCTCCACTGCCCTTGTGAGCCGGTCCATGAGGACTTTGCCGCCGAAGCCCTCCGCCGTGACCCGGTGCCCGCGCGGAGCCGGCTTGGCGGCAACGGTGAACGGCCAGGCGTTTTCCCCGAGCCACATCAGCCCGTCATCGGTGGGCGGCACCCAGGAAGGGGAGTCCCAAAATGTCGGTTTGAACGGGACCCCCTGCCGAACCAGCCACTCAAAATGTTCCACGCTCCCGCGGCAATACAGCCGCACCTTGTCGGCGTCGGCCTGGGGACCGAGGGCAGCCAGCAGATAAGCTTCCATATCCTCCGCCGTGTCAGTGAACCCGCAGGCCGCCTGGACAGCAGTTCCGCCGCCCAGATAGATCTCGCCGCCGGACAGCGCCGATGATCCGCCGGCTCCGCTGGCGCGTTCCAGGACTGTCACTTCAGCGCCCCGGCTCCGGGCTTCCAGGGCAGCGGCGGCTCCCGCGCAGCCGTACCCGATCACCAGGACATCGGTTTCATGGTCATAGTCGGAGATGGTGCGGTGGTCCACGGGCTGCGCCGGCTGTTCCCTGCTCATCTTTGAGCCTTTCCGTTGGTCAAGTGGTGGGTCACTCAACCACGGCGGCCGGTGCCGGCAGTGCCCTTATCCCGCCCAGCGGGATCCGGCGGAGGAAGCCCTGTCATATGCGGGGGGACCGGCATTCCCGCGCCGCCCGGACCCGGCTGTGTTGCGGTCAAGCCGCACCACGTTACGTTTCACACCCGGCGGCTTCTGCCTCCGCGGGCTCCAGACAGTACCCTTAAAGGCGTGACATACACTCCAGTTGATATCGCACTAGATTCATCTTCCGCTGCACGGAAAGGCGCGGCGGATTATCCCGGCCTCGATGACTGGCGGGCGCTGCCGATCGCGCAGCAGCCCACGTGGCGGGAGCACCCGGGTTATCAGGCCGCTGTAGCCGAGCTGTCCGCTGTACCTCCGCTGGTTTTTGCCGGTGAGGTGGATATCCTGCGCAACCGGCTGGCTGCGGCTGCCCAGGGAAAAGCCTTCCTGCTGCAGGGCGGAGACTGCGCGGAAACCTTTGAGGACGCCACGGCGGACAAGATCAGCTCGCGGGTAAAGACCATCCTTCAGATGGCGGTTGTCCTCACCTACGGCGCATCGCTGCCCGTCATCAAGATGGGCCGCATGGCGGGACAGTTTGCCAAGCCGCGCTCCTCCAATGACGAGACCCGGGGAGGACAGACCCTCCCGGCCTACCGCGGCGACATGGTGAACGGCTATGACTTCACCCCCGAGTCACGGGAGCACAATCCGGCCCGGATGGTCCGCGCCTACCACACGTCCGCTTCCACCCTGAATCTGATCCGCGCCTTCACACAGGGAGGCTTTGCGGACCTTCGGCTCGTGCATCACTGGAACAAGGGATTCACGTCCAACCCGGCCCACTCCCGTTATGAATCACTGGCCCGGGAGATCGACCGCGCCGTCCGTTTCATGGATGCCTGCGGAACCGATTTTGAGGCGCTGAAGCGGGTGGAGTTCTTCGCCAGCCATGAGGCACTGCTGCTGGACTACGAGCGGGCCCTGACCCGGATCGACTCCCGCACCGGGCTTCCGTATGACACGTCGGCACACTTCCTCTGGATCGGGGAGCGGACCCGCGACCTGGATTCCGCACACGTGGAATTTCTCTCCAAGGTCCGCAACCCCATCGGCGTGAAGCTGGGCCCCACCACCAAGCCGGAAGACGCCCTGGCCCTGATCGACAAGCTGGATCCCAACCGCGAGCCGGGACGCCTGACTTTCATCACCCGGATGGGCGCGCAGAATATTCGCGAGAAGCTGCCGCCGCTGGTGGAGCGGGTCACCGCTTCCGGCGCCCAGGTTCTGTGGGTGACGGACCCGATGCACGGCAACACCGTCACCTCGCCCAACGGCTACAAGACCCGCAACTTCGACGACGTCATGGATGAGGTTCGCGGCTTCTTTGAGGTCCATGACTCGCTGGGCACCTTCCCGGGCGGGCTGCACGTGGAAATGACCGGAGACGACGTCGCCGAGTGCCTGGGCGGAGCCGATCCGATTGACCAGGAAGCATTCCTGGAAGGGTACGAATCGGTCTGCGATCCGCGCCTGAACCACATGCAGTCCCTGGAGATGGCCTTCCTGGTGGCCGGCGCGCTGTCCCGCCAGGGGGAGTAAAGCCAGTCCCGGGACCGGCATCCTGAAAGATACCGGCAGATACAACCCGCCAAGCAATGAAGGTGCACGCCCGCCGGGCGTGCACCTTCAGTGTTTTTGCGCAGACAATGTTTTCCGGAGCGAGTCTGCAAACCGCCGTGCGCGTCAGTTAAACCACGCGCAGCGTGATTAGGGATCCCTCCGGTGCCATGGACCCGCCGCTGGGATCCTGTGACTGGACGATGCCCAGCAGGCCGCCCAGCAGTTCATTGATCTGGACCCGGAAACCAAGACGTTCCAGCTGCGCCTGTGCATCTTCGGGGGACTGGCGCACCACGTTGGGGACGGCCACCATCACCGGGCCCTTGGACAGGGTCAGTGTCACTGTGGAGCCGCGGTCCACCAGTTGCGAACCGGGAGCCTGGACAGCAACGGACCCGTCCGGGACGTCGGCGCTGTTGATTCGCTCCGGTAGTACCTTTGCCGTCAGCCCGGCCTCTTTGATGAGCCGCTCTGCCTCGTCCTTGCTCTTGCCGACGACGGAAGGAACCTGGACCGGAGCCGGGCCGAGGCTGAGGACCAGATTCACAGATGTGTCGCGCCGCAGCTGGGTGTCCGCTGCCGGAAACTGGCTGATGATTTTCCCTGCGTCAACGGTCTCGCTGTATTCCTCGGTAACCGCCCCTACGGCAAGGCCGGCATCCGTAATGTTCTCCCGGGCAGCCTCCGCCGTGCGGGAGACGACGTTGGGAACCTCGAAGAGTTCGGGTCCTTTGCTGATGAGCAGGGTCACCGGCTTGTAGCGCCGGATTTCAGCCGGTGCATCGGGATCCGTTCCCACGGCGAGGCCGGCAGCAACAATCTCATCGTGCACTTCGCTTGTGGAGTACTGCAGCCCTTCCCCGCTGAGCAGTGCACCGGCTGCCTCCTGGGAAACATTGGCGACGTCCGGAACGGAAACCACGGCGCCGGGGCCCCGGCCAAAGAACCACCCGGTGAACACTGCGGCGGCAATGAGCAGGACTGCCAGCACCACCAGGAGCGCACCGCGCCTGCGGGGCCGTCCGGGGCGCAGTGAGACTTCGGGGCGGTGCGCCTCCCTGCTGCTTTGCCGCTGGAATGCCTTGGCATCCCTGCGGTCCTGCCGTCGCTGTGCAATGGTTCCGGCCGGGGATCCGGTTAAAGCATCCTCGGCGTGATCAGCAGAGTCGTAGTCGTTCTCCTGCCCCGCTTCGGCAAGCCGCCGGGTATCCGATCCTGCCCCGCCGGCGGGAAACACTGAAGTGGCGTTATCAGTGCGGCGGATAACCTCGGTGGGGTAACCGGCACCGGGTGCTGGGTCTGACGGCGCGATGACCTCGGTGGAGCCGGCCGGAGGCCTCGGAAGGGCGACGGTCTCCGCCTCGTGCGTTCCTGCGGCCTCCGCAACGGAAACGGACGGACGGCGCTCCGGCGGGCGAGGCTGCCCAACGGGGGCGGAAAAATGGTAGTCCAGTTCCTCGTCACTGAGGGACGTGCGGATGTGGCGGAGTTCGCCCAGCAGGGCCCTGCCGTCCACGGGGCGGTTATCAGGATCCGGAGCTGTGCACCACTGAACCAGTTCGTCCAGATCGGCAGCCAGCCCCGGGCAGGCCTGGGAAGGCGCGGGAACTGTGGAGTGGACGTGCTGGAAAGCAATCTGGATGGGAGCCGTGCCCGTGAAGGGCTGCCTGCCGGTCAGCATCTCGTACAGCATGATCCCGGCCGAATACACGTCGCTGCGCTTGTCTCCTCCGCTGCCGGTCACCAGTTCGGGGGCGAGATAAGCAACGGTTCCCACCAGCGTGCCGGTGTTGGTGCTCGTGGAGACAGCGCGGGCCAGGCCAAAGTCAGCGATTTTGATGCTGCCGTTGTCCGCGAGCAGAACGTTTTCGGGTTTGACGTCACGGTGGACGAGGCCGGCGTCGTGGGCTGCTGCCAAGCCGTCCACAACGGCGTCGAGCAGGGCCAGGGCGAGCCGCGGGGACAATCTGGTCCGTGTTTCCAGCAGCTCACGCAGGGTCTTGCCGGGCACGTATTCCATCACCAGATAGGCCAGGTTTTCCTCGAACCCCTGGTCCAGGACGCCGACGACGTGCGGGTGCGAAAGGCGGGCGGCCGACTTTGCCTCCCGCTCAAAGCGGTCCAGGAAACCCGGGTCGGCGGCCAGATGCGGATACAGCACCTTCAGCGCAACATTGCGGTCCAGCCGCAGGTCGGTGGCCAGATAGACCGTTGACATTCCGCCGCGGGCAATACGGGAAAGCACCTGGTAGCGCTCATCCACTACGGTGCCAACTAGGGGGTCATTCACGGGTTCATGCACTCTACGATCCTACGTGTGCAAAAGGGCAGGGTCCGGATCGACACCCGATCCGGACCCTGCCCTGCTCGCGGCTGCTGCGGTTAGGAGAAGGACTGGCGGTGTGCCAGAACCGAGGCGACGTAGTTGCGGGTGTCAGGGAACATGCCCTGCGTGTCCACCGAGTACTGGCCCTGGTAGTAGGAAGCCACTGCATCTTCCAGGCTGCCGGTGGTCCTCATCAGCGAGCTGATGATGGCAACGCCCGCGGTGGCGTTGTCATACGGATCCAGCAGGTTCAGGTCGCGGCCAACGAGGTCTGAAGCCCAGTCGCCGGAGCTGGGGATGACCTGCATGGCTCCGATGGCGTTGGCGGGGGATACCGCACGCTGATCAAATCCGGATTCCTGGTAGGAGAACGCCAGGGCCAGGGCAGGATCAACGCCCATTTCCGCCGCTGTCTGCGCGACGATCTGCTGCATTTGTGCACGGTCCGGAACGTCAGAGTTGTTCAATGACTGCTTGTTGACGTTGGCGTCGGCAACCACCGCGTCCGGGTAGGTGTAGTGCAGGAACGTGTTGGGGACCAGATCTGCCTGGGCTGCTTCCGCGGGTGCGTAGGCGAGCGTCGTGACTGACGCGCCTCCGGAAAGAACAACGACATCGCCCGGGTGCAGGACGGTACTGCCGTTCATGCCGTTGGCGGACATGAGCTCGGCGAGGCCAATGTTGTGGCTGGCTGCGATTCCCGTCAGGGTGTCGCCGGGCTCAACCGTGTGGCTTGCTGCGGGTGCGGCGGACGCGGGTGCGGCTGAAGGAGCGGATCCGCCGGAAAACGAAATCTGCTGGCCGGGGTGGATGACGGAGGTCATCGTCAGGCCGTTGGCGGCCAGGACGCTGTCCAGGCTGACGCCCTGAGCTGCGGCGATGCCGCCCAGCGTATCGCCGGCCACCACTGTGTAGCCGGAGGCTGAGGATGCAGCGGGGGCCGCGGGCGCGGCGGAAGCGGAACCGGTCAGGCGCAGTTCTTCACCGGCGAAGATCAGCGAGGTGGGCTGAAGGTTATTTGCGCTCAGGACTTCATCCTGGGACAGTCCGTAGCGGGCGGCAATGGAGCTGACGGTGTCTCCGGCCTCGATCCGGTGCGTTGCGGGCACTCCGGCTTCGGCGGCAACGGTGACGGGAATCTGAGCGGCCACACGCGACGGGACCACAACGGCGGCAGCCTTCTGGGGAGCCTGTACCGGCATTTGCGTAAAAACGGCTGTGCCGTTGCCCGCGGGAGCTGCATGGGCCGGGTCGGCAAGCGCCAATGCCGACAGCAGGAAAGCAGGAATGGCAGCCGCGGTCACGGCAACACTCAGCTTCCGGGGCATTCCCCGCGAGATAAAACGCTGGGAAGTGGTTCCCTGAATCGCCTGTGCAGTCATAAAGGGCTATTTCCTCATCTGTGGACGGCGCGGATTTAACCGCAACTCCGGAACATTTGTTTAGTGGTGGTGCGAGTGTGACAGAAGTGACTTCTGTGACGTAAGCGAATTTACACTACGTAGGCGCGTATCAGTACCTGAGTAGATGACAATTACGGTTTCAGCGCTCTAATGAACCCGAAACTGGCCCGGGAGAGGGTTCTCATGGGAACCTAGGGGAGTGACTGAACTTGAGGAACTAGTTTCCGACTGGCTGACCCTGCCCGATGTGGCTGAAAAACTGAACGTATCCATTACCAAGGTGCACAGCATGCTCGAAGAGCGTGCGCTGGTGGCCGTACGGCTTGGAGACCGGAAAATCCGCAGCATCCCCGCCGCGTTTATTGACGACGGCGCTGTCCTGGACAGCCTTAAGGGGACCATCTCCGTGCTGATTGACGCCGGCTACAACGACGTCGAAATGGTTCGCTGGCTCTTTACGGCTGACGATTCACTGCCCGGACGTCCTGTTGACGCGCTCCGTGAAGGCCGCAAGACGGAAATCCGCCGGCGGGCCCAGGCGTTGGGCTGGTAATCCGGAACACCCAAAAGTATGTAAAAGCATAAAAGTGCATGAAAAGGCATAATGCAGCGGCTCCCTTATTAAGGGAGCCGCTGCTTTGTTATTCCGCCGTGCTGGGTTTGCTCGCAACTTTCGCAGGCAGCGGGTCCTGCCCGCCCTGATCAGGCTTTGCGGTTAACTGCCGCGAGGGCGAGCGAGTGCAGTGCCGCACGGGTGACGGCGTTTACCGGCATTTGCTCCAGTGCATCAAAGGCTGCCCGCGTATGGCCCTCGATGAGGGTTTCGGTGGCAGCCAGGGCGCCAGAGTCTTCGATCAGGGTGCGCAGCGCGGCAACACCGTCGTCGTCGAGGTCTTCACGGCCCAGGCCGTCCGCAATGACCTTTTGGGCGGTGGATCCGCCCAGGGCCAGCGCATAAGCGACCAAAACGGTGCGCTTTCCTTCCCGCAAATCGTCGCCGGCGGGTTTTCCGGTCTGGACCGGATCGCCGAAGACGCCCAGGACATCATCGCGCAGCTGGAATGCTTCCCCCAGCGGAAGTGCGAAGCGGGAGTACCAGTCCATGAGCTCATCCGATGCACCGGAGAGGGCGCCGCCCAGGGTCAGGGGATGCTCCGTGGTGTATTTGGCGGATTTGTAACGCAGGATGTTCCGGGCGCGGACGACGGCGCGCTCGGGTTCGTGGGTTGGGCCCACCACTTCCTCGAGGATGTCGAGGTACTGGCCGGCCATTACCTCGGTGCGCATGCGGTTGAAGATCCGCCGCGCAGGAGTACCGTGAGCCGCTTGGGCGCCCACCGCAGCGAACATCTCCTCGCTCAGCGACAAGCACAAATCGCCGGCAAGGATGGCTGCGGACGAACCGAAATGGGTTCCGTCCAGGTGCCAGGCGGCCTCGCTGTGGGCTGTGCTGAACCGCCGGTGGACGCTGGGTCCGCCCCGGCGGGTATCCGAGCGGTCAATGATGTCATCGTGGATCAGGGCAGCGCTCTGGAACAGTTCCAGTGCCGTGCCCGCCCGCACTGCTGCGGTGCCCAGCTCGGCCCCGCCGGCACCCCGCCAGCCCCAGTAGCTCAACAGGGCGCGCAGACGCTTTCCGCCGCGGGCAAGGGATGATACGGCGTCCAGGAGCGGAAGCGATTCCACCGATACATCCTGGAGAACGGCTTGCTGCTCGCCCAGGAAGGCTTCGAGTTCCGCGCTGAGGTGCTCGCGGTAGGCGGACTGTTCCCGGGCGGCAGTCGCCTCGGCAGCCGGGAGGGTGTTTTCCACGGCGGGCCTACTTGGCTGACTCGGGCAGGGTGTTGATGCTGGCCGTGTACGTGTTGCCGCCCTCGCGGGGGACAACTGTCACGTTTGCGGTGTCATCGGCACCCGAGCGCAGGAACTGCTGCACGGTGGCGGTCTTCTGGACCTCAGGCTCGCCCGCTGTGAACCCCTGGGCAGTGAACGTCTTGGCGTAGTAGGCCAGGATCTCCTGCGCGGAGGCGGCCGTCGTCGCGCTCAGGGAAGCGGTGAACAGTGCGGGGGTTTCCTCGAAACTCGTGGTCAGCGGGGTTGACCCCGGCATCACCGGAATGAGGTCGGCGGGAAAACCCTCGGCAATGGCGGCGGACGAGGCAGAGGGGGAAGCGCTGCTGCCGGGCGACGACGGGCTGCCGGAGGAGGCTGAAGCGGAGGAGGAGGCCGAGCCGCTGGGTGAGGGTGAGGCTGAAGACGGCGACGCTGAAGACGGTGACGACGACGTGGATGCGGACGCAGGGGCGGCGCCGGCGGAATCCGAGTCCGGAGAGCATCCGGCGGCGACCACGAGCAGGGCGGCGGAGGCAAGGGCGATCAGGGGCTTATTCATGGGTATCCGCTTCGTGTGGGAGTCAGGATCTGGTCCCCAGTCTAGGGGAAGCCCGAATGTCAGTGCCGTTGTCTACCATGAAGGAGTGAGCAACGGCCCCAGCGAAAACCGCGACTGCACCATCATGCACGTGGATATGGATGCGTTTTACGTCTCCGTGGAATTGCTCAAGCGGCCGGAACTGGCGGGCCGGCCCATCATTGTGGGCGGCCTGGGCGGCAGATCGGTGGTGCTGTCCGCCTCCTATGAAGCCAGGCGCTACGGAGTCCATTCCGCCATGCCCATGTCCGTGGCCTACCGGCAGTGCCCGCAGGCCGTCATCCTGGAACCGCACCAGGAAGATTACCGCGAGGTCTCCGGGCGGCTGATGGGGATCTTTGAGTCCATTACCCCGCTGGTTGAGCCCCTCAGTGTGGACGAGGCTTTCCTTGATATTGGCGGCGCCATGCGGCTGCTCGGGCCGCCCCGCGCCATTGGCGAGCTGATCCGGCGGCGGGTGGCCGCGGAGCTGGGGATCACTGCCAGCGTGGGCATCGCCGCTACCAAGTTTGTGGCGAAGATTGCCTCCACCCGGTCCAAGCCGGACGGGCTGCTGCTCATTCCGCGCAGCGAGACAGTTTCCTTCCTGCACACCCTGGATGTTTCGGCTCTCTGGGGCGTTGGCGCCAAAACACGGGAAACCCTGGGACGGGTGGGCATTTCCACTGTCGAGGATGTCGCCCGCACCCCGGTGAGCGTCCTCAAGCGCCTGCTGGGGTCAACCGGGGAGCATGTGTACGAACTGGCGTGGGGGCGGGATCCCCGAAGCGTTACTCCGGTACGGACGGAGAAGAGCATTGGTGCGGAGGAGACCTTTGCGCAGGATGTCTCCGAAGATGAAATCCTGCACACGGAACTGCTGCGGCTGGCGCATCGGACGGCCGTCCGGCTGAGAGCGGCGGGCATGCAGTGCCGGGCGGTCTCCCTGAAGCTGCGCTTTGCGGACTTTTCCACGATTACCCGGACCCGGACCCTGCGGGAGCCGGTGGACAGCGCCCAACTGATCTACGAGGAAGTGCGCGGCCTGCTTACGGCTCTCGGCCCGCGGCGGATGAGCGTGCGCCTGATTGGCCTGCGGACCGAACGGCTCGAACCGGCAGGCAATGCGGCGGTGCAGCTGACGCTGGACGGACGGGATGACAACTGGCGGTCGGCAGAAGACGCGCTGGATAAGATCAATGCCCGCTTCGGCGAGCTCGGCGTGGTGCCGGCCCGGCTCCTGGGACCCTCCGGGCGGGGCCGCCCGGGCCGCAATCCGGGGCAGGGTTCCGCTCCGCCGCCGGCGCAGGACTAAGCCCTAGGCGGAATGGTTCCCCGCGGCATCCCCACCGCTTTCCCCGGGCTAAATTGCCACCTATCCTTAGACGTAAGCACAACTTGCGTTCTGTCCGGGTCATCGGTCCAGGTGGTGGCTCCGGGTTCCCGGGGCTCCTCCGCAGTCTTCCGGGCCACCGGAGGCGGGAACCGCTCCGGTACCGGGATCGTTGGTTGGTTTACATGGGAATTTCGGACCGCAAGGAGGCAGTAATGGCACTCTCGGAACACGAGCAGCGCTTGCTGGACCAGTTGGAGCAGCAATTACACGCCGAGGACCCCAAATTTGCCAATTCAATGGCTACCCCGGCGGCAACGGGCATTTCAACCCGGCGCATAGTGCTCGGAGCACTCGTAGCCGTTGCCGGCATCGGGCTGCTGCTCGGTGGTGTCGCCTCCGATTCCCCGTTTAGCTTGATCCTGGGAATATTGGGCTTCCTGGTGATGGGGGCCGGCGTCTACTACGCAACGACGCGTGGCAAGCGTGGTTCAAAGTCGGTTTCGCCGGCACGCCGTAAGGAACGCGAAGCAAGTTCCCCGAAGAACTTCATGAGCAATCTGGAAAACAAGTGGGATGAGCGCAAGCGCGACCAGTAGCCGGAGCCGTCCGTAAACGGGGACAGGCTCCACTTCCCTCCACGGTCAGCCCGTAAGAGAAAAAGACCCGCTCCGGCGGGTCTTTTTTGTGGCCAAAGGGAGCAAAGAAGAGGGTGGCAGACTCTGGGTTTGCTCCGGATTCCCTCCACTGGCCTCACACCGCGCAAATATGCGGAATAAAAGGCGCGGCGCGCCGTATATCGGTGCGCCGCGTCGTTGACTGTGGAGGGAAGTGGAGTAAAGTGGAGGCCATAAGAGTGCAGAGGCAGCGCAGGAGGAAATTCTCCTCATCAGACGGGTGGTGACCGATGTTCCTCGGAACACATTCACCGCGCTTGGATGAGAAGGGGCGGCTCATCCTGCCGGCCAAGTTCCGCGAGGAGCTGGCCGAGGGCCTGGTCCTGACAAGGGGCCAGGAACGCTGCATCTACGTCTTTAGCCAGAAGGAATTTGAACGGGTCCACGAACAGATGCGGGAAGCTCCGCTTTCTTCGCGTCAGGCGCGTGACTACATTCGGGTTTTTCTGTCAGGAGCATCAGATGAAGTCCCGGACAAGCAGGGTCGGATCACCATTCCGCCGGCGCTGCGGGCCTATGCCGGACTCGGCCGTGAACTGGCCGTGATCGGAGCGGGGACCAGGGCTGAGATTTGGGACGCCGCTGCATGGCAGACCTACCTCGAAGCGCAGGAAACGGCGTTCTCGGAAACGGATGAGGACACCATTCCCGGCATCTTCTAGTCCACTCACTGCACACAACACCAATTCCAAACCCCAGCAGTACCACCACCCAGACCCACCACCACGCAGAGACCGGACAGCAGCGGTTTCTTGCATGAGATCTCCAGCCGCCCCGCAGGGCCGGCACCTGACTCACTTCCCCGGAGCCAGGCGTCACAGCGTGAGGCGCGGATGGGGGTCTGATTCAAGAACTACGCCGCCGTCCCCGGACGCGGAAGGACAGCAGATGAGCGAAGATCGCCCAACCGAAGAACGGCACGTTCCGGTGCTGCGTGACCGCTGTATCAATTTGCTGGCACCCGCCATCGAAAAAGCAGTGGCGGATCACGGCAGCGCCGTGGTGGTTGACGCCACGCTGGGCATGGGCGGACACACCGAGGCCATGCTTTCCCGGTTTCCCCAGCTGCATGTCATTGGAATTGACCGGGACCGGCAGGCACTGGCCCTGGCCGGGGAGCGCCTGGCTCCCTTCGAGGACCGCATTGACCTGGTGCATGCGGTCTACGACGAGATTGCCGACGTCGTCCGGGACCTGGGTTTTGCCGGCATCGACGGCGCGCTCTTCGACCTGGGAGTGTCCTCCCTGCAGCTCGACGAGCGGGACCGCGGATTCGCCTACTCCTATGACGCTCCGCTGGATATGCGGATGGACACCAGCCGTGGACGCACCGCGGCGGACATTGTCAACACGTACAGCGAAGCCGATCTGGTCTCCATCATCCGCAAATGGGGCGAGGAAAAGTTTGCCGGCCGCATTGCCAGCACCATAGTCTCCACCCGGGCAGCGAAGCCGTTCACCACCACCGGCGAACTTGTTGACGCCATCCGGGGCGTAGTTCCTGCCGGAGCGGCGCGCACAGGCGGACACCCCGCCAAGCGCACGTTCCAGGCGCTGCGGATTGAGGTCAATGAAGAACTGGATGTCCTGGAGCGGGCCATCCCGGCCGCTCTCTCCGTCCTCAATCTTGGCGGCCGTGTGGTGGTGATGTCCTACCACTCGCTGGAAGACAAGATTGTCAAGGGCGTCTTCGCCGCAGGTTCACGATCCTCCGCTCCCAAGGGTTTCCCCGTGGAACTGGAACAGCACAAGGCTCAGCTTCAGCGCCTCACCAAGGGAACGGAAGTTCCCACGGATGAAGAAATCACCGAAAACCCACGTGCTGCCTCTGCAAAGCTGCGGGCCGTGGAACGAATCCGCATTTCCACCGACGGGGCAGAATCATGACACAGGTACAGACGCGGCCGCACGCATCGGCGGGTGCTGTCCGCCGGGTCACTCACGGCAACAACGCCCGGGCCCTGAACTGGGCGCCGGCACCGGGCGGCCCCGGACATGCTCCTGCTCCCGCCGCGCCCACACCGCGCCGCCGCACACCGTTGTCAGTGGTGCCCGCAGCACGGAGCCGGCGCCGCGCTCCTGTGGTGGTTTTCTGCTTTGTTGCCCTGATCCTTGGATTGGGAGCAGTACTCCTGCTGAACATTTCAGTTTCCAGCGGTCAGTACCAGCTGGTGGAGCTGCAAAATGAGCGCACCGAGCTGATGCAGCGCAACGAGGCGCTGACCCAGCAGCTGGAAAACCATCAGGCTCCCCAGATGCTGGCGGCTCAGGCTGCGGAGCTGGGAATGGTGACCTCTTCATCGTTCGGCAGCATTGACCTGCAGACGCTGGAAGTAACAGGCAACCCCGTCCCGGCCGAAGAAAGCGAAGGACCTGCGGTGTTGATTCCTGCCCCCGAGGTGCTGACGCAGCCGGTTGCCCCCCAGGCGGCCGGCACAGAAGCGGAAGAAACAGGGGCGTCGGCCCGTGCAGCGGAAGCGCGGGAAGAGGAAGCAGCGGAAACCGGTCCGGTACCGGCCAGCCCTGCTGACGGCTGGACGGCTCCGGCCGCCCCGGAAGCTGACCTGAACGGCGGCACCATTCCCGCACCCGCACAGATCGACGAGCAGTAGTTTTACCAGGCAGTAACACGAAGCACTAACGAGGATACGTTGTGGCAAAAGCGCAGGGCAGGGAAAACCACAGGGTAGCCGTCGTTACCGGCAGGCTCAGGACAGGACTCATCCTGGCACTGATCCTGCTGACGGGTTTGGGAGTGCGCCTTTTTCAGGTGCAGGCACTTGATCCCCAGGGAATGGCCGAAACAGCGGTCAGCGAACGGATCAGGAGCACCACGGTGCCGCCCCTGCGCGGCAGCATTCTTGACTCCAACGGCAACTACCTCGCACGCAGCGTGGAGCGCTTCGACATTGTTGTGGACCAGACGCTCTCCCACGACTACGTCGAAGAGCAGGCGTACGAACGGCGCACTGCTGATGGCAAGGAAACCGTCTCCTTCGACCAGGCCTTTGATGAGCTGTCCGAAATCCTCGGCCAGGACGCGGAAACCCTGCGGGAAGCCGTACTGGGGGACAACTCCTTCAATTTCGTGGCAAAGACGGTCACCCCGGAAACCAAGGACAAGGTCCTGGCAGTGAAATTCCCCGGCATTTACGCGGACCGGACCACTCTGCGCACCTATCCGTCCGGTGCAGTAGCGGGCTCCATCGTCGGCTTCCTGGGGACCGACGGTCCCCAGGAAGGCCTCGAGCTGACTCAGGATGACGTCCTGGCGGGGGAAGCCGGCAGCAAGACCTACGAAATCGGCGGCGACGGCATCCGCATTCCCTACGCCACCAATGAGGATGTCCCGGTGCGTGACGGAGACTCGGTGAAGCTCAGCATCGACCAGGACCTGCAGTGGTTTGCCCAGCAGACCATTGCCAGCCAGGTGGAGGATTACAACGCCGAGTGGGGCAACGTGGTGGTGGTCGAAGTCAAGACAGGGCGCATCATCACGATGGCGGAGTCCACCACCGTTGACCCCAACAACCCCGGGGAAACACCCCCTGAATTCCGGCAGCCGCTGTCCGTGACGGTTCCGTTTGAGCCGGGCTCCACCACCAAGGTCATTACGATGGCGGGCGCCTTGGAAGAGGGAATCATCAACCCGCTGTCCCAGTTCGAGATTCCGCCCACCTACACGGTTGACGGACAAACGTTCAAGGACGCCTTTGACCACGGCACAGTACACATGACGGCCGCCGGCATTCTGACCAAATCAATGAACACCGGCACCGTCATGATCGGCCAGCAGCTCTCACGGCAGGAGCGTTATGACTGGCTGCGCAAGTTCGGCTTCGGACAGCCGTTGAACGTGGGCCTTAACGGTGAAACGGTTGGTATTCTGGCCCAGCCGGATGACTGGGACACCCGCCAGCAGTACACGGTGCTCTTTGGCCAGGGCCTGGCCCAAACGGCTCTTCACACCGCCATGGTTTACCAGACCATCGGCAATGAGGGAGTGCGGCTGGCTCCGAGCCTTATTGACAGCTACATTTCAGCGGACGGCACTGAAACGCCCGCGGAAAAGGGCGAGTCCACCCGCGTGGTTTCGGAGGAAACTGCCCGTGAAGTCCAACACATGCTGGAGACGGTCACCGCTGAAGGATCCGGCAAGGGCGGCAAACTTGAGCAGTACCGGGTGGGTTCCAAGACCGGAACGGCCGAGGCGCCCTCCCATGGTGGCTACGACGGCTACACACTCTCCTATGCTGGTATTGCACCAATGGACGATCCGCAGTACGTGGTGGTCGTGACACTGCAGCGGCCCGAGGGATCACTGCAGGTTCTGGATCCGGGCAAGACTTTCAAGAAGGTCATGCAGCAGGTCCTGACCACCCGGCATGTGGCTCCGTCCGACTCGGAACCGGAGCTGTACCCCGTGGAGTACTGAGCCCGCTCCACAGCACGGGGCAGCGCCCGCTGACGCTGCCCGGCTGATTCTTTTTTCGAGTACCACGTCAATTTTCTGGAGCAATGCAGTGCCTACAAGTGATCAATGCAATCCGCAGCTGCCGGGGAGCGGAATGCGTCCGTCCGCTGTCGAGCCGGTGTCCCTGCGGGCGGCAGCGGCCGCACTCGCCGCAGCAGGTCTGCCCGGTGTTGAACCGGCACGCGCCGCAGACGCCGAAGCGGACATCATGCTCACCGGACTCACGATCAATTCACGTGAGGTCCATCCGGGTGATCTGTACGTCGCGCTGCCCGGCGCCCGCCACCACGGCGCCGTCTTTGGCGCTGCGGCGGCCGCAGCCGGTGCTGCCGCAGTGCTGACCGACGCGGACGGCGTTGCCCAGCTGGCAGAGCTGCCCGTTCCCGTGTACGTCACCGACGAGCCCCGCCGTCTGGTGGGTCCGCTGGCCGCAGCAGTCTTTGCGAGCAGGCCGCAGGACGGCAGCGCCCCCACCCTTTTTGGAGTGACGGGCACCAACGGCAAGACGACCACCACCTACTTCATCAATTCCCTGCTGGGCGCGCTGGGCAAGACCACCGGGCTGATCGGAACCATTGAGATCCTCGCCGGCGGAGAGCCCATTGCCAGTACCCTCACCACGCCGGAGTCTCCGCAGGTGCACGGGCTGCTGGCACTGATGCGCGAAAAAGGCCTGGATGCGGCGGCCATGGAGGTGTCTTCCCACGCGATTTCCTACCGGCGCGTGGACGGCGTCGTCTTTGACGTTGCCGGCTTCACCAACCTCACCCAGGACCACCTGGACCTGCACGGTTCCATGGAAGAGTACTTTGCGGCCAAAGCCGGGCTCTTCCTTCCGGAGCGGGCTCAGCGTGCCGTCATTTGCGTCGACGATGAGTGGGGCGCACGCATGGCGGCCCAGGCGCCTGTCCCGGTGTGGACGCTGGCAACGCACGACGGCGGTGCCGAGGCAACCTGGCGCGTCACCGACGTCGTGCGCGCCGGGCTGGGCCACCGCTTTATGCTGCGGGGCCCCGACGGCGCCGTCCTGCGGGCCGGAACCGGGCTTCCCGGGACGTTCAACGTCTCCAACGCCGCGCTGGCCGCGATCATGGTCCTGGCATCGGGCGTGAACATCGCCCGGCTCCAGGAAGCCCTGGACCGCAGCGATCCGTTCACCGTGGAGGTCCCCGGCCGGATGCAGCTGGTGGGCGAAGCGCCCGCCGCAATCGTGGATTTTGCCCACAACCCGGATGCCCTGGCGCGCACACTGGAATCGGTGCGCCGGGAACCCTCCGGGCCGGAAGCCGCGCCCGAGGCAGAGGTTTCCGCCGCCGAGCCGCCGCGCGTCATTATTGTCTTCGGCGCCACCGGCCAGCGTGACCAGACCAAGCGCCCGCTCATGGGTGCCATCGCCGCACGGCTCGCGGACGTGGTGATCGTCACCGATGACGACCCCCATGACGAGGATGAGGCAACCATCCGTGCCGATGTCCTGGCCGGAGCGCGCAGCGCCCTTGATGGCGGAGATTTGTCCTGTGAAATCCTTGAAGTGGCACCGCGGGCAGCGGCCATAGACCGCGCCGTGGCAATGGCCCGTCCGCAGGACACTGTGCTGGTGGCCGGCCGCGGACATGAAGTGTTCCAAGAAGTAAAAGGAGTGAATTTGGCCCTCGATGACCGTGTTGAACTGAGGAAGGCTTTGACACGGTACGGATTCCCTGTGCTGTCCGCCAACGGGGTAGAGTCCTAAAACGTCATGATTGAACTTAGTGCAGCAGATATAGCGGCAATTACGGGCGGCGAACTGATCGGTGGGGCCGTACAGGCAGCCGGGACGATCGTGAACTCGGCCACAACCGACTCCCGGGAAGCGTCCCCGGGTTCCCTCTTCATTGCCAAACCCGGCGAACAATCCGATGGCCACCTTTTCGTGGAAGCAGCGTTTGAGCGGGGGGCTGTCCTGGCACTCGTCGAGCGCCCCGTTCAGGACTCCTCGGGCGCCGTCTATCCGGCCGTTCAGGTTCCTGACGCGGTCTTGGCCATGGGCACGCTCGCAGCGGAGATTGTCCGCAGGCTCCGGGCATCTGCGCCGCTGACCGTCATCGGCATCACCGGATCAGCAGGCAAGACCACCACCAAGGACCTGCTCGCCGGCATCCTGCGAGCCGAAGGCGCAACCGTGGCTCCCGTGGGCTCCTACAACGGAGAGGTTGGCGTTCCGCTGACCATCTTCGGCGCTGATTACGGCACCCGGTACCTCGTCATGGAAATGGGCGCCACCGGCGTCGGGCACATCGAGTACCTCGCCTCCATGGTTCAGCCGGACATCGGTGTGGTGTTGTGCGTGGGCACCGCCCACGCCGGTGAATTCGGGGGCGTGGAGAACATTGCCCGGGCCAAGGGCGAAATGGTGGAGGCCCTTGCCCCCGGCGGCACCGCAGTGCTGAATGCCGATGACATCCGCGTGGCCGCCATGGCCTCCCGGGCCGGCAGCGGCGTGGACATCCTCTATTTCACCTCTTCTCCGGAAGAGGCACACGGCGCAAAGTCGGCAGTACGTGCCCTGGACGCCCGCACCGACGATCAGGGCCGTCCGGTCTTCACCCTCCGGTTCCCTGACGGCAGCGAGTATCCGGTGGAATCCGGCCTGATCGGCGCCCACCACACGGCCAACCTGCTGGCAGCCGCGTCGGCGGCCTTTGCGGCAGGCGTCCCCGCAGAACGGATTGCTTCCGGACTCTCGGGCCAGAAGGCGGCGAGCCGCTGGCGCATGGAACGCACCGACCGGCCCGACGGCGTCACCGTCATCAACGACGCGTACAACGCCAATCCGGAGTCGATGCGCGCTGCCCTGCGCACCCTGGCCGAACTCGGCCGGGGGCGCCGCACCTGGGCCGTGCTCGGCGAGATGCTTGAGCTCGGTGATGCTTCGGTAACCGAGCACGACGCCGTCGGCCGGTACGTGGTGCGCCTGAACATCTCCCACCTCATCGTGGTCGGGACCGGAGCCCGCGCCATGCACACCGGCGCCGTCATGGAAGGCTCCTGGGGGGACGAGTCCATTTTCGTGGACACCCCCGAAGACGCAGAACGCCTCCTGGCTTCCTCCCTGGAACCCGGTGACCTTGTCCTTTTCAAGTCCTCAAACGGCGCTGCACTGCGCCACCTCGGTGATCGGATAGCTTTGAACGCCCCATCTTCAACCTCCGCCCTGCCGCCGGCGTCCGCGCCGCAGCAAACCAGCCCGGGCACTGCCGGGGAAGCCGGAGGCGTTCAGTAGTGGTTTCCCTGCTTATCGGGTCGTCACTGGCTCTGATCTTTGCCCTCGCCGGCACCCCTCTGTTCATCCGTTTCCTGGTCAGGAAGAGTTACGGGCAGTTTGTCCGCGACGACGGCCCGACGTCGCACCACACCAAGCGCGGCACGCCCACCATGGGCGGGGCCGTCATTGTGGCCTCGGTGGTGGCCGCATACTTCATCACGCACCTGGTCAGCTTTGCGATCAACCCGGGCAGCTTCGGGCCGTCCGCGTCCGGGCTGCTGGTCCTGTTCCTGATGGTCGGCATGGGGCTTGTGGGCTTCATTGACGACTACACGAAGATTTCCCGCCAACGCAGCCTGGGGCTGAACGCCAAGGCGAAGATCATCCTGCAGACCCTCGTGGGGGTCGCGTTTGCCATCCTGGCCCTGAACTTCCCCAACGGGGAGGGCCGGACCCCGGCGTCCACCAGGATCTCCTTCATCCGCGACACCGGCCTTGACCTGGCCTTCGCGGGCACGCTGATCGGCGCCATCCTCTTCATCCTGTGGGCCAACCTGATCATCACCGGAACCACCAACGGCGTGAACCTGGCGGACGGACTGGACGGCCTGGCCGCAGGAGCCTCCATCCTGGTGTTCGGTGCCTACTTCCTGATTTCGTTCTGGCAGTCCAACCAGAGCTGCGGCGCGCCGCAATCGGGCAGCGTCTGCTACGAAGTCCGTGACCCGATGGATCTGGCCCTGCTGGCCGGAGCCATGGTCGGTGCGCTGATCGGTTTCCTCTGGTGGAACACCTCACCGGCCAAGATTTTCATGGGGGACACCGGTTCGCTCGCCATCGGCGGTGCCATTGCCGCCTTTGCCATCCTCTCCCGCACCGAACTGCTCCTGGTGATTCTTGCCGGCCTCTTTGTGATCATCACCTTGTCGGTGATCATTCAGGTGGGGTACTTCAAGCTGAGCGGCGGCAAACGCGTATTCAAAATGGCCCCGCTGCAGCACCACTTTGAGCTCAAGGGCTGGGCGGAAGTTACAGTGGTGGTCCGCTTCTGGATCGTCGCCGGGCTGTGCGTTGCCGTGGCCCTGGGCATCTTCTACGCGGAATGGGTGGTAGGAAATTGAGCGAACGCACTGATGCCGCAGCCGGAAGTTCCCGGCTGGACGAGCTGACCACCTGGGATGCGCCCTGGCGGGGACTGCGCGTTGTGGTGACGGGAATCGGACTGTCCGGATTCTCGGCCGCTGACACCCTGATCGAACTCGGCGCCCGCGTTGTGGTTGTGGACGCGCGCGACAACGAGGAGAACCGGGCCAAAGCGGACACCCTGCGCATCGTCGGTGCTGCCGACGTTCTGCTCGGCGCCGAGCACGCAGAAGCACTTCCCCTCGTGGAGGGCGAGCCCGCGGACCTGGTAGTGACGTCACCGGGCTTCAGCCCGGCACATCCGCTGATGGCGGCCGCCGCCGACGCCGGAATTCCGGTGTGGGGCGACGTCGAACTGGCGTGGCGGGTCCGCATCCGTGAAGGCCGCAAGACCGCGGAGTGGCTGACCATCACGGGAACCAACGGCAAGACCACCACCGTTTCCATGACCGAAAGCATGCTCCGGGCCGCGGGCCTGCGCGCCGTTGCCGCGGGCAACGTGGGAACCCCCATCCTGGATGCCATCCGTGATCCGGAGGGCTTTGACGTCATTGCCGTGGAGCTGTCCTCCTTCCAGCTTCACTGGTCCCACTCGCTCTCGCCGCTGGCGAGCGTGTGCCTGAACATCGCAGAGGACCATGTGGACTGGCACGGGTCCTACGAGGCCTACGCCGCGGACAAGGCGAAGATCTACGAGAACACCCGCGTTGCCTGCATCTACAATGCCGAGCAGGCCGAGACCGAGCACATGGTTGAAGAGGCGGACGTTATTGAAGGCTGCCGCGCCGTGGGATTCACCACGGGTATGCCGGCAGTGTCCATGGTGGGCATGGTGGAAAACCTCCTGGTGGACCGTGCGTTCATTGAACAGCGAAAGGACTCCGCCGCCGAACTGGCCTCCATGGCCGATCTGGGCGAGTACGCCCCGCGGCACATGGTGGCCAACGCCCTTGCCGCCGCGGCACTGGTCCGCGCCTACGGGGTGGAGCCGGTGGCAGTGCGGGACGGGCTGCGGGCCTATGATCCCGGCGCCCACCGGATCCAGCCGGTGGCCCGCCTGGACGACATTCTGTGGATCAACGATTCCAAGGCAACCAACCCGCACGCGGCTTCCGCTTCGCTGTCCGCTTTCCCCTCCGTGGTCTGGATTGCCGGGGGACTGTCGAAGGGGGTCACCTACGATGACCTCATCCGGGACCACGCGTCCCGGCTTCGCTCAGTCATCCTGATCGGCACCGACACGGCGGACCTTCGCACCGCACTGGCGCGACACGCTCCCGACGTCCAAGTGATTGACGCCGTGCCGCCCCACACTGGTGAAAGTGACGCAGCGGCAGATCCCAGCGGGGATGAGGTAATGGCCTTGGCCGTCGCCGCCGCAGCATTGCAAGCCCGGTCCGGAGACACTGTCCTGATGGCGCCCGCCGCGGCGTCCATGGACCAATTCGCGTCCTACGCGCACCGCGGGGACGCTTTCATCGAGGCCGTCCGCGGGTACGTGGAAGGACAGGCGCCGACTCCTAAGGAGCCCTAGATGGTCACTTCGTCCTCCGGGAAACCCCGCAAACCCGTGCTCCGTTCCAGCCGTCCGGCAGGCGTAGCCGGCGCTCCGGCCCGCACCCCGGCACCGTCCGCTCCGGAGCAGTCTTCCGCCGGACACAAGACGTCCGGCAGGGCCCCTGCCTCCGGCCGAAGCCCCCGAATCCGGAACGCCGGGAGGAAAACGCCGTCCCTGCTGGAACGCGGAATCGTGCTCCTGGAAGGGAGTCGGCGCAAAGCAACGGGCTCGGCCTACTACACCATCCTCGGCGCCTCACTGGCCCTGACAGCCATTGGCCTGATGATGGTGCTGTCCGCGTCCTCAGTGGAATCCATCGCTGCCTCGTCCGGCGAATCCATCAGCAGCACGTTCGGCTTCTTCATGAAGCAGGCCATGTTTGCGGCTCTGGGCGTCGTGGCCATGCTGGTGCTGTCCCGGCTGGGTCCCCAGAGCTACCGGAAGCTGGCCAAATGGGGCATGGGGCTGGCCCTCTTCCTGCTGATCCTGGTCTTCATCCCGGGCATCGGCGAGGAGGTCAACGGCAACCGGAACTGGATCAAAATCGGCCCCATCACCGGCCAGCCCTCCGAAGCGGCAAAGCTGGCCATGGCCATCTGGTTTGCCTCGGTGCTGTCCCTGCGGCAGAAGCTGCTGACCAACTGGAAGAATGTCGTGGTTCCGGTGGTGTTTCCGGGCGGTGCCCTGATCCTGGGGCTGGTCCTTATCGGCAAGGACCTCGGGACGGTCATCATCATGGGCCTGATCATGATTGCGGCCCTGTTCTTTGCCGGCACACCGCTGCGCTTCCTGGCCGGCATGGTTGGCCTGGGCGCAGTGGGAGCAATCCTGATGTCGCTGGTCAGCGGCAACCGCACCAGCCGGATCAGTGCCTGGCTGGGGCACGACTGCGGCGCAGGGCTGTGCGACCAGGCCAATGCCGGGATGTACGCGCTGGCCTCCGGCGGCTGGTTTGGCGTGGGCATAGGACAGAGCCGGCAAAAGTGGAGCTGGATCCCCGAAGCGCACAATGACTTCATCTTCGCCATCATCGGAGAAGAATTCGGGCTGCTGGGAACCCTGCTGATCGTGCTGCTCTTCGGCATCCTGGCGGTTGCCATCGTCCGGATGACCATGCGCCACACCGATCCCTTCATCCGGATCCTCTGCGGCTCCATCCTGGCCTGGATCATCGGACAGGCGTCCGTGAACATCGCCATGGTGACGGGCCTGCTGCCGGTCATCGGCGTACCGCTGCCGTTCATCTCCTACGGCGGATCCTCCCTGACCTTTACGCTCGCGGCGGTGGGCGTCCTGCTTTCCTTTGCCCGCAAAATTCCAGAACACAAATTTTCCGAAAGTGAACCATCAGCTCCATGACGCAACGTCCCCTTTCCCTCGTCCTCGCCGGAGGCGGCACCGCCGGGCACATCAGTCCGCTGCTGGCGGTGGCCCGCGCCGTCCGGGAGTCCGCGCCGAAGGCCCGCATCAAAGTGGTGGGCACTGCCGCCGGCATGGAAACGCGGCTGGTACCCGCCGCAGGATTCGAGCTGGCCGTCATTGACCGCGTTCCCATGCCCCGCAAGCCCGGCGGGGACCTGGTCCGGCTGCCGGGCCGGCTGCGGCGCGCCATTGCGCAGGCAGGCGAGATTCTTGACGAAGCCGCTGCCGACGTCGTCGTGGGAGTGGGCGGATACGTGTCCACTCCGGTGTACCTTGCCGCCCGGCGCCGGAAACTCCCGATCATCGTGCATGAAGCCAATGCCCGCCCGGGACTGGCCAACCGCGTAGGTGCCCGCTTTGCCGACGTCGTCGGGACTGCCTTCGCTGAAACCAAATTGCCCGGCGCCCAGCTGGTGGGAATGCCGATGCGCCGCGAAATTGCGGAACTGGACCGTGCCGGCGCCCGCGCTGCCGCCCGGAAGGCCCTCGGCCTGGAACAGGACCGGCCCACCCTCGTGGTCACCGGGGGCTCCTCCGGAGCGGCCAGCATTAACCGGGCCGTGGAAGAGGCGCTTCCCGCCCTCGCTGCGGCCGGCATCCAAACCCTGCACATCACCGGCCGCGGCAAGCAGCTGAAGGCGGCCGACGGCGGATTGCTGGCTGCACCGTTCTATCGCCAGGTCGAATACGTGGACGGCATGGAACAGGCCTACGCCGCCGCGGACCTGCTGCTGGCCCGCTCCGGCGCCGGCACGGTGTGCGAAATCAGTGCCGTGGGCCTGCCCGCAGTCCTGGTGCCGCTGCCGCACGGAAACGGAGAACAGGCGCTGAATGCAGCCGGCCTTGTGGCGGCAGGGGGAGCACTGGTGGTTTCCGATGCACTCTTCACGGGAGCATGGATCTCGGACAAGCTGATACCTCTGCTGGCCGATCCGGCTGCGCTGGACGCCATGTCAGCCGCTTCGGCGGCCGAAGGCATCCGTGATGCCGACCGCCGGATGGCGGAATTCATTCTCGACGCAAACGTAAGGTCACGCGCATGAGCACGCTGAAGCTCCAGGACCTGGGACGGGTGCATTTCATCGGGCTCGGCGGTGCCGGCATGTCCGCCGTCGCCCGGGTCATGATTGGCCAGGGAATGAAAGTTTCCGGCTCCGATTCCCGGGATTCGCCCGGGCTGCGCGCCCTGGAAGCCCTGGGCGCCACCGTGTTCGTGGGCCAGAAGGCAGCAAATGTGCAGGGCGCTGACACCGTGGTGGTCTCCACCGCCATCCGGGCCGAAAATCCTGAACTGGCTGCCGCCCGCGAGCTCGGCCTGCGGGTCATCCACCGCTCGGTGGCCCTCGCCGCAGCCATGGGGACCCAGGATGTGGTGGCCGTTGCCGGAACCCACGGCAAAACCACCACCACCGCCATGGTGACCGTCCTGCTGCGCGAAGCCGGGCTTGATCCCTCCTTCGCCATCGGCGGCGACGTTGCCGCCCTGGGAGTCAATGCGGCCTTCGGCAGCGGCAGCGTGTTTGTGGCTGAAGCCGATGAATCCGACGGCTCCTTCCTGAATTACCAGCCGCGCATCACCGTGATCACCAACGTTGAAGCCGACCATCTGGACCACTACGGCACCGAGGAAGCGGTCTTCGCTTCCTTTGACAAGTTTGTCCGGCTCCTGCCGGCGGACGGCCTGCTGGTGGCCTGTGCCGATGACCCCGGAGCTGCGGACGTGGTGCGCCGCTCCGGTGCCGCGCGGGTGCGCACCTACGGTTACAGCGAAAATGCCGACATCCGGATTACTGATACGCGCCCGCTGTCCAGCGGTTCCGTGTCTGTGCTCCGCTTCAGCCTTGACGGGCTGGAGTGCGAGCAGGAACTGCGGCTCCTGGTGCCCGGCGCGCACAATATCCGCAACGCGGCCGCCGCCTTCGCCGTGGGACTCGGGCTGGGCGTCGATCCGGCCCTGGCCGCAGCCGGACTGTCGGTCTTCTCCGGTGCCGCCCGCCGCTTCGAAGCCAAGGGTGCCGAGCGCGGGGTGCGGGTCTTTGACGACTACGCGCACCATCCCACCGAGCTGGTGGCAGCACTGGAAGCGGCACGGACCGTTGCCGGAGACCACCGGGTGCACGTCCTGTTCCAGCCGCACCTGTTCAGCCGGACGCAGGCTTTTGCCGCGGAATTCGCCTCCGCGCTGGAACTTGCGGACAGCGTTGCCGTACTGGACATCTATGCCGCCCGGGAGGACCCGGTGCCCGGAGTTACCAGCGAACTGATCACCTCACGGGTGAACCGGCCCGGAGGCTATGCCCCGGATGCGGACCAGGCCGTGCGGGATATCTGCCGCCGCGCCGAGCCCGGAGACATCATCCTGACGGTGGGAGCCGGAGACGTCACCCGGTTTGGTGCCGTCCTGGTCCGCGAGCTGGCTGAAACAGCTGCAGCTGGCACCGCCGCTGATACGGACGACGCCGGCACCGCCGGCGCTGCCGAAGCTCAGCCGGTGCCACGGCAGGTCTCCCGTGGTTAGCCGGAAACCGCGCCGGCCCAAGGCCGATACCACCCGTGCGGTATCCGCCGGGGGCGGCACGGAGAACGGGCGCCGTTCCGGACACGGCGAGCCGGAGTCCCGGGGGAGGACCCCTCAGCGGGCCGCCGGCTCTTCCTTGTCTTCGGGGTCAGCGGCGTCTTCGGGGTCAGCAGCCGGCCCGGACAACGGCTATTCCCGGACTGCGACCGATACGGCTGCGCCGGACACCGTCACCGCAACCGTTTTGGCTTTTCCCGAGCCGCCGGTCCGCCGGCGCCGTCGCTGGCTCATCATCTCCGTCGTCTCCGTGCTGGTCGTGGTTGCCGCGTTCCTGGCCTTCCTGTTCCTGTCTCCGGCACTGGCGCTGAAGACAGTGACCGTGCAGGGGATTTCCCTGCTGTCCGAGGAACAGGTCAACAGTTCCCTGCAGCCCTTGATGGGCCGGCCCCTGACCACCGTCGGTGATGACGACGTCGCCGCGCTCCTGGCCGACCGGCCCGAGGTGGCCGGGGTGCACGTTGTTGCCAAGCCGCCGCATGAGATTGAGGTGACCATTGCCGAACGTGTTCCGGTGGCTGTCCTGCAGAGCGGCACGGAGTTTCTGCTGATTGACCAGGAGGGCAGGGTCATCGGTTCGGCTGCCAACCGGACGCAGGCGCGGCTGCCGCTGATCGACGGGGGGACCGAGGCCGTGAACAGTGCCGTCTTCAGCACTGTGACCTCGGTGCTGTCCGTTCTTCCGGAGAAGGTGCTTGCGGAGCTGGACCACGCTTCGGCGTCGTCGGTTGATTCAGTGGAACTTAAGCTCCTCAACGGACAGACGGTATTCTGGGGGAGCGCCGAAGCCAATGTGGCCAAGGCGCGCGCTGTGGAAGCCCTGCTGCAGATGCCGGAAAAGGACCCTCCGGTCCGCGTCTTCGACGTCAGCACCCCCACTGCTCCTGTGACACGGTGATTTTCACCTCCTGCGGGAAAGAAAATTCCGACACGCGGCAGAGGTAATTGCACAACGGGGGTCAGCCCCATAGCGTCACAGGTAGAGCATTACTTGACATAACTATAACCTTCAACCAGAAGCTTAGACTTCCGGACTGAAGGTTGCAGGTCAGGTTCAAGGTTTTTCGGCCGGAAATACTCCGGCCACCCAATGATCAGTTGCACAGATTCGAACAAGGGACACAGGACGTGGCAGCACCGCAGAATTACTTGGCCGTCATCAAGGTCGTCGGCATCGGCGGCGGTGGCGTGAACGCCGTAAATCGGATGATCGACGTGGGACTCCGCGGCGTGGAGTTCATCGCCATCAACACCGACGCACAGGCACTGCTGATGAGTGACGCCGACGTGAAGCTCGACGTCGGACGCGAACTCACGCGCGGCCTGGGCGCCGGTGCGGATCCCGAGGTGGGCCGCAAGGCCGCCGAGGATCACGCCGAAGAAATCGAAGAGGTCCTGCGCGGAGCGGACATGGTCTTCGTGACCGCAGGCGAGGGCGGCGGAACCGGTACCGGCGGCGCGCCCGTTGTGGCCCGCATCGCCCGTTCCCTCGGTGCCCTGACCATCGGTGTGGTGACGCGCCCCTTCACCTTCGAAGGCCGCCGCCGCTCCAATCAGGCTGAATCGGGCATCGACACGCTGCGCGAGGAAGTCGACACGCTCATCGTCATCCCCAATGACCGCCTGCTTTCCATCAGCGACCGCAACGTGTCCATGCTGGACGCCTTCCGTTCCGCAGACCAGGTGCTGCTTTCCGGTGTTCAGGGCATCACCGACCTCATCACCACTCCGGGCCTGATCAACCTCGACTTTGCCGACGTGAAGTCCGTCATGCAGGGTGCCGGTTCGGCCCTCATGGGTATCGGTTCGGCACGGGGAGAGGACCGCGCGGTCAAGGCTGCCGAGCTGGCCATCGCTTCTCCTCTGCTGGAAGCCTCGATTGACGGCGCACACGGTGTGCTGCTGTCCATCCAGGGCGGCTCCGATCTCGGTCTGTTCGAGATCAACGAGGCCGCCCGCCTGGTCCAGGAAGTGGCGCACCCCGAAGCCAACATCATCTTCGGTGCCGTCATTGACGACGCCCTGGGTGACGAAGCACGGGTCACCGTCATTGCTGCCGGATTCGATCAGGTGGACGTAACGTCCCAGCCGATCTCGCACAAGCCGGCCGAGCCGGTTGCACCGCCGGCCAGCGCTCCCGCCGTCGGCTATGCCGGTGCTGCGCCTGCTTCCGCCGGACTTTCGGCATGGTCGCAGCGCCCCACCCAGCACACTGATGTTCCCGCCGATGCAGGTTTTGACGTAGACCTGCCGGCAGTCGTTGAGTCCGACCTCTCCACGGGCCGGAACGATGACCTGGATGTCCCTGACTTCCTGAAGTAGCACCCGGTCCGGACAGCAGTCCGGCCAACACACAGCAGCGAGGTTGTTCGACAATGTTTTGGTGGCAGGCACAGGCCGGTGACGGTCTGACGGTCGCGTTCACCAATACGGCGGCGGGCAACCTCGCTTTGCATGTCGGGGACGATCCGGCGCTGGTTCGACGCCGCAGGGCGGCGCTTGAGCAGCACATGGACGTTCCCGCCGGTTCGCTGGCGTTCATGAACCAGGTGCATTCCAATCTGGTCGCAACTGTTCCCGGATTGCGGACGCCCGGTACCGATTCCTCCCCGCTGTCATCCGAAGGGGATGTCTCTGCTGCGAAGGGTCCGGCCGTGGATGCCCCCACGGCGGACGCGCTGCTGAGCCCGGACGGCTCGGTGCCGCTGGCTGTCATGGTGGCCGACTGCGTCCCCGTGGTCCTGGCCGGCCGATCCGGCACCGGGGTGGTAACCGCCGTCGCGCACGCCGGCCGGCGCGGTTTGCTGACCGGCATCCTGACGAACACCGTGCAGGAGATGCGTGCAGCCGGTGCGCTCAGCCTGCAGGCCTGGATTGGACCCGCTGTCTGCGGATCCTGCTACGAGGTTCCCCCGGCCATGCTGGAGGAGGCAGCCGAAATCCTTCCGGCAGTTCGCTCACGCACCCGATGGGGCACGCCTGCCCTGGACCTGCCGGCCGGCGCCCAGGCGCAGCTGGGGGAGTTGGATGTGGATGTTCTGCGCGTCGGCGGATGCACCCTGGAATCGGATGACCTCTACTCGCACCGCCGCAGCAGCGCCGCAGGGCGCTTCGCCGGCCTCATTTGGAGATGAGCCCATGACGAACAGCACCACCGCTGCGGAGCGATCCGCTGAACTCGCAGCTCGGCTGGACCGGGTGCGCACGCGCATTCAGTCAGCTGTGCACGGCCGGGCCGCGCCCACCCTGATTGTGGTCACCAAGTACTTCCCGGCCAGCGACGTGGAGCTGCTGGCCGGCCTGGGCGTCACGGACGTCGGAGAGAACAAGGACCAGGAAGCCGCCGCCAAGGCTGAGGCCACGGCCGGCCTGCCCCTGAACTGGCATTTCATCGGGCAGCTGCAAACCAACAAGGCCAAATCAGTGGTCCGTTACGCCGCCGCCGTGCACTCGGTGGACCGGGACTCGCTCGTCCGGGCACTGGGCAAGGCGATGGCCGGCGAACAGCAGCGCCGCGACGCCGCAGGGCTGCCGCACCGGGACGCGCTGGAGTGCTTTCTCCAGGTGGACCTGAGGACACCGGAAGCCGCCGGTGCCGGCGACGGAACGCCGTCCGCAGCCGGACGCGGGGGAGCGCAGCCCGGCGAGATCCCTCTTTTGGCCGAAGCGGTGGCCGCCGCTCCGGGACTGCGGCTGGCCGGCCTGATGGCCGTGGCCCCGCTGGGGGCTGACCCGGAGGAAGCCTTTGCCTCGCTCAAGGAGTTGTCCGGCCAGCTGCGCAGAAATCACCCGGAAGCAGGTGCGATCTCTGCCGGCATGAGCGGTGATCTGGAAGCCGCACTGGCGCACGGGGCGACACACCTGAGGGTCGGCTCCGATATTCTGGGGCAGCGCCCCCCGGTGCGGTAGCGTTTATTGGAAGTAAGTCTCTCATTTGGCGAGAGACGGGTGCTACGGCGCTGAAGTTTTATGAAGGAGCAACCATGGCTGGCGCAATGCGCAGGACAATGATCTATCTTGGGCTTGCCGACGGTGAAGAGCCCTACGAGTCTGAGCAGAAGAGCCAGCGGGAAGCTCCGGTGCGCAGCACCGAGGAGTATGTCCCCGACTACGAGCGGACTGAGCGCGTCGAACGTGCCGAGCGGTCCGAAGAGGCCGAGCCCGCCGCCGCACCCGTGGCACGGACTGCCGTCGAAGAATACCGCGCCCCGGTCACCCCCATCAAACGAGTTCAGTCATCCCGAGAGGAAGTGGATGGCTTGCGCCAGATCACCACAGTCCATCCCCGTTCCTACAACGACGCCAAGATCATCGGTGAGAGCTTTCGCGACGGCATCCCCGTCATCATGAACGTCACCGACATGGGTGAAGCGGATGCAAAGCGTCTTGTCGATTTCTCTGCTGGTCTGGTCTTTGGCCTGCGCGGTAGCATTGAGCGCGTGACCAACAAAGTCTTTCTCCTGTCGCCGTCCTACGTGGAGGTGTTGGGAGATGACAAAAAGGTCAGCGAATCCCAGTCGGCATTCTTCAATCAGAGCTGACCGCATCCCCGCAGCAGCGGGGTCACTGCGGAACGCTGAGGCTTCCCCGGAAACGAAACCACACGCGTGAGTATTATTTTTTCCCTGCTGTATGTCCTGCTGGTGCTCTTTCAGTTTGCCCTGATACTGAGGATTGTTTACGACGCAGTGCAGATCTTCGCGCGCCAGTGGCGTCCGAAAGGTCCCGCACTGGTTCTGGCCTCGGCTATCTACGGTGTCACCGATCCGCCGATCCGCCTGTTGCGCAGGTTCATCCCCCCGTTGCGGCTCGGCGGAATTTCGCTGGACCTGGCCTTCATTGTGCTGTTCATCGTAGTGGCGATCGCCAAAGCGGTCGTAGCCAACGGCATCGCCTAGCAGCAGCCTCAATCCGGCGGACGTTAGCATTCCCCACCCGGCAGATATACTGTGAAAAGCAATAAGTCTCCTTGGAATTTATGTTCGTTGGATTCTGTACGTAGAACCGTCTGCCTGACTCGCAGGCGAATCTTATAAACCAGTGTGAGGTGACCAGATGGCTCTGACGCCAGAAGATGTTGTTAATAAGCGGTTCCAGCCGACCAAGTTCCGTGAGGGCTACGATCAGGACGAGGTTGACGATTTCCTTGATGAGATCGTGATTGAGCTCCGCCGCCTGAACGCAGAGAATGAAGACCTCCGCACCCAGCTCGCTGAATGCGTTGCCGGTTCCAAGAGTGGAACTTCAGCAGGCACCAAGAGCGAAAGCTCCGTTCCCGCACCGGTTTCGGCCGCTGCCAAGACCGGACAGGTCACGGCGCCGGTCAAGGAAGAGAAGAAGTCGGGTTCGGTCAAGGCCGAGCCTGCCAACTCCGATGGGTCCAAGGCTGCGGCTGCGCAGACCTCCACGGCCACGTCCAAGCCTGCGGCTCCGGCTGCTGCGGCTTCCGCACCTGCTGCCGGCACTTCTGCAAGTGCCGTCAGCGAGACGGAGACCGCCGCCGGAATTCTCGCCATGGCCCAGAAGATGCATGACGACTACGTCGGCGCCGGCGTTGAGCAGCGCGACAAGATCATCGCTGAAGCGCAGCTCGAAGCCACCGGCCTCATCACCGATGCCGAGGACAAGAGCGCCAAGATCCTCAACAGCCTGGAACAGCAGAAGGCTACCCTGGAGCGCAAGGTCGAGCAGCTGCGCGGTTTCGAGCGCGACTACCGTTCACGCTTGAAGGCCTACATTGAAGGCCAGCTGCGTGACCTGGACGCCAGCGGCACCGTTGCTTCAGAGACGGCTGACGCCTAACCTGCGGAACCAGGGCACCACGGGTGCACTAAACTGAAAATATGCACGGGCCGGCTGGCCGGGACGCCCCGGTCCGCCGGCCCGTTGTCTTGGCGCCCCGGCGTCCCCGGTGAAGCGACCCAACGAATGAAAGCACCATGACTAAATCTTCTGAGGAACCCGTGGCCGCAAGTGCCGCAGGCGGTCCCGGCGCGCATGTCCGCCCGGCCTGGTCCGGTTATGCCCTGCTCATGGCAGGTTGTGCCGTTCTGGGACTGGGCATTGACCAACTCACCAAATGGTGGGTGGAGAGCACCATGCGCCTGGGCGAAGTCACGGACGTTCTGCCTCCCGTCCTGCGGTGGCACTACATCCTCAACCCCGGCGCCGCCTTCTCCATCGGCACCGACCACACCTGGGTGTTCACCATCATCATGGTCGCTGTCTGCGCCTTCCTGATCTACCTCATGCTCAAGGTCCGGTCCGTATCCTGGGCCGTTGCCCTGGGCCTGGTTCTGGGCGGAGCGATGGGGAACCTCACGGACCGGCTGTTCCGTGAACCCTCGTTCGGCCAGGGACACGTGGTGGACTTTATCGCGCTGCCCAACTTCGCCATCTTCAACATTGCCGATTCCTGCGTGGTCTGCGGCGTAATCCTGGTCTGCCTGCTGACCCTTCGGGGAGTGGGCATGGACGGACAGCGGACCCCCTCCGAGACAAAACAGGATCCTGCGGCGGAGGCAGCGCAGGGTTCCGGCCCCGCCGTCGAGGGCGGAACAGCAACACCTGCACGGGAAACCGGCACCACAGATACAACGAACGGCGAAAGCAACAAATGAACGAGATCCACACCGTCCTTTCGATTCCTGACGACGCCGACGGCAAACGCGCCGACGCGGTCCTCGCCAAACTCCTGGAAGTCTCACGCTCCGCCGCCGCCGCCTGGTTCACCGACGGCTACTTCAGCAAGGGGGGCCGGCCGCTGGACAAGTCTGACCGGCTCTCCGCGGGAGACCGGGTGGCCGTGGATATTCCGGAACTGCGCGACCCGCTCGCCGTCGTCGTCGAGCCGGTGGAGGGCCTGAAGATCCTGGCGGACGACGAACATTTTGTGGTCATCGACAAGCCCGTGGGCGTGGCTGCGCACCCCTCACCGGGCTGGGTGGGCCCCACCGTGGTGGGCGGTCTGGCCGCTGCCGGCTACCGCATTTCCACCTCCGGGTCCCCGGAACGGCAGGGCATCGTCCACCGCCTGGACGTGGGAACGTCCGGTGCCATGGTGGTGGCCAAGACCGAACACGCCTACACGCTGCTGAAGCAGGCCTTCAAGGAGCGGACCGTGGAGAAGATGTACCACGCCGTGGTTCAAGGGCTGCCGGATCCGCTGCGCGGCACCATCGACGCGCCGATCGGCCGCCACCCTTCCTATGACTGGCGCTTTGCCGTGCTGGAAGGCGGCCGCCCCTCCGTCACCCACTATGAGGTGCTGGAAGCCTTCGGAAAGGCCTCCCTGGTGGAAGTCCACCTGGAGACCGGGCGCACGCACCAGATCCGCGTCCATTTCTCCGCGCTGCGCCATCCCTGTGCCGGAGATCTCACCTACGGCGCGGAAGCCAAGCTCGCAGCCGAGCTGGGCCTCACCCGGCAGTGGCTGCATGCCCGGAAGCTGGCGTTTACCCACCCCGGCAGCGGTGAACGAGTGGAAGTCATCAGCGAATATCCCCAGGACCTCCAGTACGCGCTGGACGCCCTGCAGCGCGGGGACGTCTGAGGCACTGAGCACATGCCGGGGCACCGGGCGGCGTGCCGTCCGGTGCCCGCGCCGCCCGGGCCTAGAATAGTTCGGTGGCTTCAGCAACTTCTTCGAAATCGTTTGTCCATCTTCACAACCACACCGAGTACTCCATGCTGGACGGTGCGGCCCGCCTGACGGATCTCTTCAGCCACGCTGAGGAGCTGGGCATGAACGCCGTGGCCACCACCGACCACGGTTTCGTGTTCGGGGCCTTCGACTTCTGGAACAAGGCCCGCAACGCCGGCATCAAACCGATCGTCGGCGTGGAGGCCTACCTGACGCCCGGTACGGCACGGGCGGACAAGACCCGCGTGAAATGGGGCGACGGCGGACGCAACGACGTCTCGGGCGCCGGCGCCTACACGCACATGACCATGTGGTCCGAGACCACCGAGGGCATGCACAACCTCTTCCGGATGTCCTCCCTGGCGTCCCTTGAAGGATTCCTCTACAAGCCGCGCATGGACCGGGACCTGCTCCAGACGTACGGCAAGGGCCTCATCGCCACCACCGGCTGCCCCTCCGGCGAGGTCCAGACCAAGCTGCGCCTGGGCCTGTACAAGGAAGCCGTCCAGGCAGCCTCGGACTTCCGGGACATCTTCGGGAAAGACAACTTCTTCTGCGAGCTGATGGACCACGGGCTGGACATCGAGCGCAACGTCCAGGCGGACCTGATCAAGCTGGCCCGCGAGCTGCAGCTGCCGCTGGTTGCCACCAATGACCTGCACTACACGCACGCTGAGGACGCCTCCGCGCACGCCGCGCTGCTGTGTGTGCAGTCCGGTTCCTCCCTCGCGGACCCCAAGCGCTTCAAGTTCGACGCCGACGAGTTCTACCTGAAGTCTCCGGCGGAAATGCGGGCCATCTTCCGCGACTACCCGGACGCCTGCGACAACACCCTGCTCATCGCCGAGCGGTGCGACGTCGAATTCAACACCAATGCCAACTACATGCCGCGCTTCCCCTGCCCGGAAGGCGAAAATGAGGAGTCCTGGTTCGTCAAGGAAGTTGAAACGGGCCTGCACCGCCGCTACCCCAACGGCATCACGGACGCCGTCCGCAAGCGTGCCGACTATGAAGTGGGCATCATCGCCCAGATGGGTTTCCCGGGCTACTTCCTGGTGGTGGCCGACTTCATCAACTGGGCCAAGGCCAACGGCATCCGCGTAGGTCCCGGCCGAGGCTCCGGCGCCGGTTCCATGGCGGCGTACGCCATGGGCATCACGGATCTGGATCCGCTGCAGCACGGCCTGATCTTTGAGCGGTTCCTGAACCCGGACCGTGTTTCCATGCCTGACTTCGACGTCGACTTCGATGATCGGCGCCGCTCCGAAGTGATCCACTACGTCACCGAGAAGTACGGCGACGAGCGCGTGGCCATGATTGTCACTTACGGCACCATCAAGGCCAAGCAGGCGCTGAAGGACTCCTCCCGGGTGATGGGTTATCCGTTCTCCGTGGGGGAGCGGCTGACCAAGGCCATGCCGCCGGACGTCATGGGCAAGGGCCTGTCCCTGCAGGATGTGCACAACAAGGACGCCAAGCGCTACGGCGAGGCTGAAGAGCTGCGCGAACTGCTGCGCACGGACCCCGACTCCCAGCGCGTCTTCGAGACGGCGCTGGGCCTGGAAGGCCTGAAGCGGCAGTGGGGCGTCCACGCCGCCGGCGTCATCATGTCCTCGGACCCGCTGATCGACATTATTCCGATCATGCGCCGTGACCAGGACGGACAGGTCATTACGCAGTTTGACTACCCGACCTGCGAAGGCCTGGGGCTGATCAAGATGGACTTCTTGGGCCTGCGGAACCTGACGATCGTCTCCGACGCCGTGGAGAACATCAAGAACAACCGCGGCGAGGACCTGGTCCTGGAAGACCTGCCGCTGGATCTGAAGGAAGCCTACGACCTCCTGGCCAGCGGCGACACCCTCGGCGTGTTCCAGCTCGACGGCGGGCCCATGCGGTCGCTGCTCAAGAGCATGCGCCCTGACAACTTCGAAGATATTTCCGCCGTCATCGCCCTGTACCGGCCGGGCCCCATGGGTGCGAATTCGCACACCAACTACGCCCTGCGCAAAACCGGACAGCAGGAAATCACTCCGATCCATCCGGAGCTTGAGGAACCGCTGGCGGAGATCCTGGGCACCACCTACGGCCTGATTGTCTATCAGGAGCAGGTGATGGCCATCGCCCAGAAGGTGGCCGGATTCAGCCTTGGCCAGGCCGACATTCTGCGCCGTGCCATGGGTAAGAAGAAGAAATCCGAGCTGGACAAGCAGTACGCCGGATTCCACCAGGGCATGATCGACCGCGGCTACTCGGAGGCGGCCATCAAGGCGCTCTGGGACATCCTGCTGCCGTTCTCCGACTACGCCTTCAACAAGGCGCACTCGGCGGCCTACGGCGTCGTCTCCTACTGGACTGCCTACCTGAAGGCGCAGTATCCGGCCGAATACATGGCCGCCCTGCTCACCTCCGTGGGTGATGACAAGGACAAGCTGGCCATGTACCTGAACGAATGCCGCAAGATGGGCATCACGGTGCTGCCGCCGGACGTGAATGAATCGTCCGTGAACTTCACCCCGGTCGGCAAGGACATCCGCTTTGGCATGGGGGCCATCCGCAACGTCGGCGCCAACGTGGTGCAGTCCATGGTGTCCGCCCGCGAGGAAAAGGGAGCGTTCACCAACTTCAAGGACTTCCTGATGAAGGTCCCTGCGGTGGTCTGCAACAAGCGCACCATCGAATCCCTGATCAAGGCCGGCGCTTTTGACTCGATGGGCCACGCGCGGCGTCCGCTGGCGATGATCCACGAAGAGGCGATCGATTCCGTCGTCGTCCTCAAGCGCAACGAAGCCGTGGGCCAGTTTGACCTCTTTGCCGCGATTGCGGACCAGGAGCCGGAAGACTCGATCAGCATCGAGATTCCGGACCTGCCGGAGTGGGAGAAAAAGGACAAGCTGTCCTTCGAGCGGGACATGCTGGGCCTGTACGTCTCGGACCATCCGCTGCAGGGCCTTGAGGGCATCCTCAGCCAGCACGCGGATTCGTCCATCACGAACATTGTGGGAGAGGAAGGCCCGCCCGACGGCGCCATTGTCACCATTGCCGGCATGATCACCTCGCTGCAGCGCAGGATTGCCAAGAACAGCGGCAACGCCTACGCCCGGTGCGAGATCGAGGACCTGGCCGGCTCCATGGAAGTCATGTTCTTCGGCCAGGTGTACGGCCCGATTGCCGCAGTCCTGGCCGAGGACCTCATTGTGGTGGTCCGCGGCCGGCTCCAGCGGCGCGACGACGGTGCCGTCACCCTGAACGCGCAGGAGCTCACCGTTCCGGACCTGAGTGAGGGCCATTCCGGGCCGGTGGTCATCTCCATGGCCACCTACAAGGCCACGGAAACCGTGGTAACCCAGCTCGGGGACGTGCTCCGCACGCATCCCGGCACCTCCGAGGTGCAGATCAGGCTCAACGGATCCCGCACCGTGGAAGTCATGAAACTGGGCGTTGACATGCGCGTGAACCCCACGCCGTCGTTGTTCGGTGATCTGAAGGTACTGCTCGGCCCGGCCTGCCTGGATGTCTAGGCCCGGCACCGCCGGGCGAACCCCGTAACTGAAAGACCTCCGGGTTGGCGGCTCTGATGAGCCCGCCAGCCGGAGGTCTTTTTGATGCACCAACCTTAGACGGCTGCGGCAGCTGCCTTTGGAGTTCCGCGGCAGCCAAAGCACTTGTCATAGCCGGCGCCGGCCAGGAAGGCGACGGCCAGCGAAATGACCAGGATCAGCATCAGTGCCAGCACATGGCCGCCGAGCCCCGTGTCACTGCCCGACCCGAAGTACAGGACCGCGCGGACGGCGCCGGCGATGGGGTGCAGCGGCTCCCAGGGCGCAATGGCCCGGAAGAATCCGGGCAGGGCCTCCAGCGGCACCACGGCTCCCGATGACGGCAGCCCCATAAGCACCAGGTAGACCATCGAGACCAGCAGCCCGGCGTTGCCGAAGAGCGTCAACAGCGCAAACACTGCTGCCGACACCGCGGCCATGGCCAGCCAACTGATGAGGAAGAGCGTTCCGCCGTTGGGCAGGGGAACGCCTGCGGCGGAGGCCACCCACATCACCACGGCGGCGGCCGGTGCAGCAGCGGTGACAAAGATTCCCCACTTAATCAGCAGGGTCTTCCACCGGGAGAGGCTCATCCGCCGGGACTCCATGAAGGCCGGACCCATCTCCAGCGGCGTCATCCCCACCCGCCCGTCCACGAGCACATTCACGCCGATGGACCCGGTGAGCCCCAGGACCAGGAGCAGATCGCGTAGTAGAAGGAGCCCATGCCCAGTGCCGTGCCCTCCTCCACGGGATGGTACGTGGTGGAGTTGATCTGCAGTGGATCCTGCAGCAGGACGGCAGCGGACGCGCTGACGCTGGGCGCCAGCTGGTCTGCCAGGGCCGCAGGTGTTCCGGCCTGCTGCCGGGCAAGCTCTTTGGCGAAGGCTTCCGTGGCCGGGCCCGCCTTGGCTGCCGCGGCCTGCGTCTGGCGCGCCTGCTCATTCTGTGAGGCCGTCAGCTGCTGTTCCACTGCGGTGCGTGCCTGTTCTTCGGCGTCGCCTGCTGCAATGGTGAGCTGTGCACCTATGGACGTGCTGGCCTGCTCCAGGGCCGGCTCGACAATCTCCGAAGCCAGCCGTGCGGCCAGGGCACCGGCCAACGGATCGGTGTACACCGTGACGGTGGGCCGGGCAGTTGCCTCCCCTCTGCCGCTGCTGGCTCAGTGCCGGAGTCCTGGTTGGCAATCGCCACCGGGAAGTGCGACAAATGCGCTGTTGGGTTAGCCAGGCCGCCCATGTACAGACCCGTGCCGGTTGCGGCAAGCACGATGACCACAACCATGGGAAGAAGCCAGAACATCGGCGCTCTGTACGGTGAGGTTGCCGCGGTGCCGGGCGGGCAGAGTGCCGGGGGCGGACGGGAGTAGACGTGGACATGCGGGCAAGATGCGGAATGCACCTGCAGGAAAGAGGATGACCATGGGCGCTGAGTCCGACGCCGGACCCTCCAGAAGATCGCGGACCGCCACCCGCAGCCGCCTGCTGTCCTCCTCGGCGGAGGTGTTTGCGGAGAAGGGGATAGAAGCAGCCAGCGTCGAGGAGCTGTGTGCTGCGGCCGGCTTCACGCGGGGAGCGTTCTACAGCAACTTCGCCAGCAAGACCGATCCTGCGCTCGCCATGTACGAGGAGCACATCCGGCAGCTTGCGGAACGGCTGAACAGCCAGCTGGATCAGTGGCTGCACTCCGGCGGAGTGGAGCCGGCCGCCGTCGTCGACGGGCAGCGGAAGATGCTGGCCGATACCGTCACCGCAGCGCTGGTTCGGATTGCGGCCGCCCACAATGCCGTCTTTACGGTCGATCCCGCGGAGCTGTCACGGGTGCTGCTTGCGGTCTACTGCGGCCTGCTGAACGAACAAATTGCCGGCGGCGGCAGTCATCTTCCGCAGTTGAACCTTGTTGCCATGACGTGGCAGAGCCTCACTGCACCCGGGCCGCTCCCGGCACCGTAACGGACCGGCAGCCATCGGCGGAAGAACGGGTGCTTAGGTAGACTGGGAAACGTGATTCCTCCTTCCAGCTCAGACCCCGTCTTCGTTTCCTTCGGCACCATCGACCTGCGCGGTCAGCATCTGACGCCGGCCGGACTCAAGCACGCGATGCCGCGCGCGGAGACCACCACGGATGTGGCTTCGGATGCGGTTGCCGCCATCATTGCCGATGTCCGCTCCCGCGGTTATGAAGCACTCGCTGAACTGGCCGCTCGTTTTGACCATGTGGAGCGGGACTGCCCGCTGGTTCCCCGTGCGGCACTGAAGGAAGCCCTGGAGCAGTTGGATCCCACGATCCGCGCCGCCCTGGAGGAATCCATCCGGCGTGCCCGGCTCTTCGCCGAGGCCCAGCGCCCGCGGGACACCGACCTGCAGATCGGTCCCGGAGCCACCGTCAGCCAGAAATGGCTTCCCGTTAACCGGGTGGGCCTCTACGTCCCCGGCGGACTGGCGGTGTACCCGTCCTCGGTGATCATGAACGTGATCCCCGCCCAGGCCGCCGGTGTTTCCTCGCTCGCCCTGGCTTCGCCGCCGCAGCGGTTCTTCGGCGGTTTGCCGCACCCGACCATTCTGGCCGCGGCTGAACTCCTGGGCATTGAAGAGGTGTACGCCATGGGCGGCGCCCAGGCCATTGCCGCCTTTGCCTACGGTGTTCCGGCCTCCGGCGATAACCCGGAACTGGAGCCGGTGGACGTGGTGACCGGGCCGGGCAACGTTTACGTGGCCACCGCCAAGCGCCTGGTCAAGGGAGTGGTGGGCATTGACGCCGAAGCCGGTCCCACGGAGATTGCCATCCTCGCCGACGGGGGTGCGGATGCCAGGCTGGTGGCCGCGGACCTTATCAGCCAGGCCGAACACGATCCCAATGCGGCCTCTGTCCTCGTTACCGATTCTCCGGATCTGGCGGAGCGGGTCCGAGAGGAACTGAGCCGCCAGGTTCCGGCGACCCGGCACAGCGGACGGGTGGCCACCGCCCTTTCCGGTCCCCAGTCCGGAACCATCCTGGTGGATGACCTGGAGCAGGGCATTGCCGTCTGCAACGCCTACGGAGCCGAACACCTGGAAGTTCAAACCGCCAACGCTGCAGACATTGCTGCCCGCATCACGAGTGCCGGCGCCATCTTTGTCGGCAACTACAGCCCCGTGAGCCTCGGCGATTACTGCTCCGGATCCAACCACGTGCTGCCCACCGCCGGAACCGCTGCCTTCTCTTCGGGACTGAATGTCACCACCTTCATGCACGCTATACAGGTCATCAACTATGACCGCGCCGCACTGGAGGAAGTGAGCGGGCATGTTGTCGCCCTGTCACAGGCCGAGGACCTTCCGGCCCACGGCGACGCCGTATCGGTCCGTTTTTCCTCCTGACACTTGGAGCCGCAACCCCCACATGTAGTACCAGCAGGTACAACATGTGGGGGTTGCAATTGGTGCTGACCGGCCTGCGGCCCTAGAATGAGTGCGCAGCCGGCGCCGTGCCGGCTGAACCGAGCTTCTCTGTGATGCAGCAGTCATCGCAGATGCTGTCCCGGGCCCTGAACGCCAGCGAAAGGACACCGGATGTATTGTCCGTTCTGCCGCAACGCTGATTCGCGCGTAGTGGACAGCCGCCTCGCCGACGACGGCTCCGCCATCCGCCGACGCCGCCAATGCCCCGACTGCGGGCGCCGTTTCAGCACCGTGGAGACCACCAGCCTGAGTGTCATCAAGCGCTCCGGAGTGGGGGAACCGTTCAGCCGCGGCAAGGTTATCAACGGCGTACGCAAGGCCTGCCAGGGCCGGCCGGTCAGCGAAGATGACCTGGCCATGCTGGCACAGGAAGTGGAGGAATCCATCCGTGCCAGCGGAGTGGCGGAGATTGACGCCCATGAGGTGGGTTTGGCCATCCTGAAGCCCCTCAAGAAGCTGGACCAGGTGGCTTACCTGCGGTTTGCGAGCGTCTACCAGGCGTTCGATTCACTGGAGGACTTTGAAGCAGCCATCGCGGTGCTGCGCGAGGACTCCCTGAATCCCCAGACCCGCACCGAGTCAGTGCAGCGGCCGCTCACTGCACGCTGAAGCGGCGTTCGCTCCCGGCAGCACGCGGCCACTGTCTCCCACGTCTAAATGTGCTGGTACGGATTCTTTTGCACAGATTAGCTTGTACAGATAATGCGCCTATCCGGCTCTGAGAACCCCCGTTATCTGTACAACCGATGTGTGCGGCCTCGGTACACCGGCACAGCATCAGCAGCTCCTCCGGCACAGCGAAGCGGCGGCAGGTAATCCTGCCGCCGCTTCGCGCTATGTTCCTGCCGGTGGGTCCGCAGGGCCTACTTGATGTAGTCGAAATGCAGGGCAGCCTGCAGGGCGGCGCCCACAATGCCGGCGTTGTTCTTCAGGTTGGCCGTGACCAGGGGAGTGCGCAGGTCAAGCAGCGGCAGGAAGTCCTCGCTGCGCTTGGAGATGCCGCCGCCCACAACAAAGAGGTCCGGGGAGAACAGGAACTCCACGTGGGAGAAGTACCGCTGCAGGCGCTGCGCGTATTCTTCCCAGCTGATGTTGTCGCGTTCACGGGCTGAGGCCGAGGCCCGCGTTTCCGCGTCCACACCGTCAATCTCCAGGTGGCCGAGCTCGGCGTTGGGCACAAGCTGGCCGTTGGAAATGAGCGCCGAACCGATGCCGGTGCCCAGCGTGATGATCAGGACGGTGCCGTCGACACCGCGGCCGGCACCGTAGCGCGCTTCGGCCATACCGGCAGCGTCGGCGTCGTTCATGACCTGCACTTCGCGGTTCAGCGCGTTGGTGAGCAGGGCATCGACGTCCGTGTCCACCCAGCTCTTGTCCACGTTGGCAGCGGAACGGGCCACGCCGTGCTGGATGATCGCCGGGAACGTCACGCCGATCGGGACCTCGGTCCCGGGGCCGTCCGGACGGGAGGAGAGCTCGGCAACAATCTGGCCGACGACGCCGGCTACGGCTTCCGGGGTGGCCGGCTGCGGCGTGGGAATGCGGAAACGGTCACCGATCAGCTTGCCCTTGGTGAGGTCGACAATGCCGCCCTTGATGCCGGTGCCGCCAATATCAATGCCGATCACAGCGTGTGCGTCTCCGTGCTTGGTCTTGTGCTTCTTCGCCATGGTTCTCCAGTGGTAGGTCTGTCTCGTGTCGTGGACGCTGTTAGGGGAGGGTCAGAACTTCGGCGCCGGTATCCGTCACGAGCAGCGTGTGCTCAAACTGGGCGGTGCGTTTGCGGTCCTTGGTGAGGACTGTCCAATTGTCATCCCACATGTCCCACTCAATGGTGCCGAGAGTGAGCATAGGCTCAATGGTAAACACCATTCCCGGTTCAATGAGCCGGCTGTAGGCCGGCGCGGCGTCGTAGTGGGGAATGATGAGTCCGGTGTGGAAGGCTTCGCCCACTCCGTGGCCGGTGAAGTCACGGACCACGCCGTATCCGAACCGCTTGGCGTAGGACTCGATGGTCCGGCCGATGACGTTGATTTCCCGTCCCGGCATGACTGCTTTGATGGCCCGGCGCAGGGACTCCTGAGTGCGTTCCACCAGCAGCCGCGACTCTACGTCCACGTCGCCCACCAGGAACGTCCAGTTGGTGTCACCGTGCACGCCGTTGATGTAGGCGGTGATGTCAATGTTGATGATGTCGCCGTCCTCGAGCACCGTGGTGTCCGGGATGCCGTGGCAGATGACCTCGTTGACGGAGGAGCACAGCGACTTGGGGAAGCCTCGGTAGCCCAGGGTGGAGGGGTATGCATGGTGGTCAAGCAGGAACTCGTGGCCTACCCGGTCCAGCTCATCGGTGGTGATGCCCGGAGCGATGTGCTTGCCGACTTCCACAATCGCCTGGGCAGCAATCTTGGACGCTGCACGGATCTTCTCGATGGTTTCAGGGGACTTGACCTCGGAACCGGTGAAGGGGGCCGGAGCTTCCTTATCAACGTACTCCGGACGCGGAATCGATGCCGGGACTTTGAGACGGGGGCTCACGTTTCCCGGCGTCACGTGGCCAAGGGGTGCAGTGTCAACAGTGTGGGGCATACCATCGATCTTATCGCCGCGGGGCCCCTGCCCCGGTACGCGGACGGCCCGTCGGGGGACGCGCGGGCGTATTTGCGGAGCAGTTCCGCTGCTGGGATGTCCGCGGCGGGTAACAAGAGCACCATGATCAAGGAGACCGAATTATGGCCGAGTACTGGTTCAACGTTGTCACGCACGAGGTCGAAGAGGGGCCCCAGTCCGACTGGACCAAACTGCTGGGCCCGTACAAGACGCAGGAGGAGGCCCAGTCCGCGCTGCTGAAGGTCCAGCAGCGCAATGAGGCCTGGGACAAAGAGGATGAAGAAAACCGCAACTGGTAGCGCGAGCGCGGTCGGGGGCTAAAAGCTGTGCTCCGGGCCGGGAAAGGCGCCGCTGCGGACTTCATCCGCGTAGGTTCGGGCCGCATCTGCCAGCACCGACCGGACATCGGCGAACGCCTTGACGAATCGAGGCTGCTTGCCGCCGCGCAGGCCCGCCATGTCCTGCCACACGAGCACCTGGCCCGTGGTCGCATTGCCGGCGCCGATGCCGATGGTGGGAACGCCAACGGCGGCATCCACCTCGGCAGCCACATCGGCCGGAACCATTTCCATCAGGACGCAGAACGCACCCGCATCGGCCAGGGCCGCGGCGTCGTCGAGCACTGCACGGCGGGCGTCGCCGCGGCCCTGCACCCGGTAGCCGCCCAGGGCGTGCTCGCTCTGCGGGGTGAAGCCCACATGCGCCATCACCGGAATGCCGGCCGCCGCGAGGGCCCGGACATGCGGGGCATAATGCGCCCCGCCTTCCATCTTCACGGCATGCACCAGACCTTCCTTGAGCAGTCTGATCGAGGATTCCACGGCCTGGGCCGGGGAGACTTCGTAGGAGCCGAAGGGCAGGTCGCAGACCACCAGGGCGCGCTGGGCTCCGGCGGTGACGGAGCGGGCAAAAACGATCATTTCATCAAGCGTGATCGGCAGGGTGGTGGCGTGGCCCATGACATTGTTGGCCGCTGAATCGCCCACCAGCAGCACTTCAATTCCTGCCTCGTCGAAGATGGCCGCGGTGTACTGGTCGTAGGCCGTGAGCATTGCAAAATGTGCCCCGGCGTCCTTGATCTGCTGCAGGTGCGGGATGCGGATCCGTCGCGGGCCCTCGGGATTGCCGGGACGCCCGGGAGCGGCGGAGGCGGAGGCATAGGGTGCGGGATGTTCGGCATCGGTCATTCCCCGAGCGTACTAAAAACGCGGACTGTTGCGGCCCCTGTCCCGGAAGCTCCTTCAGCCGGACGTAACGCACGGCCGTAACGAAGGGGCAGCTGCAGGCTCGGCGCGGCATTCAGCGCAGTGATGGGTAGAGTAAACGCAGGCTTGTAACACTGGGACGGCCCGGAGGATCCGGGTCCTCCCACCGTCCGGAAAGAGGTAGGGATGAACCGCCAGCAGGAATTCGTTTTGCGCACCATTGAAGAGCGAGACGTCCGGTTTGTGCGGTTGTGGTTTACCGATGTTGTGGGCACGCTGAAATCCGTGGCGCTGGCTCCGGCCGAGGTTGAAGGCGCGTTTGAAGAGGGCCTGGGCTTTGACGGCTCCTCCATTGAGGGGCTGGCCCGCGTCTTCGAATCCGACATGCTGGCACAGCCGGACCCGTCCACCTTCCAGATCCTGCCCTGGCGCGGAGAGTCTGAGCAGACTTCGCGCATGTTCTGCGACGTGCTCACTCCGGACGGACAGCCGTCCGCCGCGGATCCGCGGAACGTGCTCAAGCGCCAGCTGGCCAAGGCCGCGGACATGGGCTTCACCTGCTATACGCATCCGGAAATTGAGTTCTACCTGCTGAAGTCCGATGAGCTCGGACCCGACGGCGAACCGGTCCCCGTGGACCGTGCCGGTTACTTTGACCATGTTCCCGGCGGTGTGGCTCAGGACTTCCGCCGCACCGCGGTGTCCATGCTGGAGGCCGTGGGGATCTCCGTGGAGTTCAGCCACCACGAGGCCGGCCCCGGCCAGAACGAGATTGACCTGCGCTACGCGGATGCGCTGCAGACAGCGGACAACATCATGACCTTCCGCACGGTCGTCAAGGAAGTGGCGCTGACCACCAGCTGCTACGCCACGTTTATGCCCAAGCCGTTCTCCGACCACCCGGGCTCGGGCATGCACACCCACCTTTCCCTGTTCGAAGGGGACACCAACGCCTTCTTCGAAGCCGGTGCCCAGTACCAGCTGTCCCGCACCGCCCGGCAGTTCATCGCCGGTATCCTGCGCCACGCTCCGGAATTCACTGCGGTCACCAACCAGTTCGTGAACTCCTACAAGCGGCTCTGGGGCGGCGGGGAGGCTCCGAGCTATGTGTCCTGGGGCCACAACAACCGGTCCGCCCTCGTCCGCGTCCCCCTGTACAAGCCGGGCAAGGGCCAGTCCGCCCGCATTGAATACCGCGGCATCGACTCCGCCGCCAACCCGTATCTGTCCTATGCCGTCCTGCTCGGCGCGGGTCTGAAGGGCATCGAAGAAGGTTACGATCTGCCCGCCGGTGCCGAGGATGACATCGAGAGCCTCTCGGCGGCCGAACGCCGCGCCATGGGCCTGGATCCGCTGCCGGCCTCGCTGCATGATGCCGTGCGCGCCATGGAGGAATCCGAACTGGTGGCGGACATCCTGGGCGAGCAGGTTTTCGAGAACTTCCTGCGCAACAAGCGTGCCGAGTGGAACGAGTACCGCCAGCACGTCACGCAGTTTGAACTGAAGAAGAACCTGGGCATTCTTTAGTCCGGCCCCCGATGATCTGCGGTACCCAACGGCATGGAGGAATGAGCGATATGGAGGACCTCCGATGAGTCTCACCCGCCGGCTGATTGCCGCAGGCTTCACTGACCTGGAAAAGAGCAGCCGCTTCCTGCAGGCTCCGGAACTGGAGGGCCTGGACGAATCCGTGCTGTTCACCGGCTTCCTGCAGGCCGCGGACCCGGACCTGGCCCTGCAGTCACTGGTCCGGCTGCTGGACCGGGTTCCCTCGCTGCGGGAACTGGTGGAGGGCGGCGTGGAGGAAAGCGAAGCACTGTTTCGGCTGCTTGGAGCCTCCGAGGCGCTCGCCGAGTTCCTCATGCGCCACCCGGAGGCAGCGGAAAGCCTGCGGTCTCCGCTGCGCGCGGAGCCCGCGGAGGTAGCCGGTGACATCCTGCGCGCCTCGCTGCTGGAATCCGTGAAGGCCGGCACCGGAGACGCCCCGGTGGCCGGCATCACCGGCACCGAAGCCTATGTGGCGCTTCGCTCCCGTTACCGCCGCCATCTGCTGGACCTGGCGGTGCGGGATCTGGGTGCAGCCTCGCCCACCGATGTGCTGCCCGCCGTCGGCCGTGAGCTCGCGGATCTTGCCGGTGCGGCGCTGGAAGCGGCGTTGGCGGTGTCACGTGCCGAATTGGCCTCCAGCTATCCGGCCGAGGACATTTCGCGTGTCCGGCTGGCCGTGATTGCCATGGGCAAATGCGGTGCCCGGGAGCTCAACTACATCTCCGACGTGGACGTCATCTACGTGATGGAAGCGCAGGACCTGGATGAAACATCCGCGGCCCGGATCGGCACCGCGCTGGCGGCCGGTATCTCCCGAGCCATCAACGCATCCGCACCCGAGCCCGGGTTGTGGGAAGTGGACACCAACCTCCGCCCGGAGGGCAAGGACGGGCCCCTGGTCCGCACCCTGGACTCACATCTGAGCTATTACTCGCGCTGGGCGCACACCTGGGAGTTCCAGGCATTGCTCAAGTCCCGCGCTGCAGCGGGGGACCCGGACCTGGGGCGGCGCTATGAGGAAGCAGTGGCCCCGCTCATCTGGTCGAGCACCGAGCGCGAAGGGTTCGTGGAAGCGGTGCAGGCGATGCGCCGCCGCGTCACGGACAACATTCCGGCCCACGAGGAGGCCCGGCAGCTCAAGCTCGGCAGCGGCGGGCTTCGCGACGTTGAATTCACCGTCCAGCTGCTGCAGCTGGTTCACGGACGCACCGATGAGTCCCTGCGCGTGCGCAGCACGACGGCGGCCATCGCCGCGCTGAGTGAGGGCGGCTACATCGGCCGTACCGACGCCGTGGACCTGGACGCCGCGTACCGTTACCTGCGCGTCCTGGAGCACCGCATCCAGCTGGTGCACATGCGGCGCACGCACCTCATGCCGGAGACCGAGCCGGCCCTGCGCGCCCTGGCCAAGGCCGCCGCCGGCTCCCTCGCCGTCGGCCGTCCCACCGCGGAGCGGCTCACCGACACCTGGCAGCGCACCAAGCGGCTGGTTCGCCGGCTGCACGAAAGCATTTTTTACCGTCCGCTGCTCAACACCGCTTCCAACCTCAGCGTGGACGAGGTGAAGCTCTCCCCGGCGGCCGCCCAGGCGCGGCTGGCGGCACTGGGATATGCCGACCCCAAGGGCGCCATGCGGCACATTGAGGCGCTAACCGCCGGGATCAGCCGCCGGGCCGCCCTGCAGCGCCAGCTGCTGCCGGTACTGCTGGGATGGCTGGCCGACGGCGTGGACCCCGACGCAGGCCTGCTGGGCTTCCGACGGCTCAGTGAGTCGCTGGGGGAGACGCACTGGTACCTGGGCATGCTGCGCGACTCCTCGGCAGCGGGGGAGCGGCTGTGCTCGATTCTCTCCTCCAGCCGGTTCATCACGGACCTGCTGGAAGTCTCCCCGGAAGCCACTGCCTGGCTGGACACGGACAAAAACCTGGTCCCCATGAGCTTTGATGCACAGTGGCAGGAAATCCGGTCCAAAATGTCCCGCCATCCCAAGCCGCAGGAAGCGATGCGCCTGATCCGCCTGATCCGCCGGCGCGAAATGCTGCGGATTGCTCTCGCGGACAGCGCCGGGCTGCTCTCGCAGGAGGACGTGGGACTGGCGCTCGCCGACGCGGACAGGGCTGCCGTCCTGGGCGCGCTGCATGTCGCCGAGGGCGAGGTCTTCGGCGCGGAGGACAGGCTCACCGAGATGCTGGTGGTGGCCATGGGCCGCCAGGGCGGACGCGAAATCGGCTACGGATCCGACGCCGACGTCCTCTACGTCCACCGTGCCCTTCCCGGCGCCGATCCCGGCGCCGCCCAGTCCCAGGCCGAACGCATTGTCGGGCAGCTCTCGGCGCTGCTGCAGCAGCCGTGCACCCCCGCCGTCCTGGCGGAAAAGGTGCTCATCCTGGATGCCGGACTCCGCCCCGAAGGCCGCAACGGGCCTCTGGTCCGCAGCCTGGGGTCCTACCGGGAGTATTACAGCCGGTGGTCGCTGATCTGGGAGGCGCAGGCACTGCTCCGTGCCCGCCCCATGGCCGGCAGCGATGATCTGGCAGCGGACTTCATTGACCTGATCAACCCCATCCGTTACTCCGCCGGGGTCACCGAGCACGACGTGGTGGAAATCCGGCGGATCAAGGCACGCGTGGAGAACGAACGCCTTCCCCGCGGCGCCGATCCCTCACGCCAGCTCAAGCTGGGCAGGGGTGCGCTCAGCGACGTGGAGTGGCTGGTGCAGCTGCTCCAGCTTGAGCACGCCGGCAAGTATCCCCAGCTGCGGACCACATCCACCCTGCCGGCGCTCGACGCCCTGGCCGCGGCGGCCCTGATTCCGGAGGCGGATGCCGCCATTCTGCGTGAAGCCTGGCTCCTGGCCAGCAGGATCCGAAGCGCCAACGTCATCCGGGGCGGACGCAACGCAGACGTGTTGCCTTCCTCACGCCGGGAACTGGAGGCAGTGGCCCGATGGTGCGGTTACGGGTCCGGCCAGGGCGGCGTGCTGGAGGAGGATTACCTGCGGATTACCCGCCGTTCGCGGGCTGTTTTCGAGCGCTGGTTCTACGGATACGGCTCTCACTGACCCCTCGGGTGAAGCCTGGAGGCTGCTCGGTTGAGCCTGCCCCTGCGGCCTCCCGGTTAGTTCCTGAGCCTCTCGCTGGGTAGTCTCTATGAGGCATTATCGGCATTTTTGTGCCGTTCCGGAACATCTAGGAGACGTTTTTACCTTGCATACAGGCAATCGGGTCCGTCGAGGCCCGGCCAAACTCGCTGCCCCGTTCATAGCGGCGACCGCGGCCATCGCACTGCTCCTTGGCGTCCCCGCAACGGGGGCCAGCGCCGCGGAAACTCCCAATGCGGCCGAGGGCCAGAGTTTCTCCGTCGGCACGGACACCACCTTTGCCCCCTTTGAGTTCCGCCAGGACGGCGAACTTGTGGGTATTGACATGGATCTCCTGAACTCCATTGCCGAGGAAGAGGACTTCACCGTTGATATCCGCTCCCTGGGCTTTGACGCGGCGCTCCAGGCACTGCAGTCCAACCAGGTTGACGGTGTCATTGCCGGCATGTCCATCACCGAGGAACGCCAGAAGACCTTTGACTTCTCGGATCCGTACTTCGAGTCCGGCATCCAGATGGCCGTCGCCGAGAACGACGACGAAATCAGCAGTTACGAAGACTTGGCCGGAAAGCGCGTGGCCGTCAAGACCGGCACCGAGGGCCAAACCTTCGCCGAGTCCATCAAGGACCAGTACGGATTCAGCGTGGTGGCCTTTGCCCAGTCCGCCCAGATGTACGACGACGTAAAGTCCGGCGGCTCCGTGGCAGTCTTCGACGACTACCCCGTGCTCGCATACGGGGTGAAGTCCGGCAACGGCCTCAAGACCGTCACGGAAAAGGAAGCCGGTTCCTCCTACGGCTTCGCCGTGAACAAGGGCACCAACCCCGAGCTGCTGGCCGCCTTCAACTCCGGCCTGGCCGAGCTGAAGGCCAGCGGCGAGTACGACGAGATCCTGGACCGCTACCTGGAAGCCGGAGCCGAAGATTCCAGCTTCTGGTCCCTGGTCACCGACAACGCACCGGCCTTTGCCAAGGGCATGGGCCTGACTCTGCTGGCCACCGCCCTGTCCCTGGTCTTCGCGCTGGTGCTTGGTGTGCTGTTCGGCTTCTTCAAGGTCAGCTCCAACATAGTGCTGCGAGGCATCGCCACCACCTACGTGGCGATCTTCCGCGGCACCCCGGTACTGGTCCAGGCATTCTTCTTCTACTTCGGCCTGCCGCAGCTGATCGGGCACCCGGTGGACGTCCTGACCGCGGGCGTGCTGACGCTGTCACTGAACGCCGGTGCCTACATGACTGAAATTGTCCGCGGCGGCATCCAGTCGGTGGACCCGGGCCAGATGGAGGCTGCACGCAGCCTGGGCCTTGGGTACGGCAAGACCATGCAGAAGGTCATCATTCCGCAGGCCGTGAAGATCATGACGCCCTCCTTCATCAACCAATTCGTGATCACCCTGAAGGACACATCGCTGCTGGCCGTGATCGGCTTTGCCGAACTCACCTACCAGGCACAGCAGATCTACGCCGTGAACTTCCGCACCGCAGAGGTGCTGTTGATCGTGGGCGCCCTGTACTTCATCGTCATCACGCTGCTGACCAAGCTGGCAGATGTCCTGGATAAGAGGTTTAACAAGTGAGCAAAATCGAAACCCGCGGACTGCGCAAGTCCTACGGCACCAATGAGGTCCTCAAGGGCCTGGACGTTTCCATTGCCGAAGGCGAGGTTGTCTGTGTCATTGGACCCTCCGGCTCGGGCAAGTCAACCTTCCTGCGCTGCCTGAACAAGCTCGAAGACATCAGCGGCGGCGAAGTGGTGGTTAACGGGGCCAGCCTGACCGACCCCAAGGTGGACCTGAACAGAGTCCGCCAGAACATCGGCATGGTGTTCCAGCACTTCAATCTGTTCCCGCACATGAGCGTGCTGCAGAATGTCATGCTGGCACCGCTGGAACTGAAGAAGGGTTCCAAGGCGGAGGTCCGGGCGAACGCGCTGCGCCTCCTGGAGCAGGTGGGTCTGGCGGACAAGGCCGACGCCCGCCCGGCGCAGCTTTCCGGCGGCCAGAAGCAGCGCGTGGCCATTGCCCGTGCCCTGGCGATGGCCCCGGACATCATGCTCTTCGATGAGGCTACGTCCGCCCTCGACCCGGAAATGGTGGGCGAGGTCCTGCAGGTCATCCGCGACCTGGCCAAGGCCGGCATGACCATGGTGGTGGTGACCCACGAAATGGGCTTTGCCCGCGAAGTGGCAGACCGCGTGATCTTCATGGCCGACGGCCACATTGTGGAGGAAGGCGAACCCGAGTCGTTCTTCTCCTCACCCAAGCATCCCCGGCTGCAGGATTTCCTGGCCAAGGTGCTCTAACGCTCCACAGCACTGCGGCGCCGCACCGGCGCCGCAACGACGACGGCGGCCGTTCCCATGGCGGGGACGGCCGCCGTCGTCGTTGCAGGTCCGGGTGCGGGTGAGCAAACCCACGTTGAGGTCGCGGCCGAAGGCACCTACAGTTAAAGGAGCAGGAATCACCGGCACGTCGGCCCGAGCCGACCACATGCCCCCCTGCACTGCAGCGGTTGCGCTGCACATCAAAGACTGCACTGCAGCAGCCGCTCTGCCTTCCCGGCAGGAGCAGGAACCGCATTCCCATTCCGGCGCAGAGCCGCCATGTCCGCGTGCCTTCGCCGCCGACCGGGAATGCCGCTATCAATCGATTGGAGAATTGTTAATGTTGAAGCGTGCCACCACGACCCGGCGCAGGACAGGGTCAGCCGTATCGAGGCAAATGACAGCCATAGCAGTGGGCTGTGCCCTCATTGCCGGAGGTGTATCGGCTGCGGAGATCAGCATGCTGAACAACTCCCGTGCCGACACCTCCGTCAGCACACAGTTCGTTCCCTAACCCGCAGCAACAGCTGTGGACGGAGGACTCCGGTTTGCGCTGCATCGGATACGTTTGGTTTGACGACCTGTCCGTTAGCGCAGCGGCAACCGCCGCCTTCCTCACCTGGAGACTCCCATGACAACGCCACTGCCCGGCTGGTATCAGGATCCAGCCCAACCAAACCAGCAGAAGTGGTGGGACGGCACGGCGTGGACGAATTACACGCTGCCGTTGGCCGAGCAAACGCAGGCTGAACCAGCCGAGCAGTCAGCGGGGAACTCCGTTCCGGATTCAACCGGAACGGACGTTGATGATGTTCCCGGCCACGTGCCGCTTGCCCCGCTGTCCATCCCTGATTCCACCGGCCGGGAGGGCGGCTCCGTGCCCGGTCCGGGCAATGCGCAGGGCTACCCGGGGCACCAGCAGGGCCAGGACGGCGCTCAGGGTTATGCGCAGCAGTACCCGGGGTCGGCGCCGGCGTATCCCGCTTACCCCGGATATCCGGGCTTCCCCGGCAACCAGATGCTGAGGTCCAACCCCCTCGCCCTGACCGGATTCATCCTCGGGCTTGTCAGCCTCTTTCTTTTCTTCATTCCCCTTTTCGGCACGGCCGTCTGCCTGACCGCTGTAGTGTTCTCCGCCGTCGGGCTGGCCAAGCAAAGAGGCCGTGCGCCCAGATACAAATCTTTCGGCATCATCGGCCTGGTTCTGGGCATCCTTTTCTCCCTGTTGTCGTTGGCGCTGACAATTGCGATCTTTTCCAGCCCGTACTACTACTGACAGCTCCCACTGACAGCTGCTCGGACGGCGCTTCGTTCCGGGCGGCTGTTCGTCTTTAACGCCCCGGCTCTTTGTGCCCCAACCGCTGGCACCCGAAATTTTGCCCCGCGGGCGCCTTGATCCACCGCTATTTGGCGTTACTATGTACTGGTAGCTAGCATTACCAAGTACATGAATGACCAAGTACAGGGGCGGGTTGATGGGTAAGCAGATGACCGAGATGCTCAAGGGAACCTTGGAGGGCATTGTCCTTGCCCTGCTGGCTGTGCGTCCGGCGTACGGCTATGAGATCACGGCCAGGCTGCGGGAACAGGGCTTCACCGACATCGTGGAGGGCACCGTCTACGCACTGCTTGTTCGGATTGAACGGCGCGGCCTCGTCGATGTTGAAAAGGTTCCTTCAGAGAAGGGTCCGCCCCGCAAGGTTTACTCACTCAACGCCCCGGGCCGAAAGTACCTCGAGGACTTCTGGGGATCCTGGGGGTTCCTGGCAGGCCGCATCGAAGTGATCCGCCGGCAGGCAGACCACGGGCAGGAAGAAGGGAACAGTCATGGCCGCAAAATGGATTGAACACGTGACCGGCTCATTTGAAGACAAGAAGCGCTGGCGGCAGTACAAAGCACGCAAGGAACAACTGCCTCCGGGTTACCGCACCGCCATTGACGCGCTGGAGCGGTACCTGATTTACGCCGGTGCCATCGTCAAGGGGGACATGCTTATGCAAATGCTGGAGGATCTGGCGGACTTGGTCGAGCGGGCCGCCGCTGACGAAACCCCCATCCGCGCCGTCGTCGGTGAAGATCCGGTGGAGTTTGCCGAGGCCTTCCTCGAGAACTATACGGACGGCCAGTGGATCAACAAGGAGCGGCTGCGCCTGTACAACACCATCAAAGAGGCAACGGGAGAAATATAGCCGCCTCGATTGGAGTATCGAGCATGACAGCAAACCCAACCACCGTCCCGGTCATCCGGGTTCGCGGGCTGCGGAAGTCCTTTCAGGACCTGCGGGTCCTGCGGGGGGTGGACCTGGACGTCGCTGCGGGGAGCGTTGTGGCGCTGCTCGGGTCCAACGGAGCGGGCAAAACGACGCTGATCCGCATCCTGGCAACCACGCTGAAGGCCGACGCCGGGACGGCCTCGGTATGTGGCTTCGACATCGGCACCGATCCGGGCCCGGTGCGAAAATCCATCAGCCTCACGGGCCAGTTCGCCGCGATCGATGACGTTCTCACCGGCCGCGAGAACCTCATTCTGATGGCCAGGCTGCGCCGGCAGGAAGATCCGAAGGGGACCGCCGACTCCCTTTTAGCCCGGTTCTCGCTCACGGAAGCAGGCAACCGGAAAGCCGCCGCCTACTCGGGCGGAATGCGCCGACGGCTGGACATTGCGATGAGCCTGATCGGGAATCCGCCGGTGATTTTCCTGGATGAGCCAACCACGGGCCTTGACCCTCAGGCACGGATTGAGGTGTGGGAGACCGTCCGGACCCTTGCCGGCGCCGGCATCACGGTACTGCTGACAACCCAATACCTTGAAGAGGCTGAACAACTGGCCGATCGGATCGCCATCCTGCATCAGGGTGTCATTATCCGCAACGGCACCCTCGCGGAACTGCGGGCACAGCTTCCTCCTGCCAAGGTCGAATACCAGCAGAAGCAACCCACCCTCGAGGACGTTTACCTGGCGCTCGTTGGTGCCGGCGGCGCAGGAAGAGGCTCGGACGGGGATGTCTCCCTGCCTGCGGGAGAGGAATCATGATGAGCATGCAAGCTCTGGGCGATACCCGTGCCCTGACCGGACGCTCACTGCGCCACATCCTCCGCAGCCCCGACACAATCGTCACCACAGTGCTCACTCCGGTCATGCTGATGCTGCTGTTTGTCTATGTCTTCGGAGGAGCCATCACCACCGGGTCCGATGAGTCCTACCTCAGCTACATGCTGCCCGGCATCCTGCTGATCACCATCGCATCCGGGGTGGCCTACACGGCATACCGGCTGTTTCTGGATTTGCAGGGCGGAATTTTCGAGCGGTTCACGTCCATGCCCATCGCGAGGTCAAGCGTGCTCTGGGCCCATGTGCTGACGTCGCTGGCGGCGAACCTGATCTCGCTCGCCGTCGTCGTCGGCGTTGCCCTGGTCATGGGATTCCGGAGCGGTGCCTCGGCAGCGGCTTGGCTCGCCGCGGCGGGGATCCTGATCCTCTTCACCCTGGCGCTCACCTGGATTGCGGTGTTCGCAGGTCTGTCCGCGAAGACCATCGACGGTGCCAGCGCGTTCAGCTACCCGCTGATCTTCCTGCCGTTCATCAGCTCCGCGTTTGTTCCCACCAGCACGATGCCGGGGCCGGTTGCGTGGTTTGCCGAGAATCAGCCCGTCACTTCAGTGGTGAATACCATCCGCGCCCTGTTCGCGCAGCAGCCGGTTGGCAACGGAATCTGGGTTGCCCTCGCCTGGCTGCTGGGAATTTTCGGCTTGAGCTACATATTGGGGATCATGAAATACCGCAGCAAATTCAGCTAAGGCGAGGCTGCCGGAACGCAAAGAGCCCGCATGCCCTGCCGGAAGGCGGGGCATGCGGGCTCTGTTGCTCGTCAGCGGAAATACCGCTTCCGGAGCTAGGGCTTAGCAGCCGTAGTAGAGCTCGAACTCATAGGGGTTCGGGCGCATCGCCAGGGGCAGGATTTCGTATTCGCGCTTGTACTCAATCCAGCTGTCGATCATGTCCTGGGTGAACACGCCGCCGGCCTGCAGGAACTCATTGTCGTTCTCCAGGGCAACCAGCGCCTCCTCGAGGGAGCCCGGAGCCTTCTGGATGTCCTTGGCCTCTTCGGGCGGCAGCTCGTAGAGGTCCTTATCGATCGGGTCCGCCGGCTCAATGCGGTTCTTGATGCCGTCCAGACCGGCCATCAGCTGCGCAGCGAAGGCCAGGTACGGGTTGGAGGAGGGGTCAGGGGCACGGAACTCGAGGCGCTTGGCCTTCGGGTTGGAACCGGTGATCGGGATGCGGATAGCAGCCGAACGGTTGCCCTGCGAGTAGACCATGTTCACGGGAGCTTCAAAGCCCTTGACCAGGCGGCGGTAGGAGTTGACCGTCGGGTTGGTGAAGGCCAGGACGGCGGAGGCGTGCTTGAGCAGGCCGCCGATGTACCAGCGTGCGACGTCGGACAGGCCGGCGTAGCCCTTCTCGTCGTAGAACAGGGGAGTGGAGCCGTTCCACAGTGACTGGTGGCAGTGCATGCCCGAACCGTTGTCGCCGAAAATCGGCTTCGGCATGAAGGTGGCGGACTTGCCCCAGGCATCAGCCACGTTCTTCACGATGTACTTGAACTTCTGCAGGTCATCCGCTGCGTGGGTCAGGGTGGTGAACTTGTAGTTGATCTCGGCCTGGCCTGCACCGCCCACTTCGTGGTGGGCGCGTTCGACCTCGAGGCCCGCATTGTCCAGCTCCACGCTGATGGCGTCGCGCAGGTCAGCCTGCTTGTCCACCGGAGCCACGGGGAAGTAGCCGCCCTTGTAAGGGGTCTTGTTGCCGAGGTTTCCGCCCTCTTCTTCGCGGCCGCTGTTCCACGGGGCTTCGATCGAGTCGACCTTGTAGAAGCTGCCCTTGGGGAAGGACTCGTACTGGACGTTGTCGAAGATGTAGAACTCAGCCTCAGAACCAAAGAAGGCCGTGTCTGCGATGCCGGTGGAGGCCAGGTAGGCTTCTGCCCGCTCGGCCACGCCGCGGGGATCGCGGTGGTACGGCTCGCCGGTGCGCGGGTTCACGATGGAGAAGTTCAGAGCCAGCGTCTTCTCGATGCGGAAAGGATCGATGAACGCCGTGGTGACGTCGGGGATCAGCTGCATGTCCGATTCGGCGATGCCCTGGAAGCCGCGGATGGATGATCCGTCGAACAGTTGACCGTTGACGAAGAAATCGGCATCTACGGTTTTGGCCGGCACGTTGAAGTGCTGCTGCACTCCGGGAACGTCGGTGAATCGGATGTCGACGAACTTCACATCTTCGTCAGCGATGAACTTGAGGACTTCGTCCGCAGTTTTGAACATCGGTACTTTGCTCCTTATACACGATTTGATTGGATGACTCCGGACTGCACAGCCCCGGCCGCAGAGCCGGAAACAGCTCCCCGTCAACTCCTTAGAACTGTAGGGCCAGCTAATTTCTCATCCGTGTCGGCCGTGTTTCAGGCAAGTTACGCAACCCGAAGTCTCTCCTCTACCCTAGCGTGAACACTGCCACAGAGGGGCATTGCCGGCCCAAGCGGAGGCTTTCCGGAAGCCGGGTAGTCTTAAACGGTGGTTGACAGAAGAAGCTTAGGTTCGTGGCTGGAAGGCCCTCCCTCCGACGAGAATTCCTGGCCGGGCAAGCGCCTGGGCCGGCCCAAGACGGGTCCCGGCAGCATAGGACGAGTGGGTCCGCGCCTCGGAGCCATCATTATTGACTGGGCCATTGCCTCAGTGATTGGTTATGCGTTTTTTGACGGTTCGTCCGCTGCCGTCCTTGCCATTTTCGCCGTTGAGCAGATTGTGCTCGTTTCCGTGTTGGGCTACGGCATTGGACACCGGGTCTTCAGCCTGCAGGTCCAAAAGTTGGACGGCAGCCCCGCAGGCCCGCTGGCCGCCGTCGTCCGCACGCTGCTGCTGTGCGTGGTGATACCCGCCGTCGTTTTCGACGAGGACCAGCGCGGGCTGCATGACCGCGCCATGGGCACCGTCCTGGTGAAGGTCAAGCACTAGCATCATCAAACACTGAAAACAGGCTGTCCGCGGTTAAACCATGAAGGGCCCCTCCGATGGAGGGGCCCTTCATATGTTGGACAACGTGTGTCCGTGGTTGAGGCTACCGTCCGCGGGAGGCCTTGCGGTCCGGACGGGCCTTGTACGGGTCAATGCCCTTGGGGATCGGCAGGCGTGTTCCGAGAGCGGCCAGGCGCTTGTTGACGGCCTGGACTTCCTGCTTGGTCAGGGCCTTGGGCAGCTTCTTGGCTTTCTTGGCGACCTGGGAAAGGGGCGTCAGATTCTCGCCGCGGCCGGTCTGGATGACGTGCACGGGTACGTTCGGTGCAATGCGGTTCATGCGCCGGCGTTCGCCGTCGGCCAGCGCCTTGGCGCGTCCGGGGGCACCCTCGGTGACCAGGATGATGCCGGGGCGCCCGATGGCACGGAACACTGCTTCCTGGCTGCGCGGGTTCACGGCAACGGGCTGCTCTTCCAGGATCCAGCCCCGGCGCAGGATGCTCAGCGCGGCACCGGAAGCGCCGGGCTGGCCCTCAATCTGCGTAAAGGCGGCGCGTTCGGCGCGGCGGGACAGCACGAAGACAGCTGCCAGCACACCCAGCGGGATTCCGATAATGAGCATCGTGATCCAGTTGTCGATCAGCAAACCGATCAGCAGTGCGACGGCGACGATGCCCAGGAACGTGCCTGCCATCACCCACACCAGGTTGGGATCGTTGCGCCGCGTCATCTTGAAGACGTCGGCGATCTGCTTCATGCGGCCCGGGCCCTTTTTCTTCTTTTCCGCTTTGGGCTTGCGGGAGAAGAGACCGCGGCGGGCGCTCTTGGGTGCGTCGGAATCTGTGCTGTTGGCCATAGTGGTTCAATTCTACGTGATAGCCGCCGTGGGTTTGTCCGTCCACCGCACGGGCAAACGCGGAATTCCGCGGTTCCCGCGAAGCAGGTTCGCGGCAGGCGTACACGCGCCGCTGTGCGCTACCTCAGCCGGCGGCGGTGCGGACATCAACCGCGGGCAAGAATGGAGGAAGCCTCCTGCAGCGTTGAGCCTGAATCCTCGATGTGCGCCAGCAGCGGAGGAAGTTCCAGGCCCTTCTTGCGCATGGCTCCGGCCCACAGCCGTCCGGCCCGGTAGGACGAGCGCACGAGAGGACCGCTCATCACTCCCAGGAAGCCCAGGGCGGTGGCTTCATCGCTCAGTTCGACGAATTCCTGCGGCTTGACCCACCGGTCTACGGGCAGGTGGCGCTCGCTGGGGCGCAGGTACTGGGTGATCGTGAGGAGGTCGCAGCCGGCGTCGCGCAGGTCCCGCAGTGCGCCGGAAATTTCCTCACGCGTTTCCCCCATGCCCAGGATGAGGTTGGATTTGGTGACCATGCCCAGTTTCTGGCCCTGGGTAATGACATCCAGCGAGCGTTCGTAGCGGAAGGCCGGGCGAATGCGTTTGAACAGCCGGGGCACGGTTTCCACGTTGTGGGCAAACACCTCGGGACGGGCATCACAGATCGCTTCGATGTGCTCGGGCTTGCCGGAAAAGTCGGGAATCAGGATTTCGACGCCGGTGCCCGGGTTCAGCTCATGGATCTTGCGGATGGTCTCGGCGTAGAGCCACACGCCCTCATCTGCCAGGTCGTCGCGGGCCACCCCGGTGACGGTGGCGTAGCGAAGGTTCATCTTTTGCACCGAACGGGCCACCTTGACCGGTTCGAAGAGGTCTACGGCTGAAGGCTTTCCGGTGTCGATCTGGCAGAAGTCACAGCGGCGGGTGCACTCGGAGCCGCCGATGAGGAAGGTGGCCTCCCTGTCTTCCCAGCATTCAAAAATGTTGGGGCAGCCTGCCTCCTCGCAGACAGTGTGCAGGCCCTCTTTTTTGACCTCCCCCTTCAGCTGCACGTACTCGGGGCCAATGGCCACCTTGGCCTTGATCCATTCCGGCTTGCGTTCCACGGGTACGGCCACGTTGCGCTGTTCGATGCGCAGCAGGCGGCGTCCTTCAGGGGCAAGAGTCATAGGAGTGCTCCTTTCGACCGTCCGGCTGCGGTGGCGCCGGTTTCCGGTGAGGGGGTGTCCGTGGCCCGAACAGGGTGTTCGCGGACAAGGTGTTCCCGGCGGCGGAAGAGTTCTTCTTCCACCCGGGTCACCAGATCGGCCGGTACAACGGTGCGGCCGGTTTCGGCCGAGATTGAGGTGGTGCCGGCATCGGTGATGCCGCAGGCGACGATCTGGCTGTAGGGAGCGAGGTCATTGCTGCAGTTCAGGGAGAATCCGTGCATGGTGACGCCGTGGTTGACGCGGATGCCGATGGCGGCAATCTTGCGGTCCGGACCGCCGCCCCGGATCCACACTCCGGACCGGCCGGCAACGCGCTCGCCGGTAATTCCGAAGTCGGCAAGGACCGCAATGAGCACGTCTTCGAGTGTGGAGACGTAGTCGGCGATCTTGCTGGGGTCCGGCAGCCGAAGGATCGGATAGCCGACCAACTGTCCCGGCCCGTGCCAGGTCAGCTTGCCGCCGCGGTCCACGGATATCACCGGGGTGCCGTCGAAGGGGCGCTCATGCTCCTCGGTCCGCTTGCCCGCCGTGTACACCGGAGAATGCTCCAGCAGAAGCACCGTGTCCGGTGCCGTACCGGTCAGGACACTCTCATGCAGGGCGCGCTGCCGGTCCCAGCCGTCCAGGTAATCCACGTAATCCGGGGCAAGACCGATGCGCAGGAACTCCAAAGCCATGGGGACAGCCTAGACTGCCGCAGCCGAAGTTCCGACTATGGCCTTGGTCACACTGTCTCTGTGGCCCGGAGCACTGTCGTGAAAGGCATGTGGATAACTTCTGCAGGCAGCCGCAATGGGGGCTAGAACAGAGTCCATGGACAATAAAGGAACGGCCGGAATCCCTGCCCCGCCGGTGGTTGAGCAGGGTTATCAAGCGGGCGGGCTCCTGGGATCGGGGCGCACTGCTGCGGTGTGGCTGACTCAGCGGGAGGGGGACGGTGCCCGCTTTGCGCTGAAAATTCCGGCCGTGGCAGCAGGAGGACCCGGAACCACCTTTGAAACCCGGCGTGAGCTGAACATCCTGACCCGGTATGAACACGCTAACCTCCTGAGCCTGCACACCGTGCTGGAAACGGACCAGGGTCCCGGGCTGCTGATGGAGTGGGCAGCCGGGGGCTCCTTCGCCCGTCTGTCCCGTGCGCGGGGGACCCTGTCTCCGGGGGAGGCTGTCACCGTGCTGGTGGGCATTGCATCCGCACTCGATTATCTGCACGGCCTGAACGTGTCCCACTTGGACGTGTCCCCGGGCAATATCCTTTTCACCGCAAACGGCAAGCCGCTGCTCGCGGATCTGGGCACGGCCCGGCTGTTTGGAACCGGTGCGGGAATATCCGCAGCACCGGAAGAGGACATCTTTGCCTTGGCAGCCGTGGGATGGCTGGCTCTGACGGGACGGGCGCTGCCCCCGGCAGAGCGCCGCTTGCCGCTGGCGGCGCTGGTGCCGGAAATTCCGGAGGCGCTCGCCGAGGCGGTTGACGCCGGCCTGCAGGAAGACCCGGGACTCAGGCCGAATGCCGCCGAGTTCTCCCGCATGGTTTATGCGTCGGCCGCCGCGCAGCCGTTGGACTTGGCGTTGCCCGAGGCAGCAGCCGCTCTTCCCGGGCCGCAGACGCGGCGTGCCCGCCGCGACTCACATCAGGCAGCGGGCAGGGTTTGGAAGCAGTCTGTGAGGTTGCGGCGCGAACCGCACGCGGAAAGACCGAAAGCTTCCCGGCGTCAGCCCAGCCCGCTGGTGCTGGCGGGAGCGGCGGTCCTCGTGGCGGCAACCATGGGGCTGGGAGCTGTTGCCGTGGCGGCACCGGAGATCCTGCAGGGCGAGGGGAGGGAGTCCGCTTCGGGAAAGGAAAATACAAAGGGAGAGAGCGGGGCATCCGGGAATCCGGCGCCGGCAGGGGACGGGACGCAAGCACAGACGGAGGCAGGGGTTGCGGAGCAACAAGCCCCGGAAGCCGCTCCGGGCCAGGCGAACGCTCCGGCACCGGACACCTCCCCGCCGCAGCCGGGACCTATGTCCTTGGCACCCGCCCACAACCAGGACCTCCAGCGGATGGTGCGCGGCGAAGACCCGGTACAGGCCGCTCGGGCACTCGCGGAACTGCGGGCACGGGCCTTTAGCGCCGCTGACCGGGAACAGCTGAACAGCGTCAATGCACCGCGCTCGCCGGCCATGGAAACGGATCAGGAGGAGATCGGCAAGCTCAAGGCATCAGGCACCGTTCTCTCCGGTCTCGGGGTGGAGATTGTCTCGGCCGAGCCGGCCCGCCCCGGTCCGGAAGGGCGGGTCAGCGTTCGGGCAGGAGTCTCCACATCCGCGTACGAGGAACGGGATGCCGGAGGCGGCGTGGTGCGGAACGTGGCTGCGGTGCCCACTCAGGACGTAGTGCTGGTGCTGCTGCGGAGTCCGGACGGGTGGCGTATTGAGGACGTCCTGGCGCCGCCTGCCTGAGACCACCGGATACCTCTGGCCCGGGTTCGGGAGACAGTCCGAAGGAACACGTTTCGGCTAGGTTTGGGAGATGCTGACCCTGGAAACTCCCCGGCTGCTCCTTCGCCCCTACACCAACGACGACGCCGCGTTCGTCCTGGATCTGTACTCGCGCCGGGAAGTTCAGCAGTTCCTGGGCGTTTCTCCGAAACTGATGAAAGATTCCGCCGAAGCGCTGGCTTTGATCGCCGCCTGGAACAGGCTGGACGACGGCACCTGCGGCGTCTGGGCCGTCCAGGTCAGCGACGCCGCGGGTCCGCGGAACCTGGCCGGGACGCTGCTGTTGAAGCCCATTCCGGCGTCCGGGCCCGAACGGAGGCCGTCCGGGGACATCGAAATTGGCTGGCACTTCCACCCGGGCAGCTGGGGAAAGGGGTACGCGCCGGAGGCCGCAGCCGCAGTTTTGGACCATGCACTAGCCCGGGGGCTGCCGAAGGTGGTGGCCGTCATTAATCCTGCCAACGGAGCTTCCCGGCGGGTGTGCGAGAAAATCGGCCTGCATCATCAGGGAATCACGGACCGGTACTACAACGCCGTCTGCGAGCTCTTCAGCACAGAAAAGCCGGCCTGTCCCTGAGCGGCCCGGACGTTCCTGAAAGATAGGATCGCACCATGAGCCCAACTGCGTACCTTCGTTATCCCGATCTGCACGGCGACCTTCTCACCTTCGTGGCCGAAGACGACGTCTGGATGGCTCCGGCCACGGGCGGACGCGCCTGGCGCGTTTCGGCGATGGCGTTGCCCGCACGCAGCCCGAAGTTCTCCCCGGACGGCACCGCCCTGGCCTGGCAGGTGGTCCAGGGCGCCGCTCCGGAGATCGTCACGGCGGATGTGGAAGGCGGAAATTTCCGGCAGCTGACCTTTTGGGGCAGCCAGAGCACCCGTCTGAAGGGCTTCAATTCTGCGGGGCAGGTCATTGCTACTACCTCGGTGGAGCAGGAGGACAATCGGCTGCGGTGGGCTTTCAGCGTGCCGCTGAACGGTTCGGCGCCCACAAAGCTCCCCTTCGGGCCGGTGGAAACGATTGCTGAGGGCCCCGCCGTCGGAGACGAGCGCCCGGTGGTCATCGGCAGCATGCTGACCCGTGAGCAGGCCTGGTGGAAGCGCTACCGCGGCGGTACTGCAGGAAAACTGTGGATCGATTCGGACGGTTCAGGGGAATTCGAACGCCTGGTTCCCGAACTCGACGGCAATCTCTCGGACCCGATGTGGATTGACGGCCGCATCGTGTTCCTCTCCGATCATGAGGGCTACGGCAATCTCTATTCGGTTACGCCCCGGGGCACCGACCTGCGCCGGCATACCGATTTCGACGGCTTTTACGTGCGGCATCCTTCCTCCGACGGGACCCGCATCGTCTTTGAATCCGCCGGACAGCTCTGGCTCCTGACATCGCTGGATGCGCACGCCCAGCCGGTGAAGATAGTCCTTGGCTCGGCGTCCAGCGCCCGCCGCCCGCGGCCGCTGGACGTATCAAAACACCTTGCCGAGGTTGTTCCCGAGGCCACGGGTACGGCCAGCATCGTGGAAACCCACGGCACCCTGCACTGGCTGACCCACCGTGACGGACCTTCCCGTGTTATCCGGGCGGACTCATCCGTGCGCGCCCGCCTGGGCAGGCCGCTGGGGAATTCCCGGGCGGTGTTTGTGGCCGACGACGGCGGCGAAGAAGCCCTTTACCTCAAGGATGTCTTCGCTGATATCGACGTCGCTGCCGCGGCCGCAGAGTCGACGGGGAACCTGGCCCGGGACATGCCCGCCGCGGCACACCGCCCGGAGGCCACCGGCGAAAGCGCCGGCTTTGTCCTGCCCAGCCCGGTGCCCGCAGCCGGGGCGGCCGCAGGCTCGGAAGTCCGGGGTCCGCGCGGCGCCGGCCCCGGGACTCCGGACTTCGAACAGCATCAGGATCCGTTGGCTGGCCCGCGGCAGGCGCCGGGGGCCGGCACCGTTCGCATTGGCTTTGACCGTCCGACCCGGGTCAGCCAGCTGGTACCCAGTCCGGACGGTCGGCACGTGGGCGTGGCGACCGAGTACGGTGAAGTCTTTGCGCTTGATGTCGCTGCGGCGCGGCTCGTCCCGGTAGCTGCCTCCGAGTTTGGAGCCGCTGACCAGCTGGCCTTCTCGCCTGACTCCCAGTGGCTCGCCTGGGCGGAACCCGTCAGCGCCCAGGGCCGGACCAAGATCCGCCTGCGCTCCGTACGGGACGCCGCGGCACCGGTGCTGGACGTGACCGACGGCCGGTTCACCGACCACGATCCGTCCTTCACCACGGACGGCCGGTACCTGGCATTCCTCTCCGAACGCAGCTTTGATCCGGTGTACGACACCCACCGGTTCGACCTGAGCTTCCCGTCCTCCACGAAGCCGTTCCTGGTGGCGCTTGCTGCCGGGACGCCGTCGCCGTTCGGCCCGTCGGTTTCCGGCGGCGGGGTGCCGGCAACCGTGAACTCGGCGGCGGAGGGCACCGCATCGACGGCTGACTCCTCCGCGGATAAGGCGCCGGCCGTGCGGGTGGACGCGGAGCGGATTGGGGACCGCATTATTGCCGTTCCCGTCCCGCAGGGGCGTTACGACAGGCTCCGTGCCGCTGAAGGCGCCCTGCTCTGGCAGGCCACGGACATTTTTGGAGTAACCGGCGACGGGAGGGCCACGGCGGCAGACCGTGACCCGGCATCCCGGCTGGAGCGCTTCGATCTGGCGACGAAGGAAACTGCCGTCCTGGTTCCGGCCCTGGACAGTTTTGAGGTCAGCGGTGACGGCACCAAGGTGGTGGTGCGTCACGACGGCGGTGCGCGGGTGATCCCGGCAGGCTCGAAGGTGGAGGAGGACTTCGCGGAGAGCATCCGCGTTGATCTGGATCGAATCCGCGTCCGGATTGATCCCGTCAAGGTCTGGGGCCAGGCCTTCGACGAGGCCTGGCGCCTGCAGCGGGATTTCTTCTGGGCTCCGGACATGGGCGGACTGGACTGGCAGGGCGTGCACGCCCGGTACCGTCCGCTGGTGCAGAATCTCGGCAGCCATGATGACCTGGTGGACCTGCTGTGGGAAATGCACGGCGAGCTGGGCACGTCCCACGCGTACGTCACCCCGGCGCCGGTCACTGAACAGGGATCAGGAGGTCAGGGATTCCTCGGGGCAGACCTGCGCCCCGGAGTCCGCGGCTGGGAAGTGGTGCGCATTCTCGGTGCGGAGTCTTCCGACCCGCAGGCCACCTCGCCGCTCAGCGCCCCCGGCGCCGACGTTCATCCCGGGGATGTCATCGCCGCGGTCGACGGCGTTCCCGTGCCGCCGGGCGAAGGCCCCGCCCCGCTGCTGGCGGGTGCAGCCGGACGCACAGTGGAGCTGACCATCGTCTCCGCCAACGACGGCGCCCCACCTGCGCAGCGTCGTATCGCCGTCGTTCCCCTGCGCAGCGAGGAGCGGCTCCGCTACCAGAACTGGGTGCACGCGAACCGCCTCATTGTCCGTGAAGCGTCCGGCGGTGCCTTCGGTTACCTGCATATTCCCGACATGGTGGCCAACGGCTGGTCGCAGCTGCACCGGGACCTGGATCAGGAAGCATCCCTGCAGGCCCTGGTGGTGGACATCCGGCGTAACCGCGGGGGACACACCTCCCAGCTGGTGGCGGAACTGATCGGCCGGAAGGTCACAGCGTGGGAAAACCCCCGCGGCGGCCAGCCCTCGACGTATCCGGCTCATGCTCCGCGCGGGCCCGTGGTGATCCTGGCGGATGAGTTCGCCGGCTCAGACGGAGACATCGTCACCCAAACCGCCAAGCTGCGAAGCATTGGTCCGGTGGTGGGCACCCGTACCTGGGGCGGCGTCGTAGGAATTGACGGGCGTTTCGATCTGGTGGACGGCACCGTGGTGAACCAGCCTCGGTTTGCCTACTGGTTCACCGGCGGCGTGGGGTGGAGCGTGGAGAACCGCGGTGTGGAACCGGATATCGAGGTGGCATTCCCGCCGCAGGCCTACGTAGCGGGGGAGGACCCGCAGCTGGAGCACGGCGTGGGAATCCTGCGCGAAATGCTCTCAGAACTGCCCACCGACCAGCCTCCGGCATTTGCGGGCTACCGGTCCCTTCAGCCGGGTCCGCTTCCGCCGCGTCCGCAGGCGGAGCTGGGGCCGGCGATATTGGATGAGGGAACCGTCCCGGGACCAATTGCGGCCTCGGGGTGGGGTCCGGGCATTTCCTAGTTCCCTGGAGTCGGCGGCAGGCGCGGTGCGGGCGTCTGCCGCTCTGGATGGCTTGTCAGCGTTGTCTGCGGTTTGCAGCGCCGGTAAAGTCAAGCAGATGGGTACGTCTCCCGATTCCCCACCAAAGCACCCCGTCGCCGTCGGCGTTTTTACCTGACGCCACGCAGCCTCGGAGCAAGGAATAAGTATGAGTACCGGCACCCGTCCGTCATACCTGCGCTGGGCAGCTATCGCACTCGTCTTTGTCGGCGGCGGATTCGGTGCCGCCAGCCGCGAGGGCCTTTCACTCGTTATCCCAAACCTCGGTCAGGTACCGATCGCCATCCCGATCATCAACGTGGTCGGCGCATTTCTGCTCGGCTACCTCTACGAAGCCGTCACCCGTCTGGACAGCGCGCGCCCCACGGGCGCGAACCTCAAGCTGCTTCTGGGCACCGGATTCTGCGGCGGCTTTACTACCTACAGTTCCCTGGCCACGGACACCGCGGTGCTCTTCCGCGACGGATTGCCGGGCTCCGCGGTGGTTTACGCCCTCGCAACAGTGATCGTCGGCGCCTTCGCCACCTGGGCGGGCATCGCCATTGCGACCGCCGTCAACAACCGCAGCACAGGGCCGCGCAAAGATCAGCAGGAGGATGCGACATGACCCCCGGAATCTTCCTGTTGCTTGCCTTGGCCGGCGGTGTGGGCGCCGTGGTGCGGTTCATATTGGACGGATTCATCCGGGCCCATTCCAAGACGCGGTTCGCGTGGGCGACGACGATCATCAACGTCTCAGGTTCCCTCGTGCTCGGCTTTCTCACCGGCCTCACCATCGAGCACCTGGTGTCAACCGATGTCAGCATCGTGATCGGCACCGGGTTCCTCGGCGGCTACACGACGTTCAGCACGGCGAGCTACGAGACGGTGCAGCTGATGAAAAAGGGCCGCTACGGTGCGTCGTTCGTCAGCGGCATTTTCATGCTCGTGCTTTCCGTAGCCGCTGCTGTGATCGGCCTCTGGGCGGGCGCGGAGCTGTAAAGGCACCGCGTTCGCGCCCAGGCAGGGCCGCGACGGCGAGAGGAAGGGCTTGACCTCAGGCTCGGCCCGTCAGCCCGCAACCGGCGCGGCCGTACTGTCACGGACGACGAGGCGCGTTGCAAGGTCCATCCGGGGGATGGTTTCGAGGGTGCTCTCGCTCATGCGGATCACGAGCCGCGCCGCTTCCTCGGCCATCTCCGTGAGCGGCTGATGCACGGTTGTGAGTGCAGGACTGGACCACTGAGCGAGCTGCAGATCGTCGTAACCGACGATGGACAAATCAACGGGCACCCGGAGCCCGAGGGTTCTGGCAGCCTCGATGACGCCGAGCGCCTGGAGATCGCTTCCCGCGAAGATCGCTGTGGGGCGGTCGGGCAGCGTCAGGAGTTCAAGGGCGATGCTGCGGCCGCCGTCGACCCGGAAGTTGCCGAATCGAACAAAGCGTTCATCGATCTCAATACCGGCCGAGTTCATGGCGGATCGGTATCCGTCGACGCGGGCGAAGGAGCACATCATGTCGTCGCGACCGGTGATCGCGGCAATCCGGGTGTGTCCGAGTTCGATGAGATGGCGAGTGGCAACGAGGCCGCCGGACCAGTTCGCCGACCCGACCGCGGGGACATCGGGGGCCGGATCGCCGGCCGGGTCGATGATCACGAACGGAATGGCGCGGGATTGGAGGGCTGCCTTAGCTTCCGCCGCGAGATTGGCGAAGAGGAGCACCACCCCGACCGGGCGCCGGCGGAGAACCCCGGTGATCCAGGCCGGGGACGGAGAGTGGCGGTCACCTGATTCGGTAAGCACGACGCTCAAATCGTTGGCACGAGCGACATTTTCGACTCCACGGATGATCTCCATGGCCCAGGCTGTCTCGAGTTCGGGGAAAACGAGCTCGATCAATGTGTCTCTGTTGGGCAGGCCCGGGCGTCGCTGGTATCCGTGCTTGCCGAGGAGCTCTTCGATTTTCGCCCGAGTCTGTGCGGACACGTCTGACCGTCCGTTGAGGACTTTCGAAACCGTGGAGAGCGAAACTCCGGCCTCATCGGCCAATTCATTGAGTTTGACCTTGCGACCTGAGTCGGTCATGGGCGTCCAATCTGTATTTGTTGTGGGAAACACTTGCGTTTCACCGTGCCACTGCTAGGCTCACACCACACTAAGTGCTTTCGACGGAAATGTCGAAACTTTCGAGAGGCGTTCAAAGATGAACAAGCACAGTATCAGGAAGCTGCTGACAGTCGGGGCGGCGACCGCAATCGCCCTCGGCGGCCTGTCAGCGTGTGGCTCCGACGGTGGAGCAACAGAAGACGGTGACGTCACCATGACGTTCTGGCATAACTCGACGACGGGCGCCGGCAAGGCTCACTGGGAGAAGACGGTCGCAGCGTTCGAGGAAGCAAACCCCGGCGTTACGATCAACATTCAGTCCGTCCAGAACGAGGAGATGGACGGGAAGCTCCAGACGGCGCTGAACTCCGGCGATGCACCCGACATCTTTATGGCGCGGGGCGGCGGCAAGCTTGCGGATGTCGTTGCGGCCGGCCAGGCCATGGATATTACGGATTCCATCGACGACGCCACCAGGGCCGCTGTGCCCGAAGGTGTTTTGAACGCCTTCGAGGTCGACGGCAAGATTTACGGCATGCCCACCGCCGTGCTGCCCGGCGGCATCTTCTACAGCCAGGACCTCTTGGCCGAAGCGGGCGTCGACACGGCGCCGACGACAATGGACGAGCTCGGTTCCGCCGTCGACAAACTCAAGGCTGCCGGAATCGCCCCCGTCGCCGTCGGCGCCAAGGACGCATGGCCTGCTGCCCACTGGTACTACTTCTTCGCGCTGCGGTCGTGCTCGCAGGACACGATGAACGAAGCGGCCGAGTCGAAGAAGTTTGACGACCCGTGCTGGCTCGAGGCTGGTAAGGAGATGGAAGCGTTCGTGAAAACGGAACCGTTCAACGACGGATTCCTCACCACATCGGCACAGCAGGGAGCAGGCAGCTCTGCAGGTCTCCTCGCGAATCACAAAGCAGCAATGGAACTCATGGGCGCATGGAACCCGGGCGTCATCGCATCGCTGACCCCTGACGAGTTGCCGCTGGAAGACCTGGACTGGTTCCCGTTCCCGGCCGTCGACGGTGGCGACGGCGCCGAGGGTGCCATGATGGGTGGCGTCGACGGATTCACCTGCTCCGCTCAGGCGCCGAAAGAAGAATGCACGGCATTCCTGAACTTCTTCATGCAGCAGGAGTACCAGGAGGACTACGCGGAGGCGTTCCAGACTCTCCCCGCCAACCAGGACGCCCAGGCAGCTGTCACTGATCCGGCGCTCCAGTCGATCCTTCAGGCGTACAACGACGCACCGTACGTTACGGTGTGGCTCGACACCCTGTTCGGCCAGAACGTCGGAAACGCGCTGAATAAGGGCGTTGTCGACATGCTCGCCGGTCAGGGCTCTGCTGAAGATATCGTCTCCGCTGTGAACGACGCAGCGGCCAAGGGATAGCAGCAGATAATGACTGAACCTGCAGGCGGTGCTCCGTTGATGACGGACGCTCAGCCGCCGCGGGGCACGGCTACGGCAGGGGACGGCGCGCGTGTGTCGTCCCCTGCCGCACCGCGGCCCAGGCGGCGTCCAACGGACTGGCGCAAGCGCCTCGAGATCACGCTTCTGGCCGGGCCGGCCATCTTCGTTTTTGTCGGCTTCGTCATCTTCCCGGTCGTCCTCGCCGGCTACTACGGCTTCTTCCGCTGGAAGGGCTTTGGACCGGCCACAGACTTCGTCGGTTTCGAAAACTACAAGATCATCTTTCAGGACAGCGCGTTCCACGACGTGCTGCTTCACAACGGGTTCATCCTGGTGCTCTCCCTGGTCATCCAGGGCCCCATTGCGGTCGTCCTGGCCCTCCTGCTCAACCGGAGTATCCGGGGCCGCTCGCTCATCCGCGTCCTCATCTTCGTCCCGTACATCATCTCCGAGGTCATTGTCGGGATCGGCTGGGGTCTCATGCTGCAGACATCCGGCGCCGTCAACGGGCTGCTCGACAGCATCGGGCTGGGAGCGTTCAAGGCAGACTGGCTCTCCGATCCGAAGATCGCCATCTGGTCCCTGATGGTGATCATCTCGTGGAAGTACATCGGCTTTGCCGTCATCCTTTTCCTCGCCGGATTGCAGAGCATCCCCACCGAACTGTTCGAGGCGGCCGCGATCGACGGCGCCAGCTACTGGCAGATCCAGCGCTCCATTACGCTGCCCCTCCTCGGGCCGACCGTGCGGATCTGGGCGTTCCTGTCAATCATCGGTTCGCTGCAGTTGTTCGACCTGGTCTTCATCATCTGGGGCCAGTACGTCGCCTCGACCGCCGGGACATCGACCATGGCCACCTACATGGTCGCCAACGGACGCACGTCGGGCAACTTTGGCTACGGCAGTGCTGTCGCCGTCGTCATGTTCCTGATCTCCCTCGTCATCGCATTGATCTACCAGCGGTTCGTTCTTCGGCGCGACACCGCCGGTGCCCTCACGTCAGGAAAGAAGTGATGACTGTTCTAGACACTCCCACGCCCCCGCGCACGAAGCGTCCGCCGAGGGAGCGCCAGCCGTGGGGCAGCCCCGCGACCTACTTCGTCGCCTTTGTCTTCATCTCACTCTGTCTCGGACCGGTCATCTACATTATTCTCGGTGGGTTCCGCGACAACTCGCAGATCACCAATTCGCCCGCGGGATTCCCGAGCCCGTGGAATTTCGGCAACTACGCGGAGGTGCTCGCGAGCCCGACCTTCTGGCACCAGGTCGGCAACTCGACGATTGCCGCGCTCGCTACGACCATCGGTGTGGTGGTGCTCGGCCTGATGGCAAGCTTCATCCTCGCGCGATACACGTTTGTCGGCCGCGGAGCCATGTATTCACTATTCGCCGCCGGGCTCATGTTCCCGATGACCGTGGCGATCACGCCGCTCTACATCCTCGTTAGGGACCTGGGCCTGATGAACAACCTGGGCGGCGTGATTCTCCCGCAGATCGCCTTCGGACTGCCGGTGACGATCATCATCCTGGTGCCGTTCCTCAAGGCAATCCCCGATGAAATCGAAGAGGCAGCGTCGATCGACGGCACCAGCCGGCTGGGCTTCTTCTTCCGGATGGTCGTTCCTTTGTCGCTGCCGGGCGTGGTGACGACGGGCATTCTAGCCTTCGTGGCGAGCTGGAACAGCTATCTTCTGCCGCTGTTCATCCTCAGTGACCAGGCGACGTACACCCTGCCGCTCGGAGTCCAGGCGTTCGCTTCGCAGTATTCGGTGGACACGGCAAAGGTACTTGCCTTCACCTCACTGTCCATGATTCCAGCACTGATATTTTTCACGCTGTTCGAGCGTCGCATCGTCGGCGGACTCACCGGCGCGGTCAAAGGTTAGGACTTCCCTTGAGCAACACAACATCCACGACGACTACGCCGGCATGGCACGACGTCAGCGCATCCGCTTCGGACCGCGTCGAAGCACTCCTCGCCGAGCTCACGCTCGAGGAGAAGATTGCCCAACTGTTCGGCGTCTGGGTCGGCGCGTCCAGCGAGGGCGGGGACGTTGCCCCGCATCAGAACGACATGGACGACCTCGTTGACCTCGATGCGCTCCTGCCGAACGGGCTCGGCCAGTTGACCCGGCCGTTCGGCTCGGCTCCGGTCGACCCGGCGCTCGGGGCGCTGTCCCTCCTCCGCAGCCAGCGCCGGATTGCGGCATCCAACCGGTTCGGCATCCCGGCTGTTGCGCATGAAGAATGCCTTGCCGGCTTCGCCACCTGGGGGGCGACCGCCTATCCGGTGCCCCTCGCCTGGGGTGCCTCGTTCAATCCGGAGCTCATTGAGCGCATGTCACACCGCATCGGGTCTGACATGCGCTCAGTCGGCATCCACCAGGGCCTTGCCCCGGTGCTCGACGTGGTGCGGGATGCCCGCTGGGGTCGGGTCGAGGAGACTATCGGCGAGGACCCGTATCTCATCGGCACCATCGGAACGGCGTACGTCCGTGGCCTCGAGTCCGCAGGGATAGTCGCAACTCTCAAGCACTTCGTCGGATACTCGGCGTCTAAGGCCGGCCGTAACCTCGCGCCGGTCTCGGTCGGTCCGCGTGAACTCGCTGACGTGCTGCTCGTCCCGTTCGAAATGGTCATGCGCGAAGGCAAGCCGCGTTCGGTCATGCACTCCTATACCGACCTCGACGGCGTGCCATCCGCGGCTGACGAGTCGCTGCTCACCGGAGTCCTGCGCGACACCTGGGGTTTCGACGGCACCGTCGTGGCCGACTACTTCGGGATCGCCTTCCTGAAACTGCTTCACGGCGTCGCGGGTTCGTGGGGCGAGGCCGCCGCTCTCGCGCTCACAGCGGGCGTGGATGTCGAACTGCCGACGGTGAAGACCTTCGGTGCGCCGCTGACTGAAGCGGTCCGGTCGGGTGCCCTGTCCGAGGCGGTCATAGATCGTGCCCTCCGGCGTGTGCTGCGCCAGAAGGTCGAACTCGGACTGCTTGATCCTGACTGGGATGCCACGCCTGCAGCGTTGCGCGACGCCGACGTGGACAACGCGGAAGGCATCCGCGGCACCATCGACCTGGACAGCGCCGGTAATCGGACGGTCGCCCGCGAGATCGCCGAACAGTCCATCGTGCTTTTGAGCAACGACGGGATCCTTCCGCTCGCCGCCCCGCGCCGGATTGCTGTCGTCGGGCCGACGACCGACGACCCCTTCGCCGTTCTCGGCTGCTACTCGTTCCCTGCGCATGTCGGCGTGCAGCACCCTGACACGCCCCTCGGTATCGAACTGCCCACGCTGCTGGACAGCCTCCGCATCGAGTTTCCCGAAGCCGACATCGAATACGTACCCGGGACGACGATCGACGGAGGAGAAACCGCCGGGATCTCCGCAGCGGTGGATGCTGCAACGCGGGCCGACGTCGTCATCGTCGCCCTCGGCGACCGGGCCGGGCTCTTTGGCCGCGGCACGAGCGGTGAGGGCTGCGACGTCGAGTCGCTCCGTCTGCCCGGTGCCCAACAGATCCTTCTCGACGCCGTCCTGGCAACATCGACGCCTGCCGTCGTCACCCTGCTCGCCGGACGACCGTACGCGCTGGGATCCGCTGTCACGGGCGCCGGCGCGATCCTGCAAGCGTTCTTCGCAGGAGAAGAAGGAACCGCCGCGCTTGCCGGCATCCTCTCCGGCCGGGTCAATCCGAGCGGACGCCTGCCTGTCAGCATCCCGGCCTCAGAGGGGACGCAGCCGTCCACATACCTGGCCGCTCCTCTGGGACGCTCCAACGGAGTGTCCAGCATTGACCCGACCGCCGTCTTCCCGTTCGGACACGGGATCGGGTATACGACCTTTGACTGGAGCGCCGGCCAGCACGGGCCGGCGACGATCGGAGTCGACGGCACGGCGACCCTCGGCCTCCGTCTGCGCAACACCGGGGACCGTTCCGGGACAGAAATCGTCCAGATTTACGTCCACGATCCTGTCGCGTCAGTGGTGCGCCCGGTGCAGCGTCTGGTCGGTTTTCATCGCGTTGACCTGTTGCCGGGCGAATCCGTCGAGCTCTCGATACACATTCCCGCAGATGTCACCAGCTTCACCGGCCGAAACGGCGAGCGGGTGGTCGAACCGGGGGAGATCGTCCTTGGTCTCGGAGCGTCGAGCGCCGACATGCGGATCACGCAGTCGGTGCAGCTCTGCGGTGAAGCGCGCGTCGTGGGCTTCGACCGGGCCTTCCACCCGAGTTTTAAGGAGATCGCACGGAGCGCCTCATGAGCGTCGATCACCGTCGGGGAACCGCGCAGGTCACCGTGCTGGACTCCGTCGGCAACCCTGTGCCCAACGCGGATGTCACTGTCGAACAGCAGCGTCATCACTTCACCTTCGGCAACATCGGTTTCGACTTCATCCCGCTCGCCAATGGGGAGACCGAGCAGGATGCCGCCGCGGAGCCCGTTTTCGGCGGGGCAGGGCTCGCTGGGCTGCCGGATCTCGAGGCGATGTGGCTCGACCTCTTCAACACGGCGACCCTTCCGTTCTACTGGCGGGGATTTGAGCCGACCCGCGGCAAGCCTGACACCCGAAGACTTCTCCGGACCGCCTCGTGGTTCGCTGAGCACGGAGTGGCGGTGAAGGGGCATCCGCTTACCTGGCACACGCTCGCGCCCGAGTGGCTCACCGGTTTACCGGCAGCGGAGATCGAGCGGCTGCAACGCGAGCGGATCCGGCGCGAGGTGACCGACTTTTCCGGGGTCATCGACACGTGGGATGCCATCAATGAAGCCGTCATCATGCCCGTGTTCACTGCAGAGGAAAACGGTATCACCCGGCTTGCCCGGAGCATTGGCCGCGTGCCCATGATTCAGCTCGCGTTCGAGGAAGCCCGCGCCTCCAACCCTTCGGCGACGCTCGTCTTGAACGACTTCGACTTGTCCAGCGACTACGAAGCTCTGATCGAGCGCGTGCTTGAAGCGGGGATCACCGTGGACGCGATCGGCCTGCAGACGCACATGCATCAGGGATATTGGGGAGAAGAGACCATGCTGGCGGTGGTCGACCGATTCGCCCGCTTCGGGCTGCCCCTCCATCTGACCGAGACGACCCTGCTGTCGGGGGACCTCATGCCGCCGGAAGTCACCGACCTCAACGACTATCAGATCCCATCCTGGCCATCGACACCCGAGGGAGAGGCCAGGCAAGCGAACGAGATCGTGCGCCACTATCGCTCCCTCGTTGGCCACCCGGCGGTGCAGGCCATCACCTACTGGGGGCTTACCGACGACGGAGCGTGGCTCAGCGCGCCGGGCGGGTTTGTTCGCGCCGACGGCACGCCGAAACCCTCGTTTTACGCGCTGCGGTCCCTGATTAAGGGCGAATGGTGGCTGCCGCAAATGACGATGCGCACGGATCATGACGCACGCTTGTCGATCACGGGTTTCTTCGGTGATTACGTGATTAGGCGCGACGGGCAAAGCGCACCGCTCTCGCTCTCGCCGGGGCGTGACACGGCCACCGTCCGATTCCGCTGACACCTCAAAAGACTCTCCACGCGGCGAGTGCAGGTCGCCGCGGCTGAATAAGCTTGGAGGTCTCCTGCACGCTTAGGGGCGCTTGGCCGCAGGAATGTAATGGGCAATGACCAGGAACACCCAGGTGGTGAGGATGTACGGCCAGGTGTAGGTGGGAGCGTCAAGGCGGTGCATCACCACTGTGACCACAGCGGTCACCACGGTTCCAATCACGGCGAGCACCCAGGACACTGAACTGCTGCGCAGGAACACCACGGCGAGCGCGATGGCGGTGAGGACGCCGGAGTAGCCGGCCAGACCGTTTGCGGTTTCGGTGAGCGACTCTCCCATTGCCAGGGCACACAGGCTGCCTACCACGCTGCCGAGCAGCCCGGCCAGGCCGACTTTCCACCCGGCCACGAACAGCCCGATCAGGATGAGCGCCCCCGCCCACACATTGTTGATCAGCACCACTTCGGACACATTGGTCAACAGCGAGCGTGCAAAGGCGAGCGGCTCCGAGTCGATGGTGCCGGACTGCGCCGCACTTACATGCAGCGGTTCGGTGCTGAGCAGTATGACCGTCGCAACAAGGCAGAACGGTGCCGTCGTTGACGGCAGGTTATATACCTTCAGCGGCGTCTTCGTGAACAGCGCGACCACCAGCCATGTGACCGGGGCACACAGCAGCCCGCCCAGGAGTGCGATGGGGTATGACTCCCACCGGCCGCCGATGGCAGAGTAGGTCCCGGCACCCACCAGGGCGCCGCAGAAGCCCTGCAGACCCGAAGTCACGGAGGACGGATCGGCCTTGAGCAGGAATCCCCCCAGCGTGTTTCCCGCACAGCCAATCAGGACGAGCAGTGCCATGCGCCAGTCAGCGACGACGAAGGCGGCCAGGATCAGCAGCGCCGTGTAGGTATTGCTCTGGAAGAAGATCTGCGAGAGCCCCTGACACCAGCCCTTTAGCCACCCCGCGCCCGAGATGGGAGAGTTCGATGCGGTTGCGCCAATGCTGCTCATGGTCAGCTCCTGTTCGGAATGTCATCGGGCGGCGTCCCCTGGCCCTGGCCCGGCTCCGGACCGCCCGGTGCGGTCGAGCCGCCGCCCGCCAGCGCCCACCGCTCCTCCACATGGCCGAACCGCCAGTAGGCGGTGGAGGTGAACCAGACCAGTATCAGCGTGCCGACGACGATGTAGCCCACGTTCTCAAGGTCGATGGCGGCCACCCACCCGGTGAGGGGGTCGCGCAGCCCCAGCTTCTCGTTCAGCAGCCCGACCAGCTCAATGCCGCCGATCATGACGGCGATCATGACCGAAAGCCCGGTGATGGTGAGGTTGTAATACAGCTTGCGGACCGCGTTGACGCTCGCCCAACCGTAAGCCTTCACCATCACGGCAGAGTCAAGAGTGTCGAACAGGCTCATGCCGGCCGCAAAAATCAGGGGCAGGCAGAGGATGGCGTACCAGGGCAATCCTGTCGCGGCCCCGGTTCCGGCCAGGACCAGCAGAGCGATCTCACTGGCGGTGTCGAAGCCGAGCCCAAACAGAAAGCCGACGGCGTACATCTTTCCCGGCCGGTCGATGCTCCGCAGCATCGGCCGGATGAGGCGGCTGATGAGGCCCCGGCCCTGCAGATGCCGCTCCAGCTCCAACTCATCGAGGTCGCCGTTGCGCGATGCCCGCCACACCTTGAGGATTCCCACGAACGCCACGGCATTGATAAGTCCGATCAACAACAGGAAGACGCCGGACACCAAGGTGCCGAACACGCCGAGCCCGTTGCGCACTTCGTTGCCGTCGCTGCTCAGCCCCACCGCCCAGCTCACCCCGAGCGCCAGCAGCGCCGCCATCAGAAAGACTATGGTGGAGTGCCCGAGGGAGAAGAACAGGCCCACCCCTGCGGCCGGCTTGCGCAGATCCACCAGCTTGCGGGTGGTGTTGTCGATGGCGGCGATGTGGTCCGCGTCGAAGGCGTGCCTGACGCCGAGTACATAGGCCACCACGGCAATCCCCACCCCGAAGACGGAGGAACCCAGCTGCAGATGCAGCGGCTCGACCAGGAAGAAGAAGAGTCCGAACCCCGCGATGTGCAGGAGCGCGACCGGAATGAAGGCGCGCACCACCTGCGCCCGGTAGGACCGCACCGGTTTCATCGCCGTCTCTTGCGCCGTAGCCCGTTCACTCACCTTTTGTCCCCCTCTAGCTCTTTCGAATTACGGGTGCCTGCCGCCCGGTCAGCAGTTCGTGAACGGCTGATGCCGCGGCTGTGTTCGCGGCAGCCACGGCAACGGTGTCATTGCCCACCAGGCGCATCCACACGCCGGCATCGTGTGGCAGCGTGCTCACCCCGTAGATGAGGTCACCGCCGCTGCCAGCGAGTGCCCGGTGCAGCGTGTCAGCGAGCTGGGCAGGGGTAGCCAGCGGTGTGAGGACATAGAGCATCGTGAGCACATCGTGGTCCGCGAGCACGCCCAGCCCGTTCACGCCGTCGGCCGCAGCCCCGGGTTCCGCGCCGTTCTGCGGGCACAGCCGCACCCGGTCGAGGGCGACCAGGCGGCCGTCCGGCCGCCGCACCTCGAGGTCCGAGGCGTAGACGTCGTAGGCATGCCGCTCTCCGCGGGCGAGCCGGCCGGCATACACGGTCTCGCCGAGCAGCAGTGTTGCCGACTCATCGAGTACCACCGAGGTCTGCTGGTAGAAACGCGAATCCGCGAAGGGCACGGTGGGCTCAGGCAGGTACTCCACATAGGCGTCCTGCTCCACCTCAATATTCATGATCGCGGCGGCGTAGTCGTGGTCCATGCGGTAGACCCGGGTGTGGGTCTGCGTGGCCAGGTACGCCGACGTTCCGGGGCCGAAATGGAGGTCGGTGCGCAGCCGGTCCCCCTGCAGAATGCCGCCGCCGGAGGACATGAGGTAGGTGTAGGCCATGTCGGGACGCAGCGGATTGAAGTAGAGCGGATGCATGATCTGCAGCGGAGACTTCTGATAGTGCTGCACGAGCTCGGTTCGCCCGCGGTTGCGGGCGAACCCCAGCTGCAACACGCCCACCTTGCCCGGGCTGCCAACAGGCAGGGTGGGCGCCCCGGCATGGCGCAGCACTTCGGCTGGCACCCGGGCCGGCTCATAGTATGCCGGCTGGAGCCGGTAACCGCCGGTGCTCGGTTCCCGGCCGCCGGTCTGCCTGGGCGGCGGGGGAGGCACGGGAATCACGCCGGTCATTCCGTCACCATCGGCGGGAGCATTCCCGGCGGGTGCCGGCGTGTTTCGCGGTTCCGTCACCTTGACCGTCATCCGATGAGCTCGGTTCTGGCGCCGTTCCACTGCGTCATGATCTCCCGGTACAGTTCGTCGACCCCGTGTCCGGTGAGTGAGTTTGTCAGCACCACCGGCCGGTTCTCACGCACCCGGTGCGCATCGGATTCCATCACGTCCAGGTTCGTGCGCACGTACTGCGCAATGTCGATCTTGTTGATCACCAGGATGTCGCTGTCCGTGATGCCGGGCCCGCGCTTGCGCGGCATCTTCTCGCCCTCGGCGGTGTCCAGCACGAACACGAACACATCGGCGAGCGCCGGCGAGAAGGTAAGCGTGAGGTTGTCGCCGCCCGACTCGTAAATCAGGGTGTCGATGTCGGGAAACCGTTCCAGCATCTCTGCGCCGACGGCCAGGTTCATGGTCGGATCATCGCGTACGGCCGTATGCGGGCAGGATCCGGTCTCAACACCCACCACCCGCTCGGGGTCCAGGATGCCCGCCAGCTCCCTGCGCACGTGGTGGGCATCCTCCTGGGTATAAATGTCATTCGTGATCACACCGGGTGTGCGCCCGGCCTCAATGAGCAGCGGCACCAGCGCCTCCGTCAGCGCAGTCTTCCCGCTGCCCACGGGACCGCCGATGCCGATCCTCAAAACGTTCTCGCTCATCAGTTCCTCATTTCAGTGATCTCTGGTATTCTTCTGCCTGCGCGCCGTGTCTCAGGCGCCGCGCTTTCTGTCTGTCCGTACCGGTGTCAGCTGGCAAACAGCCGAGCCTCGGCTCTTTCGTGCCGGGCCGACATGATGTCGGCCATGGGTGCACAGCCGCCAAGGTCGGCAAGATCGCGCTCAAGGGCTTCATCCGTCGCCTGCTCTATCACCCCGGCCGTCTCCAGCAGGATTGCCTGGGCGTGCCGGTGGTCGGTCAGCCGCAGCCGCAGGGCGGCTCCGACAAAGCTCGCCGAAAAGGCGAACAGGTCTGAAGCCACGGCCTGCGGGGTGGTTACTCCGGCGGCGGCATACACCACCGCCGTCGCGACCGGCTGGCAGCCGGGTGTGCTGCGCAGACGCACCCGTTCGCTGTACTGCGCGAGCAGCGCGTTGTCGATCAGTTCGGCGCCCAGATCGATCAGCTGGTGCCCGCTGCGCACGGAGGCGGTGCGCATTTCGGCGTTGAGTTTTGAGGAGAACAACCGCTGGTCGATCTCCTGGACGAGTTCGACGTCGTCGCCAGCCGCCGCGCGGTGGGCGGCGGCAAGTGCAGTGGCGTCCCCCGGCCCGACCGAGTGCAGCAGCAGCTCGGCGAGCAGCTGCTGCACTCCGTTCCGGGACACGAGCCGGGCCTGGCTGTAGGCCTCGAGCCCGTGGGACATGGTGTAAAAGCCGCTGGGAAAGGCCGAGTCGGCGAATTGCAGGCTGGTCAGCAGCTGGTTCACATCCGTCATTCGGTGCCCCTATGCGAGGAAGAACAGCTGAGTCAGCGGCAGGGTCTGCGCCGGCGGAATCGTGGCCAGCGTCCCGTCGTATGTCACGTCGTACGTCTCGGGGTCAACTTCGATGTGCGGCGTCGCGCTGTTGCGTACCATGTTCTCCTTTCCGAGGCCGCGGCAGCCGTGTACCGGAAGGATCTGGCTTTCCAGCCCGAGCCGCTCGGGAACGCCCTTGTCGATGGCCGACTTGGACATGAACGTCGCCCGCGTGCTCTGCAGCGTCTTGCCCTGCGCGCCGAACATGGGCCGGTAGAACACCGGCTGCGGAGTTGGCAGCGAGGCGTTGGGGTCGCCCATCAAGGCCCAGTTGATCAGGCCGCCCTTGACAATCAGTTTGGGCTTGGCGCCGAAGGAACCCACGGGCCAGAGCACGATATCGGCCATCTTGCCCTCTTCCAGCGAACCGATGTAATCGGATACGCCCTGGGTAATGGCCGGGTTGATCGTGATCTTGGCGAGATAGCGCAGGACCCGGAAGTTGTCGTTATCGGCACTGTCTTCCGGAAGGGTGCCGCGCTGGTCCTTGCAGTGGTGGGCAATCTGGAAGGTACGCATGAACGACTCTCCGATGCGCCCCATGGCCTGTGAATCGGAGGAAACCATCGAAATGATCCCCTCGTCATGGAAAACCGTTTCGGCCGAGATCGTCTCGGCACGCACGCGGGAGTCGGCGAAGGCTACGTCTTCGGGGATGTCATGGGAGAGGTGGTGGCAGACCATCACCATGTCCAGCAGCTCGTCAACCGAGTTGGCGGTGTAGGGCAGGGTGGGGTTCGTCGAGGACGGGAGTACGTTGGGGTGGCCGGCCACCTTGATGATGTCCGGTGCGTGCCCACCGCCGGCACCCTCGGTGTGGAAGGTGTGGATGGTGCGGCCGTCGATGGCATCGAGGGTGTTCTCGACATAGCCGGCCTCGTTGAGGCTGTCGGTGTGCACGGAAACCTGCACATCGTAGGCGTCAGCCACGGAGAGCGCGTTGCTGAGCGCGGCCGGTGTGGAGCCGTAGTCCTCATGCACCTTAAGGCCGCATGCCCCGCCCTGGACCTGTTCGATCAGGGCTTCGGGAAGCGATCCGTTGCCCTTGCCGAGGAAACCCATGTTCACCGGCATCGCCTCGGCTGATTCCAGCAGCCGGGCAAGATTCCACACACCCGGGGTGGTCGTGACGCCGTTGGTGCCGTCGGTTGGTCCCGTACCTCCGCCAAAGAGGGTGGTGATGCCGTTGGAGAGGGCGGCCAGGGCCTGTTCCGGCGAAATGTAGTGCACGTGCGAGTCGATGCCGCCGGCGGTGGCGATAAGGTGCTCGCCGGCCAGGAATTCGGTGCCCGGGCCCACCACAAGCCGCGGATCTACTCCGCTCATGGTGTGCGGGTTGCCCGATTTGCCGATGCCGGCGATCTTTCCGTCCCGCACACCGATGTCGCCCTTAACAACGCCGAGCACCGGATCCAGGATGATGGCGTTGGTGATGACCAGGTCAAGCACGCCCTCCGCGTCCGTCGCAGACGGGTCCGCTGCCATGCCGTCACGGGCGGTTTTTCCGCCGCCGTAGACCACCTCGTCGCCGTAATGGCCCTCGTTGTAATCCTTCTCGATCTCGATCACCAGATTGGTGTCGGCCAAGTGGACCCGGTCGCCAACGGTGGGACCAAAGAGGTCCGTATATTGCTTGCGCGAGATGATAGCCATTACTTTTGCCCCTTAGATGCGTCGCCGGTTGCATTGGCACTGGGTTTGACGCTCGGTTTACCGTTTTTGAATTCGAGTTCTTCCATTCGTGCCATCGCCCGGATCTTCGTTGCCGCGGAGTCGAGCCCGCCGTCCACGAGGTTGTTGAAGCCAATCACGCGCCGGATTCCGGCGTACGCGGTGAGCGTCACTTCACGGGTGTCACCGGCCTCCAGCCGGATGCCGGTCCCCGCGGGCACATCCAAATGCATGCCGTAGGCGAGTTCCCGTTCGAACAGAAGTGCCTTGTTGGCCTCGAAGAAGTGGAAGTGCGAGCCGATTTGTATCGCCCGGTCGCCGGTGTTGCTCACCAGCAGCGTGACGCTTGGCCTGCCGGCGTTAATCTCGATGTCTTCGTCTTTATGGTGATAAGTGGGGCTGCCCAGCATGGTGTTTCCTTCCCTTGCGGCGCGATGCGGGGTCGCTGCGCGCGGCGTTGCGGTGTAGGAGGGATCCGATCAGCTCGAACGGATGGGGATGGGATGGTGGTGCGTGTGAGAGTCGGCCTGGCCGTGGTGATGCGTATGGGAGTGACCGTTGGCTTCCTCGAAGGCATGCGAGTGGGCATAGCCGTGACCGTGGTCAGCCGTCAGGCCTGCCTGGATGCCGTTACGGCCGTGGCGCAGGTTGTGCAGAGCGTCGCGGACCCGCTCGCGGATGACGCGCAGCACGGCCTGCTCGCTCAGCAGTGCACCGTAGAACCCGGCATCAGCGAAACCGCCCTCCCCGAACGGCACGGGCTCCCCGCGCACGGTCGCCACCCGTCGGAAACCTGCCGGGACGACGACCGTCTGCGCGCTGCCGAGCAGCCGCAGCCGGTTTACGACCGCCAGGAGTCCGGCTGCGTCGTCAACGGTCGCCGTGTCCACAGGGTTGCCGGCCCCGTGGGTGCGCACCAGATGTGCGATGCGGTGGAGCTCGGCGTCGTCGAAGGGGTTGGCAGCATCCGCGAAGATCAGGACAGCCGCCTCCGGTGCGCTCCGGCGCACCTCGGTGGCGGCAGCCCGAAGCCATGCCGTCAGGTGGTCTCCGGTGCCAAAGGCATCGGCCAGAACCATTGGCACGGGGGAGGACGCGGTGCTGTTGCTCGAGGGTGCCTGGACGCCGAGCCAGCTGAGCGTCTTAGCGATGTCCGCCACCAGGGTCGGATTGCGGCCGAAAGTCATGGGCAGCACGACGATCGGTGCCGGCTCTGCGCCGGAACCCGGACGACTGCTCGCGAGCAGGTGCGTGAGCGTGTTGTGCAGCGGTCGGCCGGCCGGGGTGATGAGAGCTCCGGGAACCAAATCCGCCGCGAAGGAGAGATCCGCTCCGTTGTTGCTCTCGTGTCCGCCGACCAGCACCACGGTCGCTTGGGACTCGAGGAGCTGAGTCAACTCATACCCCGATGGGATCGTGGCAGGAGACGAGCTTGCTGCCGTCCACAAAAGTTGCCTCGACCTGCAGGAGCGGCAGCCGCTGGCGGACGCCGTCCATGCACTGGCTTTCAGAGACGATGGTCTTGCCAAGCTCCATCACCTCCGCGACGGTCCGGCCGTCGCGGGCGCCTTCCAGTATCGCCTCGCAAATGAGAGCGGTGGCTTCGCTGACGTTCAGTTTGGTTCCGCGTTCGCGCCGTTTACGGGCCAAATCGGCCACTTGGTATATGTACAGCTTGTCTATTTCTTTTGGAGTGAGGTCCATTGCTTCACCTTCAGCCGCAGTTGTGATCACTTTGTTTGTGCTCGGCGCACCGGCCGAGCCCGCGTAGGAGAGACGCTACCCGCAGCAATTGGCAGCCAACACCCTGTGATCCGGAACTGGGGTTGGTACGGTGCAGAGAAATGTGAGTGTTGATTCTGCACCTCGGACAGGCACAAAAAACCCGTGCTTCCCTTGACTTTCCAAGGGGAACACGGGTTGTTTGCGCACCGGTGCCAAGCCGGCTCGGGCTTAGGACTCCAAGACTTAGGACTCCAGTGTGGCGTCCAGCGAGATCTTGATTCCGGCGAGCGCCTGCGACACCGGGCAGCCGCTCTTCGCGGCCTCCGCGATGTCCGCGAATTCCTCGGCGGTCAGGCCGGGAACCACAGCGGTGACCTTCAGGCGGCTCTCGGTGATGCCGGTGCCGGGGACGAAGGTTACGTCCGCGGAGGTCTGGATGCGCTCAGCGGTCTTCCCGGCTTCGGCCAGTCCGTTGCTGAAGGCCATGGAGAAGCAGGCAGAGTGGGCTGCGGCAATCAATTCCTCCGGGCTGGTCTTGCCGTTGGCTTCCTCTGCGCGGGCCTTCCACGTGACGTCGTAGGTGCCCAGGCCGGAACTGTCGAGGGTGACATCACCCTTGCCGTTGAAGAGGTCGCCGTTCCAGACGGTGTGGGCTGAGCGGACTGTAGCCATGGGAAGCTCCTTAAAAGCGGATGGGATGAAGGCCGGCAGGTGCCGGGACTTCATCCCATCCTATTCAGTGACGCTGAGCGGGTTCTACTGTCCTAGTGCCACATCGTTGCAACGGCTATGTTAACGACGGCGAGGATGCCCACGCCGTTGGCCAGAGCAGAGCTCACGGGCTCGTTCTTCTTGTACTTGCGCTGGCCGACGAACGCCAGCACGGCGATCACCAGGGCCACCACAAGTTTGACGGTAATCTTCGCGTAATTGACTCCGTAGTCATCCATCTCGGCCAGGCCCACGAGGAGGAGTCCGGTGACCAGGGCCAGCAGCGCACCGTGGAACTGGCCGGGCATGACGGTGGGCTTCTTAATATTGGCAAGCCAGATGCCGACGATGATGGCCGCACCGAGGATGTGCAGGAAAACAAGAAAATTGTGTAGGAAGTCCATCCCTCCAGCTTACGGACGCCCCGGGCGCATTCAACAGCAGGACGGTGCGGCCAACGGTAACTTTTCGACAACATGTAGAAAACATGCCGAAATCCGGTTCATGGCAGGTTCCCCGGGGCGGGGCCGAAAGGCGGAGAGCAGAAAGGGCGCTTCCCCGAGGGGAAGCGCCCTTTCTAAGCGGCAATCAAACCGGGGCTAGAGGCCCAGGTCAGAGGAGAAGTTGCCTTCTTCAAGGCGTGCCTTCAGCGTCTGCAGGAACCGGCCTGCATCAGCACCGTCCACCAGTCGGTGGTCGTAGGACAGGGACAGGTACATCATGGAGCGGATGGCGATGGTGTCATTGCCCTCGGCATCGGTGAGGACGACGGGACGCTTGACGATCGCACCGGTGCCCAGGATGCCCACCTGCGGCTGGTTGATGATCGGGGTGTCGAACAGGGCACCCACGGAACCGATGTTGGTGATGGTGAAGGTTCCGCCGGACAGCTCGTCCGGTCCGATCTTTCCGGCCTTGGTGCGCGAACCGACGTCGCCGATGCGCTTGGCCAGGCCGGCAATGTTCAGGTCGCCGGCATCGGTGATGACGGGAACCAGCAGGCCCTTTTCGGTGTCCACGGCAATCGCGAGGTGCTCGGCGTCGTGGTACGTGATCTGCTGGGCATCCGAGTCGTAGGACGCGTTCAGCTTCGGGTGCTGCTTCAGTGCCTCGGTGACTGCCTTGGCAATGAAGGGCAGGAAGGTGAGCTTGGCGCCGTTCTGCTCCAGGAAGGAGTTCTTGGCCGAGGCGCGCAGCTTGGCGACGCGCGTCATGTCCACTTCCTGGACCTGGGTCAGCTGGGCCGACACCTGCAGGGATTCGACCATGCGGCGGGCGATCGTCTGGCGGATCCGCGGTGCCTTGACCGTGGTCCCGCGCAGCTTGGCGCTCTCTTCGCTGATCTTTGCCGGTGCAGCAGCCTTGTCCGAGGACGGGGCAGCAGCCGGTGCAGCCGCGGCGGCCGGAGCAGCCTCGGAAGCCTTCTTGGCTTCAGCGGCTTCCAGGACATCCTGCTTGCGAATGCGGCCGGCGACGCCCGAACCCTTGACGGTGGACAGGTCCACGCCGTGCTGGTTTGCAAGCTTGCGCACCAGCGGAGTGACGTAGGTTCCTTCGGACTCGGCAGCGGCGGGAGCTTCCTGCTTGGGAGCCTCCTGCTTCGGAGCTTCAGCCTTGGGCTCGGGCTTCTTCTCTTCCTGCTTCGGGGCTTCCTTCTTCTCCGGCTCAACTGCCGGAGCTTCGCGCTCGTCCTTGGAAGCGGCCGCTACCGGCTCGGCTTCCTTCGGCTCGGCCTTGGCCGGAGCACCTGCACCCGAACCGATGACGGCCAGGACGGCGCCCACCTCGGCGGTGTCATCCTCATTCACGCGGATTTCCAGCAGCTTGCCGGCCACGGGGGAGGGGATCTCGGTGTCAACCTTGTCGGTGGAAACCTCAAGCAGGGGCTCATCCACCTCGACGTCATCGCCCACGGCCTTGAGCCAGCGGGTGACGGTGCCTTCGGTGACGGACTCGCCCAGGGCCGGAAGGGTTACTTCGGTGCCTTCGCCGGAACCCGAGTCGGAGGCGGGAGCCTCTGCGGCCGGAGCTTCCTCAGCCGGGGCTTCCTCAGCAGGAGCCTCTTCGGCCGGTGCTTCCTGGTTGGCGGCGCTGCCGCCGTCGTCCTTGGCATCAGCGGAACCGGAGCCGTCGCCGATGCGCACCAGCGCCTCGCCAACCTCTGCGGTTTCGTCTTCGGCGACGAGGATTTCCTCGATGACGCCGGCCACGGGGGAAGGAATTTCGGTGTCAACCTTGTCGGTGGACACTTCCAGCAGCGGCTCGTCTACTTCAACGCTGTCTCCGACAGCCTTCAGCCAACGGGTAACGGTACCTTCGGTGACGCTTTCACCAAGGGCGGGTAAGTTCACGGTTTCAGACATATTGTCCCCGTTTCTCCTTATTAGATCTTTTGAACCAGCCGTACCGCTGGTGCTGGTGGTGGAAAGCCTAGTGCACCCGGGTTTTGGACCCGGGTGCACCGGGCAGGTAATTCTCTGCTTTAGCCGTGCAGGGGCTTGCCGGCGAGGGCCATGGCGGCCTCGCCGAGGGCTTCGTTCTGCGTGGGGTGGGCGTGCAGCAGGCTGGCCAGATCCTCCGGGTAGGCTTCCCAGTTCACGATCAGCTGTGCTTCACCGATCTGCTCGCCGATGCGGCCGCCGATCATGTGGACACCCACAATGGGGCCGTCCTTTTCGCGGACCATCTTGATCAGGCCGGAGGAACCCAGGATGGAGGTCTTGCCGTTGCCGGCCAGGTTGTATTCCTGGACCTCGACGCTGTCATCACCGAACTTGGCCTTGGCGGCCTTCTCGGTCAGGCCCACCGAAGCGATTTCGGGCTCGCAGTAGGTGACCTTGGGGATGTTGACGTCTTCAACGATGACCGGCTTGAGGCCGGCGATTTCCTCGGCCACGAAGATGCCCTGCTGGAAGCCGCGGTGGGCCAGCTGCAGGCCGGGAACAATGTCGCCCACTGCGTAGACGTTGCCGACGCCGGTGTGCAGGCGCTCGTTGGTGATGACGAATCCGCGGTCCATGGTCAGGCCGGTTTCCTCGTAGCCCAGGTTGGCGGTGACCGGTCCGCGGCCGACTGCCACGAGCAGGAGGTCGGCTTCGTACTTCTTGCCGTCGGCCAGCGTGACGACGACGCCGTCGTCGTTCTGCTGGACGTTGTCGAAGAAGATGCCGGTGCTGAACTTGATGCCGCGCTTCTTGTAGGCACGCTCAAGCTGCTTGATGATTGCTGCGTCTTCGTTCGGGACCAGGGAGGGCAGGCCCTCCACGATGGTGACGTCCACGCCGAAGGAGTTCCAGACCGAGGCGAACTCGACGCCGATGACGCCGCCGCCGAGGATGATTGCGCTCTTGGGAACGGTGTCCATCTTCAGGGCCTGGTCGGAGGTGATGACCTTGCCGCCGATTTCCAGGCCCGGCAGTGAACGGGAGTAGGAGCCGGTGGCCAGGATGATGTTGGCGCCGGTGTACGTCTCGCCGTTGACCTCAATGGTCTTTTCGCTGGTGAGCTTGCCTTCGCCTTCGATGACAGTGATGCCCTTGGACTTGATCAAGCCCTGCAGGCCGCGGAACTTGCCCGCAATGATGTTGTCCTTGTAGGAGTTCACTGCCGTCATGTCGATCGAATCGAAAGTTGCGTTGATGCCGTACTTCGATGCGGTCTTGGCATTCTCGGCAATTTCGGCCGAGTGCAGCAGTGCCTTGGTGGGGATGCAGCCGTTGTGCAGGCAGGTGCCGCCCAGCTTTCCCTTTTCAATGAGTCCTACGGAGAAACCCAGTTCCACGGAACGGAGAGCAGCGGCATAACCACCGCTTCCTCCTCCGAGGATCAGGATGTCGAATTCTTGCGCAGTTGCCTTTTCGGCCACTTGGACGCTCCCTCGCGTAATCGGTGACGCACATGGGCGCGTCGTTTTAGTGATTTGGGCGGTTGTGATCGTCTCTCACACTATCCCGCCGGCAGGGCTCCATCCACTCGCTGATGGGCCGCCGGCGGGAAGTGTAAGGAGAAACACCAGCCGTATTGCTTGTTCCCGGTAGTCCCCGGAGGGTGCCGGTGCTATAGGTACGCCTTAGGCGGAGCGGGAGACAACGTCTTCCGCGTAGGCCACCAGCGTGCGGACGGCGACGCCGGTGCCCTCCTTGGGCGTGTAGCCGTAGGGCGAGCCTTCGTTGAATGCCGGTCCGGCAATGTCCAGGTGCGCCCACGGGATCTTCACGCCGTCGACTTCTCCGACAAACTCCCGCAGGAAGCTCGCTGCGGTCATCATGCCGCCGAACCGCTCGCCGTGGTTGGCGATGTCCGCCACCTGGGAATCCAGGGATGCACGCAGTTCTTCGGGGATGGGCATCGGCCAGAACAGCTCTCCGGCGCGGTCCGCGGCGACCTTGACGGCGTCGCGCACCCCTTCCTCGCCCATGACGGCGGAGACCCGGTTGCCCAGGGCGATCATCTGCGCACCGGTGAGGGTGGCGACGTCGATCAGCACATCGGGAGCTTCTTCAGAGGCTGCGACCAGGCCGTCGGCCATGACCAGGCGGCCTTCTGCATCTGTATTCAGAACCTCAACGGTGCGTCCGCCGTAGGTGGTCATGACGTCGCCCGGACGCTGGGCGGTGCCTGAGGGCATGTTCTCGGCAAGGCACAGCCACGCGGTGACCTTGACCGGCAGGCCCAGTTCGGCGATGGCCAGCAGGGCGTTCAGAACGACGGCGGCCCCGCCCATGTCGCACTTCATGGTCTGCATTCCGGCGGCAGGCTTCAGCGAGAGTCCGCCCGAATCGAAGGTGATGCCCTTGCCCACCAGGGCGAGCTTGGCCTTGGCGCGCGTGGGAGCGTATTCCACCTTGACCATGCGCGGCGGGCGGGAAGAGCCCTTGCCCACGCCCATCAGTCCGCCGAAGCCGTCACGCTCCAGTTTCTTTTCATCCATGACGGTGATTTTGACCTTGGACGAGAGGGGCTTGGCCAGGTCCTTGGCTGCCTGGGCAAACGTCTCCGGGTACAGGTGGCTCGGCGGCTGGTTGACCAGGGTGCGGGTGGCGTTGACCGCGCGGCCCAGGATCCGGGCCCGGTCCAGTGCGGGCTTCAGTGCCTTGTCGTCTGCGGCCGGAGTGACAACGATGATGTTGCTCACCGGGTCCTTGAGCTTGGCCTTGTCCGTGCGGTGTTCGGTGTAGCTGTAGGCGCCGAACAGGGCGCCCTCGGCTACGGCTGCGGCGTCGGCCACAGTGGCGGCCGGCAGGGCAAGGGCCACGGTCTCGGTGCCGGCCAGCTGCCGGACGGCGGAGCCGGCGGCGCGGCGCAGTGCCTCGGAGCTCAGGGGAACGCCTGCGCTGACCTTGCCCACGCCGGTCAGGACCAGCATCTGTGCGTCGAGTTCCGGCAGGCCCGGAAGGCGCAGGACCTCGTCGGCGGCACCGGTGGCTCCAAGCAGGGGAAGGGATGCCGCGAGGGCGGTGGCTGCCTTGGAACTGAGCGGGCTGTCAATCAGAACCGGACCGCCGGGGGTCTGGCCGATGCCCACTACCAAAGCCTGGGCCGGCACCTTTTGCACGTCCCGGGAGACCACCGTCAGATTTGGTTCGTTCGTTTTGACCACGAAGTTACATCCTTAATATTCCGAAATATTGGCTGGTGCCGCTTTCCCGCGTCCCGCGTTATGCCGGAGCGGCGCCTTATTACCGATCGTAGTCTCTTGGCAGTGGTGCTCCGCTTTGCTAAGCCGTGGGCGTGCGCCCGCGGCGGACGGGAATGAAACGCGGGGGCAGCGGCGTTTACCCTTGAGTAAAGAGCGCAGCAAGCGCTGGCACGCCGCTTTTGGCAGATTTTCCCAAATCGGCGGCACACCCTGATATCCCTCGAAAGACCCAAGCGCATGGAAGCACAGAAGGGGAAGACATGCTTGATCCGCTGACCCTGTTCAATCTGAATCCGGAGGTGGCCGACGACGCAGGCCTGCACGGATTGCAGCTTCTGATGGGCTTTACCGGCTTTGCCGAGGCAGGCCATGTGGTCTCCCAGATCCGCGATGAGCTGCTGGAAACCCTGGACCATGACCTGGTGGCGACCTTTGATTCGGACCAGCTCATCGATTACCGGGCGCGGCGTCCGCAGATCGCCTTTGTCCAGGACCATCTGGCCGATTACGAGCCGCCGCAGTTGAATCTGTACCGGCTGCATGACGGCCTGGGTGAACCCTTCCTGTTCCTGACCGGTTTTGAACCGGACGTGCAGTGGGAACGTTTCGCGGCCGCCGTCGTCCACCTGGCCAAGAGCTTTGAGGTGGAGCGGGTGAGCTGGATCCATTCGATCCCCATGCCGGTGCCGCATACCCGTCCCGTGGGCGTGACCGTCCACGGGAACCGGCCTGACCTGATGGCCGGCATCAGCGCCTGGCGTCCCAATGCGCAGATCCAGGCAGCCGTGGGGCATGTGCTGGAGCTGAGGCTCATGCAGGCCGGGTTCGACGTCGTCGGCCACGCCATGCACGTGCCGCATTACCTGGCCGAAGCCGAATTCCCGCCCGCCGCCGTGGCAGGCCTGGAGTACCTCGGTGCTGCCGCCTCGCTGGTGCTGCCCACCGACAGGCTCCGCGAAGCCGGCCGTGAAGTGGAGCGCCAGATCGCCGAACAGGTGGAAGCATCCGCGGAAGTGAAGGGCGTGGTGGCCACCCTCGAAAAGCGCTATGACGAATACACGGACAGCACTGTGCGCCGGTCCCTGCTTGTTAAGGACAATGACGAGCTGGCCGATGCAGAGGAACTCGGTGCCGCCGTCGAAGCCTATTTGGCGAGCCCGCAGGCGGAGGAAGAATCCGAAGCACTGCGGCCTGAAAACAATCTGGATACAACGGAGGACGCAGAAACTCGTGGGAATGCCGATACATCCGGAGAAACGAATTCTTCCGGCCCGTCCGACCGGGAAACGGGGAGAGCTACCGGGGACTAGCCCGACGGCGGTTCGGCCATGAACTCGAAACGCGCCTGGCTTGTATGGGGCGTCAGCGTCCTGGCCTATCTTGTTGCGGTGACCCAGCGGACCACCTTTGGCGTTGCCGGTCTGGAAGCGACGGCCCGTTTTGACGCCACCGCGTCCATTCTTTCGGTCTTCACGGTGGTGCAGCTGCTGGTTTACGCCGCGCTTCAGATTCCCGTTGGCGTGCTGGTGGACCGCTTTGGGCCCCGGCTGCTGATCGCCGCCGGGGCCGCACTGATGGTGGCCGGCCAGCTGCAGCTGGCCACTGCCGACACTGTGGGCGGGGGCATTCTGGGCCGGTCCCTGGTGGGCGCCGGTGACGCCCTGACCTTCATCAGTGTCCTGAGGCTTCTGCCGGCGTGGTTCTCCGGCCGGCAAATCCCCGTATTGACGCAGTGGACGGGAATCATCGGCCAGCTGGGCCAGATTGCCAGCGCCGTTCCTTTTGCCTTTGTCCTGCACCGCTTCGGCTGGAGCACAGCCTTTGTGTCCGCGGCGTCCCTGTCCGTGCTGGTCCTGGCGCTCACGCTCGTCTTTGTCCGCAACCGGCCCTCCGGCGCCGAGGCGCCGGTGCTGCTGCCCCTGCGGCAAACCGCGACCTCCCTGGGCCAGGCCTGGCGCCAGCCGGGCACCCGGCTGGGAATGTGGACACACTTCACCATTCAGTTCCCCGGCACCGTGTTCGTCATGATGTGGGGCTTCCCGTACCTGGTCAGCGCCGAGGGAGTGGAATCCTCCTGGGCATCGGCCCTGATGACTCTCTTTGTGGTGGTGGCCGTCATCTGCGGGCCCTGGCTGGGGTCCTGGGTGGGGCGCCATCCGCTGCGCAGGTCCACCATGGTCCTGCTGATCGCTGCGGCCATGGCCTGCGCCTGGCTCGCGGTGATGCTTTATCCCGGTCCGGCACCACTGTGGCTGCTGGCCCTGCTCGTCGCGGTCCTGGCCATTGGCGGCCCCGGCTCCATGATTGGGTTCGACTTTGCCCGCACCTACAACCCGGGCCACCGGCTGGGCACCGCCACCGGGATAGTCAACATTGGCGGGTTCATCGCTTCCCTGGTCTCCATGTACCTGATCGGAGTGGTGCTGGACTTCCTGAACGCCCGCGGCTTCTCCGGCGGAGACCTGTATGCGCTGGATTCCTTCCGCATAGCGCTGGCAGTCCAATTTGTAGTGATGGCTGTGGGAGTCGCCGGAATTCTGCGCACCCGGTCCCGGGTGCGGGCACGGATGGCCGACGACGGACTGCGGCTTCCGCCCCTGCGCGAAGCAATGGCCCGCGAACGGCAGCGCAAGCAGGCTGAACGTGCCGCCCGGCAGGCCGCCCGCGGCTCAGGCTCCGGTGCCGGACATAACCCCGAAACCGAAACCGACGCCGTTGCCCGACGCCGGACCAGCGCCGGGAGGGGCACACTCGGCGGACATGACCCGGATGGCGGTCCGGACACGGAGTAGGACCCTGCGGCGGCGGGGCACAGGTTGGTCCCGTCCTTGGGCAGTGGCCGTCCTGCGGCGAGACGAGTCCTCCTCCACCGGGACGGGTCCTCCTCCACCGGGACGGGTCCTCCTCCACCGGGACCGCAGCGGGACGGGCGGAGGGTGCTGCCTCCACAGCAGCGGCTCCGGCACCGCTGCGCGCCTTCCGCGCCGCAATGCTTGGGTTCATGACGAATTCTCCCAGCGGCCGGCGGCCCCAGGAACCGTTTCCAGTACGCGGACCTGAGGACATTCTGGCCTTCATACCCCACAGCCTTGGTTTCGTTCCGCGGAACTCGCTGGTCCTGATGACCGTCGACGCCGTCCGCCTCGGGGCAACGCTGCGCCTGGACCTCCCGGCCTCAGCCCTTGATTATTCGGACTTTGCTGCAAAAGTCTGTGAAATCCTGCGCTCGGACCTCTCCGCAGACGGCGTGTTGATGGCCCTGTATACGGACCGCGCCTGGAAGCGTCCGGATGCTCCGCCGTACCGCAGGCTCGTCTCAGCCCTGGACCGGTGCCTGGCTGATGCAGGCATGCCCCTCCGGGACGGCTGGGTGGTGTCCGCCGCCACATGGCGGGAGTACTTCTGCGTTGACGGCAGCTGCTGCCCCTGGCCGGGCCATCCGCTGGGTGAGATCAGCGCCAGTACCCTTAGTGCCGAAATGGTGTACCGCGGCAGCGCTTTTGCCCCCTCATTGGGGGAGGCCGTGGACATGGACCTGCCGCCGCTGTGGGCCGACGCTTCAGAAGCCGCGGCCCACTGTGCCGCCTACGCGCGCCGGTTAAAGGGCAGATGGTGCGGGTATGAACAATTTGCGGACACTTTAGAAATTTGGGACTGGTTCTTTTCCGCTGCGGCGGCGGATGCCCGGCCCCTGCCCGGTGCCGGACCTGGCTGCCCCAGGGTTCGCGCCGACCCTGAGGCCGCCGGCTTCCTGCTGGCGAGTCTGCACGCCCGGCCGGTTCGGGACACGCTCCTGGTCATGGCCGCCCTGGGCATGGAGCAGGCGCTGTCCGGGGCCGCCGACTGTCACCTCCTGTCGGCAGACGGGAAACGTCCGCTCGTGCCTCCGGGTTTCGGTGCTGCCGCTGCCGCGGAATACGCCGGGGGGCAGGGCGGGGGACGTATCCGGCAGCGGTCGGACAATGCAGCCCAGGTCTTCCGCGACGTGCTGGTGGGACAGTACCGGCAGGCACCGCAGTGGCGCGGCATGGACGCGGCTTTTTCCGTCTTCACGGAACTCCTGGCGGCAGCTGCGGCTGACCGGTGTGCGGACCGGGAGGCAACCGCGGCCCTGCTGAGCCTGCTGGCCTGGATTGAATGGGCCCGGGGGAGAGGATCCAGGGCACAGGTGTACCTGATCCGGTGCCTGGCTGCCTATCCGGGATACCGGCTGGCCCAGCTCCTGGAAGAATTGCTGGCAACCGGCCTGTTCCCCCTCTGGGCGCGGACAGCGCAGACAGCTTGGAAGGGGTCGTAAGGAACAAGACCCCGGCGCCGCCCGGACATGAGCACCACGCCGCCCCGCCAGATGTGGGTCCGGTGCTGGCAGCAGCGGGAAATCGTGAGACAATGGGAACCGAGACCCGGTCGGGTTCGTGTATCAAGTGTCGCTTTTGATTCCTTTGCCTTACGGCAGGGGAACAGAAACCAGAGCGTGAGTGTTCTCCTAAGGAGCACCACTGCAGACGGGATCGCTTGAATCCAAGCACGGACTTGACAGGGTCATAGTGGTGTTGCCCCTAATGGCGATTCCACAGCCCGCCGTATGAAAGGTTTTCTGTGTCGCCGAGAAAGTCAACTGCAGTCGAAGAGACTGACACTGCAAGCAAGCGCACCGCCGTAGAGGAAACGCCTGCTCCGATGGAAACGGCCGCCGGCGAAAAGACCGCGGTAAAAACCGTCCGCAAGGCTGCGGTGCGTAAGCCTGCCGCAAAGTCAGGTACCGCTGCAGCCGGCCGCAAGACGCCCGCGAAGTCTGCCAAGGCCGCGAAGGCTGCCGCAGCCGAAGAGGAAGAGTCGCGCAACGAGTCCGAGGCCGAGCCGGAGGCTGACGCGCCTGACGCACCCGAAGCAGCGCCGACCGGCTCCGGATTTGTCTATTCGGATGCCGACGATGACGACGCACCTGCCCAGCAAGTCGTCTCCGCCGGTGCCACAGCCGATCCGGTCAAGGATTACCTGAAGCAGATTGGTAAGGTCGCCCTGCTGAACGCTGAGCAGGAAGTCGACCTCGCACTGCGGATCGAAGCGGGGCTGTTTGCAGAAGAGAAGCTTGCAGCCGATCCGAACATGGACCCCAAGCTCAAGCGCGAGCTCGAGTTCATCGTCCACGACGGCAAGCGTGCCAAGAACCACCTGCTGGAGGCCAACCTCCGACTCGTGGTCTCTCTGGCCAAGCGCTACACCGGCCGCGGCATGCTCTTCCTGGACCTGATCCAGGAAGGCAACCTGGGTCTGATCCGTGCAGTCGAGAAGTTCGACTACACCAAGGGCTTCAAGTTCTCCACGTACGCCACATGGTGGATCCGCCAGGCCATTACCCGGGCCATGGCCGACCAGGCCCGCACCATCCGTATTCCGGTGCACATGGTTGAGGTCATCAACAAGCTTGCCCGCGTGCAGCGCCAGATGCTTCAGGACCTGGGTCGCGAGCCCGCTCCGGAAGAGCTGGCACTGGAACTGGACATGACGCCTGAAAAGGTTGTCGAGGTCCAGAAGTACGGCCGCGAACCGATCTCTCTGCACACCCCGCTGGGTGAAGACGGCGACTCCGAGTTCGGTGACCTCATTGAGGACTCCGAGGCTGTGGTTCCGGCTGACGCAGTGAGCTTTACGCTGCTGCAGGAACAGCTGCACTCCGTGCTGGATACGCTCTCCGAGCGTGAAGCCGGCGTGGTGGCCATGCGCTTCGGCCTGACCGACGGCCAGCCCAAGACCCTGGACGAGATCGGAAAGGTTTACGGAGTTACCCGTGAGCGCATCCGCCAGATCGAGTCCAAGACCATGTCCAAGCTCCGTCACCCGTCGCGGTCACAGGTTCTGCGCGACTACCTGGACTAAGCATCAGCAGTACCAGCTGCTCTGGGGATGCGCCCCCTGTTCCGCCTCGGTGGAACAGGGGGCGCACTGCTTTAAGCGGCCGGGACCTTAGAACGCCGTGCATCCGCAGGACCGCGGGCATGGAAAAGGCTCCCCCCGCCGGGCGGGAGGAGCCTTCCAAGCTGTACGCGGTGTCCGGGTAACCGGGTTCACCATCACTGCGGCACTAGTCTGCCGGGACTGCTTCTGCCTTCGTCATCAGGCGGGACGTCTCGTCCTGCCATTCCGAGGTCAGCGGGCGGAGATTCGTCTCCACTGCCCGAGCATGGTGTCCGCAGAAGAGCAGTTCCCCACCCGAGGATTCAAGTACCGCACGTACGTACGCCTGGGCGCCGCACCGGTCGCAGCGGTCCAGCGTATTCAGTTCACGAGTAGCTACTGCTGCTGTCATGAAAGCCTCCTAAAGGGTGTTGATACTTTATATAACCATCTTTGAGGCCCGAGCCTTTGCATACAGGCCGGTCTTTCGCTCTGCGCGTACCAACCCGGCGGATGGTTGTGAGGTATTTCACCGCTGCTGAGTCGCTGGCGTGCAGTGTCAGTGGCGGGCCTTAACCTAGGAAGTAGCCCGGTTCCCTCCGGGCATGAGCTGGATCGGCGATCTGCCGGCCAACGGTCCCAAGGCCTGAGGAGTTTCAAACACGTGGCGCCCCCGAACACTGAGTACAACGCCCGCCACCTTTCCGTCCTGGAAGGGCTCGAAGCCGTCCGGAAGCGTCCGGGCATGTACATCGGCTCCACAGACTCCCGCGGACTGATGCACTGCCTGTGGGAGATCATCGACAACTCCGTGGATGAGGCTTTGGCCGGGTACGGCCAGAGCATCAAAATCATCCTCCATCCGGACGGCTCGGTGGAAATCCACGACGACGGCCGCGGCATCCCCGTGGACATCGAGCCCAAAACGGGTCTGTCAGGCGTGGAGGTCGTCTTCACGAAGCTGCACGCCGGCGGCAAATTCGGCGGCGGTTCCTACGCTGCCTCCGGCGGCCTGCACGGCGTCGGCGCCTCTGTGGTCAACGCCCTCTCCTCCCGCCTGGACGTCCAGGTGGACCGCTCCGGCAAGACCTACCAGATGAACTTCCGGCGCGGCGAACCGGGTCACTTTGCCGACACGGGCAAGACCCCCCGCCCCGACGCGAAATTCACGCCCTTCCTTGAAACCTCCAAGCTTGAGGTGGTCGGCAAGGCCAAACGCGGCGTCACCGGCACGCGGATCCGCTATTGGGCGGACCGCCAGATCTTCACCCCCGACGCCAAGTTCTCCTACACGGAACTGCAGTCCCGCGCCCGGCAGACCTCGTTCCTGGTTCCCGGCCTGCGCATCACCCTGCGGGACGAGCGTCGGCTTCCCGGCACCGCCGGCGAAGCAGGACCGGTGGAAGAAGTCTTCCAGCACGACGGCGGCATCACCGAGTTTGTCGAATTCCTCGCGGCGGATGCTCCCGTCACCGACATATGGCGCCTGCAGGGCAGCGGCAAGTTCAAGGAATCCGTGCCCGTCCTCGATGATTCCGGCCACAGCAAAATCGCCGAGGTGGAGCGTGAGTGCGAGGTGGACATTGCGCTGCGCTGGGGGATTGGCTACGAAACCAACATCCGCAGCTTCGTGAACATCATCGCCACCCCCAAGGGCGGAACGCACCAGGCCGGGTTTGAGCAGGCACTGCTCAAGACATTCCGCAAAGTGATCGAGGCCAACGCCCGCAAGCTCAAGGCCGGCAACGACAAGATCGAAAAGGACGATGTGTTTGCCGGACTCACTGCAGTCCTCACCGTCCGGCTGGCCGAGCCGCAGTTCGAGGGCCAGACCAAGGAGATCCTCGGCACCTCCGCCGTCCGCGCCATCGTTGCCAAGGTGGTGGACAAGGAAATCACAGCCCGGTTGAACTCCACCGCCCGCGCGGACAAGCAGCAGTCCGCGCTGCTGCTGGAAAAGGTTGTCTCGGAGATGAAATCCCGCATCTCCGCACGGGTCCACAAGGAAACCCAGCGGCGCAAGAACGCCCTGGAGACCTCCACCATGCCGGCCAAGCTGGCAGACTGCCGCATCGACGACAGTGAGCGCTCAGAGCTGTTCATCGTCGAGGGTGACAGCGCGCTCGGCACGGCCAAGCTGGCCCGCTCCTCGGACTACCAGGCGCTGCTGCCCATCCGGGGAAAAATCCTGAATGTCCAGAAGGCCTCCGTGGCGGACATGCTGTCCAACGCCGAATGCGCCGCCCTGATCCAGGTGGTGGGCGCCGGTTCCGGACGCAGCTTCGCCCTGGAAGCCGCCCGCTACGGCAAGGTCATCTTCATGACGGATGCAGACGTTGACGGTGCCCATATCCGCACCCTGCTGCTGACGCTCTTCTTCCGCTACATGCGCCCGCTGGTGGAGGCCGGACGCGTGTACGCGGCGGTCCCTCCGCTGCACCGGGTGGAGGTCATCAACCATGGCTCCAAGGCCAACGAGATGATCTACACCTACAGCGAGAAGGAACTGCACCAGTTGCTGGCCAGGCTGCAGAAGGAAGGCAAGAACTACAAGGAGCCCATCCAGCGGTACAAGGGGCTGGGCGAAATGGACGCGGACCAGCTGGCCGAAACCACCATGGATCCGCGCCACCGGACGCTGCGGCGCGTGCGCATTGATCAGGCGGCCGACGCCGAACGCGCCTTTGAGCTGCTCATGGGCAGCGATGTGGCCCCGCGCAAGGACTTCATCATTGCCGGTGCCGCCATGCTGGACCGCGACCGTATCGACGCCTAGCAGTCACCCGCCAGGGGAACCGGCCGGAGAGTCGGCCGAGGAATCTGTCGGCAGCAGGGGACCGGGCGGGGTCGGAAGATCCCGCCCGGAATCAGAGGATGCCCGGGGCGACCAGAAGCGTGGTGGGCACGGCCAGCAGCAGGCCGGCCAGGATGAGCACAGCCGCGCGCTGCCAGGCAGGCAGCGGCGGCAGGGGAGTCAGCAGCCGGCTCAGCCGGTGCACGGTACCCAGTTTTTCCTGCTGGTCCGGGTTGTCCGGCAGAAGGCCCCGGGGTTCGGCCGCATTGAGTGCCTCGGGGGCCGCTGCGCCGGTTCCCACGATTGCCACGGCCCGGATCAGGGTTTCGGGCTGAACGGTGCGCAGTGCGTCGTCGTCGGCCAGCATCTCGATCAGCTCGTTGACCGACTGCTGGGCCAGCTGGGAGGTGGGCAGCCACGGAAGGGCGGCGCGCCACGCGGCAAAGGCCCAGAGCAGCAGGTGATGGTGCTGGGCCAGATGGGCCTTCTCGTGGATCAGGACGGCTGAGAGCTCCTCGTCGGAGAGCATTTCCAGCAGCCCGTCCGAGAGGACAGTGACTGAACGCGCGCCGCCCGGAAGGCAGTACGCCACCGGTGCGGGGTGGTTGATGACCACGGTGGCGGGCCGGGTGGCGGAGGGAGAGCTGAGCAGTGCCAGCATGTCCCGGTGCCTGCGGCGGCCGCGCCGGATCCGGTAATAGGTCAGCAGCAGGGTGAAAATGAGGTGCGCGCTGAGCAGCAGGGCAGCGCTGAGGGCAAATACATGCACCAGGCCCAGCGTGGTGGCCGGCGCGCCGTTGATCAGGATGTTCCAGAGCCCGCGGAGCGCATCGACCAGGTTGTCGCCAAGGGGCTCAAGGCCCCAAGTGAGCATGGCGCCGATCATGGACAATCCGCCGGCGAGGGCGATTGCCTGCCAGAGCACCATGGCGGTGAAGGGTGAGCGGGCAGGCCACTTTGCCCGGGACAGTGCTATTGGAACAGGCCACGCCAGCACGAGGGCCAGCGCGGCCAGAGCATATGAGGCCCAGAACACCGGGGCGGAAAGTAGCTGCCGCTACCGGGTTAGACGCTGCCGAGCAGCCGGCGAAGGGTCTCTGCCTCGCTGACGGACACTGAACCGATGAAGCGCGCCAGTACGGCTTCGCGGTCGCTGACGGATCCGAGCACCTCGTGCATCAGTTCGGCTGTGTGCTCGGCCTTGGTGGTGATGGCACGGTAGCGGTGCGGACGGATGTTCCGCTCACGTTCCACCAGTCCTTTTTTCTCCAGCCGGGAGAGGACGGTGAGGATAGTGGTGACCGCCAGGCCCTTGCCGTCGCCCGAGCCGGCCGCGGGGTTGGCCTCGGCCAGTGTTTCACGCAGTTCGTTTGCTGTGGACGCTTCCGCGGACTCCCAGAGGATGTCCATGGTTGCCCGTTCCAGCTCGCCGAGGGTAGCCATCTTTTGTTCCTGTCCTTCACATTGCAATCCGCCCGAGTCTGCTCCCTGGTCCCGCGTCCCGAGGGGACGGCAGGGGGAGCGGCGGAAGAGGTCTGACTCTCTAATGTACAGGGTTTTGGAGCTGGGTTCTACGTCACGTAGAAATCTTTTTGCATCTGATCTACGATCGGAAGCAGAATGAAATTCTACGCTCTGTAGAAGTTCTGGTCCTACTGAAGGAATCCTCCCTTGGAAGCACTCGATATTGCCCGCTGGCAGTTCGGCATCACCACCGTTTACCACTTCCTCATGGTGCCGCTGACCATCGGACTGGGCCTAGTGGTGGCCACCCTGCAGACCATGTGGGTGCGCACCGGCAAAGACGAATACCTGCGGATGACCAAGTTCTGGGGAAAGCTCTTCCTCATCAACTTCATCATGGGTGTGGCAACCGGCCTGGTCCAGGAGTTCCAGTTCGGCATGGCCTGGAGCGAGTACAGCCGCTTCGTGGGGGACGTCTTCGGCGCCCCGCTGGCCCTGGAATCGCTGCTGGCATTCTTCACTGAATCCGTGTTCCTGGGACTGTGGATTTTTGGCTGGAAGCGGCTGCCCAAGAAGGTTCACCTCGCCACCATCTGGATTGCCACGCTGGCCTCCGTCCTCTCCGCCTACTTCATCCTGGCCGCCAACTCCTGGATGCAGCACCCCGTGGGTGTGGAGATGGTGGACGGCCGTCCGGTCCTGACGGACATCTGGGCCGTGCTGACCAACAACACCCTCCTGACCGCGTTCCCGCACCAGATCACGGCAGCACTGTCCGTTGCCGGCGGTTTCCTGCTGGGCATCGCCTGGTACCACCTGTGGAAGCGCCGCCGCGACGGCATCGACACCGTTTCCGAAAACGGCAAGGTAGTGGTTGGCTCCCGTCCGGAAACCGGCCGGGACAAGTCGGACTACAGCGTGTGGATCAAGTCCCTGCGCATCGGCGCAGTGGTGGCCATGGTGTCCTTCGCCGGAACCGCCATCACCGGTGACCTGCAGGGCAAGCTCATGTTCGAGCAGCAGCCCATGAAGATGGCCGCCGCCGAGGCAGCCTGCCATGACGGCACCTCCTTCTCGATCCTCTCCGTAGGCGATGTCGGGGCAGAGAACTGCGACGACGTCACCGCCGTGATCGAGGTGCCCGGTCTGCTGTCCTTCCTGGCGAACAACGACTTCGACACCGAGATCAAGGGCGTCAACACGCTGATTCCGGAATACCAGGAAGCCTACGGCACCCACATTCCGGATGATCCCAAGTACGGTGCACAGGCCGGTACGGAGATTGACTACCTGCCGGTCATGTCAGTGACCTACTGGGGTTTCCGCATCATGATCGGCTTTGGCGGCATTGCCGCCGCTGCATCCGCCGCCGCGCTCTGGATGACCCGCAAGGGCACCGTGCCGCAGTCCAAGTGGCTGATGCGCCTGGCCGTGTTCGGCATCCTTGCCCCCTTCGGCGCCAACAGTGCCGGCTGGATCTTCACCGAGATGGGACGCCAGCCGTTCGTCGTGGCTCCCAACCCGAGCTTCACCGGCATTGACCAGGTGTTCATGTTCACGGCGGCCGCAGTGTCTCCGGGCGTCTCCATGGCTGAGCTGATCTTCTCGCTCTGCGCATTCGCCCTGGTGTACCTGGTGCTGCTGGTGGTGGAAGTGCGGTTGCTGTTCAAGTTCACCCGCGGCGGCGTTCCGTCCGCCATGCCCGAACTGCTGCACGGCGGGGGGCACGACGGCGGTTCCTCCGGCGGCATGGATTCCGCCGGCGGTGACGATGGAACGGGCAGCGACGGGTCCGACACCAAGACCAAGCAGCCCGACGATGTCCTCGGCTTTGCCTACTAAGCGATCTGGAGCACAGAAGTGATTTCGCTACCCACCCTTTGGTTCATCGTCCTGGCCTTCCTCTGGACCGGTTACCTCTTCCTCGAAGGCTTCGACCTCGGCGTCGGCATGCTCATGAAGCTGATGGGCCGCAGCGAGAAGGACCGCCGGGTCATGCTGAACACCATCGGCCCGGTCTGGGACGGCAACGAGGTCTGGCTGATCACTGCCGGGGCCATGACGTTTGCCACGTTCCCGCTCTGGTACGCCGCACTCTTCTCGGCACTGTACATCCCGCTGGTGCTGGTCCTGCTGGGACTGATCTTCCGGGCCGTATCCATCGAATACCGCGGCAAGCACGATGATGACCGCTGGCGCAGCCGCTGGGACTGGGCCATGGCCCTGGGCTCCTTTGTCTCCGCCTTCGGCGTCGGGGCAGCCCTCGCGCTGACCACCACCGGGCTGCCGTTGAACGAAAACGGCGACCGGGTGGGCGGAGCCTTCGCCTGGTTCAACGGCTATGCGGTCCTGGGCGGCCTGGCCGTCGTCGCATTCTGCCTGGTCCATGCCTGCGCCTTCCTGGCGCTGAAGTCCCGCGGCGAGATCGAAATGCGGGCCCGCCGCGCCGTCGTCCGCTGGCTGCCGCTGGGCGTGCTGCCCATGGCGGCCTGGGCCATCGTGGTCCAGCAGCAAAACGGCAAGGTACTGACCCTGATTCCGCTGGTGATCGCCGTAGTGGCCGTGGTGCTGGCCTGGGTCACGGCACGCCGCGGCCGCGAAGGCTGGAGCTTCACGTGGATGGGGCTGTTCCTGGTGGCCGGTGTGTTCACCATCTTCGCCTCGCTGTACCCGAACGTCCTGCCCTCCACCCTGAATCCGGCCTGGAATCTGACCGTGGACAACGCGTCCTCCTCGGACTACACGCTGACCGTGATCTCCTGGGTCTCGCTCTTCGGCCTGCCCCTGGTCGTGCTCTACCAGGGTTGGACCTACTGGGTCTTCCGCAAGCGCATTAGCGCTGACTCCATCCCCGCTGCCCACTCGGTGACCGCCCAGTGAAACCGGTTCTTCCGGTCAGTTCTGCCAGCCGGCGGGCGCTGTATCTCCTGGGGCTGCTGGCCGCCGTCAAGGCGGCCGGGCTGGTGCTCCTGGCCACGGGCGTGGCCGCCGGGGTTGCCGGTCTTGCATCCGGCGAACCGGACTGGCGCTGGGTCTTCGCCAACGGCATCGCCGGTGCGGTGCTGCGGTCCCTCGCGGTCTGGGGAACCGAAACGGTGTCCCAGCGCGCCGCGGCGGGCGTCAAGGAGGAACTGCGGGCATCCCTCACCTCACGGGCGCTCGACGACGGCGGCAGTGTTCCCGGCATGGGCAGCGGCGCGCTGAGCGTACTGATTACCCGCGGACTGGACGGGCTGGACAACTACTACGCCAAGTACCTGCCTGCCCTGGTGACCTGCGCCGTCGTGCCATTGCTGGTAGGCCTGCGGATCCTCTCCGCTGACTGGCTCAGCGCGGTGGTGGTTGTCCTGACCGTGCCGCTGATTCCGGTGTTCATGATCCTGATCGGACTGCACACGGGAGACAAGACCGCCGCAGCCGTGGACGCCTTGAACCGGCTCTCGGACAACATGCTGGAGCTGGCCAAGGGACTGCCCGTCCTGGTGGGTCTGGGCCGCGCCCGGGCCCAGACCCGGGCCCTGCGCGACGTAGCCGAGAACTACCGCACCCGCACCCTGGAAACCCTGAAGGTGGCGTTCCTGTCCTCCCTGGCACTGGAACTGATTGCCACCATCTCCGTGGCCCTCGTGGCAGTGGTGATCGGCGTGCGCCTGGTGCACGGCTCCATGTCCCTGGAACTGGGCCTGCTGGCCTTGATCCTGGCTCCCGAGTCCTACCAGCCGCTGCGTGACCTGGGCACCGCACACCATGCGAGCGAGGACGGGCTCGAAGCGCTCAAGCGCACCAACGCCGTCCTGGACGCGCCCGCCGCAACGCCGCTCATCCCGGCCGCCGCTGACACCGATGTTCCGGCTGACGCCGATGCCTCAGGCCTCACAGGTCCTGCCGCTGTTCCCGCCGCTGCCGCACTGTCCGTCACGGGGCTGACCATCCGATACGCCGGGCGTCCCCGTCCCGCAGTGTCCGGCCTCAGCTTCGACGTGCCCGCGGGCAGCATTGCGGCACTGACCGGATCCAGCGGCAGCGGTAAAACCTCCGTCCTGGAAACCCTCGCCGGACTGCGCCGCAGCGGCGGCGACACCACGCTGGAAGGCACCGTCACCGGCGTCGACCGTTCCGGCATTGCCTGGATTCCGCAGCACCCGGTGCTCGTGGAAGACACCACCGTGGAAGAAATTGCCCTGTACTCCGGTCTGGACTCGGCGGAGGAGGGACGGCAGGCAGCCGCAGATGCGCTCGCCGCCATTGGCTCGGCGCACCTGCTGGACACCCGCACCGCTGATCTGAGCCCGGGTGAACAGCGCCGCGTGGCAGTTGCCCGGGCGCTGGCGCGCCTTGCCTGCCAGCCGCAGGTGCATGTACTGCTGGCCGACGAACCCACTGCCCACTTGGATGCCGCCAGCGCCGCGGCCGTCATCCGCGCATTGGATAGCCTGCGCGGAACCGTCACGGTACTGCTCGTGGCCCATGACCAGGCGGCAGCGGCCATTGCCGACCGGCTGATCCCGGTGGATGCCGGGTCCCCGGAGGCGCCGGCACCAGATGCCCCGGAGGCGCCGGCACCAGATGCCCCGGCGCCGGCGCTTTCGGGCGCCGCAGCCAGCGCCGCCGAGGACACCGCGGCCGTGCCCGCCGGAACAGCTGCGACTTTTGCCGGAACAAGTGCCGCTGCCGGCGGGGCAACCGTGCGCTGGCAGGATGAGCTCGCGGAGACCGAACTTCATCCCGTGCATCAGCCGCTGTGGAAGAACCTGCTGGTCCTGCGGCCCTGGAGCGGCCAGTTCCTGCTGGCACTGCTGCTGGGCACCGGCGCCACCCTGTTTGCCGTGGCCCTCACCTCGCTGTCCGGCTGGCTGATTGTCCGGGCCTCCGAACAGCCTCCCATCCTGCTGCTGCTCGGCGTGATTGTGGGTGTCCGGTTCTTCGGCATAGGCCGGTCTGTACTGCGCTACCTGGAGCGGCTGCGCCTGCACGACGCCGTCTTCCGGGCCACCAACGCCATCCGGATCCGTCTGTGGAACGGACTTCTGCAGCGCCCCGAGGGCTGGCGCCGGCTGGCCCGCGGCGGAGGAGCACTGGAACGCCTGGTGGGCGACGTGGACGAGCTGCGCGATATTGCACCGCGCGTCGTTTTTGCACCGCTGACCGGCTTCTTTACCGCAGTGGCCGCCTGCATCGCCACCGGCCTGCTGCTGCCCGGTGCCCTTGGTGCGCAGATCCTGGTGTGCGTGGTCGGGCTGGTTGTTGCCCCCCTCGCGGCCGTGGGAGCCGACGCTGCCGCACGCGCTGCAACCGTGCGGCTGCAGTCCCGGTCCATGGCAGCCATGGCGCGGCTGCTCGAGGCCGCACCGGATTTGGAAGCCAACCGCAGTGCCGCACCTGTGTTTGCCCGCCAGCAGGACCTCGACGCGCGGGCCTCTGCTGCCGTGCGGCGCAGCGCCTGGGCCCAGGGCCTGGCCAACGCGCTCACGGCACTGGCCTGCTCCTTCGGTGCCCTGTACATGCTGACCGTGGCCGGGAACGTCTCCGCGACCGTAGCCGCCGTCGTCGTACTGATGCAGCTGGCCCTGATCGAAGCCTTCGTGGCCGTCAACGGATCCATCCAGCAGTTCTTTGCCTGGCGGACCCTCGGTGACAAGGTGCTGCCGGACCTCGGCACCGACACCGTGGAGCCCGAGGCGGAATCCGGGGACCCGGCTACGGTCCCCGCCGTGGAAACCGTTGAACTGCGCGGCATCAGCTACAGCTATCCCGGCGCCGACACTCCGGTGTTTGAGGATCTGGACCTGGACCTGCGCCCGGACAGCTGGCTGGCCGTCACCGGCCCCTCCGGCAGCGGAAAGTCCACGCTGCTCGGCGTCCTGCTGGGCTTCCTGACCCCGCAGGAGGGAACCTTCCGGATCAACGGCCGGGCCGCCGCGGACCTGCCCCCGGCGGCACGGCGGATGGCCTGGTGCCCGCAGGAAGCCCACTTGTTCGACTCCACGCTGCGCGGCAATCTGCTGCTGGCCCGGGACCGCCGGCACGCGCCCACCGAAGCGGAAATGGCGGCGGCCCTGGACGCCGTCGGCCTCGGTCCGTTCCTCGCCGGCCTGCCGGAGGGACTGGACACCCGCGTGGGGGGCGGCGGACATTTCCTGTCCGGCGGACAGCGCCAGCGCCTTGCCGTTGCGCGCGCCCTCCTTACGGAAGCCGACGTCGTCCTCCTGGACGAGCCCACGGCGCATCTGGATGCGGAAGCAGGCGAACAGCTGATGGCCGATCTCGCTGCGGGCCTGCGCGGAAAATCCGTGGTGGTGGTCACCCACAATCCGGCGGACACCGTCTGGTGCGCCCGCAGATTGAATCTGGGACAGCCGGTATGCGCTGGGTCACACCGATAGGAAACGCCCGAAGCAGGTGTCATAGTCTGGAAAGATGAGTATCTCGACACCACCGGAAATTCCTGGTCCTGCAACGGGTCTGCGCTGGCGGGCCATCACGGCGGAGGACGTAGACGCCTGGCTGGAGCTGGTTCGGCGCATCGCCGCAGTGGACAAACCCGGTTTTATCCAGCAGCGTGCGGATCTGGAACACGTGCTGGAAGCCAGTGCCGACACCCCCGCCCGCGACACCCTGCTGGGGCTGGACCGGGACGGCGTGCCGCGCGCCTACGGATACCTGGTCCGGACCGAGGGATCGGACAAGATCCACGGTGCCGGCGGAGTGGACCCGCAGTGGCGCCGGCGCGGGATCGGCACCGCACTGCTGCGCTGGCAGCAGCAGCGCGCCCGCGAGCGGCTGTTGGAAACAGGCCATAAGAAAGGCCTGCTGCGGTTCATGGCGGAAGAGGATAACGCCTCGCACATTGCACTGTTCCACGCCGCCAACGCGTCAGTAGTTCGCTACTTCACTGAAATGAGCCGGCCCCTGGATGCGGACATTCCGGATGCCACGCTGCCGGAGGGACTGGAATACGTGACCTTCAACGAGGACATTTCCGAGGCGCTGCGCGTGGCCCACAACGAAGTCTTCCAGGACCACTGGGGGAGCGAAGAGCGCGATCCCGAGCGCTGGCAGCACAACATCGAACACCCGCATTTCCGGCCTGACTGGACCTTCGTCGTGATGGATACGGCAGCCGGGGAAATTGCCGGTTACAACATTGCCTCCTTCGACCCTGAGGGGCAGAAGCTCAACGGCTACAGCGAGGGTTACACCGAACTCCTCGGCGTGCGGCGCAGCTACCGCGGCCTGGGCCTGGCTCCGGCGATGCTCGGCGAAGCAATGCGCCGGTACAAGGCATCGGGCATGGAACGTGCCGGTTTGGGCGTGGACACCGAGAATCCGTCGGGAGCCCTGGGGCTCTATGAGAGCCTGGGCTACACGCCCACCTACCGCGAGGTGGTCTTCGACCTGCACGTGCTGCCCCAGGAGTGAGTCCTGCCGGCGGGCTAGCTCATTCGCCGGGTTAGCTCATCCCGCTGTTGCGTCCTGCCGGCTGTCCGCAGCGGCGGGCGCCGGCAGGACCCAGATGGACTGTGCTGCCGGAAGGCCCAGTTCCAGCTGTTTGCCGTGTGCCGCAACGGTGAGGGTTCCGGCGTAGGCCTGGCGCGAGAGAACGTGCACCTGCACGTCCAGATGCAGTCCCAGGCCGGCCAGATACCGCAGCAGTTCCGGGTCGGAGTCCGAAACCCGGGCGATGCTCACTCTGCTGCCCGGCTCGCAGCCGCTGAGCCGGACGGCCGCCAGCGGCGGAAAGCTGCCGTCCCGTGTGGGGATGGGGTCTCCGTGCGGGTCGCGGACGGGATAACCCAGGCGCCGGTCCAGGGCGTTCACCAGCTTTTCCGAGACGGCGTGTTCCAGATGCTCGGCTTCGTCGTGGACCTCGTCCCAGCCGTAGTCCAGGTACTCCACCAAAAATGTCTCGATCAGCCGGTGCCGGCGCACCATGGCCACCGCTTCACGCGTACCCTCTTCCGTCAGCGCGATCGAGCCGTAGCGCGCATGGGTCAGCAATCCCCGGGTTGTCAGCTTTTTGACGGCCTCTGAGACCGACGACGGCGAATTCCCCACGTGCGCGGACAGCGCGGACACCGTGACCGGCGCGTCGGTCCATTCCTGGGCGGTCCAAATGACCTTGAGATAGTCCTCGGAAGCGGCTGAAAGCGAATTGGTACCCACGCCTCCACCTTACGTGTTGCGGCTGGCCGGGCTCCTGCGGTCATCCAGCCCTTCATACACCAGCCAGAACTCGCTCATGCGCCGGGGGCAGCCCCGGAGCAGATCCTCGAGGTACAGCAGATGCGTCTGCCAGCCGGGCAGGTAGTTGGCGGCCTCATCTCCCAGCCCCTCGTGGACCAGCAAAAGCTGCGTGCTGCTGCCGACCGGGGTCAGCTCAATGCGCAGAACGGAGAGCGGCTCATCCGGAAACGACCAGGTGATCGCCAGCAGCCTTCCCGGTTCCCAGTCCCGGATCTCGCTGATGCAGGAATAGCCCACGGAGTGCTGGACGGTGACCACGCTGTCTGCAGCGAATTCACCGGAGGTGACGGTCCCCATCCAATGCGGCAGCGCTTCCGGGCTTGTCAGTGCGTGCCACACCCGGTCCGGAGACTCCGGCAGGGACCACTGCAGGGTCACACACCCGGACAAGGTGTCCATCAAGCGGCTGGTCAGAGGCATGGGCGGAGCCTAATGGACTTTATCTTCGTCCACCAGCGTCCAGGCATCGCCGTGTTGCGCCCGGTGCCAGTGCTGCCGGGGGCTGTCGATTTCACGGACGACGTCGGTCAGCCAAATGGTCCGGTCCGGATCCCAGCCGGCAATCACGGAAGCCCACTCCTCATCGACGTGGAGCGCGCGCCCTGCGCTGCTGAGATATCCCGCCACCGTCAAATGAACCGCATCCCATTCCCCAGCCACACGCTCCCAGTCCGGAATCAGCCACCGGCCGTCACGTCCAGTGACATGGAACCAGTCGTTGCGGCGGGATGCGGTGACGTCGAGCGGAAATTTCCGGCAGAGCGCTATCCAGTCTTCTCCGGTGCGGATTTCATACGTCCGGCCTGCGCCGCGGACCGGGATGGTGGTGGCGTCCAGCCAGCCCAGGGAATCCTCAATGAGGTTCAGGGCAGCGGGGATCCGGCTGACGGTGCCGACAAGCCCAAGGGGAAACGACCACCATGAGCCGGTCCAATTCGAGTGCAGTCCGCGTGCACTTGCCTTCCATTGCATTTCCTCGGCACGGATGTTCCGCCCCCACTGGGCCAGTCTCCGCTGCGGAGCGCTCCCCAGCGGCGCCGGGTCATCCGGGCCCCGCCAGTCGATGGCCCACTGTTCAGTGCCGCGGGGCGCCGCACTGTGCTGCATTGCCGGCATGGTCCCGACCCGGACGGCCAGGGGGACAAGTGCCTTCCGGATGACCGGCAGCGCGGCGAGCACATCCTCGCCGTCGGGGGCCTGCCAATACCTGGCAGCATCCACCGCAGCCTCGAGGGCCGGCTGGATCAGCTCATTGCGCAGGCCCGAAAAATCAAGAGAGAAGAGCGCGGCAGCGAGTTCCTCGGGCGAGGCAGAAACGGGGACACCGGCGTCGTCCTCTTTGGTGCCGTCGTTTGTCTCTTCAGGACTCATCAGGCCGAACATCACCGTGGAAGTTCCTTTGCCGGGATCGAGCTCGTAACCCAGCCGGAACACGGCCGTGCTGACGTCCGGGTCGAGTTCGGCCGCGAGCTGCAGGCACATCCGGCGGCCCCGGGGGCCGGCGAGCAGCGGTTCAGTCTCTGCGTTCATTCGGTCATCCTTGCACGCTGCAGATGCAAGGAGGAGAAGCCGTGCAGGTGAACCGCAGGAGAAACGGGGGACGGCAGGCACCCGGTATGCAAAGGTGATGCCATGGGTTCTCCTCAATCGCTGAGCGAAGCAGACCGGCGCACTCTGGCTGTTTGGGCTGCTGACTGCGCCGAACGTGTCCTGGCATTGTTCGAAGCGGACGTTCCCGATGATGGTCGGCCTCGGGATGCCATCGAGCGCGCCCGGGCTTTTGGCTCCGGTGAACTCAGCGCCGCCGGTGAGATTCGGCGTCGTTTCCTTGCCTTCAGAGCCGCCGGCGCCGCCGCGACGCCTGCCGGTGCTGCTGCCGCCAGAGCGGCGGCGCAGGCCGCAGCTGTTGCACATATGGGAGCACATGCCCTGGGCGCCGCGGCGTATGCCGCCAAGGCCGCCGCCCTCGCGGACACTGACCGGACCGCCGCGGGCGCAGAACTCCAATGGCAGGTCGCCCGCATGAGCCCACAAACCCGGAGCGTTCTCCGCCTGCTTCCGCCGGTGGGGGAGGACAGGGCCGGACCTCTGGGCCCGGGGCGGCTCGCAAGCGGTGAACTGGGGGCAACCATTCGGGCCATTCAGTCCGCCGTCAGCTCCGGCGATTGACCCGTGGGGGGGAGAAGCCGCAGCGCGCTCCTGAGCCGGCGGCGCTCGCCGGTTACGCTGACCTCCATGACAGCCCTGATCTCACATACGTCCTTTGACAGCATTGATGCCTTCGCCCAGTCAGTGTTCTGGAAAGAGGTGCTTGGTTTCCATGACGATCCCCACGACCCGAATCATCCCGGCGACGAGGAGTGCATGATTGCCTCCGACGACGGTTCCCAGCGCCTGCTGTTCATCAAAGTTCCGGACGCCAAGCAGGTCAAAAACCGGGTGCACCTGGATCTCAAGCCGGCCGAAGCTACCCGCGACCGGGAGCTGAAGCGCCTGCTGGGGTTGGGGGCCCGGGAAGTTGCGGACCGGCGGATGCCTGACGGGACCGGTTGGGTGGTCCTCGCGGATCCGGAGGGCAATGAATTCTGCATCCTGCGCAGTGACGCCGAGCGCGCGTAACCGGGCACGTGAGCATCACCGCCTGAGCCCCCGATGCTGCCCACCCGAGCAGCTGACAGATACCCCCTAGGGGTACTTGACGCATACCCCAAGGGGGTATATCTTCGTGGTAGATCGAACCTTAGGAGCGCAGATGAGCACAACCCAGGAACAGGCCACCGGCGGCCTCGCAGAGCAGGATCACTCCGGTGCCCACGGGTATGCCTCGGACAAGGAGGCCTACCTCAAGCGGCTTCGGCGCATTGAGGGCCAAGTCCGCGGAATTGCCCGCATGGTCGAGGAAGACAAGTACTGCATCGACATCCTGACCCAGGTCGCGGCCATCAACAAGGCGCTGCATGCCGTGAGCCTGGGCCTGGTCCAGGACCACATGTCCCACTGCGTCGTGGGCGCTGCCCGCGAGGCCGACGCCACCGGCAACCCGGAACTGGTGCAGGCCAAGGTTCAGGAAGCCACGGACGCCATCGGCCGGCTCCTGCGCTGAAATCTCCCTGCACCGCAGCTTTCAACGCCTGCCAAAGCAACCCATACCGAAAGAGGAACCCCATGGAAACCACACTGAACATCTCCGGCATGACCTGCGGACACTGCGTCGCCTCCGTGACTGAGGAACTCGAAGCCCTTAACGGCGTCGAGAACGTCAGCGTCGACCTCAACGCCGGCGGGATCTCCACCGCCGTCGTCACCTCCAGCCGCGAACTTTCACCCGTCGAGCTCGGCGAAGCCGTGGCAGAGGCGGGCTACCTCGTGGTGGAACCCTCCGCCTAGCAGCGACGGCTCCGACGGCGGCGCGCCCGCCACCTGCGGGCCCGTGCCCGCACCGCAATACCTTTGGAAGGACAGCATCCCCATGAGTACCGAAAAACTGCTCCAGCAGCCGCAGCCGCGGGTCATCGACCTCAAGGTTGAAGGCATGACGTGCGCTTCCTGCGTGGGCCGGGTAGAACGGAAACTGGGAAAGATTGAGGGCGTCGAAGCCACGGTCAACCTTCCGCTGGAATCCGCGCGGGTGCGTGTTCCGGACGGTGTCACGGACGAGCAGATCCTGCAGGCCGTGGATTCGGCCGGCTATAAGGCCAGCCTGGTCCGGCCCGCCGGATCGTCGCGTGCCGCCGTCGGAGCGCACAGCGGCAAAGCACACGACGGCGGGGCGCACGGGTGCGCCGAGGAGCATGCAGCCCATGATGGCGCCGGCATGGAGCAAACCGGCGAGGACCACATGGCTCACGGCGGAACGGCGGCCACGCTGCGTCCGCGGCTGATCCTGGCCGCCGTCCTCACGGTGCCGGTGTTCCTCATTTCCATGATTCCGGCACTGCAGTTCAGCAACTGGGGCTGGGTTGCTGCGCTGCTGTCCCTGCCGGTGGTCACCTGGTCCGCCTGGCCCTTTCACCGGGCTGCGGCCATCAACGCCCGGCACTTCGCCTCCACCATGGACACCCTGGTGTCCCTGGGCGTCATCGCGTCCTACCTGTTCTCGCTGGGCATCCTCCTTGCCGATCCTGCCCTGACCGCCCACGGCGGCATGTCGGATATGCAGGGAATGGCCGACGGCGGGCACGCCAACCTCTACTTTGAAGTCGCCTCCGTGGTGGTCACCTTCCTGCTGCTGGGAAGGTATCTGGAGGCCAATGCCAAGGCCCGCGCGGGCGACGCCCTGAAAGCACTCCTGAGCCTGAGCGCCAAGGATGCCACCGTGCTGCGCGACGGCGCCGAGGTCCGGGTTCCGGCGCAGGATCTGGTGGTTGGCGACGTCATAGTGGTCCGCCCCGGTGAGAAGATCGCGGCCGACGGCGTGGTCACCGACGGACACTCAGCCGTCGACGCCTCCCTGATCACGGGCGAATCCGTTCCGGTGGAAGTGGGCCCGGGGGATACCGTCACCGGTGCCACGGTCAACACCTCCGGCCGGCTGCTGGTCACCGCCACGCGGGTGGGCAGTGAAACCACCCTGGCCCAGATGGGGCGCCTGGTCAGCGACGCGCAGTCCGGCAAGGCGCCGATCGCTCGGTTGGCGGACCGGATCAGCGCCGTCTTCGTGCCGATTGTCCTTGGCATTGCCGTGCTGACCTTCGTGCTGTGGCTGGTCTTCAGCGGCGACCTGCAGGCAGCCTTCACCGCCGCCGTCGCCGTCCTGGTCATTGCCTGCCCGTGCGCCCTGGGTCTGGCCACTCCCGTTGGACTGCTCACCGGCACCGGCCGCGGAGCCCAGCTGGGCATTCTCATCAAGGGCCCGCAGGTGCTCGAAGACACCCGCACCGTGGACACCATTGTGCTGGACAAGACCGGCACGGTGACGGACGGACGGCTGTCCGTGGTGCGGACCGTGACCCTGGATCCGGTCTTTGATGAGCAGGAACTGCTGCAGCTGGCCGGATCCGTGGAGGCGGCGGGGGAGCATCCGATCGCCGTCGCCGTCGCCGCCGCTGCTCAGAATGCAGCGCCCGACGGCGCACTCGCCCCGGTGAGCGGGTTCGACTCGGCGCCCGGCGGCGGTGTTCGCGGAACAGTGAACGGACGCGCCGTCGTCGCCGGACGCCCCGGCTGGCTGGAAGACAACGGGATCCACCTGCCCGAGGAGGCCCGGACACTGCTGCGGGCCGAGCAGGAAGCCGGATCCACTGCTGTCCTGGTGGCCGTGGACGGCCGGGCCGCCGGAATCATTAGCCTGCAGGACAACCTCAAGCCCGGTTCCGTGGCTGCCATTGCACGCCTGCGGACCCTGGGACTGCGGCCCGTGCTGCTCACCGGAGACAACGCGGTGGTGGCCGGCCGGGTGGCGGCCGCCGTGGGGATTGCCCCGGAAGACGTGCTCGCTGACGTCCGCCCGGAGGGCAAAGTGGAAGCCGTGAAGCGGTTCCAGGCCGAAGGAGCCACCGTGGCCATGGCCGGCGACGGCGTGAACGACGCCCCGGCGCTGGCGCAGGCGGACCTCGGCATCGCAATGGGCTCCGGCACCGACGTCGCCATCGAGGCAGCGGACCTGACCGTGATGGGCAACGATCTGGGTCAGGTGGCCACGGCCATCGAACTGTCCCGGCGCACCCTGGGCACCATCAAGACGAACCTGTTCTGGGCCTTCTTCTACAACGCAGTGGGCATTCCGGTCGCGGCCCTGGGGCTGCTGAACCCGATGATTGCCGGCGCCGCGATGGCCGCCAGCTCCGTGCTGGTGGTCGGCAACTCCCTGCGGCTGCGCAACTTCGGCAAGCAGCACAGCTAGGCGGGGCAAGTCCTGCCGCCGCAGATCTCCGGCGGAACCACTCCGAATATCGAACCATTTAGTCAGAACTGCGTCAGTCAGAACTGCGCCCGTCAGCACTGCGCCCGCCGGTCCCTCTGGGCCGGCGGGCGCAGTGCGTTAACGGACAGCGGGACGCTGTGGAGTCTGTGGCGGATCCATTGTTCAGCCTTCGGGGACTTCCAATTTTGGGGACTCCAAATCAGCCGGATCTGCCCACAGGGTTACTTCGCCGGCATCTTTCGTGCAGATAACGGGTCTTGCGGAATTCCTGCGTGCAGATAAGGGGCTTATCAAGGCCGATATGACGTGTTTGAGCCCGTTATCTGCACGAAGAAATTGGCAGGACCGTTTTTCAGCCCGTTACGTGCACGAAGGATCTGCAGGCCGGCCATTTAGCCCGTTAGCTGCACTAGAGATCCTGCGCCGGATTCGCAGTGGCCTCAGGAGACAGCGAAGGCCGGACGGTCCGCAGACCACCCGGCCTTCGCCTGTGCCGGACCTAGCCCGCGGCCGGATCCTCGCCCGGCTCAACCGGCGTGTTGCTCGGCCCCACCTGGTCCACCTGGTTGGTCAGCGGAATGCCGGAGCCGTCCCGCCGTCCGTGTTCGGTGGGCAGCGCCCGGGCCACACCGTTGGCAGCGGCAGCCTTCGCCGGACCGTGCCCGGCCCACGCCACCGCCAGCGCATCCTCGCCCTTCAGGAAACGGTGGGCGCGCACGCCGCCGGTGGCCCGGCCCTTCACCGGATACTCGGAGAACTCGGTCACCTTCACCGAACCCCCGGGCGTCCCGGGGAGGGTCTCGGCGCCCGTGGACACGGTCACAACGACGGCGGCCGGATCATTCTGCGCCACCACGCCGAAGAACAGCACCCGGTCATCGGCACCGAGCTTGATGCCGGCCACCCCGCCGGCGGTACGTCCCTGCGGACGGACCAGCGACGCGCTGAAGCGCAGCAGCTGAGACTGTTCGGTAATGAACACCAGCTCGTCGGTGTCCTGCGCGGCTACCCCCAGGCCCACTACTTCGTCCTTGGGCTTGAGTGTGATGGCTTCCCAGTCGTCGCGGTTCAGCGGGTACTCCGGGTTGACCCGCTTCACGATGCCGTTCCGCGTTCCCAGCGCAATGATCTCGTTCAGCGGCACCAGACCGATCAGCTTCTCGCCCTTGGCCAGGGTCATGAAGTCCTTCACCGGAACCCCGCCGGCCATGTTGGGCAGGCCCGCGGTGGGCGGCAGGGCCGGCATGTCCAGTACCTGAACGCGGATCATCCGGCCCGACGACGTCACCGCGCCGATCTCGCCGCGCGCCGTCGTTTTCACCACGGACCGGAACACATCGTGGCGCACCCGCTGGCCGGCTTCGGTGAGCGGCTCCTGGTTGGACGTGCGGGCCAGCTGGCCGGAACTGGTGAGGATAACCCAGCAGGGATCATCGGCGATCTCCAGCGGCATTGCCGCCTTGGCGCCCTTGCCGGTGACGGCGGGCGCAGCGGCCACACCCTTCAGCGGAGAGGCGGCCTCGGATTCCAGCAGCACCGTCCGCCGCGGGGTGGCGTACTTCGCGGCCACCTCGCCGAGCTCCTCGGAGACCAGGGCGCGCAGCCGCGGCTCCGAATCGAGGATGGCCTGCAGCTCCTTGATCGCCAGGAGCAGGTCATCCTTTTCCTTCTCCAGCTCTATGCGCGAGTACTTGGTGAGCTGGCGCAGGCGAAGCTCCAGGATGTGGTTGGCCTGGATTTCCGTGAGGTCATAGACGGCCATCAGGCGTTCACGCGCCTGTGCCGTCTCATCCGAAGTGCGGATGATCTGAATGACCTCGTCAATATCCACAATCGCAATGAGCAGGCCTTCGACCAGGTGCAGCCGGTCCTGCTTCTTGCGCAGGCGGAACGCGGTGCGGCGGCGCACGACGCCGAGGCGGTGCGCCACATAGACCTGCAGAAGCTCCACCAGACCCAGGGTCCGGGGCTGCCCGTCCACCAGGGTGACGTTGTTGATGCCGAAGGAATCCTCCATGGGCGTGTAGCGGTACAGCTGCGCCAGCACGGCGTTGGGATTGAAGCCGTTCTTCAGCTCAATCACCAGGCGCAGTCCGTGGCTGCGGTCGGTCAGGTCCACCACGTCCGAGATGCCCTGAAGCTTCTTGGAGGTCACCGCATCCTTGATTTTCTCGATGACCTTTTCCGGGCCCACCATGTACGGCAGTTCCGTGATCACCAGGCCGGTGCGGCGGGCGGAGAGCTGCTCCACCTCCACCTTGGCGCGGGTCTTGAAGGAACCGCGGCCGGAGGCGTACGCGTCGCGGATGCCGTCCAGTCCCACAATCCGGCCGCCGCTGGGCAGGTCCGGGCCGGGGATGAAGCGCATCAGCTCATCCAGTGTGGCGTCCGGATTGGCGATCAGGTGCTGGGTGGCGGCAATGACCTCGCCGAGGTTGTGCGGAGCCATGTTGGTGGCCATGCCGACGGCGATGCCCGTGGTTCCGTTGACCAGCAGGTTGGGGAAGGCCGCCGGAAGCACCTCGGGCTGCATCAGCTGGTTGTCATAGTTGGGGACAAAGTCCACTACGTCTTCATCCAGGTGATCCGTCAGCGTCAGCGCCGGTGCGGCCAGGCGGGCCTCGGTGTACCGCGCGGCGGCGGGGCCGTCGTCGAGCGAACCGAAGTTGCCGTGTCCGTCGATCAGCGGCAGGCGCAGCGCCCAGTCCTGGGCCATGCGGACCATGGCGTCGTAAATGGCGGAGTCACCGTGCGGATGGAGCTTGCCCATGACCTCGCCCACCACCCGGGCGGATTTCACATGGCCGCGGTCCGGCCGCAGACCCATGTCCGCCATCATGTACAGGATGCGGCGCTGGACGGGCTTGAGGCCGTCACGGGCGTCGGGAAGGGCGCGGGAGTAGATCACCGAGTACGCGTACTCGAGGAAGGAACCTTCCATCTCGGTGGTGACATCAATGTCGATGATGTTCTCGGCGATTTTCTCGCCGGGTGCGGTTTTGGAGACGGGTTGGCGCCGGGCCATGCTGTTGTCGGGTCCTTGCATTGGTAGGGGGCAAACGGGGGTGCAGACGGGTTCGGCGCGGCGGCCGAAGCGTCCTGCAGACAGCGGAGAAAATTTCCCACTACTCTGAGTCTATGGCGGAGCAGGGACATTACCCCGAATATTGGGAAGCTGACGTGGTGTTGCGGGACGGCGGCACAGGGCATCTGAGACCTGTGACACCCGGGGACGCGCAGGCGCTGCAGGAGTTCCACATGCGCCAGTCCCAAAGCTCCATCTACCTGCGCTTCTTCACCTACAAGGCCAAGCTCAGCAACAAGGAACTGGCACGGTTCACCAACGTGGACTACAAGGACCGGGTGGCCTTTGTCATCACCATCGGCTCGGAGATTATCGGCATCGGCCGCTACGACCGCCTCGATGACCCCACCGAGGCCGAGGTCGCCTTCAACATTTCGGACGGCCACCAGGGCCGCGGGCTGGGTTCCATCCTGCTCGAACACCTGGCCGCCGCCGCCCGGGAAAACGGCATCCGCCGGTTTTCCGCCGAAGTGCTCCCCGAAAACCGCAAAATGATCGGGGTCTTCGCGGACGCCGGCTACGAGGTGCGCCGGCATTTCGACGACGGCGTCATCGCCCTGGACTTCAACATCGACCCCACGGACAAGTCCCGGGCCGTGATGGAAGCACGCGAACACCGCGCGGAGGCCCGCAGCGTGGCGGACCTGCTCTCGCCGTCGTCGGTGGCGGTCATCGGAGCCAGCCGCGAGTGGGGCAAGGTGGGCTACCAGCTCCTGGAACACATCATCGAGGGCGGGTTCACCGGCTCCGTCTACGGGGTGAACCCGGAGGCCTTCGAGCTGGCCGGAATGGTGTCCTACGCGCGGATCGCGGATGTGCCGGAACCGGTGCAGCTCGCCGTCATCGCCGTCCCCTATGACCAGGTGCTGCCTGTGGTCGAGGAGTGCGGCCGCGCCGGCGTCAAGGGACTGCTGGTGGTCACCGCCGGTTTCGCGGGCGACGGCGAACGCGGCCTGGCCCGCCAGCGCCGGCTGGTGCGGCATGCCCGCGCCAACGGCATGCGCGTGGTGGGCCCGGCGTCGCTGGGCCTGATCAACACCCGGCCGGACGTAAATCTGAACGCCTCCATGGCGCCGTCCATGCCCGTGCCCGGGGGGCTGGGACTGTTCAGCCAGTCCGCGGCGATCGGGGTGCTGCTCTACGCGGCGGCGCAGCGGCGCAGCCTGGGCCTGTCCTCCACCATCTCCGCGGGAAACCGGGCCGACGTCTCCGGCAACGACGCCATGCAGTACTGGGAGGATGACACTGACACCCGGGTGGTGGGCATGTACCTGGAATCCGTGGGCAACCCCCGCAAGTTCTCCCGCATCGCCCGGCGGCTGGCCACCTCCAAACCCGTGATCGTGGCGAAGTCCGATGTCACCGGGCTGCAGCTTCCCCCGGGCCATGCCGTGCGGACCACCCAGGCGCCGGCCGGGGCACTGGATGCCATGCTGCGGCAGTCGGGGGTCATCCGGGTGAACACCAACGAGCAGCTGATGGATGTGGCCCAGATTGCCGTGAGCCAGCCGCTTCCGGCCGGCCGTTCCCTGGCGGTCTTCAGCAACTCCGCCGCGTTGGGACGCGTGGTGGCCGATGCCGCCGTCGGCCTGGAACTGGAAGTGGGCAGCCTGCAGACTGACCTTTCCCTGGACAGCGGCATGAGTGTTGCCCTGCCGCTGCTGCGGGCCACCGTCACCAAGGCGCTCGCGGCCGACGGCGTGCATGCCGGCGTGGTGACGCTGCTGCCCTCTGTCGGGCTGACCACCGAGAAAATTGCCCAGTGCCTGCAGGAATGCGTGGCGGAAACGGGTAAGCCCATCGTCGCCGCCTTCACCGGCATCATGGATCCCGGTGCGCATGTGGAGGGATTGTTCACGGCGGGAGGCCGGGAGGAGGACGGGCGCCAGTCGGGCCTGCCGTGCTTCGCCAGCCCGGGCGCCGCCGTTGCCGCGCTCGCCGCCCTGATGAGATACACCGAATGGGCCGCCCGGGACCACGGCCACTATGTGGAGCCGGCGGGCGTGGACCCGGAGGCCGCCCGCGCCTTGATTGAGGAACAGCTGACCGGCGTGACCGGTGATGAGCTGATGCGGCTGCCCTCGGCGGCGGCCACGCAGCTGCTCGGCCACTACGGCGTGCAGCTGCTGCCCTCGGTTCCGTTTACCAGTGCGGAGGAGGCAGTGGCGGCAGCGGATTCCCTGGGCTGGCCGGTTGCCATCAAAACCATGGACGAACACCTGCGGCACCGCCTGGATCTGGGCGGAGTGCGGTTGAACATCTCCACGCCCGAGGAGCTCCGGACCAACATTGCGCAGATGAAGCAGGCGCTGGAACCCTACGGCAGCTTTGAGCTTGAAGTGCAGACCATGGCTCCCGCCGGGCAGGGCTGCACCGTGCGGGCCATCGAAGATCCGCTGCTGGGGCCGGTGCTGTCCTTCGGCCTGGCCGGGGACGCGGTGAACCTGCTGGACGACTGGGCGCACGGCATTCCGCCGCTGACCAACACCGATATTGCCGACCTGGTGCGCGCCCCGCGCGCCTCCGGCAAGCTCTTCGGCTACCAGGGGCTGCCCAAGGCCAACGTTGCGGCCCTCGAGGACCTGATTTCCCGGCTGGCGCTGCTCAAGGACGAACATCCCGAGATCGCCCTGCTGGAGATCAACCCCGTGCTGGTTTCCACCACCGGAGTCACCGTCCTCAGCGCCGACGTCCGCGTCGGCAACCCGCAGCAGCGCACCGACAGCGCCCGGCGTGCCATGCGGGATTAAGGCCGGACCACGCGGGACCCGGGGGAAGGCGCAAAGCGATCCAGGACTCACTTGGTGTGCTCCCGCGCGCCATTTAGGTGCTGGGGCGCTGTCTGGGGGAAACTGGAACCATGTCGCCGTTACTTTCTTCTGAACGCCGCAGCCTGGACGCATCCATGGAGCGGGCCGGCTTTTACCCCACGCTTCTGGCCGACGTCGTCCACGACGCCCTGGACGGCCGGGAACCGCTGTCCCACCTGATTCACCTGGAGACCCACTTCGAGCGCACCGAGGTGCACCGCCACATCACCGTGCTGGTGCTCACCGAGGACATGCTGGTGATCACCCACGTGGATGACCAGCAGCTGGATGAGGCCGGGGAACAGATGATGGCGCAGGTTTCCACCGAATCGGTTCCGGTAACGCAGATCCGGTCCGTGGTCCTGGGCTACATGTACGCCCAGCCGCAGAACTACAAGCCCTCCGACCAGGCCCGTGAACTGACCCTGGCCATCGCCTGGTCCGGCGGCCAGCGGCTGGACATGGGGCCGGCCGGATGCGCGGACCCGCAGTGCGACGCCGATCACGGCTATACCGGCAGCATCGCCCAGGAGGACATTGTGCTCCGGGTCAGCGCCGAGGCGGACGGAGCCCAGGCGGTGCAGAATGCCAAGGACTTTGCCCGGGCCCTGCGCAAGGTGAACACGGACACCGTGAATCTGCGCGCCCTGGACACCGGGGAAGCGCGCCAGCGGGCCGCCGGCCTCGGCAGCCGCTTCAACCGCGGCCACCACCAGCGGTAAGGGGCCATGAACTCGCCCTCCGGAACAAGCTCGCCCTCCGGTGAACCGCTGCCTCCAGCTCCCGGCTACGGACGCAGCAGCGTTGCCGATGTCCTTACCAGCTCCGCCGCTGTGCTCGGAGTGCCAGGGTTCGAGAACACCCTGAACCTGCCGGCCGCCAAACGCGTCTGCGTCGTCATGGTGGACGGCCTTGGCTGGTCCCTGCTCAAGCAGCGCGGCGGCCACGCACCCTTCCTGCGGGGCTTTCTGCCCACGGCGCGGGTCCTCACCGCAGCTTTCCCGACGACGACGGCGGCGTCCCTCGCTTCGCTGGGCACCGGGCGCCCGCCGGGTGAGCACGGCATGGTCGGATACGACGTGCTGGACCCGGAGCAGGACAAAGTCGTCAACATGCTCGGGAACTGGGATGCGGGGGTGGACCCCGCACGGTGGCAGCCCTGCCCCACGGTCCTGGAACGGGCGGCCGAGCACATTCCGGTGGCATCGGTCAGTCTTCCCCGCTTCGAGGATTCCGCCATGACCCGCGCCGCCCTGCGCGGGGGCGACTTCATCGGCGCCACCGGTGTCCACGCCCGGGTTGCCGCCGCGGTTCAGGCCCTGGCCGGATCCCCGAAGATGCTGATGTACCTGTACTGGAACGAGCTGGACAAAGCCGGACACAAGCACGGCGCCCAGTCACAGCAGTGGGGCTTCCAGCTGGAAGAGCTGGACAGTGCGCTCAAGCTCCTGGCCGCGCGCCTGCCGGCGGACACGCTGCTGCTGCTCACCGCGGACCACGGCATGGTTGATGTTGCTCCGGAGCACCGCTATGACTTCTCGGAAGACCCCGCACTCATCGCGGGGGTCCGCCACACGGCGGGGGAGCCGCGGATGGTGCACCTCTATCTGGAACCCGGCACCGACGAGCAGGACCGCGACAAGCTGATGGCCGCCTGGCGCAGCGCGTACGGCAATAAAATCTGGATCGCCACGCGGCAGGAAGCCGTTGCAGCAGGCTATTTCGGCGCCGTCGTGACGGAGGCCGTGCTGCCGCGCATCGGTGACGTGCTGGTGCTGGCGCGGGAGCCTATTGCCCTGTATGACCTGCGCCGCATGCGGCCGGCTTCGCTGGAAGTGGTGGGCCAGCACGGTTCCCTGACCCGCGCGGAGCGGGAAGTTCCGCTGCTGCAGCTCGCTGCACCCGCCGCCAAGCGCAATCCCGGGGCTTCTGCCGGCGGGAGAAAGAAGTAACAGTGGCTGAGCTTGTTTTCTTTTCCGGAACCATGGACTGCGGAAAATCCACGCTGGCACTGCAGATGGACTACAACCACAGTGCCCGCGGCCGCGGCGGGATCCTGTTCAGCCGCAATGACCGGGCGGGGGAGTCAATGATTTCCTCCCGGTTGGGTCTGCGCACCCCCGCAGTGGAGGTCACGGACGCCACGGATTTCTGGGACGAAGTGACGAACCGCCGCCAGGCAGGTTTCCGAGTGGATTACCTCATCTGTGACGAAGCCCAGTTCTACGCCGCGGACCAGGTGGAGCAGCTGGCGCGTGTCGTGGATGAGCTGTGCGTGGATGTGTTTGCTTTCGGCATCACCTCCGACTTCCGCACACGTCTTTTCCCGGGCTCCCAGCGGCTGATCGAACTCGCTGACCGGACCGAAGTGCTCCAGGTCCGCGCGCTGTGCTGGTGCGGCCGGCGGGCCACCCACAACGCCCGGACCGTGGACGGCGTGATGGTGGTGGAAGGCGACCAGGTGGTGGTGGGCGACGTCGGCAAGCATGCGCCCGCCGCGGCACCGGCCGGAGCGGCACCGGGTGTCACCGAGGAACCGCTGTTCTCCGCGGAAGCCGTGGAAACAGTGCCCGTCGTGGGATATGAAACCCTCTGCCGCCGGCACTACATGCGCCGGGTCACAGCCCACCAGGCGGAGTCGATCTCCGCTGCTGATGACTCTCCGGCCGACCTGGACGTCTGCGCGGTTCATCCCCGCATCCCCTAAGGAGCTGCGGTTTCGTGGCCTAGCGTGAAGTCATGGCAGACCGGCGCGCCACGTCGATCTCTGCGTGGCCGGCACGCTGCACGTTCGCAATCTCCTGGCCGTGAGGGACATCTTGAGGACGTATCCTGCGGGACCGCTACGGCAGCGCCTGGCTGCGCCGGGGCTGGCCGGAACCCTTGACGAGAGCTCGCGTGTAAAGCAGGCTGTACATGTAAAGCAGCCTGTACATGACAAGCGGGCCAAACATCGAAAGGGGAGAGCGGGATGGAGACTGAAACGCGCACTAAGTGGGGACGGGCGAGGTTTGGTTCCGGCCGGGTGCCGGCCATGGCAGTCGCTCTGCCCTGCGGGCTGCTCCTCGGAGCAGGCGGAGGATGGCTGGCCGTGGTCACCGGCGTCACAGAGGCGAATCCGGTGCTCGGCTTTTGCGTCTTCGCGGTTATGCTCACGATGCCCGCAACTCTGCTGGTGTACGCGGCAGTTGTTGACCGCAACACCATCGAGGGGGCGGTCGAACGGCCGGATGATTCGATCGAGGCTGGCTGGTATGACAAGGCGGCGTCCCGTTCCTTCACCGATCTCATCCTGATACTCGGAGTTGCGGGGACTGTTCTCGCATTCCTGCCGGGGGAAATTACCGTGAGCTTGAAGCTTGTGCTGCCGGCCGTGCTGGTCCTGTGCGCCGTGCTCTTTGGTGTGCGCTATCTGCTGCAGCGGCGCCAAGGCTGACGTGCGCAATCGAGTTAAGGAATTCCGCTCGAACCGTGAGTGGTCCCAACAGCACCTCGCCGATGAGCTCGGCGTCTCGCGCCAAACCATCATCTCCATTGAACGCGGACGGTTTGATCCGTCCCTGCCGCTGGCCTTCCGGCTTGCGTCGCTCTTCGGCAGTACCATCGAAGACCTGTTTATCCCCGACGACTACTCCTCAGGCGTGCCCGGAACATCCCAAGCACCGGGTGCGCCCCAGGCGTGAAGGCTAGTCGCCCTTGGTGCCGAAGACGATGTCGTCCCAGCTGGGTACGGAGGAGCGCTTGGGCTTGACCGCACGGCGGTCGGTGCCGTTCTCATCCTTGCCGGAACCGTCCTCACCTGTTCCGGCGTCAGTACGGGCGGCACCGGAACCCATCCGGTCCCAAGGGAAGTCGGTCCGGCCGCCCTTGCGGCCCCCGGTCTTGGCCTTGCCTCGGGCCGCAGCTGCCTCGGATGAGGTGTTGGTATCTGAAGCAGCGGCATCCTCTGAGGCAGGGGAAGGTGCCGTATTCGCGGCTGCCGTGATGCCGCTGTCGGCTTCTGCTGCGGGCGCGGCCGCCTGGACGGCGTTCTTCACGGGCTCGGAGTTCTGAGCTTCTGCACTCGATGCCGCGGCGTTTCCATCGGTCGACGACTTGTCGCCGGCACCGGCCGCTGCCTCGCTGCGACGGCGGAGCGGCCGCGTCAAGACGCTGAGTTCGCGGGTGTCCCGGTTGACTTCGCCGGGCAGCCGGTCCGCATCCACGGCGTCTGGTGCATCCGCCGCGGTATTCACGCCAGGGGCCGCCAGGGTGAGATGTCCGGTGCGGGGACGGCTGGAAGCGGAGTCATCCGCGTCCGAATGTGCGTCACGGGGATGGGCTGCCGGGATGCTGCCCTTGGCCAGCAGGGCGGCCAGCGCATCATCGCCGTTTTCATCGGCACCAAGCCGCTGTCCGCGGCGGGAACGCAGGACCTCCAGCAGGTTGGCGTTGTCCTCGTCGCCTTCCACGACTGCTCCGTCTTCTTCAGCCGCGGCGGCCTCAAAATCAAAGACACGGTCTGCAACAGCGGTAAGCCGCCGGGACGGGAGAGGGGAGTCCAGGGGTTCCAGTTCACTCAGCAGCTGCGCCCAGCGGTTGGCATTGGAAATGCTCTTCCGCAGGGGGCTGAAGGTCCAGCGGGCCGGTGGTTCTTCACCTACTGAGACCTGTGAGCCGTCCTGCAGATCAAACCGGGCCACCACATCCCAGGTGGAGTCGGGGCGCCGCCAGGCGTCCCACTTGACGCTGTCCGGGTCCACGCCGAAGGCCTTGAGCCGGTGATTGACCATATCGCCAAGATTTACCGGGCTGTCCCCAAAAGTGCTGCGGTAGCCGTCGTGTGCGGCGGGCAGGGGGGCTGCCACCTCAACGGACTGTGCCTGCCGGGCGACGTAGTCGCGTTCGGCGCGGACCGGGCCCTCGTAGCGGCGGATGTGGGCGAGGTCCAGGCCGGAAGCTTCAGCGACTTCTTCGGCGCTGGCTCCTGACCGGATCCGGGCCTGGATGTCGCGCGGCGCCATGGCCGGACCCTCGGGGCGTGCGGCAGCGGCGGTGGAGCGGTGCATGGAGCGGGATACTGCCACCCGAAGCGCTTCATCCATGCGCAGGCGGTAAGTCTCTCCGCCCTTGCCGCTGAGCAGCAAATGCTCGCCACCCTCATGGACACCCACGAGACGTAGATCCTGCATGAACCAATCCTCCACCCGATAGCAATTCCTTCTGGAAACAATGCCATCCGGCGGGCCGAAAGCCTACTGTTTGCGCGGGTGTGGCGCGGATTCGCCCCGGCGGGAGCCATGTGTTTTTGGCCTCCCGCAGCCCGGGCGGAGCCCCGGTGTGGTGTTTTGCTTCTGGGTCCGCAAAAATCTCGGGTTTACGGGCACAAAACCCCAGCTCATTGCGTTGATACCTCAGAGCCGAAGAAGCTTGCCGGTCCAGCGGCAGGTCGGCCCGATTAACCCTCCCGACAACTCGACCGGATGGTGAGAGTACTAATTATGGCGACTGACTATGATGCGCCGCGTAAGACCGACGAGGACATCAGCGAGGAATCCCTCGAGGAACTCAAAACACGCCGGACTGCCACCACGCAGTCGGCGGTTGTGGACGAAGATGAGACTGAAGCGGCAGACAGCTTCGAACTGCCCGGCGCGGACCTCTCGGGCGAAGAACTCCTGGTCCGGGTCCTTCCTGCACAGGCTGACGAATTCACCTGTGCATCCTGCTTCCTGGTTCGGCATCGATCCCAGATAGCTGCTGAGAAAGACGGGCTGTACTACTGCATTGACTGTGAGGGCTGAAGGCTCACCCGAGCCTTCGGTGTGCAGGCGGCCGGCCGTAACCGCCACCTGCACCGGCAGTCCTAGCTGCTGAGCGCGCGGACCAGCTCTTCCGGGTGGCGGGTGGATGTGAGCCAGTACGGCGTGCGGTCGGCGGGGTCGGTGATTTCAATTTTGACCACGGGCGAAATCCATCCGCGGAAACACATGAAGGCCGTGGCGTTCAATCCGCGGCCGCGCTGGTACGTGGCGTCGTCTCCCCGGAAGCCCTCCACGGCGCCCACGTAGCGCCGCTCGATTTCGGCCTTGCCCACCTGCAGGGTGTCCGCGGTGACCCGGATGGTGGGAGTGGACAGCAGCAGAAGGGTCACCAGGATTGCCGCAAAAACGATGGCGGCAATAATGCCGGTTTCGACGCTGATCGGCAGGAATACAAGGATGCTGGCGCAGGAGGCCCCGAAGACCATCACCCAGATCCAAAATGAGGGAAGGAGCCGCTCCGTGTATAAAACGGTGCTGGCCGGGGTCTGGGAAGAGGGGGATGACATACCTTTAGCTTGGCACTTTTGTGCCGGTATTTCATCTTGGACCCGGGCGGGTGGAATGCCGGTTCGACGCGTACGGAGAAGCGTCAGGAAAACGCGCTAAAGTGAGGTTCGGTATTCCCGGGAGGCATCCGGGGCGCGCGCTGATCCGCTTGGAACGCGTACCAGGAATCACACAAGGAAGTCGGAGACACTGGTGTTTGAAGCAGGCCCCACCATGACCGTGCAGCTGAAAATGCTCGACGACGGGCTGGAACCGCCGTCGTACGCCCACCCGGGCGACGCCGGAGCGGACCTTCGCACACGCGTTGACTTTGTCCTTGAACCGGGGGAGCGCAAGCTTGTTCCCACCGGCGTGGCCCTGGCGCTTCCCTTTGGTTACGCGGCGTTTATCCACCCCCGGTCCGGGCTTGCCGCCAAGCACGGCCTCACTGTGGTTAACGCTCCCGGCACGGTCGACGCCGGCTACCGGGGCGAGATCAGTGTCACGCTGCTTAACACGGACAGCTCCAATTCCATCACCCTGAGCCGGGGTGACCGGATCGCCCAGATGGTGATCCAGCGGGTGGAGACGGCATCTTTTGAACTGGTTGATGAATTGTCCGAGTCCGTCCGCGGCGTCGGAGGATTTGGTTCCACCGGCGGTTTTACTGCACTGCCTGCCTAGAGCAGCTGTCCCCGGGGGTCAGCAGTGCGCGGCCCTCCCCATACGAGAGAGGAACCCGGTCATGGCATTTGGGCGGAAGAAAAACAAGCAGGAACAAGATCAGCAGGAACTGAGCGGCGAGGAGCAGAGCGAAGCCCGCGGGGCTGCCGGATCTGCGGCTGCCGGTTCGGCATCCTCCGATGCTGTAAACGGTTCGGCGGCGACAGCGGCCGCGGGCCCTTGGGACGCCGCCGACAAGCCGTCCCTGGACGGCTACGTGGATCTGGGTGCGCTGCGCATCGCTGCGACCCCGGGTCTGCAGCTGCGTCTGGAAGTGGAAGAGAAAACCCAGCGCGTCGTGGCCGTAACACTGGACCTCGACGGATCCAGTCTGCAGCTTCAGGCGTTCGCGGCGCCGCGCTCGGAGAGCCTCTGGGACGACATCCGCGGCCAGATCGGCAAATCTGTGGGCTCGCAGGGCGGCACCGTGGACGAGATTGCCGGCGTCTTCGGCACCGAGCTGCTGGCCAAGGTCCCTGCCCAGGCACAGGACGGCTCCAAGGGCTACCGGGTGGCACGGTTTGTAGGCTTTGACGGACCCCGCTGGTTCCTGCGCGGTGTCTTCGGCGGACCTGCAGCGTTGAACCCCGAGGCCGCCAAGCCGCTGGAAACGGTCTTCCGCGACGTAGTGGTGGTGCGCGGCGAACAGCCGCTGCCGCCGCGGGACCTGCTGCAGCTGCGGCTGCCGCGCGACGCCTCACCCCTGCCCAAGCGCACCGACGATTCGGACCGGCCCGCTCCTCCCGAGCGGGGCCCCGAGATCACGACCATCGGCTGACCTGATGCCCTCCCAGCAATCCCTCCCGCCGGGCAAGCAGGAGCCGGTGCACGTCAGCGCCCTGCCCGAGCGCGGCCGGGTGTACAGCGGCGGCTACGTGGAGTCCATCACCGTGGTTCCGGCGACGGAACCTCCGCGTTTCACGGCGATGGTGGAGGACCGGGAAGCGGCGTACCGGGATCCGGCATCCCGGAAACCGCGTGCACGTGTCCGGCTTATCTGGCTGGGTCAGCGGCGGGTGCCGGGGGTGGAAGCCGGTACCCAGCTGGCCTTCGAAGGCATGGTCAGCACCGTGGGAAGTTACCCCACCATCTACAACCCCCGTTATGAAATCATCGGACGTCCGGAGAATGAAACATGACTGAGCGACCCGGCAGCGACGGGCCCGAACCCTCGACGGGCAAGGGCAACAGCGGCGAGCAACCCAGTTTCGGCGACGTAGCCGGCGCCTACGCCGCCCGTGCCGGTGTGGAGCGCAAGGACGACGGCCAGATTGATGTGCTCAAGTCCGTGGGCGGAGTCCGGGGCCTGGCGGAAGCCATTGTTCCCGGCCTGCTCTTTACCCTGCTCTTCACCCTGACATCCGGGCTCTACTTGTCGCTGGCCGCGGCGGTGGCCTCGGCCGGCGTCTTCTCGGTGGCCAACCTGGTCCAGAAGCGCCCGCTGATGCAGTCGCTGACCGGAGTGATCGGCGTGGTGATCTGCGCCGTCGTCGCCCTGCGCAGCGGCAGCGGCACGGAATTCTTCCTGCCGGGCTTCTACCTCAACGCCGCCTACATCCTGGCGTTCGGCCTGTCCATTGCCGTCCGCTGGCCGGTGGCGGGCCTGCTCTTCGGGTTTATCCGGGGGGAAAACGTGGAATGGCGCGCCAGCCGCAAGCGGACCCGTGCCTACGCGCTGGCCACCTGGATCATTATTGCCGTCTTTGCGCTGCGCCTGGGCGTCCAGCTGCCGCTCTATCTGGCGGACAATGTTGGTGCCCTCGGCACCATGCGCCTGGCCATGGGAGTGCCCCTCTACGCGCTGGGGCTTTGGCTGGCCTGGGTGGTTTCCCGGCCGCTGCCGCAGCAGAACCTCTAAGGAAGCAGAACCCCTAGGGGAGCAGGACCCCTAGGGGAGCAGGACCCCTAGGGGAGCAGGACCGCCCGCAGCTGGTCCTCGGCGGCGATCGTGCAGATGAAGAAGAGTTCGTCACCGGGCTCGATGACGTCGTCGTTGCTGGGCGTGATGGGCGCGTCGTCGCGCAGGATGGCGGTGACGGCGGCGTCCAGGGGCCAGTCGATGGACCCCAGCGTCCGGCCCGTCAGCGGCGAGTCCGCCGGAACGGTGAATTCCACCATGGAGGAAACGCCGGTCTGCAGCGTCAGCAGCCGCACCAGGTCGCCCACCTCCACTGCCTCTTCCACGAGGGCCGTCATCAGGCGGGGCGTGTTGACCGCCACATCCACGCCCCAGGAATCATCAAACATCCAGTCGTTCTTGGGATTGTTCACGCGGCCCACGGTGCGTGCCACGCCGAACTCGCTCTTCGCGAGCAGGGACACCACCAAATTGACCTTGTCGTCGCCGGTGGCGGACACCATGACGTCGGCCTCCTCGAGCCGGGCATCCTTCAGCGTGGTCAGCTCGCACGCATCCCCGATCAGCCAGTGGGCGCCCAGCAGCCCGCTGCGTCCCACCACTTCCGGCTTCTCGTCAATCAGAAGAACTTCATGCTTGTGGGAAAGCAGCTCCTTGGCGATGGAGGACCCTACGCTGCCGGCCCCGGCTATGACGACTTTCACTGGATCTCCTTGACGGGCGCAACGGACAAAATGCGGCTGATTTCGCTGGTGCGTTCCACGTTCATCATGGCGTGCAGGACGTCGCCCTGCTGGTAGCTGGTGTCAGGCCGGGGGAGTATTCCCTCGCCGAACCTGGTCAGGTACGCGATGCGGACACCGGCGGCCTGTTCGATGCCGGTGAGCGTGGCGCCCATCCAGCCCTCATGCAGGGACAGTTCGCCCAGGATGAGCCGGCCGGAGGACTCGCGGAAGTCACCGTTGATGCTCTGCTCCGGCAGGATGCGCCGCAGGACCTGATCCGCGCTCCAGCGCACCGCGGCGACGGTGGGGATGCCCAGGCGCTGGTAGATCTCAGCGCGTCCCGGGTCGTAGATCCGCGCCACAACGTGGGGAACATGGAACGTCTCGCGGGCAACGCGGGTGGCGAGGATGTTTGAGTTGTCGCCCGACGACACGGCCGCAAAAGCGTAGGCCTCCTCGATCCCGGCCTCCTTCAGGGTGACCCGGTCAAAGCCGACGCCGGTGACCTTCCGGCCCGTGAACGTGTGGCGCAGGCGACGGAAGGCCCTCTCGTCCTGGTCAATGACGGCCACTGTGTGCCCGGCATTGTCCAGTGTGTGGGCGAGGGACACGCCTACGCGTCCACACCCCATGATGACGTAATGGGCCACCTGCTACCTCGGTTCCTGATGATCTGCTGCGAAAAAACCCAACCGCCAGCATAGACCCCGGACCCGGGCGAATATGCACCCGGGTCCGGGACATGGTGTGATGGTCTTTTAGGCTCCATCAGGAAGTATCCGGCACTATGACGACCGACACCACCGAATCCGAGATCGAACTCACCATCGGCGCGCCCGCACACGGCGGCCACTTTGTGGCCCGGCACGAAGGCCGCGTGGTCTTTGTTCGCCATGCGCTGCCGGGTGAGCGGGTCCGCGCCCGCCTGACGGAAGCGGGCGACGGCGCCAAGTTCTGGCGCGCGGACGTCACCGAGGTCCTCGAAGCAGCTCCGGGCCGGGTGGAGCACTTCTGGCCCGAAGCCGACGCGCTGCGTGCGGCCTCCCGCGGGCGCCTGCCGGTGGGCGGCGCCGAATTCGGCCACATCGACCTGTCCGTGCAGCGCGAGCTCAAGGGACAGATTTTCGCAGAGCAGCTGCACCGCCTCGCCAAGGTGGACCGCGATGTCATGGTGGAACCGGCGCTGGACGAACGCGAAGACGGACTGCACTGGCGGACCCGCGCCAGCTTCTCGGTTGCTCCGGGCGGCCGGCTGGCCATGCACGCCCACCGCTCCGATGAACTGATTCCGGTCCAGCGCATGCCGCTGGCCGTTGACGCCGTCAATGATCTGCAGCTGTGGGACGTGGACTTCAGCGGCGTCTCCCGCGTTGAGGTGGCCGTTCCGTCCTCGGGCGCTCCGCTGGTGCTCCTTATTCCTGCTGAAGGCGCCCATCCCAAGGCCCTGGGCCGGATTGCTTCCGCCCTTCCCGAGGGAACTTCCATTGCCTCCTGGGATCCCGAAACGTCCACCCTGAACCGGCTCCGCGGCCGCACCTGGGTGTCGGAAAACGTGCTGGGGCATGACTACCGGGTGACCGGTGCCGGTTTCTGGCAGATTCACCGCAGCGCGCCCGCCACCTTGGCGGGGGCGGTCCTGGAGGGACTGCAGCTCCAGCCGGGCGAGCAGGTGGCGGACCTGTACGCCGGTGCCGGACTGTTCACGGCACCGCTGGCAGACGCCGTCGGCGAAACCGGCCGCGTGCTGTCGGTGGAAGGTTCTCCTTCCGCCAGCCGCGACGCCCGCAAGAATCTCTTTGCTGCTCCGCAGGTGGAGATCCTGCAGGGACGCGTGGACAAAGCGCTGGCCGCCTACGAGGGCCGGCTCGACGTCGTCCTGCTGGATCCGCCGCGCGTGGGCGCAGGCAAGGATGTGGTGGCCCGGATTGACGCCGCCGCGCCCCGCGCCGTGGGCTACGTGTCCTGCGATCCGGCGTCGTTTGCCCGCGACCTGGGCTACTTCCAGGACCTCGGCTGGCAGCTGGACTCACTGCGGGTCTTTGACCTGTATCCGCACACCCACCACATGGAATCCTTTGCGGTTCTGACCCGCCCGTAGCCGGACCCGGCCCGCGGGGCCGTCCGCAGAATTGGGAGGTTCCCCGGGTCGCCGGCCAAATTTGGCGGGCGGCTCGGTGGTGTCTTCGGGCTCACAGGCCCGTGTAACGGATAGTATAAGAGCAGTTGTGCAGATCCGCGCCGTGTTGGGGAGCTTTATCCGCTTGAGCGGAAAAGATTTTTCGTCCGGCAGGGGGCTTCCCGGCTGCGAAAATACTCCACCATTTTCCGGCCGTCCCCCGTGGCCGCCGGTTAGGGAAACCTAACTGGCATGCCGCGGACCGCTGGACAAAGATAAAACGGTGGCGAGAGGAGTCCTATTATGACTAATGTGGACAGCTTCGGATCCAAGGGCGTACTAAACGTCGGCGGAAACGAATATGAAATTTTCCGGTTGAATTCCGTCGAAGGTGCAAAGAGCCTTCCGTTCAGCCTCAAGGTCCTGCTGGAGAACCTGCTGCGCACCGAAGATGGTGCCAACATCACCGCGGATCACGTACGTGCACTTGCACAGTGGGATGCGAACGCAGAGCCCAGCACCGAAATCCAGTTCACCCCGGCCCGGGTGATCATGCAGGACTTCACCGGCGTTCCCTGCATTGTCGACCTGGCAACCATGCGTGAAGCCGTTGCCGAATTGGGTGGAGATCCCAAGCGGGTCAACCCCCTGGCCCCTGCGGAAATGGTCATTGACCACTCCGTCCAGATTGACGCCTTCGGCAATTCCGGTGCGCTCGAGCGCAACATGGAAATCGAATACCAGCGCAACGGCGAGCGTTACCAGTTCCTTCGCTGGGGCCAGACGGCCTTCGACGACTTCAAGGTAGTTCCCCCGGGAATGGGCATTGTCCACCAGGTCAACATTGAGTACCTGGCCCGCACTGTCATGACGCGTGAAGTTGACGGCGTCCTGCGTGCCTACCCGGACACCTGCGTCGGCACCGACTCCCACACCACCATGGTCAACGGCCTGGGCGTGCTGGGCTGGGGCGTTGGCGGCATCGAAGCCGAGGCTGCCATGCTTGGCCAGCCCGTCTCCATGCTCATCCCGCGCGTTGTCGGCTTCAAGCTCACCGGTGAGATCCCGGCCGGCGCGACCGCGACCGACGTCGTCCTGACCATCACCGAAATGCTGCGCAAGCACGGTGTCGTGGGCAAGTTCGTTGAGTTCTACGGTGAAGGCGTCGGAGCTGTTCCGCTGGCCAACCGCGCCACCATCGGCAACATGAGCCCCGAGTTCGGTTCCACTGCCGCAATGTTCCCGATCGACGATGTGACGCTGGATTACCTGCGTCTGACCGGCCGTTCGCAGGAAAGCGTGGACCTCGTGGAGGCCTACGCCAAGGAGCAGGGCCTGTGGCACGATCCGTCCGTCGAGATCCAGTACTCCGAGTACCTGGAACTGGACCTGTCCACGGTGGTTTCCTCCATCGCCGGACCGAAGCGTCCGCAGGACCGCGTGGAACTGACCAACGCCAAGGAACAGTTCCGCAAGGATCTGAAGAACTACGTCCACGAGACGGTTGAAGCCGAGAGCGGCACCGTTGACGAGGCGCTGGAAGAGACCTTCCCGGCTTCGGATGCGCCGTCGTTCAACGCCAACGCCACTCAGGTGGAAGACCACGGCCATGACCTGGTGGAAAAGGCTGACGCTCCGGCCGAACGCTCCACGAACTCGGTTCCGGTCACCATGGCCGACGGCCGCAGCTTCGAGCTGGACCACGGCGCCGTGTCGATCGCCTCGATCACGTCCTGCACCAACACGTCCAACCCGTCGGTGATGATGGCAGCAGCAGTGCTGGCCCGCAACGCCGTCGAAAAGGGCCTCGTCACGCAGCCGTGGGTGAAGACGTCGATCGCTCCGGGTTCCAAGGTAGTCACCGACTACTACGAGAAGTCCGGCCTGATTCCCTACCTCGAGAAGCTTGGCTTCTTCGTGGTCGGCTACGGCTGCGCCACCTGCATCGGTAACTCCGGCCCCCTGGAAGACGAAATCTCCACGGCCATTCAGGAAGCCGACCTCGCCGTCACCGCTGTCCTCTCCGGTAACCGCAACTTCGAAGGCCGGATCAACCCGGACGTGAAGATGAACTACCTGGCCTCCCCGCCGCTGGTAGTTGCCTACGCCCTGGCCGGCACCATGGACTTCGACTTCGAAAATGACCCGCTGGGCCAGGACGAAGCCGGCAACGACGTCTTCCTGAAGGACATCTGGCCGAACCCGGTCGAGGTCCAGGAAATCATCGACGCCTCCATCAACAAGGAGATGTTCAGCAACAGCTACGACACCATCTTCGAAGGCGACGACCGCTGGAAGTCCCTGCCCACCCCCGAAGGCGCAACCTTCGAGTGGGATACGGAGTCCACCTACGTCCGGAAGCCCCCGTACTTCGAGGGCATGAAGGCACAGCCGGAGCCCGTCACCGACATCGAGGGCGCCCGCGTCCTGCTGAAGCTCGGCGATTCGGTCACCACCGACCACATCTCCCCGGCCGGTTCCTTCAAGTCCGACACCCCCGCGGGCCGTTACCTGCTGGATCACGGTGTTCAGCGCAAGGACTTCAACTCCTACGGTTCGCGCCGTGGCAACCACGAAGTGATGATCCGCGGCACGTTCGCGAACATCCGCATCAAGAATCAGCTGCTCGACGGCGTTGAAGGCGGTTTCACCCGCGACTTCAGCCAGGCCGATGCACCGCAGGCAGCCGTTTACGACGCCTCGGTCAACTACCAGGCCGCCGGCATTCCGCTGGTTGTCCTGGCCGGCAAGGAGTACGGTTCCGGTTCCTCGCGTGACTGGGCAGCCAAGGGCACCGCACTGCTGGGCGTCAAGGCTGTTGTTGCCGAGAGCTACGAGCGCATCCACCGCTCCAACCTCATTGGCATGGGCGTCCTGCCGCTGCAGTACCCGGCCGGCGTCAACGCCGAGTCCCTGGGCCTGACCGGCACGGAAACCTTCGCAGTCACCGGCGTGACCGAACTGAACAACGGCAACACGCCCAAGACCGTGACGGTTACCGCCACCCCGGAGAATGGCGAAGCCATCACCTTCGATGCCGTCCTGCGCATCGACACCCCGGGTGAAGCGGATTACTACCGCAACGGCGGCATCCTGCAGTACGTACTGCGACAGATCACCGCCAAGTAACACGCAGCGTGTCCGGAGCCGCTGACGCGGAGCCGGAAAACGCGGAGCCCCGCCTCACGAGTATTTGACCTCGGGAGGCGGGGCTCTTTGCCTGTTATGGAACTGGCGGCGCTTCCTCAAGCGTTAGAGTTAAACCGTTGTGACGGTGTGCAGTGCCGTTGCCTGAAAGCAAGGGAGACGCCCGTTGGGACTTCTGGAAACCATCCGTGATCCGCGGGACCTGAGCAAACTCTCCATGGAGCAGCTGGAACGTTTGTCCGAAGAGATCAGGTCCTTCCTGATCAGCAATGTTGCCCAGACCGGAGGCCATCTGGGCCCCAACCTGGGTGTGGTGGAACTGACCGTGGGAATCCACCGGGTCTTCGACTCGCCCCGGGACAGCATCGTCTTTGACACCGGCCACCAGTCCTACGTGCATAAGATCCTCACCGGACGCCAGGATTTCTCCACCCTGCGCCAGCAGGGCGGCATGTCCGGCTACCCCTCGCGGGCCGAGTCCGTGCACGACATCGTGGAATCCTCCCACGCTTCCTCCTCGCTGTCCTGGGCGGACGGCATCTCCCGCGCCCGGCAGCTCACCGGCGAAGGCGACCGCTACACCGTGGTCATGGTGGGCGACGGCGCCCTGACCGGCGGCATGGCCTGGGAAGCCCTGAACAATATCGCTGCTGACCAGCGCCGCCGGGTCGTCATCGTGGTCAACGACAACGGGCGTTCCTACGCCCCCACCATCGGCGGCGTCGCCGACTACCTCGCGTCGCTGCGCCCCACCCTCGACGCCGTCCGCACCCACCGCGCCTACGAAAACACCCTGGGCTGGTGGAAGAACCGGCTCCAGCACGGCGGCCCGGTGGGCAAATTCACATACCACAGCCTCCATGCAGCCAAACGCGGGATCAAAGACTGGTGGGCTCCGCAGGGCCTGTTCGAGGACCTGGGCATGAAGTACATCGGGCCCATCGACGGACATGACATGGCCGCCGTGGAACGCGCACTGACCAAGGCGAAGAACTACGGTGGTCCCGTCCTGGTCCACGCCATGACGGAAAAGGGCCGCGGCTATGCGCCGGCCCGCGCCAACGTGGCGGACCAGTTCCACGCCGTCGGCATTATTGATCCGGAGACCGGAAAGCCTGTTGAACCGGGCGGAAAGCAGTCCTGGACCTCGGTTTTCGCCACGGAAATTGCTGACATCGCCGATGAGCGCGAGGACATCGTGGGAATCACCGGCGCCATGCTGATCCCGGTGGGCCTGCATCGGTTCGCTGAAAAGCATCCGGAACGGGTATTCGACGTCGGCATCGCCGAACAGCACGCCCTCACCTCGGCGGCGGGCATGGCTTTCGGCGGGCTGCACCCCGTCGTTGCGCTGTACGCCACGTTCCTGAACCGTGCGTTCGACCAGCTGCTCATGGACGTGGCCCTGCACAAGGCAGGTGTCACCATTGTCCTGGACCGCGCCGGGGTGACCGGGCCCGACGGCGCCAGCCACCACGGCATGTGGGACATGTCCATGCTGCAGATTGTTCCCGGACTGCACCTGTCCGCTCCGCGAGATGCCACCCGGCTCAAGGAAGAACTGCGCGAGGCGGTCGCCATCAGCGACGCGCCCAGCGTGGTCCGTTTCTCCAAGGGCACGGTCGGACCGGATGTGGATGCGCTGGAACGCACCTCAGACGGTGTCGACATCCTGGCCCGCCGTCCCAGCGGTGAGCAGTCCAACGACGTCCTGATCGTCAGCGTCGGTGCCATGGCCGAGATGGCACTGCAGGTGGCAGGCCGGCTTGGGGACCAGGGCATCAGTTCCACAGTGGTGGATCCCCGCTGGGTCCTGCCGGTGCCGCGCTCCATCATCCGCATGGCAGCCGAGCACCGGATTGTGATCGTGATCGAGGATGGCGTGCGCGCCGGCGGCGTCGGTTCCAGGATCCGCCAGGAAATGCGTGCTGCGGGTGTGGATACCGCTTTGAACGAGGTGGGTCTTCCGGTGGAATTCCTTGACCACGGCACCCGCGGGGAAGTTTTGGAGCGCGTCGGGCTGACTGCCCGGCAGGTGGCCAACGACGTCGTCGCGCAGGTCCTGGGGACAAAGGTGCCGTTTGCCCGCCCGCTTCCCGGGCAGGAAATGCCCACCGGACAAATCCCGAAAATCCAGTAGGCACAGTCAGCGGCAACTGCAACGGCGAGGAGCGGACACCATGGCACAGGAACAACCCGACGTCGCTGTCACCGGCGCCACCGGAGCACTCGGCGGTGCTGTGGCCCGGCTGCTGGCAGAAGCAGGCATCCGCCAGAGGCTGCTGGCGCGGCATACCGCCAAGCTCCCGGAGTTTCCCGGCACGCCGTCGTACGCCATTGCCTACTCCGACCGTGAAGTGTCCGCCCGTGCGTTGGAGGGCGTCCGGACACTGTTCATGGTCTCCGCGGCGGAGAGCCGGTACCGGCGCCAGGACCAGCGCACCTTTGTGGACGCCGCCGTCGACGCCGGTGTGCAGCACATCGTATACACCTCCTTCATGGGGGCAGCGCCGGATGCTGTCTTTACGCTTTCGCGTGACCACTGGGACACCGAGGAATACATCAGGTCCAAGTCAGTGGGGTACACGTTCCTGCGGGACTGCCTGTACCAGGATGTCCTGCCCTCTTTCGTGGGGCGCGACGGAGTGCTCCGCGGTCCGGCCGGCAGCGGCCGGCTGGCCGCCGTGGCGCGCGCGGATGTTGCCCGTGCCGCCGCCCGGATTCTGGTGGACCCGCAGGCCCACGCCAATGCGGTGTACACGCTCACCGGTCCGGAGGCGCTGACCTTTGAAGAAATCGCCGAGATCCTGACCCGGGTCACCGGCTCCGAGGTGCGCTTCCACAATGAAACTGTGGAAGAAGCGATGGAATCCCGCCGGGGCAGCGATGTGGAGAAATGGCAAATAGAGGCCTGGGTCAGCACCTACTCCGCCGTCGCGGCCGGTGAGATGGCGGAGGTTAGCTCTGACATTGAGCGCCTCACCGGAACTGCGCCGCTGGCGCTGGAGGAATACCTGCTTCAGGGGTGAGCGGTAAACAGCAGCTGCTGCTGTTTATCTCTCTGATTGGTGCACAGCGGCTTCCGGAAGCCGGGGTTATTGCCTAGGGTCGAAGCATGTCAGAGCAGATTCCCGATCCCATCTCCCTGTTCTTTGACGAGTGCACCCTGGCGGGGCTCGACGAAACCGAGACCGTGCCTGCCGCCGATCTTTACGGCATGTACATGGTCTGGTGCGAGAACTCCGGCAGGGAGCCGGCATCCGCACACCACTTCCATGATGCTGCCCGCAAGGCAGGCCTGCCCGAATCGCGGCGGCGCTCGGAGCGGGTCTATGAAGGTGTGGTTCCCACGGGTCCCGTTCCAATTCAATACATCATGGAGACAGACAAGGCCCCCGGACCGAACACGAATCCGTTCCCTTTCACCGGTTGAGGCTTCCCCGGGCGTCATGTCGCGGGCTGTGTACAGGGTGCTCCGCAGCCAGCCGGGAAATTCGGTACCGTGGGCACCATGACTTCATACAACAGACTCGGAAATTCCGGCCTCACCGTTTCCACCGTCGGGCTGGGCTGCAACAACCTCGGCCGTCCCGGCACGCCCACTGAAACGCAGGAGGGGACCGACGCCGTCGTCAATGCAGCGATCGACGCCGGCATCACCCTGTTCGACGTCGCTGACAGCTACGGCCGCACGCCTGGACTGAGCGAGGAAATGCTGGGCAAGGCCCTGGGCAGCCGCCGCGACGACGTTGTGCTGGCCACGAAGTTCGGTATGGATATGAAGGGCGTCAACGGACGCGACTTCGATGCCCGGGGTTCCCGCCGCTACATCGTCAAGGCAGCCGAAGCGTCGCTGCGGCGGCTGGGCACGGACTGGATTGATCTGTACCAGTTCCACACCCCGGACCCGCTGACGCCCATCGAGGAGACGCTCGCTGCGCTCGATGATCTGGTCACCGCCGGGAAGGTCCGGTACATCGGGCACTCCAACCGCTCCGGCTGGCAGATCGCCGAAGCCGAATTCACTGCCCGGATGGGCGGTTACACGCCGTTCATTTCCGCCCAGAACCACTACAACCTGCTGGACCGCCGCGCCGAACTCGAGGTGACCCCGGCAGCCGAGGCGTACGGACTGGGCGTGCTGCCGTACTTCCCGCTGGCCAACGGTCTGCTGACCGGAAAGTACAGCAGCGGCAAGGCCCCCGAAGGCAGCCGCCTCTCGCACTCCCGGACCAACCTCTTGGAAAATGCTGATTTCGACCAGCTGGCAGAGTTTGGCGAGTTTGCGAAGGACCGCGGACTGACCGAAATTCAGGTGGCCTTCTCCTGGCTGGCCGCTCAGCCGTCCGTGGCTTCCGTGATTGCCGGAGCCACCAAGGTGGAGCAGGTCCAGCAGAACGCTGAGGCTGTTTCCTGGGAGCCGTCGGAGAAGGATCTGGAAGAGCTGGACCGGATCTTCCCGCAGACGCCGAAGGTTGCTTTGTTCTAAGGTTCGCTTGATCGGTGACCTTGAGTGGCCGGGTGGGCCCGGAACGGCGGCAACGAAAATCCCTCGCTCGCAGAGCTCGCCGGGATTATTAAAGCCGCCTAACCCGGGCCCTCCGGTTGCTCCCGGTCCCTCGCCTACTCCGCGCCCTCCGCAGCTCCGCAGACAGGTTACTTCGCAATGGCGGAAAGAAATGCTGCAGCCCCGGGGCCGGACAGCTCGTCGGGGTTAACGGGGCGCCCGGAGACTGCAAGCAGCAGGACGATGGCCGGACCGTGGACCTCGGGGCCGGACCCGTGCGAAAACGCCGCGTCTGTGGCCATCAGCCGCCAGCCCCCGGCAGGTTCTTTGCCGCCTCCCATTTTGACGGTCGTTTTCAGCTGGTATTGCAGGGCGGTGAGTACGTGGGGAGTTGGATACGTCCGACGGATTCCCAGCGGACGCCGGATGTCCTCACCGTGAATGAAGGCTTCGACCAGCCGGGTCGCAAGCGGCACCGGCGGCCCGGTCCGCCGCATCTGAACCGCCCTGAACCCGGCAAGAGCGGCACCGGAATGTGCCCTTCTCTCATGTGCTATCCCCGAGGCGTTGGCGCGGTCGAAGTCGAAGCCGGCAGCGACCATGCCGCGCACAAAGCTCAATTTTGTGGTCTTTGCGGTATCAGTGAGGTGGGCCAGCACATCCTGGACAGTCCAGCCCGGACACAGCGACGGCGTCTGCCATGGACGGGCGGTAAGGCCTCCAGATCCTGGATTAATGCCCGGCGCTCTTCGTGCACCACCGGCCAGATGATGGAACCGCTCCGTGATGTCCTGCGGGAAAGGAACATGTTGAGGACCCTATCCGTGTGTTCCGTGCCAAAAAGACATCCCGGGGGTCCTAGCCCTGCTCACCCCGGGTGTCGAAGGCCAGGGGCAGCAGTTCGCGGGCGGCAATGCAGGTGAGGCCGTCCGGTGTCGGCATGATGACCTGAAGGTCGGGGTAGTAATCCGCGAAGACCTGCCGGTCCCGTCCGCACGGCCTTTTGACTCCGCGGCCGTGGTTGGCCACGGCAACGATGTGCGTGAACTCGGTGGCGCCTGCAGCCCTTGCCGCTCCGAGTGCCACCAGCTCGGCGCACGGACCGCCGGCGAAGTGATAGAGGTTGACGCCGGCGAACATACGGCCGTCCGCGGACCGGACGGCTGCGCCCATGGTGTGGATGCCGTCTTCGTCAGGGCCGGCGTCGGTGGTCGCGTCGATAGTTGTCCGGGCCAGGTCGATGAGGGCCTGCTCTATTGCCGGAAGTGCGTGCGTCGGCTGGGCTGGGTTTTCATTCACGGCCCTATGCTAGCCGCGGATCTGACCCGCAGGGATTACCGGCAGGGATGAGCGAAACGGTCCAGCGTTAGGCGGGCCTGCTCGCTCTGCCGTCAAGCCACAGAAGCTCGGTCTCATCACGGTGCGGCCCGTCGGTGCCAACATGTTTGGCGTCGATCTGCGGACCGTTCCGGATGACGTGGACCAGTGCCATGCCGTGGCCCCGGCCCAATCCGTAGTCGGACTTGAGCCATTCCAAGATCTGCCCGGCCTTAGTGTCGCTCTGGTCGAAGCCTTTTTGCCGTGCCAGTTCAAGGAATTGACGGGGCGTAAGCCCGGTCTTGTCCTCGATGGTGTCGAGGTACGCCTGGAATGACATCGGAGTTCACCCTTCGCCTGGTCTCTGGCCATGCTCACTCCAGCGTATGCGCTCACCCATCTTCAGAACAGGACGGGCGCAGGGAGGTAACGAAAGTTCCGGTCGCGCCCGGCGCGGCCAAAGAGGAGGGCTCCCGCCGAAAACCGGCGGGAGCCCCCCCCTTCCCAACAGACTAGGAAGCGGCCTGAGCCGGCTCCTTCTCGGCGTGGAACTTCTTGCCGTTCACGCGCTCGGAGGCGCCAACGCGGTCCAGGTACGGCGTGATGCCGCCCAGGTGCATGGGCCAGCCGGCGCCCAGGATCATGCACAGGTCGATGTCCTCGGGACCTGCGACAACGCCTTCGTCCAGCATGCGGCCGATTTCATCCGCCAGGGCATCCTGCGTGCGCGTCAGGACTTCCTCGGAAGTTGACGGCGTGTTGCCGAAGTCGAGCATTTCCAGAGTTTCGGCCGGGATGTAGGGCTTCCCATCCTCGTCCTTCTGCCAGAGCGACTTGATGCCGGCGTCGATGATCTTCTGGGAGTTCTTCGACAGCCAGAACCGTTCGCCGAAGGCAGCGTGGAGGGATTCCTGCACGTGCTGTCCCACCGGCAGACCCACCAAAGCCAGCAGGGTGAACGGTGACATTGGCAGGCCCATGGGGCGCAGCGCATTGTCGGCCGTTGCGGCATCGGTGCCCTCGTCGAAGACGGCGGTGATTTCGCCGAACATGCGGCCCAGGATACGGTTCACCACAAACGCGGCGTCATCCTTGACCAGCACGGCGGTCTTCTTCAGCGCCTTGGCCAGGACGAACGCTGTGGCCAGCACGGCGTCGTCGGTCTTGGGGGCCCGCACAATTTCCAGCAGCGGCATGACGGCCACCGGGTTGAAGAAGTGGAAGCCCACCACGCGCTCCGGGTGCTGCAGGTCAGCGGCCATCTCCGTCACGGACAGCGAGGAGGTGTTCGTGGCCAGGATGCACTCGGGGGAGACCACGGCCTCCACCTCGGCGAAGACCTGCTTCTTCACGGAGAGTTCCTCGAACACGGCCTCGATGACGAAGTCGGCGTCGGAGAACGCTTCCTTGGATACCGATCCCGAGACCAGCGCCTTGGTGCGGTTGGCAGCGTCGGGGGAGATGCGCTTCTTGGCCAGCAGCTTGTCCACCTCGGCGTGCACGTAGCCCACACCCTTGTCCACGCGTGCCTGGTCAATGTCCGTCATCACCACGGGCACCTTCAGCTGACGGGCGAACAGCAGCGCGAGCTGGCTGGCCATCAGGCCGGCACCCACCACGCCCACCTTGGACACCGGGCGGGCCAGCTTCTTATCCGGCGCGCCGGCGGGACGCTTGCCGCGCTTCTGGACCAGGTCCAGGAACGCGTAGACGGTGGAGTGGAACTGCGGAGTCTGCATCAGTTCGGCCAGGGCTTCGCACTCGGCGTCGCGGGACTGCTCGGCGGTCCAGTTCTTGCCGGCCTCGAGCAGGTCCAGCACCTTTGCGGGAGCCGGGGCTGCGTTGGAGGTGCGGGCCTCCACCACGGCACGGCCGCGTGCGACGGCGGCGTCCCAGGCTTCGGGGGTGGCGGAGGGATCCGCGGCATTGGGCCGTGAGACGGCAACTTCGCCGGTGATGACGCGGGCGGCCCAGGCGAGGGACTGCTCCACGAAATCGGCCGGCTCAAACATGGCATCGGCAATGCCGAGTTTGAATGCTGCCGGACCGGAGAGGGTGCGGTTGTTGCTCAGCGGGTTCTCGATCATGACCTTGACGGCGTTCTCGGGTCCGATCAGGCGCGGCAGGATGTACACGCCGCCCCAGCCCGGAACCAGGCCGATGAAGGCCTCCGGCAGGGCCAGTGCACCGGCGCCGGTGGAGACAGTGCGGTACTGGGACTGCAGGGCGATTTCCAGCCCGCCGCCCAGTGCCACGCCGTTGATGAACGCGAAGCTGGGTACGCCCAGGGTGTGCAGCTTGCCGTAGACCTCGTGGCCCAGGCGGGCCATGGCCAGTCCGTCCTCGTAGGAGGCCAGCTTCTGCGTGGCGGACAGATCGGCGCCGGCCACCAGGTAGTGCGGCTTGCCGGTGACGCCGACGCCGGCAATTTCGCCCGCCTCGGCGCGCGCCTTCAGGGAATCCAGGACCTCGCCCAGTCCCAGCAGGGTGTTGGGGCCCAGCGTGGTGGGGCGGGTGTGGTCGACGTCGTTGTCCAGGGTGATCAGCGCAAAGGTGCCGGCACCGCCGGGCAGGGCGATGTCCGAAACGTAGGAGTGGGTGACAACCTCGGTGGGGAAGAGGCCTGCCAGCCGCTGGTAATCGCTTGCAGTCATTACTTTGTGGCCTCCGTGGACTCGGTGTCGGTGTTGTAGTCGGGGTGGAACGCGTTCTCCCAGATGATGGTCGCGCCCATGCCCAGGCCGATGCACATGGTGGTCATGCCGTAGCGCACCGTGGGGTCTTCTTCGAACTGGCGGGCCAGCTGGTTCATCAGGCGCACGCCGGAGGAGGCCAGCGGGTGCCCGACGGCGATCGCCCCGCCGTAGCGGTTGACCCGGGGGTCGTCGTCGGCGATGCCGTAGAAGTCCAGGAAGGAGAGCACCTGGACGGCGAAGGCTTCGTTGATCTCGAACAGTCCGATGTCCTCGATGGACAGGCCGGTCTGCTTCAGCACCTTCTCGGTGGCCGGAACGGGGCCGTAGCCCATGACCTCAGGTTCGACGCCGGCGAAGGCATAGCCAACCAGGCGCATCCGAACGGGCAGGCCCAGTTCCGCGGCGGCGTCGGCGGAAGCGAGCAGCGCGGTGGTGGCGCCGTCGTTCAGGCCCGATGCGTTGCCGGCGGTGACGCGGCCGTGGGCGCGGAAGGGGGTGCGCAGCTCGGCGAGGTCCTCCACTGTGGTGCCGGGACGCGGTCCCTCATCAACGCTGTTCAGCGTCCAGCCCTTGCCGGGCTTCTTGGAGGCAACCGGCACCAGGTCCGGCTGGATCTGGTTGTTGGCGTAGGCCTTGGCGAGCTTCTCCTGGCTGGAGGCGGCGTACGCGTCGGTGCGTTCCTTGGTGATGTCCGGGAAGCGGTCGTGCAGGTTCTCGGCGGTGTTGCCCATGTTCAGGGCGGCCGGGTCCACAATCCGTTCGGTGACGAAGCGCGGGTTGGGGTCGGCGTCCTTGCCCATCGGGTGGTTGCCCATGTGCTCCACGCCGCCGGCGATAACGACGTCGTACGCGCCGAAGCCGATGCCCGAAGCAGTGGTGGTCACGGCCGTCAGGGCCCCGGCGCACATGCGGTCAATGGCGAAGCCGGGAACCGACTGCGGCAGTCCGGCCAGCAGTGCTGCGGTGCGGCCGATGGTCAGGCCCTGATCACCGGTCTGCGTGGTGGCGGCGATGGCCACTTCGTCGATCCGTTCCGGCGGAAGCGAGGGGTTGCGGCGCATCAGCTCGCGGATGCACTTGACCACCAGGTCATCGGCGCGCATGCCGGCGTACATGCCTTTTTCGCCGGCTTTTCCGAAGGGAGTCCGCACTCCGTCAACGAAAACTACGTCCCTGATCTGCCGTGCTCGGCTTTGTGGGCTCACGTGCAACTCCTCTTTGAGATATGAAACGGAACACTGTCCGGCCTTGATGTTACTCGCCAGTAACATAGCCTGCAAGCGCCGTGCCCCCGACACTACCGACATACCGCCGGCAGGCGTAACGGATGTCATTGCCGCACCGAAATGTCCTCATCTGTAAGCGAACGGTTGCAGGCTCAGCATTCGTCCAGACTTTTCACGTATTATCGTCGGACTATGGATGACCCTCCCTCACATAAACCCTTGCCCCTCCACGCTCTGACCGGATTCCCGGCCACAACCAGAGAGGGGCGCCCCAATGTATGAGCTGATCATGCTCGCGGTTGGCCTCGTTCTAACGGTTGGCACCGGGTTGTTCGTTGCCTCGGAATTTTCGCTGGTCAATCTTGACCGCAATGACCTGGAGGCACGGCAGGCACAGGGCGAAAAACGCCTCGGCCCCACCATCAACGCCCTCAAGATCACGTCAACGCACCTCTCGAGTGCGCAGCTGGGCATCACGCTCACCACACTGTTGACGGGCTACACCTTTGAACCGGCCATCAGCTCCCTGCTGCGTGAGCCGATGCTGGCCGTCGGAATTCCGGAAGCAGTTGTCGGTGGAGCAGGTGCCGTTATCGGCATCTTCCTGGCCACGGTGTTCTCGATGATTATCGGCGAACTCGTGCCCAAGAACTTCGCTCTGGCCCTTCCGCTGGCGACCGCCAAGGTGGTTATTCCGTTCCAGACCCTGTTCACCACGGTGTTCAAGCCTGTCATTCTGCTGTTCAACAACACCGCCAACGCGATCATCCGTTCCTTCGGCATCGAACCCAAGGAAGAGCTATCCGGTGCCCGCAGCGCCGAGGAACTGAGCTCTCTGGTCCGCCGCTCCGCCTTGGAAGGCGTTCTGGACCTGGACCATGCACAGCTGCTCAGCCGCACCCTGCGGTTCTCGGACCACACGGCGGCCGACGTCATGACTCCCCGCGTCCGGATGCGCTCGGTTGCAGCCACGGACACGGCCGAACAGGTCATCGAGGCAGCCGTTTCCACCGGTTACTCCCGGTTCCCGGTGATCGGCCGCGACTCCGACGACATCCTGGGCGTGCTGCACGTAAAGCAGGCCTTCGCCGTCGCTCTCGCAGAACGCGGCGGCATCACCGCCGGAGACCTCATGGTTGAAGCCCTCCGGGTGCCCGAATCCATGGGCGTCGACTCCCTCCTGGGGCTGCTGCGCCAACAGGGCCTGCAGGTGGCGGTGGTCTCCGACGAGCACGGCGGAACCGCCGGCATCGTGACCTTGGAAGACCTCGTTGAGGAAATCGTCGGTGAACTGGAAGACGAACATGACCGCGCCCGCGTCGGCGTCGTCCGCTCCGGCCGCTCGCTCACGTTTGACGCGTCGCTGCGCCCGGACGAGCTGCGGGACCGCACCGGCGTCGTCGTGCCCGACGGCGAGGAATACGACACGCTCGCCGGCTTCGTCACCGACCGGCTGGACCGGATTCCGGAACTGGGCGACGAGGTATCCCTGGAAAACGGTGTCCTGCGCGTGGAACGCGTGGTGGGAACCCACGTGGAGCGCCTGCGCTTCACACCCACGGAGGGATCGCTGCCGAGCACCCACGACCAGATCATTGACGAACTGACGAAGGACCTGGCATGAGCGAATATCTTCCCGGAATCATCTGGCTGGTTGTTCTCCTGGTCGTCAATGCCTTCTTTGTCGGAGCGGAGTTTGCGGTCATCTCCGCCCGGCGCTCCCAAATCGAACCCAAGGCGGAAGCCGGATCCAAGGCTGCCAAGACCACCCTGTGGGCGATGGAACACGCCACGCTGATGCTCGCCACGAGCCAGCTCGGCATTACCGTCTGCTCGCTGGTGATCCTGAACGTCTCGGAACCGGCCATTCATCACCTGCTGGAAATCCCGCTGGGCCTGACCTCGCTGTCCGGCGAAACGATTGGCATCATTGCGTTTGTGGTGGCGCTGCTGCTGGTGACATTCCTGCACGTGGTTATCGGCGAGATGGTCCCCAAGAACATCTCCTTCTCCGTTCCCACCCGCGCCGCCCTGCTGCTGGCCCCGCCGCTGGTGATGGTGGCCCGGATTTTCAAACCGGTGATCTGGTCACTGAACGGGATTGCCAACAGCGTCCTGCGCCTGTTCAAGGTGGAGCCCAAGGACGAGGCGACCAGCGCCTACACCATGGATGAAGTGGCCACCATTGTGGAGCAGTCCACCCGCGAGGGAATGCTGGCCGACGCCAGCGGCACCCTCAGCGCGGCCTTCGAATTCACCAGCAAGACCGTTGCCGATGTTGAGGTGCCCATCGACCGGATGGTGCTCCTGCCGGAAACCGCCACGCCCGCGGACATTCAGGAGGCGGTGAGCCGCCACGGCTACTCCCGCTACATCCTCACGGACGACGACGGTGACCCCAGCGGCTACCTGCACCTCAAGGACGTCATGGACCTGACCAAACCGGAGAAGTTCGCCGCCCCGGTACCCGCCAAGCGCATCCGCCGGCTGGCGTCCGCCTTTGTCGGCAGCGAGCTCGAGGATGCCCTGGCTACCATGCGCCGCAGCGGCGCCCACGTGGCACGGGTGTTCGACGCCGAAGGCAACACCACCGGCGTGTTGTTCCTGGAGGACATCATCGAGGAACTCGTGGGCGAGGTGCGGGACGCCACCACTGTGTAGCGTCCGGCACTGATCCCTTCCTTCAACTACCGGTTCCGCCGGCTGCCCCTCCGGGTGGCCGGCGGATCTGTTTAAGGCAGGCCTGGTTTACGGCCGCTGATACGATCCCGGAAACTGTAGGAGCCAAACTAACGGGGGAGTGACGGCGATGGAGGAGAACTACTACGCCCTGCCGGAGCTCGCTCAGCGGTACGACGCCGACACGCAGGACCGCGCCGACCTTCCCTTTTACGTCGCTCTGGCCCGGGAGCTGATGCCTGCCTCGGTGGCCGACGTCGGCGCCGGAACCGGGCTGTTCTGCAGTTTGCTGGCCGGCTGCGGGGCGAGGACGGCGGCCCCTTTCGCCGGGAGCAGCGCCGGAATGAGGATCTTCGGAGTGGAACCGCAGCAAACCATGCTCGACGTCGCCCGCCGGCAGCCGCTTGCCGATCGGGTGGATTGGATTCACGGCACGGCGGCGGACTTGCCCGGTGCAGCGTTCGATCTGGTCTTTATGACCGGACACGTGGCCCAGTACTTTCTGGACGATGCCGCCTGGGTCGAAGTCCTGCAGCAGATCGCCCGTGCCCTGGTGCCGGGCGGGCGGCTCGTCTTCGAGGTGAGGGATGCTGCCGCCGGCCTGCAAATGGAACGTTCCTGGGGCAACTGGGACGGGTCCCCGGTCACGGCGGACAGCCCCGAGCGCATTCTGATGGCGCGGACCCCATATCCGCCGGCGTCGTCGTCGTCGTTTCCTCGTTTTCGGTGCGGTGAACGCAATCCCTAGAATGGATGGGTCCCGCCCGCGCACGTTCAGAATTGTGGAGTCTGCATTGTCCCGAGGAAAACACCATCCGCCGAGGCCCAAGCCGGCCAACAGCGAAGGGCTGCTGATTGCCAACGACCTGAAAAAGGACCGGGGCTGGACGGACACGCAGATCAAGACCTTCCTGCCAGAACCTGACCAGACTGCCCGCAACCCGTTCTCCCGCAAAGCCGCTCCCATGAAGCTGTACGCGCTGGAGAGGGTCGAAGCCATCGAGGCCACGCCCGCATACCAGAAGGCGCGGGAAGCATCACGGACCCGGCAGATTGCCGCCCGCACCCGTGCCCTGGCCAAGAAGAAGGAAGCCGTTGCCGCAGCGGAGGCTCTGGAGCTGAGCATCGTGCCGGAACCATGGCAGGAGATGCAGGACAAGGCTATTGCGCACTTTAACAGCCGGCTCCGCCGCAGCCAGTCCCCGGCCAGCCGGAACACCTCCAAGGCACGGCTGGACCGGCTGACCGTGAATTACCTGCGGCACAAGCAGACCTCCTACGAGGAGGAGCTGAAGGAATTCAAGGGAGTTGTGGGCGTGGGGGAGGCGTACCTTGTGGTCCGCAACCGCATCCTGGACCTCATTGCGGACACCTACCCGCTGCTTCGCGATGAGTGCGAGCGGCAGAAGTTCGAAGCCCCTGAGCTGCCGGACGGCGTGCAATTGCCCGACACCCTCACGGTCCAAGGCTGACCTGCCGGTACTTGGGCTGGGGTCTTGGGCGCGGATCCAGGATCCGAACCTGGCGGCCCGATCCAGGATCCGAACCTGGCGGTCCGAATCTGTGGTCCGAGTCCTTCGGGCAGATAACGGGATGTGCCAAAAATCCTTCGTGCAGATCAGGGGCTCAAACGGGGCTATTTGACGGTTTTGAGCCCGGTATGTGCACGAAGGATCTGTGGGCCTGCTCTATGGGCCCGGTATGTGCACGAAGAATCTCCTGGACCGCTCTTTGAGTCCGGTATGTGCACGAAGGATTCACCCGAGACGCCGGCCCCGGCGAAATCGAGCAGCAGCCGGACGGCGTGACGCGCTAAGCGGAAAGCCTGCTGATCATTTAGTCCCGCGGCCGCCTCCTCGGTAGGCTTAAACCGATGAGTACTGCTGATTCCTCCCCGAAAACTGCCCAGACTGTCAGCACCGATGTGAGCGCCAGCGGCATGGTCCGTGTGCGCGGCGCGCAGGAAAACAACCTGCGCAACGTCGACGTCGACATTCCCCGCGATGCGATTGTCGCCTTCACGGGGGTGTCCGGCTCAGGAAAGTCCTCGCTGGCGTTCGGCACCATCTACGCGGAGGCCCAGCGCCGCTACTTCGAGTCGGTCGCCCCGTACGCGCGGCGCCTGCTCTCCCAGGGTCACACACCCAAGGTGGAGGAAATCACCGGGCTGCCTCCCGCCGTCGCGCTCCAGCAGCGCCGCGGCACCCCCGGCTCCCGTTCCACGGTGGGCACCCTGACCACACTCTCCAACTCCATGCGCATGCTCTTCTCCCGCGGAGGAACCTACCCGGCGGATGCGAAGCCGGGCAGCCTGGACTCGGACGCGTTCTCGCCCAACACTGCGGCCGGCGCCTGCCGGGAGTGCTCGGGTCTGGGGATTGCCCACACGGTGACCGAGGATTCGCTGGTGCCGAACCCGGACCTGACCATCCGGGACGGGGCCATCGCTGCGTGGCCCGGCGCCTGGCAGGGCAAAAACCTGCGCGATATCCTCATCCAGCTGGGCTACGACGTCGACGTGCCGTGGAAAGACCTGCCGAAAAAGGACCGCGACTGGATCCTGTTCACCGAGGAACAGCCCGTGGTGATGATTACCCCGCAGCGGGACCGAGTGGCCAAGCCGTATAAGGGCCGGTTCTGGAGTGCAAAGTCGTACGTCATGCACACCCTGGCTGACTCCGGCAGCGAGCAGATGCGCAAGCGCGTGCTCGAATTCATGGTCTCCGGACCGTGCCCGGTCTGCGGCGGTGCCGGCCTGCGGCCCGAAGCGCTCGCCGTAACGTTCGCCGGGCGGAACATCGCCGAGCTGAACGGCGCCACCCTGAGCGAACTGGCGGAAATCATCCGGCCGACGGCGGAGCTGAAGTCCGCGGGAACGGCCTCGCGTGCAGCGGCGTCCAACGAGGACACCGAGGTTGCCGTCACCATCACCCGCGACCTGCTGTCGCGGCTTAAGATCCTCATCGACCTGGGCCTGGGGTACCTGAGCCTGTCCCGGTCCACGCCCACCCTGTCGCCCGGTGAGATGCAGCGCCTGCGCATCGCCACCCAGCTGCGCTCGGGCCTGTTCGGCGTCATTTACGTCCTGGACGAGCCCTCCGCAGGCCTGCATCCGGCCGATGCCGAGCCGCTTCTGGCCGTCCTGCAGGAACTGAAGGATGCCGGGAACTCGGTGTTCGTCGTCGAACACAACATGGACGTGGTCCGCAGCGCCGAGTGGATCGTGGATGTGGGTCCGCAGGCCGGCGACGGCGGCGGCACCGTGCTCTACAGCGGTCCCGTGGAGGGTCTGGCGCAGGTGGAGGAAAGCGCCACCCGTCCGTTCCTGTTCCGTGAGGCGGAGGAGCCGGCGTCCGCAGGCCGCACGCCCGAGCAGTGGCTGAACCTCAAGGGCATCAGCCGGCACAACCTGCGCGAACTCGACGCCGAAATTCCGCTCGGCGTCCTCACCGCCGTCACCGGTGTTTCCGGCTCCGGCAAGTCGACCCTGGTCAGCCAGGTGCTGGCCGAAACCGTGGGCGTGCACGTCAACGGTTCCGCCGCCACGGCAGCAGAACGGGAGGAAGACCCGGACGCGGAAACGCAGGACGACGTCGATCCCGGCGCCACGGTGCGCGACATCGCCGGGCTGGAGCACCTGGACCGCCTGGTCAGGGTGGACCAGCGGCCCATCGGCCGCACGCCGCGCTCCAACCTGGCCACCTACACCGGGCTGTTCGACGCCGTGCGCAAGCTCTACGCCGGCACCGACGAGGCCAAGGCCCGCGGCTACACCGCAGGCCGTTTCTCCTTCAACGTGGCCAGCGGGCGCTGCCCCACCTGTCAGGGTGAAGGCTTCCTCGCCGTCGAACTGCTGTTCCTGCCCGGCACCTACGGTCCCTGCCCGCAGTGCCACGGTGCGCGCTACAACGAGGAAACCCTGGAGGTGACCTACCGCGGCAAGAACATTGCCGACGTGCTGGGCATGCGCGTGGAAACTGCGGCGGAGTTCCTCGCGGACGTCCCGGCGGCGTCGCGGAGCCTGCAGACCCTGCTCGACGTCGGCCTGGGCTACCTGCGCCTGGGCCAGCCCGCCACCGAACTTTCCGGCGGCGAGGCCCAGCGCATCAAGCTGGCCACCGAGCTGCAGCGTGCCCGCCGCGGACACACCCTGTACCTGCTCGATGAGCCGACCACCGGTCTGCATCCCCAGGACGTGCGCCTGCTGCTCGCGCAGCTCAACCGGCTGGTGGACGCGGGCAACACCGTGGTGGTGGTGGAGCACTCCATGAACGTGGTCGCCGCGGCCGACTGGGTCATCGACATGGGACCGTCCGGCGGCGACGACGGCGGCCGCATCATCTGTGCCGGCACCCCCGCCGAGGTGGCCGCCTGTGAGGCCAGCCGGACCGCTCCCTACCTGACCGCTGCCCTGCAGACGCTGCGGTAGCTTGCCGGGTCAGTAAGCAACTTGCCGGGTGGGCAGGCAGGCGCCGGGTTAGGCTGTGGCGTGCTTACCAACTCGCAGGACTTCCCCGCCGCCACGCTGCTGGACGGCATCACGCTCACCGTAGTGGGCCCGGACGACGCCGGTCGGCTCGCGGCTGCCTACCGGCGCAACCGGGATTATCTGTCGCCGTGGGAGCCGGTGCGCCCGGACTCCTTCTTTACCGAGGCAGGCCAGCAGGCCGTGATCGACGCCAAGCTGGCCCTGCATCAGGCGGGCAGCGAGGTGCCGATGATCCTCTCCGAGGGCGGGCGGGTTGTCGGCACCGTTACCCTGACCGGGATTGTCCGCGGACCCTTTCTGTCAGCCAATCTGGGCTACTGGATTGACGAGGGCTGTGCCGGACGGGGTGTGGGCACCGCGGCGGTGGCCGCCGTCGTTGAAACCGCGCGGGAAATCCTGGGCCTGCACCGCATCCAGGCGGCCACGCTGCTGCATAACGCCGCGTCCCAGCGGATTCTGGAGAAGTCCGGTTTCGAGCGGATCGGCCTGGCGCCGCAGTACCTGAAAATCGCCGGGCAATGGCAGGACCACCTGCTGTTCCAGCGGATCCTTTGACCGGCGTGGATCCGGTCCTGAGGGCCGGGCTCATTACGACACCCCGTCTGACGCTGGAGCCGCTGGGCGTTCATCATGCAGAAGAGATGACCGCGGTGCTGGCGGGAACGGCCATCTACCGGTACATCGGAGGCCAGGCCCCAACAGCGGAGGAGTTGTCCGGCCGCTACGCCGCCCAATGCGTGGGTCCGTCCAAAGACAGCGGTGAGGCGTGGCTGAACTGGATCATCCGGGAAACGGGCTCCGCGGTCGGATTTGTGCAGGCCACCGTGGTCACGGAGGCCGCGGGACCGACGTCGTACATCGCGTGGGTGGTGGGCGAGGCGCACCAGGGCAGGGGAATTGCCACCGAGGCAGCCAGGGCCATGCTGCTCTGGCTGGCACCGCGCACAGGCGGGTCCGCGGCGGCCTCTATTCATCCGGGGAACCGGGCCTCGGCCGCGGTGGCGCGGAAGCTCGGCCTCACTCCCACCGGGCGAATGGACGACGACGGCGAGGAACGGTGGGAGGGCGGCCCGCCGGCGCTGGGAACCGGAACCGCTCCATGAAAAAGCGGCAGGTGCCGGAGATCTGCTCTCCGACACCTGCCGCCCGGGCTTCCGGTTCAGGGCCTCTGCTGACGGCCCCCGGGGTGTGGTGCTACTTGACCTTGACGGTCATCATGCCCTTGGAATTGCTCTGAATAACCTCGATGCTGGTGCCGGAACCGGCTACCCGAACACTGCCCTGCGGGTTGGCGGGGTCGTAGTAGGCGTTGGGGTTGCTGTCGTTGAAGACGGCAACGCCGGGACGCGACGGAACATTGAGGGTGGTCATGCCGGCAGCGGTCTCCCGGTGCAGGCTCAGCGGATCAGTGGCTTCCTTGCCGAACGTGGCGTCGAAACTCTGGATACGGTTGCGGGCAACCACGCCGTCGGTCCACCGCAGGGCCTGCGGACGGGCGTCGACAGGAAGGACCAGTCCGGCGCCGGGGTGCTGGCTGGTGTTGTTGTTGCGCTGTCCGGCGTTCCAGTACGTCACGAGCAGGCCGTTCTGGTACGGGAAGTGCTCCACCCGGTCCGGAGAGCTCAGGGCCCAGCCGAAGTTGTACGGTCCGGTCTGCAGCGTGGCGTCGTATCCGACGTACTGACGGTTCTCCGCGAGGTAATACCGGCCGTTGCCCTGGGCGTCCTTGGGCAGGTTGACCACGAGGGCCTGCTGCTTCTTGGTGGCGTGGTAGGACGGGCCAAGCATGTGCGTGGACTTCACGCCGGCGGTGGCTACGTCATAGTCCAGCCAGCCCAGCTGCAGTTTCTCCCAGGCGCCCAAGTGGTTGGGGGTGGTCCCGATGGAACCGGTGCCGCGGCCCAGCCAGGAACCGGAGCTCATGAGAGTCCAGAAGCCGGTGCCGTTGTCTCCGCCGGCCGTGTCGTAGAGATCGGGCAGGCCGAGGTCATGGCCGTACTCGTGGGCAAAGACACCCAGGCCGCCGTTCTCGGGTTCGGTGGTGTAATCCCGGATCCAGACCTTGGAGTCGCCGATGCGGATGCCGCCGAAGGGGTTGGCGGCCGGGCCCTGCGTGCCCCGGCCGGCCTGGCCCACGGACCAGCGGTGTGACCAGATGGTCGATTCCGGTGCGCCGGCTTCTTCACCTTCGCCGGCATGGATGGCCTGGAAGTGGTCGATGTAGCCGTCAGGCTCATCGAAGTTGCCGTTGTTGTTGTAGTCGTAGCGGTCCCACTTGTCGAAACCGGCCAGGTAGGTGTCGATGTCGGCGGCTGACTTGCCGGAGGCCAGCTGTGCGTCGTACCAGGCGTCCGCAGCGTCCTGGACAAAGCGGGTCATGTCCGCCTGGCTTTCGGTCTGGCCGTAGCTGGCGGAGTTGTAGGGGACCGTCACCCACTCGCTGACATCGCCGTCCACCGTGTAGCGTCCGCTGGACATCTCTTCATAGAGGGTCTTCAGCGACTCGCCCTCGGTGTCAAAGAACATGTCCTGGTAGTGGTCACGGCTGAAATCGGGCAGCCAGTTTGTGGAGTTGTCCACGCTGCGGTTGGGCTCCGGGATCTGGTTGTGCACCGGACCGGGTGTGGAGGCCGGGAAGCGCGGGTCCACCTGCGTGCCGAAATCAATGAGGAAGGACAGGATCTGGTCGCTGTCCTCCAGCCCGTACTGGGCCCACTGCCCGGGCGCCACCTGGACGGACTTCGAGCCGCCGCGCTGCTGCACGGGAGCCTCGCCGCGCACCACCTTTTCCACCGCCTGCTGGTTGAGCGTGCGCCGCTGCTCCTCGGCGGTGTCCGTGCGGTCATCGGCCTTGGCAGCGGTGCCGTTGGCCCCCGGGGCTCCGAAGGAGCTGCTGTTTTCAGGTGCCGGCGGCGGAGTGGACGGAGCCGCGAAAGCGGCCGTCGCCGGAGAAAGAAGAAGGGCTCCGCTGACGGCCAGTATGGCCGCCTGCCGGGCATTGCCGTGTTTCTTAACCAATTGGTCCCCTTAGAACGGGTGTGAAGTGAGGTGGAATAAAAGTATGTCCGCAGAACCAAAGCGTGAAACCCGGGGTCTCTTTGGAAGTAATTTCCGCAAGAATTATCGTCATTTGGCACGCGCCTCTGTTGGAATTGTCCTTTAACCTGTAAGGGTGCCTAGGGGGACTTTTATACGTACTACTAGGAGTTGTTTACATTGCTGTTTTCATCCGCCCGACGCCGGGGTGCTGCCACCGCAGTCACCGCCGCCGTGGCAGTTTCACTTGTTTCCATGACCCCTGCGGCAGCGGCGCCGCCGGAGCATGCAGGCAAGGATCAAAAGACCAGCGTCACCGTGCTGGGCACCTCTGATCTGCATGGGTACGTGGAGAACTGGGATTACTTCAAGGACGGCGAATACGAGGACGCTGCACACAATGACGTGGGACTAGCCAAGATCTCCACCCTGGTGAATTCCGTCCGCGCCGACCGGGGGCGGGAATCCACCCTCCTGATTGATGCCGGAGACACGATTCAGGGCACCTCACTGACTGATTACTTTGCCAACACGGAGCCGATCACCGAGACCGGCGAAATCCACCCCATGGCGGCGGCCATGAATGCCATGGACTATGACGCTGCCGCGCTGGGGAACCACGAATTCAACTACGGGCTGGACATGCTCCGCGGATTTGAAAAGCAGCTGAACTTCCCGCTGCTCGGTGCCAACGCGGTTGATGCAAAGTCGGGCAAGCCCGCATTTACTCCGTACATCATCAAAACGGTCAAAACCAAGGGCAACAAGCCCGTCAAGGTTGGCATCCTCGGAGTGACGAACCCCGGTGTGGCCATTTGGGACAAGAACAATGTGGAGGGCAAGCTTGTCTTCCCCGGAATTGTTGAGCAGGCACAGAAATACGTGCCGGAAATGAAGGCCCGCGGCGCCGACGTTGTGGTGGTCAGTTCCCATTCGGGAACCTCAGGTACCTCGTCCTATGGGAGTGAGCTGCCCCTGGAAAACGCGTCCACGCAGCTGGCCGAAACAGTCCCCGGCATTGACGCCGTCCTGGTGGGACATGCCCATCAGGAAATACCGGAGCGCTTTGTCACCAACAAAACCACGGGCGAGCAGGTGCTGCTCACCGAGCCGATGAACTGGGGCATGCGCCTGTCCGTGATGGACTTTGAACTGACCAAGGTGCGCGGCCAGTGGGACGTGACGGCGGCGTCGTCGTTCCTGCTTAACGCCAACACGGCAGTTGCCGATCCGAAAATCTCCAAGCTGGTGGCCGAACAGCACCAGCGTGTCATCGATTACGTCAACACCCCCGTTGGCACTGCCACCGAAACCATGCCCGCGCGTGAATCCCGCTACCGCGACACCGCGGTGATGGACTTCGTGAATTACGTGCAGGCTCAGGTGGTGGACCGCGCGCTCGACGGCGGACCCAACGCGGACCTGCCGGTGCTGTCCATCGCGGCGCCCTTCAGCCGCACCGCGGAAATCCCCGCCGGCCCGGTCACCATCCGCGACCTTGCCGGACTGTACGTGTTCCCGAATACCCTCTTCGGAGTGGAAATGACCGGGGCCCAGGTTCGGGAGTACCTGGAGTACTCGGCCAAATACTTCGTCCAGACCGCTCCGGGAGCCCCGGTGGATCCCGAGACGCTGACCAACGCCGACGGAACCCCGGACTACAACTACGACATCATGTCCGGAGTGTCCTATGACATCGACATCTCCAAGCCGGTGGGCCAGCGCATTCAGAACCTCAGCTTTGACGGGGCTCCGGTGGACCCGGCCCAGCGGTTTGCGGTGGCCACCAACAACTACCGGCAGTCCGGCGGCGGGAACTTCCCGTACATCGCCGGCGCTCCGGTGCTCGTGAACCAGCAGACGGAAATCCGTCAGCTGCTCATCGACTACGTGGTGGCCCAGGGATCGGTTAACCCCGCGGACTTCGCGGAAAACAACTGGCAGCTGGTGCGCAACGGCGTGCCGGTCTTCGAGTAACACCGGGAGACAACACCGGAACATAGCAGCGAAGCCGAAGCGGGCAGTGGATCTCAGCCCGCTTCGGCTTCTCTCTGTCAACCTGGCCGAGAGCCGTTTTACGGCCCGCCGGGCAGGGCTGAAGCGGAACAGGAATGCGGAGGCGCGGGCCTTGCGCAGGCCCGTAAGGTCGGAGGGCCGCACCATCACCGGGTCGTCCCCTGTCTCGGTTCCTCCTGCCATGTTTCACGCATCGAAGCGGACAAACGCCCGCAGCGGCAGCCCGCCGTCGTCGGCGTCTCCGCCCGCCTGCCGGTAGCCAAGAGATTCGTAGAAGGCCTTTTGCTCCGGCTCGGTATCCGTCAGCAGGACTTTCTGCCGCACATGCGCATAGGGTGCCAAAACGAGCTCGACGAGGCTCCTGCCCAGCCCGGTGCGCTGGTACCGCGGATCAACCAGGACATCCTGGAGATAACAGATGGAATGACCGTCGGAGATGACCCGGGCCAGGCCCGCCAGATCGTTCCCGTCGCGGGCCACGGCCAGCAGTGTGGAACCGGCGAGGGCTGCGGCCAACTTCGGCGGGTCCTCGGTGTAAGCGCTCCAGCCCACCGCATCATAAAGCCGCACGACGGCGGCAAGGGGCAGGTCTGATCCGTCGGAGTAAACAAGTTCCATGGGCCACAGCCTAGCGGCTTGGTTCGGCACGCCGCGGCAGTCCTAGCGGGACAGCCTTAGCGGGACGCGGCGGCGTCCTTTTCCTTCTCCACCAGCGGATCCGGATCCAGGAACGCGACGGTGAGCACCGCAGCCGTCTGCTCGATCTGCCATTCACGGGCACCAAGATCACGCAGCGCCGCGCTGATCGACTCCAGATTGATCTGGGCCGGCGGACGCCAGGCGACCCGGCGGAGGGTGTCGGGGGTCAGGAGATTCTCGATGGGCAGGTTCAGCTTCTCCGCAAGTGCGGCCAGACGCGGCTTGGCCGTCTGCAGGCGTGCTGCTGCGGCCGGATCGTTCTTGGCCCAGACCCGCGGAGGCGGCGGGGCGTGGGTGGGGATATGCAAGGGCGGCAGGTCCTTTGTGGACCGGGCCGCCGAGATGCAGCGCAGCCAGCGGGGCGCTTCCTTCTGCGCGGCGCGGCCGTGGAAGCCCGGAGTGCCCAGCAGCTGCGGAACCGTGGTGGGCATAGCCCGTGCAGCGGCCACGATCGCGGAATCAGGAATGAGCCGTCCCGGCGCAGTGTCGCGGTTTTCCGCCAGGTGTTCGCGTTCAGTCCACAGTTCGCGGACGGCGGCGAGCTGGCGCCGGTCACGCAGCTGGTGCATCCCGCTGGTGCGGCGCCACGGGTCCACGCGCGGGGCCGACGGCGGTGCGGTGCGGATCGCTTCGAACTCCTCTTCCGCGAAGGCGAGCTTCCCGGCGTCGTCGAGCACCTTAATCAGTTCCACGCGAAGCTCCGCGAGGACCTCAACGTCCAGGGCGGCGTAGCGCAGCCACGGCTCGGGCAGCGGGCGGGTGGACCAGTCGGCGGCCGAGTGTTCCTTGGCCAGGGTGAAGCCGAGCAGGTTTTCGATGACGGCGGCCAGGCCAACGCGCGGCAGGCCTGCCAGGCGTGCGGCGAGTTCCGTGTCGAAGAGTTTGTCCGGCCACATGCCCAGTTCGGACAGGCAGGGAAGGTCCTGGGTGGCTGCGTGCAGGATCCATTCCACGCCCTTCAACGCATCGTTGATGATGTCCAGGTTGTCGAACGGTTCCGGATCAATCAGCCAGGTGCCTGAGCCTTCGCGGCGGATCTGGACCAGGAAGGCCCGCTGGCCGTAGCGGAAACCGGAGGCGCGTTCGGCGTCGACAGCGGCGGGACCGGTTCCGGCGGCAAGAGCCTTGGCGGCCCGTTCCAGTCCGCGGGGAGTATCGATGACCAGCGGCACCCCGTCTTTCGGTGCCTCCAGCAGCGGGAGCGCAACGGGCTCGGCGTTCGGGTCGGCGGTTTGGTCAGCGGAAGAGGTGTGCGTGGCGGAGCCGGGTATCTGCGCGGTCATAAGGAGTCCAGTCTATCGAGTCCGGCGGAGCCGTGCTGACAGCCGGTGCCTGCGGGCGGTGTTCTGCGCGGGGTTGGGCACCGGTTTGGCGCCGGAGTTGGGGTGCACAGGGTTAGCTTCGGCGCACCCGCGGGAGGGGAGTGACGCCGTCGGGCAGGGGAGGCAGTCCGGCGAAGGTGCAGACCATGTCCGACCAGGCTTCCAGATGTGCCTGCACATCAGCCGAATCCGGGGTCCAGGAGGCACGCAGCTCAATGTCGATGGCGTCTCCGCGGCCGGCCAGGGTCCCGTAGCTTTCGGAGAGGATGCGGGTGGCAGTTCCGCCGGCATGGGAGTATCCGGCGTTGTGTTCCTGCAGGGCGTCCACGAGCCAGGTCCACGCCACGGAGCCCAGCAGTTCATCGTTGCCCATGTCCGGTTCAAGTTCGGCCCGGATATAGGTGACGATCCGGAAAGTGCCGTTCCAGACGGGGGAGCCTTCGGGGTCGTGCAGGAGGATAAAGCGGCCGGTGGCCAGCTCGGTCTGCTCCGGAATCACGATCCCGGACGGGCCATGGCCGAGTCCTTCATCGCGCGCAAGCGGTCCGCTCGCCAGGATCTCCGCACCGAGCGAGACGGCAAACGGCGCCAGCCGGGCCGGAGCCGGAATCTCGTTCAGATGCAGCTCCGGGCGGCACCGTGCACGCCGCAGGGAACCGAGGGCTTTCAGGAAGTCTGGGGGTACTTGTGATAAGTCACCGATTGCACTCACCTTCGCAGACTACGGGCGCGCGGTTCAGACCACGGGACGGGCTCGCCGCCGTGACCCATTCGTTACCTGTCCAGCGTAGGTTGTGGTCCCCGTGGGTGAAAGGTTTCAGGGAACCGTTCCCGGCCGGCACATGAATAGGTCCCGGGCTCCTTGGTGAGGAACCCGGGACCTCTTCGTCCGGTTGGACGGACTTATGACGCAGTGGGACTGATTTACACCGTCTCGGGATCCGCAGCAACCTCGCGGGCAATTGCTTCGGCGAAGGCGTCGATGTCGGCCTCGGACGTGTCAAAGGTGCACATCCAGCGCACCTCACCCGTGGCCTGGTCCCAGTCGTAGAAGCGGAAGGCGGTGCGCAGGCGGTCGGCAACTCCTGCCGGGAGCTTCGCGAACACGGCGTTGGACTCGGTGGGCTGGGTGAGCTCCACGCCGTCGATCTTCTCCACCGCCGCACGCAGCCGCTGCGCCATCGCGTTGGCATGCGAGGCCGAGCGCAGCCACAGGTCGTTCTCATACAGCGTGACGAACTGGGCGGAAATGAAACGCATCTTGGAGGCCAGCTGCATGTTCATCTTGCGCAGGTAATCCAGGCCGGGGGAGGCCTCCGGATTCAGCGAGACAATGCACTCGCCGTACATCATTCCGTTCTTGGTGCCGCCCAGGGACAGGATGTCCACGCCGGCGTCGGTGGTCATCGCACCCATGCCCACGCCGAGCGCCGCAGCGGCGTTGCCCAGCCGGGCGCCGTCCATGTGCAGGAGCATGCCGTGCTTGTGGCAGTGCTCCGCGATGGCGGTGATTTCCTCCACGGTGTACAGGGTGCCGAGCTCCGTGGACTGCGTGATGGACACGGCCAGCGGCTGGGCGCGGTGCTCATCTCCCCAGCCCCAGGCCTCCTGGTCGATCAGTTCGGGCGTCAGCTTGCCGTCCGCGGCGGGGATCTGCAGCAGTTTCATGCCGCCGATCCGCTCCGGTGCCCCGTTCTCGTCCACGTTGATGTGGGCGGTGGAGGCGCAGATGACGGCGCCCCAGCGCGGCAGCAGGGACTGTAGGGCGGTGACGTTGGCGCCGGTGCCGTTGAAGACCGGGAAGGCACGCATCTGGCTGCCGAAGTGCGCGGACAGGACCTCGCGCAGCCTGGCCGTGTACACGTCTTCGCCGTAGGCCACCTGGTGGCCCTGATTGGCGGCGGTCAGCGCATCCAGGATTTCGGGGTGCACTCCGGAGTAGTTGTCGGAGGCAAACGCGCGGATGGATATGTCATGCAGGGGGGAAATGTTGGTCACAGTGTCCAGTATCTCTTACGGGGTGTTCGGTTTTGTCCGGGCAGTGCCGGAGTGTGCAGGCGGTCCGGCGCAGGCAGTGCAGCTCAGCGCTGCGGAACCAGCGAGATGCGCTGTCCGTTCAGCTGCGCGGCATCCCGGCCAAAGAGGCCGACCGCGGCATCGGCCAGGGTTTGTACGTCGGTGTAGGTGCTGAAGTCCCGGTCCGGCTCGGCCGCACGCATGGAGTCGTCCACGAGGGCTTTGACCACAAACACGACGGCGGCCGAGTGCTGCGGCTGCGGGTTCTCCTTGGCGCCGGACTGGGCCCGGCGGAACCCCTGCGCGATGGCCTGGACCCAGGCCTCGGCCGCGGCCTTGGCTGCCGCATATCCGGCACCGCCGGCGGTGGGGGATTCCACGGCGGTGGAGGACACAATGGCCAGCCGGCCGTCGTCGGACGCGGCCAGCTGGTCATAAAAGCTGCGGCTGACGTTGCGCAGCGTCTGCAGGATGTTGGTCTGCAGGAAGTCCCAGTCATCTTCCTTCTGCCCGGTGATGCCGCCGCCGCCGCGCCAGCCGCCCACCAGATGGATCAGGCCGTCGATGCCGCCGTACATCTCCTGCAGGTCCTGAGACAGTGCGTCCACGTCGCCGGGACGGGACAGATCGCAGGTGCGAAGGTCCGCATCGAACAGGTCGAAGAGGGTGTTTTCCAGCCGGGCGGCGTCGCGGCCCACTGCCACCACCTTGGCCCCGGCGGCTTCCAGTGCCTTGCAGACCGCCACGCCGGAGGGCGAGGCGGCGCCGGCCACCAGGACGGTGCGTCCGCGGACGGAGGACGCGGTAACAGATCCTGCGGCCGGCTCAGTGCTCATTTACTTTGAACTCCCTGTAATTCCCGAGGTGGACTCGATGACCGGAGCCATCTTCTTGGACAGCGCTTCGTAGAACATGGACAGCGGAAATTCGTCGTCCAGGACCTGGTCGGTGAGCCCGCGCGGCGGACCGTCCAGCGGCAGGGCGTCCGGGCCCTTGGCCCAAACGGAGGCCGGGTTGGGCGTCAGCGTGGCGGACACCAGATCGTAGGCGGCAAACCAGTGGGCGGTCTTCGGCCGGTCGATGGAGCGCCAGTACAGTTCCTCAATGTTCGCACCCAGGCGGACAACGACGTCGGCCACGTCTTCCCAGTCGATGCTCAGCTTGCCGTCGGTCCAGTGCAGGACGTGGTTCTGGTGCATCCAGGCGAAAAGGAGCTGGCCGCCGAGGCCGTCATAGTTGCGCACCCGGCTGCCTGTAATGGCGAACCGGAAGATCCGGTCAAAAATCACCGCGTACTGGACCAGCGTGGCATGTTTGCGAGCTTCGGGGGAAGCGTCCTCGTCCTTTTCGATCTTCACGGCTTCACGGAAAGCAGTGAGGTCGCAGCGCAGTTCCTCCAGGGAGTAGAGGAAGTACGGCATGCGCTGCTTGATCATGAACGGATCAAAGGGAAGATCGCCGCGCATGTGGGTGCGGTCATGGATGAGATCCCACATGACAAAGGTGTCCTGGGCCAGTTTCTGGTCATCCAGCAGGGCGGCGGCGTCCTCGGGCAGCTGCAGGGAGGTGATCTCCGCTGCGGCACGCAGCACGTGGCGGAACCGGGCAGCCTCGCGGTCGGCAAAGATGGCTCCCCAGGTGAAGCTGGGGGTTTCGCGGACGGCCACGGTTTCGGGGAACAGTACGGCGGAGTTGGTGTCATAGCCGGGGGTGAAATCGAGGAACCGGATCGGGACAAAAAGCTTGTTGGAGTACTCGCCGGCTTCCAGCTCGCTGACGAACTCCGGCCATACCACTTCGATCAGCACGGCTTCCACGTAGCGGTTGGTGGAACCGTTCTGCGTGTACATCGGGAACAGGACCAGGTGCTGCAGTCCGTCCGTGCGGTCCAGCTGCGGGGAGAATGCGAGCAGAGAGTCCAGGAAATCCGGTTCGCCCAGTCCGTCGGCGACCCAGCGCTCAAGGTCGCTGACCAGCAGGCGGAGGTATTCGGCGTCGTGCTCAAAGGCGGGAGCCAGGGCCTGGACGGCGGCGGCAATGACGGAAATGAGCTCTTCCGCTGCGCTGCGGTTTTCCGGGTCGACCGAGCCGTTCATGTTCTGCAGCGGCTGCAGGTCGGTGGCGGCTTGCTTTAGCGCCTGCCAGGCCTCGGAGGTTTCCGGTGCAGTGCCGGCGGGAACGGCGGCAAAATCCGGGCGGGAAAGCGAGGGGAACGCGTGGACAGACATGGCTGCGACCTTCCAGAGGGAGGCCGCCCCGAAGCAGTGGAGCGGCAGTGAAGTATTGCGAAGAGCATACTCACGAAAAACTAACGCTTACGCTGTTTCGGGGTAAAGGTAAGCATTCCTTATGCTCGGGGTTCCCGGGCAGGGCCGTGACCGTAACGTGTGCTGCGGGTCACAGGCGTATTAGGAGGAGGAAGAGGGCTGCAGATCAACTGTGCCGTCCCCGATGACAACCTGCTGCCCGGGACACACCCTTTCGCTGAGGACAGTCTCCTGGCCGGAAAGGAACTGAACGCTAATGTCATCCTCGCTGCAGCCGTAATCCAGGATCACGACCCCGCCGTCGGCGTCGACGGTGAATTCCTGGTCCCCGGTGGAGACCGTCACGGCCTCAGGGCCCTCGTTGCTGAACTCGAGGTCGCCGTCGGCGCTGCATGCAGTGAGGGCACCGGCCAGCGCCACCACGAAGAATCCGATTCTGCCGGACTGCTTCCGGTAACTCATCTGCTCCCCGCTTTCCCGCCGGCGTGGGGCGCGGCGTTGGCAGCGAGCTTATAACGGTCTCCTGGTTTTGCCGAGGGTCTCCATCCGCCCGGCGGACCGGGCGCCAGCTGATGCTCAGTCCAACCGCGCCCTGCGGAACCTAGTAGCTCCGGCTGTTGGGGGATTCGGTGCCGATGACGCTCAGCGACACTTCGGGGTGGTTCTTTTCCACGCGCCGCAGTGCCCAGACGTCGTTGAACAGCGCCAGGAACGCACCGTCGGTGCGCTGCAGCACTTCGGCGCCGTGCACGTTGGAGAGGACCTCCGCTGCGTCAGGCGTGGTGAGCCGTGCCAGCGAGTAGGAGAGCTGCTCGTAGCGCATGGGCGCGTTGAAGTCCTGCGTCATGCGGTCCTCCACCACCTCGAACTGCATCGGGCCGACGGCGGCCAGCACCGGAGCCTGGTCTCCGCGCCGGTCCGAGCGCAGCACCTGGATGATGCCTTCGTGCTCCAGCTGGTCGATCCCGCGCCGGAACTGCTTGTAGCGGCTGGGGTCCTTGGACCGGGCCACCCGGAAGTGTTCCGGGCTGAAGAACGGAATGGGCGGGTACTCGACCGGCTCCTCAACGTACAGGCTGTCGCCCACGCGCAGGGCCGAAGCGTTAACCAGCCCGACGACGTCGCCCGGGTACGCCTGGTCGATGACCTCGCGTTCACGGCCGAACAGGTGCTGGGCGTACTTGGTGGCGAAGGTCTTGCCGGTGTTGGAGTGGGTGACCACCATGCCGCGCTCAAAAATGCCGGAGCAGACCCGGATGAAGGCAACGTGGTCGCGGTGGGCCTTGTTCATGCCGGCCTGGACCTTGAAGACGAACCCGGAGAACGGGGCCTCGACCGGGCGGAGTCCGCCGTCCTTGTCTTCGCGCGGTCCGGCGGAGGGCGCCAGATCCACCAGTGCGTCCAGGATCTGCTTCACGCCGAAGTTCAGTGCGGCGGAGGAGAACAGGATGGGAGTGGCCTTGGCAGCCAGGAACGCATCGCGGTCAAACTCGCGGCCGTCGATGACCAGCTCGGCTTCACCCAGGGAGTCTTCCCACACGTCGCCTTCGCGGGCGAGGGCGTCTTCGGGGCTGAGGTGTTCTTCCTTGGCCAGGGAGGCGCCGGAGTTTTGCCGTTCAAAGTGGACGTATTCGTCCTTCTGCAGGTCCCAGACGCCGCGGAAATCTCCGGCGATGCCCACGGCCCAGGTCAGCGGCATGGGGGTGAGCCCGGTGCGTTCGGTGATTTCATCCATCAGGGCCAGCGGATCCAGTCCGGGACGGTCCCACTTATTGATCACGGTGATGATCGGCAGGTTGCGGGCGCGGCACACCTCAAAGAGCTTCATGGTCTGGGTTTCCAGGCCCTTGGCTGCATCCACCAGCATGACGGCGCAGTCAACGGCGGCCAGCACACGGTAGGTGTCCTCGGAGAAGTCGGCGTGGCCCGGAGTGTCCAGCAGGTTGATCACGGTGTCGCGGTACGCGAACTGCAGGGCCGTCGAGCTGATCGAGATGCCGCGGTCCTTTTCCATCTGCATCCAGTCGGAAACCGTCTCGCGGCGGTTCTCCTTGCCGTTGGTGGCACCGGCGGTGCCGATCACGCGGGCGTGCAGGGCCAGCGCTTCGGTGAGCGTGGACTTACCGGCGTCGGGGTGGGAGATCACCGCAAAGGTGCGTCGCCGGGAGGACTCCCGGGCGATGACCTGATTCGCCGATTTGCCGGCCGGGCTGGTGGTGGCGCTGACGGTGGGCTGAACCTGTAAGGACACTCCGCTGCTTTCACGTGTGGTGGGTAGGTGGCCGCGGGGGTTGGACACTCGCGGCGGTGCTGCCAGTGATGGCAGCCTTTCCATTCTAGCCGGTGCGGGGCCGGGGCCCGACGGCGCAGCTCGCGGCAGCTTGCCGGCGCGCATACCGGCAGTCGGGTGCCGCCGTCGCCGTCGTCCTTTACTGTGGGGGGGGGAAAGCAGCAGCTCTTACGACGACGAAAGGCCTGTTCCATGGCTGAAGCATTCATTATCGACGCAGTGCGCACCCCGGTGGGTCGGCGCAACGGCGGTTTGAGCACCATTCACCCGGCCGACATGGCCGCCCATGTGATTGCCGAGACCGTCCGGCGCACCGGAATCGATTCGGCGGAGTTTGACGAGGTCATCCTCGGCGCCATCGACCAGGTGGGTCCGCAGGCCATGGATATTGCGCGCACCTCCTGGCTGGCGGCCGGGCTTTCCGAACGGGTTCCCGGCACCACGGTGGAGCGCCAGTGCGGTTCCGGACAGCAGGCGGTGTCCTATGCGGCGCAGGCCGTCATGAGCGGCACCAGCGACCTGGTCCTGGCCGGCGGAGTGCAGAGCATGTCCTCAATTCCCATCGGCTACGCCAACACCGCTGCCCGCGAGCTCGGGTTCCCGAATCCCTTCGCCGGGTCCGCCGGCTGGGCCGAGCGCTACGGGGACCAGCAGGTCTCCCAGTTCATTGGGGCGGAAATGATGGTGGACAAGTGGGGCCTGACCCGCTCCGAGATGGAGGACTTCGCCGTCGAATCCCATGTCCGGGCGCTCGCCGCCCAGGCCCAGGGCCGCTTTGACCGGGAGATCCTGCCGCTGAACGGCCTCAGCGCGGACGAAGGCCCGCGGGAACCGAACCGCGTCAAGATCGAGTCCCTGGCTCCGCTGTCCGACGGCGGCCGCCTCACCGCTGCCACGTCGTCGCAGATTTCCGACGCCGCTGCGGTCCTGCTGCTCGCGTCCGAGGACGCAGTGCGCCGGTACGGCCTCAAGCCGCGGGCACGCATCCATTCCATCTCGGCCCGCGGCGACGACCCCATCATGATGCTCAGCGCGCCCATCGAAGCCACGCGGCACGCCCTGGGCAGGACAGGCATGAGCCTGGACGACATTGACCTGCTGGAAATCAACGAGGCTTTCGCCTCCGTGGTGCTGGCCTGGCAGCGCGAACTCGATGTGGACATGGACAAAGTGAACGTCAACGGCGGCGGTATTTCGCTGGGGCATCCCATTGGTGCCACCGGTGCGCGGATCATGACCACCCTGCTCCATGAACTCGAGCGCACCGGCGGACGCTACGGTTTGCAGACCATGTGCGAGGGCGGCGGCCAGGCCAACGTCACCATCATTGAACGCCTCGATGAGAGCTTCCGGCTGTAGGGCAGATTCTCCGGCCGGGGTTAGTATGGGGCGCATGAACCTTTGCCCCATGAGCTGGTGGCGGCTGCACTAGGCAGCCGGTTCATTCATCATGTCCGCGGGCTGGCACGGCAGCCCGCGACGCGTTCCTTCTCCGCTGTCCGCAGCGCTGTGCAGCCCTCCACGCTCAGATAGAGGAATAGCCATGAATTCATTTGCCGCTGCGGAACAGCGTTCCCGACAGCTTTCGCAGACCATCCTGCAATCGCCCGGGGACTATCGGGTCCTCACCGGTGAACGCCCCACCGGCTTCCTGCATCTCGGTCACTTTTTCGGCAGCATCGTGGAGCGGATCAGGCTCCAGCGCGCCGGGGTGGAAGCCTTTCTGGTCCTTGCCGACTATCAGGTGATTACGGACCGCGATTCCATGCCGCGGGTGCGCGAGTACGTCTACAGTGCCGTTCTCGATTATCTTGCCGCCGGGATGGATCCGGACCGGACGACGATCTTCACCCATTCGTCGGTTCCGGCACTGAACCAGCTGATGCTGCCGTTCCTCAGCCTGGTCACTGAAGCAGAGCTGCACCGCAATCCCACGGTGAAGTCGGAGCTGGCGGCCTCCGGGCGGGCGCTGAGCGGGCTCCTGCTGACCTATCCCGTGCATCAGGCTGCGGACATTCTGTTCTGCAAAGGAAACCTGGTGCCGGTGGGGAAGGACAACCTGCCGCACGTTGAAATGACGCGCGTCATCGCGCGCCGCTTCAACGAACGGTACGGCAGGGTTTTTCCGGAGCCGGAGGCCTTGATCACCTCTGCTCCCGAGGTGCCGGGGCTGGACGGGCGCAAGATGTCCAAAAGCTACGGCAACGCGATTTCGCTGGGGATGTCTGCTGACGAAACAGCGCAGGTCATTCGCCGAACTCCCACTGATTCGGAGCGCCGCATCAGTTTTGACCCCGCGTCGCGTCCCGGAGTGTCAGCCCTGCTCTCCACTGCAGCCCTGTGCCTGGGGCAGACGCCGGAGGAGGTTGCGGAAAGCATCGGGGACGCCGGCAGCGGGGCGCTGAAGAAAAGAACAACGGAGGCGGTCAACGGCTTTCTTGCCGGCCACCGCGAGCGGCGGGCTGAGCTGGCCAAAGACCCGGGTTTCATCGGGAAGATTCTCCAGCAGGGCAATGATCGGGCCAATCAGGTGGCCGAGCAAACCCTGGATGAGGTTCGGACGGCGATGGGCACGCGCTACGAGTGAGAGCGTCGTGCCATCGCCGGACCGGTCCGAAAGCCGGCATGGCACCCGCATGGCACAAAGGGAGACCGCCATCACCGATGACGGTCTCCCTTTCCAGCGTGGTCCTGGCCGGAGAATCCAATCTTCTTGACGCGTTCTCCTTTAGGGGCAGGTGTCCAACGGGGTGGCTTCGCTCACGTTGAACGGTGCTCGCGCATCAAAGATCAGCGGAATGAGAGTCTTGGCGGGCTGGGCCATGGTGACAATGGCTCCGTCCCTGTTTCTCTTCCACGTAATGCCGTGCAGTTCCAGAACCGGCCGCAGATCCGTCAACTGAGTGGCGGAGAGCTGGTAACCGCACATCGGGTGGGGCTCTGCACCGTCAGGGGTGGTGGGCAGCATGTCATCCTGGCCGTCGAAGTACACAACGCCGGAGCGTTCGGCACCGGCCTGGGCAGCCTTGCTCGCGGCATCGACTGATGCCTGCGCCAGGGTCTGCCGGTTCTCGATGAGCATCGAGACCGAGCCCACGGCACTGTCATACTGACCCGCCACGCGGCGCCGGTTGAGCAGCGTCACGTCGCTTTCTTCCTCCGGGGTCACAGCATCGCTGGCGGTTTCGGTCAACTGGCCCGTGATGTGCCGGAGGCCAGCGTAGTTGCGGAGGATCCTGCCCTGCCCGTCGCCGGCGATCTGCTGGAAGGGAACACCGTCCTTGACCAGTTGTCCGTAGATGCCCGTGGTGTAGCCGTCGGATGCGACCTGTGCCAGGGAATAGTCATTCACCATGGTCTTGGAGAGATCGTGAATCTGCGGATCCACGTTGCGGTTGCGCGGCCACAACGCCAGCACCTGTGAGTCATAAAACTCACTTGGGCCGAATTCGTGCAGGTCATTGAGGACATCCGGCTTCCAGTCACGCATGACCTTGGCCAGGGCGCGGGCTTCGGGTGTGGAGAGTGCAAGGAAATCGCGGTTGATATCAACACCGGCAGCATTGCCGCGGGTGTCGGCCTGCCACCCGTCAGGATTAATGGTGGTGAACAGCACCGTGGTTTCTTTCAGCAGGCGGATCCAGGAGGGATTTGTCGTAGTGGACATGTCCCGTGCCAGCTGCATGCAGCCTTCCCTGCCGGAAGGCTCATCACCGTGAATGGAGCAGTTGAAGAGAATCACGGATCCTTTAGCGGCCTCGGAAACAGGTTTGGGCTCCGGATATCCGACTGACACCATTTGAATCGGCTGTTTGGCCCCCGAGGTTCCGATCCGTTCCACCTTGACCCGTGGACTGCTGTCGTCGAGTTGCTGGTTGAACTTCCGGGCTTCAGCCACCGACGTCCATGCCGCGCCGTTGCTGATCTCGAACGGCGTCCTGAGGTCCTGGACCTTCGCAGCCGTTGCTGCCCGGACCGAAGTGTCCTGGATGCTGGTGGGGGCTTCCTCCAAGGTCCTCTTCAGCTCATCCGCGGAGGTATCCGACAAGGACGCGACACCGGCTACGGTTCGCGGCACGGTAGATGTCACCGGTGCATGTCCGGAGGTAAGCAGGGCGCCTGTTAATGAGGTAACGCAAATTAATAACGCTGAGCGTTTGAAATGCATACGATTATCCCCTTTGCGAGTGATGCCATCGCATTCGCAAACGGTGAGTGCACCGCGCCATGCGATGCGCTCAACCTGCCATAACGCCGGAGCGGTTTTGCAGGATCGCTCACTAAAAGACGAATTCGCAGGGTCAACATGGCGCCGGAGGTCGTTGAGGATTACTGTTCCGATTTGGAGCCGGAAATCCGAACACCCGGAACCGTTCCCGCCAATCTTCTGTTTGCAATGAGCTGCACCGCCGAATCGGCACTCCCGGCCGCGGCAGCGCCGGCCGCGTAGGCGGGCAGATCCCAGGGGTTGAACGTGGTTCCGAACACCAGACGCAGCGGCGGCCACTCAAGGGCCCACTGCGCGGGCCAGGGGGTGAGCTGGAACAGCTCGACCAGGACGCAGAGCACGACGGCGGCAGCGGCCACTGCGGAGCAGCGAACCCGGGGCGCCGCAAATGCCAGCACAAGGTAGATCAGCACTGCGTACAGGATTCCACCCGCGGCATCTCCGACGGATCCGGCAAGGGCGACGCGTGCCCAGAGTCCTGCGCCCACTACTGTGACGGCCGCTCCGGCCAGCAGGAGCCGGCGGGAGGCCACGGAGCGGCCCGGGAAGGACGCTCGTCGGAGGAAGGACATGGTCGCAATCTACCCCAGAGGTTCAGCACCAATGGTTTGTCGGTCAGTGGGGGGCAGACAATGGACCGGCTACCAGCGGTTACCTGAATGAGGAAAGCCGGATCAGCACAATAGTCAGATCAGCCCGGCTGACCAGCGCAGCCGCAGGCTCTCCTCCAGCTCCTGTTCCGCGATCTTCCGGCCAATCTCCGCCAGCTGTTCGTGAAGCAGCGGAATCCACCTGTTCTCTACGGCGCGCTGCCGGGTGCGGGTGGCTACCAGTTCACGGGTCACCAGTTGCAGGGCCCGTTCGGCGCTCGCCGCCGCCACGGCTGCCTGCAGGGCGTCCCGATGCGTGGCGCCGGCGTAGGCGAGGGCTGAACTTCCGCCCGTCGGCGCGGCAGCGGGCAGGACGCATTCAGCACCCTGGGGATAGGAAATTCCCATGGCCCCTCCCCATTGCACCTGTACGGTTGCGGGCGTATCCGGTGCGGCTTCACTGATCCGGTCCGAGCCGTCGAGACCGGCAGCCCGCTGCAGCCACACCGCCGCCAAGGCTGCCTGCTTCTGCCAGGCCAGCCGCGCGGCGTCGGCCTCGCCCTGCAGGCCTTCAATGGCGCGCTGCAGGATGCGCTGCTTGCGGTCCAGTAGTTCAGCTCCGCGGGTGGCGGTGGCCAGGCGGCGTTCAATGTCGGCCTTGTCCGCCCGGCTGCCGCTGCTGCGGAACCCGCTCACGACGCGTCCGCGCTCACCGGGCATCACCCTCGGGACCGGGCAGGTACTTGTCCAGGAACTCGTTGGACAGCATGTTCAGTTCCCGGCGCGGCAGCAGCGACAGCGCCCGCCAGGCCCGGTCCATGGTTTCCTCGAAGGTCCGCAGCTCGTCCCGGCCCTGGTTCAGCAGGTCGTGCTCCACCACGTTGCGGAACTTGATGTAGGCATTGTCGGTTTCACTCAGTGCCGCCGTTCCCACCAGCTCCGCCAGTTCCGCTGCAGATCGTGCGCGGGCCATGGCGGAGAGGATCTGCGCCGCGACGTCCAGATGGTCTTCCCGGGTGCGGCCCTTTCCGGCACCGCTGCGCATCAGGCGGGACAGGGAGGAGAGCTCATCGACCGGAGGATAAATGCCGCGCGCATCGATGTCCGGTTCCAGCACAATCTGCCCTTCGGTGATGTATCCGGTGAGGTCCGGAACGGGATGGGTGATGTCCCCGGCCGGCATGGTCAGCACCGGCACAATGGTGACGGAACCTTCCCGGCCCTGCACCCGGCCGCAGCGCTCATACAGTGTGGCCAGGTCGCTGTACAGATACCCCGGATAACCCCGGCGGGCAGGGATTTCCCGGCGGGCGGCGGAGACTTCACGGACGGCTTCGGCGTAGCTGGTCATGTCCGACATGATCACCAATACGTCGGAGTCATGGTCGTAGGCCAGGGACTCGGCCACGGTCAGGGCAATCCGGGGAGTAAGGATGCGTTCGATCACGGGATCATCCGCTGCATTCAGCAGCAGCACCAGCTCCCCGGCAGCGGAGCGTTCCTCCAGCCGGTCGCGGATGAAGGCGATGTCCGCGTGCGTCATGCCCATGGCGGCGAACACCACGCGGAACGCCCGGCCCGCGGAGGTGGCCGCCTGGGCGGCGATCTGCGTGGCCAGGGTCAGGTGCGGCAGGCCCGGCACGGAGAAGATGGGGAGCTTTTGTCCGCGCACAAGCGTGGTCAGGGCATCGATCGCGGAGACCCCCGTGATGACCGGATCCTTGGGCGGTTCACGGAACACCGGGTTCAACGGCCAGCCGCCCACGGGGGCCGAGGTCTCCGCGGTAACCGGCGGCCCGCCGTCGAGCGGCTCACCGCGTCCGTTGCACACCCTGCCCAGCCAGCCGGTGCCGGTGGGAACTGCCAGCGGCCGCCCGGAGAAACGGACCTCGATGCCGCCCAGCGACATGCCCTCGGTGCCTTCCAGGATCTGCAGCGTGGTCTCATCCCCGTCCACTTCCAGCACCAGCCCGTGGCGGTCCGGCTGCCCTGCCACGGAAACGGCGGCGAATTCGTCCCAGCCCACTCCGGCGGCGTCGCCCAGGACCAGCAGGGGCCCGCGCAGTTCTCGCACGCCGCTGTGGCCCACCCGGGGGACTGCAGTGCCGTCAGGTTCCGCCATGTGCGCCTCCAGGTGAGTTCGCGGCCGTTTCTGCCGGCCCGTCCAGCTGCTGCAGTTCGCGCAGGAACGCGAGTCCCCGCGCCACGACGCCGTCGGCATCGGTGGGACCGGTGTCCTCCCGCAGCCTCAAAATCGGGGTGAAGTCAACGCGTTCGACGTCGGCAGGCGGCACCCCGCGCGCCACCAGGGCCTGGCAGACGTCCACCACCTCCAGCACAATCTGCAGCAGGGCGGAGCCCTTTTCGGCGGAGGAGTAGCCGTCATTGGGGCTGAGGGCGTTCTGCAGCAGGACACCGTCGCGTATCAGGCGCCCACCCAGCAGCACCATCTGCTCATGCCCGGGCAGGGAAGTGGTGCCGATGATGTCGGCCAGCGCGGTCAGCCGGTCCGCCTCGGAAAGCAGCAGGGTGGCAGAGGCACGCCGCTGGGCCCAGAGTGGATCCCCGTGTGCCGCGTGCCAGAGGGCCAGTGCCTCCGCATCCCGGGAGAAGGAACCGCGCCAGCTGACGGCAGGGTAATGCCGGGAGTAGGCCAGATCACGGTCCAGCACCCAGAGGGAACGCACAAAGCGCTGGGTGTCGGTGGTCACCGGTTCGCTCATGTCTCCGCCGGGAGGGGAGACCGCACCAATGACGGTGACCGACGCCGTCGCCCCGCCCAGGGTGCGCACCCGCGCCGCCCGCTCGTAGAACGCCGCAAGCTCACTGGCCAGGGAGGCGGGATAGCCTTCTTCGGCGGGGAGATCTCCGTTGCGGTTGGCGAACTCGCGCAGCGCTTCGGCCCAGCGGGAGGTGGAGTCCGCAATGACCACGGCGTCGTACCCCATGTCCCGGAAGAACTCGGCTACGGTGACCCCGGTGGCAATGGAGGCTTCACGCGCCATCATGGGCATGTTGGATGTGTTGGCAATGATCACTGTCCTGTCTATGAGCTTCCCGCCGGTCCGGGGGTCCTCCAGATCGGAGAGCCCGTCCAGCACGTCCGCCATCTCGTTGCCGCGCTCGCCGCAGCCCACATAGACAATGACATCGGCGTCGGACCATTTGGCGATCTGCTGCAGGGTCAGGGTCTTGCCCGTTCCGAAGCCGCCCGGCACGGCAGCTGCGGAACCCCGGGGGAGGGGAAAGAGCAGATCGAGCACGCGCTGGCCCGTCTGCAGGGGCACGGCCTCGCTCAGGCGCTCGCCGAAGGGCCGCGGGCTGTGCACGGGCCACTGCTGTGCGAGCGGCACGTCCACTCCGCCCACCCGGGCCACGGGATCCAGCGGACGCACCGGGCCGTCGGCCAGCCACTGAACTTCCCCGCCAATGTTCGGCGGCAGCAGGACCCGGAACTCCACCGTCCCCGCGGCCGGCACTGTGCCCAGAACCTGCCCCGGCTGCACCGTGTCGCCCACGGAGACCGACGGCGTGAACCCCCATTCGGTTCCCAGCACCGTTGGATCTTCTGCGGAGGCCTGCCGATCCTGGGTCAGCCACAGGGGTGCGGAGGACAGCGGCCGGAGCAAACCGTCAAACACCGTCCCCAGCAGCCCCGGACCCAGCAGACCGGAGAGCTGGCGTCCGGTGCGCTCCACGGGGTCACCGGCTTTGAGTCCGCCGGTGTACTCGTACGCCTGAAGGGTTGCATCCGCACCGTTGATGGCAACGGCCTGGGCGGAAATCCGGTCAGGCCCCACGGCAACAACTTCCAGCATGGAAAGACCCGGCAGCCCGGTAACCTCCACAAGGGGACCGCTGACCCGCGTGATCGTCCCCGTGCTGGACGCGGAAGTGCTGGCAGAAGCGGAACCGCTGCCCGAGGCGCTCACTCGTCGGTCCATAACCGGCTCACCTCCCCGGCACGGTTCTCCAGGGCCTGTTCGGCCAGCGCCGGCAGTGACAGGTCCAAATGTCGTGAACCGGCCGATCCGGTCACACCGCCCTTGTAGCTTTCCGTCACCGAAGCCAGCGGCCCCAGGATTGCGTCCGCGCGCTCGGTCAGGAGCCGGAGCATCTGGGGATAGCGGGGGTCGCTGCGCAGCTGGCCGGCTTGTTCCAGGACGCTGCGGATGAGTTCGGTGCGCAGCGCTTCCTGCTGTGCCAGGACAGTGCGGCGTGCCTGCCGGCGGACGCGTGCCGATCGTCCGGCCGCTTCAGTGCGTGCTGCCTCGCTGCCCTGACGCACAGCCTCCTGCCGGATTTGTTCTGCCTCGGCCCGGGCTGAGGCGAGAATATCGGCGCTTTGCCGCCGCGCGTCGTCGGCGTCGCCCCGGGCCTGCATTTCGGCACCGCGGCGCAGGGCGTAACGCACCGGTTCCAGAGCGGCATCCGACCCCGCTGGCAGCCGGCTCATCAGGGCAGCACCGCTGACAGGGGTGCTGCCGGGTCATCGCGTTCCGCGGTGAGGACGCCCGCGGCCGCCGGTGTCAGGATTACTGCCGCCACGGTGTCCGGCAGGCTGCTCCACGCGGCACGCACCTGGACAGCGTCGGACGCCGGATACAGGACGGCGCCGGCCAGCTGAAATCCCTGAAGCAGCGCCGGTTCGCCGAGCGCGGCCACGGTGCCGGGGCTGGTCATGCCTGCCCAATCAGGATGATGGAAATGATCAGCCCGTAGATGGCGATGCCTTCGGCCAGACCCACCACCACCATCGCCCGGCCAAAGATCTCGGGCCGTTCGCTCATGGCGGCCAGAGCAGCGGAGCCGGTGTAGGCCACTGCAATGGCGGCACCAATCGAGGAGCCGGCGACGGCGATCGCGGCTCCGATCAGGGCGGCACCGCTGCTGTCGCTTCCTTCAGTGGCCGCAGCGACGGCGGTGGATGCGGCGCCGCCGTCGCCCACCCCTGCGGAGGCCGGGGCGGCATTCAACGCGGCCGCGAACAGGGCCAGCGCTCCGGCCATCAGCAGTGCGTTCACGCCCAGCAGCGCCTTGATGCCGGTGCGCCTGTTGCGGCGCATCAGCATCACCGCCCCGGCCATCAGCGCGATAACGAGGACGAGGACCAGCGGAAGGCCGGCAAACCAGGGATTCATGGGAGGTGCCTTTCAGCCGGAGACGGGGAAGCTTGCTGTGCCTGTAACGGTTGGGCGGAAGCCGCCGGGAGGGGCGTCCGCGGCTGTTCGCCGGTGTCGGGATGCCACGGCTGGAAACGTCGGCCCTCTTCCTGGAACACGCGGGAGAACAGCTCGTAATACTCCAGCCGCAGCGCCTGGATGCCGGCCACCAGTCCTTCCAGCGCGAAGGTGAGAATGTTGCCGACGATGAAAACCAGGATGGCCAAAACGGCCCGCCAATCCGGCGCCCAGAGAGCTGTGGTTGCCTGCCAAACCACCATCAGGAGGGCGGCGTGCGTAAGGCCAAAGGCCGCCAGGCGGGCGAAGGACACCAGATTGGAGCCGAGCTGCACCACGGAGTCCACCAGTTCGACGCTGGCCTGCAGCCCGCCCGTCGCTCCGCCTCCGGACTCGGTGAAGAGGCCGATGAACATGAGCACCAGGGCAATCAGTGCGGCCACGGCCGCGATGACGAGGATGCCTGCATTGGAAGCCAGCAACCCCCACGCCAGCAGGCCCACCGCAGCGAACAACAGTGCTCCGGCCAGGCCGGAGCGGGCGTACAGTGCGTAAGCCCAGCCGCCCTCACGGACCCGGTTGATGGTGCCCAGAGTGTAGGAGCCGGCCAGCAGGACCGCGCCCAGCACCACGGCCGCGATCATCAGCGGGATCGGTTCTTCCAGGGGCTCCAGCCACAGCACCGGGATCACGCCGGTGGGTCCGAAAAACTCACCGTAGAGGAAGCCGAAGAAGACGGCGGCCACCCCGGCCCCGGTAATGAACAGCCAGGTCCGGCGGAACCGTTCCAGCCACGGCACTTTCAGGAACCGGATCAGCAGTCCGGCAATCACCAGCAGGGCTCCCTGCCCGGCGTCGCCGAACATCACGCCGAACATCACCACGTAGGCGACGCCGGCAATCCGGGCCGGGTCCAGGTCTGCGTACGGAACGGTGGTGTAGGTGTCCACGAGCAGGCGGGACAGCACCGGCACCTGGCGGCGTTTTCTGTCGTCGCCGGTCAGCAGGGTGGGCGGCTGCACGCTTCGCGGGCGCCGGAGCACGACGGCGGAGGCTCCGTGCGGTTCCAGCGCCGCCTGCAGGTGGGGCAGTTCGCGGGACGGTGACCAGCCCACCAGGGCGGCCACCGGGCCGTGGACGACGGCGGTTTCCGCTGCCCGGTCGATCTCCTCCGGGCCTGTTCCCGCCTCGTACGGCAGGTCAAGTTCCACTGCATCGGTGCGCGCCACATCAACCAGCATGCTGCGCCGTGCCGCCAGCGGCGCCACCAGGGCAATGCGTTCCATCCGCACAGGGCTAAGGGTTTCACGCCACGGCATTGAGCACCTCACTGGATCCGGCATTCACGGCTGCGGCAGCGAGCGCGGCCCTCACCCGCCAGGCGTCCGCTGCCAGTACCGCCATGGCGCCCAGCACGACGTCGGGCCCCGGCAGCCCGGCACGGAGCAGGTGAAAACCGTCCGTCTCCACACGCGTGGCCAGAGCCGCCTCAGCCCGCCACAGGTCCGTGGGGTCTGCCACTGGTTCCAACACCCGGGCTGCTGCCGGCGGCAGGGAGGCGCGCAGGGCCTCGGGGGTATCAGCACCCGTCCACCCGGTTCCGATCAGCGGGCGCAGCAGAGTCAGCAGCCGCTGGTCCGAGGACGTCCTGTTCACCAGGACCAGACGGGCACAGAGCAGTGCTCCGGCCGAGGCTGCCCAGGTCCGGACTTCAGCGGCTTCGGCGGCGAGTCGCCGGAGCCAGACAACGGTCAGCACGTCCGCCAGGGCGGCTTCCGTCCCGGGATCGCCCCAGGGTGATGCCGAGAGGATCAGCCGAAGGTCCTGCTCGGAGCCTGCCGTCCGGAGCCGCGGCCAGGCTGTGGCCAGCCCGCCGAGATCAAAGAACTGCTGGCCCCGATTCGCTGAGGCAGCATGCCGGTCGCCGGCAGATGGACCCGCGTCCGGCGCCTGCTGGCCACGGCGCAGAAGCAGATCCAGGGCAAGGATGTTGTCCGCCTCGAATGCTGCTGCCGCGGCGCGGACCAGCCGTGCTCCACCGGCGGGAAGCCAGCCCGCCATGACGCGCAGCTGCCACAACACCGTTCGCCGGGTGGCAAGGTTCGCTTCCGGCAGTGTCCGTGCCGCGCGCAGCTCATCGCTGTACGCACTGTCGGAAAGCCGCTCGAGGCCGGCCTGCAGATTGGGGGCTGCGGCGACAATCCGGCAGGTTCCTGCTCCGGCCCGGCGCTGAGCCATCGAGCGCGCACGCACTGATGCCGCTACCCAGTCGGATCTCATCGCCGGACATTCCTCATGTGCAGGTACCTTTCGTTGGCTGTTCCCCGTGAGTCATTCGGTGCTGTTCTCCGCCCCTGCACCTGACGCGGAGCTAAGCAGGTCCCGCACCAAATCGGCCACAATCACCGCTGCCAGCTGCGGCACCCGTGATTCTCCCCGCCGCTTGATTTCGTCCGCTTCTTCACGGGCCCGCTGGAGCATCTCCTCATCAGCAGCCGCGGCTTCCCGGGAGACGGCGGCGGCAGCCTCTGCGCGCACTGCTCCGGATTCCATGCGGGCCTTTTCCACCATGGCTGCCGCCTCCTCGCGGGCCTGTTTTACACTCTGCGCTGCCCGCTTCAACGCGTCTGTTGTCAGTGCTTCGGTTTCACGGACAGTGGGATCCAGCGCCTCGAAAACCGGGACGAGTTCCGCCTCAGGGCCCTGATTATCCGTGGCCGGAACTCCGGCTGGTCCGGCCGGCCCCGGGGCACCCACAGGACGGAACCGGTCCAGCAAGCTGTTGCGTGCCATCAGGGCACCTCCCGGGAAGCAGTTGTGCGGATGTTGCGGTCTTAGCCGCTGGTTTGTGCGCCGGAACCCTCGGTGCTGTCTTCTGTGGCTTGAGCCTCTGACGCTTCGCCGTGCTGGACGATGTCCCCGTCGGTAAAGAGGATGCCGCGGGCAATTTCCCGCCACAGCGGTGTCCTTCGCAGCAGGAACTCAAGTTCCATGCTGAAATGCTTGAATTCTTCGCCCAGGGAGTCATGCATGATGGCCCGTGATTCCGCGTCGGGCTCTACTGCCATGCGCTGCACATACCAGCCGATGGCCTCGGCCTCTTCGCTCAGGCTGGCGCACATCCGCGCAAAAGTCCTGGTTTCGGCGGGAAGTTCAGACGGCGGCTCGTGGTACTGCTCTGTTCCCATGATGATCTCCTGATGCGGCCCGGTTCAGGCGCGTGTCCGGGTTGGAGAAGAGCCCGCAAAGTACGGCACTCTTTCGATGCATCCCCCGTGGTTGCCTGTTATCCGAGGTTAGGGTGGGCCCTGCAGGGAAACAATGGCGCAGGCCCGGGGTCCATCGGTGGCATGCAAAAAGGCCCGGATGCACTGAAGAGGTACAGCGCATCCGGGCCTGGGATCGGTGGGAATGGTCCGGTCTGAACGGACGGGTTCTGAAACGAAGCGGTGCGAAAGAACGGAAATGCTAGGCGAGACGTCCGTAGGCCGAGGCGAAGTGCACCAGCGGGTCGGCGTCGTCGTCGGCCGAGGCGCGGCGGCCCATCGCCACCACTTCACCCACCACCAACTGATGGGTGGCCGCTGTCGTCACTTGGGTGGTGCGGACTTCAAACCAGGCAATGCAGCCCTCGATGACGGCCGCGCCGGTGACGGGGCCGCGGCCGTAATCCACCTGGCTGAGCAGACCTTCCAGCGGAGACCCGGGGCTGGCCAGCCAGTTTGCTGTGCCCCGCTGGCGGGCGGAGAGCAGGCTCAGCGCCCACGTGCCGCTGTCCACCACCGCCTCAGCGATCCGTGACTCGGCGTACAGGCTGACCAGCAGCGTTGGCGGGTCGTAGGAAACCGAAAGGAAGCCGCTCACTGTGGCCGCGTAGTCCCTTCCGCGCAGCCGGGTGGAGACAACAGCCACGCCGGAGGCAATATCGGCGCTGAGCAGGCGGTAGCTGTCGATCGCCTCATCGGACACTTCCGGGGAGGGCACCAGCTCTCCCCGGAAGACGCCGTGTTCCACCGCGCTACTTGGCGTTGTCGCCGGAAGCTGAATCCGCGGGAACCAGCTTCACGGACACGGAGTTGATGCAGAAGCGCTGATCGGTGGGCGTATCAAAGCCTTCGCCCTCAAAAAGGTGTCCCATGTGAGAGTCGCAGTTCGCGCAGCGGACCTCAATCCGGTCCATCCCCATGCTGCGGTCATGAAGGTAGCGGACCTTGCCTTCGGACAGCGGGGCGAAGAAGGACGGCCAGCCGCAGTGCGAGTCGAATTTCTCGCTGGAGGTGAACAGTTCGCTGCCGCACGCGCGGCACTGGTACACGCCGGCAGTCTTGGTATCCCAGTATTCGCCGGTGTAGGGGCGTTCGGTTCCGGCCTTGCGCAGGACCTGATATTCCTCGGGGGTCAGTTCCTCACGCCATTGATCGTCGGTCTTTTGTACGGGCACGGTGCCGGTGGTGTCTTCAGTCATATTCGCGTCAACGCTTAAGAGTCGCCAATAAATCCCGAACCGGAGTAGAGATGCAGCACCGGCACTCCCAGGCGGTCCTGCGCCTCGTTCGCCCAGTCGGTGCGGAAGGTGTCTTCCACCGCGTGCGGCATGGTGATGACCACCACCTGCTGCGCGTTGGAGGCTTTGGCTGCGGTGACCACGGCCCGGACCGGGTCCTCTCCGGTCACTGAGCCGGTGGCGTCCAGGCCCGACGACGCGAGCAGCTTCAGCGATTCGGCCAGCTCCACTTCCGCGGCCTTGGTTTCCTGGTCCTTTGTGGGCTTTTCACCGGTCAGGTTGCGGAGCGCTGCGGAGAAATCCAGCATGCTCAGGTTGTCCAGGATATCGACCAGCAGATTGCGTCCGGTATCAGCCGGCACCAGGACCTCGAACCGGGCCGGGTTGTCCTGGATCAGATACCGCAGGTTGGAGATGTCCACGTCGTTGAGGGACTCTTCGGTCAGCACCACGATTGTTGCAGTCATGCGGACAGCTTAGTCCTACCCCGGACACTGCAGATGCTCTCAGCACCTCCAGCCGCAAGAGGCCCCTGAATCTTGTGCAGTAAAAGACTAGGGGCTGGTTTTGAAAATCGGTTGGCGGAAAAGGAATTTCGGAAAGTCCTTGTTGATCGAAATATTCAAAACGTATACTCGGTGCCTGCCGCTGTTGGAACGGCTGTCCCGAACGTGGAAGCGAGCAAATACCTTGTCGATTAACGCCACCGCAAAAGAGCATCAGGCCCCGAAAGTGGAACGGGAACGGAAACTGAACCCGGAATTCGTGGAGGCACTCAGCAAGGGCTTTACCTCGGATCCGCGGCAGGTACGCGCGCAGAACGCGGTGACAGCTGTCCCGGTCAATGACGTGGCCCTGAACCGGAGCCGTCTGCTCACGGTTACCAAGACCATGTCCCACCGGCTGGACGACTGGGATGCGGCGGACCAGAAGAAGAGCGGCCGCTGCTGGCTCTTTGCGGCGCTGAACCTTCTTCGCGCAGACGCCCGGAAGAAGCTGTCGGTCAAGAACTTTGAATTCAGCCAGAACCACGCCATGTACTGGGACAAGCTGGAGCGGGCCAACAGCTTCCTGGAGGACATGATCACGCTCGCGGACCGAAGCCCGGATGACCGGCTGCTGTCCTTTCTGCTGGGGGACGTCATGAACGACGGCGGGCAGTGGAACATGGCAGTCAGCGTGTTCAAGAAGCACGGGGTGGTGCCGAAGGAGGTCATGCCCGAGACGGAGTCATCCTCGAACACCTCCGCCATGAACCAGTCGCTGAGGAGCTATCTGCGCAAGGAAGCGCGGGTTTTGCGCGACGTTGCTGCCTCGGGCGCAGGACCTGTTGAGGTGGCCGCACACAAGGAGCGGATCCTGAAAGATTTCCATGCCATCCTGACCATTCATTTGGGTACGCCGCCGAAGGAATTTGAATGGGCCTGGAATGATGACAACAAGGAATATCACAATGCCGGATCCTTCACTCCGCAGGAATTTCTCGCGGAGTTTACTGAAATTGCTCTGGACGAATACGTCTGCCTGGTCGATGATCCGCGTCCGGAGCATCCCAAAAACACCCCGCTGACCGTGGCTCATCTGGGCAATGTGCTCGGCGGAGATCCGGTGCTCTACCTCAATGCCGATATTGCCGTTATGCGGGAGCTGACGGCAGCAGCGATCGCCGGGGGAGAGCCGGTGTGGTTCGGCTGTGACGTCTCACCGCAGATGTCCGGCAAAGACGGAGTGTGGGCGGGGGACCTCTTCGACTATTCCGGGGTCTACGGAGTGGACATGGTCTCCACGAAGGAAGACCGGGTGCGGTACCGGGATTCGGCGATGACCCACGCGATGCTGTTTACGGGTGTCGATCTGGCGAACGGAAAGCCGCGCCGCTGGCGGGTCGAGAACTCCTGGGGCACCGAAAAGTTCGACAAGGGCTTCTGCACCATGGATGATTCCTGGTTCGAGGAGTACGTCTTTGAAGTCGTCGTGCATAAATCCCGGCTGACCGGTCCGTTGAAGGCCGCGTTGTCGGAAGAGCCGCTGGTCTTGCCGGCCTGGGACCCGATGGGGGCGCTTGCCTGATCCGCTGACGAGGCAAGTGACGGCCGTGTGCCGGCCGAAAGGTGTGTCGCAGGCGACAGTTGGGTGCAGGCGGCACGGGCGCGCTGCGCTGCGTAAATCCATCGGTAAGAATGGAGGTATGCCTCTCTCTATCCCCTCGCTTCCGTTCCCGGCTGTTACCGATGTTCCCGCACCCGAGCCCGCGTCCGGGCTTTCCGCTCCGTGGATTAAATGGACGGCTTTCGGTGCGGGGGTGGGCGCAGCGGCCACAGCGGCGCTTTTCGCTGCGACGTCCGGGCTGGGCGTCTACTTTGCCCGGCAGGTAGTCACTCCGCGCCGCACCCGTGATGCCAATCTGGAGATTCTTGCCGTATTCGATTCGGAGCACGGGAAGCAGATCATTCTTCCGGCCAATGAAGACACCACCGTGGACGGCACCTACAGCCTGTATTTCGACGGCGGCAAGGGCCATGCGCGGATCGGCGCCATCCGCTCCTATGTTCCCCGCGAGGGAACGGTGCAGCGCGACGTCGAGGAAATCTACAGCGGCGACCTCGCCAAAGTCCTGCGCGGCTGGTGGAGCGGTGCCATCTACCCGTCCCCGTCCGCCGTCGGCCTCGCCGAGGAGGAAGTTCACGTTCCCGTGGACGGCGGCCTGGCGCCTGCCTGGCTGGTGCGCGCGGATCCCGACGCCGCCACCTGGGCCATCATGGTCCACGGCCGCGGTGCCCAGCGGACCGAGTGCCTGCGCGCGGTGCGCACTGCCCGTGAGGCCGGGCTGACCAGTCTGCTCATTTCCTACCGGAACGACGGCGAAGCTCCCTACACGCCGGACGGACGGTACGGTTTGGGGCTGACTGAATGGCACGACGTCGAAGCCGCCATCCGATACGCCCTGAACCACGGTGCCAAGGACGTTGTCCTCTTCGGCTGGTCCATGGGCGGCGCTGTCAGCCTTCAGGCTGCCGACCGTTCTCCGCTGCGCCGTCACATCCGGGCGCTGGTGCTGGACGGTCCCGTCATCAACTGGCTCGATGTGCTCAGCCACCACGCCCGACTCAACCGCATTCCGGTGCAGTCCGGACGGCTGGGCCAGTGGCTGATCTCGAATCCCGCCGGCCGTGCCCTCACCGGTCTGGCCGCGCCGCTGGACCTCAAGAGCATGGACTGGGTTTCAAGGGCCGAGGAGATCCGGATTCCCACCCTGATCCTGCACAGCGAGGATGACGAGTTTGTGCCGTCCGGTCCCTCTGCCGAGCTGGCGGAAAAGAATCCCGGCGTGGTGACCTTCGAGCGGTTCTCCAAGGCCGGCCACACCAAGGAGTACAACGTGGATCCCGAGCGCTGGGAGACCACGGTGCTGGTTTGGCTCAACAACATCCTGGGGCGCACCCGGCATCCTGCGGTGCGTCGGCTGGACGCCGAAACGCCGTCCGCGGGTCTTTAGCGGCAGCCGCTTCGGTCAGGACGGCTGCGCGGCGATCGGGGCCGTCAGGGCCTGCGTGAGCCGGATCAGGTCAAAGGGAGACAGGCCTATCTGCAATCCGCGCCTGCCCCCGGACACGTACACGGTGTCCAACAGTTCCACCCGGTTGTCGATCCCGGCGGGAGAAGAGCGCTTTTGCCCCAGCGGGGAAATACCTCCGACCACGTACCCGGTGCGTTTCTCCGCCTCGTGCCGGTCCGCCATCACGGCCTTGCGCGCGCCCATGAGGGAAGCGAATTTCTTCAGGTCCAGGTTCAGCGTCACAGGCACCATGGCTACCGCCAGGCGGCCGCCCAGGTCCACCATCAGCGTTTTGTAGACGGTTTCGGGCGGCAGGCCCAGCTTTTCGGCTGCTTCCAGCCCATAGGAGGGGGCACCGGCGTCATGCTCGTAGTGGCGGACCGTGTAAGGAATCTTCTGGTCGTCCAGCAGCTGCGTGGCCGGCGTGGCGCCCTTGCCCGAATGCTTGTCCCGATTCCCTGCCATGACTGAGGCCCTCCTGGGTTAGTAGCGGTGCTTATGCCTGTGCCGGCTTCTCACTGTCCGTGAGGCGTCGCTTGATCCGGCCAAGCATGGCGGACATTCCGCGCATCCGCAGCGGGGTGATGGCGCGCGTCAGGCCGAGCCGGTCGGGAACGTCCGCCGGAACAGCGAGGATCTCCGCGGCGGGGAGGCCGTTGAGCCCTTCGTGCAGGACGCTGGCGAACCCGCGCGTTGTGGGTGCTTCCCGCGGTGCCGAGAAGTAGAGCTGGACGCGGCGCTCGGGGGAGTCATCCACCTCGATCGTCAGGAACAGCGGTGACTGGCATTCCACGACCTGTTCGAGCAGCTCGGGCCGGTCGGCAAGGTGCTCGGGAAGGGCCGGAAGGGTCCGCGAGAACTCCAGAAGCAGCTCGAGCCGCTCAGCTTCTTCCAAGGCCTGGAAGTCCTCGATGATTTCCGCGAGCTGCGCGGGGACGGTGGTGGGTGTTGTGGTGCTCATGTGCTTCGGCTTTCCGCTGTGGCGCTGGTCTGCTGGTTGGTTGGGTGGATGTGCTGCGCGGGTTAGCGTGCAGCCGGTGCTTCGCCGGGAGCTTCACCCTTGACGATGGGAACGCGGACTGCGTTGCCCCATTCGGTCCAGGATCCGTCGTAGTTGCGCACGGAATCAAAGCCGAGCAGGTGCTTGAGGACAAACCAAGTATGGCTGGAACGTTCACCGATCCGACAGTAGGCAACGACGTCGTCGCCCTCCCGAAGGCCCGCCTGGTCCTGGTACAGGGCCTCCAGCTCGGCGCGGGTGCGGAAGGTTCCGTCCTCTGCGGCGGCCTTGCCCCAGGGCACGGAGGCTGCGGTGGGAATGTGTCCGCCCTTCATGGCACCCTCGTCCATGTAATCGGGCATGTGGGTGCGGTCGCCGGTGTACTCCGCGGGGGAGCGGACGTCGATCAGCGGCCCCTTGCCCAAGTGCGCCAGGACGTCCGGCAGATAGGCGCGGATGGGTGCGTCGTTGCGTTCGACGACGGGGTAGTCGGTGCGCGACACCTCGGGCTTGTCCTCGGTCAGTTCGCGGCCTTCGGCGATCCACTTGTCCCGGCCGCCGTCGAGCAGACGGACGTCCTCATGGCCAAACAGCGTGAAGACCCAGAGGGCATAGGCGGCCCACCAGTTGCTCTTGTCTCCGTAGATGACCACGGTGGAATCACGCGAAATACCCTTGCGGGACATCAGATCAGCGAAAGCTGCACCGTCCACGAAGTCGCGGGTATCGGCGTCGTTCAGGTCCGTGTGCCAGTCGATTTTCCGTGCGCCCGGAATGTGGCCCGTGTCGTAGAGCAGGATGTCTTCATTGGATTCCAAAACCACCAGGCCCTCGGAGCCGAGGTTTTCGGCCAGCCACGCAGTGGAAACGAGCCGTTCGGGGTGGGCGTATTCGGAGAACTTGGATGCGGTGTCAGGGGCAATCGACATGTACGGGCGCCTCTTTCGGTGTCGGATTGTCTGCTGCCGAACGCAAAAGCGGCGGCACGGGCTTACCTCTAGCCTAACGATGTGAGCCGGTGAAAACTTCCTCAGCGGTTAGGGCCGGCATTCCAAGGACGAGCAGAGAACTTATCTGCGGAGTTGCTGAACGGTTTCGGGGACCCGCCCCGGTGCCGGTCCGGCCGAAACGGAGGGACCGCAGACGGGCGGCGGCGCGCTGTTGGCGTATCGTTGCAACGGCGGCATTTTGCCGGCGGCAGCTTGGTACCACTGGCCGCATCAACCGGGGACCTTTTTGACGGCTTTCAACATCGGATGGACGGATTGCGCACAGTGGCACAAGCGGAGCACCTTGTAGAGCGGACTCCCCGGGTCTCGACGGACGAACTGCTAAAGGGTTTCTACCCTTCACCCCGTTTCGGTGAGGTTTCCTTCGACAGTTACCGTCCTGATCCCTCGCAGCCTTCGCAGGCGCAGGCCGTGAGCGCCATGCGGAACTTTGCCGTCGCCGTCGACGTCCCCGAACCCACAGGCTTGCGCAAGCTTTTCGGTGCCAAGAAGCCTGATTCCAAGGCCGGGTTCTACCTCGACGGCGGTTTCGGCGTCGGCAAGACCCACCTGCTGGCCTCACTCTGGCACGCGGTGGAGGGTCCGAAGGCCTTTGGCACGTTCGTGGAGTATACGAACCTTGTGGGCGCACTCTCCTTCCGCAAGACCGTCGACGCCCTGAGCGCCTACAAACTGGTGTGCATCGACGAATTTGAACTCGATGATCCGGGGGACACGGTGCTCATGTCCCGCCTGATGCGGGAACTGGCCGATGCCGGCGTCAAGCTTGCCGCCACTTCCAATACGCTTCCGGGCTCGCTGGGCGAAGGCCGCTTTGCTGCCGTTGACTTCCAGCGTGAAATTCAGGTTCTGGCGGATCAGTTCGACGTCGTGCGCATTGACGGTGACGACTACCGGCACCGCGGGCTGCCGCAGTCTCCGGATCCTGTCAGCGAGGAAGAACTGGAAAACCGGGTTGCTGCAGAGTTCAGCGGCAAGGTTGTTGCCGACGATGACTTCAGCACCCTCATCAACCACCTTTCCAGCGTCCACCCAAGCCGTTACCGCCAGCTCATCGAGGGCATTGACGCGGTTGCCTGGCACAACGTGAGCACGATCACGGAGCAGTCCGTTGCCCTGCGGTTTGTCGTCCTGGCTGACCGGCTCTATGACAAGGATGTTCCCATCCTCGCCAGCGGCGTTCCGTTTGATCAGCTTTTCACTGAAGAAATGATGAACGGCGGATACATGAAAAAGTACTTCCGCGCGGTTTCCCGCCTTACCGCCCTGGCGCGTGAAGGCCAGACCGGGGAAGTTGCCTAGCCTGTCGGCTCGTTAGCTGGTCAAGTCGGCGCCGTGCTTCAAAACTGCAGGCCGGCATTAACGACGAAGGTCCTGGTCCGCCTCTCGGCGGGACCAGGACCCTTTGTCGTGCTCTGAAAGCTTATACGGCCGGAGGAGTCGGTCCGGATTCGGTTCCGGGACCCTGATTGCGGTCGACCTTGTCTACCGCCTCAGAGGCCTTGCTCTGGAAGCCATCGATCTTGTCGGAGTACTTTCCGCCGGTCCTCTGATCGACAAATTTCCCTGCGTGATCGATGCCGCCCTTGATCTTGTCAGCGTTTCCGCCCACAAGCTCGGTAGCCTTGTCCTTCAGCTCTCCGGCCTTGCCCTTGAGCCCGTCAAATACAGACACGGACCACCTCCTTTCGCAGGGGAAACCATACGTTTCCCGTTCACCACCCATGGTAAGCCACCTGAGTAGCTGGGCCAAGGACTGAAAACAAGGGGGATGGAGCCGATCCATGGTCCGGGATGCTCACGGGGTTTTCTGGCGGGGTACCGGCTGCTCTCCAGCGGAGCCTGCGGTGCCGCCTAAAGCTGGCGGACAGGCTGGGGGGTCAACGTTCCTGCTTCCGGCGATCCTTGCCCGCCCGGGTGAAGGACTCAGCGACTACAACAATGAACACCAGGACAAAGAGTGCGACGGCGGCCGGAATTGCCACCTCCGGCGGGATCACCCCATTTCGGTCGAGAATATCCAAAAGGAAAAACGCTGCTAGCAGGATGGCTGCATACCTAATTCGACGATCCATGCGGGAAAGCTTATCACGGCGGCCTTGACACGAAATATCGATGTGCTAACTTTGTCTGCTTATTCCAAATTGAACGATCAAGGAGGAAGAAATTATGAGCAAGGGACTATTGGCAAAAACAGCCGCGGTAATTGTGACCACCGGAGGTCTGGTTGCCATTTCGGCGACTGATGCGCCGGATGCAAAGGCCTACGCCTGCGGGCATTTCACCGAGTGGGAGGACCATGAGTCCTGGGCCCATATAGACCTACCCATTGTCGGGTCGGTGGATTTGTTTGGTGGTAAGCGGGAGGTGGCCCATTATGGGCACTGCGGAGACGGAAACGTGCGCATCACCGTAAATACAGCCGACGGTGACCAATCCCTTTGCGTGCAGCCGGGTGACACCCGTCTGGGGTTTGCGACTATGGATCGAAAAATCTCATATTCATACTACACTGGGGGTTGCTAATGTCTGGCAGTCGTCGGAAAATTGCCCAGTTTGCGTCAACCGGAATTCTTATGGCGGGATTCATCGCAGTCCCCGCAGCGGCCCATGCTGCAACTCCATGCGGGTGGCAGGCTGATGAAAAGTGGTACAGCAGTCCGTACGCCGAAGCCGGCACTTATTTTCACTGCACGGATTCTAATACTCCGGTGAAAATTCACATTGAACACACATACGCCTCGCGTGAAATGTGTGTGGCGCCCGGGGAGACCCGCCTCTACGCTGATCCATCCATTGGTGCATTGAAAAATGTTTGGGCCATAGGTGCCTGCTAGTTGGCAGGGAAGCTTAAAGCACTGAAGGAGCAGGCTAAGTAGCCTGCTCCTTCAGTTGCTGCCTCTGCAGCGTTGCGAGCGGACGACGGGATTCGAACCCGCGACATCCACCTTGGCAAGGTGGTGCTCTAGCCAGCTGAGCTACGTCCGCAAAACAAGACAACCAAAGTTGTCCGTGCGCGATACTGGGATCGAACCAGTGACCTCTTCCGTGTCAGGGAAGCGCGCTACCGCTGCGCCAATCGCGCTTGATGCATCAAGTCTCCCTGGCGGGGGACCGGTGCAGTCAAGAGAGCGGACGACGGGATTCGAACCCGCGACATCCACCTTGGCAAGGTGGTGCTCTAGCCAGCTGAGCTACGTCCGCAAAACACAGTTGTGCGTCAAAAACACAAACTGTAGTGCGCGATACTGGGATCGAACCAGTGACCTCTTCCGTGTCAGGGAAGCGCGCTACCGCTGCGCCAATCGCGCCCAAAAGGGCTTGCAAGTCCTCTGTGGAGGTGGGGACGGGATTCGAACCCGCGTATACGGCTTTGCAGGCCGCTGCCTCGCCTCTCGGCCACCCCACCGTGACCGCTGCGTTAGCATAGGCCGACCAGTCAGAATCAACCGGTTTGTACAGTGACTTGCGAGCGGACGACGGGATTCGAACCCGCGACATCCACCTTGGCAAGGTGGTGCTCTAGCCAGCTGAGCTACGTCCGCATGCTGAAGAAGTAAGGTAATTAACCCCGAATCGCTTTCGCTTTTCGCGGCGAACTCCCGCTTTCCAACGAAGAAAAACTCTATAGGACTATTCGCGGTTCGTCCAATCGAGCCCAATTTCGGGTTGAACAGGCAGCTGATCGGCAGCGGCACGTCGTCGCAGGTGGGTGCGGGAATCGGCCGCAGTGGTTCGTTTTTGAGGAGCGTGAACGGTCCGCTTAGTCGTTGGTACCAAGGCAAAGGTACGACGACGGCGGCCAGGGAGGTGCCGCCGCCGTCGTCATACCTGGCCGACGGCCGAACCCGCCGCGCCCACGCTGACCCGTGCAAGTGTCGTCAAATCGGCGTCGTCAATGCAGCTTTAGTGAAGGGCTGACACGCGAAAGCACCGCCGGTTTGGAGCCTGTCCCGATCTGGGCTAGCATCTTTAGACGTTGCAGTTGTGAAAACAACACGCAGCTATGGGGGCGATTGGCGCAGTGGTAGCGCGCTTCGTTCACACCGAAGAGGTCACTGGTTCGAACCCAGTATCGCCCACCAAATAACAATGGAGGTCCCGTCCGGGGCCTCCATTGTTGTATCTGGAGCCAGTCCGGACCCTGTGTGGAACCGTGACCGGTGGCGGTGCCGGCTAATTCCTGCCGGAAAGCCAAACCCTGCGGCGGGCGGGTTGCCCGGCCGTGTCCCGGAGGGCCCCGCCAACTTCTGTCAGTGCGCAGTGGCAAACTGAAGATATGACTGAACCAGCTCTGGCACATGCAACAGAATTCGGGCGGATGTACTCCCGTTCCCTCTCGGAACCGCCCAAGGTACCCTCCATCACCACCGTGATCGCACAGGGATCCACCTCTCTGGACGGCTGGCACAGCCACATGGCGGCCACCGCCGTGGTGAAGGATCCCAAGCTGCCGGCAAGCCTGGGCAACCCGGGTGCACTGCGCTCCCTCGTTAAGGAAGCCTCGCGCGCATCGGAGCGTTACCGGGACCAGGCAGCGGAACGGGGCACCCGCGTGCACTACTACTGCGAACAGGTTTCCCTGCGTGCATTGGATCTGCCGCACGAGCTGGAAGCAGCACGCACGGCGCTGCTGGAACACGGAGAGCACCAGTTTGCCGACCGGTTTGATGAGTGGTGGGACCTCTATCAGGTGGAACCGCTCGCACCGGAAATCACCGTATGGAATGACGAGCTGGGTTACGCCGGCACACTTGACCTGGTGGCGCGCATCAACGGCCGCCTCTGCCTCATTGACTACAAGACCAAGAACACGGACCGCGACGGCCAGGTGAAGCCGCTGGATGACAAGGTTGTCATGCAGCTGGTGGCGGGCATGAAGGCGAAAGAATCACTCGTCGACGCCGGCACGGGCAGCTGGGAACCGTGGGCCTACGGCGAGGACCCGCTGCTGCTCGGCGTCGCCATCGGGCAGACCGAAGTGCGGCCCATGCGTGCCAACCCCGCAGTCCTGCCGCAGCACTGGTTCAAGTTCTGTGCACTGCGCCGGCTCTGGCAGACCTCGTACGACGTCGCGGGGGCGGGCCGTGCGCTCCTGCCCATCGCGCCGCCGCCGGCGGGAGCCCACGCGGTCCGCGCACCCCAGACGTCTGCGACCTAAGCAGGCACGCCTGTTCGTGCGGGGGCGCAGCAACGTGCCGGGCACAACTAGACTGGTCTGAGCAACAATTCGTCAGCAGCAGCGCAGAAACAGTCAGTAACAGTAAGGAACGAAACCTAGATGGCAATCCTGAACATCCGGATTATCGGTGACCCCGTCCTGCGGACCCGGGCCGAGGAGGTCACGGACTTCGGGCCGGAACTGGCCAAGCTCGTCGCCGACATGGAAGAAACCATGGTGGATGTTGACGGCGCCGGACTTGCCGCACCCCAGGTGGGCGTCAGCCTCCGGGTGTTCACCTACCGGATTGACGGTCAGGCCGGGCACGTGGTGAACCCGGTCCTGGAACTCAGCGAAGACCGCCAGGAAAACCAGGTGGAAGGCTGCCTGTCCATCCCCGGCCTGGGCTTCCCCGTTCCGCGCTACCGCTGGACCCGTGTCACCGGCGTGGACAAGGACGGCAACCCCGTAACGCTCGAGGGTGAAGGAATGCTTGCCCGCGCCTTCCAGCATGAAACCGATCATCTGGACGGCGTGCTGTACATCGACCGGCTGGAAGGCGAGGACCGCAAGAAAGCGCTGCGCGCCATCCGCCAGGCGGACTATGACGCCATTGCAGGACGCACAACGGCAGAGCGCGCCCAGACTGTCGGTTCCGCCTTCGGTGCCGGTGCGTCATTCGGTGCCGGCAGCTCATTCGGCACCGCCGGACAGGCCTAGCGCTCCGTGGCTATGCGTGTACTTTTCGCCGGCACCCCGTCCGTTGCCGTCCCCTCGCTCAACGCCCTGCTTGACGCCGGTTTCGACGTCGTCGCCGTGCTCACCCGCCCCGACGCACCGCTGGGCCGCAAGCGCACCCTGACGCCGTCGCCCGTCGCCGCCCGTGCCGAGGAACTGGGCCTGCCGGTGATCCGTGCGGCCAAGATTGACGACGACGCCGTTGCCGCCATCCGTGCGGCCAACCCCGACGTGGCCGCGATTGTTGCCTACGGGGGACTTATTCCCGAACGGGCGCTGAGCATCCCCGAACACGGTTGGATCAACCTGCACTTCTCCCTGCTGCCGGCCTGGCGCGGCGCCGCGCCCGTGCAGCACGCCGTTATCAACGGCGACGACGTCACCGGCGCTTCGACCTTCCTGCTGGAAAAGGGACTGGACACCGGCCCCGTCTACGGCCAGCTGACCGAGACGCTGCACCCGGAGGACACCAGCGGTGCCCTGCTGGAACGGCTCTCACACAGCGGCGCCGTGCTGCTTGCGCAGACGCTGAGCGCCGTCGACGCCGGCTCAGCGCAGGCCGTGCCGCAGTCCGGGGACATCACCCTGGCTCCCAAACTGACCATTGACGATGCCCGCGTGCACTGGGACCAGCCGGCCCTGGCGATCCGCCGCCGGATCAACGGCGTCACGCCGGAGCCCGGCGCCTGGACCACCTGGGACGGTGCCCGGTTCAAGATCGGCGCCGCGGTGCTGCGCCCCGACGTTACCGATCTGGCTCCCGGCCAGGTCCGCTTCACGGGCGGGGCGCAGGCAGCAGCCGTTGTTGGCACCGGCTCGTACGGCCTGGAACTGGCGCAGGTGCAGCCCGCCGGTAAGAAAATGATGCCGGGGGCCGACTGGGCCCGCGGCCTGGCCAACCGTGAGGATGTGGTCTTCGAATGACCCCCCAGAACAGCACACCGCAGAACAGCAACTCCTCCAACCCTTCAGCCCGGGGCAAGGTGCGCAACGAAAAGGGACATGAGCGCAGCCGTCCCTCCGTGCGCAGCCACACCAAGCAGGCACCGGGCCAGCGCACCCGGGCGGCCGACCCGGCACGCCTGGTGGCCTTCGAGGTGCTTCGTGCGGTCTCCGAGGACGACGCGTACGCCAACCTGGTACTGCCCAAGAGCATCCGCAAGCATCACCTGGACAAGCGCGACGCCGGTTTTGCCACCGAGCTCGCCTACGGCGCCCTGCGGGGCCAGGGAATGTATGACGCGATTCTCGCCAAGTGCGTGGACCGCCCGCTGGATAAGCTGGACCCCGCTGTCCTGGATGCCCTGCGCATCGGCGCCCACCAGCTGCTGGCCATGCGCGTTCCGGCTCACGCGGCCCTGGACCAGACCGTCGGCCTGGCCCGTGCCGTCATTGGAGCCGGCCCGTCAGCCCTCATCAACGCGGTGCTGCGCAAGGTCGCAGCCCGGGACCTGGCCACCTGGCTCGAAGAGCTGACCCGCGGCGAAACCGACGCGACCAAGCGTGCAGCCATCGAACACAGCCACCCCGAATGGATTGTCCGCGCCCTGCGCCAGTCGCTGGTGGCCCACGGCCGCAGCGTGGACGAGATCACCGACCTGCTGCAGGCGGACAACGACGCCCCCGTGGTGAACCTGGTTGCCCTGCCCGGACTGGGCACCCTGGACGAAGCCCGTGCAGCAGGGGCCGTGGACGGCGAACTCGTTGTCGACTCGGCACTGTACTCGGCCGGCGACGTCGGCCGCCTGGACTCCGTCCGCGCCGGCACCACCCGCGTCCAGGACGCCGGTTCCCAGCTCGTCGCCCGCGCCCTGGCCGGCGTGGATATTGGCGACCGCACTGCTGACGGCAGCCGCGACGGGGAACAGTGGTTGGATCTCTGCGCCGGTCCCGGCGGCAAGGCGGCCCTGCTGGCCGCCCTGGCCAACGAAAAGGGTGCCGTCCTGCTGGCCAACGAACCGGCGGAACACCGTGCCAAGCTGGTCCGCCAGGCACTGGAAGCAGTTCCGGGTGACGTCTGGGACGTCCGCACCGGCGACGGCCGCAGCATTGCCGAGCAGTACCCGGACACCTTCGACCGCATCCTCGTGGACGCCCCGTGCACCGGCCTGGGTGCCCTGCGCCGCCGGCCGGAATCACGCTGGCGCCGCAAGCCCACCGACGTGGGGGAACTCGGTGCCCTGCAGCGCGAGCTGCTCACCGCGGCCGTGGATGCCGTTAAGCCCGGCGGCGTCGTGGCCTACGTGACCTGCTCCCCGCATCCGGCCGAGACCACCGCCGTCGTCTCCGACGTGCTGCGCCTGCGCAATGACCTGGAACTGCTCGACGCCGGAGCGGCGCTGGACAATGTCAGCCTCACCGGCGACCTCGGAGCCGGACACGAGCTCACCGCGCAGCTGTGGCCGCACATTCATCAGACGGATGCGATGTTCCTGTCCCTGATCCGACGCAAGGTCTAATCCAGTCCCGATCTGCCCTGCGGGGCGGGCCGGCGCGCGCCGGTCCGCCCCGCAGCAGCTACAAGGAGAATCATGAGCACGTGCTGTATCAACCCGAGCATCCTCTCGGCCGACTTCGTTAACCTGCAGGCGGAGCTTGAGCGGATCAGCACTGCCGATGCCGTCCACGTGGACGTCATGGACAACCATTTTGTGCCGAACCTGACCATCGGACTGCCGGTGGTGGAACGGATCCAGCAGGTGTCGGCGCTGCCGCTGGATGCTCACCTGATGATTTCCGACGCCGACCGCTGGGCTCCGCTGTACGCGGAGCTGGGACTGGCCTCAGTGACTTTCCACGTGGAAGCCTCCGCCGCGCCGATCAAGCTGGCGCGGGACCTGCGGGACCGCGGCGCGAAGGCCGGCATGGCGCTGCGGCCGGCCACCCCGGTGGAACCGTACCTGGACATGCTTTCGGAGCTGGACATGCTGCTGATCATGACCGTGGAACCGGGCTTCGGCGGGCAGAAGTTCCTGGACGTGACGCTGCCGAAAATCCGCCGTGCCGCCGAGGCCGTCCGCGGCTCGAACCTGCCGCTGGCCATCCAGGTGGACGGCGGGATTTCGGCCGACACCATTGAGCGCGCGGCCGAGGCCGGGGCCAACGTGTTTGTGGCCGGATCCGCCGTTTACGGCAGCGGCGACCCCAATGACGCGATCAGCAAGCTGCGCGCCGCCGCGGAAGCTGTCTCCCGGCGCTAAACGGTTCCGCCGCCGTCGTGGCGTGAGCATTATTACTTGAACCTTCACCAAATTTTGGAGCTTCACCCCCGCGGTTGTGTAAGAATGGTCTTAACAATCGTGCTCCGGGGTCGGTGTAATTCCGAACCGGCGGTTATAGTCCGCGACCCGCACTGCAGCTCCCGAACCTCGGGAAAAGCGGTGCGGTTGAACTGGTGAAATTCCAGTACCGACAGTTAAAGTCTGGATGGGAGAAGCACGTGCAGTTTGTTGAACCGACGTTTAACGTCTCCGCATGCGGGGACGTTAAACCGTCGATGCATCGCACTGTCGTACCCCCGGAGCCGCCGCTAAGGGGATAGGAACGACATGGATTTTTTGCGGTGGCTCTTTGACGCTCAGGTACAGGTAGGGTCTTCATCCCTGCTGGTCCGCGAGGTCGTAGGCAACATCTTTGGGCTCCTCAGCGCCCTCGGCGGTATGCGCCGTAAAGTCTGGGCCTGGCCGGCAGGCATTCTCGGCAACATCCTCCTCCTCACCGTCTTCCTCGGATCCCTGTTCGGCGACGCGGACTCCGCAACGCTCCTGGGCCAGGCCGGACGGCAAATCATGTTCATCGCCGTTTCCATCTACGGCTGGCGGCGCTGGCAGCAGAGCCGGAACGACGGCGGCAGTGCCGTTACGCCGCAGTGGGCCTCCAACCGGGAACGCATCGGCCTGGTGGCAGCCCTGCTGATCGGAACCGTGGCACTGACCCCGGTCTTTGCGCGGCTGGGGTCCTATGAACCGGTCTGGGCGGATGCCTGGACCTTCGTGGGCTCCCTGCTCGCCACCTACGGCATGGCCAAGGGGTGGGTGGAGTTTTGGCTCATCTGGGTTGCCGTGGACATTGTGGGCGTTCCGCTCCTGTTCAGTGCCGGCTACTACGCCACGGCGTTCATGTACGTCTTCTACGGCATCTTCACGCTGATCGGGTTCTTTGTCTGGGCCAAAGCCAAGAAGAACGAAAAGCCCGAGATTGAGACGGTGATGCCGGACCCCAGGATCGTGCGGTGACCGGCCTGCACGGCGAAAGTCCGGCTGACGGCGGCGCTGCCGAACGCAGTCAGCGCAATGCCATGGCACTCGCGCTGGACCTTGCTCGCAAAGGCGTCCGCGGTGCGAACCCCCTGGTGGGTGCAGTGATCCTCGACCCCGCGGGGGCGGTCCTGAGCAGCGGCTTCCACCGCGGCGCCGGAACCGCCCACGCGGAAGCCGATGCCCTCGGCAACGCTGCTGCCAGCGGAACAAACGTCGCCGGGGCCACTATGGTGGTCACCCTGGAACCGTGCAACCACACCGGACGGACCGGCCCCTGCTCGCAGGCCATCATCGATGCAGGCATCTCGCGGGTGATTTATGCGGCACCAGATTCCACCGCTGAAGCCGCCGGGGGAGCGGCAGCCCTTGCCGCCGCCGGGGTTCAGGTTCAGGGCGGCCTGCTGGCGAAGGAATCCGCCGAGTTGAATCACCGCTGGATCCGCGCCGCGCAGGAGAAACGGCCCTTCGTGACACTCAAGACCGCCCAAAGCCTGGACGGCAGGACCGCTGCCGGTGACGGCAGCAGCCAGTGGATCACCGGCGCCCCGGCCCGCGCTGATGCTCACGCCATCCGCTCTCGGGCGGACGCCGTCGTCGTCGGAACCTCGACAGTGCTCGCCGACAATCCGCAGCTGACCGCGCGCGACGCCGCAGGCCGCAACGCTGTCCGGCAGCCGCTGCGGGTGGTCGTCGGCCGCCGGCCGGTGCCTGCCGACGCAGCCGTCCGCGGGACCGACGGCCAGTTCCTGCAGCTGGAGGAGCATGACCCGGCGAAAATCTGCCGGGAACTCTACGCCCGCGGCGTCCGGCACCTGATGGTCGAAGGCGGCGCCACAGTTACCAGCGCCTTCCTGCGCGCCGGGCTGGCGGATGAGCTGGTGGCCTATGTGGCGCCCCTCCTGCTCGGTGCCGGCACCCCGGCGTTCGCGAACCTTGGCGTGAGCACCCTCGCCGATGCCTCCCGGTGGCGCTGGGATGAGACCGACGGCGGTGCCGCCCGGCCTGTGGGTGCCGACCTGCGGCTGCGGCTCGAGCCGGTGCCAGAATCGGCTGGCCTTTCTCCCGAACTACCGTAAGGAGCACATGTGTTTACCGGAATTGTCGCTGAACAGGGCAGCGTTGTATCCCTGAATCCGAGCACTGCCGAGCAGTCAGCCGTACTCGTCATCAGTGCTCCCGCGACGGGAGAGGGACTGGAGCCGGGCGGATCGATCGCCGTGAACGGCGTCTGCCTCACGGCGACGTCCCTGGACGGAGACCGGATCTCCCTGGACGTCATGGGCGAAACCCTGGACCGGACCACCACGGGCAGGCTTCGTCCGGGAATGAAGGTCAATCTGGAACGCTGCGTGCCGGCCGGCGCACGGCTGGACGGCCATGTGGTCCAGGGTCACGTGGACGGTGTCGGGGAACTGCTGGAACGGGAAAACATGGGCAACTGGGACCGGCTGCGCTTCTCGGTGCCGCTGCAGCTGGCCAGGTACATCGCGGAAAAGGGTTCCATTGCGGTGGACGGCGTCTCGCTGACGGTCACCGCGGTCAGTGGCGCCCAAGAGCCGCAGCAGTGGTTTGAGGTGGGTTTGATCCCCACAACATTGGCGGCGACCGGCCTGGGTGCACTCGACATCGGGGGAGCGGTCAATCTGGAAGTGGATGTGCTCGCCAAGTACGCTGAACGGCTGCTCGCCTTCACCGCGTCACCGGCCGCGGCACCCGCCGCGGAAGGAGGACACGCATGAACATCCGGACCCGCCGGGCCGCCGCGCGCGCCGATGTTACGAACGAACTGATTCTGCTGGACAGCATCCCCGCAGCAGTCCAGGCCATCGCGTCGGGCCGTCCCGTCGTCGTCGTGGACGATGAGGACCGCGAGAACGAAGGCGACATCATCTTCGCCGCCCAGCACGCAACGCCCGAGCTGATGGGCTGGACCGTCCGCCACACCTCCGGCGTGATCTGCGTTCCGCTGCCCGGCGATTTCGCTGACCGGCTGAACCTGCCGCCGATGACCGCCGTGAATGAGGACGCCAAGGGCACGGCGTACACGGTTTCCTGCGATGCGGCGGAGGGCGTGACGACGGGCATCAGCGCAGCTGACCGCGCGCTCACCTCCCGGGTGCTGGCGAATCCGGCCGCGACGGCGTCGGATCTGCACCGTCCCGGACACATCTTTCCGCTGCGCGCGCACGACGACGGCGTCCGCGGCCGCCGCGGGCATACCGAGGCGGCAGTGGAGCTGGCCCGGCTGGCGAACTGCACCCCCGTGGGCGTCATCGCGGAACTGGTTCACGATGAAGGGTCGATGATGCGGCTGCCGGCACTGCGCGCCTTTGCTGACACCCACGCGATACCGCTGGTATCCATCGACGACCTGGTGACGCACCTGAACGGCCTTGCCCCGGCCCGGGACGTCGACGGTGCTGCCGGACCTGTTGTCGGTGCCGGCGGGGAGGACCGGCCGTGAGCGAGGCGCAGAACCTGCCCGCCGGCGTCGTTCCCGGCCCCGAAGTTCACCTGCCCACTCCCTATGGCAACTTCACCGCCCAGGCGTGGACGGACCGGCGCACCGGAGCCGAACATCTGAGCGTGTCCGCCCCCGGAACGGGAATCCAGCAGGACGCCGCCGGGGCGGAGGCCGACGGCGGCGGTCCGGCCGCTCCGCTGGTGCGGCTGCACTCCGAATGCCTGACCGGTGACGTTTTTGGCTCCTACCGCTGCGACTGCGGCGAACAGCTGGAGCAGGCACTGGAACTGATTCACCTGCACGGAGGCAGCGTGCTCTACCTGCGCGGACACGAGGGACGCGGGATCGGTCTGGCCAACAAACTCCGTGCCTATGCTCTGCAGGAGGCCGGAGCGGACACCGTGGACGCGAACGAACAGCTGGGCCTGCCCGTGGATGCCCGCGATTATGAGGCCGCCGCGGACATCCTGCACGCCCTCGGACTGAACCGGATTCGGCTGCTGAGCAATAACCCGGCCAAACGGGATCGGCTGCAGCACTATGGAATCACCGTCGCGGCCATGGTGCCCTCGGAGGTTCCGGTCCGGGCCGAAAACGAACGCTACCTGCAGACCAAGCGGGACCGCATGGACCACCGGCTGACGATGCTGCGCACGCAGCCCGTCCGGCAGGGCTAACGGTCTGTCCCTAACATCACCACCATCGAACATCAGGAGAAGAACCCATGAGCGGACACGGCGCACCGGACAACGACGTCAGCAGCATCAAGGCCGAGGGCCTGAACCTTCGCGTGGCGATTGTCGCCGCCAGCTGGCACACCGAAATCATGGACGGCCTGATCGCCGGAGCCCTGCGAGCCGTGGCGGATGCCGGGCTGCTGCCGAAGCTGATCCGGGTTCCCGGCAGCTTTGAACTTCCCGTGGCCGCCGCCCGGCTGGCACCGCACTATGACGCCGTGGTGGCCCTCGGCGTCGTCATCCGCGGAGGGACTCCGCACTTTGACTACGTCTGCTCGGCCGCGACCACCGGTCTGACGGACGTCAGCGTCCGCACGGGAACGCCCATCGGTTTTGGCGTGCTCACCTGCGACACCGAACAGCAGGGCCTGGACCGGGCGGGCCTGCCGGGTTCCTCGGAGGACAAGGGCTATGAGGCGGTGGCGGCTGCGGTAAATACGGTGGCGGCACTGCGCGGCGCGGGCGTGTGAACGATGACGGAAATCAACGTCCGGCCGCTGACCGGCAGGAAACAGGATGCAGCGTTGGACATCCTCGTGACGGTTTTTGCAGCAGACCCCAGCTTTCAGCGTCTCATCCGCATCCGGAGCCTGATCCGCCCGGTGCTGACGAGCTACTACCGGCGCTGCCTTCGGCAGCTGCTTCCGGAGTCCAACGCGGATGGCGCTTGGGACGGAGACCGCCTCGTGGGAGTGGCGCTCTGGTATCCGCCGGGCCAGCGCCCGAGAGGCCTGCTGGGACGGACTGAGCGGTTATTTGCACCACGGCAGCGCAAGGCACGAGGCGGGTGGCTGCTGGAGGGTATTGCCGTTGCCGAAGAGGGCCGCGGAAAGGGAATCGGCAGCTCTTTGCTCGAGCACCGGCTGGCTGGATGCACCGATACGGTTCATCTGCAGTCGACCACCGAGGCCAGCGCCAGGCTGTATTCACGTTTCGGCTTTGTGGCCGACCAGGGTCAGAGTACCGGCGGCCTCTGGATGACGCGGCCCCCTGCAGCAGACCATCGGTAACCGGGATGGCTCCGGCGGCTGCCGAAGCTGATTCGGGTTCCCGGCAGCTTTGAACTTCCCGTGGCAGCCGGCACCGTGTTCGGGGCGCGCGCTGCGGCCGCGGCGGTTTGCACATTAAAAACGACGACGCGCCATCCGGTGTGGGATGGCGCGCCGTCGCGTTGAGCTGAAGCGCTTGTTAGGCGTTGTTGTTGATGCGGCCGCGGTTACCCGACTTGGCCAGGCCGCGGGCGACCATGAAGCCAACCGTCAGCCAGGTGATGTACTGCATGGCCTGGCTGGCGTCGAATGCGTCAACGCCGTTTTCGCTGGCATTGTCTCCGACAACAGCTGCCGTGATGATCGTGGCAATGACGGCCAGGACATAGAGGACGAACTCAAGGGTGCGAGCTGAAACCTTGATGTCGTTCTCGTTGGCGTGAACCGTGTTGGTGTTGTTATGGGTCTGCGTAGCCATGTGCTTTGTATCTCCTGGAAGTAGTGGGGTGAGAACGGCCTTGGGCCACGTGGACGCTGATTCCGCTTTGGGAACCACGTCGACAACTTCTCTACACTGTAGACATTAGCTGTATATTTTTACGATAGCAAGCCTACTGATAATAAGCATACGGATAGTGACTGCACTCAGTCCAATACGGCGCCAGGGCTTCGATGTCTAACCGGTGCCGGCACCGTTCATCCTCATGATCCGTCATCCAGCTTGGCTGTCCGGTGGCCGCGGATTCCGGATGCCCAGCACAGCTGTCAGCGCTGCAGCGAAGAAGAGCACTGCTGTGGCCAGGGCGCTCTGCCGGAAACCCCTGTAGCCCAGGGCTCCGCCGGAAATGGTGCCGACCAGGGCCACGGCGATCAGCCCGGCCACCCGTGACACGGCGTTGTTGACCGCGGAGCCTATCCCGGCGTCGTCTTCCCGCAGCTCGCCCAGGACCGCGGTGGTTAGCGGTGCCACCATGATGCCGAGCCCGACTCCGAACAGCACCAGCCCCGGCAGCAGTTCGGTTCGGAAGTCCACGGGCGGCTGCACTGCCAGCAGCAGCAGGAATCCGGTTCCGCAGATGGCAGGTCCGGCCGTCATGAACAGTCGGGGCCCGTACTTTCCGGCGAGGCTGCCAATGTAGGGGGACAGCAGCAGCAGGGCGATCGGCAGCGGAAGTGAGATGAAGCCGGCTTCGATGGCACTGAATCCGGCTGCTTCCTGCACGAAAACGGTGAGCGAAAAGGATCCCAGCGAGATGGCTGCGTAGGCCGCGGCCGTTACCAGGTTTCCGTAGCGGAAGTTCCGGGTCCGGAACAGGGACAGCGGCATCATCGGCGCGGGCGCGCGGGCCTCGCGGAGGAAGAAAAGCCCCAGCGCCGCAAGCCCCAGGACCAGGGGCACGACGACGGCGGGAGCCCGCCACCCGAGCCGGTCCTGCTCGATCAGGGCATAGACCGGCCCCGCCAGTCCCGCCACGGCCAGCAGTGCGCCCGGAACGTCGAGTGCGGTTTTTCGCCGTGGCGCACTCTCCTGAAGTCCGGCCGTGAGCATCAGGGTCACTGTCACCGGCAGCACGTTCACGGCGAAAATCAGCCGCCAGCTGGCCAGATCCACCAGGACTCCGCCCAGCAGTGGGCCGATGATGGCTGCCGTTCCCGTTCCGGCCGTCCACTGACCAATGGCGCGGGCACGCGCGGCGCCCTGATACGCCGTCGTTATCAGTGCCAGCGAGCCCGGGACCAGCAGGGCCGCCGTCATGCCCTGGACGGCGCGGGCGATGACCAGCAGCGTTGGATCCCACGCAAGGGCGCAGGCCAGGGACGCGGCACCGAAGCCGATCAGGCCAAGGCGGAGGATCCGCAGCCGGCCGAAGGCGTCGGACAGGGAACCGGCCAGCAGGATCAATGCGCCCAGGGGCAGGGTGTAGGCGTTGACCGTCCACTGCTGGGTGGCCAGTCCGCCGCCGAGGTCGGCGCTGAGGGCGGGCAGGGCCACCGTCACGATGGAGCCGTCCAGGAAGGCGACGAATGAGGCGAGGATCGCGACTGCCAGCAGCCTTCCATGTCCCGATGCGCGGGTGGCTGCACCTGCCATTGCGTGGGGGTCCTTCCGGATCCGGGAGTGTGCCTCCATGCTGGCATCCGGTGTCGGGTTTGGACAGGCGGGGCGACACTGAACCGGACCCGGATGTTAGCCGGCTTGGTGCCGCGGCAGGTACGCTCGGCTGATGTCCCTCGGCCGCGCCTTCCATGTCCTGTGGGGCGCCAACGCGGCGTCCAACCTGGCTGACGGACTGGCCTTCGTTTCGATGCCGCTGCTGGCCGCGTCCCTGACCGATGATCCGCGGTGGGTTGCGGGGCTCGCCACGGTGTACGCGCTGGTACGCCTGCTCGCGGCAATACCGCTTGGCGTGTGGGTGGACCGCGCGGACCGGCGGTCCCTGCTGGCGGCAGCGAACCTGATGCGCGGCGGCGCGGTCCTGGCCCTCGCCTTATGCGTCTCTTATGGGATCGGCGGACTGCTCCTGCTCTACGGGGCATTCGCACTCATCGGTGTCCTGGAAAGCGCGGCGGACAACGCAGCCGTGTCGCTGGTGCCCGCCGTCGTCCGGAGCCGCAACCTGGACCGGGCGAACAGCCGCCTGTCGGCTGCCCAGCTCATTGCGGACGAGTTCACCGGCCCGCCGTTGGCCGGATTTCTTTTTGCCTTTGCCGCGGCGGCACCGGTGTACGCGATGGGCGGGCTATGGGCGGCCGCCGGGTTCCTGGCGCTGGCGCTGCCCAAGCGCGGCGTGATTTCGTCCCGCGCCGGGGCGGCTAGCGCTGAACCGGTTACCGCTGGGCCGGCTTCAGCGGGAACCGGACGGGGGCCGCTGTGGACAGAGGCCGCAGCGGGCATACGCTGGCTGGCCCGGCACCGGGTCATCGGCGGGCTGGCCCTTACCGGCGCCCTGGCCAGCGTCGGTTACATGCTTCCCTTCTCCGTTCTGGTCCTCTTCGCCCAGCAGCAGCTCGACGTCGATACCGTGGGCTACGGCATGATTCTCTCCGTCTCGGCGCTTGGTGGACTGGCCGGATCCTATGCTGCGCCGCGGATCCGCCGCCGGCTCGGATACCGGTGGACAATCGTGGCGAGCCTGTTGATCGGTGCTGCCTCACTCGGGGCGCTGGCTGCCGCCCGCAGCGGGACAGCGGCTGCACTGCTTTTGGCGGCGTACATTTTCCACGCAGTGGTGTGGGGGGTCTGCGCAACATCGCTTCGCCAGCGTCTCGTGCCGGATGACCTTCGGGGACGGGTGAACGCGTCCTCCCGGGTCCTGGGGCTGCTGGGACTTGCGCTCGGCTCTGCCCTGGGCGGTGTCCTCGCGTCCCGGCATATTGTCCTGCCGACGCTTGCCGGTGCCCTGGTGTTTCTGGTCTGCGCCGCCGTCGCAGCCCTGGTCCTGTCCGACCTCAGCCGGGGAACCGGACGCCGAACCCCGAGAACAGTGAAACAACTGGATTCGTAGCAGGACAACCTATGCAAGTGCCACTGCGTATATGCGGACCAAAGCTGGCCGCCAGCGCTCCTACCGTGATCGGTGTCCGGCGGCTGCCGGGCAGTCGTCCAGTTCAGAGGACTTCCGCCGTGACCACTTTCCCAGCAGCAACCCGTGAGGCAGTTCTTACCGCCCACCGCACCGGCGTCGCGGTTCAGCCGTCGAAATGCATCACCGTCGGCACCGCGGAACGCTTACGGCTTTCTGACCTTGTGGTGTTTTGATCCAGAAGCGGCCGTAGCCGTCATCACTGACGGCGCCGAGCCAGATCCAGCAGCTATTCTCCTTGGGGCCTCGAAGCACGCAGGAGTCGAACCGTTCATCGTCGGACAAGTGCACGGCGTTCCTCCATTCGAATCACTGCCACGAACAGCCAAACGGAAAGCGGCCCTAGGATCAGGTAAGCCCAGCCAGGCGACGCTGCCGCCAGGAAAACAGTCCAAATAAGGACGAGCCAAAAGCCGGTTGATAGTGCACCGGCGATCTTGTTTCGAGTACGTTCTGGTATGGGAAACAACCGCAGCGGCAAATCGAAGACTGCGCGCATAAAACGGTAGTTGATCCACACACCTGCGGTCATCAGGGCACGGATGACACTGATCATGACTGCTCCATTTCGTCGCTGCTGCGTTGAAGTGCCCTGGTTAGACTCATTCGTCCGACTTGCAGGAGTCGTGAGATGTCAACAACCGTCAGCCCTTGGGTTCGCATTCGTTTGGCCTCCCGCAATTGTTCATCGGTTACGGTAGTCGGCCGGCCTCCCACACGTCCGCGTTCTGTTGCCGCAGTCAGCCCTGCTTGTGTGCGTTCGATGAGTCTGTTTCGTTCGTGCTCTGCCAGGGCCGCGAAGATGTGGAAAACCAATCGTCCGTCGACTGTTGTCGTGTCGATGAATGTCTCAGTCAGAGACTTGAAGTTGATGCCGCGCTGACCTAGTTGAACGATGATCTGTGCGAGTTCTGCCGTTGATCGCCTAACGCGGTCAAGCTTCCATACAACGAGAACATTTCCTGGCTGCAGATAGTCCATACAGGCATCCCAATCGGGCCGGGTTCTTGAGGTGCCGGACACTTTGTCCGTGAAGACTTTTAGAACTCCGGCCCGTTCCAGTGCATCAAGTTACAAAGCCGCGCCCTGGTCAGTGGTGCTTACGCGGACATAACCAATCAGGTTCTGGCTCGTCATAGATGTATGCTGTTCGGCTTCGCCTGCGTCTAAATAGTTGAAGCTTAACGGTATGAACGAAACTCGCAAGGGCATGATGATTCGTGCAAGGGTGTTTCGTTCACTTTTCCGTGCAAGGTGAGACGGCGAGTTGGCGCGGTCTTGGTGCACCTCGTTCTTGTCACGTCGCCGTGCACGGAAACGATCGTATTCGTGCACGCGCTATTGCTCAGCTCGTGTCGGTGACTTCAACGAGATACCTCGTCATACGCTTAGTCCATGGGCACGACAATCAATCCTCCTAACCCCGCACGCTTACGCTATGCGAAGGCCATGAAAGTCCTCATCTTTGTGTGCTGGGGGCTGATGCTGTTTGGCCTTATCACGGTTCTCGCCGGGGGGAATACCGGGCCTGCGGATATTGCTCTTGGTGGAGCGATAGCCTGTCTGGCCGGCATATTCTTCATCTTCTATCAGTCCATGCACCGATTTGGACTGGGTCAGCACCACTTTATTGAGGGAAAGCGTCTAACCCTGCTTTTCGTGCTGATTGGCGTCTCCATAGGGTTGGAGTTCCTGAGCATTGGCTTGGGCTGATTGATCTGCAACCGCCAGCGACTCCGCACAAAAAGTAGCTGCTGGGTACAGCAGCTGAGTTCCCGTCCAAGAGGCCGGCGGCTTGGGTTCATGCGTTTGGTCAGGCTCCAGTTACTGCAAATGAAGGTCGCTGCAGCTTTCATGCAGGGGGAATCTATTGTTGAAGTTCAGGAGTGGAAGAGCTTTGGCGCAAGCGTGGGCGTAGGCACACGGAGATGGGCATTTGTCTTCACACTGAGCCTTGACTGTTTCATGTTTGCTCCCATCTACTTCACTATTATGCAACCATCAGGCGTCCCTCCCTCCGCCTTTTCGGTAGCGGTGTCAACAGGCTTGTTCATGTACCCAGCGTTGGGATGGTTAGGCACATATCCTCGGCCAAAGCGATGGGTTTACCCCACGCAGGACTATCCGCTGTGGCAGATATGACATCTAGCGGATCTCCCCTGGCGGTCCACTACAAGGTAGGGCCTGGGTCAGGGAGGCAGATACCTTTCCATTCGGGAAGCTAATCGCGGGGAATGTGACGAGCATACGTCGCAGACGACATCAGGATTTATACACCTTCGGGGGTAGGCGTTGGGCCAAGTCAATCGGTTAGTGCAACGGGGGGGGTCAGGCTGCTGCTGGTTGCAGCAACTCCGCTAGTTTCTGAGCCGGGGTCGCCAGTCCAAGGGTCGGTCGGGGACGCCGGTTCAACGAGTCTTGGACCTTACGCAGATCCGCCTTGGAATACACGCTCAGATCCGTGCCTTTCTCGAACCAGTGCCGCAGCAGACGGTTCGTGTTCTCATTCGTGCCGCGCTGCCACGGCGAATGCGGATCACAGAAATACACCGGAGCCCCCAGCTCCATGGTGATCTGCCGGTGCTTGACCATCTCCACGCCCCGGTCCCAGGTCACCGTGCGCAGCAGATCCGCCGGCAGATGCTTCATCGCGGCAATCATCGCCTCGGCCACCGCCTCGGAGGTATGACGCTCGGGAAGATGCAACAGGATGGTGAACCGGGTCGAGCGCTCCACCAACGTCCCTATCGCGGATTTACTGCCCGTGCCCACGATCAGATCCCCTTCCCAATGCCCGGTCCTCGACCTCGGCCGGTCGCTGGCTGATCGTGAAGGCATCAGCGAAGTGCTTGCCGCGTCCGGTGGTGTGATCGGTGGTCAGGGGTTTCCGGCGTGCCCGCTTCAGGCTCAGGCTGCAGTATAGATCCTTGCGCAGCTGCCCGCGGGTTTGAACGTAGAGGCCCTGATAGATCGTTTCGTGGCTGGCCTGCATGCTCTTATCATCAGGGAAGTCCCGGGTCAGGACCAACGCAATGAGTTTCGGGCTCCAGCCCTGATCCGTCCATTCGCCGATCAGGGCGCAAAGCCTCGTGTTCTCGGCGAGCTTGAAGGGCTTGGGCCGGTCTGCGCGGACATGGGCCCGGGAATGGGCCATCGCGGCGTGATACACACCGTTGGCGTTGAGGTTGCGTTTGATTTCCCGGCAGATCACGGACCTATCCCGGCCGATCAGTTGCCCGATCTCCGCCTGGCTCCTGCCGGCCCGCAGCCCGCACATGATCTCGATCCGTTCATCCAGGCTCAGCCGATGCCCCCGCCCGCGGGGTCTGTCCACCGGGCCGGGACGGGCCAGTCCTCCGTCGCCGGGTCCCTCCACTAATTTCATCGCACCAGCATCACGCCACCAGTTCGATCCGCTGTTGCGGGACACGCCCATGACCTCACAGGCTCTGACCATGGATTGGCCGGAACAAATCAGATCAAAGAGCCGGTCCTTGAAGTCTTGGGAAAAAGGAAAACCGCCGGGCATCGCATCGCTCCGTTACTTTCAGAGCGTTGCACTGACCATATGACTCCGCCTTGTATCCCGACGGGACATCTGTCCCAACGACAGGCACACTGTGGCGTGGGCGGTTGCCGCAAGTAGATGCGTGGTTCTTCGACAGCTGTCGAGGGATGCCCCCGGTTAACCGGGGCGAGGCTTCAGCTGAGTAGGTTGCCAAACTCGCTGCTGCGGCGGCTTCCTCGATCGGGCGAAGCTACCGTCGTTCTATCGAGACCGCTGTCCGCTGAGGGTCCGCGCCCACGGCTCGTCGACGTCGGACAGGCCCAAGATCAGCGTGACATTTTCGAGCATGCCGGCGCCGAACCAGTACCGGACTGCAGCGTCGTCGTGGTTTAGAAGCTCACTAACGAGTTCGACCTGCCTGGCGTAGCACGTGCGCACAGCCTCTGCCACGAGCGGCTCATCAGCTGCGCAACTGGCTTGCATGAGGAATCGCATGACGTCCCGGTCCTCGATCAGAGTACTGTAGGCGGACTGGATCGCGCGCATCACTGCTTCCGCCTCCCGCAGAGGTCCGATTTCTTCGGCAGCTCCGGTCAAAGCATCCGACATCAACTCGGACACGTGGAGGACGGCACCAGCGAACAACGCCTCTTTGCTGGCAAACAGGCGGTAAACGTAGGGCTGAGATATTCCGGCCCGTACGGCGATCTCGCTAGTCGCGGTGCCGTAGTAACCCTTGCGCGCGAAACAGGCCACGGCAGCGTCCAGTACGACTTGACGACGTTGATCGCTCCTTACGCTGGAGCCGGTGGCAGGCATGTCTCTCATTCTCTCATTGCGGAGGGGGTGGGACGGCTAGGTGACCCGCACCACCCCACCCCCGCGGGACTAGCGCCCCGCGGGCCACGACACGTCTTGGCCACCGGCCGCCTCGTCGGGGGTCATGGCCTCAATGACCACGAGAGGATTCCAGTAGTCGACAAACTGCGCGACCAGGCCCGCCTCGTCGAGGCGAATCACCGTGATGACTGTCTGCTCGTACGGTTTGCCTGTGCTGAGGACACTTCCCTCCGAGCGGTATTCGGCGACCGCGGTCCGGCGATCGGTCGTTTCGATGAACTTGACGTCGACGAACTTCACGTCGAAGGTCTGCGGGAAGCCGCGCATGTGGGCGATCAGCGCTTCGTGTCCCTGCACCCTGTTAGGCACACCGGGAGGCGCGAAGGGGAACTCAACCGTGCCGTCCGCGGCGTACAGCTCGATCCACTCGTCGATCTGGCCGGACGACACCAGCCGAACGTGCTCTGCCAGGGCGTGTTGCGCGGGGGTGAGCTCGCGGGCGGGGGTGACGGTCATGATTACTCCTTGGTTAGTGATTGATCAATAACAAACCTAACAGGGAGGCTGTCGAAGGGCAAGGGCGAGGGCCGTCAAAGCCGAACCGAAACAGACATCGGTCGTCCGTTTGGCGATCCAGGCCCCATATCACGGCTAGCGGTTGCAACCGCTCGTTGCACGCTCATATTGGTGGCGGCCCTGTTGATTCCCGCGCTCACTCGCAGCTACCAGCTCGACTCCTGATACCTGCGGGTACTGCATTGCTCCTTGGGGCAAACATGACTGCTCCACCGAGCGGGTTAAGACTGGCGTTTCCTGCTATTGCATGTCGCATTGACTGCGGGCAAGACGCTCCAGCTGCGGGGCGGGCTTGTCTCGACTCGATGTGCCTATCGCGAGGGAGAATCGTCTTACGAAACTGGGCAGTCCGCCTTAGTGCGTCGCAAAACCCATGCCGATTCCCGTTTGTCATGAGCAAGCAGCCGCAGGGTCCGGTGGGGAAAGGATCGTCTCTTCTGCCGTTTGATGGATACGGATGCCCGAAGAAATAGTTTGATCGCTTGGTTACACTTTGGGGGCTGCCGGACATTAACAGGGCATGAGCCTACAAACCGTCCGGAAGGAACCAGTGGTCTTGGAGAGGGAAAAACGCTTCTTGGCCACCCACGCTGCCTGTCACGACCGTGTTTACCGGTATTTCCGCCGTCGAACAGATAACGCAGCGACCGCAGAAGACCTCTGTGCCGAAGTTATCAGGATCACGTGGGAAAAAACGGGGCAAGACGAGGGTGTTTCGGTCATGGTTGTCTTCGGAATTGCGAAAAACGTGCTCCGCAACCATGACCGGTCAGCGCTCCGGGCCTCGAGTCTCCTCGGAGCTCTGCAGCTCGAACGCGACAGCGACCGCGGTGAATCACGAATTCAGGAGGCCTTGAGCCACTTGGGTGCCGATGACCGCGAAGTCCTGCTCCTGACCTACTGGGACGGCTTTAGCTCCATCGAAGTCTCGGACCTGCTCGATACCAGCGCCACCGCAGTCAGGATGCGGCTACACCGGGCACGCAAAGCACTGAGTCGCCTATTGGACGAGGAAACACAGCCACAGGGAGCACAAAAATGAGTACAGCTAATACGCCGGATGACATCGAACGCCGGCTCGCCGCGGCCGATCCAGGACGCGCCGTCACCGAAACAGAACTCGCCGCCAGCAGGGCAAGGTCCCTTGAGGTCACGGGATCTGCGGCGGGTGCCAGGTCCGGGTCTGTATCTGAGCTTAGCGAACGATCCCGGCCGCACGCCGCACTTCGTGGAAACCCGCCGCGGCTCCGACGTCGTGTACTGCTGGCTTCAGCGGCCGCGGCTCTGCTCGTAGGCGGAGTTGTCGTGGCGGACGTTGTCCGGCCCGGCGGACCCGGCGCAACCGCCGAAGCCGCCGAAGTCTTGAACAACGCGGCGGATGCAACCATCCGGACGTCCGATCCCGTGGTTGGTCCCGGCCAGTACCTGCTGGTGGATACCAAAGCGGCATATTCCTATGGCAACTCAACCACCTCGGGGGAGTACTACACCTGGCTGGTAAGCCAGGACAAACAACTGTACGTACCTGCAGACCGAGCAGAGGAATGGATTCTCAACCAGGACCCGAGCGTACCCATCCAGTTCTTCGACGATGCCTCACGCCGGTTCGAAGAGCAGCAACGGCTGGAACTTGAGAATCCTGCCCGGGGGTCGGTCGCAACCGTCCCGTACGATCCGCTGATGCGCGCACCGGGAGGCAACTTCTACGATGCCGAACAAACGATCTTCAATGGCATGCCACTTGGTGAAGCGCTGGACACCGCACCTCGGGATCCTCAGGCGCTGCTGGAATTCATTCATGAGCGCAACGGGGGCAAAGGCGCCACGCCGGAGGAACAAGCTTTCAAAACCATCACCGAGGCACTGGGTACCGGGGTGATTCCAGCAGATCTACGCGCAGCGCTATACGAAGCGGCGGCCCTGATGCCCGGAGTAACGGTGCTGGACCGTCAAGCCACGTTGGACGGACGGACCGGCATCTCGATAGGGATGACGAAGGCCGACCATGTTGCTCGTGTAGAAATGATCATTGATCCGGACACCGGGTTACTGATCGGGGAACGCGAGGTCCTCCTGGCGGATTGGGCAGGTACGCCGGCCGGCGCCACCCCCGTCTGGACCGCGATTACCACCTCGGTAGTCGATAAAGCTCCGTAAGAACGATGGACCGGGCCGCCCATGGGTGGCCCGGTTCTGTGGGTAGCCATCAACCTTTAGGCGCCGTGATGAGGGATCCCTTCTGAAACTGGCCATGTCATCCCACCTGTCATGATCTCGCTCGTCCTTTGATAGCGTCATAAACCACTGACAACGCGGGGAAGCATGCAATTCATAAAGTACGGAATGGTAGCCGTAGGGGTGGCCAGCATCCTCGGCCTTTCCGGGTGCACCAGCACTACTGATCCTGGCGTAGAGGCCCTTGACCGCGCTGCTACGTCAGTTGACTATCTACCCGACAACGTACTGGCTCAGGGGGTTCTTACTGAAACTGTTCGCTACCTGGCCGAACATGAAGGAATCACATACTTCGTCGCCGAGTCAGACACGGAGGGACTGTGCGTAATCCAAACCCAAAACCATGGCGAGGCAGTTTGGGCAGTGGTATGCGGGCCTGGCCCGATCGTATCCAGTCAAACCACTGGAATCGCCACGATGGTGGCACTCGTGACTGACTCCTTCACAGGCGATGATTTCGACGATGACTGGACCAAAATCCACGCCAACCTCTATATCCGCTGACAGATGCACGCAGGGGATAGCTTGTGACACGTAAGAGAATGCCGTGATTAGGCAGTGCGTATGACTGCATGGAGCCGCTACCTGTTCGGGGTCTCGATCGTTTTCGGGGTGGGCGCGATGCTACTTGCTGAACAGCTGCCGGATTGGTGGCGCCCGGCGTTGGTCCTCTTCATGGTCCTGGCCGCATCTGCGTTCCTCATCTGCTCCGTTCTCGAGTACCGACGAGGCCGCGCCGAAGCCGGCAGTTTGGGTCAGCAGCTCCGCTCTTAGAGGCGCCACATATACGACCGGGCGCCGACGCAATCGATGAAGAATCCGCGAGCGAGACAGGTACTGAGAAGTTTCGGTCCTGCTGAGCTTCGGAAGGACTATGGTCGGGAAGGAAGCCCGGAACCCCGGAAGCCGGGCCGCTTTGGTCGTGCGGAGCCGGGCGTCTGCTCGGTGCGGGAGCCCAATCAGTCTCGGCCCACCCTCGCTCTGAACCGCCAAGGCTGGACCCGCCGCTGCTGGGCTGCGGCGCCCCGAACAGACTGCAGCAGTCGACCGCGCCACACCACCACACCTATGACCGCTGCCACTCCGAGAAATATCCCGGCCATCAGACCCAGGCCCACGGCTGGGCCGCCGCCGCCCGTTTGTGGATCGCGGGCCAGGACGATCGAAATAGCGGCCAGCAACCCCGTGCCGACAACCAGCGCGAGGATCAGCATGTCTGTCCAGCGGATAGCCCGGATACTCAGGAGGGCACCCCTCCGGGCCAGCGAAAGCAGACGCCAGATGCAGAGCAACGCCGCTTCGCCCCCTGCGATCGCAAGCACTGCCAGCACTGTCAGGGGAGTCCGTAGATAGGCAACTTCGGGGAATTCCGTCGCCGCCTCCGCAGCAAGCAACGGAAGGACCACAACCTGTACCACCACCGCGACCGTGAGCATTGCGCCGATAAGGATTTTCACTTCGTCGATTGCCTCTGAACGCATACGAACCCCCAAGGTATCGATAAGCGATGTGGAAACATCGTTGCCCGATGCTCGCACAGCCGCCCAACAGGTACAAGAGCTGAAAACTGGCACTGGTGGCAGAAGCGGCGGCCATAATGCTCGCACTTACTGGATGTCAGATCGGGACTTCCCTGGGGAGGCTGAGGGACCGGCTTACGGACGCTTGCGCGAATGGCATTAGCATCACACTCATGAGATCCATACGTCCTTGGCCTGTTCCTTTTGCTCGCCTCGCGGTTATCGTCACGAGCCTGATGTTGTCGATCGCCGTCTTCAACGTTTTTGCCAACACAGACAGAGTCTCCACATGGCTTCCCCTCTTTGTCATGATGCCGTGGCTGCTCTACGTGGGTATATGGAGTTTGCGGAACCAGAATCGAACTTAGCCGGATTAGAGTTGCGTTCGTCCCTTCAGCCCGCCCGCAGGCCGATCCCTCAGAGGGGCAGTTCCTCCTCGTATTAGGTGGGCTCCGGACCAGCGCCTTTTCCGGGAACGGCTTGACCGTCCTGTCACGTTCGGACATGGCGGCCCTCGACGACACCAGATCGGTCTGGTGTGCAGGCCGGTCCGGACTATTGGACCGGCACGGCGAAATAAGTAGGCAGATCCTCGTACTTGAACATCCCGAGACCCTGATCCGTAACCGCCGTCGGCAGGTCCTGCTTCAGCTCGGCGAATTGCGGTTCCATCTGCTCCGGGAATCTCAGGTATCCAGTCATATCGCCGGCGGAGTTCCGGCCATAGACGTCGCCGGCGTTGGAAATCGCAGTCGGGTAGAAGCCCGACGCCGGATCAATCCGCCTTTGCTCCCCGGTCTTCAGGTTCACCACCCATTGCGCATCAACACCCTGCTCATCCGCCCAGTGCATCAGGTACAGCTCACCATTAGGACTCGCAGCTGCTGCGTATTCGGGCAGCCGGGCCGTCGGGTAAGCGCACCCCTGGGCCGCGCCTTCGAAGGACACCGGGTTCCCGGTGTGCACGTTAACTGTCTCGCATGTGTCGTCAACCTTCCGGAAGGAAACGAATGTGGACCCGAAGACGATGGACCCGGACGCATGGTCCGCGAATGTCGTGGACCAGTCACCGACGCTAAGTGTCGCTTCCGGCAGACCCTGCTGCGGGTCAGCTGCCCGGGGCGAGCGGTACACATCCACACCGTCGATGCGGGCCAGCCAGGACAGGCCCTCGATTTCCGGAATCTGCTCCAGCATTCCTGTCTCAGCATTGAGCACTCGAACGACGTCGGGAGCCTCCGGGCCGGCTGCGACGCCGCTGTGCATGTCGAGTCCGCCGTCGGTGGCCGTAAAGGCGAGGGCGCCGTTGCCGGCATGGGTGGAAGCGGGCCGGAGGCCCGCCACCTGCTCTTCAACAACTCTGGCTTTCCCCAACTCGTCGACGACGATCAGCTGCGCCACAGGTGCTGCCCCCTGAGCGGCGCCGGACTGGAGCGGCACGCCGATTTGATAGAACGTGAAGAACTCTTTCCCGTTCTGCCGGACCCGGTCCAGGGACGGCTCGACGCGCTGCTCCGGGTCCAGGGCAAGGGACGGAGACCGATACAGGATCTCCCCGGCACTGTTGGTCACCACCAGTGTCTGGTCACGGGTCTGCAGATCCTGGTCCACGAACGCCGCCAGGTCGCCGATGACCTCCGCGCCCGCACCCTTCGGCGCGTACCATCCGGACTGGCTCAACCACTGTGCCGGAAGGGCACCGCTCGCGTAGGGGAAGCCTTCCTGGTACGAGGCCGGCTTGCCCAACGTTGGCCGTTCCGAGGCGGTCGGAGTTGACGTCTGGGTCGGGCCCACTGCACCCGAGGCAGGGCTCCGGGAGGGAGTCACCTTATCCGCTGCAATGGCGTCAATCGGGTCCGCCGACGACGCAGCGCAACCGGTCGCGAGCAGCAGCACGGCAAGAACGGGTGCGACAACGTGCTTAATCAAGTCAATTCCCCCTGGTGGTACACGAGACCGGAATAATCCGACTTACCGAATGTCGCCATCCTAATCGCGGTCCCCGACGCCAGGCTCTCTTGCTGAAGCTCGACACGACATAGAACCTGGCTCCTGGGGGGGGATTGTGATCATTGTTCCTCATTGAGCTAGGCCGGTGCGTCGCATACGCCATAGAGGGATCCGTTGAGGGACGTGCACGGGACACCCTTGTTATGGTGAGGCCATGGGGCACATTGGGTCATATCTGTGGAAGATTCGGCAACACCTCGGATCTCAACTCGTTCTTCTGCCAGGCGCTCAAGTGCTCGTGCTAGGAGGACAAGAAGGCCATGCTTTGTTCCAGCGCCGAGTGGATAACGGAGCGTGGGAGCTGCCTGCTGGCGGCTGCGAACCCGGCCAAAGTTTCCGAACAGCGGCTGTAACCGAGTTGTTTGAAGAAACGGGCATCGTCGCTAAATCAGAAGACCTCGAACCATTCGCCAGCCTGTCCGATCCTTTAATACACACTCTGACCTACCCCAATGGCGATCAGGTTCAAGCCTTCGCTATGTGTTTTGTGCTCGCTAGCTGGGAGGGAAGCCTGTTAGCAGAAGAGTCCGAGGTGAGTGACCTTGGGTTCTTCCCTCTGACTGATCCACCGTCTCCCACTCATATCCCGACTCTGGAAGTGCTGAAGCTGTATGCGCTGTTCCAGGAAACCGGCGTTTTTCAAGCAAATTAGCCGTCGCGGTAGGGAATCCATTGCTGTGCATAAGTGCATGACAACTACATAGGATTTGTGAATGGGTCGTAGACAGCAACACAACGTGGAAGCCGTCCGGGTCGAGATAATTACCGCAGTAGCGGAGCTACGTGCTGTGGCCCGGGCAGAGCAGGACAAACAACGAATAGAAGTTGCCGACTGGCTCGACGAGCAATTCATCGATATCGCGGACCCAGGCGTTCTGCTTGAGGCAACGCGAAATGCTCTCACCTTGTACCAAGGCGGGATGGGGTCATTCCAAGATGTCGGCACCGCGACATCGGCGCACGCGGTCAGCCGGCTGCGTAGCGCTCTGGTGCGTGGGCTCGATAGCCAAGCTGGCAACTCATCAACGTGCTCATGATGGGTTGGCACCGTCCTGGTGAAGGATGGCTATAAGCGCAGTTCGGGGTCGGTGGTGAGGTTTCCGGTGACGGTGAGGGTGATTTCTCCTGCCATGGTGATCAGCTTCCTTTGGATAGGGTGGTGCCGCTTTCTATAGGTTAGTGCGTTTTTTCAGCTCGATGATGTCGTTGATCTTGTCGGGCTGCAGCAACGAGTTCCTGCAGCTCACAGCCGTCATGGCTGATTTGATGTTCGAAGAGCCAGGACTGCCGATGCCGCCTTATCCGGTGGGCGCTCCTCTGTGGGGCGGCGCCGTGGGAACCGTCAGCATATGAGCGGTTGGCGCGAGGAAAGCGTGGGCGACGCATCCGTTTTCCGGCCTGTTCCGACGGGAGTTTTTCCCGGCATCGAATACGTCTTGAACCAGGGTGTCACCGCGTATCACGGGATGGCGGATGTGGCAGCGGTTCAGGAGGGGGACGTGGTGTTTGTGAGCGGCGCCGCCGGAGGGGTTGGCTCGCTGGCCGGGCAAATTGCCAAGGCGCTCGGCGCGAAGACGGTCATCGGCAGCGCGGGCAGCATCGAGAAGGCCGGGTATCTGGTCGAGGAACTCGGCTTCGACGCCGCCATCAACTACAGGGACGGGCGAATTGCGGAACGCCTGGCCGAGCTCGCCCCCGGCGGCATCGATGTCTTTTTTGACACCGTGGGCGGCTCACAGTTTGAGGCGGCAGTGCTGGCGGCTGCCCCGCATGCCCGGTTTGCTTTATGCGGCGCGCTGGCAGGACAGATTGACGGCGGCGACGGCGGCTTCCCGCGCCTGGACATCATGACGGCAATCGTCAAGCAACTGTCCATCCGCCCGTTCTCCACGTTGCATACTCCGGAGCAGGTGGCCGTCTGGGAAACCCGCTACGGCCGGTGGCTCGCTGACGGACAGCTGGTTTTCCCGCACACCGTCATCGACGGGGGACTGGATGCGGCCCCCATAGCACTGGATGCCCTCCTTCAGGGGCGGTACCGGGGAAGCGTCCTTGTCCGCATGGCCTGAACCCGGCACCCTGACCGGGGCCGCCGTAGGATTCAGTCGCCGTAGGATTCAACCATGAGTTTGTATCAACCACCGCTGCTGCACCCGGTACACCGGATCGGGGCACGCACCTTGGATTTCCGCTGCCAGGTGGCCTTGATGGCCATCATCAACCGCACTCCGGATTCCTTTTACGACGGCGGCCGAACGTTTGCACTGGACGCTGCGGTGGGGGCGGCGCTGCAGGCAGTGCACGACGGCGCCGACTGGGTGGACATTGGCGGCGTACCGTTTGCTCCGGGTCCTGCCCTGGATGCCGCAGAGGAGGCAGCCCGGGTGGTTCCGGTCATCAGGGCCGTCCGGGAAAGCAGCGATGTGATTATTTCCGCGGACACGTTCCTGCCCGCAGTGGCCGAAGCGGCCATTGAGGCGGGAGCCACCGTCATCAACGACACCACCGGCCTGGCCAACCCGGACCTGGCCCGGGTAGCGGCGGCTGCAGGGGTGCATCTGGTGATCACCCACAGCCTCGCCGCGCCCCGCACCGCTTATCCGCGTCCGCAGTATGCAGACGTAGTCGCCGAGGTAGCGGAGTTCCTGCGCCGGCGCAGCGGGTATGCGCAGGAACTGGGAGTCCCTCCGGAATGCATCATCATTGATCCCGGCCACGACCTGAATAAGAACACCCTCCATTCCCTTGAGCTCACCCGCCGGCTCGCCGAGGTTGCAGAACTGGGATATCCGGTGCTGGCAGCGGTTTCCAATAAGGACTTTGTGGGGGAGTCCCTGGACGCAGCAAAGGCGGACCGCACGGAAGGGTCCCTCGCGGCGGGTGTCGCCAGCATCATGAACGGTGCGCGAATTCTGCGGATGCACAATGTCCCCGCCGCAGCTTCCGCCATTGGGATGACCGAAGCCATCCTCGGATGGCGGGAGCCCGCCTATCTTCGCCACAACATGGGCGACTTCAACGAGCCGGCCGCGCTCGCATGACCACAGCCATCACTGCCGCGGGCTCCGCGGCTGAGCTCGGTGACGACGAACTCATGGCAGCTTACGCTTGGGATGTTCCTCCGACACGGCCCGGGCGCCCGCATATCCGGTTCAATTTCGTAGCCTCAGCCGACGGCGCCGCGGCAATCGACGGCCGCTCCGGCGCCCTCGGTGACGGCGCAGACCACCGGGTGTTTGAACTGCTCCGGCAGACCGCCGACGTCATCCTGGTGGGCGCGGGGACGGTGCGCGCCGAGGGTTACGCCGGGGAACTCCTGGGTGCGGAGAGCCAGGCCTGGCGTGGGTCACGGGGGATGCCTGCCCATCCGGGCCTGGCTATTGTTTCGGGCACCCTGGACCTGGACCCGGATGCCCCGCTCTTTGAGCAGGCTCCGGTCCGGCCCCTGATCCTGACGGCAGCCGCCGCACCCGCGGACCGCAGGGCAGCGCTGGAACGGGTTGCCGACGTCGTTCCGGCGGGGGAGCGGACGGTGGAACCGAAGCAGGCGGCAGCCGTGCTCGCGCAGCACGGCTTCCACCGGGTGCTCTGCGAGGGCGGCCCCCGGCTCTTCGGATCGTTCCAAACCGCTGGGCTGGTGGACGATCTGTGCCTGACCGTCAGTCCGTTGATGGCGGCGGGCAGCGCGCTCCGCATCACGGCCGGCGCTCCCGAGGCGGTTCTCCCGCGCCGCCTGGAACTGGCGCACATCCTCCGCGGCGGCGACACGCTGCTTCTGCGCTACCGCAGCGCCGGCCAAGGATAGTCTCTGATCCCGCGTCCAGAGACAGGAACGAAGTGGCAATGACTCCGAATTCATCCGTGCCCAGCGAGATACTCCGGGCCGGAGGGGCGAAAGTGTGGGGTGCCGTTGCTTTGGTGTTCGTCCTGACGCCGGCAACCCTGTTTGTTGGCTGGGAAATAAGCGACGCTATTGGCGGCGGCCGTGATCTCGTGGACAACCTCGGTCTCGTGGTGATGTTTGGGAGCACAGCCAACGTTATCCGCGTAGCGCTCTCCAGCAGGAAAGAGATCTACCAACGGATCGCGGAGAACCTGCGCCGTGAATACAACATCACGGTGCCGTATCCGTCACTGCTAATCAGAACGGGCAAGTACAGCGGAATAGGGTTGACGCACCATAAAATCCTTGCCATGGATGAATACCGGCGGCCACTGACAATTACGCTGAGCTTGGACGCCACCGGAACAAAAGTCATCCCCACCATCCACGAGGTGGACGGGCAGCCGGCACCCGGGATCTGATCCCTGGCCAGCCGGCGAACGGATCCACAAGCTTGATGCAGTGCGAGGTGTGGGACCTCGGAACTTAAAGGACCGGTGTCCAGACGCGCATCGGCTGCGGTCCGCGGTTAGCCCACGCATAGTACGGAATGGCAGTGAGCTGGAGTTTTCCGCTGGCCCTCGGCTGCGGTCCGCCCAGAGGTGCGTAAGGTGAGCGCGCCTCCGCATGCGGGGTGTCCGCCCCGCCGCGGGCAGACAGGACCGTAATGCCGCCCAGCAAATCAGGGTGGTGCTGTGCCGTGATCGGTGCCTCCGGTGACAGGGTCAGGAAATCGACGGGCGCCGTCTGGTCTTCCTGCTCCAGCGCGTAGACCAGGGGTCCGTATTCGATTGCCGCGCAGCCGCGGACGGCATCGATACGCGGGTCTGCAGCGGTCAGCCGCGGTTCCAGCGGCAGCTGCAGCAGCACTTCGTCACCGCTGTGCCAGAGCCGCTCCACGCGGGCATACGTTCGCGGGGCAACGGCACGGCCCTCAAGCGTTGCGCCCCGTGCCCACGACGGCACGCGGACTTCGATGGCCGTGGCGGCGGCCGGGGCAGATTCCACCCGTATCCGTATGGCCCCGTCCCATGGATAGCCGGTTTCCACCGTCAGGTTCAGGCCGGCTGCCTGGATGGCGGAGGGAGCGTACTGGTGGATCTGTACGGTGGGGATCTCCGGTTCCCCGGCGGCGACAGTTGCCATGTAGGCGTCAAGGCTGGAGAGGGTGCGCATGATGTTGGGTGGACAGCAGGCGCAGTCAAACCAGCCGCGGCGTCCGTGGGCGGGGCTGCGGTTCTCCTCCGGTGAGGCGTCCCCGCGCAGCTGCAGCGGATTGACGTAAAAGTACTCGGTGCCGCGCAGGGATACCCCGGCAAGGAATCCGTTCAGGAGCATCCGTTCAATCTGGTCGGCGTAGCCCGGGGCGCCGGTGGCCAGCAGCAGGCGCCACGCCAGCTGCACTCCACCGATCGCGGCACAGGTTTCCGCGTAACCGCGGTCCGTGGGAAGTTCATATGGGTCCCCGAAGGATTCTCCTTCCCAGCGGGACCCGAGTCCGCCGGTGATGTACTGCTTGGACCGTTCCATGGACGCGTACTGGATTTCCAGCGCCTGCAGCAGGTCCTGGTCGCCGGTTTCCATGGCCACGTCCGCGGCACCGGCGGCCAGATAAACGGCACGGACGGCGTGGCCTTCCACAGTGTCGGCATCCCGCACCGGAACCCGATCGGAAAAATATGTGGGCTCCTTGCCGTAGGAGGCCATCAGCCCGCACCCGCGCGCATCCACGAAGTACTTGGCCAGCGTGAGGTATTCCGGGGTTCCGGTTTCCCGGTACAACTCCACCAGCGCCGTTTCAATGACGGGGTGCCCGTCGACGTCGTGCCGTTTGTCCGGGCCGAACGTGTCCACCAAGTGGTCAGCGGCCCTGACCGCCACATCCAACAGTTCCCGCGAGCCCGTGGCCCGCACCTGGGCGACGCCGGCCTGGATCAGGTGGCCCATGCAGTAATGCTCATGGCTCCAGGGCAGCTCCCGATAGCGTTCTCCCTCGCGTATCTGCACCACGGAATCGATATAGCCGTCCGGCGCCTGTGCCCGGGAGACGGTCCGGGTGAGTTCGAGCTGGTCGTGAAGGAGGCCTTCATCGCCGGACCGTGCATATTCCCAGGCAGCGGCCTCCAACCACTTGTAGACGTCCGAGTCGGCGAACACCGGCCCTACAGCTTCGCCCTCGGCAATTCCGGCGGCAATTTCCAGGTTCCTGATATTGCCTGCCGCGTGCAGGCGCGCCAGGCCCTGGGGTATGGAGGCGCCGCGGTTCGCTTCGGCCCGCTGGTGCCACAGCCCGCCGGTGATGCGTACTTCGCCGATAGCCAGGGGACGCAGGGAGACTGCAGCGGCATCGGTGGGGGCTGCAGGAACGCTGGCAGAGCCTGAGGTGGTGCTGACTGTCATTTTCTCTCCATTGAGATGGCAGGAATGCGTCGTTTAGGAACGCACCTTAGGCTACGACGATTGGCAGGTGATGTCGCTGGCCAGCCGTCCACGGGTCGATTCAAGGCACCCCGAGATTTCTTTCAAATACCTATGTCCATTAGTCCACTAATGGACTAGCGTCAGGGCCATGTTCACAGGTGAGGGGCCGATCTTCCAGCAGCTCGCTGCCCGGGTTGCTGACGACATCGTGGCCGGAACCTATCCGGAGGAGGCCGCGGTGCCCTCGGCCACCGACTTCGCCCTGTTCCACCAGATGAATCCCGCCACCGCCAGCAAAGGCGTGAACATGCTCGTGGACCTGGGCGTGCTCTACAAGAAGCGGGGCATCGGAATGTTTGTTGCAACCGGAGCACGCAAAATCCTCCTTACCCAGCGGCGCGAGGAGTTCCGCAAACAATTTCTGCAGCCGCTTCTTCAAGAAGCCGCGGTTCTGGATATCACGCCCGCCGAACTGCATTCGATGATCGACCAGGAACAGGATCCCGTATGACTAACGCAATCGATATCCGCTCCGTGAGCCGCATATTCGGGCGCTCGACGGCGCTGGAGGACGTCACCCTCAGCGTGCCTGAGGGTGCAATCTGCGGGCTCCTTGGCAGGAACGGTGCCGGCAAAACCACCATCATGTCACTTCTCGCGGGCCAGGACCGGCCCAGCTCGGGCACGGTGGCGGTGTTCGGGGAAAATCCCTTTGAAAATGAAGCGGTCCTGTCCCGGGTCAGCTTCATCCGTGACAACCAGCGGTATCCCGACGGTTATCTGCTGCGCCATGTCCTGCGAATCGCCCCCGAATTTGCGCCGGATTGGAACGCGGACGTTGCTGCCGAACTGGTGGAGGGATTCCGTATTCCCGACAAAACCCCGATCAAGAAATTCTCCCGGGGTCAGCTGTCCTCCGTCGCCATCGTTCTCGCCCTGGCCTCCCGCGCGCCCCTCACCCTGCTTGACGAGCCGTACCTCGGTCTTGACGTCACGGCGAGGGCGCTGTTTCACAACATACTTCTCCGCGATTACACGGAACATCCCCGCACCGTGATCCTCTCCACCCACCTCATCGAGGAATCCGAAGCCCTCTTTGACCGTGTGGTGATTGTTGACCGCGGCCGGATATGCGTCGACTGCGGCAGCGAAGAAACACCCGGTCTTGCCCTCACCGTCAGCGGGTCGACGGAGGCGGTCGAGCGGCTTTCAGCTGGCAGAACTGTGCTTCTGTCCCACACGGTCGGCAACCTGAAATCAGCCACTGTCAGCGGAACGGCCGACGAAGATTTCCATGCTCAGGCACGCACGCTCGGAGCCACAACGTCACCGGCGACCCTCCAGGAACTCGTTGCAGGGTTCGGGGCGGGCGCACCGGAACCGGTTCGGATTCAGAAAGGGGTCCGCGCATGAGCGCCGTCGTCTCAACCGTCAAATTCCACCTCAACCGGAGGACGGAAACCTTCATCGTGCCACTGGCCATCGCAGCTGCGGTCGCCGTTATCTCGGTTCTCATCGCACTGATCTTCTGGCGCTCCGGCAGCCAGCCGGGGACACAGGCATGGGTCCAAGGATCTCAAAGCAACCCGGGAATCGTGTACGCCCTGGTGGGGTTCTTCGGCTATCTCGGTGTCGCGAGCGTCGCAACAACCTTCCCGTTCGCCTTGGCTCTCGGAGCAACCCGGCGGGCTTTCGTGGCCGGCACCCTCATCTGGAACGCAGTCACCGCCGCCTATGTCGCCCTGATTCTGGCAGCACTGAATGCCGTCGAAATCGCCACGGATCACTGGTTCGCCGGCTTCTACATCTTCGACATCCATGTCCTCGGAGGCGGCGACCCACTGCGCCTGCTGCCCATCGTCTTCCTCGGAGTACTGGCGACCCTGACGATCGGGGGAGTCTTTGCCGCGGCTTGGGTGCGCTTCGGCGCACGTGGCCCCCAACTGCTTGCGGCCGTCGTGGTCCTCGCCCTGCTGGTGGCGGCAATCATTCTCGTACCCCAGGCGGCAGCAATTGCCGCCGCCTTCCACCTCTGGTGGCTCATGGTCGCAGCCATCGGTGCGGTTGTGCTTTCGGCCGCCGGAACGTGGCTGCTGTTGCGGCCCGCAACCGTCCGGTGACAGCCGTCCGGGCAGCTTCTCGTGACTGCGCAGCGGGGAATCCGAGTGTGCAGCGAACCGGAGAATGAGCGCGGGCTCCCACATTTAGTGACAGGCCGGATCAAAACAACCGTAGGGCGCGTTTCGCTGTGACGTTGCGGTGACCTTGTCCCGTCAGGGTTTCCGGCACGAACCCCGGTGCTAGCGTGACTCCACGGCTGGCCTCCGCCACCCGGAAAACCAGCACAAAGGAGTGCACCGTGAGACCACCAACCACTCGGGCCGGTTTCGTTATGGCCGGCCTTTTAGCTGCCGCTCTGAGTTTTCCAGCCACCGGTGCGGCAATGACAGCTCAAACCGATCCGGACACCACTCCCGGCGATGGAGCCAGCTCCAGCACCGTGGAGCCTGAAGGCACCTCCGGCGGAACGCATTCCTCACCGCGGTGGATCGGCAGCTGGGCTGCTGCCATGACGCCGGCCGGCGCCGAGGACACTATTTCCGGAGCAGGGTTCACCGACACCACCCTCCGGCAAACCGCCCATTTGTCCGTCGGCGGAGACAGCTTCCGCATCCGCATCAGCAACGATTTTGGAACCACCGCGCTGGTGGTCGGGGCGGCCACGGCATATCCCGGCTCCGCCGCTGCGGATCCGGATCCGGGCCAGCTGCGCCAGGTGACGTTCGACGGCGCCGCATCAGTGACGATCCCCGCAGGCGCCGAGTGGGTCTCCGATCCGGTGCAGCTGCCGGTTCAAAGCGATTCCGACCTGACGGTCAGCATGTATCTGCCCGGACCAACGGGACCGGCGTCCGTCCACAGCCTGGGAATGGCGACGTCATACCGCGCAGCAGGGGACGCCACCGCCAGCCCGTCGGCGTCCTATGAAGAGCTGGACACCTCACGGTACTTTCTGGAAGGGGTGGATACGACGTCGAATGCACTTGGCTCCGTGGTCTTCTTTGGTGACTCCATCACTGACGGATATGCCTCCACCGTCGATGCCAATCTCCGGTACCCGGACCAGGTTGCGGACCGGCTGCTCCGCCGGCCCGAGGGCAGGCAGTGCGGCGTCATCAATTCCGGAATCAGCGGTAACCGGGTGCTGGAGGATGCCGGTACGGCCGGGGTCTCCGCACTGTCACGTTTCGAGGACGACGTTATCGACCAGACCGGTGTGCGCAGCGTGGTCCTCCTCGAGGGGATCAACGACATAGGCCAATCGGCGGGAGCCCTGGATTCTGCATCGCTGATCGCCGTTTACAGGCAGTTCATCGAGCGGGCCCATGACCACGGCATCAGGGTGGTGGGTGCCACCCTCACTCCCTACCGCGGTGCAGGGTATTACAGCGACGCGGGTGAGCAGGACCGCCGGGCCGTGAACTCCTGGATCCGCACATCGGGAGAATTCGATGCCGTCATCGACTTTGACGCAGCGGTCCGCGACCCCCGCGACCGCAGCCGCCTTCGCCCCCAGTTCGATCCGGGTGACCACCTGCACCCCAACGACGCAGGCTACGCGGCCATGGCGTCAGCGGTTCGCATCCAGGACATTTGCCGCCGCTAGCTAAGCCGACTTCGGTAGCAGATCCAGCGTGGGGCTGCCTGAAAGGGCGGCCCCACTGTCGTTCCACTGCCGCAGTGCCCGGGCATACATTTGTGTCCTTCCAGCTGTTTCAGGACAGACCGTTCTGTCCGACGAACAACATCATACCGACACTGTGTCAGGAACTTCGGTCATTCGGGACATGTATCCGCTTGAGAAGATCGCGGACGCGCCCCGAGCCCTTGAAGCCGGCGGTGGCTGGGTCAAACAGGTCATCTGCATCGGAGCCTGACCGCCTCCCCGACAGCGCCGGTGCGGTTCGGCTTCGCGGCGGGGATGTCAGCAAGCCTGATCTACTCGTCGTATCACCGGATAAGGTGCAAGGCCAGGATTCCAACGGGCCGTGAGTCAGCCCTCCAGGTCGTAGACCATGTCGGGATCGCGTTCGAGGATCCGGTCGCGCATTTCGCGCTTGAGGACCTCCAGATGGGCCAGCTCCGCGGCGGTCTTGTCCGGCTTCGCGGTCAGCTCGATGAACTCGTCCGCAACGATTCCCTCGTCCCGGAGCACGCAGGTGACGGTCACGTCTCCGGCGCTGATCTCGAATACGTAGCGGGCCAGGGTGTTGCCGCGCTCGGGCCGGGCGAGTTCCGGCAGCACGGTGAAGCGGTCCCCGGTGACCGCGCGGGTCACCAATTCGAAGGCGTCGCGGCCGCCGGGGCCGCCGAAGGGGGTGCGGATCCGGATACTGCGGCGCTCCACGCGTCCGCCCGGGGCGCGCGCCGCCAGTTCCGGCAGCGCCCGGCCGAGTGCGGCGAAGGCATGCGCGACGCCGCCGGGGAAGCCCGGGCCGTGGTACTTCATGCAGTCGGCAAAGGTGAAGTCCAGCTGCTCGCCGTCCTCCCATACGGTGACGGTGCGTTCGGGCGCTGCGTGGCTATCCATGGTGGGTTTTACTCTCGGTGCGGGGCGGGACTGGCTATGAAAAATTCTACCCACGTGCGGTTTCAGGCACTTATCCGGGGCTGTGGCGGCGACGAGCATTCATGCGTGCAGCCTGAAGCGTGAGGTGCTCGCGCTCCGCCAGGTTCGGCACCAGCGCGGCCGCCTCTGCAGAGAACCTCACCGACCAAGCCGGTAACGGGGATTCGATGGGACGTAGTGGTCAGGCCTGGATGTCTCCATTTGGTCACGCTCGGTGGGCGGGCAGATCGGGGCAAGGTCACACCGCGACCCCGATTCCATCACCTGCCGCGCCAACGCGTACCCTTGACCATGTGAAAACCTTTGAAGACCTCTTTGCCGAGCTGAGCCAGAAAGTTCAGGACCGCCCCGCCGGGTCACGCACCGTGGCCGAATTCGAGTCGGGCGTGCATGGCATCGGTAAGAAGGTTGTTGAGGAGGCCGCCGAAGTATGGATGGCCGCCGAATACGAATCCGATGCCGAATGCGCCGAAGAAATCTCTCAGCTGCTCTACCACCTCCAGGTCCTGATGCTCGCCAAAGGCCTGACCCTGCAGGACGTCTACAAGCATCTCTAGCCGCGCGCTGACTTTTCAGCGTGTGGCCCGCCGGTCGAATTACTCCCTAAAGCAGTGACAAACTTCCAGCGAAAGATGCAACCATGCTCCGTGTAGCCGTACCCAACAAGGGTGCCCTGTCCGAATCCGCCTCCGCCATGCTCAATGAGGCGGGCTACCGCCAGCGCCGCGACAGCCGCGAACTGGTCATGGTGGACCCGGACAACGACGTTGAATTCTTCTTCCTCCGCCCCCGCGACATCGCCGTGTACGTCGGTGCCGGCACGCTCGACGTCGGCATTACCGGCCGCGACCTCTTCCTGGACGCCCAGGTGGACGCCGAAGAGCTGATGAGCCTGGGCTTCGGCGCCTCCACCTTCCGTTTCGCCGGTCCGGTGGGCGACTTCGATTCCATCGAGCAGCTCGAGGGCAAGCGCCTGGCCACCAGCTATGACGGCCTGCTGCGCGACTACCTCACCGAGCGCGGCATCAACGCCTCCGTGGTCCGGCTCGACGGCGCCGTGGAATCCTCGGTGCGCCTGGGCGTCGCAGATGCGATTGCCGACGTCGTCGAAACCGGCACCACCCTGCGCGCCGCCGGGATGGAGATCTTCGGCGACCCGATCCTGAAATCCGAGGCCGTGCTGATTGGCCGCAAGGGCGCCGAACACCCGGCCGGCCTGGACGTGCTGATCCGCCGCCTGCGCGGCGTGCTGGTCGCCCGGCAGTACGTGATGATGGATTACGACGTGCGCCGCGACCTGGTGGAGCGCGCCGCCACCCTCACCCCGGGCCTGGAATCGCCCACCGTTTCCCCGCTGCGGGACACCGACTGGGTGGCCGTGCGCTCCATGATCAAGCGCACCGACACCAACCGGATCATGGACGAGCTGTACGAGATCGGCGCCCGCGCCATCCTGGTCAGCACCATCCACGCCTGCCGGATCTAGGGAAGAGCGACATGAGTGTTGCCATCCGCGTCATCCCCTGCCTGGACGTTGACGCCGGCCGCGTGGTCAAGGGCATCAACTTTGAGGGCCTGCGCGACGCCGGGGATCCGGTGGAACTCGCGCACCGGTATGACAAGGCCGGCGCCGACGAACTGACCTTCCTGGACGTCACCGCGTCCTCGGGCAACCGGGACAACGTGTTCGACGTCGTCTCCCGGGCCGCGGAGGAAGTGTTCATTCCGCTGACCGTGGGAGGCGGAGTGCGCGGCATTGCGGACGTGGACAAACTGCTGCGCTCCGGTGCGGACAAGGCCTCCATCAACTCCGCCGCCGTCGCCCGCCCCGACGTTATCGATGAAATCACCCGCCACTTCGGTTCGCAGGTTCTGGTGCTCTCCGTGGATGCGCGGCGCACGCACGACGGCGCCACGCCGTCGGGCTTTGAGATCACCACCCACGGCGGGCGCCGGGGGACCGGGATCGACGCCGTCGCCTGGGCCAAGGAAGCGGCAGACCGCGGCGTGGGGGAGATCCTGCTGAACTCCATCGACGCCGACGGCACCCGCGAGGGCTTCGATATTGAGATGATCCGTGCCGTGCGCGCCGCGGTGAAGGTTCCGCTGATCGCCTCCGGGGGAGCCGGCAAGCCCGAGCACTTCCCGGCAGCCGTGCTCGCCGGGGCTGACGCGGTGCTGGCCGCATCGGTGTTCCACTTCGGTCCCGACAACGCCATCCACCAGGTCAAGCAGGCCATCCGTGAGGCCGGGTTCCCGGTCCGTTAGCTGACCCCGGCCGATACGGAAGGAGTCCCGCCAGGGGCTCCTTCCGCGGTCAGGGAAATAAATAGCGCCCGGGCCGACTTGTGTATTAAGTGCCCTCCGGCACTGTTTTCCCCCACAGCATGGAGAAATATGTCTACCGCACGCGCTTATGCCGCCACCTCGCCCACCGATGACCTGGTTCCCACCACCATCGAACGGCGCGACGTCGGCGCCCATGACGTCCTGATCGACATCGCGTACGCCGGTGTCTGCCACTCTGACATCCACACCGTCCGCGGCGAATGGGGTCAGATCAAGTACCCGCAGGTGGTGGGCCACGAAATCGTGGGCACCGTGGCCGAGGTTGGCGCCGAGGTAACCCGCCACAAGGTCGGCGACCGCGTAGGCGTTGGCTGCATGGTCAACTCCTGCCGCGAGTGCGAGAACTGCAAGGCCGGCATGGAGAACTACTGCCTCAAGGGCAACACCGGAACCTACACCAGCGTGGACCGCGACGGCAGCATCACCCAGGGCGGGTATTCCACGTCCATCGTGGTGGTTGAGGACTTCGTTCTCAGCGTTCCCGAGAGCATCCCGTACGAAGCAGCTGCGCCGCTGCTGTGCGCCGGCATCACCACCTACTCGCCCCTGGCCCACTGGAATGCGGGCCCGGGCAAGAAGGTCGCCGTCGTCGGCATGGGCGGACTCGGCCACATGGCCGTCAAGATCGCCGCCGCCATGGGCGCCGAAGTGACCGTGCTGTCACAGTCGCTGAACAAGCAGGAAGACGGCCTGCGTTTCGGTGCCGAGCACTACTACGCGACGAGCGACGCCGGCACCTTCGAGAAGCTGGCCAACACCTTTGACCTGATCATCAACACGGTCAGCGCTCCGGTGGACATGCAGCAGTACCTCTCGCTGCTGCGCCTGGACGGCACCATCGTCAACGTGGGCGCCCCGCCCGAGCCCCTGCCGATCTCCGTGTTCAGCCTCATGGGCAACCGCCGTTCGTTCGCCTCCTCGGGCATCGGCAGTATCGGCGAAACCCAGGAAATGCTGGACTTCTGCGCCGAGCACAACATCGCGCCGGAGATTGAACTGATCGACGCCACCGAAATCAACACCGCCTACACGCGCGTGCTTAAGTCCGACGTGCGGTACCGCTTCGTCATCGACGCGTCGACCATCTAATCCAATAGCCGGCGATAATCAGCCGGCAGGATAAAGGCACCCCGGCGTTTGGCGGGGTGCCTTTTGCGTTTCACTCACTTCGGCGGCACGACGACGGCGGCTCGTCCGCCGTCGTCGTGCTGCTGGCAGAAGAGTGTTCAGGCTGCCGGTTGGCGGTTCACCAGCAGCGCAACCAGTTCGTCCAGGGTGCCCTCGCCCATGAAACCGTCGCGGGCACCGCGGGTAATGTCCAGGTGGTAACTCAGCCCGTCACCGGCCAGCAGCGCCAGCTTGGCCAGTGCCGGATCTCCCAGTGCTTCCACCAGCAGGGCATACCAGCGGTCGCGGCCGGAGCGCAGGACCTGGGCAGCTTCTTCATTCCCGCTCTGGGCCAAACGCGTTGCAGCCACAACCATGCGTTCCAACGGGGACGCTTCGTCCAGCGACGATGCCAGGTAGTAGTGCACTGCGCGTTCGGGCGCCTGAGCCATGGCTGCGACGTCGTCATCAATCAGGGTGCGCAGCCGGCTGACGAGCCCGGCGTCCAGGGCCTGCCGTGAGGGAAAGTGATGCAGCAGCCCGGCCTTGGACAGCCCGCAGTGGCGGGCGGTTGCCTCGATGGTCGCGTCATGGAGTCCCTGTTCGGAAAGCAACGCGACGTAGGAGTCGATGATGTTGTCCTGCTTGCTGCCTGTGGTCATTTACAGTGGTTCTCCGGAAATAAAAGCGGCGGCGCACCCCTCGGGTTGCGGAGGGAATGCGCCGCCGACGCTCAGGTTCTGCTGGTCTGGTCTACTTCTCGACGATACCCCACGGCGAACCGTAGCCGGCGGGCTCCTCTGCAGCCAGAAGCTCAAGGAAAGGCTTCGCGTCGAAGGCCTCGGGGCCTAAAACGCCGGCGCCCTTCCAGACGCCGTTGGCCAGCAGTTCCAGGGCGATCACCGGGTTGATGGCTGTCTGCCAGACCACTGCCTGCGAATCGTCGCGTTTCATGGTCTCTTCATTGTCGGCCACATGGTAGAGGTAGCGTGCGCCCTTCGAGCCGTCCTTCAGGACACCGCTCACCAGGACACCGGCGCAGGTCTTGCCCTTCATCAGCGGTCCCAGTGAAGCGGGATCCGGAAGGCAGGCGGCGACGACGTCGCGCGGGGACACCTGCTGGCCGCGCACGGTCACCGGTTCGGTGGAGTCCAGGCCCAGCTTGTGCAGGGTCCGCAGCACCTCGATGAATTCGTTTCCGAGTCCGTACTTGAAGTCCACCCGCTTGGCGTCGATCCAGCGCGGCATCAGGGACACTTCTTCGTGTTCCACGTTCACGCATTCAACTTCGCCGATTCCCTCGGGGAATTCGAAGGTAATGGGATCCGAGAACGGCTCCGCGGCAAACCAGCCGCCCTTGTCCTTGTTAAAGAGCACCGGGGGATTGAGGCATTCCTCAATGGTGGTCCAAATGGAGAAGGAGGGGGCGAAGTCGTAGCCCTCGACGGTGAGGTTGGCTCCGTCCCGGACACTGATTTCCTCGATTTCGTCGAACAGTTCGTCCGCGGCATAGCGAGCCAGCACGTCGGAGAGCCCCGGCTCCACGCCAATGCCCACCAGCGCCAGCTGTTCGTCCTGCGTCCACTGGTCGGCGACGGCGAACTGGTCGTCACCCAGCATGACGTGGGTCTTGGTGAAGGGCTCTTCTGCATGTTGGATCGACAGGCTCATGGCCATGTCCAGATAGGTTACCCCGGCGGTTTTGCAGGCGTTGAAGATCGGCATGACAAAGCGGGGATCGACGGCGTTGAGCACGTGCGTTGCCTTGCTGGAAGAAATCAGTTCCACCAGGCTGTCCTCGCTGGAGGCATCCACCTGGGCGGCACTGTACCGGGGATCTCCGATGGTCTGGACGAGTGCTTCCGGGCGGGACGCGTCGTAGTCCGCGATGGTCATCCGGTCGAAGAACGGACGGCGGGAGGCGATGCGGGCTGCAGCGGATCCAACGCCGCCGGCACCGATGATGAGAATATGCATGATTCTTTACTTTCCTTAGGTGAATGGGGATATGGAGTTGGGGATTGGAGGTTGGAAGGTGTGCCTAGTGTTCGGGGACCAGAACGGGGGTGTCTGCGTTGAGCGACCGGCCCTCAAAGTAGTCCCGTGCGGCCGGCCTGCGTGACCAGACGGCCATCACGGCAAGGCCTGCAGCGAGAGAGCCGATGCCCATGACAAATGTGCCGCTCACGCCCAGGACGGTGGTGGTCCCGTATTCCGGATCCAGCATGCTGACTGCGGAGAAGAGGAACACGGTGGTCATCATCAGTCCGCCAATGAGCGGCATGGCGAAGCGCAGGGTGAAGTTCCGTGCGGAAGAGAACAGGCTGGAGCGGAAGTACCAGATGCAGGCAAATGAGGTGATGGCGTAATACATGGCCACCGCCAACGAGGTACTTTCAATGGTGTCGGCCAGAATGTCGCCGGAGATGATCGTCATTCCCACGTAAAAGACCAGGGAGGCCGCTCCGGTGAACACCGTGGAATAACTGGGGGTTTTGTACAGGCTGCTAATGGCGGCAAAGCTCTTGGGCAGCGCTCCGTACACGCCCATGGCCAGGGTGCCGCGGGCGGTGGGCAGGATTGTCGTCTGGCAGGTGGCCAGTGCTGAAACCGCGACGGCGAAGACCAGCAGCCAGCCCCAGGACCCCAGGGCGTCGGTGCGCAGTGCAAAGAAGACGTCCTCGGCGCCGTCGGGATTCGACAATCCCTTGCCTTCGGTTCCCACTCCGGCAAACAGCATGGCCAGGACGGTGATTCCGATATAAGTGACCAGCAGCATGACGGTGGAAAGAAGTGCCGCGAAACCCGGCGTAGTGCGCGGGTTTTTTGTCTCTTCAGCCAGTGCCAGGCAGGTGTCCCAGCCCCAGTAAATAAAAATGGCAATCAGCACGCCCTGAATGAACCCCGCAGGATTGTCGGTCGCGAAGGGATTGAACCAGTCCCAGGAGAATTCCAGCCCCAGTGTTGGCGCAGCAGCAATGGCGAAGTAAAGACCAATGCAAAAGGCGATGATTGCCGCATATTGGAGGGCCATCAGCAGGTACTGCGTCCAGGCGCCCGTCTCAACATCGCGGTAGGAAATCCAGGTCATCACCACGATGATGACCGCACCGAAAGATGTGACCAGAACCTTGTTCTGAGCGATCGAGCCGTCACCTATCAGGAGCAGTAGGTACTTGGACGCAACCTCTGTCTGGCTGGCCATCACGATGACACCCGCCACCATAACGCCCCATCCGGCCATCCAGCCCGTCCGGGGGCCAAAGGCCTTGGCTCCCCAGGTGAACGCCGTGCCGCTGTCCGGAATTGCAGTGTTCAGCTCGCGGTAGGCGAATGCAGTCAGGCACATCGGGATGAAGGCTGCGATCAGTGCTGCGGGTGCCTGGGCGCCGGCAGCCACCACAATGAAACCCAGAGTGGCGGCAAGGGAATAGAGCGGTGCGGTGGATGCCAGCCCAATCACCGTCGAGGGCAGCAGCCCCAGCTTCCCGGAGGCCAATCCTTTGCCGCCGTGATCCAGCACAGTGGTCGGTCGGCTTTGCATGGAACTAGCCATCAATCCCCCCAATTTTCTGTCTCGTCCATAAAGCCGACCAACTGGTCGGTCGGGAACATCCTGACCGAATATAAAGAGTGAGTCAAGTCACGTTGCGGCACAGGGAAAGGCGGAAACCATGAGCGATCCTCCTGGCAGGGTGGAAATCAGCAGGGTGTTGTCCCGTGCGCTTGGACATGCTCCGCGCGGATATGGGCTGGTGCTTGATGCTGAAGGGTGGGTGCAGGTGGATGAGGTGCTGTCTGCCCTGCACCGGTTGGGGGAGAGGTGGGCATCCGCATTCGGGCCGTACACGGCCATTCAGTGCCGGTGCAGCATGTGGAACAGGCGCGGGAGGTCGGACGACGCAGGGATGCGGACCCGGTCATCTTGACGGTGGACACCGCTGCGGCCCTCTCGCAGGGACTCGCCTTTTACAGGTCGGATTCGGGCGTCTGGCTCTCCGGCCCGGTTCCCGCCGCAGCGATAGGGGTCCTGGACGCGGGTGGCTGACTAGGCCCGTCAGCCCGCCCGGCAGTCAGGGAAACGGGATGACGTGCTGGGCGAACCGAGCGCAGCCGGAGGGGAAGGAACAGCGGTATCAAACCGCCGCACTAAAGAGCCTAAAGGCCTATTTCCGCGCTCTGCAGGAGCGCGACGGCGTCCGGCTGCCCCTCGAACATCACGAGCGCCTGCTTGGTGCGGCCGTGGGCATGCATCAGCAGTTCGCCCGGCTCGCCGACGATGGCCACGGACACGGGGGCACGCTTGGCCACGTGCCGCGGTCCGTCCGGACGGACCAGCACAATGCCCAGGTCCACGCCCCGGTACAGGAGGGCGGCACGCTTGATGAGGTCGGCCCACAGAGCGTCCGAATACTCGGCGTCCAGGGCGCGCGGTGCCCAGCGGTCACCGGCGCGGCGGACGTCTTCCGTGTGGATGAAGTACTCGGTGAGGTTGGCGCTGTTGTCCACGGCGCCAAGGCGCATGGGGGACAGGCGCGGAGGTCCGGAGCGGAAGGCGCGGACCAGCTTGGCATAACCTTCCACGGTGTTTGCCTGGGCCGTGGTCTCCTCCATGGCCCTGTCCGTCTTCGCGGCAAAGGGCTTCAGGAAGAATCCCAGTGCGGCGGCGGGTTTATGCTCCCGAAGATACAGGTGGGCGGCAAGGTCTTTCGTCAGCCAGCCTTCACACAAAGTGGGTGCTTGAGGGCCGGCCGCAAGCAACGTTTCGGCCAGGACTTCACGGGAGGGCTGTACAAATCGCATCACTGCTGAAACTAGCACGTTAAGAACCGTTTGGCTTGGGTGGCGGGCTGTGCCGCCGGCATCAGCGCCAAAGGTTTTCCGGCGGCGGGTCAGTGCTGCTGGTTGCTCGGCCTGACAACAATCTCGTTGACTCCCATCCGCCGCGGCTGCGCCAGGGCAAATACGATGACACCGGCTATGTCCTCGGGGGTAACGGTGATGTGTGAATACAGTTCCTCGGTGGATTCGCGTGCCGCGGAGTCCGTGATGTGCGTGGGCAGATCAGTGGCCACATACCCCGGTTCAATTACCGTCACCCGGACATCGGGCAGCAGCTCCTGCCGCATGCAGTCAGAGAATCCGATCAGCCCCCACTTGGTGGCCGCGTAGACGGCGGCTCCGGGCCGCGCCGTGCGGCCGGCCACGGAGGACATATTGATGAGGTCACCGCCGCCGTCGCGAAGCTGGTCCAAAAACACTTCAGTAGCTGTGATGGCACCCAGCAGGTTTACGTCAACCATGGTCCGGTAGTCGTCATCGCGGTCCGGGCCAAACGCGCCAAGGAGCATGACGCCGGCGTTGTTGACCAGGACGTCGGTGCCGCCAAGTTCGCTTTTCACCCGTTGGGCGGCCGCCTGAAGGGCGGCTCGGCTGGTGACGTCCGCCTCGATGGCTATGGCGCCTCCACCGAGTTCGGCAGCGAGGGCGTCGAGGCGGTCCCGCCGCCGGGCGAGCAGTGCCACCCGGTATCCTGCGGCATGAAGCGCCCTGGCTGTTGCTGCGCCGATGCCTGATGAAGCCCCGGTAATCACGGCTACGGGGCCGGCAGCTGATGGTGAAGCGGTCATGGCGGGGTCCTTCCCGGCTGATCTGGTGTGTCCCGGCGCGGGTGGCGTTCCTTCCACGGTAGCGGCGCGGTTTCCGCCCCATAAGCTCCCGTCCCGAAAGCGGCGTGGAAAGCTCCATGAACAGCGGGGAGGTTCACGGCGAATGGGCAGCGGCCGCACCCACTAGAATCGATACGATGTCTCCTTCACTTTCTTCTTCCGAATTCCCGCCGGCGCCCGGCCTGGACCCTGCGATCAGCGCCGCCCTGAAGCGCGACCCGGCCGGCCTGGTGGCCGCCGTCGTCCAGCAGCATGACACCGGCGAGGTGCTGATGCTCGGCTGGATGGACGACGAAGCGCTGCACCGCACCCTGACCACGGGCCGTGTGACCTTCTGGTCCCGCTCGCGGGAAGAGTACTGGCGCAAGGGCGACACGTCCGGACACGTCCAGTGGGTCAAGTCGGTGGCACTGGACTGCGACGGCGATGCCCTGCTGGTCCGCGTGGACCAGGTGGGAGCCGCGTGCCACACCGGAACCCGCACCTGCTTTGACGGGCGGGACCTGCCGGTCCTGGCCGCGACCGACGCTTCCAGCTGACACGGAAAGAAAACACACATGCAGGATCTTGGAGTAATCCGCCCCGGCCTCGAGGAATTCCGGGCGCTCGCCGCTGAGCACCGCGTGGTTCCGGTCCACCTGAGCGTGCTGGCCGACGCCCACACGCCCATCGGCATCTACCGCAAGCTCACTGCCGGCGCGTCCGGAACCTTCCTGATGGAATCGGCAGCCGCCGGCGGCGTCTGGTCCCGCTACTCCTTTATCGGTGCGTCCTCCCGCGCCACCCTCACCACGCACGACGGCGGAACCCACTGGCTCGGCGAGCCGCCGGCCGGGGTGCCGGTGGACGGAAACCCCGTGGAGGCCGTGGCCCGCACCATCGAACTGCTGAAAACCGAACGGCTGGACGGCGTGCCGCCCTTCACCTCGGGACTGGTGGGATTTGTCGGCTGGGAAACCGTCCGGCACTGGGAGAAACTGCCCAACCCTCCCGTCGATGACCTGGACCTGCCCGAGCTGGCCATGAACCTGGTCTCGGACATGGCCATCCATGACAACTCGAACGGCACCGTCATGCTGGTGGCCAACGCCATTAACATGGACGGCTCCGACGAACGCGTGGACGAAGCCTGGCACGACGCCGTCGCCCGGGTCGAATCGATGCTGCAGCGGCTGGCCGAACCCACCCCGCAGCCGGTCTCCGTCCTGCGCGGCGGCACCGTGGACACCTCCACCCTCACGGACGGCGTCACAGAATCCTGGCCCAAGCCCGAATACACCAAGGCGGTGCAGCGGGGCAAGGAAGCCATCGTGGACGGGGAAGTGTTCCAGGTGGTCATTTCCCGCCGCTTCGAACTGGAGTGCGCCTCGGACGCGCTGGATGTGTACCGCGTCCTGCGCAACACCAATCCGAGCCCGTACATGTACCTGTTCAACTTCGAGGACTCGCGCGGCAACCCGTTCGCCGTCGTCGGCTCCTCGCCCGAAGCGCTGGTGACGGTCACGGGCAGCGAAGTCATTACCCATCCCATCGCCGGATCCCGGCCGCGCGGAAAGACCACGGAACTGGACCGGGCGCTGGCTGATGAATTGCTGGCGGATGAGAAGGAACGCGCCGAACACCTGATGCTGGTGGATCTGGCCCGCAATGACCTTTCCAAAGTGTGCGTTCCCGGCAGCGTGGACGTCACCCAGTTCATGGAGGTGGAGCGCTTCAGCCACATCATGCACCTGGTCTCCACGGTCGTCGGCGAACTCGCCCCGCAGCGCAGCGCCTACGACGTCCTCGCCGCAACCTTCCCGGCGGGAACCCTGTCCGGTGCCCCCAAGCCGCGCGCCCTGCGCCTGCTGGACGAGCTGGAACCGCACCGCCGCGGCATCTACGGCGGCGTGGTGGGCTATCTGGACTTCGCCGGGGACATGGACATGGCCATCGCCATCCGGTCCGCGCTGCTGCGGGGCGGCAAGGCCTTTGTCCAGGCCGGCGGCGGAATTGTTGCGGACTCCGACCTGGAAGCCGAGGCACAGGAAACCGTCAACAAGGCAGCGGCACCGCTGCGTGCGGCGCTGATCGCCGGAAGCCTGGAAACCGTCAGCAGCACCGAGCAGTTGAGCAGCAGCGAGCAGTTCTCCAGCACAGAGCAGTTTTCCAAATCATAGAAGTTCCACCTCTCAGAGCAGGAAGTACCGCAGTGAGCACACCCACCAAACGGTGGCAGCGCAAGGGAACCGTCATTATGGCGGCGGTGCTTTTCGGCATCGCAGCCTTTGCCACCACCACGCGCACCTGGCTGGATGTCCAGCTGCCCCGCACGGCCGTCCAGACCCCGGATCTGGCCGTTTCGGGGTCCGACGCAGCGACGGCGGTCACCGCCTTCGCCGTCGTCGCCATCACCGCCGGCCTGGCGGCCTCCATCGCCGGACCGGTGGCCCGCTGGATTGTCAGCGTCATCCTCCTCATCTCCGGCGCGGGCATTGCGGCGGCCAGCTGGACGGTTATTAACGACCCCGCACAGGGTGCGTCCGGCGCCATTGGGCAGGCCATCGGCGTCAGCGGAGCGGACAACACGGTCATCACGCTGACCGCCATGCCGTGGGCCGCTTTGGTATGCGGAATCCTGGTTGCGCTCACCGGCCTCTGGCTGGCCGTGGCCAGCCGCAGCTGGAAGTCCTCGCGCCGCTACGCACCTGCACCCGCTGCGGCGGGCGAATCCGCCGACGTGCAGGCAGGTTCGACAACAGCAGGCCTGGAAACAGCAGGTCAGGAGACCACGGCGGGGGAGGGCACGACGACGTCGTCCGCGGCGGCTGCTGACAACTCTGCTGACAACTCCGCTGACAGCGGCGCCGGCCCCGAACCCGTGGACGAGATCGACAGCTGGGACCGGCTGACCCGCGGGGACGACCCCACCAACTACCGCTGATTTTCATGTCACCCGCTCCGGCACACCGTCGGGCGCACCGAAGCACCGCAATATGTGAAAGAGTTTCCGCCAGTCAATGGCAGAATGGAAACTGATTCGTCTAGAGGAGATTTACCATGAGCTCAAACGCCACCAGCAGCAACGTTGACACCAAGCCGGAAAATGAAGCCGAGCGTCACGCCAGCATCCACGATGAGACCATCGGTCACGGCAACACCCCCGCAGCCTGGACCTGCGTCCTGATCATGATCGTCGGTGCCGCGGTGTCCTGCATCGCCTTCATCGCCGCCAGCACCCTGTGGTTCTGCGTGGGCCTGGGCGTCATCGTCGTCGGCCTCCTTGTCGGTTTTGTCATGAAGAAGGCCGGCTACGGCGTAGGCGGCTCGAAGCTTTCCAACAGCGGACACTAAATGAGCGTCCTGGACGACATCATCGCCGGCGTCGCCGAGGACCTCGAGGCACGCCGGCGGTCGGTTCCGCTGGAGCAGATGCGGGAGCGTGCCCGTGCGGCCGCTCCCGCCCTGGACGCATTTGCCGCCCTGGGCGGCAATGACTCCCCCCGCGGGGAACTGCGCGTCATTGCCGAGGTCAAGCGCAGCAGTCCGTCCAAGGGCGCCCTGGCTGAAATTGCCGACCCCGCGTCACTGGCCGCCAGCTACGAGACCGGCGGCGCGGCAGTCATTAGCGTGCTCACCGAACAGCGCCGCTTCGGCGGCTCCCTGGCGGACTTCGATGCCGTCCGCGCAGCAGTGAATATCCCGCTGCTGCGCAAGGACTTCACCGTTGATGAGTACCAAATCTGGGAAGCCCGTGCCCACGGCGCGGACCTGGTGCTGCTGATTGTTGCAGCCCTGGACGATGCCCGGCTCAAGGACTTCCTGGCGCTCACCCATGAGCTGGGCATGAATGCCCTGGTGGAAACGCACACCGCGCAGGAAGTTGAACGCGCCGTCGCCGCCCGCGCCCGCATCATCGGCGTAAACGTGCGCAACCTGAAAACCCTGGACGTGGACCGTTCGGTCTTCGCGCCGCTGGCCGGCAGCATCCCCGCCGCAGCGCTCGTGATCGCTGAATCGGGCGTCCGGGACGCATCCGACGTCGAGCAGTACGCTGCGGACGGCGCCAATGCCGTCCTGGTGGGCGAGGCACTGGTGCGCCACAACGATCCGGCTGCCACCATTGCCGAGTTCACCCGTACCGGCCGAGAGGCGATTGCCGCCCGCAGCAGTTCCGGCAGAAGCTGACGGCAGGCACAGACAGAGCAATATCTTCCCTGTCCGGGCGGTCCGCCGCCCGGACCAAAGCAGGACAGGAACCAGCCCCATGACCGGGAACCCGGATATGACAGGCGCGGCACAGAGCAACGCCGCAGCACCAGCACCCGCCGCTGACACCGCGCCCGCGGACGACGCCCAGCACGCCGCGGCCGGAACCGTCACGGAGGAGGTGGCCGAGGCCTTCCTGAATGTGCACGGCTCGCTGCGCCATGCCGCCGGACCCTACTTTGGCGAGTACGGCGGGCGATGGATGCCCGAATCCCTGATCGCTGCCCTGGATGAGCTGGAAGACACCTTCGAGAAGGCCAAAGCCGACCCCGAGTTCCGCGCCCAGATTGCGGATCTGAACAAGAACTACTCGGGCCGCCCGTCACTGCTGACCGAAGCCAAGCGCTTTGCGCAGCACGCCGGCGGGGTGCGGATCTTCCTCAAGCGCGAAGACCTGAACCACACCGGATCCCACAAGATCAACAACGTGCTGGGCCAGGCGCTGCTGGCCAAGCGGATGGGTAAGACCCGCATCATCGCCGAGACCGGTGCCGGCCAGCACGGCGTGGCCAGTGCCACCGCGGCCGCCCTGCTGGGCCTTGAGTGCGTGGTGTACATGGGGGCCGAAGACTGCCGCCGGCAGGCCCTGAACGTGGCCCGGATGGAACTGCTCGGCGCCACCGTCATCCCGGTCACGCACGGCTCCGCCACACTGAAGGACGCCATCAACGAAGCGCTGCGTGACTGGGTCGCCAACGTGGACAACACCCACTACCTTTTGGGCACCGCCGCCGGAGCGCACCCGTTCCCGGCCATGGTCCGCTACTTCCACGAAGTCATCGGCGAAGAGGCCCGCGCCCAGATCCTGGAACAGACCGGCCGGCTGCCCGACGCCGTGTGCGCCTGCATCGGCGGCGGTTCCAACGCCATCGGTATTTTCCACGGCTTCCTGGATGACGCGTCAGTGAAGATCTACGGCTTCGAGGCAGGCGGCGACGGCGTGGAAACCGGCCGGCATGCGGCCACCATCACCCTGGGCCGCCCCGGTGTGCTGCACGGCGCCCGCTCCTACCTGATGCAGGATGAAGACGGGCAGACCGTGGAATCGCACTCCATCTCCGCCGGACTCGACTACCCGGGCGTCGGCCCGGAGCACTCCTACCTCTCGGACATCGGCCGGGTCTCCTACGAGCCCATCACCGACAGCGAGGCCATGGACGCTTTCCAGCTGCTCTGCCGCACCGAAGGCATCATCCCCGCCATCGAATCCGCGCACGCACTGGCCGGGGCCATCAAGGTGGGCCAGCGGATTGCCGCTGAAGCGGCCGACGGCGGAGCAGACGTGTCCGAGAAGATCGTGCTGGTGAACCTGTCCGGCCGCGGGGACAAGGACGTGGCAACAGCCGCGGAATGGTTCAACCTGCTGGATGACAAGTCAGCCGAAGCAGAAATCGGCAAAGAGGGAGAACAGCTGTGAGCACCGCAGTGGACAACACATCCGGAGCCGGCACCACCGCCGCCAGCAAGTCAGCGGCAGCCATCGACCGTGCCGCCGCGGACGGCCGTGCCGCCCTGATCGGGTACCTGCCCGCCGGCTACCCCACGGTGCAGGAAACCATCGACGCCGGTATTGCGCTGGCACGCAACGGTGCGGACCTGATCGAAATCGGCATTCCGTACTCGGATCCGGTCATGGACGGCCACGTCATCCAGGCCGCCACCACCGAAGCCCTGGCCTCCGGTTTCCGTGTCAGCCAGGTGTTCGACGTCGTTGCCGGCATTACTGCCGCCACCGACGCCGCCGTCCTGGTCATGACGTACTGGAACCCCGTAGTACGCATGGGCGTGGACGAATTTGCCCGCCGGCTGGCAGAAGCCGGGGGAGCGGGCCTGATTACTCCGGACCTCGTCCCCGACGAAGCCTCCGAATGGATGGCGGCCTCGGACAAGTACGGCCTGGACCGGGTGTTCCTCGTGGCCCCCTCCTCCACTCCTGAACGGATGAAGAGCACCGTGGCCGCCAGCCGCGGTTTTGTCTACGCCGTGTCCATCATGGGCGTCACCGGCGCCCGCACCTCGGTGAGCAGCGCCGCCAAGGACGTAGTGTCCGCCGCCCGTGCAGCGGGCGCGCAGCGGGTCTGCGTGGGCCTGGGAGTCTCCAACTCCGGCCACGTCAGGGAAATCGGAGCCTACGCGGACGGCGTCATTGTGGGCACGGCCCTGGTAGCTGCCCTGCGCGACGGCGGCGTCCCCGCCGTGGCGGACCTGACCCGTGAACTGAGCACCGGAACCCGAAAGAGCAGCTAATGAACCTGATGTCCGTGACGGCTCCGGCCAGCATCCCCAGCCCGTCCGCGGACTTCAGCAGTTTTTCGCTGGGGCCGCTCACCATCCACGCCTACGCGCTGTGCATCCTGGCCGGCATCATCCTGGCCCTGTGGATGACTTCCGTGCGCTGGAAGCGCCGCGGACTGCCCGAAGAGGCCGTCTGGGACATCGCCATCTGGGCCATTCCCTTCGGCATCATCGGCGGGCGGCTCTACCACGTCATCTCGTCTCCGGACGCCTACTTCGGCGCGGACGGGGACCTGTCCCTGATCCCGCAGATCTGGCGCGGCGGGCTGGGCATCTGGGGCGCCGTCGCCCTGGGCGGCTTCGGCGCCTGGATCGGCTGCCGGCGTGCCGGGATCAAGCTCTCCGCCTTTGCCGACGCGGGCGCCCCCGGGCTGCTGCTGGCGCAGGCCGTGGGCCGCTGGGGCAACTGGTTCAACCAGGAGCTCTTCGGTGGTCCCACCGACGTGCCGTGGGGCCTGGAAATCGACCCCAACAACGCCAACTTCCCCGCAGGAACGGCGCCGGGCACGCTGTTCCATCCGACATTCCTCTACGAGTCCCTGTGGAACCTGGCCGGCGTGGTCCTGCTGCTGGCCCTGGACAAGCGGTTCCGGCTGCGCGGCGGACGCCTGTTCTGGATTTATGCTGCGTTCTACACCGTGGGCCGACTCTGGATCGAGCTCCTGCGCATCGACGACGCCGAAATGATTACGTTCCTCGGCGTCACACAACGGCTCAATGTCTGGACCAGTATTCTGATCTTCCTCTTCTCCGTGGGCATGTTCATTTTCCTCACAATCCGCGCGGGTAAAGGGCGCAGCGACTCCCTTTACCTTCCCGGAAGGGAGCCGGCAACCGTGGCAGCCGAAGACGGCGCAGATAACGACACCGATACGGAACTGCAGGATTCCGGATCCGTCCCGTCAACCAAGCGGCCGCGTGCTAATCTCGCAGAGACAAAAAACGAGGACATCGATTCTCGTAAGCCCGGAAACCCGGGCACTGCCAAGTAGCACCCGGCCCGGATTACCCTCCCGGCGGGTGCTTCTGCCACGTTGATGTGGCCGCCCGGGAGGGAACAGGGGAACCACCCCGCATCTCTCTTCCACGGCGAACCGAAACACCGCGGAGCGCTTAGGCCTGCCGCCGTGGGGCCAGCGCTGTCCCCTCCCAGCTCTCAATCAGGGGGAAGGACTTACCTCTCATGACTGAACCGTTTCCGCCCGGCGAAGCAGACGCTTCATCTGTGCTCTCACCCTTCACCCGATTCGCCAACTTCCCGGCGGATTCCGGGCTGTACCGGGCCGAGAATGAAAAGGACGCCTGCGGCCTGGCCGTGATTGCCACCCTGCGCGGAGAGCCCGGGCACGACATCGTCGACGCCGCCCTGACCGCCCTGCGCAACCTTGAGCACCGCGGTGCCGTGGGTGCTGATGAAGGCACCGGCGACGGCGCCGGGCTGCTCACCCAGGTGCCGGATGAATTCTTCCGGGCCGTGACTTCCTTTGATCTTCCCGCGGCCGGCGCCTACGCCGTCGGCACCGCGTTCCTGCCCACCGAGGGCCGGGAGCAGGACACCGCCCGCGCCGGCGTGGAAGCCATGGCCGAGTCGGAGGGCCTCACCGTCCTGGGTTGGCGCGAAGTTCCCGTGGTTGCCGACCTGGTGGGCGCCATGTCCCGGGCCTGCATGCCGCACTTTGCCCAGGTGTTCCTGGCTCCGGCCGACGGCGATGCCTCCGACCTGGATGCCCGCGCCTTCCGCGTGCGCAAGCGGTCGCAGAACAAGTTCGGCGTTTACTTCCCCTCGCTGTCCTCCAAGACCATGGTCTACAAGGGCATGCTCACCACCGCGCAGCTGGAACCGTTCTACCCGGACCTATCGGACCCGCGCTTCAAGACGAAGCTGGGCATTGTCCATTCCCGCTTCTCCACCAACACCTTCCCGTCCTGGCCGCTGGCCCAGCCGTTCCGCACCATTGCGCACAACGGCGAGATCAACACGGTCAAGGGCAACCGCAACTGGATGCGCGCCCGGCAGTCCCAGCTGAAGAACCCGTTGCTGGGGGAGACCCCGGAAGAGCTGTTCCCCATCTGCACCCCCGGTGCATCGGACTCGGCGTCCTTTGACGAGGTTGCCGAACTGCTGATGCTCTCCGGCCGGCCGATCACCCACGCCATCATGATGATGATCCCCGAGGCCTGGGAAAACCACGCCACCATGGATCCGGCCCGGCGTGCCTTCTACCAGTACCACTCCACCCTCATGGAACCGTGGGACGGTCCCGCTGCCGTGTCCTTCACCGACGGCACCTCCGTGGGCGCGGTCCTGGACCGCAACGGCCTGCGCCCGGCCCGCTACTGGGTGACCGAGGACGGCTTGGTGGTGCTCGCCTCCGAAGTGGGCGTGGTGGACATTGATCCGGCGAAGGTGGTCCGCAAGGGCCGGGTTTCCCCGGGCAAGATGTTCCTGGTGGACACCGAAGCAGGCCGCCTGATTGAGGACTCGGAAATCAAGGCCGAGATGGCCGCCGCCAACCCGTGGGCCCAGTGGGTGAAGGAAAACCAGGTATCCCTGGAAGATCTGCCCGAGCGCGAACATGTGCTGCACACCAAGGCGTCCATCAACCGGCGCCAGCGGACCTTCGGCTACACGCAGGAAGAACTGCGCATCCTGCTGGGCCCGATGGCCCGCACGGGAGCCGAACCCCTGGGCGCCATGGGCTCGGACACGCCCATCGCCGTGCTCTCGCAGCGCCCGCGGCTGCTCTTTGACTACTTTGTGCAGTCCTTCGCCCAGGTCACCAATCCGCCGCTGGATTCCATCCGCGAGGAACTGGTGACCTCCATGCGCGCCTCCATCGGGCCGGTGGGCAACCTGCTGGCCGCCGGCCAGGTCCGCACCCACCAGGTGGCCCTGAACTTCCCGGTGATCAACAACGACCAGCTGGCCAAGATCGCCAAACTGACCAACGCCGACGGCGAGAAGATCGCGCTCAAGGTCCGCGGCCTGTACCGGCCGCAGGGCGGCGAAGCGGAACTGCGCGCCCGGCTGGCAGAAATCTGCGAGAAGGTTTCCGGCGCCGTGAACCGCGGCATCGAGTACATCGTGCTCTCGGACCGGGACTCCAGTGCGCAGTGGGCACCCATCCCGTCGCTGCTGCTGCTCTCCGCCGTGCACCACCACCTGCTCAAGAGCGCCAACCGCACCAAGATTTCCCTGCTGGTGGAAGCCGGCGACGTCCGCGAAGTCCACCATGTGGCAGTGCTCATGGGCTACGGCGCCTCCGCGGTCAACCCGTACCTGGCCATGGAAAGCTGCGAGGAACTGGTCCGCAACGGGGACATCACCGGTGTGACCCGCGAAGAAGCGGTCGCCAACCTGATCAAGGGCCTGGGCAAGGGCGTCCTGAAGATCATGTCCAAAATGGGCATCTCCACCGTGGCCTCCTACTGCGGCGCCCAAACGTTCGAGGCCCTGGGCCTGGGCCAGGAACTGGTGGATGAGTTCTTCCACGGCACCCAGACCCAGCTCGGCGGCGTCGGCCTGGACGTGATCGCGGCGGAGGCTGCCGCCCGGCACGCCAGCGCCTATCCCGACGACGAAATCGAGGATCCGCACCGCCCGCTGGACAACGGCGGCGAATACCAGTGGCGCCGCGAAGGACCGCCCCACCTGTTCAACCCGGAGACCGTGTTCCGGCTCCAGCACGCCACCCGGGAACGCCGCTATGACGTGTTCAAGGCCTACACCACGGGCGTGGATGACCAGTCCCGGAACCTCATGACGCTGCGCGGCCTGCTGGACTTCCGCGTCGGAGAGCGCCCCGCTGTTGCGCTGGAAGAAGTGGAACCGGTATCGAGCATCGTCAAGCGCTTCTCCACCGGTGCCATGAGCTACGGCTCGATCTCGCAGGAAGCCCACGAGACGCTGGCCATTGCCATGAACCGGCTCGGCGGCAAGTCCAACACCGGCGAGGGCGGCGAAGACCCCGAGCGGCTGCTGGATCCTGAGCGCCGGTCCGCCATCAAGCAGGTGGCCTCGGGCCGCTTCGGTGTCACCAGCCTGTACCTCACCAATGCCCAGGACATCCAGATCAAGATGGCCCAGGGCGCCAAGCCCGGCGAGGGCGGGCAGCTGATGGCGCAGAAGGTATACCCGTGGGTGGCCCGCACCCGGCACTCCACGCCCGGCGTCGGCCTCATTTCGCCGCCGCCGCACCACGACATCTACTCCATTGAGGACCTTGCCCAGCTGATCTACGACCTCAAGCGCTCCAACCCGAGCGCCCGGGTCCACGTCAAGCTGGTTTCGGAAGCCGGCATCGGCACCGTGGCGGCGGGCGTGACGAAGGCCAAGGCCGACGTCGTTCTTGTCTCCGGGCACGACGGCGGCACCGGCGCCTCGCCGCTGAACTCGCTCAAGCACGCCGGAGCGCCCTGGGAAATCGGCCTCGCCGAAACCCAGCAGACCCTGATGCTCAACGGCCTTCGGGACCGCGTGGTGGTGCAGGTGGACGGCCAGCTCAAAACCGGCCGCGACGTTGTCATTGCCGCGCTGCTCGGTGGCGAGGAATTCGGCTTCGCCACCGCTCCGCTGGTGGTCTCCGGCTGCGTCATGATGCGCGTGTGCCACCTGGACACCTGCCCGGTGGGCGTGGCCACGCAGAACCCCGAACTGCGGGCCCGGTTCTCCGGCAAGCCCGAATTCGTGGTCAACTTCTTCGAGTTCCTGGCCGAGGAAGTCCGCGAAATCCTGGCCGAACTTGGCTTCCGCTCACTCGAGGAAGCCATTGGCCACACTGAGCTGCTGGACACCAGGGCCGCGATCGACCACTGGAAGGCCGACGGCCTGGACCTGGAGCCGATCCTGCGCGGCGCCGACGTCGTCGAACCCGGCACGCCCATGCGCAGCATGGTGAAGCAGAACCATGACCTGGACTCGCATTTTGACAACAAGTTGATCGAAATGAGTGCCGACGCCCTGGCGAACCGCAATCCGGTGCGCATCACGCTGGACGTGGTGAACACCGACCGTTCGGTGGGCACCATGCTCGGCCACACCGTCACCAGGACATTCGGCATCGACACCCTGGCACCGGACACCATCGACGTGACCCTTACCGGCCAGGCCGGGCAGTCACTGGGCGCGTTCCTGCCGGCCGGCATCACGCTGCGCCTGCTCGGCGACTCCAACGACTACGTGGGCAAGGGGCTGTCCGGCGGACGGATCATCGTCCGCCCGGACCGGGCCAATGTCTTTGACGCGGCGCACAACGTGATTGCCGGCAACGTCATCGGCTACGGCGCCACCAGCGGCGAAATGTTCCTGCGCGGCCAGGTGGGTGAACGCTTCCTGGTCCGCAACTCCGGTGCGACGGCGGTGGTCGAGGGAATCGGCGACCACGGCTGCGAATACATGACCGGGGGACAGGCCCTGATCCTGGGGCCCACGGGCCGGAACTTCGGCGCCGGGATGTCCGGCGGCACCGCCTACCTGCTGGACCTTCGCCCCGAACGGATCAACAAGGACTCGCTGGAAAAGGGCGAGCTGCGCCTGGAGTCCCTGGACGCCGAGGACGCGGACATTGTCCGCGGCCTGCTGATCCGGCATGTGGAGGAAACCGAATCGGTCCTGGCCGCCTCCCTGCTGGAGGATTTCGCCAACACCGCAGGCCGGATGACCAAGGTGCTGCCGCGTGACTTCGCTGCCGTACTGGACGCCCGTGCCTCCGCCGTCGAAGCGGGCCTTGACCCCGACGGCGCCGAAGCATGGACCAAGATCTTGGAGGTAACCGGTGGCTGACCCACGCGGATTCTTGAAAGTACGTGACCGCCAGACCCAGCCCCGCCGGCCCGTGCCGGTGCGCATCATGGACTGGAAAGAGGTGTACGAAGCCCAGGAGAAGGGCGTCCTGAAGGCTCAGGCCGGACGCTGCATGGACTGCGGCATTCCGTTCTGCCACCAGGGCTGCCCGCTGGGAAACCTCATCCCGGAGTGGAATGACCTGATGTGGCGGGACAAGGGACGCGAGGCCATTGAACGGCTGCACGCCACCAACAACTTCCCGGAGTTCACCGGACGGCTGTGCCCCGCACCGTGCGAAGCCTCCTGTGTGCTGGGCATCAACCAGCCGGCGGTGACCATCAAGCAGGTTGAGGTCTCCATCATTGACCAGGCGTTCGACGAAAACTGGGTGACCCCGCACGCGCCCGAGCGGCTCACGGACAAGACCATCGCCGTCGTCGGCTCCGGCCCCGCAGGCCTGGCCGCGGCCCAGCAACTCACCCGCGCCGGACACACGGTTGCCGTGTACGAACGTGATGACAAAATTGGCGGGCTGCTGCGCTACGGCATCCCCGACTTCAAGATGGAAAAACTGCAGGTGGACCGCCGGCTGGACCAGATGCGCGCCGAGGGCACCCGCTTCCGCACCGGCGTCGAGGTGGGACGGGACATCAGCTGGGAGCAGCTGCGCCGCCGCTACGACGCCGTGGTGGTGGCCACCGGCGCCACCGTGCCCCGTGACCTGCCCATCCCCGGGCGGGAACTGTCCGGCGTGCACTTTGCCATGGAGTACCTGGTGCAGGCCAACCGGGCAGTGGCGGGGGAGCCGGTCCGGAACTCCATTTCCGCCGAGGGCAAGCATGTGGTCATCCTGGGCGGCGGGGACACCGGCGCCGACTGCCTCGGCACCGCGCACCGCCAGCAGGCTGCCTCCGTCACGACGCTGGCAATCGGCCAGCAGCCTCCGGCGGAACGTGCCGCGCATCAGCCGTGGCCGATGTATCCGACCCTGTTCGAAACTGCCAGTGCCCATGAGGAGGGCGGGGAGCGGACCTACCTCGCTTCCACCGTCGAGTTCGTGGGCGAAAACGGGCGGCTCACCGGTGTGAAAATTGCCGAAACCGAGTTTGTGGACGGCCGGCGCGTCCCCAAGGCCGGAACCGAGCGGATCATCCCCGCGGACCTGGTGTTCCTCGCCCTCGGCTTCACGGGTCCGGAACCCGCAGGTCTGGCGGACCAGGTGCACACGGAGTTCGACGAGCGCTCCAACGTGGTGCGCGACGGCTACTACATGACCGGCACTCCCGGCATTTTTGCTGCCGGTGACGCCGGCCGCGGCCAGTCCCTGATTGTCTGGGCAATTGCCGAAGGCCGTGCCTGTGCGGCAGCGGTGGACCAGTGGCTGATGGGCTCCACCAGGCTGCCGGCGCCCGTGGCACCGACGGACCGGGCCATCACCCCACTGTAGGGTTTGGGCAGCACTGCTGATTCCCAGGGCCGGCGCCGGGGATTCCACCCGGCGCCGGCCCTGCGTCATAGAAAGCTGCGTCTTTGAGGGCTTTTAGGCTCTCGTCTCCCGGCCCGGTGGCTTAGGCCAGTGCGGCCAGGGCACGGACGGTGAGCGGGAGCAGTTCGTCGCCGTCGAGGCGCACCCAGTACTCCAGTGCCACGGTGGCTGCCGCCCACATGACCGCCACTTCCACGCGGGCCGCCAGCTCGTCCCCGGGACCCAGTGTCCGCAGGTATGTGGATGTCATTTCCGCCAGGAGTGACTGGTTGTATTCGGCAGCACTGGCCCGAAGGACGCGGTCCTCCCGCATCAGCCGCCGCAGCATGAGGTATTCCTGACGCCGGGGTTCGTAGTCCGTTGCCGCCTGCAGCAGCGCCTGGTGCAATGCTTCCCGCGGCTCGGCGGTCTGGCTGCGGAGCTCAAAGTCCGCCTCCATGTTGTCCAGCGCCTGCCTGCTGGAGTGGAACAGGGCAGCGTCCTTGGTGTCGAAATACCTAAAAAAGGAGCTGCGCGAGACTCCGGCTGTTTCCACGATCTGGTCCACGGTAACGGCAGCGAATCCGTTCTTGGAGAACAGTTCCCGGGCTGTCTGCAGGAGCAGGGCCTGCACCTGGGCCTTCTTGCGTTCCCTCAGACCCGGGGCAGCACCGCCGGCTGACTGGTCCTGCGGCTGCGACACGCTTCCCGACATGGTGCTCCTGATAATCGTTTGCTTGTAGTGTCCTGCTGCCAGGTTCCACGTCTTTCCAGCCTACTAGGAGACCTGCCGCTGTCTGTAAATGTTCCTCCGGGCAGCCCCGCTAACCGGATCTGATCAGCCGCCCGGCCGGGGATCCGGGCCGACCCGGCCTCTGCATCCATGCAATAAGCGTTTGTTTATCGTCCGGGGAAAGACCCGCTGCGTGCTTGCCCGAGGTTTTTTGAGACCAATAACACGGGGCGCAGTGGAAGCTGCCGAAGGTCAGAGCGGCCTGCCTTCATGCGTAATCGCTGCAAGGAGACTAGGCTAGAGCATATGAGACGCGCAAAAATTGTGGCCACATTCGGCCCCGCAATCGCAAGTTATGAAAACACGCTCGCGGTCCTCCGTGCAGGTGTGGACGTTGCTCGCATGAACATGAGCCATGGCGATCACGACGTACATAAGTCCGTCTACGACAACGTGCGCCGCGCTTCGGAAGAACTGGGCAAGCCGGTCGGCATTTTCGCCGACCTGCAGGGACCCAAGATTAGACTGGGACGTTTCGTTGACGGCCCGCATTACCTGAACAAGGGTGACGTATTCACGATCACCATTGAAGACGTTCCCGGCACCAAGGAAATTGTCTCCACCACGCACACCGGCCTGCCCAATGACGTCAACGTGGGGGATACCCTCCTCGTGGACGACGGCAAGGTTTCGCTGCGCGCCACTGCGGTGGACGACGTCCGGGTTGTCACCGAGGTGACCGTTCCGGGTCCCGTCTCCAACAACAAGGGCCTGAACCTGCCCGGTGTTGCTGTGAGCGTTCCCGCCATGAGTGACAAGGATGAGGCCGACCTCCGTTGGGCCATCCGCACCGGCGTTGACATGGTTGCCCTGTCCTTCGTGCGCAATGCCGTTGATGTGCGCCGTGTCCACGAAATCATGGACGAGGAAGGCCGCCGCGTTCCGGTCATCGCCAAGATCGAAAAGCCGCAGGCAGTTGCTGCGATCGAGGAAATCATTGACGCCTTTGACGCCATCATGGTTGCCCGCGGCGACCTCGGTGTTGAGCTTCCCCTGGAAGACGTCCCTCTGGTGCAGAAGAACGCCATTGAGTTGGCCCGCCGCTGGGCGAAGCCGGTCATCGTGGCAACCCAGGTCCTGGAATCCATGATCGACAGCCCGCGCCCCACCCGCGCCGAGGCTTCCGACTGCGCCAACGCCGTTCTTGACGGTGCCGACGCGGTAATGCTCTCCGGTGAAACTTCCGTGGGCAAGTACCCGATCGAGACCGTGACCACCATGGCACGCATCATCGAGTCCACTGAGGAGCACGGCCTGAACCGCGTTCCGGCCCTGGGTTCCAAGCCGCGCACCCGCGGCGGCGCCATCACCCGTGCCGCTGTTGAGATTGCCGACCAGCTGGACGCCAAGTTCGTGTGCACCTTCACCCAGTCCGGAGATTCGGCCCGCCGGCTCTCCCGCCTGCGCCCGAAGAAGCCCGTTCTGGCCTTCACTCCGGTTGCTGAAACCTACCGCTACATGACCCTGTTCTGGGGCATCCAGCCGATGCTGGTGGAGTTCGCTGAGAACACCGACCAGATGACCGCCCAGGTGGACCGCACCTTGTTCGAGAACGACCTCGTGGAACTCGATGACCTCGTGGTCATTGCCGCCGGTTCGCCTCCCGGACAGGCCGGTTCCACCAACTCCATCAAGGTTCACAAGGTTGGGGACATCGCCGACGCCGGTCAGCGCCTCGACGGACAGATGCAGGTCAAGGAGAAGGTTGGCCCGTGGCCGATCAAGAGCTCCAACAAGGGCAAGGCCAAGTCCATCTAGTTTGGATTAAACCGAGTTCTGCCAAGCTGCCCGGCCGGTTCTCCGGCCGGGCAGCTTTTTGCTCACTGTCTATCCAACTCCATACATTGATATCCAGTATTTCAGATATGGAGCATCAGCGCTAAGTTTCGCCAAGCGGGCGGCCGCCCATCCTCGCAGTGCACGCCACCACATAACGGGGCCGCCCCGGAGAAGCTTTGACAGCGGGGGTCTGCGGATACAGGAGTTTTGTCCTGTGCCGCCCGTATATGGCCGGGAAGCATGGTTCTGCTGATGCGGGACGTCAATACTGGAAAGACCTGCGGGGAGACCCCGCCGTCGTCGTGCCGCTGGGGGCTATCGGCAGGCGTAATGCACCCGAAGCGAAAGCGGGAAACCGGTATGGATTTTTGGGACAACTTGTGGAATATCGTCTGGTGGGTTTTGAGCGCTGCGGTGTTCTTTGCCTACCTCTTTGCACTCTTTGCCGTCATCAGTGACCTCTTCCGGGATCAGAGCCTGAGCGGCTGGGCGAAGGCCGCGTGGATCATCTTTATGGTCATCTTCCCGTTCCTGACGGTGCTCGTGTACATCATTGCCCGGGGCAAGGGCATGAACGAACGCGCCATCGACCAGTCCAGGGCCGCTCGGGCATCCACCGAGGACTACATCCGCCGGGTTGCCGCGAGCCCAAGCGACGAGATTGCCAAGGCGCAGGATCTGCTGAACGCGGGATCGATCAACCAGGAGGAATTTGAAATGCTTAAGAGGAGGGCCCTCGCCTTGGCTTAACGGCGGGGCCCTCTTCTTGTCGGCCTGCGCGGCCGGGCGTGCGCTCCGAAACCCTAGTTGACCTGGTTGATGATGGTCTCGGCTACTTCGCGCATGCTCAGCCGGCGGTCCATGGAGGTCTTCTGGATCCAGCGGAAGGCCTCGGGTTCGGTGAGGCCCATCTTGGTGGTCAGGAGGGACTTGGCGCGTTCCACCAGCTTGCGGGTGGCGAACTGCTCCTTGAGGTCGCTGACCTCTTCCTCGAGGGCCTTGATTTCCTCGTGGCGGGACAATGCGATCTCGATGGCCGGGATCAGATCGGCCGGGGTGAAGGGCTTGACGACATAGGCCATGGCGCCGGCCTCGCGGGCCCGGTCCACCAGTTCCTTCTGGCTGAAGGCGGTCAGCAGGACCACGGGCGCAATGCGTGCCTTGACGATCTGCTCGGCGGCCGTGATGCCGTCCATGACGGGCATCTTGACGTCCATCAGGACCAGGTCGGGCTTGAGTTCGGTGGCCAGCGCTACGGCCTTTTCGCCGTTGTCCGCTTCACCCACGACGTCGTATCCCTCGCCTTTGAGAATTTCCACAATGTCGAGGCGGATCAGCGTCTCATCCTCGGCGACAATGACTCGCCGTGCCGGCGTGTTGGAGGGGGCGGGCTCGGTTGACTCAGACACAGGTGCTCCTCAGGGTGCGGTTGGACTGCCGTGTGCGAACTGACAGTTCACAGAAATAGCCTATCCGCATGTACAGTAGATTTGCGCCCAACACGGATTGTGAACTTGTGATTCACACCGCAGGGAATGCCCGAATGGCGGAATTGGCAGACGCGCTGCACTCAAAATGCAGTATCGAGAGGTGTGTGGGTTCGAGTCCCACTTCGGGCACCAAAGGAACAATCGCCCATTGGGCAGCACTCCGGTCTTAGGACCGGGGTGCTTTCTTTTGTGCGGGATGACCGTCGCGGGGCTTATGGATCTTCTCCGGACTCCGCCGGCTGGACCCTGATCAGCCCCCACATGCCTTGGCCAACTGCCCACCGGAACACTCCGCTGCGGTAGGCATGATCGCCCGGATCGGCGACATGGACCGTGAGGTCGCTGGTGTTGCCCGCAGCGAGCCCGGACAATGAGTCGGTCCACGGCCCGTTATTAACCCAGGGTGCGAACCGCCAGGCCAGCCCATGAAGAGTGAAGGTGTGGTTGCGCGGCTTGTCGGCGGCACAGACCAGACGGACCCACAGGTCATCCCCGGGGGCTGCGGTAAACGTTGGTGTCGGTGGGTTTTCCACTGCCAGGCGTTCAGAGGTGTTCACCAGAGCCGCACGGTAGTTGATGCCCTTCTGGCCGGCGTCCTCCGGATCGTCTCCCGGTACGACGTCGCGGACCGGCAGATCGGGATCACCGGCAATGAAGTGCCGGAGTCCATCCTGGAAGAAAATGACCATTTCCCGGGCAACCGGATTCCCGTCTCGGTCGACAATGTTGGCAGCAGGTCCCCACCAGTTCCCCTCAGGGGCACAGTCGGCCGGCTCGACCACCAGAGCCCCGACGAGGCCATGGTGGCGGTGGTTGCGGATATCGCCCATGTCATGCAGGTAGCAGACCTGTCCCGGCCCCTTGGAATGTTTGTCCGGGGCGAGCGCTTTGTCCGCGTACCACCAGTACTCGCGCCAATTGACCTGGGCATGGTCGGCGGTGTGATCCTTCCGCTCTTCGACCTGACCGCCCTCGCGGTGGCTGTCATGGTCCTCGCCGATATTCAGCGCGGAGACCGTGCTGTCGTGGTTGTGGCCGACGTAGGACCCGTCATCGCTGACTACATCGAAGCGCAGCAGCCCCGGGTGCAGCGACACCCGGGGACTGACAACCCTCTCGTCCGGGTAGCCCAACTGGTCGACGTGCTCGATCGGCAGCCGCGGCGGACTGATCTCGGGACCAAAGTCCGGCAGTTGCAGCAGCCCTTCCCGGTCAGGGTCGTCGTCCTTCAGCAGGACTTCGTTGACCAGGGTTAGCCGGATCCATTCTCCCGGATGCGCACGTAGGACCAAGGGTTGCCCCGAAGCATCCACGTTGACTCCCCGCCGGTTGTCCGTCAGCTTGCCTTCCTCATCGAGTTCCCTGCGCCAGCCGTCTGCGTGGGCGTAAATCAAGCCCCAGGGATCAGTGAGCGCGTGCCCGGAATACAGGTGCTCCGTTCGCCGGGCTGCCACCGTGTATTCACGGACCGCGACAGGGTTGTTGTGCGCGTCTACCCACGTGCCCTTGACTAACGTCGGGCGCGGCGGGGCGGGCCGGGTAGCCTTGATAGCTTCCTGCACCTGAAGATGGCTGAGCCCCACCCGGGGCAGCGGACGCAGGACGGCAAGGTTTTGCTCGCTGGGCGCCAGTGCACGCACAAGTCCCCAGCAGCCCAGCCAAAGATCATCCATGGCCGTGAAAGCCCAAAGATGGTCCCCAATGCCGTAGCTGCTGTCGGCAGCAGGATTGATGTCCAGGGTGAAGGCCTCGGATATGCCCACCGTCTGCTGGTTGACTAGCGGCGAGGCAGAGTTGTGCCATTCCTTGCGCCAACGCAGTCCGTGCAGCGTAAAGCTGTGTTGCTCCTCATGCGAGCCCTGGATGAGACGGAGCCGCAGCCGTTCACCGGGGTAGCTGTTGATGATCTCGGTGTCCGGGTCACCGCGGTCCCGGGCAGGGCGGCCGGGTGCGGGTACCGGTTCAGGTTCGGCCGCGATTTCCTCCTCGTCTATGCCGGCCGCTGCAGCTACCGCCTCTTCATTAGCGCCGCGGCTGGAGCTGAACCACTCCGAGGGAGCGTCGCCGCGGAACCTCAGCGGGGCGTTTCGGTAGTTCACGCCCATTGCCCCGGGATCATCGTCGCCGCCAAGCTCGTGTGGCCTGTTCAGCGGAGCGCCGTCAGCACGGTAGAGAGGGATGAAATCCCCGATTGCAAGGCACCCCTCCCGGTAATTAGGCAGCTCTGAGTCTGCCGGCGGTCGAATGACGGCCTGCGGTCCTGTCCAGGCGGCTGTGGTTTGGTCGGGCAGATACCACCGCGATCTCTGGGGCTCTGCGATGAGTGCGGCAAACAAACCGTGCTTTTGACGGTAATTGGCCAGCAGATGGTCGTGAAAGAAACAGGGGCCAAACTCCTCATCAACCACCCACCGGTGCCGGCCAACGTTGCGTGGAGGAAGGCCCGGCTCGTTGGTTCCCACTGCCTCCTGGGAACTGGCTCCGGAAAGATAGTTCCAGCCGGTAGAGGATCCGTCGGCGGCCAGCACATCGAACTTGACCAGATGGACATGCAGTCCGCACTCCACCGGCAATGTTGCCAGGTCAAAATCGTCTGCTGGGAAAGACCCGAGTTCGTTGTGAAAATTCAGTTCGACAATGTCGCCGTGGTTAGCCCGGGGGAAAAACGGTTCGGGCCGGAATGGTGGAGCTTGTTCAGGCGGCTTCAGTCGGGTCTTGTCAACTACAGTGCCATCAGAGGCGAGTGTAGCTACCTGTACGCCGGTGATGCGGTAATGATGGGCGCGGCGGTCGTGCCACCCATTACTGTTGTACTTTGCGTCCGAGGAACGGACTTCGACGTCGTAGGTAAGTATCCGCTGCTCGGGCAGTTCGGCTGAATTGTTCCATTTGCGCGCCCAGGTGTCGAGGTCGACGAACAGGGCTCCCGGGTGCGGGTGTGCGATGCAGCCGGGATCGAAGGCTGCAAGCTCTTTCGCGGAATGCATCGGCATCCGCAACAGCTGCCGCCGGCCACCCAGATCCTGGCGCCGCAGTGCCGGCGGAGGTGGAGACTTCTGTGGATAAACCGCATCCATAAACCAGGGGAAACCCGGCTGTTTGTTGGTTGACGGCGGAGGTATTCGTCCGGGAAGGGGCCTGAGCGCCGGGCACGGAGTCCCGTCGGGGTATGCGCGGTGCCCGTCGACAAGCCGATCAAAGCTGCGCCAAAGACCCCACATACCGTGGTGAAAGTGCGGGTAGAGATGGCAATGCCAGATCACGTCACCGATTGCCTTCTGTCGACTGCCGGAGCCGTACAACGGGTCAATTGTTTGAGCGGTTTGCGGGCCAATGGTTATTGAGTCCAGCAGCTGTGAGCCGCGTTTTCGGCCGTTCTTCCACACCGACGGTGGCGCGGTGTCGGCGGGAACGGCCCGCCACTGATGGACGTGCAGGTGGAAGACGTGGGTTTCTTTGACACCGGCGTGGACAAGACGTATCCGTGCCGGGTCTCCGCGGTATGCGCGGAGAATCGGGGTAACCGGATCGCTGAAAAGCCAGGAGCTGTGGTGCTGTTCTTCTCCCGCCACCCGTTCAAGGAAGGTCCCGTCGGCATCCCGGGCGATCCAGAACACCTCGTTCAGCTCGTCGTCGAGTTCGATTTTCACTGCGGAGAAGTCGATACCCTCCTGACCGGGATCAGGTTCAACCGATGTGGTCTCTGCGTAGCGGCGCATCTTGTGCGGCAGCCTGTTGGGCATTGGCTCGGCCCGGTAGGACAGCGGCATTACCGTGTGTTCACCCGCCAGGTGGTAGCCGCTGTGAATCTCCGGTTCATCATGCAGGAAGACGGTGAACTCCCGGAAGCTGCGCGGGACATTGTCCAGATGGAAGTCCACGAATGCCTGATGCTTCGGATCGAGTTTCCCGTTTTCTTTGTACGGGTGCTCGTTGGGCGGGATGATGTCGACGTACATTCCGTCATCAACTGTGTCCCCGGTTTCCGGATCCTTCCAGGTATAGCCGGGTGGCTCGACCACCAGAGCACCGAACAGCCCGTGCACGTTGGTCCCCTCCTCGGTGCCGCGAACATCACCGAGATCATTGATGGGCCAGACCCCTTCGTGATCCGCGCGCCAATAATAGGTTCGCGGATTCTCACCGAAACATACGGTGCTGTCGTAGTTCCTGCCGACGTGGGCGCCGTCGCCGAAACGCACGCCGCTGTCGTATGCCCCGTCTGAGTCCACGCCGCCGAGGCCTTCGGCCTGCAGATGCAGTCCTACCCGACGGCCTTTGATCTCATTCTGCAACCGAACCTGCAGGGTCTCCCCGGCACACGCCCGCAGTACCAGCGGGCGGACAAGCGGGATCGGTTTAAGCGGGTTGAAGCGGTCATAGGCTGGTGCGTGTTCGTCGGTGACCTGCGCGCTCCGGTGATCGTTGAGCATCAGTTGCCGGACACGCTGCGGGGGCAGATTGCCGGCCGGGAGGGAGGCCGCCATCAGGTCAAAGGCTTTGTCTATAGCTGCGAGCCTGACGGTGATGGCCGCGTCGACGCTCTTGAGGGCCTGCTGCCAGGAAAGCCGCCACCCACTGAGTATCAGCGGGTCCGCAACAAGTTTGGTGATCTGCCCGCGCGTGAGCTCCTTGAGGGCCAAACAAACTTCCTCGACTGTGGCCAGATAATTTTGCCGGACAGCCCGCCGTCGGGGGTCCAGATGTTCTCCCCGGGTTTCAGGGTCCTCCCTGTCGGGTTCCTCCGCATCCGCGCCCAGCTCGGCCAGCAGGGCGTGGTCCCCGGCATTGCCGCCGGCCAGCTTGGCCCGCATCCGGCTGAACCGTTCCAGACCGTCAACCACCAATTGGATGAGCTGGCGCCGGCGGTGCAGGCGCGGCAGCAAGTTGTCATTCTCCTCCCACTGCTCTGATATGAACTGCAAAAGCGGTTTGTACTTCTGTAAGGCGAAGAGCATTCCGTTGGGATCATGGTCTCCGTCCTTCGTATAGACGATCGGCAGTGACATCGCTACGACGTTGTAAGTCCGGGAAGTCAGCATTTGGGGTACCTCACAAAGATCAAGTAGTGGCAACAGGCAGTGCCCGGAGCGCAATCAGCACCCCAAACAGGAGCAAGGTGAATCCCGCCGGGATGACCAGCCGTCGGCCCCAAGAAACAAGGCGTTCGGCGGCCATTACGACCGTAAGCATCACCATGACTGGCAGAACCGCTGCGCCGACCGCCAGCGAAACTGCCATAAGGGCCCAGCAACAGCCAACGCAGGACACCGCATAAGAGCTGCTGAGCCTGATCATTTCCGCGGCTGGACTCCGGCGACCGCTCCAATGCGCAAGGGCGAAACTGCGGGGGCTCCTGCACGCACGGAGGCAGGCACGCTTCAGAGGGGAGAACTGATAGAGGCCCGCGGCAACAAGGACTCCGCCGGTGACGAACGGGGCCGCACGATCACCCCAGGATTGCTGCTGGACTACGGCATGCAACATAGCGTCTCCGCCGAGCATGAGTGCGCCAACGACCACCCAAATGGCGATGAACGCCCCGACCCCGAGAACCAGGAGTGACAGGCTGTGGCGTTGCTGAGCTGTGAGGCTTCGCATTGTCTGCACCAGGGGGAGTGCGGGAGGCAGCATCATGGCCAGGATCATCAGAAACCAGCCGCTGAGCACCAGCAGCGTCACTGAATACAGCTCTGATCCCCCGGCGTGCGTCCCATGGCTTGTAGGGTCATGGTTTGTAGGGTCATGGCCGGCCTCGGTGTCAGGCAGAAGGGCACCAAGTGCGTGGTGATCCAGTGAGGTGCCGTGAGTGAAAGCAATGGTGACCCAGGCGGCGGCCGCAAGGGCCAAGATCGTGAGGGTTAGCGTCCGTTCAGTGATTCTTTGTGGAGGGCCGCTGAGGCTACCCGCGAGATTCGTCATCGGAATCACTGCCTGAATCATTGAAGGTGTAAAAGAAAGAACCCCGCATGCCGGAACGGCCCTCCACGGTCAAAGTGCCTGCGGGCAGGGCACCCACGTTGACAGCAAAGTCGTGTCCCTGCTGAGCGATGACTGTGGGTTGCCCAACAGGAATTCCGAGCTCCTTATCGAGGGCGGTATGTTTCAGGGTCAGCGGGTCTGTGCCTTCATCGAACATTTTCGGTTCACCGGTAGCCAGGATCACCGGGACTTCCGGGTTGCCGGTGTGGACGAGCACCTGCCATTGTCCGTCGTCGGCTGGGTCCACGGAAATAGTGGCCCGTTCGCTTCCGAGAACCACACCGCTGACCGCAGCCAGGCCTTTCAGCGGCCCGCCAATCCGTCCGCTGAAGACCTCAGTCAGCTCCCGGAACTGACTCTCACTGGCTGCGTGATCGATATACAGCATGCTGGTTGTGTTGGTGCTGGCACGGCGGTTACCCGAGTGGCTGGAGACACTGACGATTCGGCGGCCGGCAATGTCGATTCCATTCAGCTTCCCGCCGTCGATGTCCCAGGCAACAAGTCCGGTGCAGTGGCCACCGACCGGATCATCGTCAACCCAGCACGGACAAATCACAGTACAGTCGCAGGCCTCAATGAAAGTGCCGAAAAGTGTATAGCTCATGACGTGCCTCGGTTCAGAAAAGGCTCGATATCTTCAGTTCACACCGGTCACGGCCCGAGTGGTGGATCCGCCGAGGGCGGAGGCAACGGTCACGGTAGCAGGGGGAGCGGTGATGCCGGGGATGGGTCCCGGAGGGTTGTCGGTCAAGTCATCACCGGACACGGTGAGGGCCGGCGCGGCAACGGCGTCGGAAGAGACGGCTGTGACCGTCAGTGTTTGGGTCAACGGGTCGTAGCTGGCACCGCTGACATCCACGGCGTCAGTGACGGCGCCGGTGGCTCTGCTGGGTGGCACATCACCGGCGTTGGTGACTGTTACCGAGGTTGGCACTGTTGTGCCGGTATTGACCCGGGCGTAGTAGCTGCCGCCGTTGCCGTTGAGTGCGGTATCGGGTACTCCTGCGCCACTAACGGTCAGGGTTTGGCCGGGCTCCGAGTCGACAAAAACGTCCAATGCGACATTTCCGGCCGCATCGCGGGCGTAAGCGGCTCGATCGAGCCCGACTCCCACAACAGTGGCCAGGCGTCCCTGGACGGTGAAGAGATTGGTAAATGCCTTGTCGGGGTTTCCGGGGTCATCAGGATCCCGGGGTCCGTTCCCCTCGGAAATGTTGGTGCCTTTAATGCGAATGAAGTTCGTTCCGAAGGGGCTTCCGGTGATCGTATGCGCAAGAGACCCGTCGCCCAAGTACCCTGCGGGGGGATCCGGTTCACCGGGTCCCCTGGCTGCGCCGGACGTCCACTTCAGGAATGGTGCAACGTTCCCGGACAGGGCATCCTCGAACTGCAGTGGTGCCACACCGATGTCTTCGGTGACAAAGACCCGGCCACGATCGTCAGCTTCTTTTTCAATCTGTCCGAACGGATGCGTAATTACGTAGTTGCTCAGAGGTACACCATCATCGATTCTGCACCGTATCCGGGCGAAGACGATTTGCTGCCCGTCGACAACTGCTCCGGTTCCGGCGAAAGTCGCCTCTAGGGCGAGGACCACTCTGGCCCGGCCGCGGCGCGTGCCGCCGCCGGTGACCATCCGGGCTTCGGCCAGCCAGTAAAACGATTCATCCGGCAGTTTGGCGGGAGCGCCCAACCGGCTGGAGTTGAAAATCTCCTCAATTCCCACTGCCGGAGTGTTCACGTCAGTGGAGGACAGCGCTTGTTCGAGCCGAACGCCAGCAGAATCCTTGTACCACAGCGGAAAGCCGGTTTTCGGGTTGACGGGACCCACCGAAACCAAATGTTCGGGATTCTCCAGCATGACAGGCCCTCCTGGCATCGACCACGTTTGAAGCCGCTTTGCTGAGGGTGCAACACGTCTCCAAGGGCCGCGGCGGGACCGTGTGCGAGGTGCGGCGATAGTTCCAACATCCGGATTGTCCGTACGGCTAATTACCGCTGCCGTGCTGTCCTCTCGACAAAAACGCTAGCCCTCTGATACGGCCGTGTCAGCCCTGAGCGGAATTCTTTTTTTAATTTCTGGTTTTGGAGCCATCAGGTGACGAAGCAAGGCCCTTGACCGCGTCAAGTTCCAGCGGCAGGGATGGGCATATGGCTTCAGCCATGCACCAGAAGGATGGCACCGGCCGCCACAGCAGAAGGTCAGCGGTCCGCAGTGGCTCCGGATGTCCTCGCCACGTGGCGGATCAGCGTGACGTCTATTCGCGGGGCATCGGGGTGGGCCTCGCGGAGGAACTACCCATGGATGTACTCGGCGCAGCGGAAATCTTCCCGTCCACCTTCTTCGTACCGTTCGCATGAGCCGGAGTCTGTGTTGCTGTCATCGGGCCGGCCGCATGGGCGTCAACAACATCCGGCGCTTGGTCCGCTGCTGGCCCCGCCGAACCCACGGAGCGGACGTGAGCACGAGGAGGCATGTACACAGTGCTTGCCCGCGACCTCCCGATCCTCTGCGGCAAGCCGCTAACCCGGACGCCGAACCTGCCTATGCCGCCACTTTGCCGGGATTCATCAACGAGACGCTGATCAGTGATTCGGTGCTGCATGAGTTTGACGCCGTGTGGTTCCTAACCGATGAAGAAATCACATCAGTCCAGGTGCGCCTGGGCATGCCCAGCCGCGCCGCTCCGCCAGGGCTGAATGACCCTCAGCAGTAAAACGATGCCGGCCCACCGTCGCCGTCGAGATCGATTCCAAATCCCTGCCCGATCACTCGGCCCGATATGCCGGTCCACCCAGCGCCGGACATCGAGGCGGGTCAGGGGTCCGGCGGATCCGGCGGATCCGGCGGTAGAGCGGATCATCACTGATCAGCCCGCGGCACGGGTCCGCAGATTTCGGTTCTCCGATTTGCAAAAAAGTTGCCGGCATGTCTTGACAATTCTTTGAATTGGTGGAGGAGGTCGCTATATTTGTGTTCAGAGAGCCCAAGCTGGGGCGACGTGCCTCCGGCTGTGGGCCGCTGACCACGGGGATGGGCCACGAAGACGAAGGAGACTCTCGTGTCACACAACCTTTCCCTGCGGAAACTGGCGGCTGCAGCAGTGCTGGTTCCGCTCCTTGCCGTAGGTGCCTGCTCCAGCTCAGGGGGACGCTCCCCCGAAGCGGACAGCGGCAACGGCGGCACCGTCGCCGACACCGACCGCATCAAGATCGCGCTCATCACCCACTCCGGCCCCGGAGATACCTTCTGGGACATTGTGCGCAAGGGCGCGGAAGAAGCCTCGGCAAAAGACAACGTGGAACTGCAGTACCTCTCGGATCCCGAGGGCGGCCGGCAGGCCCAGTTGATTGAACAGGCCGTGGAACAGAACGTGGACGGAATTGCCGTCACCCTGGCCAAGCCGGATGCAGTGGCTTCAGCTCTCGCTAAGGCAGAGGCCGCCGGGATTCCCGTGGTGAGCCTGAACTCCGGGGAGGACAGGTCCGCGGAACTCGGAGCCTTCACCCACTTTGGTTCCAACGAACGCCTCGCCGGAGAAGCCGTGGGACAGCAGCTGGCAACGGATGGCTACACGCATCCCATCTGCGTCATCCACGAGCAGGGCAACGTGGGACATGAAAACCGATGCGCGGGCGTGAAGACGGAAGTACCCGGCACCGAAATCCTGTACGTCCAGGGAAGCGACATGACCCAGGTGGAGTCCACTGTGACGGCCAAACTGCAGGCAACCGCGGATGCCGACGTCGTCGTTGGCCTGGGTGCCCCTTACACGCTGACGATCCTCAAATCCGTGGAAGCCTCCGGAAGCGGCGCCAAGGTGGCGTCCTTCGACCTGAACCCCGACCTGGCGGACAAGATCGTCAGCGGCGATGTTGTCTTCACGGTTGACCAGCAGCCGTGGCTGCAGGGATACGGCGCGGTTGACGCGCTCTGGCAGCACACACGCGGCGGGTTTGAACTTGGCGGCGGCCAGCCGGTCCTCACCGGGCCCACCATCATCGATTCCTCGAACGCCGAGCAGGTCGCAGAATTCGCCGCGGACGGTATCCGCTGATGTCTTCCTCCAGACCGGCCTGCACTTCAGAGACAAACCCGGGGAAAGCGGCACGCAGAAATGGCTAGTTCAGTTCAGGTCTCCCCTCCGTCGTCCGACGAACGGGTCGGCGGCAAGAGCCCGATTGCCAAAATGCTGGGACGCCCTGAGATCGGCGCCCTCGTAGGGGCCATCGCCCTTTTTGTCTTGTTCTCCGCCGTTGCCCCGGTGTTTCTCCAGCCAGGGTCCATTGCCACTGTCCTGTACGGAGCCTCCACCATCGGAATCATGGCGGTGGGAGTTTCGCTGCTGATGATCGGCGGCGAGTTTGACCTCTCCACCGGTGTCGCCGTGATCAGCTCAGCCCTGATGGCCTCACTGTTCAGCTGGTATTTCTCGACCAACGTGTGGGTGGGAGTGGTGCTGGCGCTGGTGATGTCACTGGCCGTCGGCTTCGTGAACGGCTGGATCCTGGTTAAAACCAAGCTTCCGTCCTTCATCGTTACGCTGGCATCCTTCCTGATGCTCACCGGCCTGAACCTTGGCCTCACCCGGGCCATCGGCGGAAGCGTCGCGTCGCCCTCCATCTCCAACATGGACGGCTTCGACTCTGCCAAGGCCGTCTTTGCCTCGTCGGTTACCCTCGGAGGCGTTGAGGTCCGGATCACCGTCTTCATCTGGATTGCCCTGGTGGCCGTGGCGTCGTGGATCCTGCTGCGGACCAGGATGGGCAACTGGATTTTCGCAGCCGGCGGAGACGATTATGCGGCCCGCGCCGTCGGCGTTCCCGTGGTGAAAACCAAGATCGGGCTCTTCATGGGCGTTGGCTTCTGCGCGTGGATCCTTGGGATGCACAACCTGTTCGCGTTCTCCACCGTGCAGTCCGGAGAAGGCATCGGCAATGAATTCCTGTACATCATTGCTGCTGTGATCGGCGGCTGCCTGCTCACCGGCGGCTACGGGTCCGCCATCGGCGGGGCGATTGGCGCCTTCATCTTCGGCATGGCCAACAAGGGCATCGTCTACGCGGAGTGGAACCCTGACTGGTTCAAATTCTTCCTCGGCCTGATGCTGCTGTTGGCCACCCTCGTGAACCTGGTGGTCAAACGCCGGGCCGAACAAAGTTAGCGGACGGACAACAGGCATGGACACCAAGAAAAACGGCTCCCACCGGCAATCCGACGGCGGCGCTGCCGCACCCGGGCCAGCATCGGAGCCTTTGCTGCGGCTGGACAAGGTCGGCAAGCATTACGGCAATGTCATTGCCCTGCACGATGTCACGATGGACGTTGAACCAGGAAAGGTCACCTGCGTGCTGGGCGACAACGGCGCCGGCAAATCCACCCTGATCAAGATCATTGCCGGCCTGCATCCGCACGATGAGGGCACTTTCTCCGCACTTGGGGCCCAGCGCCGGTTCTCCTCGCCGCGGCAGGCACTGGACCTGGGAATCGCCGCCGTCTATCAGGACCTGGCTGTGGTTTCGCTGATGCCGATCTGGCGCAACTTCTTCCTCGGCTCCGAGCTGACCACCGGCGTCGGCCCGTTCAAGCGGCTGGACGTTGAGCGGATGAAGCAGATCACCAAGCAGGAACTGCAGGACATGGGCATTGACCTGCGGGATGTGGAGCAGCCCATCGGCCAGCTTTCCGGCGGTGAGCGGCAGTGCGTCGCCATCGCCCGCGCGGTGTACTTCGGTGCCAAGGTGCTCATTCTGGATGAACCTACGGCGGCGCTCGGCGTCAAGCAGTCGGGGGTGGTCCTGCGCTACATCCTGCAGGCGCGGGACCGCGGACTGGGAGTAGTCTTCATCACCCACAACCCGCACCACGCCTACCCGGTGGGGGACCGGTTCCTGCTGCTCAAGCGCGGCCGGTCCATCGGCTACTACGGGAAGGACAACGTCACCTTGGACCAGCTCACCGAGCAGATGGCAGGCGGCGCCGAGCTCGTGGAACTGGCGCAGGAACTCGAGACGCTGGGCGGGCACAGGGACGTTATCGCCGAGGTGGAGGCCGAGGTCCGCACCGAAACGGTCCGCGGCTAACTCCGCGGCTAACTCCGCGCCTGGCCGCACCTGTTGCCGACGACTCAGCCGGCTCAGGGTCACGCGTAGCGGTCAAAGGAGTCCAACAGCCGCTGCACGGACCCGCCGAGGTTCCACTGATCTGCGAGCCGCTCCAGTTCCGCACGCGCCTCGCCGGTAACCGGCTGAAGCCGCGCACCGGCGTCGGCCGGGGCGGGCACCGCGAGATCGCGGACCACCCGGACGACGTCGGGCGCCACCGCAAGGTAGTCGGAAGCAGCCGCCAGCTTTGAGCGCACCGGCCCGGAGACGGAGCTGGCCGGATCGGCCGCCGCCGCGAGCAGGGCGTCCAGCGTGCCAAACTCGCCCAGCAGCGACGCCGCGGTCTTCTCACCGATTCCTGCAACGCCCGGCAGCCCGTCGGAGGCATCTCCGCGCAGCGTGGCGTAGTCGGCATACTGCTGCGGCAGCACCCGGTACTTGGCCACAATGGAGGCTTCGATCAGCACATCGAGGTTCTTCATGCCCCGCGCCGTGTAGATCACGCGGACTCCGCGCCCGTCGTCGATCACCTGGAACAGGTCCCGGTCCCCGGTCACCACGTCCACGGGCGAATCGGCGGACGTCGCATAGGTGCCGATCACGTCGTCGGCCTCATGGTCCCGAACACCGACGACGGCGACGCCGGCAACTTCCAGCGTGCGGCGGATCATCGGAATCTGGGCCTCCAGCGGGTCCGGGACCACTTCCACGTCCGGCGCGCCGGCCACCTCCTCGGCCACCCGGTGCGCCTTGTAGGTGGGCAGCAGATTCACGCGCCACTGCGGCCGCCAGTTCTCATCCCAGCACGCGATCAGATCCGTAGCTTCATAATCAGCGGTCAGTCGGGCAATCATGTCCAGCAGGCCGCGCACAGCGTTGACCGGCGTGCCGTCACTGCGGCGGATCGTGTCCGGCACGCCGTAGAAGGCGCGGAAGTACAGGGAAGCAGTGTCAAGCAGCATCAGGCGCCGGTTCATAGGTGTGATCCTCGCACGAACGGGCACCGGAACGGTACGACGCCTAGGATGAGCCCATGATCTGCAGTGCGGGGATTCTGCTGTACCGCCGAGCCCCGGCGGACGCGGGAACAGAGCAGCTCGAGGTATGGATCGGGCACATGGGCGGGCCGTTCTGGGCCCGCCGGGATGATCATGCCTGGTCCATCCCCAAGGGCGAGTACCCGCTGGAGGAAGATCCGCTGGCCGCCGCGCTGCGGGAATTTGCTGAAGAAATGGGCACCCCGGCGCCTGCCGCGGACTACGCCCTGCTCGGCAGTTTCCGTGCTTCCGCCAAGAAGACCATTATCGTTTTTACGGCAGAAGCGGACTTCGCACCGGAGCGCATTGAGAGCAACACTTTTCTCCTGGAGTGGCCGCCCAAATCCGGCAGGGTCCGGGAGTACCCAGAGATTGACGACGCCGGCTGGTTCCCTGAGCCCGTTGCGCGCACCAAACTGGTCAAAGGCCAGCAGCAGGTCCTTGATGCGCTGATCCTGCGGCTGAACGGCTGATGCACCTGATGCACCTGCTGATTCAGCGGCGGAAGTCAGCCGGCGGGGGTCGACTGTATCGGTGCTGAAACGGCGCGGATACCCTCGAATAAGCAGGACGATCCCACATCTTTATGCCGGCACGGCTGCCGGGCCTTTGGAGGTATGTCCCATGCCCGCACACCAGATGAACACAGACTCACGAGACTCAGGAGAATCGACAGCGACGGGCTCAAGGGGCCCTGGCTTCTTCGTATCTCCCCGGACGTGGCTGCTGCCGTTTCTGGTCCTCCTGCTGCTGGGCGGAACAGGTACGGCTTTGTATATCGGCGGGCTCGGCAGCCCGGGCAACCATTTGGATCATTTCCCCATTGCGGTGGTGAACCAGGACAAGGGCACGGTGACGCCGGACGGCGGACGCGAGGACCTGGGGCAGAACATCACGGACGAGATTCAGAAGGGATTCAGCAGCTCGGACAAGATTGATCTGCGGGTCCTCTCCTGGGATGAAGCCCAGGACCAGATGCGCACGGGCGAGCTCCACGGCGCCGTTGTCATCCCCGAATCCTTTTCTGCGGACGCCACCGCACTGGTGAGCGGGGCGCTCAGCGCCGATGAGGTGTCACGGCCCTCAATCACCGTCTACACCAATCCCCTGGCCGGGCCGCTGGCCAGCAGTCTGGCCACAAATGCGATCGATCCGGCACTCGAACAGGCGAACCGCGGACTGGGCGAGCAGCTGTCCAGCTCCGCCATGCAGGCGCAGGACCAGGCCCAGACGGAGCTCCGGGGCCAACTGGAGGAGCTGGGCACACAACTTCCCGCCCAGCTGGAACAGCAGATTGCCCCAAAGGTTGGCGGAACATCGGCCGATCTGCTGGCTGATCCGATTGCGATCAAGACCACAGCGTTCGAAGAGCCCCCCGAGGGTGCGGCCCTGGGTGAGGGGGCGTTCTTCTATTCCGTGCTGTTGATGGTGGTGGGCCTCAGCGGATCCGTGGCCCTGCACTTCCTGGTTGATTCCCGGCTGGGGGTAGCGCCGGTCGAATTGGGTGCCCGGTTTGTCCTGGGGCCGCAGCTGCGCCCGGCACGCTGGTTCACGTATCTGGTCAAGTGGGGCATCGTGATCATTGCGGCACTGCCAACTGCCGGCCTGATGATGTGGGTGGCGTCCGCCGTCGGAATGCCCATCCCACACGGAGGCTGGTTCTTCCTCACCACCTGGCTCTCCATTGTGACCGTATCCGCGGTGACCTTTGCACTGATTACCCTGTTTGGCAGTGCGGGCATGATCCTGTCCCTCATTTACGTGGTGTTTATGGGACTGCCGGCCGCCACCGGAGTTGTCCCGCTGGAAGCCCTGCCGGGGTTCTTCCGGGTCATAGCCCCCGCTGAACCGCTCTACCACATGACCATGGCAAACCGGGCCGTGCTGTACTTCGATGCCAGCGCCGATGCCGGAGTGCAGAGCGGCATTATTGGCATGCTCATCATCCTTCTCATCGCCGTGGTGGTGGCCATGGTGTTCGCGGCAATCTACGACAAGATGCTGGGCAGCCGCGGTGCCAAGCTGGTTCCGTCCACCGGGGGCACCGCCGCCTGACCGGCGGTCCGGATGTGTGCCGCAGCCGGCTTTACTGTGCCGCCGGCCGTGCCCGTAGGTGGGCCCGCTCTCCCTGGGGGCCAAACAGGGCGAGGAATTCCACGCTTTGCGCTGTGGCGTTGTCCATCCAGTGCGGAGTCCGGGTGTTGAACTCTGCAGCTTCGCCCGGTTTCAGGGTCAATTCCTGCCCGCCCAGCACCAGCCGCAGCCTCCCGCTCAGGACGTAGAGCCATTCGTAGCCCTCATGGGTCTGAGGATCCGGGGTACCCGGGGATTTCCTGCCCGGAAGTATGTACTTGTACGCTCCAATTCCTCCGGCCTGCTCCGTCAACGGAATGATGGTTGCACCGTGGCGGCGGATCGGACGCATATGCACGCGGGGGTCCCCGGTGGCCGGAGCATCCACCAGCTCATCAATAGTCACCCCGTAGATCTTCGCCAGGGGCATCAGCAGTTCCAGTGTGGCTCGGCGCTGGCCGGATTCCAGCCGGGAGAGTGTGCTGACCGAAATTCCGGTACTGGCGGAGATTCCGGCAAGCGTCAGGCGTCTTTCGATCCGCAGCGCGCGGAGCCGGGCACCAACGCCAGTGAGGGCAGCAGCAGGGGAGTGATCCATAGCTGCTATTTTGCCATCACGGCAAAGAACTTTGCCCACTCTCGCAGCTCCATCCGACACTGGGATCAGTCCCAGGCCCCAACGGCAAGGGGATCAGGCAATAGCAGCGGTATCACCTACAGGAGTGCGGACATGGAAACAGCAGCAGGGACCACCAGCGGAAGAGCCGGCAACCGGTACGACGTCGTCGTCATTGGCGGTGCCGCAGCCGGACTCAGCGGAGCGCTGGCTCTGGCACGGGCACGCAGGTCAGTACTGGTGGTGGACGCGGGGGAGCCGCGCAATGCGCCGGCGGCCCACATCCACAACTACCTTGGCCGCGAGGGCGCAGCGCCGGGGGAGCTGTACGGCACCGGCGCGGATGAGGTGCGCAGCTACGGCGGCACCATGCGGGCGGGCCGGGTGACCACAGTGGCACGGGATGCCGAGGGAGGTTTCGTGGTGCACCTGGCAGACGGCGGGCAGGTGCCGGCCCGCCGGGTGCTGGCTGCCACCGGGGTACGGGACATTCTGCCGGACCTGCCCGGGATTCAGGAGCGCTGGGGCACGAGCGTCCTGCACTGTCCGTACTGCCACGGCTGGGAAACCCGGGACAAGGCGATCGGCATCCTGGCCACAGACCTGGGCATGTCCATGCACCAGGCCCTGCTGTGGCGCCAGTGGAGCGCGGATGTGGTCCTGTTCCTGCACGCGGCAGGAACTCCGGACGCCACCCAGGCGGAGCAGCTTGCGGCACGGGGGATCCGGACGGTTTCCGGGGAGGTCACGGGGTTGGAGGGAGACGGCGCCGGTGTCCGGCTGGCTAACGGAGCCTTGGTGAACCGGGATGCGATGGTGGTGTTTGCCCCGTTGGAGGCCCGGGCCGGGTACCTTGCGGAGCTGGGGGTCGTCCCGGTGGATCAGTACATGGGCGAGGTGGTCTTTGGGACGGCAATTCCGGCTGAACCCACCGGTGCAACGGCGGTGCCCGGTCTTTACGCGGCAGGCAATTTGACGGCACCGGCAACGCAGGTGATGGCTGCCGCTGCTGCCGGCCTGATGGCGGGCGCCGCCATTAACGGAGACCTGGTCGCCGAGGAGACGGCGCTCGGCGTCGCAGCGCTCGCGGGCGCTGCGCAGAACAGCTAGAGCAGGTAGACGGAGGAAGGCCGCGCCAGGAAGTTTCCCGGATGGGTGACCGGCGCGGCCAGCATTCCCGCGCAGGAGTCGATGAGGAAGTAGCCGACGCCGGTCCAGTTGGGTTTTTCCACCCCGTCCTGGACGCGGGCCTCATATTCGGCACAGACGCCGAGCACCATGCTGCCCAGGATCGAGGATCGGCCGTACAGGACCGACGGCGGCACATCGCCGACTGCGGCATGAGTCCGTGCCACCAGGTCCTCCATTGCGGGACTGGCGACAGCGGCCTCGGTCAGCACCTGGTGGACCGAGGGCGCCGAGCGGATCTGGTGCACAAAGCGTGCCCGCCAGCTGGGTACGGGCAGCGAAGCCAGATGGTCCACCCAGGGAAGGATCATCACGGTGAGCAGATCCGGCAGGGGAGCATCCGCCGGCAGATTGGCGAGCAGTTCAGTCCGCCGCCGGTTCGTGTCCTCCAGATGCCGGGTGACGAGCGCGCGCAGCAGTTCATCGCGGCCGCCGAAGTGGTACGCGACGGCGGAATGGTTGGCAGTGCCCGCGTGCTCGGCGATTCGCCGGTTGGAAACTGCATCGATGCCAAACCGGGCAAAAAGCTCCTCGGCTGAATCCAACAAAGTGCCGCGTGCCTTCTCGCCGTGTTGTCCCATGCTTGGTGGTTCCTCTTCTCGGCGTTCTGTTCGGTCGATTTCCAATTTTACGCCAGGTGGCGTAATTTTGACGAGTTGGTTCACACTGACCCGTCCCGGCCGTCTCCGGCCCCGGCGCACCTCGCCCCGCCTTCCATTCTTCAGCACAGGAGCACGTCCTTGACCAATTCTTCCCCTACCTCCACCGACTCCCCGCCGGAGAATGATCCGGCGGCGGAGCCAACTCAGGAAACGGAAAGCCGGGACCTCGAGGCCGCCGCCAAGCGGGCCAAGGCTGAAAAGATCGGGCGCTACGTCGCCATGTTCATGATGCCCCTGCTGATGGTGTCCATGCTGGTGGGCGGATATCTGGCCGCCATGCATTCCCCGGCCCCGCACAATATGCCGGTTGCCGTCAGCGGTTCCGCCCAGCAGGCGGACAGCTTTGCCAAAGCACTGGAATCCGCCGACGCCGACGCCGTCGAGGTCCGGATTGTGGACACGGCCGACGACGCCCGGCAGCTGGTGCTGGACCGCGAGGTTGCCAGCGCTGTTGCGCTCGGCGACGGAACCGCCACCCTTTACACCGCCGGTGCCGCCGGTGCCTCCCAAGCCAGCACGGTCACAGCCATGCTGGCGCCCCAGGTGCTCGCCTCCGGCCTGACCCTGCAGACCGAGGACATTGCGCCGCTGCCGGCCAAGGACATGGCCGGCCTGGGTGCAATGTTCATGACCACGGCCCTCATGCTTGCAGGTTACATGCCCCTGAGCCTGGCCCTGTCCAACTCTCCGGAACTGATGCGCTTCCGCCGTTTTGTTCCGCTGCTGGCCGGCTGGTCCGCACTGATTTCCGCCCTGGTCTGGACCGTCGTCGGCCCCATCATGGGTATCGTCGAAGGCCACACCGCTGCTGTCCTGGGGATCTGCTGGCTCGCCGTGTTCGCGGTGGGCAGCGTCCAGCTGTTCCTTACCCGGATCCTGGGCCCGATGGCCGTCCTGGTTGGCATGCTGTTCCTGATGGTGCTGGGTGTTCCCTCCTCCAACATGAGCATGTCCGTGCACACCATGCCCGGGCTGTACCCGTTCCTGCACAGTTTCCTTCCCGCTGCCGCCACCGGTGAATCCCTGCGGTCCGTCCTGTACTTCGGCGGAAACGGCGTGGGCCGGCACCTGTTGGTGCTGGTTATCGGTGCGGTTGCAGCTCTGCTGCTGACGCTTGGCATCGATGCCGCGAAGCGGCGCCGCAAGCCGGACGCCAAGCCCCTGGCCGTCAACGTTGCCTCACTGCACGGCGGCCCCCGCCCGAAGAGCCGGGCCTGGCGCTATGTCACCCTCGGGTTCCTGCCGCTGACGATGGTTGTGATGATGCTTTCGCTGATGCTGGGTGCGATGTACCAGCCCACGCCGCGGGACATGCCCGTCGCCGTCGTCGGCGCCACTGCCGAACAGGCCGAGCAGGCAGTTGCCGGGCTGGAAGAAAACATGTCAGGCCTCTTTGACCTGCGGGCGATGGACTCCGCCGAGGAAGCCCGGGACCAGGTCCGGGACCGGACCATCACAGCTGCCTATGTGCTGCCTTCGGCCGAGAATCCGACGTCCACCCTCATCTCCAACCAGGCTGCCGGCACCAGCGCCCAGCAGGTGGTCAACCGCGTCTTTACGCAGGTGGCCGCTGGCCAGCAGATGGAGCTGACCACCGAGGACGTGGCACCGCTGCCCAACAAGGACTCCATGGGCATGTCCACCATGTACCTGGCCATGGGGTGGATCATGGCCGGGTTCATGATCATCATTGTGGGCTCCACCGCCCAGCCTGCCAGCCGTCCGCTGCGCAAGCTGGTGCCGATTGCCGCCGGCTGGGCCGTGGGGTACTCCGCCCTGCTGTGGGTCATCGTCGACGTCTTCGTGGGTGCGATCGACGGCCACTTCCTCGCACTGTGGGGCGCCGGCGCCGTGGCGATCTTCTGTGTCGCGATGTTCACCGCGGTCCTGGAACGCCTGATCGGTATGCTCGCCATCCTTCCGGCGATCGGCATCCTGATGTTCCTGGGCATTCCGGCCTCCGGTGCGGCAATGTCCATCTACATGGAGCCGGAGTTCTTCCGTTTCCTGCACGGGTTCCTGCCGATGCCGGCTGCCGTGGAGTCCATCCGCTCCATCCTGTACTTTGGCGGCGACACCGTCGGTTCGCACTTGCTGACGCTGGGTATCTGGGGAGCCGCTTCCCTGTTGGTTCTGGTGATCATCGACCGGATCAAGCCGCCGCGGGACACCGCTTGGCCGGTGGATGACGCTCCGGTTGAGCCGGCTCCTGAAAGAGCCGAAGAGAAGGAACTCGCCGCGGTGTAGTCCGCTGCAGTTCAGGCACCCCGGCGATGCCGCAGAACAAATCAAGGGCCGCTGCCTCTGCAGCGGCCCTTGATTGTTTTTATGGCTCCTCGGGCGCCAGTACCCGGTTTAAAAAATTGCGGCCCGATTGAGGAAAACTCTGTTGACCGTTCGAATGTTAGCGTTCACAATTGCGCGCAGGGCAGGAAGCCCCCGCAGCGAAGGCGATGCTCTGTGTCCCTGCTGCGGTCCTAACTCCAGGAGGCAGCAGTGTTTCGGAAAACCCTTATGACAGCCGCGGCCGTTTCGGCACTGGCATTGTCTGCGTGCGGCGGCTCGGATGCGGGCGGCGGGTCCGATGACGGGATCACCATGGGCTTTGCCCAAGTGGGAGCCGAAAGCGGTTGGCGTACCGCCAATACAAAATCCGTGAATGAGGCGGCCGCTGCGGCCGGCATCGACCTTAAATTCAATGACGCCCAGCAAAAACAGGAAAACCAGATCAAAGCCATCCGCTCCTTCATCCAGCAGAAAGTGGACGTCATCGCGTTCTCGCCGGTGGTTGAATCCGGATGGGACACTGTCCTGAAGGAAGCCCAGGATGCGAATATCCCGGTAATCCTCACCGACCGGGCCATCGACTCCACCGATACTTCTCTGTATGAGAGCTTCCTGGGCTCCGACTTCATCGAAGAGGGCAAGAAGGCCGGCCAATGGCTGGTGGAGGACTCGGCTGCCGTGGACGGTCCGGTAAACATTGTGGAATTGCAGGGAACCACGGGCGCCGCACCGGCCCTGGACCGGAAGGAAGGCTTTGAAGAGGCCATCGCTGCCGACCCCGATCTGAAGATCGTGCAGTCCCAGACGGGCGATTTCACCCGCAGCGGCGGCAAGCAGGTCATGGAAGCCTTCCTCAAGAACACGCCGGACATTGACGTTGTCTACGCCCACAATGACGACATGGGTCTCGGCGCAATCGAGGCAATTGAAGCCGCCGGCAAGGTGCCGGGCAAGGACATCAAGATTATTACCGTGGACGCCGTCAAGGACGGAATGACGGCACTGTCCGAGGGCAAGATCAACTACATCGTTGAATGCAACCCGCTGTTGGGTGATCAGCTGATGGACCTGGCCGAGAAGGTTGTTGCGGGCGAAGACGTGCCGGAGCGTGTTGTCACGGAAGAAACTGCTTTCACCCAGGAAGAGGCCACGAAGGCCCTTCCGGATCGAAAGTACTGAACCGGATCAAAAGTACCGGGCCGGCCTGAAGCGCCGGGCCGGATTGCGGGAAGCCCGGCGAGGGCTATTCCGGAGACAACCATCGGGAGGAGTGCGGTGAGCCGGTGCTCACCGCACTCCGGCACAGAAAAGATGCATCCATGAATGAAACCGTTCCCCTCGTGGAGATGACTGGAATCTCCATTGAATTTCCCGGTGTCAAAGCCCTGGACGGCGTGGACTTCCGGCTCTTTCCGGGTGAAGTGCACGCTCTCATGGGCGAGAACGGCGCGGGAAAATCCACCCTGATCAAGGCCTTGACGGGCGTCTACCCGGTGGACAGCGGAACAATCACCGTCGCGGGGACGGAGCGGAACTTTAGCAGCCCTGCCGAGGCCCAGGAGGCCGGGATCAGCACTGTCTATCAGGAAGTGAACCTCTGCCCCAACCTCTCGGTGGAAGAGAACATCCTCCTGGGACGGGAACCACGCCGGCACGGCCGCATCGACTGGAAGGCAGTGCGCAGGAGTGCACGGCGCGTCCTGGCTGATCTCCAACTGGGCCATCTGGATCCCGGCTCGGTCCTTTCCACCCATTCCCTGGCAATCCAACAGCTCGTGGCCATTGCCCGGTCCGTCCAGATTGAAGCGAAAGTCCTCATCCTGGATGAGCCCACCTCCAGCTTGGACGCGGAAGAAGTGCAGCAGCTCTTCACCGTGGTCCGTTCACTGCGCGAACAGGGAGTCGGGATTGTCTTTGTCTCGCATTTCCTTGAGCAGGTGTATGAGATTTCGGACCGGATGACGGTGCTCCGGAACGGAAAGCTGGTGGGCGAATACCCGACAAGCGAGCTGCCCCGGATGAGCCTGATCCAGAAGATGATCGGCAGGGATGTGGAAGTCCTGGCCGAGCTGGACCGTTCCGAAACGGCGGTGTCCAGGGCAGAGATGTCACCGGGAACGGCGCTGCTTCAGACGGAAAATCTCGGGAGGAAAGGTTCCGTCGCGAACATCAGCATCAGCGTGGCGCCGGGCCAGATCCTGGGACTTGCCGGACTGCTTGGATCCGGACGCACCGAAACCGCACGGCTGCTCTTTGGCGCCGATCACGCGGATCAGGGTGAGCTGCGCATCAGCGGCACCAGCCGGAACCTGCGCAGTCCGCGTGCCGCCATCAACGCCGGAATTGGATTCTCTTCCGAGAACCGAAAGGAAGAAGGCCTCATCGGCGACCTCTCCGTGAAAGACAACCTGGTCCTGGCCATGCAGGCCAGCAAGGGCTGGCTGCGGCGAATCCCCAGTCGGCAGCAGGACCAGCTGTCAGAGAAATTCATCGAGACACTGGACATCCGGCCGGCCAACAAGGATGCGCTGATCCGCAACCTCAGCGGCGGAAACCAGCAGAAGGTGCTTCTGGCCCGCTGGCTGATCATGAACCCGAAGCTGCTCATCCTCGATGAACCCACGCGGGGCATCGACATCGGTGCCAAGACACAAATTCAGCTCCTCATCAGCAACCTGGCCGCAGAAGGAATGGCGATGATCTTTATTTCCTCCGAGCTCGAGGAAGTCCTTCGGCTCAGTGACTCCATAGCCGTCCTGAAAGACCGGGAGATGGTGGCCAACCTCCCCAACAACGGCGTCACCATGGATGACGTGATGGCCATCATCGCCGGGAGCAACGCATGAACGGGATTTTGCGGCACCGCCTCACCTGGCCTGTCCTCGCACTGGTCCTGCTGCTGCTGCTCAACCAGGCGTTCCGGTCCGATTTCCTCACGGTCCGGGTCCAGGACGGGCATCTGTACGGCAGCCTGATCGACATCCTGCGCAACGGTGCGCCCACCATCCTGATTGCCCTGGGCATGACCCTGGTCATTGCCTCCCGGGGGATTGACCTTTCGGTGGGGGCGGTGGCGGCCATTGCGGGAGCAATCTCATGCACATATATCTACAATTCACCTGATCCCGGTTCCGCGCAGACCGCGATGACGGCGGTGCTGATCGCGGTGGTTGCCGGCCTGGTCTTGGGGGCGTGGAACGGTTTCCTCGTAGCCGTCATCGGAATCCAGCCCATCATCGCCACCCTGGTCCTCATGACCGCCGGGCGCGGACTGGCGCAGCTCGTGACCGACGGACAGATCATTTCGGTTTCCAACGACACCTTCCATGCCATCGGCGCAGGCTTCTTCCTGGGCCTGCCCATCTCGATCCTGATCGCGGCGGCGGTGTTGGCCGCTGCCGGGCTGCTGACCCGCCGCACGGCGCTGGGAACACTGATCGAAGCCGTCGGCATCAACCCCGCGGCGAGCCGGCTGGCCGGCATCAAAGCCCGCAGCATCACCTGGATCGTCTACATCTTCAGCGGGTTCTGTGCGGCGGCGGCCGGGCTGATGATCAGCTCCAACGTCACAGCAGCTGATGCCAACAACGCCGGGCTTTTCATCGAAATGGATGCGATTCTCGCCGTCGTTATTGGCGGAACCTCACTTGCCGGCGGCCGCTACAGCCTCGTGGGCACCCTGATCGGTGCACTGATCATCCAGACGCTGACAACTTCGGTCTACACGCTGGGCATCCCGCCCGAAGCAACCCTGGTGTTCAAGGCGCTGGTCGTGATCATCGTCTGCCTGCTTCAGGCCCCGAAGGCACGGACCCTGCTCCGGCAGCGAAAACGCTCCGTTCCTGAACCTTCCGGCATTAAGGCGGCTGTCTAATGTCAGTGCTCACCAGCCCTTCCTCGCCCTCCACCCGCAACCGGATCAGCCGGGTGCGCGGTGCAGCGAAGTTTGCTCCCACCCTGGCGGCGATCGGATTGTTCCTGGCAATGTTTGCCGCCGGGTCCGTGATGTATCCGGGGTTTGCCTCCGGACAGGTGTTCCTCAACCTGCTTATCGACAACACGTTCCTGATTGTGCTCGCCGTCGGCATGACCTTTGTCATCCTCACCGGGGGCATCGACCTTTCAGTGGGCTCCGTTGTTGCCCTCTCCATGATGATCGCGGCCAGTCTCCTGCAGGCCGGCTGGAATCCCTTTGCAGTCATTGTGCTTGTGCTCCTGGCCGGTGCGGCGTTCGGGCTGCTGATGGGGCTGATCATCCAGGTCTTCGAGATCCAGCCCTTCATCGTGACCCTGGCCGGACTCTTCCTGGCCAGGGGGCTGTGCTATGTCATCAGCTTGGACGCCATCACCGTGACCGATCCGTTTTTCACCTCCATGGCCCAGTCCCGGATCCGTTTCGGAGGCCTGTTTGTCTCCCCGGGCGTCATCATTGCTCTGCTCGTGGCTGCGGCGGCGGTGTACGTCCTGCACCAGACGCGCTTTGGCAGGACGGTCTATGCGATTGGCGGCGGAGAATCCTCGGCTGTGCTGATGGGACTGGCCGTGCCCCGGACCAAGGTGCTGGTCTACGCGATCAGCGGCCTGTGCTCCGCAACCGCAGGCATCCTCTTTTCCTTCTACAGTCTCTCCGGCTACAGTCTCGCCGCCCAGGGCATGGAGCTGGATGCGATTGCTGCCGTGGTGGTCGGAGGAACGCTGCTGACCGGCGGGTACGGCTACGTGATCGGTTCGCTGACCGGAGTCCTGGTCCTGGGAATCGTCCAGACCTTCATTTCTTATGAAGGAACCCTGAGCTCCTGGTGGACCCGGATCGTCATCGGCGCCCTGCTGCTGGTCTTCATCCTGCTGCAGAAGCTCTTCTCGCGAACAGCGAAACTCGCGTAGCCGTATCCAACGGCGCCCGCCGCCGTCGTCGTTCCCGCACGACGACGGCGGCGGGTACGCGCGTAGCTCCGCGTCACAAATAGCGCACCCGCGCAGCAGATGCCAGCATGTGGAGATGTCAGCGAACCCCATCACCTCAGCACCCAAACGGATCCGGACGGCCGAAGAGCGCAGTGCGCGCGTGGCCGTGACAGTGTTCCCCCTGCTCATTCTCGCCGGGGGAGCGGTGGCCCTGTTTTTCCCCGAGCCCTTTACCGGGCTGTCAACGTTCGTGAATCCGGCCCTGATGCTGATCATGTTCGGCATGGGCCTGACCCTGACCCTGCCGGACTTTGCCCTGGTGGTCCGGCAGCCGTTGCCCGTGCTGCTGGGGGTGGGGGCGCAGTTCGTGATCATGCCGCTGCTCGGAGCAGGCATCGCGTGGGTTCTGCAGCTCAGTCCCGAGCTGGCGGCCGGCGTCATCCTCGTTGGCTGCGCGCCGGGTGGAACGGCTTCCAACGTGGTGACGTACCTGGCTAAGGGCAACGTGGCCCTCTCGGTGGCCATGACCTCTGTCTCCACTTTGCTGGCGCCGCTTTTGACCCCGCTGCTGGCGCTGTGGCTGGCCGGCCGCTACATGACGGTGGATGCCGGTTCGATGGCCCTGTCCATCGTCCAGATTGTGCTGATCCCCGTGGTGCTGGGACTGGCGATCCGTTATGCGGTGCCGCGGCTGGTGGACCGGGTCCTGCCGGTCCTGCCCTGGATCTCCGTCCTGGCCATCACCTTTGTGGTCCTGGCCGTGGTGGCCGGAAGCGCTGCAGCCATTGTCACCGCCGGCTGGCTGATCCTGCTCGCCGTCATCCTGCACAACGGCCTGGGCCTCGGATTGGGTTACGGAACCGCAAAACTGTTCCGGCAGCCCATTGCCTCCCGGCGCACCATGGCCGTCGAAGTGGGGATGCAGAACTCCGGGCTGGCCGCCGGGTTGGCCAAGCAGTACTTCACCCCCGAAGCCGCCCTGCCGGCAGCGGTCTTCTCCGTGTGGCACAACGTATCGGGTGCGCTGATGGCAGCATTCTGGCGGAGCCGGCCCACAGTCTGATCCGGCGTCGGATCCTGAACCTAGCCGGGCGGCTACCTTTCCCGTATCTGCCCGGCTAGGGTGATGCCGTCCCGGCACTTCAGAGGAAAGCAGGCCTTCCGTGGCTTCCAAGACCATCGTGATCACAGGCGCGTCCGACGGCGTGGGGGCGGCTGCCGCGGGCAAGCTGGCCCGGGACGGCCACCATGTGGTGGTGGTTGGCCGGTCACCGGAAAAGACGGCCGCCGTGGCGGAACAAACCGGCGGCGAATTCCTGTTGGCTGACTTCGCCGTCCTGAACGACGTGCGGAACCTCGCCTCGGAGCTGCTGCAGCGGTATCCGCGCATTGATGTGCTGGCGAACAACGCCGGTGCCATCTTCGGCAAGGAACGCCAGGTGACGGGCGACGGGCATGAAATGACGTTTCAGGTGAATTATCTGGCGCCGTTCCTGCTGACCCGCCTGCTGACGGACCGGCTGCTGGAGTCCAAGGGAACCGTCATTAACACCTCGAGTGTGGCAAACCGGTTGTTTGCCCACGTTGATTTGGACGACCTCGAGGAGGAAAAGAACTACAAACCGCGCAAAGCGTACGGGGACACCAAACTGGAGCAGATCCTCTTCACCCAGGAGTTCGACCGCCGCTACCGTTCGCACGGTGCCACCTCCACGGCGTTCCACCCGGGCAACATAGCGTCGGGTTTTTCCAGCACCAAGGGTTCGGCGATGCACGCCCTTTATGCCACGCCGCTGCGCCGCCTTTTCCTGACCAGCCCCGAGAAAGGTGCACGGACGCTGGTGTTCCTGGCGGAAGGAACGCCTGGGGAGGACTATCCGACGGGAAAGTACTACGAGCGGTGCAAGGTTGCCCGTCCCAACCGGCAGGCCGCAGACGGAGCCCTGGCGCTGGGCCTGTGGAACCGGTCGGTGGCGATGCTGGAATCCTAGGCCGGGGCACAATCGGCGGCAGCAGTCTGACTGGATTGTCCGGCGCCTCTGTCCGGGAGACGACGACGGGTGTATACCGATTGTCTGGTGTCCGACGGAACTCCTCAATTGACGCCGCTGACCATCGCCAAGCAGGACAAGCACCGAACACAGGACCATCGCCCAGCACAGGAGCCCGCCGTGACCAGTGAGCCTGAATCCGTCCGCCCGAAAAGTTCTCTGCCTGCAGGAGCCCATCCGCTGGACAGGGCTGTTTCAGCCGATGCCGCAGCCAAGCCGGGTGCGGTCCGGCCCGCCAAAAAGCTGCGCACCCGGCACGTCACCATGATCACGCTGGGCGGCATTATCGGCGCCAGCCTGTTCGTCGGCTCGGCTAACATCATCCGAAACACCGGGCCGGCGGCAATCCTCTCCTACGCCCTCGGCGGGCTGCTGGTCTTCCTGGCGATGCGGATGCTCGGCGAAATGGCCGCAGCCCGGCCCGCCGTCGGCTCTTTCATGGAATATGCGCGGGTGGGCCTGGGAAACTGGGCTGCCTACATTGTTGGTTGGCTGTACTGGTATTTCTGGGTGGGCGTGATCGCGTATGAATCAGTGGTGGGCGGAGGCATGCTCCACAACTGGTTCCCCGGCCTGCCGGCATGGACCGGTTCGCTGATCCTTCTGGGGATTTTCGTCTGCAGTAACCTGATCTCGCTTCGCACCTTCGGGGAAACGGAGTTCTGGCTTGCCAGCATCAAAGTGCTGGCCATCGTGGTGTTTCTGGCGGCAGGCATCCTCTACATCCTCGGTCTGCTCCCCAATGCCTCGCTATCGGTCTCAAACCTGTGGGCTAACGGCGGGTTCATGCCAAATGGATTCAGTGCAGTCCTGGCCAGTGTGGCGCTGGTTCTGTTCTCCTACTTCGGCACCGAAATTGCCGTCATGGCGGCCTCGGAGTCAGAAAATCCCGCCGCTGGAATTCGCCGGGCGGCAAACACTGTGATCTGGCGGGTCATGCTCTTTTACGTCGGTGCCATCTTTGTCATTGTCACCATTGTTCCGTGGAACCAGCTTCCTGATGCGGCCGTGATTGCACCCTTCACCTACGTGTTCAATCTGTTCGGCCTGCCGGGCGCCGAGACAATTATGGGTCTCGTGATTTTCACCGCGGTCCTGTCGGTACTTAATTCCGGCACGTATTCGGCGTCAAGGATGTTTGCCGCCCTTGCCGAACAGCGGCTTGCACCGTCACTCATAGCGGTGCGGAACAAGCGCGGTGTTCCCGTGTTCGCCGTTATTGCGTCCACCGTAGGCGGCCTCGTCGCCACTCTGGTGAACTTCATCGCGCCGGGTTCGGGAATTTATGAATTCATCATGAATTCAACCGGTCTGGTGGCCCTTTTTGTCTATGTCTTCATTGCGGTCACGCAATGGAGGCTTCGGGCCACAATGACTTCCCAGGAACAATCCGTCCTGAAGATCAAGGTGTGGCTGTTCCCATGGCTGAACATCGTCCTGATCCTGGGGGCAATCGGAATTGTCACCATCATGATGTTCAGCGAGAGCGGGCGGACCCAGGTTTACACCAGCTTCCTCGCGGCAGCCGCGTTGGTGCTGTTCTGGCCCCTCGTGCGCAGAAGCCTCGCGCTGCACAAGGCTCCAACACCTTCGATCAAACCTGCTCCCGGACTCGCCTAGCGCTGCGGACGGGCCGGTTCCGCACCCTGCGACTCGCGGGCACGGGGTAGTTGAATCGACGCTGCAGGCGACTACGGTATGACGTACATCACACCAGCCGGCCGCTGCAGTGCGGACGGCCCGCCCGTCCCACTGCAGGAGCCCTAGTGACAGCTGTCAGTCTCGAACCTTCCCTCGTCCTCGACACCACCGGCGCCTGCCGCGTTCATCTGTGCAGCGGGGGTGTGTCGGTGCTGGTGGATCTTTCCCATGACCAACTGCCATCCGTGGTGCACTGGGGAGCGGCGCTGCCCGGCCTTGGAGCCGAAGAAGCCGCCATGCTCGCTGCCGCAGCTGTTCCCCACGGCTCCGCCAACAGCCTGGATGTTCCCGTCCGTCCGGACATGCTCGGTTCACTCCATGCGGGATGGACCGGCCGGCCGGGGCTGGCAGGGGACCGGCACGGCACGGCGTGGACCCCTCTGTTCACCGTTACCAGGGTGAACCTGGGGGTGCCGGCGGAGCAGGAAACAGCAACAGATGGAGCCCTCACCAGTACGGGTGCAGCCCAGCTGTTCGTGACGGCGGCGGATGAGCTCTCCGGATTGGAACTGACGATCGAGCTGGAACTGGCGCCGTCGGGCCTGCTGCGGACCCGCGCCGGCGTGACAAACACCGGGGAAGGAGGTTACCGGGTCCAGGAACTGGGCCTTGTCCTCCCCCTTCCCGCGCGTGCCCGGGAAATCCTGGACTTTGCCGGACACTGGGGCGGAGAACGTGCGCCCCAACGCACTGCACTGCCGGTGGGAATCCACCTGCGCGAGGGACGCAAGGGCCGCACCGGTGCGGACGCGGCCTACGTCCTGTCAGCGGGTGAGCCGGGATTTGGATTTGCCGACGGCCAGGTGTGGGGGTTGCACGTAGGGTTCTCCGGCAACCACCGCGCCTGGGCAGAGCGGCTCTCCAACGGGCTGCAGGTGTTGGGCGGCTCCGAACTGCTCCTGCCCGGCGAGCTGGTGCTTGGACAGGGGGAGAGCTACACCTCGCCCTGGTTGTACGGCGTCTGGGGGAACGGGCTCGATGACCAGGCCCGGCGCCTGCACGCCTGGCTGCGCGCCCGCCCGGAGCATCCCTCCCGTCCGAGGCCCGTCACGTTGAACGTGTGGGAAGCCGTGTATTTTGACCACCGGCTGAGCCGGCTCACCGAGCTGGCGGACCGCGCAGCGGAAGTCGGCGTTGAACGTTTTGTGCTCGACGACGGCTGGTTTGGCTCCCGCCGCGATGACACCTCCGGGCTGGGGGACTGGGTGGTTTCCCCGGAAGTGTGGCCCGGCGGCCTGGATCCGCTGATCGACCACGTGCGCTCCAAGGGGATGGAATTCGGTCTCTGGTTTGAGCCCGAAATGGTCAATCCGGATTCGGAAGTGGCCCGCGCCCATCCGGAGTGGATTATGGCGCCGGCCGGGCGGCTGCCGGTGGAATCCCGGCAGCAGCAGGTCCTCAACATAGGAATGCCCGGAGCCTACGAGCATGTGCGCAACCAGATGGTTGCCCTGCTGGAGCGCTATCCGATCGCCTACATCAAATGGGACCACAACCGGGACCTGACCGAGGCCGGAACCCAGCCCGACGGACGCCCCGGTGTCCACGCCCAGACTTTGGCCGCCTACCGGCTGATGGCCGAACTGAAGGAAAGATTCCCGGAACTTGAAATCGAGTCCTGCTCCTCCGGCGGCGCCCGCGTGGACCTGGGCGTCCTGGAACACACGGACCGGGTCTGGACCTCGGACTGCATCGACCCCCTTGAACGGCAGCGGATGCACCGCTGGACGCAGCAGCTGATCCCGCCGGAACTGATGGGATCCCACATCGCCTCACTGCGCTCACACACCACGGGCCGGATGCACACGCTGCACTTCCGGGCGGGAACGGCCGTGTGGGGACATCTGGGCATCGAGTGGGACCTTACGGAGGCCACCGCGGAGGAGAGCAGCGAACTGGCCCAGTGGGTGGAGTTCTACAAGGAACACCGCGCGCTGCTGCACAGTGGAAACATGGTGCGCCTGGATTCCTTCGACCCGTCTCTGCAGATCCACGGGGTGGTGGACCAGACCGGCGGCGAGGCACTGTTCGCCGTCGTGCGCACCGCGGTCTCGGATGTTGAGCCGCTGGGCAGATTCCAGTTCCGCGGCCTGGAACGGGCGCAGGCCTACCGGCTCCGCGACGTAACCCCCGGCCCTGCTCCGAGCGGCTTCCGGCCGCCGCCGTGGTGGCCGGGCAGCGAGGGTGCAGTCCTGACCGGGCGGGCACTGGAACAGGTGGGCGTCCACACTCCGGGGCTCCACCCGGATGAGATGCGCATACTGCATCTGGAAGCAGTCTCCTCAACCGCAGCTGCGGTCCAGGGCTGAGGCACCGGCCATGGCAACCACCACGCCGCTGCAACGGAGCAGCGTCGCCGGAACGCCCCCGAAACGGCGCCCGCGTTCCGGCCAGGACACTAAGCTTGCCCTTCTATTCATCGCTCCGGCCGCACTCGGCTTTGTTTTCTTCCTTGCCTGGCCCACGGTCCGCGGCATCTGGCTGAGCTTCACCAGCTTCAACCTGCTGACGCCGTCGGAATTTGTGGGCCTGGACAATTACCGCCGGCTGGTCCAGGACCCGATCTTCTGGGACTCCCTGGTGGTCACGGTCCAGTACGTGGTGATCAACATCGGCGTGCAAACCGTTGTGGCTCTGCTGATAGCGCTGTTGATGCATCAGCTGACCCAGTCATCGCTTTTGCGCGGACTGGTGCTGGGTCCATACCTGGTGGCCAACGTTGTGGCGGCGATCGTCTGGCTATGGATTCTGGACACACAGTTTGGCGTGGCCAACCAGGTGCTCGAATGGATCGGGCTGGACCGGATCGGCTTCCTGTCCAGCGAGACCTGGGCCATTCCCACCATTGCGCTGATCAACGTATGGCGGCACATGGGGTACACGGCCCTGCTGATTTTCGCCGGCCTGCAGGCCATCCCTCCACAGGTGTATGAGGCGGCACGGATTGACGGTGCCGGAGAGGTCCGCACCTTCTTCTCCGTCACCCTTCCGCTGCTGCGCCCCATCATGGCCCTCGTGCTGATCATGACCGTGATCGGCAGCTTCCAGGTTTTCGACACGGTGTCCGTCACCACCGGGGGAGGCCCGGCCAACGCGACCAACGTCCTGCAGCTTTACATCTTTGAAATGGCCTTTGGACGCTTCCAATTCGGTTATGCCTCTGCCATGTCCGTGGCCCTGCTGGTGGTCCTGGCGGTCATCACGTTTGTCCAGTTCCGTCTGACCCGCGCCGGCTCCACCGACCTGAACTGAATCCGAGGATCCTAGAATGAACGCGATTCCCGCACCGGGTGCCCTCGGAAGCACCCTGGCCTCTACCGACGTTTCCCTGGACACCCCGCCCGGCGGCAACAACCCGGAACATGTACGACGACGCCGGCGCCTCACCCCGGGCAGGGCCCTGGCCTGGGCTTTCCTGGTGGCCGTCATCCTGATTACCCTGTTTCCGTTCTACTGGATGCTGCGCACAGCACTGTCCACGAACGCCGGCCTGCAGGCACATCCTGCGTCCTGGCTCCCGCCCGAGTTCAGCTGGGGTGCCTTTGAACGGGTGCTGGGCATGGCCACCACCGAGGAAGCCATTGCGGAGGGCGGCGCGGGCACGGCCATGAACTTCTGGCGCTACCTGCTGAACTCGGTGGTAGTAGCCACCCTGGTGACATCAGGCCAGATCTTGTTCTCCGCCATGGCGGCCTACGCCTTCTCCCGGCTGAAGTGGCCCGGGCGGGACAAGGTATTTGCGCTGTTCCTGGCCGGGCTGATGGTTCCCGCCATCTTCACGCTGCTGCCCAACTTTGTCCTGATCAAGCAGCTGGGCCTGGTGGACACCCTGCTGGGCATTGCCCTGCCCAGCATGTTCATGACGCCGTTCGCCGTGTTCTTCCTGCGCCAGTTCTTCATGAGCGTGCCCAACGAACTGGAAGAGGCGGCCCTCCTGGACGGGGTCTCGAAGGTCGGCATCTTCTTCAGGGTCATCCTGCCGCTTTCCGCTGCACCCCTGGCCACACTGTCCATCCTGACCTACATCACGTCATGGAATGAGTACTTCTGGCCCCTGATGGTCTCCTACACCGACAAATCCCGGATCCTCACCGTGGCCCTGGGTGTTTTCCGGGACCAGTCGCCGCAGTCCGGGACGGACTGGGCCGGCCTGATGGCGGCCACCCTGATTGCCGCTTTGCCGATGGTCGCCCTCTTTGCGGTCTTTGCGAAGCGCATCATCAACTCCATCGGTTTCAGCGGCATCAAGTAGGAGCACACCATGACACACTTTGGCATTTCCCCTCGCCGCCGCGTGACCCGGGCCGGCGTCGTCCTTACCGCAGCTGTCCTGGCGCTGAGCGGATGCGGAGGGCAGGCAGAAAGTGACGTCGGCGGCTCCGGCGTCATTGATTACTGGCTCTGGGACAACAACCAGCTGCCCGCCTACCAGAAATGCGCGCAAATGTTCGAGCAGGAAAACCCCGGCCAGGAGGTGCGCATCTCCCAGACCGGCTGGGACAGCTACTGGACCAAGCTCACCGCCGGGTTCATTGCCGGTACCGGTCCGGACGTGTTTACCAACCACGTCTCGAAATATCCGCAATTCACTGAGCTTGAGGTTTTGGCACCCCTGGATGAACTGCCCGCCACGGCAGCCGTGGATCCTGACGATTTCCAGGCAGGCCTGGCCGATCTGTGGACCGGACCGGACGGACACCAGTACGGCATGCCCAAGGACTGGGACACCATAGCCATGTTCTACAACGCCGATCTGCTGGCCGAAGCCGGATTCTCGGCGGCGGACCTGGACGGGTGGAGCTGGAACCCCGAGGACGGAGGAACGTTCGAGAAAATAGTGGCCCACCTGACCGTGGACGGCAACGGGGTACGCGGCGACGAGCCGGGCTTCGATAAGGACAATGTGTCCGTTTACGGATTCGGCGTGGCCGCGGCAGGGGGCGACAACGCCGGGCAGGCGCAGTGGTCCGCTTTTGCCGCCTCGAACGGCTGGACCTCAACCAACAAGGCACTGTGGGGGGACCGCTATAACTACGACGACCCGGCGCTCCACGAGACACTGGACTGGTTTTTTTCACTGACGGACAAGGGCTTCATGCCGCGTTACGGACAGTTCAACGCGTCAGAAGGAACCAGCGGGCAGCTGGCTTCGGGAAAGGTAGCCATAGTTCCCGACGGCGCCTGGACCATTACTTCCTACGCCAAGGCTGAAGGAATGCAGGTTGGTACGGCGCGGACCCCCATCGGCCCCGACGGGACGTCGAAGTCCATGCTTAACGGACTGGCGGATTCCGTGGTGAAGGACACCGACAATCCCGAGGGTGCCGCGGCCTGGGTGGCGTTCCTGGGATCCACCGCCTGCCAGCAGGAAGTTGCCCAGGCCGGTGTGGTCTTCCCGGCCCGGCGTGACTCCACGCCCATCGCCGCGGAGGTCTACCGGAGCATGGGAATAGACCCGGATCCCTTTATCGCCCCCGTGGAGGAAGACAGCACCTTCTACGTCTCGGTCACCACGCACGCAGCGGATGTCACGGCCCTGATGAAACCGTCCCTGGAAGACATCTGGGCCAACCGGGTGCCGGCGTCGACCCTTCGAGAGACGAACGACGCGATCAACGTCCTCTTTGAAACGGGAGGATAACGGGAGGATGCGGCTGCACCGTCAGGCAGAGGCCAGCAGCCGCGCCGAGTTCTCATCCAGCATGAGGTCGGTGACCAGCCCCGCCCGCAGTGCGCCCAGGAGGCTGGTGACCTTTGATTCCCCGGCCACCACACAGATCCGGCGGGGAACCTGGCGCAGCTGCTCCAAATCCGGGCCGGTGCTGCGTTCGTTGAGGCGAATGCCGTCCCAGGTGCCGTCGGCGCGGTAGAACATAGTGGCAACATCGCCCACCACCTCCTCGGCCATTAGATCATCCAGGTCCTCTTCGTCCAGATAGGCGCCGTTGTAGACGTGGCTGGGCACGCCGGCCTTGATGGAACCGACGCCGAAGATGGCGGTGTTCATCCGGGACTGCAGGTCCAGCACGCGTTTCACAGGCCGCTCCCGCCACATGGCTTCCTTGGTTTCCGTATGGTCAAAGAACGCGGGAACCGGGAACTGCACCACGCGCGCACCGTAGGCGTGGCCGAACCGCTGGAGGATTTCGCTGGCGTAGGTGATGCCCGACGTGCGGAAGTTGCCCGCCCCGTTCATCTGCACAATTGTGCTGTCGTGGGTGTTCTTCACGGACAGATACTGGCTGACGGCACCGAGTGTAGAGCCCCAGGCAACACCAACAATGGCGTCGGAATCAATGAGCGGCCCAATGAGATGGGCCGCCTGCACAGCAACGCGCTGCAGCGTCTGGGACGGAGACACGCCCTCTGCCACAGGGATCACCCGGGCATGGATGCCAAAGCGCGAGCTGATCTCCTTCTCCAACGCCGGGGCACGGTCCGAGGCGCTCTTGATGCGGATCTCCACCAGTCCGGTACTGCGGGCATGGGAGAGCAGACGGGAAACCGTGGAGCGCGATATCCGCAGTTCCCGGGCGATTGCCTCCATGGTCAGGTTCTGGAGGTAGTACATCTGGGCTGCCCGCAGGGCGTCCCGGTCACGGCCTTCCCGCTCAGTCGCGGTAGGGCCCTCCAGCGGCCTCACCGAAAACGCATTGGTGACATCTTTGTTCACTTGCTGCCCGCCAACACTGCTTCGATCCACATGATTCCATTATGGCAGGCTGCACGTTTGTGCATCAGCTCGATTGCCGGTGCCCCGGACTCCGAACATTGTGGGATATGGCAAAGCCGCCACAGAAGCGTTTGGAGATAGTCGTGGACAATTCCGTGAACCCCACCAAGGGAAAAACCGCCGTCCGTCCGGTGGTGCAGCAGCTGAAGGACCGCCCCCGGGCCTCAGTGCTCATCGTCGGCGGCGGCATCAATGGCGTAGGCACCTTCCGTGACCTGTCGCTGCAGGGAGTGGACGTAGCTCTCGTGGAGCGCGGTGACTACTGCCAGGGTGCATCGGGCGCCTCGTCGCACATGATCCACGGCGGCATCCGCTACCTGGAAAACGGCGAGTTCCGCCTCGTGCACGAGTCCGTCGTCGAGCGCAATGCGCTGCTCCGTCTGGCCCCGCACTACGTAAAGCCGCTGCAGACCACCATCCCGATCACGAGCACGTTCTCGGGCATCACTGCAGCTCCGCTGCGCTTCCTGACTCACAAGCAGGGCAAGCACACCGAGCGCGGCGCCGTCCTGATCAAGGCCGGCCTGCTGATGTATGACTTCTTCTCCCGCGGAGGCCGCGTGGCCCCCCGCCACAACTTTGTGGGCAAGAAGAAGTCCCTGCAGGAACTTCCCAAGCTGCGTTCGGACGTCAAGTACACCGCAACCTACTTCGATGCCTCCGTTCACAACCCGGAGCGCCTGACCCTGGACGTGCTGCGCGACGGTCTTGAGGCCAACCCGCAGTCCCGTGCCAGCAACTACGTCTCCGCCGTGGGCACCACGGACGCCGGCACGCTGCTGCGCGACGAGCTGACCGGCGAAGAGTTCCTGTTTGAGGCCGACGTCGTCATCAACGCCACCGGCGCCTGGGTGGACGAGACCAACGACTCCTTCGGCAAGCGCACCTCCTTCATGGGCGGGACCAAGGGCTCGCACATCGTCCTGGACCACCCGGAACTGCTGGAAGCCTGCAACGGCCGCGAACTGTTCTTCGAGCACACCGACGGCCGGATTGTCCTCATCTACCCGATGGGTGACCGTGTCCTGGTGGGCACCACGGACATCGACGCCGACATCACCGAGGATTCGGTCTGCACCGACGAGGAAATCGAGTACTTCTTCGAACTCGTCGCCCATGTGTTCCCGACCATCGACGTGCGCCGCGACCACATCGTCTACACCTTCTCCGGTGTTCGCCCGCTGCCCAAGCACGATGACACGCAGCCCGGCTTTGTGTCCCGTGACTACCGCATCGAAAAGCGCATTGACCGCCGCGGCGGCAAGAACGTCACCAGCCTGTCCCTCGTGGGCGGCAAGTGGACCACGTTCCGCGCCCTCTCCGAAAACCTCGCCTCCGAGGCCATGACCGCACTGGGCATGCCGCGGAAGACGACCACGTCGGAACTGCAGATCGGCGGCGGCAAGGGCTTCCCCCGCACCGAGGCCGAAGAGCGCCTGTGGGTCAACCGCACCGCCAGCGAGGTTGCTGACCGCGACCGCGTCCGCGTGCTGCTGACCCGCTACGGCACCCGCGCCACGGACGTCCTTGAGTTCCTGGCCCAGGGCGGAGACCAGCTGCTGGCCTCCACCAACGAGCTGAGCACCCGCGAGCTGACCTACATGGTTGAGCACGAGCAGATCACCCGAATGTCCGACATTCTGATCCGCCGTACGTCGCTGGCCTTCCGCGGCCTGGTGACCGCGGAAATGCTGACCGAACTGGCAGGCCTGCTGGCTCCGCAGCTTGGCTGGGATGACGCCGAAGCCGAGCGCCAGATCAAGGCTGCACGCGAACTGCTGGTCAACATGCACGGCATGAAGATTGCTGCTCCGGTAGCCTAAGCAGCGCCGTTTTCTCAACAGCGCAGTTCGTCACTGAAGGGCGGACACCGTAAAGGTGTCCGCCCTTCAGTTGTTTAACGCTGTGAGAATTCTCAGGACTCTGTTTCATGGCACGGCCGGCATCTTTTTACGGAAGTATCCGGGTTTTGAGATGCATCTTTCACCCCGTAGGGTCGCCTATGACAATTTCCGTGCCCTGAAAGTCGGTCTCCCTTGGCCATTGCCATTATTTCCGTAATCCTGTTTGTTGCCGGCCTGGTGATTTTGATGTCAGGCCTGGCGATGCGGCGGACTCCGGTGCCGTCTGCAGGCCGGAACAAACCTGCAGAAGCGGCGGGGACTGACCATGAGGCGTCATCCGGGGATCCGGAAAAGGAAAAGTCAGCTTCTGTTTCGAAGCCTTCTCCCAAAGCCAACCCGACAATCCCCATCAGCATTGGCATCGTCACCATTCTCATTTCGCTGGGGATTCTTGCTTCCGGCCTCTTCACCACGGTGAGCGCAAAGAATGCCGGCGTGCTGGTGGCTTTCGGCAAGGTGTCTGAGAAGACGCTCTCTCCGGGACTGCACACAAAGGCGCCGTGGCAAAAGGTCGTAGAAATTGACGGCACCATCCAGACGGACGACTACCGCGGTGAAGAATGCGTCGCCGTGCGCATCGGGGACGGTTCACAGGCATGCGTGTCCATCACCAACCGCTGGAACATCGTCGAGTCCGAGGCCGACCGGGTTTACAAGGATTTCAAATCGGACGACCCCACCCTTTCATTCCGGGATGCGGTGATCAGCACACAGCTGAAGGCGTCCCTGCAGAAAGCACTCAGCGACTACAACCCCGTTGCCCAGTTCAACAGTGCCGACAATGAGGCCTCATCCGCCGAGCTGTCCTTCTCTCCCGACTACGACGCCGTTTCCAAGGTTGTTGAGGAGGATATGAAGACCCGGCTCGGCGCCGAACCGATGGCAGAAATCCAGTCGATCACCATCTCCTACATGCAGCTTTCGGAGACCACGCAAAAGAAGCTGGACGATTACGTTGCCGCGATCGGGGAGACCCGGATCGCCGAACAGCGCAAGGCCACCGCCGAGGCACAGGCGGCGGCCAACAACACGCTGTCGACATCCGTGAGTGACAACCCGAATGTCCTGGTTTCGCGCTGCCTGGACACGCTCGCGGAATCAGTCGAGAAGGGATACCAGCTGCCCGCCGGTTTCTCCTGCTGGCCCGGCGGGGGCAGCGGCGTCGTTATCCCTGGTGCGTCGCCGGGCCAGTAACGCGGAACCGGGCGGCTAGAGCTCGGTGGTCGCCGTCGCGTAGTCCAGACGGGGCAGGCGCGGATGGCGCGGCTCTCCGGCCGGAACACCGATGTTCACGACCAGGAAAGACTGCCGGTCCTGGCCCTGGTGCAGATCGGCGTCGAGCCCGGCTGCGTCAAAGCCGCCCATGGGGCCGGCGGCGAGGCCGACTGCCCGTACTGCCAAGAGGAAGTAGCCGGCCTGCAGATGGGCATTGTTGTTGCCCATCACCGCACTCAGCTCCGGGTTGGCGGCAAAATCGGCGGCCCGCTCGGCGGCCGGGGGGAAAACCGTGGGGAAGTGCTCATGCCACGTGCGGTCAAAGCTCAGGACGGCGACCAGCGGAGCTGCAGCGGTCTTGGCCTGGTTGCCCGGGGCCATGTGCTTCACCAGGCGCTCACGGGCCTCGGGGGAGCGAACCCAGGTAATCCGCAGCGGCTGGATATTCATGGCCGTGGGACCCATTTTGGTGAGGTCATAAATGGCCTGCAGCTGGCTGTCCGTCACGGACTCGTCGCTGAATTCGGCGACCGTGCGGGCCTCGGCGAAGAGCTGGCCAAGGGCCGCCGGCTCCAGAGCTGATGATTGCAGAATGCTGTCGCTCATATGAGCAGACCTCCTGAATAGGTTTAGTTGATGTTTCAAGTAAACCAGCAGGGGTTCTGCTCCGGTTCATTATGAAGTGTGATCTTGCTCACTTTAGGAAACCGCAACCAGGCGGCGGAGAAGTCCGCGGTGATATTCGCGCAGGTGCAGCCGGCCACGTCATCCGTCAGTATCCGGATGCCGGGTTGGACACCACGACTGCGCCTGTCGGCAATCGTGGCGCCGGGGCGGGACGGCACCCGGCCATGCTGTGGATACGCCGCCGGCACACCGAACCGGAATTCTCAGGATGCTTCCGGTTCGGAGACAGCGTTCCACACGGAGTCGATCATGCCGGACGCCTCGAGTTCTGAAATTCCCAGCGCCAGCGAAACTTCGGTCAACAGCGGCCGGCGGGCATGCCGGAGCATTTCCCTTTCGGCCTGTGAGAGTCCGTGGGAGTTGCTGCGCAGCATCAGGTTGCGGACGACGGCGGCCAGCACCATGGGGTCCCCGGTGCCCAGCCGTTCGGTATTGTCCTTGAACCGCCGGGACCACTGCGTGTCCTCTTCGTCCGCCGGCGCCCGGAGCACGGAGAACAGGGCATCGAGTCCGGCCTGGTCCAGAACAGGCCGGAGGCCAACATGTTTCACTTGGTCCAGCGGAACCCAGACCAGCAGATGAGAGGACTGTATCTCAAGGACAATGCAGTCCTTGTGCAGGCGGGGATGGGTTTGGAAGGAGCTCACCACGGCCGGGCCGTGATGGGGATGGACTAGGATCTGACCCTTGGAAAATGGCAATTGAAACCTCCGGCAGAAGCAGAAGGCCGGCTCAACGCCCCGGATGTTCACTGCTTTCCGGGACGGTTGTTTCATCGGTTCACCGGTAGCGGCGGTGAATGGTCCTGAAAGCACGGGCACCGACAGAACCGAGGGGTGGAACCGCCTGCATCCGCGAGCCTGGCACGGTTTTTATTTTACCGTCCCGCGACCGCCTGTGCCGAGACCTCCGGCGCTGCGGAGCCCGGGATCAGTGGATTCCGTCGGCCGCGGCCGCGTCGGCAAGGGTCCGTGCTTTAACCTCGCGAATATGTTCCGCCATCGCTTCTGCGGCCCCATCCGGATCGCCGGCGCGCAGGGCATCAAGGATCGCCTGGTGTTCAGCAATTGCGAAGTCGGCGTCAGTGATCCCGACTCCGGAGAAAAGCTGAAACCGCTGCAGCTGCCCGCCCAAAGCGTTGTAGGCGGCAAATAGAAACTGGTTGCCCGCCTGGCCCGCAATGAGTTGGTGCAACCGCTGATCGGCATCCAGATAGTCGCGGAATTCAGTGAATGACGGGCCGCGCGGGGCACTTTTCAGGTCTTCAATGGACCGTTCAATCTCGGCGAGGGTTTCCGGCGTCAGACGGTTGCACGCGAGGCGTGCGTTTGCCGGCTCAATCACCAGCCGGGCCTCCATGAGCTGTGCAAAGTCGTCCGGCGTGAAAGCAGGAGCTACCCGGTATCCCTTCAGCGCAACCCGGCGGACCATGCCGGTGTGTTCCAGCCGGGCGAGGGCCTCACGCACCGGAGTCGGCGAAACCTCCATGTCCCTTGCGGTCCCGTCAATGCTCACCGCTGCACCGGGCTGGAGCCTGCCGTCCATGAGGCGTTCCACGAGGGCCTCGTAGACGTGATCGGCCAGGACCTGGCGGCTGACGGGTTGCTCAGCCGATGCTTCAGGAGCTCTGGAGGTGAGGCGTGTCATGGAAAAATCCTATAGGACCTCCCCGGCTCAGAATTACCCCGCCAAAATTCACTGCAGGCCTTCCGAAAACAGTTTCCATGTGATCTTGACAACAATCTCTCCCCGGCGAATCATATAGGAAACATGATTCCGTACAGGGGGACAGCGTGGTCTACACCGCCGAGAACTGGCCGATTACGGCAGCATTGCTTCAATTTCCGGGCACCGATGCCGAGGGAAGGGACATCAACGACGCCGACGCTTCCACTTGGGCGGACGTCCTGAGCGAGGTGAAAGACGCCGGTTTCGCGAACGCGGACCTGACGGACAGCTGGGTCCGGCCGGGGGATCTCAGCTCAAGCCGGCTTGCCGAATTCAAACAGACGGCCGACGACGTCGGGATCGGCATGCCCGTTATTTCGGCCATCCGCCGCAGCGTGCTGGATGAGGCCAACTGGCAGTCCAACCTCAGCTACAGCCACCGGACCCTTGATGCCGCCGCGGAACTGGGCTGCGAGGTGGTTTCCTTCGGCCTTCACCAGGCCCTGACCCCCAAGCAGCAGGACCAGCTGTGGTTCTGGACGGTGGAAGGCCACAAGGACCCCTCCAATGATCAGGAAGCATGGGACAGCGCCGTCTCGCGGCTCCGCGAGTTGGGCAGGCACGCTGCGGAGGCAGGCATCCTCATGTCACTTGAAATGTACGAGGACACCTATCTCGGAACGGCGGATTCCTCCGTCCGCCTGGTTGAGGAAATCGGCCTCGCCAACGTCGGGCTCAACCCGGACGTCGGAAACCTCATCCGCCTCCACCGGCCCGTCGAGGACTGGAAGTACGTACTGGCTCAAACCCTGCCGTACGCCAACTACTGGCACGTAAAGAACTACATCCGTGATGAGGATGTTACCCGGAACAGCTTCGTCGCCATGCCCGCACCAATGGAAAGCGGACTCATTAACTACCGCGAGGCATTCAAGATGGCCCTCGCCGCGGGGTACCAGGGCATCATCTGCACCGAACACTACGGCGGAGACGGCCTGTCAGTGACAGCGTCCAACCAGGACTACCTGCGGCGCCAGGTCCTGCCGAAGACGGAGGGCTATGCCCTTGGCCGCAGCCGCGTGGCCCAGGGGCGGCAGCAGCCGGCCCTGCCCGCCTGAGCCGCCCGCCCCTCCCGCCCAATCCCGCTCAGACTCGATGAGGAGCCATGACCAAACTTTTTGACAATCCAGCGGATTTCGCTGAAGAGGCCCTGGACGGTTTTGTCGCCGCCCACCGCAACTACGTTGCCCGGGTGGACGGCGGCGTTGTCCGGGCCACCGAAGTGCCGGACGGGCAGGTTGCCGTGGTCATAGGCGGCGGCTCAGGCCATTACCCCGCCTTTGCCGGGCTGGTGGGGCCCGGGCTGGCAACCGGTTCGGCCTGCGGCAACATGTTTGCTTCCCCCTCCGCCGGACAGGTGTACCGCGTGGCCAAAGCTGCAAGCGCCGGCGGCGGGGTCCTGTTCAGCTACGGCAACTACGCCGGCGACGTGCTGCACTTTGACCAAGCCCAGCAGCGTCTGAATGCCGAAGGCATCGAGACGCGGACCGTCACCGTGACGGACGACATCGCCAGCGCCTCGGAGGACCAGCTTGCCCAGCGCCGGGGCATCGCCGGCGATCTGGCGGTGTTTAAAATTGCCGGAGCCGCGGCCGAAGCAGGCATGAGCCTGGCCGAGGTGGAACGCCTGGCCGTCAAAGCCAACCACCGGACCCGGTCCCTGGGCGTGGCTTTTGACGGCTGCACCCTGCCCGGCGCCGCTGACCCCCTGTTCCACGTTCCCGCCGGGCAGATGTCGCTGGGCCTGGGCATTCACGGGGAGCCCGGGATTTCCGAGCACGCCATGCCCACGGCATCCGAACTGGCAGAGCTTTTGGTCAGCCGTCTTCTGGCAGACCGGCCCGCCGAGGGTGCCGACCGGGTGGTGGCCATCCTCAACGGCCTGGGCACGGTCAAGTATGAGGAGCTCTTCCTGCTGTTCGGAAAGATGGAACGCCTGCTGACCGCTGCCGGGCTCACCGTGGTGGAGCCTGAATGCGGAGAACTCGTCACCAGCCTGGACATGTCCGGGCTGTCCCTGACCCTGCTGTGGCTTGACGATGAACTGGAACAGCTTTGGGCGTCCCCAGCGAACACTCCTGCATTCCGCAAAGGAAACATCAACGCCCACGCGCGGCGCACCGACGTCGCCGGGGATGCGGTGCAGGCGGAGGAGATACAAGAGGCGGGAACTACCGCGGCCGCGGAACTGAGCCGCGGCGCTGCCGCCGTGCTGGCGCGGATCCGGGACGCCGTCGCGGACCATGAGGAGGAACTGGGCAGCCTCGACGCGGTGGCGGGCGACGGCGACCACGGCATCGGCATGCGGCGCGGCGTCGAGGCGGCAGTTACTGCCGCCGAACAGAAGGCCGCGGAAGGCAGCTCGGTGGAGCACGCCCTCTTGGCCGCGGGCGAGGCCTGGAGCGAACGCGGCGGAGGAACCTCGGGGGCACTGTGGGGCGCCGGCCTGAACGCCGCGGGCGTGGCCCTGGGCAACCGGAACTCCTATGGCAGGGAGGATGCGATTGCAGCCGCGGACGCCTTCACCGACGCCGTCACCACCCTGGGTCAAGCAGATCCCGGCGACAAGACCATGGTGGACGCCATGCTGCCGTTTCAGGATGCCCTCCGGAGCGGGCTGGCGGACGGAAGCACCCTGGACGCGGCCCTGGTCTCGGCCGCGGCTGCCGCTTCCCGGGCCGCAGCGAAGACAGCAGAGCTCCGCCCCCTCAAAGGACGGGCCCGCCCGTTGGCCGAAAAAAGCATCGGTCATCCGGATCCCGGCGCCGTGTCCTTCGCCCTCATCACCGAGGCGCTCGCCAACTGCATTGCGTCGATCCGGGATTCCGGAACGGCTAACCGCGAACCGGCTGCAACAGCCGGAAAAGGAGCTGACTCATGAGCGACACGGCAAAGTGGCGCATCGTCATCGGCAACGACTCTGCCGGCTTTGAGTACAAGGAAGCCCTGAAGTCGCTGCTTGAATCAAACGCCAATGTGGTCTCGGTACTGGATATCGGGGTGCAGGACAGCGGTTCCACGGCATACCCGCACGTGGCCGTGGAAGCCGCACGCATGGTTGCCGCCGGAGAGGCGGACCGGGCGCTGCTGATCTGCGGCACGGGCCTGGGCATGGCCATATCAGCCAACAAGGTCCCCGGCATCCGTGCCGTCACCGCCCATGACAGCTACTCCGTGGAGCGTTCCGTTCTGAGCAACAATGCCCAGGTGCTGACCCTGGGGCAGCGGGTCATTGGACAGGAACTGGCCAAAAAGCTCGTGGGGGAGTGGCTGCAGTACAGCTTTGACGAAAGTTCCTCCTCGGCCGCCAAGGTCGACGCGATCAGCTCTTACGAATCCGAACCAACGAAAGCAGCACAGCCGTGAACACCTTCGAAAACCGCGACGCCGAAGCGTCGGCAACCCGTCCGCCGTCGGCCGCCCTGGAAATCGCAGTGGTCGGTTCCGGCTACATGGGAGGCGGCATCGCCCAGGTCCTGGCCCTTGGCGGGGCCCGCGTGGCCCTGGCGGATGTCTCCGCGGCAGTTGCACAGGCCAGCTACGAGCGGCTGCTGGCGGAATCGGACCAGTTTGTGGCGGACGGTCTTTTTCCGGACGGTGCCACTGAAATCCTGAAACAGAATCTCTGGGCGGCCAGCACCATCGAGGACGCTGTGGCAGCTGCCGATTTCATCGAGGAGGCCGTGCCGGAAGTTCTCTCGATAAAGCATGAGACCCTTGCCCGCATCAGCGCAGCTGCACGCCCGGACGCCATCATCGGCTCGAACACGTCAACCATTTCCATTGCGGAGCTCTCTGAGCCGGTGATCAATCCCGAACGCTTCCTCGGAGTGCACTTCTCCAACCCGTCACCGTTCATTCCCGGCGTCGAGATCATTCCGCACGCCGGCACCTCCGCCGCCACCGTGGCAACAGTCCGGAACCTGGTCCACGCCGCCAACAAGCAGACCGCCGTGGTCAAGGATGTCACCGGATTTGTGCTGAACAGGCTCCAGTACGCATTGTTCCATGAAGCCGCGCAGCTGGTGGAACAGGGCATTGCCTCGCCCGACGACGTCGACACCCTTGTGCGCACCACGTTCGGGTTCCGGCTGCCCTTCTTTGGGCCCTTTGCCATAGCTGACATGGCCGGGCTGGATGTGTACAACTTCTGTTACAAATCGCTCCAAAAGGAATTCCCCGAGCGCTTCGCCACCCCCAAAATCCTCAGCGATCTTGTGGAGGCAGGAAAGCTGGGAACCAAGACCGGTGCAGGATTCCTGAACGTGCCGGCGGAACGGACACCCGAGCTGATTGCCTACCGCAACAAGGCATACGTGGCCATGCAGAAACTGCTCGACGACCTGGGTCCCGCACCCATCAGCTAGAGGAGAATCCCGTGACCGCGTTTCCCCTGGAACGAACTGCCATTGTTACCGGTGCCGTCTCCGAGCGGGGCATTGGACGCGCGACCATCAACTATCTGGCCGCGCAGGGCTGGAATGTCGGCATTATTGACCTGGATGATGCACGGTGCCGGGCAGCGGCCAAGGACATTGCAGCCTCCTACGGGGTCCAGGCCGCGGGCGCGGGTGCGGATGTTTCGGACGAGACCTCCGTCCGTGCCGCCATTGATGAGCTGGAAGCTGCCCTTCCGCAGATTGTGGCGCTGGCCAATGTTGCCGGTGTCAGCTCACCCGTTCCCTATCTTGAACTGGATACCGCCGAATGGGACCGCGTGCTGGGCATCAATCTGAACGGAGTCCATTACGCCACCCGGCGCACCGCCGAGTCCATGGCCCGGGACGGCGTGGGGCGCATTGTGAACATTTCCTCGGTCTCCGCCCAGCGCGGGGGAGGAACCTTCTCCAAAACGCCTTACTCGGTGGCGAAGGCCGGAGTGATCGGTCTGACCCGGGCCACGGCCCGTGAGCTGGGCGGATTCAACATCACCGTCAACGCCATCTCCCCGGGACCCATCGATACGGACATCATGGGCGGAACGCTCAGTGCGGAACGCAAGGAAGAACTCACCCGGGACCTCGTGGTGAACCGCATCGGTTCTCCGCGCGACATCGCCGCAGCCATCGCCTTCCTCATCAGCGAGGATGCCGGTTACATCTCCGGCCAAACGCTGAATGTGGACGGCGGACTCTACATGCATTAGGAAGGACGCCCATGCCCCAGCACCCAACACCGGGCGGAACCGGGATCCGCTCCTGGACCCGGGCTCGGAAGATCTACCTGGCCGTAGGCGTCGTCGCCTGTCTGCTGGGGATCCTGCTCATGGCTTACCCGCGCTAAGACGCCTGCACTTCGCACCACGCACCCCACGCACCCCACTTACTTACTCACTCACTCACCGCATCACCCGCATGCAGCAGTTTGCCCGGCTGTCCTACTCAATGAGGAGTTCACTTGTCTGCCGCCAGCACCTCAACACAAAAGCTCTTGGATTCGCCCGTGCTCAAATCCGCGATCCGAAAGTCCTCCTTCCGGCTCATGCCGATGCTCGTCATCCTGTACGTCGTGGCTTTCCTGGACCGGACCAACGTGGGCTTCGCTGAGGCGGCCCTTGAAGTGGACCGCGGCATCACGGCCGGCGCCTACGCCCTGGGCGCGGGGATCTTCTTTATCGGCTACGCCCTGTTCGAGATTCCCAGCAACTTGCTGCTGACCAAGTTCGGCGCAAAGGTGTGGCTGGCGCGCATCGCCATCACCTGGGGGATCGTCTCGGCCTCCTTTGCCTTTGTGCAGGGGGAAACCTCGTTCATTGTGCTCCGGTTCCTGCTCGGTGTGACGGAGGCCGGACTTTTCCCCGGCGTCATCATGTTCCTTGCGGCATGGTTCCCGAACAAGGTCCGCGTCAAAATGTTCGCCATCTTCTACCTGGCCCAGCCTTTCTCGCAGATGCTGGGTGCACCGCTCTCCGGCTGGCTGCTTAACATCGGCGACCGGATGCCCGGCGTCGAGGGCTGGCAGGTCATGTTCTTCGTGGAAGGCTCGCTCGCCATCCTGGCCGGCATCGCGGCGTTCATGTTCCTGATCAACAGCCCGCAGGATGCCAAGTTCCTTGAGAGCGAAGAGAAGAAGGCTCTCCTGGACGTCATGGCGCTTGAGGACACCGTCAAAGAAGAAGCCGGACCCCGCGGCGTCGTCGCTGCCATGAAGAACGGCCGCGTCTGGTACTTCACGGTCATTTATTTTTGCCTCCAGATTGCCGTCTACGGCGTCACTTTCTACCTCCCCCAACAGGTGGCCCAGCTGACGGGACAAAAGGTTGGCCTTGCCGTGGGCCTGCTGACCGCCATTCCGTGGTTCTTCGGCATCTTCGCGTGCTTCCTGATCGGCCGTGCGGCCAACACGATTGTCCGCCGCCGTGTCTGGGGCACCGGGTTGTTCCTCTCCACCGGGTTGTGCATCTTCGGCTCGGCCTGGGCGGGTGCAAACCAGCAGCCGGTGCTGGGCATTCTGTTCATCACGCTTGCGGTCTGCAGCTTCCTGGCCATCGGCCCCATCGCCTGGTCCTACCCCACGGCCTTCCTGACGGGAACCGCCGCGGCCGCCGGAATCGGCCTCATCAACTCGCTGGGAAACCTCGGCGGCTTCGTGGCTCCGATCCTGCGCACCTCGGTCAACGAATGGGCGGCCTCGGACACGGGCACGATGGGTGTCTACGCACTCGGCGTCCTGCCGTTCCTCGGTGCAGTCATGATGTTTGCCACCAAGAAATTCCATACCAAGGCCGATGACCTGCTCCCCCGGAAGTAAGGGCATGCCCTTGGCTGCCGCTGCGGATGCCGGTGGTGCCGCCGGCAAGGTTCAATATGTGGGCGTCAGCACCAAGATGTATCTGGGCTACAGGGAGAGCCTGCGGTGGCTGAAGGAAGTGCGCGAAGAAATAGACGCCCGCCCGGCACTGTGCGCCGGGCGGGTGGTCCCTTTCGTCATTCCTTCCTTCCCCGTGCTCCCCGCTGCCGCCGAGATCCTGGCCGGTTCACCGGCTGTGCTCGGCGCGCAGAACTGCGGCTGGTCGGACGGGGCCTGGACCGGAGAAGTGTCACCGGGAATGCTGGCTGAGCTGAACGTCCGGTTTGTCGAAATCGGGCACGCCGAACGGCGGAAGCACTTTGGCGAAGACGCCGCCATGATTGCCCGCAAGGTTCGGGCGGCCGACGGCGCCGGCGTCGTTCCGCTGCTGTGCGTGGGGGAGGAGCGCCAAAGTGATGCAGGCGAAGCCGCACAGGACCTCTTTGGGCAGATTTCCTCCGCCGTGGGGAACAACTGGGCCCTGGCCTCCAGGGTCCTCATTGCCTACGAACCGGTGTGGGCCATCGGCGCAGCCGAACCCGCCGCGGCACAGCATGTTTCCGCTGTGGCGGCACTGCTCCGGCAGCGTTTGGCCGGAGCCGGCGTCGAGCACGCTTCGCTCATCTACGGCGGGTCGGCAAAGCCGGGGCTGTTGCCGCAGCTGGCGGGCGTGGACGGACTGTTCCTGGGACGCTTTGCCCACCGCGCCGAGAACTTTGGAACCGTGCTGGATGAAGCGCTGGGCGCGGCAGATTCCGGACCGCCAAGTGTCCCTCACCACAAAATTAGTTGACTAAGGGCAATCACTTATATAGTTGATATTAATCAACTACCAGCAGGAGCCCGATGTCCCCCGAAGAACGTCCCCCAATCGCAACGTCCAAAAAGGATTCCAAAGCCAAGGCGCCTCAACGGACCGCCTCGCCGGACGGCAGCATGACGCACAAGCAGGTGCTGGAATCCCTGTCCGGCCTGCTGCTTGGCATGTTTGTTTCGATCCTTGCCGGCACAGTGGTTTCCACTTCGCTGCCGCTGATCATCTCCGATCTGGACGGCAACCAGTCCGCCTACACCTGGGTGGTCACGGGAACGCTTCTGGCAACCACCGTTTCCACTCCGCTGTGGGGCAAGTTTGCAGACCTCTTCAACCGCAAGCTGCTCATCCAGCTCGCGCTCGGAATCTTTGTGCTGGGTTCGGCACTGGCCGGTTTCTCGCAGGACACCAACACGCTGATCACCTTCCGCGTGCTCCAGGGCCTGGGTGCCGGCGGCCTGGCCGCCCTGAGCCAAATCATCATGGCGGACATTATCAGCCCGCGTGACCGGGGCAAGTACGCCGGTCTCTTCGGTGCCGTCATGGCCGTGGGAACTGTCGGCGGACCGCTTCTGGGCGGCGTCGTCACCGATGCCTTCGGCTGGCGCTGGAACTTCTTCATCGCCCTGCCCGTGGCCGTTGCCGCGATTATCCTGCTGCAGCTCACCCTGCACCTGCCCAAGCACGCCAAGCGCAAGGTCCACATTGACTACTTGGGTGCTGTCCTGATCGCCGGCGGCGTTTCGCTGCTGATGATCTGGGTAACACTGGCAGGCAACCAGTTCGGCTGGATGTCCCTGGCTTCCTTCCTGATGGTCGCCGGTTCCGCCGTACTTCTGGCCGCCGCCGTCCTGGTGGAGTTCAAGTCCCCGGAACCGATCATTCCGCTCTCCATGTTCAAGAACCGCACGTTCACGCTCGCCGTGGTGGCCAGCATCTCCGTGGGCGTGTCCATGTTCGGAACCTCCGTGTTCCTGGCCCAGTACATGCAGCTTGCCCGCGGCGCCACGCCCACCCAGTCCGGTCTGCTGACCATCCCCATGATGGCCGGTCTGCTGATTGCCTCCACTTTGTTCGGTACGATCATCAGCCGCACCGGCAAGTGGAAGGCCATCATGATTTCCGGCGGCGTCCTGACCGTTGCCGGAACCCTGCTGCTGAGCACCCTGGCGTATGACACCAACCTGGTCCTGGTGGGCATCTACATGGCCGTTCTCGGCGCCGGCCTCGGCATGCTCATGCAGAACCTGGTCCTCGTGGTCCAGAACTCGATTGAGGTGAAGAACCTTGGCGTCGCCACCAGCGCCGTCACCTTCTTCCGCAGCCTCGGCGGTACCGTCGGCGTCTCCGTGCTCGGCTCCGTGCTGGGTACGATCGTTTCCTCGCAGATCAAGGACGGCATCACCGCGCTGGCTCCGGCCGATCAGGCTGCGGCTGCCGCCGCCCTGGGCAGCGGAACCATCCCCAAGGTCTCGCAGCTGCCGGACGCCATTGCCGTCCTGGTGGAGAGCGCCTACGGCGTGGGCGTCGGTTCCGTCTTCCTGTACAGCGTGCCGCTGGCCGTCATCACCCTCATTGCCGTGATCTTCCTTCCCAACGCCAAGCTGGGGCAGCAGAACGCCGTGCAGCTGAAGAGTGCTGCGGCCACGAAGGCCTCCGCGGAAACATCCGCGGCAAGCCAAATCCCCGCTGCGGCAACCGCTGCCGCTGCGCCTGAGGCAGACGCTGCTCCCCGGAAGGGGCCCCGGCACCGTGCCGATGTTTCCCCCGCGCAGCTTGCCCTGGCTGAGGCAGCCACCGGGGCCGTGGCCCTGGTGGATCCGATCTCTCCGGTCGGGATTGCCCAAGAGGAAACCAGCTCCAAGTGACACCGCAGGATACGAGCCGGGCCGCAGCCCTGCGGGAGGTGGAAGAGAATATCCGTCTGCTGGCTGAAAGCGTGCGCGCCAGCATGCGCGACGCTGCCAAAGGCATCGACCCGGCTCTGTCCCTGTTCGGACTGAAGGTGCTGCAGCTGCTCAAACGGACGGGTTCGCTGCACTCCGGAGCGGTGGCGGAACACCTGATGGTGGACAAGAGCGTCATCAGCCGGCAATCACGCCAGCTGGAAGAACTGGGCCTCATTGAGGTGCTGCCCGATCCCCGGGACGGGCGTGCACGTCTGCTGGTTCTGACAGCTGCCGCTGATGAACGTGTGGCGGCGGTGCAAACCGGAGTCATGCTGGACCGCGATGTGCTGAACTCCTGGTCGGCGGAAGAACTCCGCGACTTTGCCGGGTACCTGGCCCGTTTGGGCCCGCGAAACGATCTGGCGGACGCGGTCTAACCGCACTTCGCAAAAAAACAAGCCGGACCCCTCGGGGTCCGGCTTGTTTTTGTTTTGCGCTTGTCTGGTATCCGCTTTTCTAGGCCACGCCTGCCGGGCCGCTGTCCGCCGGGCCGGAGGCCTTCTGCGTCCTCTTCCGGCTCCGGGCCGAGAGCATGGAAAACGCAGTGCTCAGCACAAAGAACTCGCTGACGAACCCCAGGGGGCCGGCAGGCAGGGGAGCAAACTGGTGGTAGAGCACCAGCGCGGACACCATGAGGATCAATGGATGCAGGCGGAGGATCCACTCGGCCGGTATCTCACGGGGCCAGGGAAAAAATCCTTCTTCGGCAGCGGTGTCGGCGCGGGAATTCTTCATGGCTCCATCTTGCCAGACTTCACCCGCCGCCCTATGGTTCCTGCCATGGCTATCGCTCGCTATCCCAACACCGTCATCGACTGCCCCGACGCCGTCGCCCTTGCCACCTTCTACGGCGCCCTCCTTGACTGGAAGGTGAGCCTGCATCAGGACTACGCCGGCTGGGCCGAGATCACCGATGCCACCGGCCAGCGCTTCAGTTTTCAGCAGGTGGAAAATTACTCGCCTCCGGTCTGGCCGGACCAGGACATTCCGCAGCAGATGCACATCGACGTGGATGTTGATGACCTGGATGAGGCCGAGTCAGCAGTGCTGCAGCTTGGTGCCACCAAACATCCGCACCAGCGCGGCACAAGCTTCCGGGTCTTTTTGGATCCGGCCGGACACCCGTTCTGCCTGTGCCAGGGCTGACGCCCGGATTTACTGGAAGTCGGCGAGCCAGAGGTCGGGGCCGAAGACCTCGTACTGGATGTCGCGGGAGGGAACTCCGCGGGCAATGAGTGCGCTGCGGACGGACTGCATAAAGACCAGCGGCCCGCACAGGTAATACTGGGCGTCCGCCGGCAGATCGATGGTGCTGACGTCCATGCGTCCCACCAGATCCCCGTCTACTGACTGCGTGGGCACACCGGGCGCGGAAAACCAGGTCAGCATGGAAGCGTCAGCCAGCTTGGCGAGGTCGTCGCGGACCTGTGCGCGCAGGGCGAAGGTGTCGGCTGAGCGGTCGGCGTGCAGCAGACGCACCGGCCGGGAAGAGCCCGACTGGACCAGGTGCGAGAGCATGCCGGCCATCGGGGTGATGCCGATGCCGGCGCTGGCGAACACCACCGGGCGGTCGTTTTGGGCCAGCACCACGTCGCCGGCCGGCGATGAAAGCACGAGCTCGTCGCCCACCTGCACTGCTGTGTGCAGCAGGTTTGAAACCTCGCCGTCCGGGGTGGCTCCGCCGTGGACGCGCTTGACTGAGAACTGGCGGTGCCGGCCGTCGTCGGCGCGGGTGAGGCTGTACTGGCGCGGCTGGTGGACACCGTCCGGGAGCAGGACCTTCACCGTGATGTAGTGGCCCGGCAGCGACGGAGCAACCGGCCCGTCATCGAGCGGTTCCACCACAAAGGTCACTACGTCCTCGGTTTCCGAGATTTTCTGCGCCACGCGCCAGTTCCGCCAGACCGTATCCGGGCCCAGGCCCAGGGCGTCATACATGGTCCGTTCGGAGTTGATCAGCACATTGGCCATCAGCCAGTACACCTCATCCCAGGCTGCAGCGACCTCCGCGGTCACGGCGTCGCCGAGGACATCCACGATGGCCCACATCAGGTGGTCGTGGACTGTCTGGTACTGGTCCGGGGCCAAACCAAGGGAGACGTGCTTGTGGGCAATGCGCGAGAGCATGCGGTCCGGCAGCTCGTTGGGCGTATTGACCAGGTGGCTCGCAAACGCCGCCACGGAACCGGCAAGGGCCTGCTGCTGCCGGCCGTCGGCCTGGTTGCCGCGGTTGAACAGCCCGTCCATCAGCTCAGGGCGGTCCGCAAACATATGAGCGTAGAAGCGCTTGGCAATCTCGCCAATGTTCTGCCCGACCACGGGCAGCGTGGCTTCAATGACGGGGCGGGATGTATCGGAAAGCATGAGGTCTCTTTCGTAGCGGGGCGAACGGCGATGCATCCCACACTAGACCCATTTCTACGTTCTGTAGAAAAGACTCCCGGCGGGCTGGGTGCGCCAGCGGGTGTTGTCCGGAAGCGGGAGAAAACAGCGGGCCGGACCCCTTGACACCGGCCGGATATGAACATAGTCTCAGTCAAAATGAACCAATATTCATTTTTTAGGAATATCTGTTCATTCTTTTCCGACAGGTTGTCCACAGGACTCATCCGTACCGGGCCTGCTCGGGCCGGGCCCGGTACGCTCACTTAGTTTCGAAGGATTGATTCATGGCTCCCCAGCTTTCCGTGACACCCGGAGATCCCGGCGCAGCAGCCCGTGCCGCGCGCACCAACGTGCGTGAGCAGCAGCTGCTGGCGGCCGCCGCCCGGCTTATGGAACGCGACGGCTCCCATGCGGTCTCCATGCAGGCGCTGGCTGAGGAAGCCTCTGTCAGTGTGGGGCTCATCTACCGGTACTTCGACAACAAGCAGGACCTGCTCCTGGCCGTCATCGTGCAGGTCCTGGACGCCTTCGCCGCGGAGGTCCCGCAGGCATTGCAGGCTGCCGGAGAGGACCCGGTTGAACGTGTCGCTGCGGCCTTTGCCGCCTATTGCACGGTGATTGACGAGCACCGGCATGCCGCAGTGCTGTCCTACCGGGAGTCCAAAACCCTGGGCGAGGAAGGCCGGCGCCGGATCAAGGACCTGGAGATTGAAACCTCCGGGCCGCTTCGCCTGGCCGTGCAGGACGCCGTGGACGCGGGCCGGTTCGTCCCCACCGACGTCGACCTCTTCGCCTACAACCTGCTGCTGCTGGCCCACTCCTGGGCCCTGAAGCACTGGTACTTCGAACGCTCCCTCACCTTCTCCGCGTATGTCCGCAAGCAGACCGCGCTGGCGCTCAGCGCCGTCGTCGCCCCGGAATACCGGAGCGAGTATGCCCACCTGCTTGACCCCTCCTAACCTCCACCCCTCAGCACAGCCGAAAGGTACCAACATGCAGCAGTTTGAAGACATCACCTACGAAGTGGACGCCGCCACGGCCGTCATCACGATCAACCGGCCGCACCGCTACAACGCCTTCCGCGGCCAGACCGTGGAGGAACTGATTAAGGCCTTCAAAACGGCCTGGGCGGACCGCGACGTGCAGGCCGTCATCCTCACCGGCGCCGGCCAGAAGGCCTTCTGCACCGGCGGCGACGTCAAGCAGCGGGCCGAAACCGGCGACTACGGGCCCACCGAATCCGGCATGTTTGAGATCGGCTACCTGCACAAGGTCATCCGCGACATTCCCAAGCCCGTCATCGCGGCCGTCAACGGCGTCGCCATCGGCGGCGGACACGTCCTGCATGTGCTGTGCGACCTCTCGATTGCCGCCGACAACGCCACCTTCGGCCAGGCCGGACCGCGCGTGGGCTCCTTCGACGCCGGCTTCGGCTCCGCCTACCTTGCTCGCGTGGTCGGCGAAAAGCGCGCCCGGGAGATGTGGTTCCTGTGCCGCCAGTACGACGCCGTGACGGCCGAACGCTGGGGACTGGTCAACGCCGTGGTCCCCGCCGACCGGCTGCTGGACGAGGCCAAGGCCTGGGCTGCCGACATTGCCGAGAAGAGTCCGACGGCGCTGCGCTTCCTCAAGCAGTCCTTCAATGCGGACACCGACCACCAAGCGGGGCTGAGCAACATGGCCATGACCGCCCTGGATCTGTTCACCGCCTCCCCGGAGGGCCAGGAGGGCGCCGCCGCGTTCGCCGAGAAGCGCAAGCCCGACTTCAACCGGCACGTTCTCTCACACTAGCCCGCCCGCCCTGCCCGGCACGCCCGGCGGCGACACCCGGCCCCCACAGTCAGTACCCGGATCGACAAGGACGTCACCATGGATTTCTCGCTAACCGACCAGCAGCTGGAGTATCAGGCTTCGGCCGCCCGCTACGCGGAGAAAATAGCCCCCGACTACAAACAGCGTGAAAAGGACGGCTTCGTTTCGGCCGACCTGCGCCGGGAAATGGGTTCGCTGGGCCTGATCGCCCCCGAGCTTCCCATGGAGCTGGGCGGCCGCGGACTGGACCGGCTGACCTCCGGGCTGATCGTGGAACAGATTGCCCGCGGAGACTTCAACGTCTCCTACGTCCAGGTGGTTGGTTCCCTGGTGGGCCAGATCCTGGCCCAGAACGCCCGCCCCGAAATCGCCGCCGCGTGGGTGCCGCGCATCTGCAGCGGCGAATCGATCGTCGCGATCGGGCTGTCTGAGCCGGAGGCCGGTTCCGACGCCGGAATGCCGCGCCTGACCGCGCAGCGCCGGGATGGCGGCTGGGTGCTCAACGGCACCAAGTCCATGTCCTTCAACCAGTCCGCCGACGCCGTGGTGGTCTTCGCCAAGACGGATCCGGAGAGCGGCCGCGGCCGGGGGATCAGCGCCTTTATCGTTCCGCTGGATGCCGACGGCGTCACCCGCGAGCGCTTCGAGGACATGGGAACCACCGCTGTCGGCCGCGGCGCCGGTCATTTCAAGGACACATGGATTCCGGAAAACCACCTGCTCGGCGAGGAAGGCCAGGGCTTCACCCAGGTCATGAAGGGCTTCGACTTCAGCCGCGCCCTGATCGGCCTGCAGTGCCTGGCCGTCGCCAAGGTGACGGTGGATGAAACCTGGGAGTACGTCTCCCACCGCCAGGCCTTCGACCAGCCGCTGAGCAAGTTCCAGGGCGTGTCCTTTCCGCTGGCAGAGTCCGAGACCCTGATCGCTGCGGCCCAGCTGCTCTGCTATCAGACGCTCTGGCTCAAGGATCAAGGCCTACCGCACACCTCGCAGGCGGCCATGTGCAAGTGGTGGGCACCCAAGGTGGCGTTCGACGTCGTCAAGGACTGCCTGCTGCTGCACGGCCAGTTCGGCTACAAAACCGACCGGCCGATCGAACAGCGGCTGCGCGACGTCCTGGGCCTGCAGATCGGCGACGGGACCGCACAGATCATGAAGATGATCATTGCCCGCCAGGCCGTCGGCCGCGAGTTCGCACCCTGATCCGCACAGCACCGCAGCCTCAGCCGCACCGCCAAACCATTCCACGATTGCAAGGAAGCACACCATGGGAAAACTGAACTCGAAGATTGCCGTTGTCACCGGAGCCGGAAGCGGGATCGGCCGGGCCATCGCCGAACAGCTGGCGGCCGAGGGCGCCACCGTAGTCGTCAGCGACATCAACGCTGACAGTGCCAAGGAAACGGCCGCGGCACTGGGCAACAACTCCGTCGGCCTGCGGGTGGACGTCACTTCCCGAGAATCGGTCGATGAAATGGTCGAAGCCGTCACCGGGGAGTTCGGCCGGATCGACATCCTGGTCAACAACGCCGGCTGGGACAAGGTGGAACCGTTCCTGGACAGCAAAATCAGCGACTGGGACCGCGTCATTGCCATCAACCTCTACGGCACCCTGCACTGCAGCCAGGCGGTTTTGAAGGTCATGGCCGATCAGGGCTCGGGATCGGTCATCAACATCGGCTCCGATGCCGGCCGTGTCGGTTCCTCCGGCGAAGCGGTGTACTCCGCGGCCAAAGGCGGCGTCGTCGCGCTCTCCAAGACGCTGGCCCGCGAAATGGCCCGCAGCAACGTGAACGTCAACTGCGTCTGCCCCGGCCCGGCGGACACCCCTCTCTTCGCCGGCATCAGCGAGGAAAACCCCAAACTGCGCCAGGCACTGGAACGGGCCATTCCCATGCGTCGGCTGGCGCAGCCCTCCGACCTCGCCGCCGCCGTCGTCTTCTTCGCCTCCGATGAGGCCTCCTACATCACCGGCCAGACGCTGTCCGTCAGCGGCGGCCTCACCATGAGCTAAAAACGGCACCACCCCGCCCCACCCGAGCTCCACCCCCCCCGCTAACCCAGGCTCCACCTCCCTCAACGATGAGCTAAGGAACCACCCAGATGACCTTCGACATGCTCCTGACCCAGGACACTATCGATGCCTACACCGCCCAGGGCCTGTGGCGGAACAAAACCCTCACCGACTATTTGGACGACGCAGTCGCCGCCACCCCCGCCAAGGTCTCCACCGTGGACCCCCGGGGAAGCATCACCTACGCCGAGCTCGGCGAGAAGGTCCAACGCTGCGCGCTGGGGCTGCTGGAACTGGGCATCGCCCCCGGCGATGTTATTTCCGTCCAGCTGCCCAACTGGCACGAATGGCTGGTCATCCATCTGGCGGCGGTGCGCATCGGTGCCGTCACCAATCCGCTGATCGCCATTTACCGCGACCGGGAGGTCGGGTACATGATGAAGCGGGCCGGCTCCAAGCTGCTCGTGGTGCCGCAGCAGTTCCGCAAATTCGACTACCCGGCGATGGTGCGGCGACTGGCCCCGGAGCTGCCCGGGCTGGAGCAAGTGCTGGTGGTCGGCGCGGATCCTGCCTCCGGCAACGACGACGGATTCCTCTCCTGGGAAACGTTCATGGACACCCCGTGGGAGGAGCGGCGCGACCCCGCCGGGCTGGAGGCGCTGCGTCCGGACCCCAACTCCCTGGCCGTCATGATCTTCACCTCGGGCACCACCGGCGAGCCCAAGGGCGTCATGCACACCCACAACACCCTGGTGGCGGGCAGCCTGCCCTGGCCGGACAAGCTCGGGATGGACCGCGACGCCGTCATCCACATGGCTTCCACCTTTGCCCACCTCACCGGTTACCTCTACGGGGTGTCCCTGCCGCTGCAGCTGGGCGCCACGGTGATCCTGCAGGATGTCTGGAACGCGGAGGAGTTCGTGGAGCTAGTGGAACAACACGGCATCCAGCACACCTCCGGCGCCACACCGTTCCTTCATGACCTGCTGGAAGCGAAGAACCTCGCCGACCATGACACCTCCTCCCTGGCGCGGTTCTGCTGCATGGGTGCGCCGATTCCGCGGTCCATGATTGCCGGGGCGAAGCAGCGGCTGCCGCAGCTGAGTGTCTTCGGCGGCTGGGGACAGACCGAATGCTGTCTGGTGACGATGGGTCATCCCTCCGACCCGCAGGACAAGATTATTAACAGTGACGGGCGTGCGCTGGCCGGAATGCAGGTCCGGGTCCTGGACCTCGACGGGTCCGAGGCCGCGCCCGCGGATGAGGGGCGCCTGCAGGTCAAGGGACCGTTCCTGTTCCAGGGCTATGCCGGGCGCCTCGAGCAGACCCGCTCGGAGTTCGAGGGCGACTGGTTCGACACCGGCGACCTCGCCACCCTCGACGAGGAGGGGTATCTGCGCATTGCCGGCCGGACCAAGGACGTCATCATCCGCGGCGGCGAGAACATTCCGGTGGCCTACGTGGAAAACGCCCTCTACGAACACCCCAAGGTCGACGCCGTCGCCCTGGTTTCCATTCCCCACGCCAGGCTGCAGGAAACCGCCTGCGCCGCGTTTGTGCTGAAGGAGGGGGAAACCTCGCTGACGCTGGCCGAAATCCAGGCGTTCCTCGCGGCCAAGGGCGTGGCCAAGCCCTACTGGCCCGAGCGGGTGGAAGTCGTGCCGGACTTCCCCCGGACCCCCAGCGGCAAGATTCAGAAGTTCCAGCTGCGGGAGCGCTTTGCTGCTGCGGTTGCCGAGGCAGCTCCTGCTGCCGTCCAGCCAACCCCCGCCCCTGTAGGAGAAACCCTGTGAGCGCCGTACATTCCGCACCCAACGCCAATCCGTCCGCAAGCGAAGCCCCCGATCCGCTGGCCGCTTCCGATGTGCTCAACCTGGACGGACTGCTGACCGCGCAGGAACTTCAGCTGCGCGAGAACGTCCGCGGTTTCGTCCGCGACCGGATCAAGCCCAACATCAAGGCCTGGTACGAGGACGCCCACTTCCCGGTGGAGATCGCCCGCGAAATGGGAGAGCTGGGCCTGCTGGGCATGCACCTGCAGGGCTACGGCTGTCCCGGCCGCAGCGCGGTGGAATACGGCATCGCCGCGATGGAACTGGAAGCCGGTGATTCCGGGCTGCGCACGTTCGTCTCCGTCCAGGGATCCCTGGCGATGAGCGCCATCCACAAGTGGGGGTCCGAGGAGCAGAAAAACACGTACCTGCCGGGGATGGCGAAGGGCGAAATCATTGGCTGCTTCGGGCTGACCGAGCCCACCGCCGGCTCGGACCCGTCCAGCATGCAGACCACGGCAGTGCGCGACGGCGACGGCTGGGTCCTGAACGGCGCCAAGCGCTGGATCGGGCTGGCCTCCATCGCCCAGATCGCCGTGATCTGGGCAGCCACCGACGAGGGTGTTCGCGGCTTCCTGGTTCCCACCGACACTCCGGGGTTCACCGCGGTGCCGATCGAGCCGAAGCTGTCCATGCGTGCCTCCATCCAGTGCGACCTCACCTTCGAGGATGTCCGGCTGCCGGAAAGCGCCCGGCTCCCGGATGCCAAGGGCCTGCGCGGGCCGTTCTCCTGCCTGAACGAGGCCCGCTACGGCATCATCTGGGGATCCATGGGTGCAGCCCGCGACAGCTATGAGGAAGCACTGAAGTACTCCCTGCAGCGGATGCAGTTCGACAAGCCCCTGGCGGCGTACCAGCTGACCCAGGAGAAGCTCGTCAACATGCTGCTGGAAATCCAGAAGGGCACCCTGCTGGCCATCCACACCGGACGGATGAAGGACGCCGGCACCCTGCAGCCGGTGCAGATCTCCGTGGGCAAGCTCAACAACTGCCGCGAAGCAATCGCCATCTGCCGGGAGGCCCGCACCATCCTGGGCGGCAACGGCATCACCCTGGATTACTCACCCCTGCGGCACGCGAACAACCTGGAATCAGTACGCACCTACGAAGGCACCGACGAGGTGCACACCCTGATCCTGGGCCAGCACATCACCGGTTCGCCGGCGTTCCGGTAGGGGGCGGACATGGAATACACCACCATCCTCGCCGAGGTCAGCAACCGGCTGGGCACCATCACCGTCAACCGCCCGGAAGCCCGCAACGCACTGAGCAAAACCGTGCTGCGGGAAATCCGGGCCGCGCTGGAGGACTTCGCCGTCCGGGATGACGTGGGCGCTGTGGTCTTTACCGGGGCAGGGGAGAAAGCCTTCATCGCCGGCGCCGACATCACCCAGCTGGTCGACTACACCCTCGCCGACGGGCTCGCGTCCGATATGCAGCGGCTGTATGACTACATCGAGGATTACGAGTTGCCCACCATCGCTGCGGTCAACGGCTTCGCGCTGGGCGGCGGCAACGAACTGGCAATGTCCTGCGACATCCGCATCGCCGCCGAAAGCGCCCGGTTCGGGCTGCCCGAAACCACCCTCGGAGTACTGCCCGGCGCCGGCGGCACGCAGCGCCTGACCCGCCTGGTGGGCAAGGGCCGCGCCGTGGAACTGATCCTCACCGGCCGGATCTTCGGCGCCCGGGAAGCCAAGGAGATCGGCCTGGTCACCGACGTCGTCCCCGACGCCGGACTGCTGGACGCCGCCCGCACGCTCGCCGAGCAGATCATGGCCAAGGGCCCGCTGGCGGTCCGGCTGGCCAAACTGGTCATCAAGACCGGCGCCGAAACCGACCAGCGCACCGGATTGGTCATTGAACGCCTGGCCCAGTCCCTGCTCTACACCACCGCCGACAAGCGCGAAGGCGCCCGGGCCTTCATTGAAAAGCGCCCGGCTGAATTCCAGGGACAGTGAGCCCGGTGCACGCCGCAGAAGGAGAACAATTGGGCACCATCCACAAGATCCTGGTCATCGGCGCCGGAGCCATGGGATCACAAATCGCCATGGTTGCCGCAGCCGCCGGCTACCGGACCGCCGTCCAGGATGTCAGCACGGACATGCTGGCCCAGGCACAAGGCCAGCTCACCGCACGGATGCAGGCCAAGGTGGCCAAGGGATCCCTGTCCCGGGAAGAAGCCGACACCGCACTGGGCCGTTTGGAATTTACCTCCTCGCTGCCCGACGCCGCGGTCGACGCTGACTTCGTCATTGAAGCTGCCACCGAGAGGCTGGACATCAAACGCAGCATCTTCGCAGCTCTGGACGCGGCCGCTCCGGCGCACGCCATTCTGGCCACCAACTCCTCCACGCTCGGATCCTCCGCCGTCGCTTCCTCCACCGGCCGTCCGGAGAAAGTCTGCAACATGCACTTCTTCAACCCGGCGCTGGTGATGAAGTGCGTGGAAGTGGTGCGCCATCCCGGCACCTCACAGGAGACCGTGGACACCGCCCTGGAACTGGCCCGGTCGCTGGGGAAGTCACCGGTGCTGATTAACCGAGAGATCCCCGGCTTTGTTGCCAACCGGCTGATGGGGGCCCTGCGCGACGAGGCCCTGCGTCTGTACGCGGACGGTGTTGCCGACTTCCGGGACATCGACACCGCGGCGAAAACCGCGCTGAACCACCCCATGGGACCGTTCGAACTGATGGACCTTGTGGGTCTGGATGTCAGCTATCTGATCCGCCAGGCCACGTATGACCAGACGGGCGACCCGGCGGACCTGCCTCACCCGCTGCTTAAAGACCTCTACGACCAGGGCAGCTTCGGCCGCAAAACCGGACAGGGATGGTATTCCTATGACGCCCGTTGAGCCCACGGACATCAGCACTGATGACTACACCGCAGCTCTGGCCGCGGGCCTGACCCGGGCGCGGGACACCGATCCCTTCCTGCTGCTGGAGGGCCTTGGTGAACAGGACCGTGCCGTCCAAGCCAAGGTGCGCGGCTTCGTCAACGACAAGGTCTTGCCGGTGATCAACGGCTACTGGGAACGGGCCGAATTTCCGCACGCCTTACTGCCGGACCTCGCGGCCCTGGGCATCATCGGCTCCACGATTGACGGTTACGGCTGCCCGGGCATGAGCCGGCTGGCCGCCGGCCTGGCCACCATGGAAATGTCCCGCGGGGACGGTTCCATGAACACCTTCATCGGCGTGCAGTCCAACCTGTCCATGGGTACGGTGAACATGCTCGGCAGCGAGGAGCAGAAGCAGCGCTGGCTGCCCCGGATGGCAGCCCTGGAACTGATCGGCGCCTTCGCCCTGACCGAGCCGGAACACGGCTCCGACTCCGCCCAGCTGGAGACCACCGCCCGGCGTGAGGGCGGGCACTGGATCCTGAACGGCCGCAAACGGTGGATCGGCAACGCCAGCTTTGCCGACGTCGTCATCATGTGGGCACGGGACGAGGCCGATGCCAAGGTCAAGGCCTTCGTGATGGAAAAGAACGGCGACGGCACCTATCCGGCGGGGTACAGCGCCGAGGTGATCACCGGCAAGATCGGCAAGCGCGCCATCCTGCAGCCGGACATCCGGCTGGCCAACCTGCGGATACCCGAGGACAACCGGCTGCCCGGAGCCGAATCACTCCGCGACGCGTCCCGAGTCCTCGCCTCCACCCGCGGCGGTGCCTCCTGGGAGAGCCTGGGCCATGCCATTGCCGGCTATGAAGCGGCGCTGACCTACGCCGGTGTCCGCACCCAGTTCGGCCGGCCCATTGCAGGTTTTCAGCTGGTGCAGAACAAGCTGGCAAACATGCTTGCCGAGCTCACCGCCATCCAGCTCATGTGTGTGCGCATGGCTGAACTGCAGGAGACCGGGCGGTGGACCGGAACCCAGGCATCCATCGCCAAAATGCACAGCGCCCAAAAGGCCCGGTGGATCTGCTCCGAGGCGAGGGACATCCTCGGCGGCAACGGGCTGCTGTTGGATTTCCACGTCGCTCGGCATCTGACGGACATGGAAGTGGTGCACACCTACGAGGGCACTGACTCGGTGCAGTCGCTACTGATTGGACGTGCCGTGACCGGCCTTTCCGCGTTCAGCTAGGGGGCCGCGCGCGCAACCGCCGGGGCGGCGGTGCTGCGGAACCGGCGGCTACTGCCCGGTGCCAACGCGGATCTCATGCCGGGCAGCGGCCAGCCGGGCAAACGCACCGTCCGCTGCCCGCAGTTGGCCCGGCGTGCCGCGCTCGACGATCCGCCCGGCGTCGAGCACCACCACCTGATCCGCGTTCTCCACCGTGGAGAGCCGGTGGGCGATGGTCAGGGTGGTCCGTCCTGCGGACAGCTGTTCCAGGGCCAGCTGCACCTGCGCCTCGGTGCTGTTGTCCAGGGCCGATGTGGCCTCGTCCAGCACCAGGACCGGGGGGTTGCGCAGGATGGTGCGCGCAATGGCCAGGCGCTGCTGCTCGCCGCCGGAGAACCGGTGGCCGCGGGCACCCACCAAGGTGTCCAGGCCGTCCGGCAGACCGCCAATCGAGTCGGCAATCTGGGCTGCGGCCAGCGCCTGCCAGAGCTGCTCGTCCGTGGCGCCGGGGGCTGCCAGGAGCAGGTTTTCCCGCACCGATGCGTGGATCAGATAAGTCTCCTGGGAGACCACGCCGACAATCCGCGCCAGATCCCCGGACGCAATCTCGCGCACATCAACGCCGTCAATGGTGACCCGGCCGGCGCTGACCTCGTTGAGCCGCGGCAACAGGGAAGCCAGGGTGCTTTTGCCGGATCCGGTGGGACCGACGACGGCGGTGCTGGTGCCGGCCGGCAGCGTGAGATCAATGCCGTGCAGGACGTCTCTGTTGTCCCCGGCGCCGTCCACAGTGCCGGCCCCCGTGCCGCCGTCGTACGCAAACCGCACACCCTCGAACCGCACCTCGCCGCGCACGGCGGCCGGGTCCAGCCGCACCGGATGTGCGGGAGCCTGAATATCCGGCACCAGGTCCAGGTATTCGAAGATCCGGCTGAAGAACGCCAGCGCGGTCACCCACTGCACGCCGATGTTCAGCAGGCCCATGACCGGTCGGAAAATGGTGCCCTGCAGTGCAGTAAACGCGACGAGGGTGCCGATGGTCATCCCGCCGCTGGTGGCGGGGAATCCGGCTGCAAGATAAATGACCGCGGGAATGGCCGCGAAGACAATCTGCATGGTCGCCATCCGCCAGCGGCCGGCAAGCTGGCTGCGCAGTTCCAGCCCCACCAGCTTGTCCGACCGTGCCGCGAAGCGTTCGGCATCGCGGGGGATGGTGCCCAGGGTTTTGGCCAGGCGCACCCCGGAGACGGAGAGGCCTTCCTCCACCTGGGTGTGCAGCGCAGCGAGTTCGCGCTGGCGTTCATCTGTGACGTTGCGGCGGATTTTCGCCACCCTGCGGGAAAGCCAGATAGACGGCGGCAGCACGATCAGCGAAATCAGACTAAGTCCGGGGGAGAGGGCCACCATGGCCACGGCGGTGGCCACCGCAGTGGTCAGGTTCGAGGCGACTCCGGTGGCGGTGGTGGTCACTACCGACTGCATGCCCGAGATGTCATGCGTGAGGCGGGACTGGACCTCGCCGCCGCGGGTGCGGGTGAAGAAACCCAGCGACTGCGCCTGCAGGTGGGTGAAGAGGTCCACGCGCAGGGTATGCATGACGCGCTGGCCCATGGAGGTGGCCATCCAGGTCTGCACGACGCCGATCACGGCGGTCACCGCGGCTACGGCCACCATGGCGGCGGTCAGCAGGGCCAGCAGGCGGGTGTTGCCGTGGGGCAGCGCGTCATCGATCACGGCGCGCACCAGGAACGGCTGGGCCAGGCCCACCACCGAGGCGGCGGAAATCAGCAGGACGACGACGGCGATGGTCGCCTTGTGCGGTGCGAAGAGCGCCGCGATGCGGGTAAGGGAGACGGGGTGCTGCCTGAGCTGCTTCTTATCCGCCGGGTTGAGTTTTGCGGGGCCGCGGCCGCCCCGGCCGCCGCCGTCGTCGTTGTTTCCGGGACCGCCGCTTTGCGGGGCACTTCCGGCAGTGGTGGAACGGGTGTTGATTCTGGGGTTAGCCAAAGGTCCTCCTGACGCTGCCGGCGTTGTACACGGCAACTAATACAGAGGTTACCTCACTATGTGGCTGCAGCGAAATGGGTAGACTGGCGGTATGACGAATACTTCCGCTGATCCGGCTGCCTTGGGGGATCTGATGCACGCAGCGTTCCGGGGACTGCGGAAGCGCTGGATGTACCAGCTTGCTCCCTTTGGCCTGACGCCGCACCAGTTCCGCGCACTGAATGCCGTGGGCAGGGCGGCTGCGGCTGGCGAAGATGCCGGCGGCGAGCCGGGACTGCGGCTGAAGGAACTCGCTGAGCGGCTGCGGATTGCACCGCGCTCGGCCACCGAGGTGGTTGATCAGCTCGCGGACAAGGGGTTGGTGGAGCGCCGCGCGCATCCCTCGGACCGGCGCGCAACGCTGCTGTCGCTGACCGCGGAGGGGGAGCAGCTGCGGGCCAGGGTCAATGCGGACCGCAAGCGTGAGGCCGATGAGTTCTTTTCCGTGCTGGAACCGCAGGACCGCACTGAGCTGGCGCGGATCCTGGGGGAACTGCTTCCCGGATAGGAAGGCCTGCTCCTCCGAAGAGGCAGTTTCCTAAGGCGTGGTTTCGGACGGGGCATTCGTTGAAGGTGCGGCTCCTGCCCTGGCAACCCGGGCGAGCAGCTCATCCAGAAGGAGGCTTTCCCCGGGGGTGAGCCCGGAAGAAGCTGCGGGCACGAGGGAGCGGAGCGCAATTGCGTGCCGGGCGGCGTCGTCGTCCGGGTGCTGAGCGCCGGAGGACTCACGGGCACCCTCGGTGGTGATGGCGTCAATGGCCAGTTCCCGCACCCGCTCCGAGAGTCCGGTATCCGCCTCGGCTTTGTTGCCGATCGCGGAGATGACCACGCCGATGCCGAGGGCATGGATCAGGGAGGCTGCGGCATCGACATCCATTCGGAGCCGGCCGGCCCGGGCAGCCGCCTCCAGAAGGTTCCGCAGGATGTCCTGGGTTCGTCTGGCGGCCTCGGGCTGCCGCCGGGAATCGGGCTCGCCGTACATCAGCAGGTACAGCGCCGGGTTGTTCACTCCAAAGTCGATGTGCAGATCCCATCCGGCGCGCAGGTCCGCCACCGGGTCCGCGCCGAAAGCCGCCGAGGACTTTGACCCCAGATACCGGCGGAACCCCTCCTGGGCTGCCGCGTCGAGCAGGCCTGCCATGTCACCGAACTGCCGGTAGATGGTTTGCGGCTGCACGCCCGCTGCGGCACTGACGGCACGGGTGGAGACGGCGCTCCGGCCACCCTGTTCCAGCAGGTCGCATGTCGCTCTCAGGATACGTTCCTGGGTGGAATCAACGGGGGTGGAAGTCATGGAACGATGGTACCCAATCGCTCTCCGCCTATTGTTCGGAACACTGATGTTGTGTTTTGGTTATCACTGTTCCGTTCGGATGGTCCGAGGGGAGTGAGGAGCAGGCTCTGATGAAGATTCTTGTGACAGGCGCTACCGGAACCGTGGGCGGCGCCGTCGCCCGGGGCCTTGCCGGCACTGAGCATGACGTGGTGGCTTTGGTCCGCAATCCGGACGCCTACGATCCTCCCGAGGGTGTCGCCGTCGTGCAGGGGGACCTGAGCGACGCAGCTGACGTGCGCCGCGCCCTTGCAGGCATTGACCGTGCCTTTTTGAACATGGCCGACGACGACGGTGCGGTCTTTGCGGCGGCTGCCGGTGAGCTGGGGTTGGACCATGTGGTGCTGCTGTCCTCCTTCACCGTGGATACGGTACTGCCGTACGGGGAAGACAATCTGATTACGGCCCACCACCGCAACGGGGAACAGGCTCTTGCCGCTGCCGGTGTTCCCGCGACGTTCCTGCGGGCCGCCGGTTTTGACTACAACTTCCTGATGTGGGCGTCCGCCGCAGCCACAGAGGGTGTGGTCCGCGCGCCCTGGCTGGATGTGAAGCTGCCGGTGGTCGATCCGGACGACATCGCGGCGGCGGCTGTCGCCGTGCTGTCCGAGGCTGAGCCCGCAGGCGGCGCGTACTCGATCACCGGTCCGGCTGCCTTGTCCGTCGCGGACCAGACCCACATTGCTTCCGGGGTCCTTGGCCGGGAGCTGCGGGCGGAAAGGCTGGATCTGGAAACGGCAAAGGCGACGGCGTTCCAAGGAGCTCCTCCGGTGTTCATTGAATCCGTGTTCGGCACGTTCGGCCCGGAGGCTGCCGTCCTCCCGGTGTCCGGTGATGTCGAAGCCCTGACGGGCACTCCGGCGCGCACGTTTGCGCAGTGGGTGGACCGCAACCGGGCTGCGTTTGACTGAACGAGCCGTTGGGGCACCTGCTTGGGGACGTGCGGGAACAGCACGGGGGCGAATTTCGGGGCTCACCCGGACCAGGGTATGCGGGAGCCTTTCCGGATCTTGAGCTGATCTTGAGCCGATCTTGGGCGGATCGTGAGGCTGCCATGGGACGATCATGGGCCTGTGGGAAGTAGAGACCCCTGCAGATTGTGGTGCCGTTAATCACATGCGGCATCCGCGCGGGGAGGCTCCGTTTGAGACCCGGAATCCCTCCCCGCGGAACCGCGAGGTGAAAAAGCCCTAGTCAGTCACCAATTCCCGGTGCGGCGTCTGTTAATTCAATCTGCAACCGCAATCTGAATGTATTTATATGCTTGTGCATGAATTTCGGCATACAGGAATGTTCTGTTAGATTGCGATCGGGGAATCAAAAAACGCTTTCTCTGGCGTTCCTCCATCACCGGAAATCTCACCGGTGATTGGTTTTGTCTCAAACAAAAAGGTCTCTACTTCCATGCGTAAAATAACCCGCATTTCTCTTGCCCTCGTCACGTCCGCCGCCATGGTGGGCCTGGCTGCTCTGCCCGCTTCGGCGGTGGATGGGGACGAGAACATTCCTCCTTTCTCCACCGGAGCCTCCATTGTGGTTGACGGCGGCGCACTCAGCATGACCGTTGCATCGGCTCTCACTCCGGCAACAGGTCTCATCCCGGGAAACGAGGCCGTGTTTGAAGTTTCCGACGTAACCGTTACGGATGACCGTGCAGTGGAAGGCACCTGGAACGTTTCGGTGTCGATGACTAACTTCACCACTGATGTACAGAACGCTCAGCCCATTCCGGCTGCCGGTTCCAAGTACAAGGTCACGGAAGGAACCTTGTCAAAAGTTGGAACCACAGGTGAGCTTGTACCGACGAAATCAGAGTGGACCTCAGAGTCGCAGGAACTGCCCGCTGTTTCGGCTCCCGGCGTGTATGGCAATAACACGGCGGGATGGCAAGCCACTCTTACTGTTCCCGTACCTTCCGACACCCTGGCCGGCACCTACTCTGCAACGCTGACGCACTCCATCATTTAGCGGACAACTCCACCCCGGGAGGCCTCCTCCCGGGACGGAGTTCCCTTATCTGCTCTGCGCCGGATCAAACGCCGGCGCATTGTCTGCCGTTGTCCTTTTATGCCGCCTGCCAGGGGTCTGTTTGCGTTTCCTTTATGCGGGTTTTCTCACCGCCATTTTCTTTTCCCTTTCCATTTCCGCATCTTCCGCCGCAGAATCACCGGCGCCGGAGGGAATCGGTATTCGTCTGCTCGATATTCCTGCCGCCGCCCAGACGGACCCGCGCGCCCGGTCCTACATCGTGGACCATCTGGCCCCGGGGACCACCATTGAGCGGCGCATTCAGGTGCAGAACAACACCTCGGGACGGCAGTCCATCGACGTGTACACTGCAGCCGCCGAGGTAACCGATGACTCTTTTGTGGGGCTTGAGCGGGAGGCTCAAAACGAGCTGACCGAATGGACCACCGTGGAATCGCCCACGGTAGAGTTGGCGGCTGGCGAAAGCGCCGACGTGCCAGTGCGTATCGACGTGCCCGTGGACGCGCCGGAGGGCGAGCAGTACGCCGCGCTGTGGGCGGAAGTCCGGTCAACCCCGGCCGAGGGGACCCAGGTTGTCACGGCCAGCCGCGTCGGAATTCGTGTCTATCTTTCGGTAGGCCCCGGCAACGGCCCTGGCACCGCGTTCACCGTTGACTCCCTGGCTGCGGGCAGAGCCAGCGACGGCGCGCCCCAGGTGAGCGCCGAAGTCACCAATACCGGAGGCCGGACCATCGATGTACAGGGGCAACTCACCCTCACAGACGGCCCGGGTGGCTTGTCCGCCGGACCAGCCTCCCTCGATGGCACTGTCACCATCGCGCCCGGCGCCTCCGCCCCGGTAACGGTCACCCTGGCGCCTGAGCTGCCCGCTGGGCCCTGGCATGCCCAGCTGGATCTGAAGAGCGGACTGGTCACGGCGCAGGCCACGGCGGATTTGACCTTCAGCGATGCAGCTGCGGTGCCGGAGGATGAACCGGATCACCGCACCATCATCATCTCTGCCCTCGCGGCGGTCGTCCTTCTGGGCGGTGCAGCCTTCTGGCTGGTCCGACGCAGACGAACTGCAGCCTAGGCCCGCGTGCTGCAGCTGCGGCAACAGACGCAATAATGGATAACTGAAACTAACGCGGAAGCAGGTGGAGGATGAATGCGGACGCAGTGAGGCACCGCAACAACGTCCGGGTGCTGGGACGTATGGATGGACCGGCACTGCTGCTGGTACAGGGATTTGGCTGCGACCAGGTGATCTGGAACCGCCTGCTGCCCTTTTTGACGGACGCCTATAAAGTGGTGCTGTTTGATCACGTGGGAACCGGAGACGCGGACCCGGACGCTTATGCTGCCGCCAAATACGCTTCCCTGGAAGGCCACTTGGGGGACTTTACCGAGATCCTTGACGTCCTCGGGGTGCAGGATGCCACTGTCGTGGGGCACAGCATTGGCGGCACCATGGCGCTGGCCGCCTCGGCGCGGAGTCCGCGGATTGCGCGTCTCGTCCTGCTCTGCGCCTCACCCTGCTATCTCAATGACGAAGGGTATGCCGGCGGATTCCGCCCGGGGGATATTGCGGATGTCCTGGACGCCGTGGAGGCCAATTATCCCCTGTGGGCCAAGATGATGGCTCCTGCGGTAGCGGGCGCAGACGCTGGGTCGGAGGTCAGTGCCGAATTGGCTGAGAACATGTGCCGGTTGCACCCGGAGTATGTCCGGGACTTCCTGCAGATGTCATTTGCCGCAGACGTCCGACACTTGCTGCCCCAGGTATCCGTTCCTGCCCTGATCCTGCAGTCGCGGGGAGATCCATTGACTCCCGAAGCCGCGTCCCAGTACCTCCACGAGAATCTGCCCGACAGTACGCTGATGCCACTGGATGCCAACGGAAACATGCCGCATCTCAGTGCCCCGCGACTCACGGCGGCCGCGATCCTGAACTATCTGGGAAGCGTCCCTGGTGAATAGCACTTATGAGGATCATTTCCATGCGTCAGCGTCCGGATATCTCGTCCTTAAAACGGACGGCACGATCCTGGATGTAAACCGGACACTGGTTTCCTGGACCGGGCATTCCCGTGAAGAACTGTTAGGCAAGAACGTTGTTGACCTGCTGCCGGTGGGGGACCGGATCCTGTTCGCGTCCCACGCTGTACCCCAGCTGGCGGTAGCCGGGTGTTTCAACGAGATGGCGGTGGAGCTGCTCTCGGCAGACGGGAAAAGGATTCCGGCCCTCCTGTCCGGGGTCCGCTCCGAGGACGACGACGACGGCGGACTGGACCGCATTTCCGTCTTCAATGCCTCTGCACGCCGACGCTATGAGCAGGAACTGGTGGCAGCCCTGCGCAAGGCTGAGGCGGCGGAAGTGTTACGCGCCGCGGCCGTGGCGGAACTGCGGGCCAACCAGGAGGCACTCGAGGAAAAGGACCGCATTCTGCAGGACGGCCTGGCAGAGAGCAGGAAGCGCGAGGCCCTGTTGGCAACAGTCCTGGACGCTGCCGACGTCGGCCTCCTTGTTTTGGACGAACAGGGGGAACCGCTGCTTACCAACGCCCACATGGCATCCACCTGGCGCACGGCTATGGGCGATGCCTCCATCGCGGAAATGGAGCAACTGATGTTCGGGCCGGATCGCGTGACGCCGATTCCGCCCGTCGACCAGCCATTCCGCCGGGCCGGCGCCGGAGAGTCCTTCTCCAACGAACTGGTGTGGTTTGCGCCCGGCGGTGACAAGCAAATGGCCGTCACCGTCTCGTCCCGGCCCATCAGAACCGACGGAGTCTTCTCCGGATCGGTGCTCGCCTTCAATGATGTCACCCGGCTGGTCCAAGCAGTGGCGGCACAGGAGGAATTCGTGGCGGGAGTATCCCACGAGCTGCGGACCCCGCTGACCTCCATCATGGGATACCTCGACCTTGCCCTGGAGGACGAAACCCTGTCCCCGCATGTCAGCAGTGCGCTTGAGGTGGCGCTGCGCAACTCGGAACGGCTGCTCAGCTTGGTCTCAGATCTGCTCTCCGTGGCCTCCGGGAGCAAGAAAATGGAAGCGCGGCCGGTGAACCTGGCCAAGATCGTGCGCTCGGGGCTGGAATCCGTAGCGCCCAAGGCAGACGCCAATGCGGTGAAGCTGGTGGAGGATCTTCCCGAGTCCCTGATAGCGGAGGTGGACCCCCAGCGGCTGGCACAGGTAGTCGACAACCTGCTTTCCAATGCAGTGAAGTACTCGCCCGACGGCGGTACGGTAAGCGTCCGGCTCTGGCAGGAGGACAACTCGGTCCGCCTGTCCGTGGCCGATACCGGCATTGGAATGAGCGCGGCTGAGCAGGCGAGCGTCTTCACCAAGTTCTTCCGCAGCCGCAGGGCAGTAGCCTCGGCGGTTCCCGGCGTCGGGCTCGGCCTGGTGATCACCAGGAACATCGTCGAAAACCATGGCGGTGAGCTGACATTCATCAGTGAACAGGGGCAGGGGTCTGTTTTTACGGTGACTTTGCCCCAAGGGTAATCGGAGAGCGGCCGGAGCTCGGGCTGATGGTGCAGACTGTGCGGATGGAGACCCGTTTCGATATACCCCCGTGGCCCTCGGCCGACCCGAGCCACGGAGCTGTGCGCCTTCGGAAGTTCCGGACCGAGGACGCTGCCATGGCGGTGGAACTCGCCAAAGACCCGTACGTTCCCACTATCGGCACCCTTCCCGCCGGGGCAAGCCGAGAGGAAGCACTCTCCTGGGTTGAGCGGCAGCAGCAGCACCATGTGCGCGGAACCGGATTCGCCTTCTCCATCGCGGACGTCGCCACCAACCGCTGCCTGGGCCAGATTGGCCTCTTTACCCGTGAATTGGGGAAAGGACGGGCCACGGCAGGCTATGCGGTGAGCCCGGACGCGCGCGGCCGCGGCGTTGCCGCCGATGCGTTGCTGGCGCTGGTGGACTTCGCCTGGACTCTTCCGACCCTGCACCGGCTGGAGCCTTATATCGAGCCGTGGAATACCGCGTCGGTGCGCACTGCGGAGAACGCAGGGTTTGTTCGCGAAGGCATCCTTCGCAGCCACCAGGAAATCTCCGGTGTGCGCAGGGATATGCTGCTCTGCTCCGCTGTCCGGCAAGGCGTGGGATGGTGAAGTGCATCCTCGTGTACGGCAGTGACGCCTCCGTGCATCGATGGGGCCGCGGACCCCGTTGCATGTCAACTTATCCGACTTCACTCTGGGGGGATTCCCTCCAATCTGGTCCCTATCTGGTAGATGCTCCCGTTGAATAAAAGCCTGCCGACGAACCACAAGTCCCAAGCAGGCAGGGCCAGGCGAACCGATTGGTGAAACGTGCCAATTCACCGGCGCTTCGGGTTGCTAAGCTCTCGGGCTCGTTTTCTCAGTTTCGGCGCGGAGTTCAATAGCCCGAGCTATGAGCTGACGATTAGTTATACTTGCACCCACGATCACAATCCGTCTCTTAAACTCTGCCTCACCCAATTCGGCGGCCAACTTGCCAAGGACTTCATCGGCGAAGCTGGACGAGATAGTATCAAGCTGAGTCATGTTAAGGACTATCTGGGGAGCGCCCGCAGCAAGGTAGTTGGAGATGCGAGTTCGTACTTCATGGCCATGCTTTCTTGAGCCGATGGAGCGTTCGAGTTCGGAGGCATCTAGTTCATGATGTCCTTCGACGGTCTCAATCGACTCCACGAGATCGCTCGAAGAAACCCTCGAGCCCAGGACTTCTCCAATACTTACTTTGGTCTCACAATTCAACTGCCAATCTACCGTGGTTCCATGGTGATCTTCTAAGTCCAAGAGTGGTCGCTGAGGGTCCGACTCGGACTGTACAACCGCGTTTTCCTTGAAGGCCCAAGTCCCTTTGCCAGAATGAATATTTAGAGCACCACCGTTTATCTCAACGGATCGGCTGAGGCCGAATAGACCGTTCCCTTGGTTGAGGTGCCCCTTGCTCGTGACACCTTGCTGAACCGCATATGCAATAGCCTTATCGGCCGTAAGAATGTCACTTGGGCGGATTCTTCCGGATGCGGCACCGATGGCCATGGCTCGGTGGATTCCAACTCCCGAGTCACTTACAGAGATCACGCACTGCCTCGTGTTCCTGTGGAGCTGCATCATCACGTACCCAGCGGGGGCTTGGCTGTGTTGAAAGACGTTGTCCAGCACTTCATAAATACACCAATTCAACGTGTCATATACGCCTTCCTCACAGGGCATCTGGTCCAATAGTGCACCCATGAATCGGCGGGTGATTTCGCCTGCCTCTGCCTCATCTCTGTACTTCCAGACAACGTCAGTTAGCTGTGCGCTTTGGTTCGAATCAGCCGGATGTTCCATTGGTGATAGAACGTGAGTTAGTGAGCGCTGGTGGCCGGCACCGGCTACGTGAAACTCGTGCCCCTGCTCCTTCAGGAAATCCAAGGCACAAGCGAATGGGACCGCGCCGTTGGGATAGACCTTCTCGGTGCGATCGAAATCAAGTCCGATTGAGTGGGTGCTTGGAAAATTCGTCATCCGATAAATGAGTTTTCGTGCGGCAGATGGGCCCGACAAGTCGCGGACAATAAAGTCTGCTCTGTTATTTTCGCTCTGGTGTCCTAAGTAGTCCAGGTGCATAGATCGCCTTATAGCTGCTTTCACTCGGGGTGGTTTTTATGGATTTTCCGTAGCTATGTCTTTATAGAGTGCCAGTGTGACAGAATTTTTGAGAATCTTCAGCGATAAATAGTTTGCACGCTACGATTGTCCCAATATTTAGAAGTCGTTGAACGTGACTGTCACTTTTCTGTGACCCCGGTTGCGGGACTGTAGAGCGCACCGGTATCGAGCTCCATGGCTTGAAATTCCACTAGCATGCGTAATGGGTTCCGGGGTGATCAACGATATTTGACCGGGACTCTACATCTTCTTCTGGTCGTAGTGCATACCAAATCGTCGACGGCGCTGTGATCGATCTATGTGATGCCACGGCCGCTGCTCCTCGAGCCGGGAGCCAATGCTGTTAACCACGGCGAAGGGCTCCCCCGCAGCCCGCCCCCTGCCAGCTGAGCATGAGAGAACACGGAAGACACTTCATCGTTGTCCAGGGAACACTGAAGGAATAGATACACCAGGAAATCTCCGGCGTACGCAGGGATATGCTGCTCTACTCCGCTGTCCGGCAAGCGGCGCAGCAGAGCAGCAGCTTTTTCACCAGGGAGCCAGCTTGGTCTCCGGGTCCAGAGACCCCCGGCCGGACAGCCAGGCCATGAACGTTCGCCGGTCAGCGGAGGAAGCTAGCCGTTCGGGAACGCCGGCCAGCAAGGTCTGCAAATCCCACGCCACGTATTCCTCCGGCCAGTCCGCGGAGGTGTAGCCGAGGCCCAGATCCACATGGTGCATCTCAATCTCGCGCAGCCGGTGTGCCGGGCACGCCAAGACCCCGTAGTCTTCCCCGCCGAGGAAGTGGCCGTTGGGCGCCCCCGCCGCGGTGTACCGGTCGAAGACCTGCTCCAACCTGTGTTCGCTGGCTTCCAAGTCGACGACGAGCTCGTCCGCCGGGCGCCCGGCTCCGGCCTCGATTTCAGCCTCCCGCTGTTTGCTGCCGCCGGCATACTTGGGAAGATCCAGCCCGTCCAGCGCTCCCGATATTCGCCGCGCATGGGAATCCGCATTGCGCGCCAGATGCGTGAGGACGTGGCCCACGGTCCATCCGGGCAAGAGGCTGGCGGCCCGGGCATCCGAGTCCGTCAGCTGCGCCACGCTGTCCAGGACGCGGGCGTGAGCTTCCCGGCACAGTTCCGATGCGCGCTGCGGGTCGCCGTCAAGATTCATGGAGGCCATCCTTTTCAGTTGCGGGTTCGCCTGCCGGGCCGGCCGCCGGCTCATATCCGATCAGCCAGTGCAGCCCGTACCGGTCGATTACCTGACCGTCCGAGGCGCCCCACGGCTTGGGCATCAGCGGGTCGACAATCCGGCCGCCGTCGGCCAGCTGGTCAAACCACTGGTGCAGAACGCCGGGTTCAGCGGTTCCCAGCAGTGAAAGCATCAACCCCTCAAGCTGAACACTCTTTTCCTGCCCGTCCGCGTCCGCCGCGGCCAGCGGAACAACGCCGTCGAGCACCCCGTGGGCAATGGCATCCGGCGGGCCCCCGCTGCCGAAGTCGCCGTTGGTGTGCAGCGACAGCTCGCCGCCGAACACCCCGGCATAAAAGGTCAGGGCCTCGCGCGCAGTGCCCGGGAAAAGGACATAAACCATGGGTGCCGTCATGCCGCTCAGGGTACATGGCCAACGCCGGGTTGGGAGCCGTGAAAGTGGTGTCATCGCTCCCAACCCGGCCGGGGTTTACCAGCCCCGCTGATCGAAGCGGTGCATGAAGGCGGCCATGGCATCACGGGCCACAGCCTGCCCCGGGGCAAAGGTCCTGGTGCCGTTGGGCTGGGACCAGCCGGTGGAGATGCCCTGGTCTGCAAGCCACGAGATTTCCTTGTAAAACGGGTTTCCCGTGCTGACGTCAGTGAAGACGGACGTCTTCGGCGGGGTGTAGGCCGGTGAACCGGCGCTGCGGTACAGGAAGGCGGCCATGGCGTCGCGGCGCACGGTGTCCAGCGGACGGAACGTGCCGTCCGGCCAGCCGGTGGTGATCTTGGTTCCGGCAAGCCAGGTCATTTCCTTGTAGAACTGCTGGCTGGGAGACACGTCATTGAAGGGGGAGACGTTTTGCGGCTTGTGCTGGGGGGATTCCGCCAACCGGTACAGGAAGGCGGCCATCGCGTCGCGGCGCACAGTGTCCAGCGGACGGAAGGTTCCGTCGGGCCACCCGGTGGTGATGCCCTTCTCGGTCATCCAGCGGATATCCTCGGCGAAGGCTGAACCGTTCGGGACGTCCTTGAAAACAGCCGGCGGCACGGCGGCAAGGCTGGCGAGATACTCTTCCGCCGTCACAAACGTCTTTTGCGGCACCTGCCCGTACTGGTAGTACGTGGTGGTTCCCCACATGAAACGGCCCTGCTTATCGAACGCGATTCCCACGCCCATGACGTTGTCAGCGGGCCGGCTCATGTTGGCGTTGTGCCCGGGAGAGTTGATCCACTGGTCCACAATGGACTGGCCCGTGCCGTAGCTGTTGTAGGCGACGTTCTCGGCAGCGGAGACAAAACCGGGCTCAATCCGTTTGTCCTTGGCATAGCCCGAGGAGTGCTCCAGCGTTGTTGTGTCCGCCATGTGGGTGGACCACTCCTGGGCCACGAGTGAAGCGTTCGCACCGATCCGCAACGGCTTGAGGCCTTTGCCTTTACGGAAGGCATTGATTCCGTTGAACATGTCGATGATCTGCTGCTTGCTTTGTGCGGGGGTGCCCTGGGGTGCGGCAAGCTCTGCGGGTGCAGGGGCCGGCGCCGGTTCAACGGCCGACGCCGGAGCTGCCGTCAGCAGTCCTGCCAGGATCAGGGAGACCGAGACGGCCATGGGTTTGGATAGGCGGCGGGAGCCGGTGCTCATAAGGAAGTGCCTCTCAATAGCGGTGCGAGTGGGCTTCAGCCTAGCGGCTGCCGGGGAGGCATGCTGTTAAGGTGCAGCGCGGGGCGGCACCTGATTGGAACCGCAAGGTCTTCCGGGCAAACTGGGAACACGCTCACTTTCCTTGATTTACAGTCCTTGTTCAGAGGGGTTCCGATGACTCACGGTTCGACCACTGCCGCCTATGATCCGCACGGAACGCAGCCGAGGTTCCGCGTCACCCGCGAGGGCCTGCGCGCATCTCTGTGGTTCTGGCCCAGCTGCGCTTCGCTGGCGGCAGTGGTCCTGACCCTGCTGCTGATGCGGGTGCGCCCAGGAGAAGAGGTGGCCTGGGCACAGTGGATCTGGCCCACCGGCGTCGATGCGGCGTCCAGTCTGCTGCAGACCGTCGCCACCAGCGTGATGACGGCTGCGACCGTGACGTTTTCCCTGACCGTGGTGGCGCTGCAGCTGGCCTCACAGCAGTTCTCGCCCCGGCTGCTGCGGGAATTTGCCCGTGACGCACGGACCCAGGCTGTGTTGGGCGTGCTGCTGGGGACGTTCCTGGTCAGCATCACCGGCCTGCACGGGATGGACGCAAACCGGCCGGTGCCGGTGCTGGCGGTCGGCCTGGTGTATGTGCTGGGGATTGCCTCCGGGATTGTGCTGCTGCTGTTCATCGGGCACATTGCCCGTTCCCTGCGGGTGGACACCATGATGCTCAACGCACATCAGGACTGTCTGGCGGTCCTTCGGGACACCTATCCGGTGTCCGAGGCAGGGGAAGTGCAGGAGTTTGACCAGCCCGCGGGAGGCACGCTTGTTGCCGGCGGGCGCAGCGGGATCATCCAGACCCTCAACTGGAAGCCGTTGATGGACATGCTCCAGGAGCGGCGGCTGGCCATGCGGGTCCTGGTGCAGCCGGGTGACCATATCACGGTCGGGTCGCCGGTGGCCCGGGTCTGGGCCGACGACGGCGGGCAGGTGCCGCTGGGCGCCGTGCAGAAGTCCCTGGCCGGGGCCCTGGACATCGGCTACGAGCGCACCCCGGAACAGGACGCCGCCCTGGGACTGCGGCAGCTGACCGACATCGCCGTGAAGGCCATTTCCCCCAGCATCAATGACCCCATCACCGCTGCCCACGCCACCGGCTACTGCGCGGATCTGCTGGTGGACCTGCAGCGCCGGCGGCTGGGTCCGGAGGCGCATCAGGATAACGACGGCGTACTCCGGCTGGTCACCATGGGCCGGGACTACCGCTACTTCCTGGATATGGTCTGCGGTCCGGTGCGCCGGTTTGCCCATTCGGAGCCCATTGTCCTCACCGCCGTGCTGCGGCTCCTGCGGGACTGCGCTGCCACCGCCGTCAACGATGATCAGCGCGAAGAGATCCGCCGGCAGAACTCCCTGGTGCTGGAAACCGCCCGCAACCAGATGCTGCCGGCCGATGACGAGGAAATCCGGGACATGGGACGCCGGGTGGAGGAAGCGCTCGTGGGGAACCTGGAGGCGGCCTTTGCCGACCGGGCGGGCGAGACCCGGTCGGTGTAGTCAGCAAGGTTCCGGGCTGAAAGAAGTCCAGCGAACTTCTAGTCCCGGCGCCCGTCCATCGGCACCAGACCGACGTCGGCGCATCCCCGCGCCAGGTCCTCAAGACCGAAGGCACTGAGGGGACTGGCCACCCCGGGGTCCAGATCCTGCCGGTCGCGCAGCTGCTCGGCTCCCCACGCGATCAGCTCACCGGTGAGCGTGTACACGTTGGGGCCGGTGAGCTGCACGGAGGACAGCAGGTTCCCGTTCGTTCCCGTCACGGTGGCAACCGCCCGGGTGCGGGTTTTTGCCCGCCGGGCACTGTCCGGTCCACCCGGTTTCCCGATGATCGGCGCCGTCAGCTTCTCCATAATTCGGCGGCCCCGGGCGGACCTCCCGGCCACGGAGGAGGCAGCGGACATCACGCTTATGGCCCGGCTGAACGGGGAAAACCAGCCGTTGTACACCGATACGCTGTCCAGCTGAGGAAATGCACCGGGCAGGAAGAGCACCTCCGTGCCCGGAACCAGAATTCCCGTTTTGCGTCCCCGGGGCGTTCCGCTCAGCGGAAAAACATGAACGTCTGCCGCCGTCCGTTCTTCCACCAGGCGTCCGTTGGCGAAGCGCACGGCCGGCAGGAACAGCCCGGCGCGCAGCGTGCTTCGGGTGCCGTGGCTTAACCCGGGAAGCAGCGAGCCGGAGGTGAAGTAGCCGATGTCGAGCTTCCGTCCGGCATCTCCGGCCTGCTGGGCTGCCATGGCGCCGGCAAGAATTCCCGGAACGTAGTCATATCCGAAGGCAGGCAGCAGCACGGCACCGGTTTCCTTCGCGTGGTTCCCGAACCTCTCCTGCAGGGTGCGCACAAACCCCACCTCTCCGGTGGTGTCGATGTAGCGGGCACCGGCCTGCACTGCCGCTTCGGCGACCCCGAGGCCGAACCGCTCGAAGGGGCCCACCGTACTGATCAGCACGTCACCGCGCCCCAGCAGCCGGCGGATGCTGTCCGGATCACCGGCGTCTGCAGCGGCATAGTCCAATCCGGCGTGTTGCCGGGCCAGCCCGGCCAACGCACCAGTATTGCGTCCGGCCAGAACCGGGCGCAGGCCCCGTCTCAGCAGTGAGTCCAGCACCAGGGCGCCGGTATATCCGGTGGCACCGAACAGAACGATGCGGCCGCTCATGATGCGGTCTGCGGAATAGGAAGGGCTGAGAGCATGGGCGTCGTCATGCCGGACAGCATACGCAGTAAAAGCTTCAGCGGGACCGGCAGGCCATACTTGACCCTGACACAGTGGCAGACGGGGAAGGCTCCACCTCATTGAAAAGGAAGATGCCATGTCACAGATCGAGATCGTCGCCAAGTCCCTGCCCGCCGTCCGGCTGGCCGCCCGCGCCGCCGTGGTCGCCGAGCAGCCGGAGGTGGCCGCCGTCGTCGGGCCGCTGTTCGACACCGTGGGGGACATCCTGGCTTCCGCAGGTGTTCCGCTGGACCAGCCAATCGCCCAGTATGAAATGGCCGAGGACGGCCTGCGCATCCTCGCCGGCTATGCCGTCACCTCGGGTGTGCCCGACGGCGTAAACGTGGTGGAGCTGCCCTCGGTGCCAACCGCCATCTGCGGCGTTCATCTGGGATCCATGGACCGGATCGGGGAAAGCTGGCAGGCCGTCCACACCGAAATGATCGCCCGCGGATTCGCTCCCTCCGGGCCGTGCCGGGAGGTGTACGTCCGCGCGGTGTCCGAAGACCAGTCGGACTGGGTGACCGAAATGCAGCAGCCGGTGGAGCACGCTTAAAGACCCGCGGACCGGGCACGGGGCGCCGGTCCGCAGAACAACAACCCGCTTAGACGTTGTAGATCTTCCCGGCGGTAATGCCGCCGTCCACCACGAATTCAGCGCCCGTGGAGAAACTGGACTCATCGCTGGCCAGGAAGATGACCACGCTGGTGACCTCTTCGGGAGCGGCCGGACGGGTCAGGGTGGTTTCGGTAAAGTCGATGGGCTTCTGCTCGCCCATCACGGCTGTCATGGGGGTCTGGATGGATCCGGGGTGGACCGAGTTGACCCGCACGTGGTCGCCGGCCAGTTCCAGGGCCGCGGACTTGGTCAGGCCCCGGAGGCCGAACTTCGACGCCGTGTAGCCGTGCATCCCCGCGATGCCCTCCAGTCCTGCGGTGGAGGAGATGTTGATGATCGACGACGGAGCAGAGGCCTTCAGAGCCTGGACCGCGGCCGACATGCCCAGGAAGGGGCCGGTCAGGTTGATGTCCAGGACCCGCTGCCAGCGCTCCGCCGGGTATTCGCCCAGTGCTCCGCCGTCGAGGATTCCCGCGTTGTTGACCAGGACGTTGAGCCCGCCGAAGGCTTCCAGGGTCGCGGCGACGGCGGCGTTCCAGTCCTCGGCGCTGGTGACGTTCAAGTGCACGTAGCGGGCGGCATCGCCGAGCTCGGCGGCCAGGGCTTCTCCGGCGTCGTCGTTGATGTCCGCAATCATGACCTTGGCGCCTTCGCGGACGAAGGCTCGGGCATGTGAGGCCCCCATGCCGCTCGCGGCTCCGGTGATCAGGGCTGTCTTGTCCTTGAGCCGCTCGCTCATGGTGGCGTCCTTTGCGTATTGAGGGGACCCCGGCCCGGCCGGGCCGGGTCGTAGTTAATCCGGGCGTACAGCGGTGAGACAGAACGGATGGCCTGCGGGATCAAGCAGTACCCGCCATTGTTCGGGTGCCGGCTGATGTTCCGCGGGCTTTGCGCCCAACCGTACTGCTGCCTCTGCGGCTGAGTCCACGTTGTCCACGGCAATATCCAAATGCATCTGCTGGCGCTGGGGACCATCGGGCCAAGAGGGGGCAGCATAGTCATCGGCACGCATGAGCGTGAGCATGGGTCCGGCCCCGGACAGTGCCACCACGCCGCGGTCCGGCGTGGCAAAGGCTTCCTCCAGACCTAAAAGAGCGGAATAGAACGCCGCCAGCACATCGGTATCAGGGCAATCAAGGGAAATGGACGCAAGCTGTCCCACACGTTCAGTCATGGTTTCAAATTTACAGCTTTCCTAAACCCTCATGGTCACACTCATCCGGGACCACTTCTTTACGTATTTGTGGTGCTTTCTGCGAAGCTCGACCCATGCAAAGCGGAAAGTTCGATTGGAAGCGTTTTACCGTCATTACGGCGCTTGTGCTCATTGTGCTGCTGGGGGTGGCGGTGGGCGTGCTCCAGGCGAGCGGCAAAATGGAGAACGTGGAAATAGTCATCTGCGATATGGCTACGCGCCGCAGCTGCAGCTGATAACCCCGACACCCCGGACGGGGAAATGCCACAACGGCGGGTCGGAGATCAGCGGGCGTCCACGCGTTCCTGGTGTTTGCGTCCGGCGCGGGCAGCGAGGAACAACAGGGAACCGATCACTACATACACGGCGGCGCTGAGCCAGATGGTCGCGGATTGTTGCGTGAGGAGTGCGATGCTCGCGATGATCGCGAGGACTGGCAGGATGCGGGGGGCGGTGAAGTGGTCGTGGTTGACTTTGTCCTTTTTGAGGACGAGGACGCTGACGTTGGCAGAAAGGAACACCAGGAGCAGGAGCAGCACTGTGGTTTCCGCCAAGGTCGCGACATTTCCGGTGAGGGTGAGGACGATCGTCAAACCGGCAATGACCACGATGGAGACCCAGGGAGTGCGGCGGCCGGGCAGCACGCGGCTGAAGGCACGGGGGAGCAACTCGGCTTCGGCTAATCCGTAGCCGACACGGCTGGCCATCACCATGAACAGCAGCGCCCCGTTGGAAATCGCGATCAGAGCGATAATGCTGAACAGCCCGGGCGGGATCCCGACACCGCTCGCGGCGACAACGTCGAGCAGAGGCCCGGAGGACTCCGCCAGATCAGTTGGGGGCAGGACGATGACCGCGCCGATAGCGATGAGGAGATAGACGACCCCGGCGGTGGAGATAGCGCCGAACAGTGCGCGGGGGTAAGCCTTGGAGGGGTTACGCACTTCTTCGGCCATGTTTGCTGCCGCCTCGAAGCCGAGGAAAGAGAAGAAGGCGACAATCGATGCGGCAAAGGCGCCTTGGAGGGGCGGCACGTCCGGTGCGAACTCAAGGAGCCGGGATGGGTCTCCGTTGCCGGAGGTGAAGACGATGGCGGCGACGACGATGACGATGACGAGGCCGGTAACCTCGATGACGGAGGCGACGAGGTTCGCGCCGAGGGATTCCTTGACGCCGCGAAGATTGATCAGGGTCAGCAGGATGATGAACACGATTGCTGCGGGGGCGGCCGGCACGTCAATGAGCGCTGTCAGGTAATCGCCCGCGAAGGCATTCGCGAGGGCAGCAGCTGTGGTGATTCCCGAGGCCATCATCAGGAAGCCGACGAGGAACGACAGGTAGGGTATGCCAAAAGCCCGGTCGGCGTAACGTGCGGCTCCGCCGGCGTGCGGGTACTTGGTGATCAGTTCTGCGTACGTCGCGGCAGTGAGCAACGCGACGACCAGTGCGATCAGCAGGGGGATCCAGATGGCGCCGCCGACATCGGCGGCCATGGTACCCACCAGGGTGTAGATGCCGGCGCCGAGGGTGTCGCCCACAATAAACGCGAACAGCAGCGGAGCACCGATTGCCCGCTTCAGTCCGGGCTGTGTTTTTGATGTGGCAGTGCCGGAATCGTTCGTCATTGGACTATTGGATTCCGTTCGCCGTCCCAACGCAACTACTTGGACAAAATTCGCGGCACGTAATTTATCGGTTTGCAGTCCACCGCAAAGTCGGTTCAGCGTCGTAGTTTCTGTCTGGCGGGAATTGGCCCCGCCAGTAGCAGCCCGCAGCCCGCCTGGCCTTAGGCGAAGTGGGTTGCCACTTTGGCTGCTGTTACGGACTCGACCAGCCGCTCAGCCAACTCGCGGAGTTTCATGTTCTGGTTGCTGGACGCCCTTCGGAGGATGCCAAAGGCCTCCTCCTGGCTGCACCGGTTCTGTCCGGCAACGATTCCGACGGCAACGTCGATGGCGGTGCGGGATTCCATGGCCTTCCGCAGATCGTCGGTGACCTCCTTGTGGTTGGCGATCTGCACGGCAACCTGCAGCGTAACGGCCGCTTCAGCGGCATATTCCTCGACAGCCCTCACGAAGTCATCGGTAAAGATGCCGGTGCTCTTGCCGTAAAGGTTCAGGGCCGCGCCGCCGTCGTCACCAATGAGCAGGGGTACAGCGAGCATGGAGTAACACCCCAAGCCGTGGATCGCCTCAAAATACTCGTTCCAGCGGGAACCCGTGCGGGTGTCCGGCACCAGCGTCGTCTCTCCGCTCTCCGCTGCGTACAGGCATGGCCCGTCTCCGTATCCGTACTGGAGTTCGTCAAGTTCATCGGCCTGAGGGCTGCTGCTGGCCACAGTCTGGGCGCGCTTGTCCCGCTTCAGAGTGATGCTGCCGAACAGCTGATCCGGGTCGCTGAAAAGTTCCGCAGCCTGCCCGGCGAACGCTTCGAGGAAAAGCTCCATGCCGGGGTTGTCCAGAATGAGTTGCTGCAGCTGTGCTGCAACTGAGGTTCCGCGGGTAAGGGCTGTCATTTCGACAGTTTATCGAAGAAACGCCCTTTGGCCGGAACTTTCGCTGCCCGGGCAAGCCCGCCGGCCGGATCACCACAGCGTTGCGGGCTTCGCCGGCATCAGGGCCTTCGCCTGACCCGGACACACCGTATGTGGGGGTCGGGGCGAATGCCGTGAAAAAAGGCTGCGGTTCCAAAGAGGAGCTCCCGCGCCTGTCCTGAGGCCCGCCCCTCCCACGGGGGAGGGGCGGCTTGTACTGTCGAAGGGAAGCAGGCGCCTGACGACGGCGCACGCGCCGCTCCCGGCGCCCCACCGCGCGGCGAGGCGCTGCAAATACGCTCCGGCGAGACCGTTCATACCCCGCCGGGCAGCCACGCTGCCACTGAAAGGAAACCCGATGGAGTACGTCACCCTCAATAACGACGTGGTCATGCCAATTCTTGGTTTCGGTGTGTATCAAATCCCGTCCGAGAAAACCGAAGAAGCGGTCACGAACGCCCTGAATGCCGGCTACCGGTCATTGGACACGGCTGCGGCGTATCAAAACGAAGAAGCCGTGGGCCGAGCCGTGCAGAAAAGCGGTATTCCGCGCGATGAACTGTTCATCACCACCAAGCTCTGGATCCAGGACAACGGCGAAGCAACCACGCTCTCCGCCTTTCAAACCTCGCTGCGGAACCTGGGCATGGATTACGTGGACCTGTATCTGATCCATCAGCCCTTCGGCGACGTTTACGGCGAATGGCGGACGATGGAACAGATTTTCAACGACGGCGGCGCCCGGGCGATCGGGGTCTCCAACTTCGGATCCGACCGGCTGCTGGATTTGATCCTTCACAACAACGTCACTCCGGCGGTGAACCAGATTGAAACGAATCCGTTTTACCAGCGGGCGGTCGAGAATGAGCTGATGAACACCCACGGCGTCCGGCATGAGTCCTGGGCCCCCTTCGCGGAAGGGAAGAACAACCTCTTCGAGAACTCCACGCTCAGCACCATCAGTTCCGGGCACGGGAAGTCTGTGGCCCAGGTGGTGCTGCGCTGGCTCATCCAGCGCGAAATTGTGGTGATCCCCAAAACGGTGCAGCCGGACCGGATGGCGGCCAACATGGACGTGTTCGACTTTGAGCTGAGCCCCCAGGAAATGGCTGCCATCGCGGATCTTGATACGGGCAAAACCCAGTTCTTTGATCACAGCGATCCGGAAGCTGTCAGCCAGCTCAGCGGCGTGAAGATGGAGTAAAGAGGAACTGTCCCCGGCCCTGCTCAGCCCCCGGATGAATCCTGTTCGGGGGCTTTGTGCAGGTCGCGCACGAGGTACAGCCACGGAAAGGCACGGCAGCCGACCTCCCAGCCGTCCGTCTCGTAGAGGTGGGAGGGCTTGGTCCACAGCACCCGGCGGTGCTCCCACTGGGTGTCGGTGCGCAGCATCCGGTGCCGCAGGACATCAGCTCCAACCGTTCGCCAACCCAGCCGGCCGGCCAGCTCCAGTTCCGCCATTTCATTGAAGGCGGTGACCGGTCCGAGCCAGCGCTCCACGGCACCGGTCTCCACAGCACCGGACTCTGCAGAATCCGTCCTGCCGCCAAAACGCTGCTGCACCGCCTGCCGCGTCATGCCGAGTTCCCGGCCCAGGGCAGCCCAGCTGATCCCGGCATTGCGGGCTGCCGTGACAGCCCGCCGCTGCAGCTCCTGGCTGGCCTGTTCCGCCGCAGCGGCCCGGCTGACAAGAGTGAGGTGGTCCGCCTCGGTGAGTTTGCCGGCGTCGTCGTAAGTTCCGAGAATCAGGGCGCCGATCTGCTCCTGCAGGTCCTCGGGTGCGGTGCGGGTCACGGGCGCTCACCGTTGCGTCCCGGCAGCCAGCCGCTGGTGCCGTTGCCGTCCCTGCTGGGCAGCCAGTCGGCGGTCTCGCCACCTTTGCTTCCCTTGCGGGCGTATCGAACAGCGATAAAAACACTTCCGGCCAGCAGCATGAACCCGGCGCCCTGACACATTCCCTTGAAGAACCCGTGCAGGTCAAGAACAAGCCACAGGGCAAGCACGGCAGCGCCAATCACGAACATCAGGACCGCGAGAACGGCAAAGGCAGAACGTTGAGTTTTCATGTGTCAATTAGAACTTGACACCATGTTCGTGTCAACGGTTGCTTGACAACTTCTTTTGTCGGTCAGGAACGGTGCCGTTACAGCGCCAACTACAACGCCGGTGCCGGTGCCAGCTGGGCCCGCAGCTCCGTGCACAGTTCCGCCAGCGCCTGAGGTGCGCTGCGGCACAGCTTCGGAAAGGCCAGGTAACCGTGCGGCATCCCCACATAGGTGGTGACGCGGACCGGGACGCCGGCGGCGCGCAGGGCTTCGGCGTAGCGCAGGCCGTCGTCACGGATCGGGTCATGTTCGGCCACCTGGATGAGTGCCGGGGGCAGGCCGCTGTGGTCCGGTGCCAGAAGCGGCGAGGCATAAGGATTGCTGCGGTCGCCGTCGTCGGGCACGTAATGACTGCGGAACGCGAGGACGTCACTCTTGGTGAGCACCGGCGCATCCGCGTTCTCCTCCAGCGAGGCGCTGCCCAGGGTGAGGTCGGTGGCGGGATAGATCAGGCCCTGCCAGCTGATGGCGGGGCCGGACCGGTCGCGCGCCATAAGCGTCAGGACGGCGGCAAGGTTGCCGCCCGCGCTGTCCCCGACGACGGCGAGCCGGCCGCTGTCGGCCCGCCACTGCGGCGCGCGGGCCGCCACATCCACCAGAGCCGCATAGCAGTCTTCTGCCGCGGCCGGCCAGCGGTGCGCAGGGGCCAGCCGGTAGTCCAGGGAGACGACGACGGCGCCGCCCCCCTTGGCGATGCTGCTGCCCAGCCAGTCATAGGTATTCAGGTTTCCGCTGGTCCAGCCGCCGCCGTGAATCAGGAGCACGAGCGGCAGTGTGCCGGCGGCTCCGTGCGGGCGGTAGATGCGCACGGGAATTCTGCCCTCAGCGCCGGCCGCGGTGTCATTGCTGACGTCCACTCCGGCGGCGAGTCCGCCCAGCAGCCAGTCCAGGACCGGGTTGTGCCCGATTGAACGCTCCTGATCGGCGAGGATCTGCTCCTCGCTCTTCCCGGTGACCGAGACCCTGCGCAGCGCCTGTCCGATTAACCGCACCCGTAAATCCAGCTTCGCCATGCCCGCGCCTTTCCTGAAGTCGGCAACCGTTCGGGTTGCTCCGGGGCTGAATATACAGATCAGGCCCGGGTTTCGGGTATCCCCAGATGGCCGGTGCGGTTCAGGTCCAGAACGCATCGGTCATGATGGAAATCGTCTTCGTTCAGATGCGTAATGCTTCCGGGGGACAGCCGGAACTTCACATAGCCGGCGGCAGCCAGGGGGAGTCCGATCCAGGCGGCAATGAGGTACGTGGCTGAACCGCCGTGGGTCACAACGACGGTGTTGCGTGCTCCCGCGGCGAGAATCCGGTCCAGAGCTGTGTAGAGCCGGCTCGCCCAAAAATGTCTCGACTCGGACCCTTCCACCCCGTCGCGGTGTTGCATGCGTTCTCCTTGAGCGGGCGGGGGAAGGTAGGGAATGGAACCAGCCGGCGTTCCCTCGGCTGCCCCGTAGGACTGTTCCCGAAGGTCCGGATCAAAGATGATGTCCAGGCCCAGCAGTTCGCTGATCGTTGCAGCTGTCTGCCGGGTCCGGAGAAGATCGGAGCTGAAGAGCAGCGTTCCGCCGTCGCCGGATGCGAGACCAGTGAGTGCTGCGGCTATCCGGCGGGCGTCCTCCACACCCCGGGCGGTTAGCGCCGAGTCGTACCAGCCACCCACGAGATTCTCGACGTGATGCGTGGCCTCCGGGTGGGTGATGATGTACAAGTTCCGCACTGTTGCCCTGTCAGCCGGCCGGCGCGGTGGGGGTGATGGTGCTTTCCGAGAAACGGAGCTGCGTTCCATTCATGGCTTCACTATGACACTCCCTGCCGAGAATTCCCGGCAATGTGAAATGCAGATGTGAAGGGCTTAGTCCGGCAGTGCGGCCCTGCTGTTGAGTGCGTCCCTGCTGCTGAGTGCGTCCCAGCCGAAGCTGGCCAGCCAGTGCGATGACATGAATTCCGCGGTGACCACGGCGTCCAAACCGGCGTCGAGCAGTGGATCCAGCCCGGCCCGCAGTACTGCTGCATCGGCCGCTCCCGCCTCTCCGGCTGCCTCCAGCACCGGCAGGATCCGAGCGGCCTGGCCGGCGCGGGAAAGATTTAGGCCGTGCAGATGGACCATGTAACCGTCGGTTTCATCGGTCACGGACACCGGCTGCAAAATACGGGACGACGCCGACAATCCCGGCAGAAACGCGGCGAACCATTTGGCGAAGGCGGCCGGATCCAGAATCCGTGCCATGAGATCAGCCTCGCTGAGTCCGGCGGAGAGGAAGTCCTGGCCGCTGAGCTCCCACTCTGCGGCCCAGCCGGTGTCGCCGGCGAACCACTTGATCGCAGCGCCGGCGCAGGTCGTGGCGGCCTCTGCTCGTCCCAGGACACGGAACGAGCTGTACAGCATCCCCAGGCCGAAGGCCGTGTTGGTGTGGATGCCGTGCCGGACGGGGTGCTCCACCTTCGCGGCCCAGCCTTCCACCAGCTGCGCCACATCATCCACCAGCGGATCCAGTGCTTTTCCCCATCCGGAAATCTGCGGGTCTGCCGACGCGGCCGCAGCGCCGGCGAGGCGCATCAGCCAAGCCCAGCCGTAGGGGCGTTCCCAGCCCGGATTGGCGCGCAGATAAGAGCCTTCAGCGGCCAGGTTCTCAGGCGTCAGAGTGGCGTCCAGTTCTGCGCGCAGGGCGGCATCCCGCCCGTCGTCGAGCCCGTATTCCAGCAGGGTCACGCCCAGCCAGTGCATGTGCACGCACGAGTGCCAGTCAAAGGACGTGTGGAAGCTGGGGTGCACCTCGCGCGGGCTCGGCCGGTCCTCGGGCGAGGCCTGAACGTGGTGCGAGGCGTACGGGTAGGGCCGGCGCAGGTTGTCCAGCACGACGTCGGCGTATACGGCGGCGAGAGCGTCACGGCGGAAGTCAGTCATGAGACGGCCGCCGTCCGCGGTGCAAACATGATGACGGCCACGCCCACCAGGCAGATGATCGAACCGACGATATCCCAGCGGTCCGGGCGGAAGCCGTCAAAGACCATTCCCCAGGCGAGCGAGCCCGCCACAAACACACCGCCGTACGCGGCCAGGATCCGGCCGAAGTGTGCGTCCGGCTGCAACGTTGCCACAAAACCGTACAACCCCAGGGCAATCACTCCAAGCCCGGCCCACCACCAGCCCCGGTCCTCCCGGACGGCCTGCCACACCATCCAGGCGCCGCCAATTTCGGCAACGGCAGCCAGAAGGAACAGCAGCACGGTTTTCGCAGTGGTCATAGGTCCATCCTGCCGTACCCGCCGGTGGACCCGGGAGCTGGCTGCCGCTTGGGGATTCTCCTCCGCTTTGGGAAATCCCTGCCTCCGCGTACCGGTCGTTTTTTCCCAATGCGGAGGGATGTCGCCGGGTTTGTTGCGTTCTTTGTCACCTTTACGCCGTGCGTCAGCGACATTCAGAAATTTGAACAGCTTGACCCTATAGTCTGGTCTGTTGTCCCCTGCCGCTCACTGCGGCTGCCGGGGCCGGGGATTCCTGGGCCTGGATGGCGGAACGCCCACCTCGAACAGAACAGAAGGATGAAGATGGATCAAGAGCGCATGAATGTGGAATCGTTCAACCTCGACCACCGTCTTGTTGCGGCACCCTACATCCGGGTTGCCGACACAAAGCAGCTTCCGGGCGGTGACGTGATTACCAAGTTTGATGTTCGTTTCACCCAGCCCAACGCGGCCCACCTCGAAATGGACGCCGTGCACTCCCTGGAGCACCTTTTCGCCGAGCATTCGCGCAATCACTCAGACAAGGTGATTGATTTCTCTCCGATGGGCTGCCAGACGGGTTTCTACCTGATGATGCAGGGCGCTCCGGCCTTTGATGAAGTGGCTGCTCTGGTCGAGGTGACATTGAACGACATTCTGCGCGCAGAATCAGTTCCTGCTGCCAACGAGGTTCAGTGCGGCTGGGGTGCCAACCACTCCCTTGAAGCAGCGCAGGCAGCGGCCACGGGCTTCCTTGCGGACCGTGCCGGCTGGGATGTGGTGTACGCGTGAGTTCAGCTGCATTTGTCATCCTCGTCGCAATGGACGACGAGCTTGCTCCCTTTATCGAACGGGCAGAGGAAGTTGGCCCGGGCCGGCAGATCGGGAACGCGGTTCACCGCGACGCAGTTCTGGGCGGCCACCCCGTGGTACTTGTCAGAACCGGCATCGGCCTCGTTAACGCCGCCGGAGCAGCAACCACCGCCATCCTCGAAGCGCAGCGCGCCGGTGAAAACACTGAGCAGCCGGTAGTGATCAGCGCCGGCAGCGCGGGCGGACTGGGAGCCGACGTCCGTGTGGGCGACGTCGTGGTGGGATCCGAATACATCAATGTGGACGCGGACGCCCGCGCCTTCGGCTACAAACTCGGCCAGGTACCGGGGATGCCCGAAATTTACCCGGTTCCTGAGCAGCTGACCGAATCCATCCGCTTGGCCCAGACCGGCGGAACCATTCCCCTGCATCACGGCCTGATTGTCTCCAGCTACAACTTTGTCACTCCCGCCAGAGCTGAACTGATTACCGGTAGTTTCCCCGGTGCGCTGGCAACGGACATGGAGTCCTCCGCGATTGCTCAGACCTGCTTCGTTTTTGGTGTTCCGTTCATTTCTGTCCGCGGCATCTCCGACCTGTGCGGCCCGGCAGCCGAGGATGATTTCCGGGACCAGGTGGATGACGCAGCAACGCAGTCGGCGAACGTGGTGATCTCCTCGCTGGATGCACTGGCAGGAGTGGCCGGCGCCTACCAGCCCGTCTAACGCGGAGGTGCTGCGGACCGGGTTGCCGGGACGCAGCGCCTTCGGGCTGAACTTCAGCATCCATACCCGTTTCCGCGGCCGCTTTGGGATTTTCCCTGCGTTGTGGGAAATTCCGGACGCTGCGGACCGGGCGGTTTTTCCCAAACCGTGCGGTTTTTCCCAAAGCGAAGGGAATCTGCCCCGGCGCACTCCGCAGGCGCCCGGCGGAGCTACAGCATCCGCACGGGACTGCCCGCCAGGAACGCCGAAATGTCCTCCACCACCTGCGGAAAGAACGTGCTGTAGTTCCGCTCGGTCACATAGCCAAGGTGGGGCGTTGCCAGAACGTTGGGCAGGTCCCGGAACGGGGACGACGCCGGCAGCGGCTCTTCCTCGAAGACGTCCAGCCCGGCCCCGGCAATCCGTTCCTGCGCCAACGCATCGAGCAGCGCGGCCTGGTCCACAATGGCAGCCCGCGACGTGTTCACCAGGCAGGCAGTGGGCTTCATTAGGGCGAGCTCCCCGGCCCCGAGCAGCCCCCGCGTGCGGTCACTGAGCACGAGGTGGATGGAGACGACGTCGGAAACGGCCAGCAGCTCCTCCTTCGAGGCAGCGAGCCGGGCGCCCGACACCTTCGCGCGATCCGCCGTCAGGTTGGAGCTCCACGCGATGACCTCCATGCCGAACGCGTTTCCGACCCGGGCAACCTGCGATCCGATCTTGCCCAGTCCCAGCAGCCCAAGGGTGGCGCCCTGCAGATCAGCGCCCACGGTGTGCTGCCACGGGCCGCGGTTCCGCAGGGCGGCTGCCTCGGGAACCAGATGCCGGGCAAGACCCAGGATCAGTGCCCAGGTCAGCTCCGCGGGCGGCGCGGAACTGCTCTCCGTTCCGCAGACAATCACGCCCTGCGCCCGGGCTGCCTCCAGGTCGACCGCGGCATTGCGCATGCCGGTGGTCACCAGCAGCTTCAGCCGGGGAAGCCACGCCAGGAGACTGGCCGGAAACGGTGTGCGTTCGCGCATGAGCACGACGACGTCGAAGCCGGCCAGCCGCTGTGCCAGCGCATCCTCCCCGGTGAGGTGATCCGGAAACACAGTCAGCTCAACCTGGTCACCAAGCTCGGTCCAATCGGCGAACCGGGTGGCGGCGTGCTGGTAATCGTCGAGCACTGCGCATTTCAAAACCATGTCTTTTTCCTCTGCCGGCAACTTCGGGGACGCACCGACAATAACTGACAGCTAAACCCTCAACCGGGAGAACACGGAGTACATGTAATCGGTACCCTGCTGGAGTGCAGCGGTGAAGATGCGTTCGTCGTTGCCGTGCATCCCAATCAGCTGGGCGTTGCTGAGGACATAGGGGTACACGCCGTATCCCGGTATTCCGCGGTCGCGCCACGGTGCCAGGCTGGTCCCGGCCTCGAACAGGGCGGGTGTGAAGCGGGCTCCCGGGTAGGTGTCCCGCGCCGCTGATTTCAATGCCCGGAACAGATCGGTGTTGGTATCGGCCGGAGGGGTCGCCCAGGTCTGGTCAAGCGTGGCCAGGTATTCCTCTTCCGAGACACCTTCCGGGGCCGCTATCCGAACTTCCACGTCCTTCCGGGACAGCTGCTCGCGCACCTGGGCCAGGAATTGCCGCGGTTTCTGGCCGCCGGGAATGGCGCGGCAGTTGATCCGTGCTTCGGCGCTGGAGGGAATGACATTCTCCTTGTAGCCGGCGTTTTCGATGACGAATGCGTGGGTGGTGCGCAGCAGTGCGCCGTGCAGCGCAGGGTAGGGAGACTTGGCGATGACCATGCGCGCCCAGCGTTCCAAGGTCTGTGGATTCCGTGCCTCCAGCATCCTCCGCAGCGCCTGAGCGAACTTCCAGTTGGTGGTGGCATCGGCCACGGCGCGGAAGTACTCGCGGGTCACATCCGTGAGATAGACCGGCGCCTGCCAGTCACCCAGCTTCGCGACGGCGCGGGCAAGGGTGACGATTGCGGCATCACCGAGCGGTTTGGACGAGTGGGTCGCGGTGCCCCGCGCGATGAGGTCGATGTTGAAGTAGACCTTGTCCTGCCTCGTGGCGCTGATGAGCATGGGGGTGGTTCCGTCGTCCTGGGCCAGGAACCAGCCGCCCTCGGTGAGCACGGAACCGGCGTCGAGCTTCTCCCAGTAATTGGCCGCGAGCCAGCGGGAGCCAAAGGACCCCGCCTCCTCGTCGCAGTCCGTCAGGACGATGATGTCCCGGTCGAACCGGGCACCTTCGCTGAGATGGCGCAGCAGGGCCGTAATGGAAGCGGCGTTCGCTCCCTTCATGTCCAGGGCTCCGCGCCCGTAAATTTCGCCGTTGCGGACTTCGCCGCTGAACGGATCCGCCGTCCAATTTTCCAGTTCAACGGGAACGACGTCCGAGTGGCCCAAAAGCAGCAGCGGCTCTGCCCGGCCGGTGCCCGGGATTCGGGCGATCACGTGCACGTTGTTCGGTTGCGGGGTGTCCACAATCTCCACGGGAACTCCCGCGCGGGTCCAGACCTCCTGCAGCATTTCGGCGTGGGGGCGGGTATTGCCGCCGGTTCCAAAGTTCTGGGTGTCGAAGGAGAGCATCCGTTTGAGCAGGTCCAGCGGATCCAGGTCAGTGCCGGGAATGGCGGGGGCGGCCGGCGCCGGAACGGCCGAGGGTGCGGTGAGCAGGCTCAGGCCGGCGAGTCCGGCGGCGGTGGTGCCGGCCACGCCGCCCAGGAATGTCCTGCGGCGAAGGCTCGGTGCCGGTTGGTTGCTGGGGATGGGATTATGGGTGCGCATTCTGGTTCCCTCTCGGTGCGGCGGCTTGTCCCAGTGAAGGACGCCGGGGGCCGCCATGCTGACAGGGGACCTCCGTCACGGCAATAGGCAGGGGCAGGAACGGGGCTAAAGAGCGGGACAGGCGGACCGTTGCCTGGACGGCTGCCTCCTGTAAGCGGCAGACTCGCAAGTTTGCGCAGCTTGTGACCTGCGTCATGCCTGCCGTAGAGTGATCGTACCGACCGTGTTTCGACTATAGAACGTTGTGTTCAAATATCGAACAGCACCGCATCTCGCGGCAGGCCGGCAACCGCAGACACAAAGAAGTGAGGACACCCGTGCAGTTCCACCATCACGGCTACGTATCCGGGGACCCGCGCATTCAGCCGGCCGCCGGCGTCGGCATTGACCGCCCCGAGGACCTTCCCGATCGGATGGACGTGCTGATTGTCGGATCAGGGCCTGCGGGCATGCTTACTGCCGCCCAGCTGGCCCAGTTCCCGAACATCACCACCCGGATCGTGGAACGCCGTGACGGCCGGCTGGCCATCGGTCAGGCGGACGGCATCCAGGCCCGCAGCGTGGAAACGTTCCAGGCCTTTGGGTTTGCAGAGGAGATCACGGCCGAGGCCTACCGGATTACGGAAATGTGCTTTTGGCGCCCGGACCCCGAGGATCCCTCGCGCATCGTCCGCTCCGGACGCGCGCTCGACGACGAAGCCGGGATCAGCGAGTTCCCGCACCTGATCGTCAATCAGGCCCGCGTGCTGGACTACTTTGCCCGTGCAATGGCCTTCGCGCCCACCCGCATGACCCCTGACTACGGTTTCGAATTCGTTGGCCTGGAGGTCGACGACGATGCCGAGTACCCGGTGACCGTCACCCTGCTGCACACCGCCGGTCCCCATGAAGGCACCGAACGCACGGTGAAGGCCAAATACGTGGTGGGCTCCGACGGCGCCCGGAGCAAGGTCCGTGCCGCCATCGGCTGCAGCCTGGAAGGCGACAAGGCCAACCACGCCTGGGGCGTCATGGACGTGCTCGCGAAGACCGACTTCCCGGACATCCGGACCAAGTGCGCCATCCAGTCCTCCAACGGCGGCTCCATCCTGCTCATTCCGCGCGAGGGCGGGCATCTGTTCCGGATGTACGTGGACCTCGGCGTGGTCCCCGAGGATGACAACGGTGCCGTCCGCAAGACCACCATTGACCAGATCATCGCGAAGGCCAACGGCATCCTCGCCCCCTACACACTGGACGTCCGCAACGTCGCCTGGCACAGCGTCTACGAGGTGGGCCACCGGCTCACGGACCGGTTTGATGACGTGCTGCCCGAAGATCTGGGCACCCGCTCGCCGCGCGTCTTCATCACCGGCGATGCCTGCCACACGCACAGCGCCAAGGCCGGACAGGGCATGAACGTGTCCATGCAGGACGGCTTCAACATCGGCTGGAAGCTCGGCCATGTACTGGACGGCCGCAGCCCGGAATCGCTGCTGTCCACGTATTCGGCCGAGCGTCAGGTGGTGGCTCAGAACCTCATCGACTTCGACAAGGAATGGTCCACCCTGATGGCGAAGCGGCCCGAGGAGTTCGAGAATCCTTCGGACCTCGAGGACTTCTATGTGCGCACCGCCGAGTTCCCCGCCGGGTTCATGACCGAATACACGCCGTCAATGCTGATTGCCGAAGCGAAGCATCAGGAGTTGGCCGCCGGTTTCCCGATTGGCAAGCGCTTCAAATCCGCCACCGTGCGGCGCGTTTCCGACACCAACCCGGTGCACCTGGGCCATCAGGCCAAGGCTGACGGTCGCTGGCGCATCTATGTGTTCGCCGATTCCGCCCCGGCCGGTGCTCCGTCGCCGGTCACCGATCTGGCTGCGTGGCTGGAGAGTGCTCCGGAGTCTCCGCTGGCTGCCACGCCGGCGGATCTTGACCGCGATGCGTGGTTCGATGTGAGGGTCATCTACCAGCAGGACCATAACGGGATCGACATCAATGCGGTGCCGGCAGTCTTCAAGCCTGAGGTGGGTCCGTTCCGGCTCACCGACCTGGCCAAGGTGTACGGCGCCGACCCCCAGGCGGACATTTTCGAGGAGCGCGGCCTGGACCGCGGCGGTGTTGTGGTGGTGGTCCGCCCTGACCAGTACGTGGCCAACGTGCTGCCGCTGACGGCCGCTGCGGAGCTGGGGGAGTTCTTCGCTCCGCTGCTGCCGGCCCGCCAGCCGCAGTCCTAAACCCGCTCCAGGCAGGACGACGGCGGCACCCGGGTGCCACCGTCGTCCTGCGTTAACTGATGGACAGCATTGGGGTGCGGCGTGGCTGAGGCAATGACAGACTGGGCACCATGGACACCCCTTCCGCCCCGATAACGCCCGACTTTGACGCCGCCGCGCTCCTTTGGGATGACTACGCCGCCGCGTACCCCGAGCAGGCCGCTGCCGACAGCCAGTACAATGTGGAGACCTTTGGTGATTCCCCCAAACTCGCTGACGAGCTGCTGGCGCTGGTGCTGGACGGGCGGAAAACCGCCACCTCCTCACTCGTCGCGGAGTATGTCGACGGCGGGGATCAGCTGCCGCGGATCGGCATTCACTGGATTGTCTGCGACAGTGCCGGTGTGCCGCGGGCGGTTCTGCGGACCACCGAACTGAGGCTGGGCACGTTTCACGACACGGACGAGGCCTTTGCACGGGAGGAAGGGGAAGGCGATCTCAGCCTGGAGTCCTGGCGGCGTGAACACCGGAAGTACTGGGAACGCACGTCGGCCGCGCGCGGCGGGTCCTGGTCCGAATCCGACGAGCTGGTGTTTGAGCGCTTTAAGGTGGTCTGGCCGCTCAACCAATAGCCTTACCAGGGCAGGGGACCGTCCTCATCGCTGAAGGTGCCGGTGGGCCCGCCGGCAGGGACGGTGGCCATCCGGACCGCGGCCCGGGCACCCTGTTCCGGGGTGCGGGTACCGCGGAAGCCGTTCAGGTCCGTGGCCACAAAGCCGGGGCAAACCGCGTTGACGAGAATGCCTTCCGGCGCCAGGCCGCGGGCATACTGCAGGGTCAGGGACGTCAGCGCCGTCTTGGAGGGGGCGTAACCGGCGGCAATCGGATCATTGTTCGCCGGGTTCGAGACTGCGGCCAGCGATCCGGCCACACTGGAGACGTTGACAATCCGGGGAGCTGCAGAGAGGCGCAGCAGCGGCAGGAAGGCCGCGGTCACGGTGATGACGCCGAAGAAGTTGGTCTCGAAAACGGCGCGGATCTCCTCCACGTCGGCAGAGCCCGGCTGCTGGGCCGCGAAGCTGACCCCCGGCGTGGCGACGATGCCGGCGTTATTTACCAGGGCATCGAGCCGGCCGAAACGGCGTTTGACCTCGTCCGCTGCGGCCGCCACCGAGGCAGGGTCCGTGACGTCCAGGACGATGGCGGCAGCCTCGCCTCCGGCGGCGCGCAGTTCCGCGGCGGCCGTCTCACCGGCGACGGCACTGCGGGCGGCGACCACCACGGTGTGGCCCAGCGCCGCGAGCTTGCCGGCGATCTGGCGGCCTATGCCCTTGTTGGCACCGGTAACGAGGGCAATCATGTTGTTTTCCATGGGGACTCCTAGAGAAATACCGCCGTCCCGACCGGGACGACACTTTCAGTCTGTCCAACAAAATCCGTACGCGGAATAAGCATAAGTCCGGTTTTAATGCTCTACAGTACAAACATGACAACGAGCGACCGGTTATCCGAAGTGCTGGACTTTATTGAGGTCCGCGGAATAATTTCGGGCAGCAGTGCGGTGCATGGGCGCTGGGAGTCAGAGAGCCAGCTGGATGAGGACCTGAAGTTCTTCGCCGTGGTGCAGGGCCGGATGCGGGTCTCAACCGACGGCATGGATGCGCCGCTGCTCCTGGAAGCCGGCGACGTGGCAGTACTCAACGGCCGTGCCTGGCTCCGGCTCGAGGGTGATACTACCGGCGGCCTGGAGGAAGACGACGGCGTCAGGCTGCGTCTGGATCCGCCCGCCAGCGGCACCTTTGTCAGGGTGGGGGAGGGGCCGGCCGGTGGGGAGGACATCATCATCGGCGGCCGGGTTGCCGTGAATGCAACCGGACGGGAACTGCTGCTGCACGCGCTGCCGCCGGTGGCGCATATCCGTTCCGGAACCCCGGCCGCGCCCCATATGCATGCGCTCATGGAACAGCTGTTCGCAGAAGTGTCCCGTGAACGGATGGGCTCTGCGTTTGCTGTCCGGCAATACGGGCAGCTCCTGCTGGTGGAGGTGCTCCGCGCCTTCATGGAAGAGGCGGAGCTGCCTACCGGCTGGCTGAAGCTTCTTGCTGATGAACGGCTCCGGCCTGCGGTAGCGCTGATTCATGCCCAGCCGTCCCGGCCCTGGAGCCTGCAGGACCTCGCCCGGGCCGCCGCGATGTCCCGCACCGCCTTTGCTGAACGGTTCCGCGAAGTGGCGGGAATGCCGCCGCGGGCGTACCTGAATAATTGGCGGATGCTTACCGCCCAGCGGGAGCTGCGTTCCGGCGACACCCGTATCCGGACGCTGGCGCTGGATTTGGGCTATTCATCCGAGAGCGCATTCAGCACCGCCTTTAAACGCAGCATCGGTGTTTCCCCGCTGCAGTACCGGACACGCACACGCGAGGAAGACCTGCGAGTTGCGGGTGCGGCACACTAATCCCGGTGCGTCCAACTAGTTACAGCGCGGTACCCGTCTCCTTCGCCAGGGTGCGCAGCAGTGCATCCTGAAAACCGGCGTCGTTCACCGCCTCATGGGGCTGCCGCCGTCGTCCGTGGTACCAGTAGCCTCCGCTGGTGAGCGCGTCGGGCTCGTCGCTGACCGCGAGCCACACCTGGGTCTGATGGCCGAGCTCCAGATCATCGGGCGCACCGCGGCCGCCCATTTTTGTGGGCACCCAGCCGGGGTCCACCGAATTGCTGAGCACATCGGGGCGCAGCTTCGCCAGCGCGGCCGCCAATGTGGTGACAAACAGCTTGCTGTCCGCGTAGGAACCCGCCGCGTTACCCTGCCAGTCAACGCCGTCCAGGGAGGGGCGCCCGGCGTAGTGGTCATTACTGCTCAGATAGATATGCCGCTGCGGTCCCTTGAGCAGCGCGGTGAGCAGGTAGGGCGCGACGACGTTGACGGGCATGACGGCCCGGCCGCCCGCGACCCCGGCGTTGTGGATCACGGCGTCCAGCGGAGTTCCGGCATTGAGTTCGGCGGCCACCTGCCGTACCGCTTCAGGGTCCCCGAAGTCGCCGACCACGAGGTCCGCACCGCGCTCGAGCAGCGGTGCAAGAGCATCCGCGCGCTCCCGGTTGCGCGCGTGAACGACGACGTCGTGCCCCGCGGTGAGCAGTGATTCAGCCGCCGCCCTGCCGAGTCCGTCAGCTGATCCGGTCACGAGGATTCTCATGGTATGGCTTCCCTTCCGGGGGATCGGGGATCTTCAATGCTGGACCGTGTCCTGTGCGCACGCGGTTCAAATGTTACTCATCCGCTTACGGCTCCGGTTCCGGCTCCGGCTCCGGCTGTAGCTGTAGACGCGCGCACGGCTGCTGGAAAGGGCAAAAATGAGCAGGATGTCGAAGGAATAGCCAAAAAAGTTGCTGCCAAGGGTGGTGACCGTGCCGGCAAACACGGCACTAATCTGCAGGATAATAGCGGCGGCACTTAGGGACATGGCCGTAATGCGGGCGATATTGCTGCCCCTAAGGATCAGTACCGCCAGCAGCACCTCGGCGCAGGCAAAGAGGGCCATGATGACGCTCACGGGTGCGTAGGCGCCGCCTAAGTCCGCGAGGCCGCGGTTTTCTTCGCCCAACAGTTGCGTAACCCACGGGGCATGGGCAAACCGGGCCAGAAACGGAGCCGCCACCGTCAGCGCGGCGATGCCTCGCAGGAGCACCAGGATCGAACCGACGATGATGGGCGGCGGCCGAGAGATCCGGTGCTCGTCCCGTCCTTCCGCTGCCGTCCGCTCCGATTCGGTAAGCTCCGTTTGCGGCACGTGGGCTTGCAGCACTTCTGTTTCCGGCACGTCTGTTTCCGATATTAGGGACAGATCGGTCACAGGCAGATCACCGTCCGTGACAATCGAATCGCCCCCGCCGTTGCGCGAGTGGTATCCGGTGGAAAAGTTCTTGATGACCTGCACCGCCACCTCGGGGGACGACTTTTCAATGGTGGACAGCAGGTAGTCCCGTTCGGCGTCGATGTTCTCACCGACGCGATGGGTGACCTGCAGCGTGAACAGGGAAAGTCCGACGGCGCGGTCGAAGGAAGCGGCTCCCAGCCAGTCCGCGGCAATCCCGCCCGGCAGCATCCACCCTTCCGGGCACCGCCAGAACCGCACATGGTGACGCTGGCGAGGGTTGCCGTGCATCTCCTGCTCGTAGGCAAAATCCTGCTCCCGGTCAAAGAGCAGCAGCGGACTTACCGGCGCATGTGGATAGCTGCGGTGCAGCAGAGTGGAGGAAACAATCCGCCAGCTGCTGGCCAGCGTGACTGGATCTGCCAGCTTCCAGTCAGCCCGGTCCAGGGCCCTGTGCAGCTGTACCTCGGTCCCCAGGAAGGCGAGGTTGACGGCATCGCCGAATAATCCGGCGTTGGTCCGTGTGCGTCCCATGAAGTAATTGGGAATCAAGATTTGCGACAGGATCCCGTAGACGCGGGGCAGCACCAAATAGGCCAGGGCCACCCAGAACACGATCAGGAATCCGATGCGCCCGTGCAGCTCCAGGCCTTCAACGAGCAGCAGCACCACAAACCAAATGGCTGCGAGTCCGCTGAATGCGAAGAAGATCCGGTCGACGGCGGTTGCTGCGGTACTGGGCGGCAGTTCGGTGACGGAGTCGGAGACTGTGTCACCGGATATGTCAGTGGTGGCACTCGTTGATGCAGTCACGCCGGCTGGTTCGGTCGTTCCGGAGATATTTGTTGTCTCGGTGTCTTCTGCTCCGGTCCCCGGCGGGCGTCCGGCGCCGTCGTCGCCCGGCTTTGTCATAGAACCACGCTGGCTTGCGTCCCTTCCGGCCGTCAATGCCCCGCCGTTCCTTCCGGGAGATGGCAGCACAACTGCCTTGTCCCGGCCCGTGATTTTGGGGCCCCGGCCAGTGCACGGGTGACAGTGCACCGTTCTGCGCCGGATATTTTGGGCTAGAAGTTGAATAAGAAGATAACTCGAAAAGACAGGTGTTCCGCCCGTACCGGCAGGGCCGAATTTGGGTCGTTCGGAGCTGTTTTCGGGTCGGAAATGTCAGTGGCGGGTGAAAACCTGTTGACATGGATCAGCACGGATCTTCTTCAGGGCACGCACCGGTTGGCGCGCAGCAGGCCGCCGGCGATATCACCGCAGGTGAGCGGACGGCACCGGCGCGCAGCCTGTCCGTGTACTCCGTTGAGCCCGGCGCCGTTGGAGCCCGTTCAGTTCTGGCACCGGATGCTAAAGAGGTCGCAGCGTTCACCAGCACGGACTATTCCGGCTACCGGGACCGGTTCACCGGAAGCCTGGCCCTGCAAGGTGTTGAAGTCTTTGACCAGGATGAAGCCGGTGCTGTCCTGGCACGGTTGGACCACCTTGTCCGGTGGGCGCAGGCCCAGCAGGCCAGAGTCCTGAACCGGATGGAGGGGATCTTCCGGAACGGCTTCCTGCCGGAAACAGGATCGAATGAAGACCGGCAGTTGGATCCGGGGCTGGCTTTCAGTCTCGCGGCGGAGGAAGCAGCAGCGATCCTGCATCTGCCTACCGGCACCGCGAAGATGCTCATGAGCGACGCCGGAACCCTCTGCGATACCCACACGGCAACATTGCAGAGTCTGGAAGCGGGAGCCCTCGGTTACGGGCAGGTGCAGACCGTGCTGGAGCAGTCCCAGAACATTCCTGCCACCGACCTGCCCGGATTCGAGATGGATCTGCTGACGGCGGCCGGGCACCATGACGGGGCTCTGACTCTGGCGCAGTTCCGGGTCAAAGCCCGCAGGATGCGCGAAACCCGGTTTCCGGAGACCATTGCGGTCCGGCACAAGAGTGCGTTCGGCACCCGCCGGGTGTGTTTGCAGCCGGATACGGACGGAATGTCCTGGTTGTCAGCGTTCCTTCCGGCGCAGAAAGCGCAGGCGATCTATACGCAGCTCAGTGTTGCGGCACGGGGTGAGCAGGCTGCCGGGGATCCCCGCCCCGTGGATCAGTTGCGTGCCGACATCCTCGCTGACCTGCTGACCAGCGGCGGCAGAACCGGAGACCCGGGCGGTAACGCTGAGGGTGACGGCGCGTGGGTCCGGGGCGAGAACGAGACCTCGGATCCTGACCCGGATTCTGGCACGGGCGAGAACTCAGGTTCTGACCCGGATTCTGGCACAGGTGAGAATTCGGGTTTCGGTGCAGGGAGGAAAACTAGTGACCAGGACCGTCCCATTAGGCACGGTTCCGGTGCCCGCACAGAGATTCTGGTCCTGATCACCGCCGAAACCCTCCTCGGCGCTGATGAGGATCCTGCCGAGCTGCATGGTTACGGGCCGATCAGCGCCGAAACAGCCCGCAGACTCGCACGCCAGGCGGCCCGATGGACTCCGGTGGAACGCGACCCGCACACCGAAGAGATCCTGCGGGTCGGCCGCCGGCGCAAAGTACCGCCCGGACTCCAGCGCTGGCTGCGGGCACGAGACGGCACCTGCCGGTTCCCGGGCTGCCGGACCAATGCTCTGATTTCCGAGATCGACCACACCACACCCTGGTCCCATGGCGGGACAACGGATCATGACAACCTCGAACATTTGTGTCGACGCCACCACATGTTCAAAACCCAAGGTTTTTGGAAAGCCCGTCAGCGTTCACCCGGGATTATCGAATGGGTTTCACCGGGCGGCCGGACCTACCGCACCGAACCCCACCTTCGCCTTGCCTCCGGTTCGGGCACGGGTTCCGGTTCCAAATCAACCGGCATGCCAGGGGTTGTCATGGAGTCACCGGAAGTATCGCTTTGGGGATCACCCGACGACCCCAATCCCTACGACTACGGCGACAGCCCGCCGCCCTTCTAGACCGCTACCTTTCTAGGCCGCCGCACTTCCAAGCATCCGCTTTATCTGATTCGCCGCAGTTCTGACTCGCCAAGCGGCTACGCTGCAGGACGTTCGCTACTATCTGTTCGGCTGTCGCTTGAAGCGAATTCCCAGCCGTAAAGATCATCGAGATCCACAAACGGCATCCCGAGCCGCGCAGCAACCAGTTCGCCAACGGTGGTCTTACCGGCAGCCGCGGGGCCGATCAGGACGAGGGCTGGAGAGCGGAGCATGGGTTCGATCCTGCCACAGGCGACACTCGAAAATGGAGCAATCCAGCCTGCTAGGGTGTGCCCATGGATGGGGTGGCTGAGGTCTATCAACGGTTCGCGACGCTCGAAGCTGCGGGGATATCGCCTATCTTTGAAGCGTGGGCCAGGGGAGTCTCCGAAGACCCGGAGATCTGCACCCTGATCGCCTCGCTCCCCCGGAGCAAGCGTCAACCCAATCTGGTGTTCGCCGTCGCGCGTCTGCTGGGCGTGCCTGAACAGAAGTACGCACCGTTCAGGAACTGGTTGATTACGCACTGGAGCGAGGTGGTTCCCGTGGCGATGGCTCGTTCAACCCAGACCAATGAAGCGGCCAGATGCGCCGTGCTGCTGCCGGTGCTCAGCCGGCTGGAGGGCCCGATCAGCCTCATCGAGGCGGGTGCTTCGGCAGGGCTGTGCCTGTATCCGGATCGGTACAGTTACCGCTACGACGTCGGAGACCGTGTGGCCGCACTGGACCCCGAGCCAGGACCGAGTGACGTGGCGATCCCGTGCCTGATTGACCAGACTGCGCTGCCCGCGCGACTGCCCGACGTCGTCTGGCGGGCCGGAGTGGATCTCAATCCGCTGGATGTCCGAGATCCGGAGCAGATGGCCTGGCTTGAAGCACTCGTGTGGCCGGAGCATGACGAACGGCGCAGCCGCCTCCGCCGCGCCGGACGCATCGCGGCCGCAGAACCGGCGCAGCTCGTCCGGGGCGATCTTCTTGAAACGATTCCGGAACTCATCGCCCAGGCGCCCGAAGGCTCCACGGTTGTGGTGTTCCACAGTGCGGTGCTGGTCTATCTCCAGGCGGAGGACCGACGGCGTTTTGTTGAGTTGATGGAGACGTACCCGGACGTCGTCTGGATCAGCAATGAGGGAGCAGGGGTGCTGCCGTCCGTCTCCGAACAGGTGCGGAAGCCCATTACCGGGCGCACGATTGTGGCAGTCAACGGCAAAGCCTGTGGTCTGGCGGGTCCGCACGGGCAGTCGTACGAGAGTCTCCGGGAATCAGCTCGCGCTTTGGCGCCAGAGCACGGTGAAAAGCCATATCAACCAGCGAAACCAGTCAGCCACCATAAGGAGTCGACGCAATGACGAAGTACTTGATCTCATTCCCCAGCAGCGCCATGGTTCTCCCGGCAGCGGATCTGCCGGCGGTATCGGAGGCAGCGCATGCGGTGCTGCAGGAGGCGAAGGACGCGGGTGTCTGGGTGTTCGGCGGAGGCATTGATGAGAGTATTCGGCCGGTGATGGTCGACGGCGCCGGAACGGTTATCGAGGGCACGTACCCGCAGACGAAGCAGATTGAAGGCGGATACACCGTGCTGGAACTGCCATCGCGCGCGGAAGCTCTGGAATGGGCTGCAAAGATGGCGGCAGCCTGCCGGTGCGCGCAGGAAGTGCGCGCCTTCATGGACGATCCCGCCAGCTGAACCGGGGGAGCTGTACCGCACCTGCTGCAGCAGGTCAGCCGGAGCGGGCTCCAATTGCAGTAGATTCTCTGGGGACCCGGTACCGGGCCTCGGGTTTCCGGGCCGGCTTGGCAGTTATGAGAGGCAAATCGACGTGGCAGAACAACTCTTCCTGAAGCTCGTCCTCATTACCTGCATCATGCTGGGAGTCACGGGCATCGGCTGGTGGGCGCGGACGCATCCGAACCGGTCCAAGGAGAACCCCGAGCAGGTCCGGCTGCCGAAGGCAGTGCCGATTGTCGGCTGGCTGTTCATAGGCGTGGGATTTCTGATGGGGCTGCTGGTCCTTGCCTCTCCCGGCATGCCTCTCGGAGCCCAGATTGCCGCGGCGGCCATCTTTGCGGGCGGGCTCGCGTTCGTAGCAATATACCGGAACTTCTACGTTGATCCGCGGGCACACGAAGTGGCGTTTCGCACCGCGTTCGGAATGGAGCACGTTGTCCCCTACAGCGACATTGTGCGCTACAACCTGTTCAGATCCAGAGGACAGCAAATCCTGACGATCAAGTCCATTCACGGTGCGAAGCTCAGCATCAACATCGGCACTTTCGATGTGGGGCCTCTGCTGCGGGCCGTTGAATATCATCAGGTGACCGGCCGCTGGCCCGCCCGCGTTGGAGCTGCTGGCCCGGGCGCATCCGGAAGCTGACCCCGGGGTAGCCCAGTGCCAGAGCGCCATGACACGCACCGCCCTTGTGCAGGGAACGCCTGAGCGGGTGGTTTCGTGGATGGGGAGTTTTCCTGGATGGCGCGTCCGAGGAGAGGATGCTCTCCCAGACGGAGGAACGGATGCTGCCGGACGAGTGGTCCTGAAACTCCGCCTCCTGTTCGAGCACCGTGTCAAGAACGGAGCGGCACGGCTTGATGCCGCGGGGGAGTGACTGCCCCAGCTTGGATTTGCCGGCCCGTGTGGAAGGAGGACTCTTCAACTACCGGCGCATCCGGTGTTAGCTGGAAGGCACTGATCTAACCGATATGCGGCCGCCCCTGCGCGGGAAGGAGATCGACATGACGGAGCATCTCAGCAGATTTGCGGATCTTTATCGAAAGCAAGGTCCATGGTGCCTCGCTTATGTGGACGCCAGCGCCGGAGGCGCGGAAGGTGCGGAAGCCGCCGAAGTCCGCCCCGGTGAGGTTCGTGCAGCCCTGGCGCAGCAAGGGGCTCCAGCGGAGGACCTGGCAGCCATGGAAGCTGCGGTGGATCCGGCGCGCGGACTGCCCGCCCCGATCTCCCGCTTTGTGCTCGTCCGGCAGGGAACGGTGGAGCTGAACGAACTGCTGCCCGGCCCGCTGGTAACACCAAAACACGTTTCCGTGGGCCCTGTTCCGGACCTGCTGCCGCTCATTAAGCACCGTCCCGAGGAATTTCCGTACATCGTTGTGGAAGCAACACGGGAGGACGCCGAGATCCGGCTGGAGTACGTGGGCCGTCCCGGACCCGCGGCGGTAGAGGAAATTAGGGGGTCCACCGAGGACATCAGCAAACTTTCCGCCGGTGTGGACTGGGCACAGAGCAAACAACAGCGCCGGACCGAAGAAATCTGGCGCCGGAACGCAGAGGAAGTTGCCGGCCAGATCAACCGAATTGCCGACAGCAGCGGTGCCCGGCTGATTGTGCTTGCGGGAGACATCCGTGCCCGGGGGCTGGTGCGGGACCAGCTGGGTGAGGCCCACAAGCCGCTGGTCACGATGATCGATTCCGAAACCCGGCCGGCAGACTCCCACCAGCATCTTTTCCAGGACAAGGTCCAGGAACGCATTGCCCTGCAGTGGGCGGCCGAGCAGGAACAAATCATGGACCGCCTTGCTTTGCAGGAGGGACAGGCCAACCCCGAATCCGCCGTCGGCGTGGGTGCTGTGGTCCATGCGCTTCAGCAAGCTCAGGTTGATGTGCTGATCCTCAACGACAAAGCCCTCAGCGACCGTCAGCTGTTGGTTCTGGCCGGCGAGCCGTGGGTTGCCACTGCGGACGAACAAGCCCTCGGCGCGGAGTCGCTGGGCCGGGTTCCTGCCCCGACAGCACTGCTGCGCGCGGCGGCTCTGACGGACGCCAGCCTGCTTTTGGTGCCCGACGGCGTCCTGCCCGGAGGGGTGCAAGCTGCCGCCCTGCTGCGCTGGCCCACTGGACCCGCTGCCCCCGGAGCTGACGCTACATAGAAGTGCTGCCGTCCTGTCCCCGGCCGGACGAGTACACCGAAAGCAGTTCACACGCCCGACACGGCAAAACAGAAGAAGCGGGGACCGGGTGATCCGGTTCCCGCTTCTTCTGTGCCCCGGGCACCTGCCGGGGACCTTGTCTTGTATCCGGTTAGGAAACCGGAGCCAGCTCCGGGTAATCCGTGTAGCCGGCGGCACCGTCGGTGTAAACGGTCGCCTGGTCGACCTCGTTCAGCGGCAGGTCTTCCTGCCAGCGGCGGGCCAGGTCCGGGTTGGCGATGACGGGGCGGCCGACGACGACGGCGTCGGCCAGGTCCTCTTCGAGGACCATGATGGCGTCTTCGCGGCTGGTGACCGTGCCGAAGCCGGTGTTCATCAGCACCGGGCCGTTGAAGCGGCGGCGCAGGTCCTGGATCATCTCGTCGGCCGGGTCCTTGTGCAGGATGGACAGGTAGGCCGGCTTGAGGTCGGCGATGCCGTCCACCAGGGCGGTGTAGGTGGCGGTCACGTCGGCGCGGTCGGTTTCCAGTACGTCCTGGATGTTGTGCTCGGGGGAGATGCGGATGGCGGTGTGCTCGGCGCCGACGGCCTCGGCCACGGCACGGTAGGTCTCGATGACCATCCGGGCGCGGTTTTCCGGGGAGCCGCCGTAGTTGTCGGTGCGGGTGTTGGAGACGGGGGAGAGGAATTCCTGCAGCAGGTAGCCGTTGGCACCGTGCAGCTCGACGCCGTCGAACCCTGCCTTCATGGCGTTCTGCGCGGCGGAAACGAAGTCCTGTACGACGCCGGGGAGTTCGGCTTCGGTGAGGGCGTGCGGCACCGGGTAGGGCTGCTTGCCGTCGTAGGTGTGTGCCATGCCGGAGAGGGCGATGGCGCTGGGGGCCTGCGGCTGGCGGCCTCCGTTGATGTTTTCGTGGGCGACGCGTCCGGAGTGCATGAGCTGGGCGACGATCCGGCCGCCGGCGGCGTGGACGGCGTCGGTGACGCGCTTCCAGCCGGCGACGTGTTCTTCGGTGACCAGGCCGGGCATCAGGGCGTTGCCCTGGCCGGGGAAGGAGGGGTAGACGCCGTCGGTGACGATCAGGCCCAGGGAAGCGCGCTGGCGGTAGTGCTCGACCATGATGTCGGTGGGCACGCCGCTGCGGTCGGCGCGCACGCGGGACATTGGGGCCATGACGAGGCGGTTGGGCAGTTCCATGGTGCCGACGGTGAGCGGGGTAAACAGTTTCACGGGTGGAGGGTTCCTTCTGTCGCTGGCATCAGGACTGAAAGTGCCCTGGGCCGTAGTTTGTATATCCAGCGACAACAGGGGGCAATGCGCCGGTTATTCCGCAAAGCATCCCAAGTCACACTGTTCAGAGCGCTGAAACGCCCAAGAGTACAAGCGGAATCGCCACAAAGAACGTCAGGAAAACCACGACGGCGGCCCGCCCTTTGGAATTTCCGATGTTCACCGTCACACCGGTGCCGAAACCTCCTCTCTTGGGAACGATGATGCGCGGGTCCTTCGGATTGTTGTAGATGCCGCCGGCTATCCACAGCTTGTCCTCTTCCTGCTCCCGGACCGTGGGCGTGATCCCGTTTCTCAGTGCTGTCCGGCGTGCCCAGCGGGAGGACAGAGCGGAGGCGGCAAGGACAGCAACCAGGATCAGGACAATCACGAGGAGCACGGATCCGGCAGGAAAACCGTCCGGATTTTTCCACGCTGACACCGACACCACAGCCATAAGAGCCGCCATCAGAACGGACATGCCTCCCATCCCCGCAACAATGCCCCGAATTGTTCCTTCCCGGCGCCAGAGTTCCCACGGCGTGGCATCTGGGTTTCGAGGAACCATACGGGGAGCTGCGGCAGAAATCAGGGCCAGAAAGACACTCACCCCAGCGCCGACCAGCAGCGGGGCGAAAACTGAACCGAAGGACTTGTCGGCCCATCCATCGGGCGTACTGCCTGCTCCCCAGTGGGTGGGAATCATTTCGGGGAGGGAGTCATAGATGGTGGTGCCGTACGCGAAGAAGGCCGCCAAAATAAGCACCCCTACGGGATGAATCAGCCAGAGGAGAGCCCGTCCGCGGGTCATTTTGACGTCGATGTCCGTTTCCATGAATTCACACTAGCCCGAATTCCAGCCGAATCCGCAGAGCCGCTTCACCGGTATTCAGAATAGCTGTCCGACCCGCCTCCGTTATGGTGGATCGGATTTACTTCCCGCTAAAGACAGGGAAAGAACTGTACTTCCCGTAATCGCTGATCTGCAGATGCTGCAGCGTGTTCATATCCTCGGCGCTGATGACGAAGTCGACATCAGCATTGGACCGCATATGATCCGGGTTGGACGACTTGGGCAGCGAAATGGTACCCAACTGCAGGGTGTAGCGGATGCACAGCTGCGGAACGGTCACCGTGTAACGCTCGGCCATGGCGGTGACATCGGCGTTTTTCAGCATCTCCCCGTGGGCGATCGGGGAGTAGGCCTCCGCAAGGATGCTGTTTGCCGCGCAGTAGGCAAGCAGTTCCGACGGCGTATTGCCCACGTGGACAAGTATCTGGTTGACCTGAGGCGCCACTGTGCAGACAGAGAGGATATTCTCCAGGTCCTGCTGCTCGAAGTTGGAGACCCCGATGGAGCGGAGCTTGCCCGCCTGCTGAGCTTCTTCGAGCGCACGCCAGGCTTCCCGGTTTCCTTCCGAGTAGGAACCGCCGCGCCAATCGTTCCAGGGCTGCGGACTGTGAATCAGCATGAGGTCGAGGTAATCCAGACCCATCGTGGCCAGTGACTTATCGATTGCGGCCACCGCATGCGGATAGTCCTTGATCTCGGCAGCGAGTTTGCTGGACACGAACAGCTCCCCGCGGGGAACTCCGCCGGTGCGCACGCCCTCACCAACCCCGCGCTCATTGCCGTAGGCCTGGGCGGTATCGATGTTGCGGTAGCCGAGCGATATCGCGTTCCGGGCCGCTTGGGCGGCGCTGGCATCATCGATGAACCAGGTGCCCAGGCCCAGCTTCGGGATCATCAGCCCGTTGGCCAGTGTGTAGGTTTCGTTTAAGATCATTTATTCCGCTCCTGGAGGTGGGGGTGTCGGCCTTGTCCTGATAGACCTCGTACCGCCGAGCAGGCGGGCAAGTGCTTGTGCCGGATCATCGAGCTCCGGTCCGTGCGAAAAGAGAATGCGTGCCGGGCCAAGCTCGGCGATTCGTACCAGGGATTCTTCGGCGCGGAAGGCGTCCGCCGTGAACAACTCGGGCGGCCGGGTTGCGTCACCGCGTTCAGATGCGGCGGCGTCGCCAATAAACAGGGTCCCGGTTGGTTGGTGGAAAATGCACACATGGCCGGCGGTGTGCCCGGGAGTAGCAAGAACCTCGAAGCCCTGAATCACTGTCCCTTCTCCGATGGGAGTAACCCCGTGGGGTGCCCGGATATCCGGCGCGTCCGGGCCGCCCGCGTAGATGGCTGCCAGGGGAGCCTTCTCGGTGAGGGCAAAAAGGGATCCAATATGATCCGGGTGCGAATGCGTGATGATGATGTCCCGGACGTCATCGAAGCTTCCCCCGAGTGCCTGGACCGCTGCGGCAATGCCGGCCTCGGCGTCGGGCATTCCGGTGTCAATGATGACGATGCCCGCCGGCTGGGCCACAGCGTAACAGCGCACATCGATCATTAGCGGTTCCGGACCTGCGACCCCGGCCGGAATCACCATGTCACGAACCACTTCTTGGACCTGCAGCCCACTTCCACCACTGGGATGTTCGCTCATGGCCATGCTCCTTGTGCTGGGATACGGCCCATTCAGCGTATTCCGGCACAAGGGATTTTGACCCGGGTAATCAAAAAAAACCGCGATGGGAGCGCAGCTAAGGGTTCGTCCGGTGCCGCAGCCGACTAGAAAAGCGGCCAGGGCACGGGCGGCATCTGCCCGCGCGGGGCAGGAAAGAGCCCCTTTGACCGCAGCCGGACGCAACGCGCGGCGAACGACTCAATTTCCTCGGCAGTGAGAAGTTCGGCCAACTTCGCACCGAGCTCACCCTGCAGCCCTTCGAGGACCCGCCCAACGCCGTCGAGCTCCTCGGCGTTCAACTCCTCTCCCATCCAGCCCCACAGCACGGTGCGCAGCTTGTGCTCGTGATGGAAAGTGAGCCCGTGGTCCACGCCGTACCGGTGCCCGTCGTCCATGGGAAGCACGTGGTCGCCCTTGCGGTCGGCGTTGTTGACCAGCACATCGAACACCGCCATCCGGCGCAGCGCCTGCGTGTCTTCGTGGATGAGGGCAACAATCCGGCCGCTGTCGTCCTGGCCCTCAAGGACCTGCTTCCACCCGGTCGCGGGGACGTCCTCTTCCGCCACCAGGTCCACAGCGTTCTGCTCGGGGTCGGTGTCCTGCCAGAGCTGGACCATGCCCTCGCCGAGCGGACCGTCGCGCAGCCAGGTGCGCGGCACAATATTCCAGCCCAGAAACTCGGACACCAGATAGGCGGCCACCTCGCGGTGTGCCAGAAAACCGTCGGGAAAATCCCAGAGCGGCTTCTCGCCCGCAATGGGTTTGTAGACGACGGCGGCATCGCCGATGTGCCCCAGGAACGTGGCGTTGGACGCCGTCGTAATGCGGCCGGTGAGCGTGAGCTCTGCGGTCACCAGGTCGGGCGCGGGCATCAGGCCTCGGGGAAGGTGCAGGTATGTCCGTCGGCGTCGATCGGCTGCCCGCAGATTACGCAGATGGGACGTCCGGCGCCGACGACTTCCCGGGTGCGCTTGGCGAAGGCACGGGCGGTGCCCACCGGCATGCTGACCCGCAGCACTTCGGCGGGGTCGGCGTCGTCGTCCTCCTCGAGGAATCCGTCATCGTCCGGATCAACCTCCTCGAGCGGATAAGCCTCAATGACAAGCTGTGCCGTTGTCGGATCCCAGCCCAGGCTCATCACGCCTGCGCGGAACTGTTCCGAGACGGTCGCGAGATCATCGTTGTCGACAAGCTCGATGGGCGTGCTCGCGGGAACGTGGAAGGGATTGCCCTCAACGGTCATCAGCTGGTCAAGGATCTCGTCGATTTTCTCGGCGAGCTGAGCTGACTGCTGCTTCTCCAGGGCGATGCTGACGATCTGCTTCCCTGCTTGCACCTGAAGATAGAAGGTGCGCTGGCCCGGTACGCCGACAGTGCCGACGACGACGCGGTCAGGCCAGACGAACTCGTGAACGGTTGTAGGCATGGGACTATCTTAGGCTCATCCTGCCGCTGGCGCCGTGTGCCCTGCGCCACCGCCCACCGGGGCTTCCTCCGGCGTTGGGCTGGCCGCCAACCAGGACAGATCCCCGGCGTCGGTGTTGGTCGCCAACACGGTGGGGCGTCCCTTGCCGTAGTGCACGATCGATACGGAGGCCGGGCCCACGGTGATCCGCTGGAACAGGTCGAGGTGCATGCCGAGCGCATCGGCGAGGACCGACTTGATGATGTCGCCGTGGCTCACCGCTGCCCACACTGCGCCCGGCCCGTGCTCGGCTTCGAAGGCTGCGTCGTGGCGCCGGATTGCCGCCACGGATCTGGCCTGCATGCCGGCCATGGATTCGCCGCCGGGAAAAGTGACGGCGGACGGTTGCGTCTGTACTGCCGACCACAGGTTTTCTTTGGCCAGATCACTGAGGGTGCGGCCCTGCCACTGGCCGTAATCGCACTCGGTCAGGTCCGGCTCAATCGGGGTGTGCGGGATTCCCTGCTGGTGGTCGAGGATAAATTGCGCAGTCTGCAGGCAGCGCTCCAGCGGGCTGGACACCACTCCCACGAGGGGAACCGCAGCGATCCGGTTCCCGGTGACAGCCGCCTGCCCGCGGCCAACTTCGTCGAGTTCGACGCCGGGGGTGCGGCCGGCCAGCAGCCCGGACGCATTCGCTGTGGTGCGGCCGTGCCGCACGAGGATTACTGTTGCCATCTGCCCAGCCTAACCGGCTGCACCATCTCTACCCGAGAAGAATCGAGGGAACGAGGGTTCCTCTCAAATCAATATCGATTTCTTGTAAATTGAAAAAATGTTGTCATTGCGGGCCATTCTGGGGGTTAGTCGTAAAGACACAACCGGTATGGGGACGGGACGGAATGAGTCATTTGAAGCACACGCGAACTGTCGACGGAGAAGCATTGACCGGAGCACGACAGCGGCAACCAGACACAGTCCTTATGTGGTCGATGCTGACACTGGAGCCGTCGCCGGAGCCGTCGCCGGAGGCCGGATTTGATGGCAAACAAAATTCGGAGCACAAAGATGTGGGCGATGAAATAGTCCGCCATATTGTCGCCCCGCTTCGTTCCCTGGCACGGAGCTGGGGCGGCCACCGGTTCAACTTTTCGAGGAGCCTCGAAACTTCCCCTCCGCAAGTGCAGCTGCACCTGCTTGCCCCTGACAACGTAGTAGAGCGGGTTTGGAAATTTGCGCACGCCCTGGCGGATGCTAACAGGGCGAAAGTGGGTGCCGTGACACTGTCTCAATCAGAGGACATTCTTTATCCTCCAAGTCCAGGCGAACCTCTGCCTGAGGTCATGGAGGCGGCCCTTGCACGGTTCGGCGGGCCGGAGGGCCTGAAGCTGGCGGGTGAGGTTTCGGAAGTTTCCTCTGATGTGGCGACGTGGGCGATCAATCGGTTTCCCAGCCGCAGCATGCGCTCAACGCTGGCAGCCCTGCTGCTCTTCGACACCGGCCATACGCTGATGCACGGACCCCGGTCCGCTCTCTGGCCCGACCGCAGGACCGTTAGCTGGGACTATTACTGGGACACTTATTTTAGGTTCCGTACACCTTCTTTCCCTTCGCGGGCCGAGCAGGTGCGCAGATCAATGACGGAGCAGATGCCCTCGGGGATCATGCCCGCCCACCGGATGATGGCCGCTCTGGCGTCCGAGCCGTCTGTGGGGGTCTGGCGCAACCGCTGGGCAGAGACCATCGATGTGTATCTCTACCGGGCGGACAAACAACGCACCAGCCGCGGTGCCCAGCAGCTGGCCAAGGCAGCCAGCAAGCTCCTGCTTAACCGAATGGGCATTCCCCTCCATGAGGAGGCTGCCCTCGGGCTGTATGCGCGCGCCTGGAGTAAGGACCTGGAGGTACAGCTGTCGGGCGGAAGTTGACGGTGGACGCCGTCGAGCTGGCCCAGTCGGTGGCTTCGGATCAGGAAGCGAGGTACCGCCAAGAGATGTACCGCCGCGACCCTCCGTGGGGAGCCGATCGAAGTTGATCATCCGGGAGCGGCTCCGTCCGGAGTGTCCTCCGGGCCGTCATCGCCGCTGATCCACTGCGCGAAGCGCGCATCGGGATCCCCGCCGATGATCAGGAAGCGGGCAAAGAGGGTAAGCGGCACAGCCAGCAGCGAGCCAACCGCTCCCAGCAGGGTTGTCCAAAGAACCACCGAGGCGAAGGTCAGCGTGACGCTCAGCCTTACTGATTCCCCCACGAACCGGGGCTGGATCAGCACTTGGAGGGTGACGTTGACGATGCAGTAAATGGCCAGCACCAGCAGTCCCAGCTCCCATCCGCCGACGGCGACAGCGAGCACGACGGGAGGCACCACGCCCAGGACGAAACCGATATTGGGGATGTAGTTGGTGACGAACGCGAGAACCGCCCAGACGAATGGACCGGGTACGCCGAGGACCCAGAGGGCGAGTCCGTCAATCACCGCGACGATCAGCCCGAATATTGAGTTGACGAGGAAGTACCGGTTGGTTGCGGTGGTGAACCGGTTGAAGGCCTGCAGCCGCCGGCCGCTCGCCTCCGCTAGCTCAGTCGGGGGATTCTGCCACCGTGCAGCATCCATCCCGAGGAACATCGCGTAGGCGAAGACAAAAAAGACGGCCGTGCCCAGGCCCAGCAGCTGCGTGCCGGCATTGAAAACGGTCGTCAGTAGTGTAGATGGCTGGATTGCCCCGGTGACCTCGTCCATCGACACGGTGCTGAATCCGAGGCTATGGAAAAACGACTCAATCGTCTCGGCGCTCTCTTGCAGTTGGCCTGCGTAGGTGGCCAGAATGCGCGCGAATTGCCCCAGGGCCAGAAGGACCAGCACGGCCAGAACCACCAGGATTCCCCACGCGATGGACACGACGGCGAGCGTGCCTACCCAGCTTGGGGTGCCGCGCCGGTCCAAGGGTTTTCGTGCGGGCAGCGCGATAATGACGAGCGCCGCGGCCAGCACCAGCGGTCCCAGGATCGATCGGCCTGCCCATACCGTCCAGCAGGCACCACCGGCAGCCGCCAAGGTCAGCAGAATCCGCGTTGGCCTGGCAAGTCCGGATGCCCCGGGCGGCTCACGATCACTCATGCGGCCTCACAGTTGTCAGGGAACGACGACGCTACAGTCCGGGCTTCGCTGCTTCTTTTCCGGAGGCCCGTACCACCACAGATTGCCGCACCGGGCCATCTCCGTCTAGGGGCAACCCTGTATGCCGGCGTCCACGTGCATACCGGCGTCCAAGGGACGGGGATCTTTCCCTGCTCCGTGACTGCGTGCCGCTGACTCCAGCCGCTGGTTGTATCCCTGCCACCAGGCCTCGTCCCCGGCCGCCATATTGTCGAACCCGTCCCGGTGTCCCACGCTCATGGGGTCAGCCCATCATTTCCAGGCGGGCCGGCGGTAGTCGGCGTCGGTGACGTGTTCAAGCCAGGTTGTGGTTGCTGAGGGGTCGTCGGTGTTTTCGAGCATGGCAAGGTGCTCCATATAATCCTCGGCAGTGGCGCCGTGCCAGTGTTCCTCACCCGGCGGGGTGTAAACGGTTTGTCCTGCATGGACTTCAATGACGGTCCCGTCGCGTGTCCCCATGAGGGCGGTGCCCTCAGTGACGTGCAGTGTCTGCCCCCTGGCGTGGGAGTGCCAGGCCGTTCGGGCTCCGGGCAGGAAGCGGACCTTGCTGACGATCATCCGCTGGCTGGAGTCCTGCGGTGCCGCGATCATGTCCAGATATACGTCACCGGTGAACTGCTCGGGCGGGTTCTTGACTGTGGGCGGTTTGGGTTCAATCCTCAAGCGCTTCTCCTATCGGTTTCTTGGACAGTACTTCCTTTAGGAGAGTTGGGGGAGGCTCTGCGGCGCACCGTGGATTAACATCGCCGGACCCCGTGCATAATGACCCCATGGAACTTGATGAACTGCTGGCGGAGTTGAATACAGGCCAAACGATCACCGCAGGCTCACCCCTGCATGAGGTCATGCATCATGCCAGCCAGACGGCCCTGCGGATCACCGGCGAGCTCAACACCGGCTACCACGAACCGGCCGAGGTCAGGGAACTTCTGGCCCGGCTGACCGGTAAGCCGGTGGATGAGTCCGTGGCTCTGTTTCCACCGTTTTCCGCCGATTTCGGCAGGAACATCACTTTGGGCAAACGGGTCTTTATCAACTCTGGCTGCCGGTTCCAGGATCAGGGCGGCATCAGCATTGGAGACGACTGCCTGATCGGCCACAACGCCGTTCTGGCAACGCTGAACCATGACCTGTCACCCAGCAGGCGGGCGGATATGCATCCGGCGCCCGTCACGCTGGGCCGGAATGTCTGGCTCGGCTCCAACGTCACTGTGCTGCCGGGCGTGACCATCGGCGACGATGCCGTGGTGGCCGCCGGCGCCGTCGTCACCAAGGACGTGCCGGCCCGTTCCGTGGTGGTCGGATCGCCGGCCCGGGTGATCCGCACCCTCGAGGACTAAACCGTGTCGTGTCCGGCAACCGAGGTTCCGCGGCGCGCCTGGAACAGTCCAACGACGACGAGGAGTGCGGCCGCCGCGGTGAGCGAGCCGGAGGCAAGGCTAACGGCTTCGCGGAAGCGGTCGGTCTGGGCTGAGGTCCAGCCCGCGGAGGAAATACTGCCGGGAAAGAGTGCGGCAATAAGTGTTCCGGACAGGGCAATTCCCAAACCGGTGGTGAGCTCGCCTGCGGTGTCAGCGAGGGCGGCGCCGACGGTGGTGCGGTCGGGCGGAAGGCCGCGCATAACGTTGTTGCCGGCTACGACGCCGACAACGCGCATGCCCGCGGCAACGAGTACCAGCGCCGCGGCGATCCACACGTACCCGAGCCGGCCGAGCGCGGTGTAGACGCCAAGGCCGGCGACCACCGCAGCGGCGCTCACCCGGGCGGCGTTATCCAACCCGATCCGCCTGGTCAGGCCGGGGATGAAGGCGCCGGCGGCCAGAAGGACCGCAACCTGCGGCAGCATCCCGAGCGCTGCCTGTGCGGGCGTCCACTGCCAGTCCAGCTGCAGTTGCAGGGTGATGAGGTAACCCATTCCAGCAACAGCCAGCCCCGCAGCTGCTTTGAAGGCCAGACCGCTGGCCACGAGCGGCCTGGCGATGAGTCCCAGATCCAGCACGGGATGAGCAGCGGTGCGCTGGCGGAGCACAAAGAGGACCGCGGACAGAGCCGCTGCCGCCGTCGCGGCCCATGGTTTCCAGGAGTCCGGGCCCTCGTCCACGAGAAGCGTGGGCGCCGCGAGAGCACAGACGACGGCGAGAGTGCCGGCGACTGTACCCATCGCGTCGATGGGGTGGGGATACAGCTCATCGGGCCGATCAGCCGGGACGCCGCCCCGGATGCAGATCATGCCGACGACGGCGACGGGCACGTTCACGAGGAGCAGCACCTGCCAGGGCGCGAAGCTCAGGACAAAGCCACCGGCCGTGGGTCCGAGCGCCAGCCCTGCAAGTCCGACCGTGGAAATGAGGCTCATGGCCCGCATCCGCAGCTGCTGATCGTCAAAGAGCCGGAATGCGAGAGAAAGCGACCCCGGGGTAGTCATTGCCGCCGCAACACCCATGACCGCGCGGACAGCAATCAGCTGCTGCACCGTCGTCACTGCCGCCGCCGCCAGGCCCGCCAGGGCGAGCAGGCCCAGGCCGGCAAGCATGATCCTGCGGCGGCCCACCCGGTCGGCGAGAGCGCTGAGAGTGATCATGAGTCCGCCGAAGACCACGGAATAGGAGCTGGTCACCCACTGCAGCGCCGCCGTCCCCGCCCCGAGCTCCCGGCCGATCGTTGGAAGTGCCACGTTCAACAGTGAGTTGTCGAGCATTTCGAACAGGAAAACGGCGGACAGGCCCGTCAGCGCGAGCCAGGCGGCCCGCAGTGTGCGGAATTGCGGCGGGCGGGGAATGATCCGGCCTGAGCCGGTGGCGGAGGGAAACTGGTGACGGTCACTCATGGCGCACTCCTCGTTGTACGGAGAAGTGGCTGCCCGTCGGGCGGCGTATGCGCACAGGCCTGCGGACTGTGTTTCTACCTCGGTGGAACGAGAGTACCGCGGCAGGGCGTGTGCGTACAACGCTCCGGTTATGTGCCGGGGCGCAGCGCTCGCCGCTCTAGAAGCGGCGCTCCGCCACATTGACCCGGGCAGCGGCGTCGAGCGCGGACCGAACCTGCTCCGCCGGCGTCGGCCCGGGAGGCGTGTCCATCAGCTGCTCATCGGAGGCATTCGGGTCCGCAAAGTAGACCCGCCCGTAGGCCGGGGTCTCGGGCTCAAACCGCCAGCTTTCGGCCAGCGGGCCGGCGTCCACGGTGTCGAAGCCGAGCCGCCCAATGATGGCTGACGCCTCGGTCTTGGCGGCGGCGTCGTCCCCTGCGATCGGCAGCGCGGTGCGGTCCGCAGCACCGGCGGGCCGGGCGAGGGCCGGGATGTGCGCGGCGGTGATGTTGTTGAAAACCTTCACGTACTGAGCGGCGCCCAGCTGGTCCCGGATCATTTCGCTGCTCGTCACGGTGCTCGCATCAAGGTCCTCGATGCGCCCGTCGCGGGACGGGTAGTAGTTGCTCGTGTCCAGCACCAGCTTGTCGGCCAGCAACCCCTCGGGGAGATCCTTCACCGCCTTGAGCGGGATGGAAAGCACGACGGCGTCGCCCAGGGTGGCTGCCTCGTCCACGGTTCCGGCCTTCGCCAGCGGGCCCAGCTCTCCCACCAGGTCCTGGAGTGTTTCCGGTCCCCGCGAGTTGGCGATGACCACGTTCATGCCCGCTGCAACCGCGAGACGTGCAACGGCCGATCCGATGTTTCCGCTTCCGATGATTCCCAGTGTTGCCATGTCTGCATCCCTTCGGTGGTGGTTGTGGTGTGTGCAAGCAACGGCCGGTGCGGGGAAATTCCCGACCGCGGGCCGGTTCGCCCGAAAATGTGCCCGCCTGAACTAGATTGAACCCATGACGTCAGTGGGGGCTGTGCTTAAGATTGCAGATTTGTCCGTGGGCTACGGCGGCACTCCGGTGTGCGGGCGGATCACGGCAGGTGCGGAGTCCGGCGATGTCCTCGGGGTGGTCGGGTTCAACGGTGCCGGCAAGTCCACTGCCGCCCGCACAATCGCCGGAAAGCAGCCGATGCTCGGCGGCGACGTGCGGGTCCTCGGGTTGCCGGTCAACGAAGACGCGATTCCCTTCCGGCGGCAGGTCGCCGCCCTGTTCGACGAGGACGCGTTCTTCCCCTCCCTGTCCCTGCGCGAGCACCTCCAGCTGGTGGCCCGCGGGCACTCGGTTCCGGACCCCGACGCCGCCGTCGACGCTGAACTGGACTTCTTTGCCCTGCAGGAACGCGCCAACGCCGTTCCGGCCTCCGTTTCCTCCGGGCAGCGGCGCCGGCTGCTGCTGGCTTCGACCCTGATCCGGCCCTCCTCACTGCTGATCCTGGACGAACCGGAGCAGCGTCTGGACCCGGTGATGCGGGAACGGCTGGGGGAGCGGATAAACGCCTATGCCGACGGCGGCGGCACGGTTCTGCTGGTCACCCACGACCCGGCGTTGCTGCTGGCCACCGCAGACCGGTGCCTGCTGATCGACGACGACGTCCGGGAGATTGCGCCCGACCGCGCCGCGGCCGAGATCGCTGGACGCTAGACGTGGCGCCCGACGGCACTGTGGGAGAGGCACCCGCAGCCTTCAACCCGGTGCAGTTCACCCGGCAGGCCTCGCGGACATTCGTCCGGAGCCGGACCCGTTTCCGGGATGTCTTCATTGACGTCTACACCGCAGTGCTGGCCGTGGGAACCATCGGTGCCCTTGCCACGGGTCTGGTCCTGGCACTGCGCGGGCAGGTGGCCCAGGCCTGGAGCGCAGGTCCGGCAGGACGCACTCTGGTGGCGCCGCCGTCGTTCTCCCTGCCCGACGGCGCAGCAGCGGCCGCACTGCTGTTCGCCGTCCTGACAGCGTTGACGGTCCTCGCCCGGAGGCTCGGCCCGGCGGCAGTGACGACGGCCGAGGGGTATTGGTGGCTGAACCTGCCCCTGGGGCGTGGTCCGCTGGTGACCGGACGGCTGCTGCGGAGGCTGGGCTTGGTGTGGGCGGGTGCGTTGCTGCTGTACCTGCCGGTCGGTTTCATCACCGACCTCGATGCCGGTGTGCCCGGACAGTTTCTGGCGGCGGCAGTGTTCGGAGCGGCTGCCGTCATCGCAGTGCTGCTCGCGGCCCTGCGGCAGATCGGCGCCGGATCTGCGGGATCCGGCGGCGCTGGTGCCGGTGTGGGGCCGCTGGGGCGAATAGCGTCCGGGCCGCTGCCTGGTCTGCTGCTGCTGGCCGTGCTGAGCTTTGTGCCGCGGCAGGCCGCGGCCGGTCAGTGGGGGCCGGCCCTTGCTGCTCTGGCGGCCGCCGTCGGGCTCGGCCTCATTACCTTTCCTCGTCTGGGATCGATTCCCGCCCGGGATCTCATCGGCGCCGGGGGAGTCTCCGGGCATGCGGGTGCTGCCCTGTATCTGATGGATCCGAACGAAGTGGGGCGTGCGCTTTCCCGCGACTACGGTGCCGTTGTCTCCACCCGTGCAGGCCGCTGGTATGCGAGGGGCGCACGTACGCCGTGGAGGGCGTTGCTGCGTGCAGATGCTGCCGCGTTTTTGCGGACCCGGGGTCTGTGGACCCGTCCGGTGGCATTGCTTCTGCTGTGCGTGGCCCTGCTGCTGGCGGGCGGGACAAAGCCGCCGCTGGTGCAGCTGGCCCTGATTGCGGCAACGGTTTGTGCCGCAGTTCCGGCGCTGGGAGCACTGGCGCGGCGGACGGCCATTACTCCGGGCCTGGATATGCTGCTGCCGCTGTCGCCGGCGATGGTGCTGCTAAGTCGGATGGCTCTGCCCGCGGCGGCGCTGGCTCTGTGGTCTGCTGTGTTCTGCGCCGTGCTGGTGTTGCTGGGTGCCGGCAGCCCGGCACTGATCGCTCTTGGTGCACTGGCCGGTCCGGGGTTTGGCGCATCCGCTGTGCGCGGAGCCTACCGGGTCCAGCCGGACTGGACCGTGCCGCCCGCTGACACCGTCTTCGGTCCGGTGCCGACGGCGCAGACCGGGGCCATGATCCGCGGCCTGGACACGACGCTGCTGACACTGGTTCCACTGCTGCTGGGTCTGTTCCTGGGCTACGTTCCGGAGGTGCTGCTGCTGGCGCAGGCGGGGTTTTCCGCGGTGTGCATGCTTGTGGTGATGTACTCAAATCCGAAGTAATCCGGTCAATCAGGGCCCGATCAAAACCATGGGCTAGGCTCTGCCCTAATGACTGCGCTCGGGTTCCTCCCGGGCTTATGGGGGGATAACCGTGGCGATAATCAACAGTGTTTCCAAGCCGGGCCGATACTGGGCGGTCCGCTCAGCGGCCGCCTGCGCAGTTCTGCTGTCTGCGGGTTTGGCCGGATGTACCGCCTCCGAACCCACTCCTGTTGAGACGGCAGCTGCCACGGCAACCCCCAAGCCCGCCGCAGCTGCGACGCCGGAACCCTCCGCCACCCCGCAGCCGGCCGCAGCCGCCAAGCCGTCCCTGGGCGGGGAAACTACCACGGATTCGTTCGGCAACCCGGACTTCTACAGCACCGTTGCCGGCGACACCCTGGCCACAGTCGCCGAGGTGTACGGGTTCTCCGAAACGAAGGTCGCAGAATTCAACGAACTCCAGCCAGGGACGCCTCTGGAAGCGGGCACTCGGCTCCGGCTGCTGCCGGCCGGCCCCGGCATCGGCGCCATGGGGACCGCCGTGGAGGACGAAAACGGAATCCCTACGAGCTACACGGTCGTACCCGGGGACACCCTGGCCGGGATCACCTACCGGTTCAACCTGACCAATGATCAGCTCGCGGAGGCTAACAAAGTGCCGTACGTGCATGAGGTGGGCAATGTCTACTTCGTGGAACCCGGGCGCACCATCGCACTGCAGAAGAACCCGGTGGACAGCCGTTCAGGCACGGGTGCAGCCGTTCGGAACTCCTGGGATACGGGGGTTTTCTACACCACCGTTGACGGCGATTCCCTGGACAGCGTGGGCTATCAGTTCCGCGTCGGCACGGCTGAACTCCTGCAGTACAACCCCTCGCTCGTTGAGAACGCACCAATTCCTGCAGGCACTATACTCCGGCTGATTCCAGGCGAGCTGGCCCTCGACGGTGCCCGGGGAACGTTCACCGCGGACCCCGACGGTGTTCCGCTGACCTACACGACGGCCCCCGGCGACACCGAGCGCGGCATCTCCGCCAGGTTCGGCGTCACGGCTCTGTACGACGCCAACCGGGACACGACCGAGACCGTTCCCGTCTGGTACCAGTATGTGGACGGGGTGTCCGGCGAGCTTCTGCCGGGCCAGACCATCAGCCTGTCCCTGGACCAGCCGATCAACGAACCCGGCAGATAATCTCCGTGCCTAATGCCTGCGGTGCAGGAAGCCGGAGGTGTCTTTTCCGGCTGCCGCGCGAGTCAGGGTTGGACCTGCAGCATGCGCTCGACGGCGGTCACCACGGCTTGCCGCCGGGCGGCAGCTTCCTCGCCCTTGTCCGGGTTTCCTCCGAGACTCGTTAGTCCTTCCGGCGAGAGCTGCCAGGCCTGCGCGATGGCGTAGATGAAGACCAGAACGTCGACGGGGGACAGCGGGCGTGCGGCCGATGTAGCGACGGCGAGCGCTTTGTTCCGATAGATATCGCTGGGCTCGGCGGTGGCCTCGGGCCGCTCCAGCTGGGCCCACATGCTCAGGCGGAGGACTTCGGGGAAACGCTGATGATGGTCGAACACGTCCCCGGCCCAGCCTGCGAGATCCCCGGGCCGCGGCGGGACGTTCTCGGCCATACGGTGCAGCGCCGCAGCAAGGGTGGCGTCGAACAGGCCGCTCTTGCTGCCGTAGTACGCGTAGATCATCCGGACGTTGCTCTGTGCCTGGGAAGCGATCCGCTCCACGCGGCCGCCGGCGAACCCGCGGGCCGCAAACTCTCCGGTCGCAGCGGTGAGTATCCGCGCCCTTGTGGCTTCGGCGTCACGTGCCATGCGGTTCCCTTCGGCTGGGTATTGACGGGCCTGTGCCCGGACACTAGCTTACAAGTAAGTATCCATTTACTTATGGGAGTCGACATGACCCGCATTGCCCTCGTGACCGGAGCCAACCGCGGACTCGGGCGAGCCGCCGCGCTTGCCTTGGCCCGGAACAAGATCAAGGTGGTCGCTGCTTCGCGGAGCGGTGCCGCCGACGTCGTCGACGAAATCGCCAATTCGGGCGGCGAGGCCATCGCGGTCCAGATGGATGTCGCAGACCTCGCCTCCATCGAGGCGGCCCGCGACGCCGTGCTCGCCGGCATCAGGCAGGAGTGGAATGCCGGCTCCATCGATGTGCTGGTCAACAATGCCGGGGTGGGACTGTTCGCACCGCTCGGCACCATTACGGCGGAAGACTTCGACACCACTTTTGCCGTCAACGTCCGTGGTCCGCTTTTCCTCACGCAGGCCTTCCTGCCCCACCTGGCGGAAGGAGCAAGCATCGTGAACGTTTCCAGTTCGCTCAGCCGGCACGTCAGCCCGGCAACCTCCGTTTATGCGGCCTCGAAGAAAGCGCTCGAAGCACTGACCCGCAGTCTCGCCGTCGAGCTGGGTCCGCGGGGCATTCGGGTCAATTCGATCGCCCCCGGCCCCACCGCAACCGACTTCAACGGCGGAGCCATGCGGGACAGCGACGCCATGCGCGAGACGCTGTCCGGGCAAACTGCTCTCGGCCGGGTGGGCGAGCCGGATGACATCGCCGACGCGATCGCCGCCCTGGTGTCCCGGGAGTTTCGCTGGGCAACCGGTGAGCGGATCGAGGTATCCGGCGGTGTACTGATGTGACGTGACCCGGGTGGCCTTCACCAGCCGGGCCTCAGCCCGCGAGGATCATCTGGGCGGCGCGCTCGGCGATCATGATGGTGGGTGCGTTGGTGTTGCCCGTGGGCACCAGCGGCATGACCGAGGCATCCGCAATCCGCAGGCCCGGCATCCCATGCACCTGCATGGTCCGCGGATCCACCACGGACAGGGCGTCCAGGCCCATTTTGCAGGTGCCGACCTGGTGGTGATAGGTCACCGCGGTGTCCCGCACGTACTGTTCCAGATCTTCGGCGCTGTCCGACACCTCAGGCCCGGGGTAGATTTCTTCGGCACCCCATTCCCCGGCCAGTGCCGAGGTACGGCCCAGTTCGCGGCACTGCCGCACCGAGGCGGTCAGGGAATCGACGTCGGCCTGCTCGGTGAGCGCACCGAGGTCGATGCGGATGGGATCTTCCGGCGCCGGTCCGGACAGGGTGATTTCTCCGCGGCTGAGCGGACGGACGATGCCGGCCACCAGGGAGAACCCGTTCTCCGGACCGCTCATCGAGTCCAGGAAGTACATCGGCAGGGAGAAATGGATCGGCTGGGTGTCCGGCACGGCCAGATCGGGCCGGGACTTCCAGAACAGGTGCGTCTCCGCCGCTCCCACCTCCGGAGCAGGCACGGGCTTGGCGGTGGTGGTGAAAATGACGGGGGAGAGCAGGTGATCGTGCAGGTTCTTGCCGACACCGGGCAGGTCCAGCACAGGTTCGACGCCCGCTGCGCGCAGTTCCTCGGCCGGGCCGATGCCGGACCGCAGCAGGATTTCGGGGGAGCCGACCGCGCCGCCGGCCAGCAGGGTCTCATCCGCATGCAGGGTCTTCACCTCGCCGCCCTGCTCAAACTCGACGCCGGTCACGGCCCCGTCCTCGATCAGCAGCCGTCGGACCGTGGCACCGGTGATCAGGGTCAGGCGCGGGTCCTCCGCCACTGGACGCAGGTAGGCATGCCAGGTGTTGAAGCGTTTGCCGTCCCGGATGTTCAGCTGCATCTTCGAGGCGCCCTCGACGTCCCCGGAGTTATAGTCCTCGTTGATCTTGATACCCATTTCGGCGGCGCCGGCCAGGATGGACTCCTGTACGGGGTTCATCGGGAAATCCCCCACGACGTCCAGCGGGCCGTCGCCGCCGCGGGTATCGGAGGCGCCGCCGTCGTAATTTTCGACGGCGCGGAACACCGGCAGCACGTCCTCCCAGCCCCAGCCCGGGCAGCCAAGGTAGTTCCAGGTGTCATAGTCGGCCTTGGCGCCGCGCACCCAGATGGTCGCGTTCAGTGCGTGCGACCCGCCGAGCACCTTGCCGCGGGGCAGGTGGATGCGCCGGTTCGATGCGCCGGTCTGCTCCACCGTGTAATAGTCCCAGTCTTCCGGACCGTGCCAGAGCCCGCCGGCCTCGTGCACGTTGGCGATGATCGGGTTGGTGTCTTCGCCCCCGGCCTCCAGGACGGTGACGGTGTGTCCGGCGTCCAGCAGCCGGCGGGCCAGAACACAGCCGGCCGAACCGGCGCCGATGACGATGTAGCTGGAGGAATCCACGGAGAAGGGCCTTTCAGGCGAAGCGGCGGGAAAAAGGCGCGGTGCCGGGCCGGAGGGGGGAAACGTCCCGGCACCGCAGTATGGGGGGTTAGTAGCTGATGACCTGCGGGGCGCCGAGGTGCTTGAGGCCCTCGACGCCGAATTCCAGGCCGTAGCCGGACTGCTTGGCTCCGCCGAACGGGATCCGCGGATCCACGGTGCCGTGCTTGTTGATCCACACGGTGCCGGCAGAAATCCGGGCAGCCACCTCGCGGGCGGCATCCTTGTCCGAGGACCACACGGAGGCACCCAGACCCACGTCCAGGCCGTTGGCCATGTCCACCGCTTCATCCACGGTGGAATAGCGGATGATCGGCAGGGCAGGACCGAACTGTTCCTGGGCAACCAGCGGGTTGTCATTGTCGATGTCCGCCACCAGAGTGGTCGGGTAGAAGTATCCGGCCTGATCCGTCTCCGGGTTGCCGCCGAGCACAATGCGGGCACCGGAGTTGCGGGCGGCCTCCACCAGCCCGGCGACAATGTCGTACTGTGCCCGGTTTTGCAGCGGTCCGAGCACGTTGTTTTCGTCCAGGCCCACGCCCATGGGCATGGCCTTGGCGACGTCCGTCAGGGCGGTGACGACGTCGTCGTAAATGTCCTCGTGTACGTAGAGGCGCTTCATGGCCGCGCAGGTCTGGCCGGTGTTGATGAATGCGCCCCAGAAGAGGTCTTCGGCGATGGCCAGCGGATCGGCGTCCGGCAGCACAATGCCGGCGTCGTTGCCGCCCAGTTCCAGGGTCAGGCGCTTCACGGTGTCCGCGGAGGAGCGGATGATTGCCTTGCCGGTGGCGGTGGAGCCGGTGAACATGATTTTGTCCACGTCCGGGTGGCCGGACAGGGCCTCGCCGACGTCGCGGCCGCCGGAAACCACCTGCAGGACGTCCGCCGGCAGGGCCTGGTTGATCACGGCGGCCAGGGCCAGCACGGACAGCGGGGTGTATTCGGAGGGCTTCATCACCACGGTGTTGCCCATCCGGAGGGCCGGGGCGAGCTGCCAGACGCTGATCATCATCGGCCAATTCCAGGGGCCGATGGCCCCCACGACGCCGAGGGGACGGTAGTGCAGCTCGGCGCGGCCGCCGTCGTCGTCCACCAGCACCTCGGGCTCCAGATCGAACGACGCCGCGGCACGCAGCCAGGCGGCGGCACCGCCCACCTCGAAGCGGGCGTTGGGGCCGTTGAGGGGTTTGCCCTGTTCACGGGAGAGGAGTTCCGCCAGCCCTTCGGCCGCGGCCTCGATGGCGTCGGCTGCGCGGTTCAGTGCCTCGCGGCGCCCGGCATGGCCGAGGGCGGCCCAGGACGGTTGTGCGGCACGGGCGGCGGAGACGGCCTGTTCCAGGTCATCAACGGTGTGCAAGGGTGCCTTGCCCACCAGTTCACCGGTGGCTGGGTCCATGATGTCCCGGCCCTCGCCGGGAGCGGCAATCGTGTCCAGGAGGTCCTGGTATGAGGAAAGTTTCGAGTCGGCGAGAGGCATGTCCTGCTCCTTTGCTGGCTGGCGGCCGGGGTCCTTGGTTAACTGTGTCTTACGACATAGGGCCACCGTTTGGCTTTGCGTGAGCAGTGCTTGGCGAAACGTGCACGCCCTGCAGACGTTGTCCCTGTGCAGGGAGAGCCGGAGCATCCCCGCCGTAGCCGATTCCGGCGTAGACCGCCGGACGGCGGCCCCGCAGCCCCACTGCCCACAGCATTCCGAGGACCCCCGGGACCAGTACGATCACCGGCAGCAGCCAGCCCAGGATGCTGGCCTCCTGCAGTCCGATCAGCACATCGAAGTTGGCCACAATCATTGCGAACACGGCAGCGAGGGCGATGCCCGCCGTCGTCGGCGCCACCAGCCGGGTCCAGGCTCCGTACCAGGCTGCATGCCGGTTCAGGTAGCCCACCACCGCGAAGGAGGTCAGGGCCATCAGCAGCACCAGGCCGAAGGCGCCCATGTTGGTCAGCCAGGTGAACAGTGTGAGCACGGGGAACATCGGCCCGGATTCATGCCCGTTTCCGGCAACTGCGAAGACGGCCAGGACCACGACGGCGATTGCCGACTGGGTCAGGGACCCGGCCACGGGTGCCTGGGTGCGGGGGCTGGTGCGGGCAAGGGCGCCGGGCAGTACGCCTTCCCGGCCCAGCGCGAAGAAGTAACGGGCCACCACGTTGTGGAAGGCCACCAGGGCTGCCAGCAGGCTGGTCACGAAGAGCAGGGAGGACAGGTCCACGGCCCAGGCCGGGACGCGCTCGGCCAGGAACGCGAAGACCAGGTCGGGGCCGAGTTCGGTGGTGCGGGCAATGACCCGGCTGCCGCCCTCGCCCACGGACATCGCCCACGCGGAGAACGCGTAGAACGCTCCGATGATGACAATCGCAATGAAGGTGGCCCGGCGCGCGGTGGTGCGGGGGTCCTTCACTTCCTCGTTGTAGATGGCACCGGATTCAAAACCCATGAACGCGGCAATGGAGAATGCCAGGGCCGCACCTACACCGGCGGTGAACAGGCCCGACGGCGCCAGGGACGCGGCGCTGACTCCTTCCGGTGCCGCTGCGACGGAGATCAGGTCATAGACAATGACCACCAGGAATTCCAGCGCCACCAGGGCGCCCAGCACCTTCGCGGAAAGGTCCACTTTGTTCACACCCAGCAGGGCGACCACCAGCCACCCGCCCAGGGCGCAGATCCACCACGCCGGTTCGGCGCCGGTCAGGCCGGTGATCAAGGACGACGCAGCGAAGCCGAACATCCCGTAGATGCCGATCTGCATGGCGTTGTACGCCAGCAGTGCCACCCAGGCGGCGCCCACGCCGGCGGGCTTGCCCAACCCGCGGGCTATGTAGGCGTAGAACGCGCCGGCATTGTGCACGTGCTGGCTCATGGCCGAGTAGCCCACGGAGAACAGCAGCAGCACTGCGCCCAGCACGATGAAGGAGAGCGGAATGCCGGGCAGGCCGGTGACCGCATAGTTGCTCGTCACGCCGCCGGCCACCACGGTCAGGGGAGCTGAGGCGGCAATGATCATAAAGACGAGCGCCGGCACCCCGAGGCGCCGCTGCCCCAGGGTGGTGCCCGCGCCGGGCTGCTGGGGGGATGTGGACACGGTGATCTCCTGCGGACGGATTGGAGCTGATACACCCGGGACGGGCCTTACTCCACTGTGGTGTAAGTCATAGTCGGGCGGCTTGGCTTTCAGTGAGCACTGGTTGGCGAACCGTGCACTGGCGGCGGTGCCCTCAGGTGCTGGAGTCCTCAGGTGCGCTGGCGGTAGGTGGAGGGGGAGCAGCCGTGGGCGGCGCGGAAGATTCGGCTGAAGTGCGCCGGGTCCGGCAGGCCCCAGCGGGCGCCGATGGCGGAAATCGGCACGTCGGCCAGCAGGGGGTCGGCCAGGTCGTGCCGGGCACCGGCCAGCCGGCGCTCGCGGATCCAGGCGGCTGCGGTGGTGCCGCTGTCCTCGAAGAGTTTGTGCAGGCTGCGGGTGGAAATGTAGTGCGCCGCGGCCACGTAGCCGGGGGAGAGGTCAGGGTTGGAGAGCTGCCCGTCGATGAACAGCTGGATCCGGCGCAGCATCCGCGCCTGGCTGCCGCCCTCCGCCGCGGGACTGGAATAGGCCTCGTCAGCGAGGAGGGTGGCCAGCAGGTCCACCGTGTTCATGGCCAGCCGGTGCGCAATCGGCCCGTCGAGCTCGGGGAGCATTCGTGCGGTCTGGGTCAGGAACGGCACGACGGCGCGGCCCAGCCGGTGTTCCCTTCCCAGCGGCAGGGCGGTCAGCCCGCTCATCTGCTCCGCGGACAGTCCCACCAGGTGCTTGGGGAACATCAGCACTAGGGTGGAAAAGCTCTCGTCAAAGCGCAGGGTGTACGGCTGGCCGGTGTCATAAATGGCCAGCTCACCCGTGGTCAGCACGGTTTCCCGGCCGCCCTGGCGCAGCACCCCGCTGCCGGAGAGCTGCAGGTTCAGCTTGTAGAACCCGGATCCGCCGGCGGCAATTAATTCGGGCGTGCGTTCGACGGCGTGGGCCATGGCATCCACCTGCACAATGGCCAGTTCGCGCAGCTGGTGGCTGGTCAGCTGACCGGTGAACGACGCCTCGGGCCGGGTTCCGGCCGGAGAGGTTTCGAGCGGGACGAAGGACTGGGAGATCAGGCGCTTCCACTCCGGAAAGGACTGGGCGCGGACCACGGGGCTCGACGGTGCTGTCTCGGCCGAAGGGGCCGGTGCGGTGGCCCTGCGGGCGGGGGCGGCAGGAAGCAGGGTTGTCATGGCCGTCCTTTCGCTGCCCACAGCTCTTCCGTGAAGCAGATCACACTAGAGGAAACTTACGCTTTTTCCGTTGCGTTGTCGAAGTTTTTCTCCCTGTGTCGAACTTCCCGTGCACTGCCGGGCAGCCTTTCCAGGAGCGGGGGGTGTGGCGGGGCGATCAGGCGAAGTAGTGTCCGCCGCTGAGGTCCCCGAGCAGGTTCGGATGGACGGGCTGCCAGTCCAACAGGTCCCTGGTGGCCGAGCTTGAGGCAGGCAGATCGCTGCCGAGGAGTCCCGCCAGTCCGCCGAAGTGGGCACCGGCATCCGCAGGGGAGACCGAGATGACGGGTAGTCCAAGCTGGTGGCCAATGGATTCGGCTACGGCGCGCAGGGTCACACCGTCGTCGTCGACCGCGTGCAGCACCGAACCGGCCGGCGCGCCTTCCAACGCCAGCCGGAAGAGGCGGGCCGCGTCATGACGGTGCACGGCGGGCCACCGGTTCTCGCCGTTGCCGATATAGGCGGACGTGCCTTTGTCCCGGGCAATATGTACGAGTGTCGAGATGAATCCGGTGTCGCCGGCGCCGTGGACACTCGGGGGCAGCCGCACCACTGAAGCGCGGACCCTCCGGTCGGCGAAGTCCAGGGTCCTCGCCGTTGCCTCCGCTCGCAGGCCCCCGGGGCGGTCCTCCGCCGCCCGGTCCTGTTCGGTGGCAGTGCGTCCGGCAGGAAGTCCACCAAGTCCCGTGGCGATGACGAACGGGCGGTCCGAGCCCGCCAGACTGGCCCCGATTGCCTCGATGGCCTGCAGATCCGTTGCTGCGGCGAGTGCCGGATTGGTGGAGAAAGCAATGTCGTGCCGGTAGGCCAGATGGATGACGCCGTCTGCCTTCTCACTGCCGGCGCGGAGTACGTCGAGGTCTTCAAGGGATCCCCGGTGTGCGGATGCGCCGAGCGTGAGGAGGGCGTCGGCGGAAGCTTCGGAACGGGCAAGGCCGGTTACCCGGTGTCCTGCCGCCAGGAGCTCAGGGACAACCGCGGAACCAACCCAGCCGGACGCGCCGGTAACAAAAACGTGCATAAAGACATCTCCTTGAAAGGGGCCGAAAGGTAGCCCGGCGTTCAAGCCTGCCAGTATCAGGACGGACGTGGAATAATGCAAAGTCCGTATTTTTTGCTTCTTCGTCCCAGAGGAGCCGAATTACCGGCGCATTAAGTCCAACTGCCCGTCCAGCTGGGCGACGAGCTGGTCGGGGGAGTTGAAGTCCGGATCAAACACCGCAGCCACCTGTGCGCCCAGCAAAAAGGTGAGCAGGGTTTCGGCGAGGGTGTGCACCGGGGCCCGCCCGTCGCCGTCGTCCGCACCGCGCGCCGTGTCCAGCCATCCGCGGATGCTGCTGCGCCACTGAAGCATCGCAGAATCATTGACCTCGGCCTGCGCCGGATCGTGCAGCGCCAGCTGCCAGAAGGCAATCACCACCCGCGCCTCGTCAAGCCGGTCCGCATCCAGGGGAAGTACTTCAAGGCAGAAAGCCCGCAGGGCCTCGAAACCGTCCAGCCCCTGCGTGGCAGCTGCACCGCGGCTGTTCGTGCGGGAGAAAACGTGCCGGAAGGTGGCTTCCAACAGGTCCGATTTAGCGGGGAAGTACGGCTTGATTGCCCCATTGGCATATCCGGCCTCGGCTGCCACCTCCCGCAGGGTGGCTCTGTCCAGGCCATCCCGGGCGATCATCCGCCAGGTGGTCTGCACAATCTCCGCCCGCCGCCGTTCATGGTCCACGATCTTTGGCATGCTTCCCTTCCGGCGCCGGCCCCCACGGCCGCCTTGCCACCGCTTATCCTACGGCCGCCGAACTCACCTGCTCCGCCGCCTCGTGCACAAGCCTGCCTTCGAACCAGGTCTGCTGCACCTGCACCGCGTGGATCTGCCCGGGGTCGATGCTGAAGATGTTCCGGTCCAGCACAACGAAATCGGCGGACAAACCCTGCCGAAGCATCCCGACCCGCTCCACCCAGCTTCAATGGCGGCCGGCTGCGGGTCTTGGCAGCAGGCGACAGACTCTTGCCGATGCGCGCAAGCCTTTGATCATCGGAGCCGGCCCACCCTTGTAACCTGCGTCACTCACGGTTATTGTCTACAACCATAGAAAAACCGCCTCGCAGAACCGGAGACTCCATGAGCTCGTGCCATTCCGCCGCCAATCCCACGGCCGCCGACGCCCTCCACGAACCTGTCACAGGGCCGGCGAGCGCCTACGCACTGGCTACTCCGGAGGAAATCACCGCCGTTCGCGGAGCCCTCGAGGCGGCCGGCCTGTTTCCGGACACCGCCCGGATTGCCTACCTGGGCCTGGTCGATCCGCCCCGGGACAGCAACGGTGCGGATCCGGATACCCCCGCGGACCGCCGCTTCCGCGTCTTCCTGCTGGACACCGCGGGCGGCAAGCCGCACGACGTCGTCGTCTCCGCCACCGCCCGCGCAGTGGTGAGCGACGCCGTGCTGGACACTGAGGTCACCGGCGAACTGCCCGTGCTGGAGGAGGAATTCGAGGTGGTGGAGCAGATCCTCTCCACCGACCCGGACTGGCTGGCTGCGCTGGAGAAGCGCGGGCTCGACGTCGCACAGGTCCGGGTGGCACCGCTTTCGGCCGGCGTCTTTGAATACCCGGAGGAGAAGGGCCGGCGGATCCTGCGCGGCCTGGCCTTTCTGCAGACCTCCGCCGAAGATTCCGCGTGGGCACACCCCATTGACGGGCTCGTGGGATACGTGGATGTCACCGCCCGCACCGTGGACCAGGTGCTGGACTTCGGGGCCGTGCCGGTGCCCGCGGAACACGGCAACTACACCGACCCGTCCCTGACCGGGCCGGTGCGCACCACGCAGAAACCCATCAGCATCACGCAGCCGGAGGGGCCGAGCTTCACCGTCACCGGCACCAACCACGTCGAGTGGGAAAAGTGGCACCTCGACGTGGGCTTTGACGTCCGCGAGGGCCTGGTGCTCCACAACATCGGCTTCGAGGACGGCGGCACCGTGCGCCGGATCCTCAACCGCGCCTCGATTGTCGAAATGGTGGTCCCGTACGGCGACCCGGCGCCCACCCGCTCCTGGCAGAACTACTTCGACACCGGCGAATACCTGGTGGGCCAGTTCGCCAACTCGCTGGAACTGGGCTGCGACTGCCTGGGGGAAATCCACTACATCTCGCCCACGGTGTCCGATGCGCGCGGCAATCCGCGGACCATCCGCAACGGCATCTGCATGCACGAAGAAGACGCCTCCATCCTCTCGAAGCACTCCGACCTGTGGTCCGGCATCAATTACACCCGCCGCAACCGCCGCCTGGTGATCAGCTTCTTCACCACCGTGGGCAACTACGACTACGGCTTCTACTGGTACCTGTACCTGGACGGCACCATTGAATTCGAGGCCAAGGCCACCGGCGTCGTCTTCACCAGCGCCTACCCGGGCAAGGACTACCCCTACGCCTCCGAGCTGGCGCCCGGCCTGGGCGCTCCGTTCCACCAGCACCTGTTCGGTGCCCGGCTGGATTTCGCGCTCGACGGCGGCCCCGGCCGGGTTGAGGAGGAGGACGCCGTGCGCGTCCCCGTGAGTGCGGAAAACCCGCGCGGCAACGCCTTCACCCGCAAGCGGACCGTGCTGGCCCGCGAGTCGGAGGCCGCCCGCGACGCCGAATCCGCCGTCGGGCGCACCTGGGTGGTTTCCAACCCCGAAAAGACCAACCGGCTGGGCCATCCGGTGGCCTACAAGCTGCATCCGGAGGGTCAGCCCACTCTGCTCGCGGACGAGGATTCCTCCATCTACCGGCGGGCGACGTTCGCCTCCAAGGCGCTGTGGGTGACTCGGCGGGATGAATCCCAGCGCTACCCGACGGGTGACTTCGTCAACCAGCACTCCGGCGGCGGCGGCCTGCCGGAGTGGGTGCAGGCGGACCGCGACATCGACGGACAGGACATTGTCCTCTGGCATACCTTCGGCCTGACGCATTTCCCGCGGGTGGAGGACTGGCCGATCATGCCGGTGGACACCACGGGCTTCAAGCTGCGGCCCGAAGGTTTCTTTGACCGCTCGCCCGTGCTGGACGTGCCCGCGCCGGAATCCGGCGGGCAGTGCCACCGGTAGCGGCTTGGCGGCGGTGACGGGCGTGGCCGCAGGCCCCGGCTTGCATGCCCGGGCCTGCGCCGGGGCGGCCCTGCTCTCCGCCGCACTGCATCTTCAAATGGCCGGACAGCATGCCGGACTGCTGTCGGCCGGGATGGCGCTGATGGCGCTGATGTGCCTGCCCTGCGTGCTGCCGTTGTGGCGGTCCGGCTCAGTCGGCGCCGCGCGGATGATGATGGGCGGCGCGCTGGCCATGGTCGCGGTCCATGCGGTGCTGCTGCTGGCTGCGGGCGGAGGAGGAGCCGGACATCAGCACGGCGGAGTACCTGCGGCCGCGGTTGCTGCGGACGGCGCCGGCGCTCAAGCGACCTTTACCATGCTCGCGCTCGTTGCCTGGGAGCTGGCGGCGGCGATGCTCGCCGCCGCCTGGCTGCGGCGGACGGACGCTGCCGCCCGCCGCCTGGGCGGCAGGAAGTCCGCCTCCAGCTGCCCGGTTCGTGCCTAGAAGACGCGTTCGGCCACGTTCACCCGAGTGGCCGAGCCCAGCGCGGACCGGACCTTCTCCTTCGGGGTGGTGCCGGGAACCGAGCTCATGAGCTGGTCGTCGGGTGTGCTCGCATCCGCGAGGTAGAGGCGGGTGTAGCCCGCGGAATCCGGCTCGAACCGCCAGCTTTCGGCGACGGTACCGGCGTCCACGACGTCGTACCCCAACGCGTCAATGAGCGCCGCCGCCTCTGCCTTGGCCGAGTCGTCGTCGGAGGCGACGGGCAGCGCCGAGCGGTCCGCGGACCCGGACGGGCGGGCAAGAAGCGGAATGTGATGGGCCAGGATGTTATTGAACGCCTTGACGTACTGCGCTCCGGGAAGCCAGCTCTGCACCAGTTCGCTGGTGGTGACGGTGCTGTCATCCAGTTCGGCGATTCGTCCGTCCCGGGACGGGTAATAGTTGCTGGTGTCCAGGACGATCTTGCCGGCCAGCAATCCGTCCGGAAGGTTCCGGACCGCGTTCAGCGGAATGGAAAGTACGACGGCGTCGCCCAGCTTCGCGGCGTCATCCACCGTTCCGGCGGTGGCCAGCGGTCCGAGCTCGTCGATCAAGTCCGAGAGCGTCTCAGGTCCCCGCGAGTTCGCGATGACAACGTTCATGCCTGCGGCAACCGCGAGCCGCGCGACTGCTGATCCGATGTTTCCGCTTCCGATAATTCCCAGTGTTGGCATTGCATATTCCTTCGACAAAGTTGAGCTGACCTGGCAGGGGAGTTCCTGCACAGTGTCCTACCTCAGTTCAAGCCATCCTTCGGGCGGGGAATTCCCCCGCGGGACATCGGTTCCGTGATCGTCAGGGTAATGCAGGATGTTCCACCGGCTCTGGACGACTGCCTCACGGGGCGAAACCATGGAACGACCCCCGGAACTCCTGCGCCGCCGTCCGACACCGTCCCGGGGAGCCGCAACCGAAAGGGACCCGTGATGCAGACCTCAAGCACGTCGTCGTGATGTGACCGAAGCTCCACCGACCCCGGAAGGCGGCCCATGATGAGCGCCCTGAAAGGACCACACGACCCGACGCCGGCGGGAAAGCCGGCAGGAAAACCGGCCGCCGGACGCCAGAGTGTGCCGGGAACCATCCAGGTGCGCGGGGCCAGGGTGCACAACCTCAAAAACGCGGATGTTTCCGTGCCGCTCGGGCAGCTGGTGGCCGTGGCGGGGGTGTCCGGGTCCGGCAAATCGTCCCTGGCCCTCGGAGTGCTGTACGCGGAAGGGTCTCGGCGGTACCTTGAGGCTCTCTCCGCCTACACCCGGCGCCGGCTGACCCAGGCGGCACGGCCCCTGGTGGACAGCGTGGAGCATGTTCCCGCCGCGCTTGCCCTGCGGCAGCGGCCGCCGGTGCCGGGCGTACGCAGCACTTTCGGCACTTCCACGGAACTGCTCAACAGCCTGCGGCTGATGTTCTCCCGTCTGGGCAGTCATCAATGTCCCAACGGACACCACCTGGAGCCGACGGTAGACGTCGCCCTTGATGCGGATCTCACCTGTCCGGTCTGCGGAGCGGTGTTTCCGCCGCCGAGTGCGGAGTCTTTCGCGTTCAACAGCGAAGGAGCCTGTCCCCGATGCGGCGGCACCGGCGTCGTCCGCGAGGTTGACGAGTCCACCCTCGTCCCGGATGAATCGCTGAGCATCGACGACGGCGCAGTGGTGCCCTGGTCACTGTTCGGACTGGCGGGAAATTCGCAGGCGGCCGGAGAAATGGGTGTGCGTACCAATGTTCCGTTTAGCGATCTCGACGGGCGGGAGCGGGAGATCGTGTTTCACGGCCCGCCGGAGAAGCGGCGGATCCTGTATCCGGCGAAAAACGGCAAGCTGTTCGAACTGAACATGACGTACCGCAATGCCAGGGACGCCGTCGAGGAGGCGCTGCGCAAAGCCGGAACCGAGAAGGGGCTGCGCCGCATCGACCGGTTCCTGAGCGTGCAGGTCTGCCCCGACTGCCGCGGCACGCGCCTGAGCGAACGTGCCCGCTCCTCCCTCCTGGGCGGCATTAATCTGGCGCAGGCAACGGCGAAGAGTCTGGCCGAGGTCACCACCTGGGCGCAGAACGTCCCGACGACGATGCCGCTGTCGCTGACGGCGATGGCCGAGAGCATCGTGTCCCAGATGCTCGACGCCGCGCGGCAGCTGATCCGGCTCGGGCTGGGCTACCTCACCCTGGACCGGGCCTCGTCCACCCTTTCCACCGGCGAACGCCAGCGGGTGCAGCTCTCCCGGGCCGTGCGCAGCCGCACCACCGGAGTGCTTTACGTGCTCGATGAACCGTCCATCGGAATGCACCCGGCAAACATCGACGGGCTGCTGTCCGTGGTGCACGCCCTGCTGGCGGACAACAACTCCGTGGTCATGGTGGATCACGACGTCCAGCTGCTCCGGGCAGCGGACTGGCTGATCGAAATCGGTCCCGGCTCCGGGGCGCAGGGCGGGAAAATCGTCGCCTCCGCGCCGCTGGAGGCCGCGCTGCGGGTTCCCGGCTCGCGGATCGCCGGATTCATCACCGGTGCGCAGAAGATCCTGGTCCGCACTCCGCCCGAACCCGGCAGCGAGTTCGACCACGGCAGCATCCGGCTCGCCACCCGGCCCCTGCACACCGTTCAGGCACTGGAAGTGGAGTTTCCGCGGGGCCGGCTGACGGTGGTTACCGGTGTCTCCGGATCGGGGAAAACCACGATGGTCCTGGAGAGCCTGGTCCCGGCGCTGGCGGCAGGGGTCACCGGTTCCCCGCTGCCCGGCCACGTCGCGGCGCTGTCCGCGGACGGGGTGGACCGGGTGAGCGTGGTGGACGCCTCCCCGGTGGGCGCGAATGTGCGGTCCACGGTCGCCACGTACAGCGGCGCCTTCGACGATCTCCGGCGCGCCTACGCCGCATCCCCCGAGGCGCAAAAACGCGGGCTGAAGGCGGGGGATTTCTCCTACAACACTGGCTCCCTGCGCTGCCCTACCTGTGACGGAACGGGGCAGATTTCGCTGGATGTGCAGTTCCTGCCCGACGTCGACATCATCTGCCCCGGCTGCAGCGGCAGCCGGTACGCACCCGCAGCGGATGCGATCCGCCGTCGTGCTCGAACCGGGGGCGGGGCAGGTGCCGGGGCCGGGGCGGAGGATGCGGGACTGACCCTGCCCGAGCTGCTTGCCCTCACCGTGGAGCGCGCCGCGGAAGCCACCGCGGACCTGAAGAAGGTTTCCTCCCGCCTGCGGATGCTCGCCCAGCTGGGTCTGGGCTACCTCACGCTCGGCGAGGCCACTACGGCGTTGTCCGGCGGTGAAGCCCAGCGGCTGAAGCTGGCTTCCGACCTGGACCGGGATCAATGCGGAACGGTGTTCGTGCTCGACGAGCCCTCCATCGGCCTGCATCCCCTGGACGTGCAGGTCCTGCTGAACGTGCTCCAGGGACTCATCGACCGGGGCGGCACCGTGATCGCCATCGACCACGACCTGGACCTGATCACGAACGCGGACTACCTGATTGACTTCGGCCCCGGGGGCGGTACTGACGGCGGCCGGATAATCGCCACCGGCACCCCCGCCGACATTGCACACAGCCCCGACAGCATCACCGGCCGCTATCTCCGCCCGCCAAACACCGGGAACCGGCTGGACCTGCCGTAACCGCTGATGCGCAGGTGCCGCCGCTGAACGCGTCGATGCCTGTTCCGTGTGAGCAATGGGAAGCCAAGGGTCCCGAACCTACCCATGCGTCTGCGCGGGTGCTGTCCTTGGAAGGGAGAGAACCCGACCGCAGAAGGAGACACCATGCGTGGCGTAATACTGCATGCCCCCGGGGATGTGCGGGTGGAGGACCGTGCCGATCCAGTGATTGAAGAACCGACCGACGCCGTCATCCGGCTGGCAGCAACCTGCATCTGCGGATCGGACCTGTGGCCGTACCGGGGTGTGGAGGACGCCCACAACGCACCCATGGGACACGAATACATTGGCTGGGTGGAGGAGGTTGGCCCGGAGGTGCGCACCATCAAGGCCGGGGACTTCGTCGTCGGCTCCTTCTGGGCCTCCGACAACACCTGCGAAATCTGCCGGGCCGGCTACCAGAGCCGATGCGTCAATGCCGTGCCGATGGGCATGATGGGAACCCAGGCGCAGTTCGCCCGGATTCCGCTGGCCGACGGCACCTTGGTGGCCACGCCGGAATCCCCGCCGGCGGACCTGCTGCCCTCGCTGATGGCGGCCTCTGATGTACTGGGCACCGGTTGGTTCGGTGCCGTGGCCGCCGAGGCCGGCCCCGGCAAAACCGTCGCCGTGGTGGGAGACGGCGCCGTCGGCGTGTTGGCCGTCCTGGCGGCCAGGCAGCTCGGCGCCGAGCGGATTATCGCCTTTAGCCGGCACCCCGAACGCCAGCAGCTGGCCCGTGAATTCGGAGCCACGGATATTATCGCCGAACGCGGTGATGCGGGAGTGGCCGCACTCAAGGACCTGACCAACGGGCTCGGCGCCCATTCGGTAGTGGAGGCTGTGGGAACGCAGGAGTCAATGATGCAGGCTGTGCGCTCCACCCGGCCGGGCGGCCACATGGGCTTTGTCGGTGTCTCCCATGACGTCGCTCTTCCCGGGCTGGAATTGTTCTTCGCCGAGATCCACATGCTCGGCGGCCCTGCTCCCGTTCGCCGCTTTTTGCCCGACCTCATTCAGCGGATCTGGGACCGGACGATCGACCCGGGCCGGGTTTTCGACCTCACGCTTCCGCTGGCCGACGCCGCGGAGGGCTATAAGGCCATGGATGAGCGCCGCGCCGTCAAAGTGCTGCTGACCCCCTAAATCACGGGCGCGGGTGCGGGGGCGCCCGACAGTGCCGCCAGCTGCGCTGCGGTAAGCCGGGCTCCGAACGCAGGTCCGCCGGGCTGCAGGAACGAGGTCTCGCTGAGGGAAGCGACGGGAACCGGATCATAGCCGATCTGATCCACCACGGCGGAGACCAGTGCGACTGCCTCCGGCTGGTCACCGGCCACTGCCAGGCCGAGACGATCCGGATGGCCGGCGGGACGGCGGTCCGGTTCCAGGCTGGAGTACCCGGTGTGGTTGAAGCTCTTGACCACCATGGCACCCGGGAACATCTCCTGCACCACCACGGACGAGCCGCGTGTCCCCGCAGCGAAAGCCGGAATCTCGCCGTCCACGGGCGGCCAGTAGTTCATCGCGTCCACCACGACGCGGCCATTCAACAGGGCGGGATCCACATTCCGCAGCCGGTGCAGGGGCACCGCGAGGATCACCAGATCCGCATCTGCCACGGCGTCACTGGTCCACTTCGGCTCGGCGCCGGGGGTAACGATTTCGGCCATCAGTGCCAGCTGCGCGGGGTCCCCGGAGGCGGAGAGCGAAACCCGGTGGCCGGCGTCGAGCAGTGAGCGGGCGACGGCGGTGCCCACCCGTCCCGCGCCCACCACGGCGACATGCAGGTGGTCAGATGGGGAGGGAATTCTCTGGCCGGGGGAGTCGGACGGGGTGCTGGGCAAATGCGTGGTCATGCTTGCTGCAACCCGGCGTCTGCCGCCGGCATTCCCGGGACTGCTTCACCACGCCGGTCAGCCCTGACCGTGGTCAAGGGGTCACGGTGACAGTTTCTGTTCCACAGTTCAGCAGCAGTTTTCCTTCGGCTGCAGTCAGGTGGCAGTTGCGGTTTTTGACGCGGGGGAACCCGCTGAGCTCTGTGGCCTGCCGGTTCCAGACGTAGTGGAACCTTCCGTGCTCGGTGTAGATGTCCACGCTGTCCCCGTCGAAACCGTCCTGCGTCACCACGATCGACTGCCCGTTCGGGGCTTCGAACCTTGTCTGGTCGCCGATTCCCGCAGCAAACAGGAAGACAAAGAATGCGGTTAGGGCCACAAAGGGAGACGCCACGATCGCTGCGGCAAAGGTGGTCCATCCTGCAGTATTCCGGATCCAAGTTTTTGGAATGCGCCCGATCAAGCCGTACGCCAGCAGCAGCAGGCCGACGCTTCCGCCCAGCAGGCTGATCAGAAGAATCCAGCCGCAGATGTTGTCCCGTGACAAACCGAAGAAGTGAAGCAGCATATGTCGGCCGGCTGCATCTTCGGAGGGTGTCCCCAGAACGGTGGAGACGCCCCAGATGGCCAGGGCGGACACCACCGCCGTGCCCAGACCCGCGACCTCGACGCGTTTGATGCCCGCTTTCGTATGCGGTTCGGCCGTGTCCATGCAGTCGAGACTAGCCGCACCGTGCCCAGCTGCACCCCTTACCGGATGCACGGGTGTGGGAGGGCGACCGAGTACTGCTAATTCCATGAATCATCCTCAGTGCCGTCCATCCGGGGCTGTCGACTCTATTGCGCGGCGGACGCCTGCTGGACACTGAACACATTGGCCCTGAATACATTGGCCCCTGGGACCCGGGGCTCCGGACACGCATGGCAGTCCGGCCGCGGGATGCCGCTGCACCAGCCCTCTGTCGAGGAAGAACAGGCGAACACCGTACCCCGGAAAGGCATTCCGATGAGACTTCCTTCTCCTGCCCGGCGGGCATTCTCCGCAGTTCTCGCCGCCTGCATTCTGGTTCTGGCGACGGGGTCAGGTGCCTTCGCCTCGTCCCCGGTATCAAGCCCGCACTCCGCGCCCTTTGCCGTGGTGAACGACGGCTCTGGCCCGCAGTTCTACAGCGGACTGAACATTGACGTCCAGGATGACGTTTCCGGCGACGTGTACGCCTCCGGGCAGAGTGTCACCATCAGCGGAAATGTCACGGGGGACGTGATCGCGGCAGGCCAGACGATCACCATCACCGGCAACGTCGACGGAAATGTGCGGCTCGCCGGGCAGGACGTGACCATAAGCGGCGACGTTGCGCGCAGTGGAACGATCTTCGCGGCAACCGTCACCGTCACCGATGCCGGGTCATTCGGGGACGACCTGGTGGGGGCCGCGGGTGACATCGCAATCAACGGTGCGATCGGCCGTGATGTGGAAGTTGGCGTTGGAAGCCTCACCATCGGCGGGACGGTCGGCGGCAACCTCACGTACAACTCCGAGGAGGAGGCAAGCATCTCCGCGGATGCGGTCGCCGGCACCGTGGAGAGAATCGCCCCTGAGCCCGAGCAAGAGCCCTCGGCGGGGGAGAAGTTCGTGGGATGGCTGCTCGGGTTGCTGTACGCGCTGGTTGCGCTGAGCCTTATCACGGTGCTCGCGGGCTGGCTCTTTCCCCGTTTGCTGCACCGGGTGACCGACCGGCTCCTGCCTCGGCCATGGCAGGCGCTGCTGGTCGGTTTCGTGGCGTCAATCGCCGTTCCGCTTGTGGTGCTGATCCTTCTGGCCACGGTCATCGGGGCACCCCTGGCGCTGTCAGTCCTATTGGTATGGACAACGCTGACACTCGCGACCTTCGTCTTCGGCGCCTATTTCATTGGCAGGCTCATATTCCGCGGCAATCAGCATCCAGTGATCAAGGCACTCGTCGGGGGTCTGATCCTCATTGTCGCCCTGCATATTCCGTGGCTGAACATCGTTGTATGGCTGGCCATGGTGTTCCTTGGACTTGGTGCGCAGCTGCTGGCGATCTACGACCGTCGTCCCTGGCGCCGAGTACCGCCCGCTCCCGGCGTGGAGCAACGAAGGGGCGACGGCGTCGAGCAGCGAAGGGGCGACGGCGGGGACCAGCCCTCCGGCTCTTACGAAGCACTGTAGTTGGTTCATTCCGCCAGAAAGCGGGCAATCAATGCTGCCGAAGCCTGAAGCTGGTCTGCAAACGAGCCTGCCGGTTCGCTCCTGAGGGTTCGCACGTATGCGGAGTGGAAGATCCCGGCGGAGAAGACTCCGATGCTGTGGGCATCTGCCGGAGGGACGCCGCGCAGGACGAGGCCTGCCGCCAGAGCGGCGCCCATGTCGGCCAGCTTTGTCCGCTCGCGTTCCTGGAGCTCGGGACTGCCGTCAATGAGATCCTGGCGAAGGGCTTGGACGGCCGGGTCGGCGAAAAGATAGTCGCCCACCTGTGCAAGGGCGCCCATGACGGCGTCCCGTGCTGTCACGTCCGGCGGGTACTCCTCAACCAACCGGGTAATCCTGGGGAGGTTCGCACGTGAGCCGGCAAAGAGCACCTCGCGCTTGTCGGAGAAGTGGCGGAAAAAGGACCTGCGGGTCAGGCCGGCCTTCTCCGCGATGTCAGTGACCGTGACCGCGTCGTAGCCGTGCTGCCGGAACAGCTCGACTGCGGCCGTAACGAGCCGTTCTTGCGGGTCAGGGTTCCAGCGGGGCATGGATCCAGTCTAGTCATGACGACACAGAGTGTCGTAGCGTGATATGACGGCACACAGTGTCGTCATGGCTGCACGACGGAGGACGACATGGACGGCAAGCGGGCAGATGAGATCTGGATCCTGGGGGCAACGGGTAATGTCGGCCGGGCCCTCGCCGGGCGGCTTGCTGCAGCACGCACCCCCGGAGTGGTCCTGGTGGGCAGGTCGGCGGAGCGGCTCGCCGCGATCGCCGGCACCCTCGCCGGTTCGATACAGACGCGGCGGCTTGCGGGCTTCGCTGAGATGCTCGCCGCGGTGCAGCGGGAGCATCCGCTCGTCGTCGTCAACCTCCTCGGCTCCTATGCCGAGACCGCAATCCCGCTGGCGAAGGCATGCATGCCGGACGGCAACTATGTCGACCTCTCGATCGATTACACCACCCTCTCGGGCCTCGTGGATCTCCATAAGGAAGCCCGCGCCGAGAACAGCACGGTCATCGGAGGTGCAGGATTCGGGGTGCTCGCCACGGAAGCCCTAGTCCTCCGACTCTGCGCAGGCAAGCCTGCTCCTGCGCGGGTGCAGATCGACGCGCTCAGCTCGTACGCATCCCAGGACGGGGTTATGGGGGAGGCGCTCGCCGTAACATCTGTCGACGTCATGACCATGGGTGGGCGCGCCTACCGCGTGGGGCGCCTCACCCCGGTGCCGCTCGGCTCCAACCTCCGAAAGCATGCGCTCCCGGACGGGACGGCCGTGAAGTCTGCCGCGGTCCCCTCGGGTGAGCTGTTCGCCGCCCGCCAGGCCAGCAACGCGGCAATCATCGACTTCACCTCCGCGCTGGCACCGACCTTACCGCTGATCCGCCCCGCCCTCCCGCTGCTGTCCCGGCTGCTTCGGATCCCGTCGATGAGGCGCATGATGATCACCTCGCTGGCGGCAAGCAAGACCCGAAGGGCGCCGCGGCCCCGCCCGCATTCGTGGGGACACGCCGTCGTTGACTGGCCTGACGGCACCCGCCGCGAGAGCTGGCTGCGCGCCGACGACGCGATGGACTACACCGCCGACGTACTCGCCGTCGTCGTCCGCGCCCTGCGCAACGGAACGGCGCCCCGCGGCGCCTACACGCCTGCTGCCGCCCTGGGCCCCGGCCTCGCCACCGACGCGGGAGCAACCTTCCTGGGCGATTGAGGAGCAGCCGGTTGACGGCCGCGAAACGGAGTCAGGCGCCTTGCAGAGTGCGCTTGCGTGCATAGGCCCGTGCCGCGCGGACCCGGTCGCCGCAGCGGGTCGAGCACCATTGCCGCCGTGCGTGCGTGCGGAGGAGGAACCTGTTACACGAATCCGCTTCGCAGGGCGCGAGCTGGGCCGCCTGCTCGCCGCTGAGCAGTGATGCGGCATCGTCGGCAATGACCGCCATGACGTGCTCAACAACTTGGGTCACGGGGTGGTCAGCGGAACGGAGAAATCCTGCCGCGGGATCAAACCGCAGCAGCAATGTGCCCGGGGCGGAAGTGAGCGCGCGGTTCACGGCGTCCACGGCCGCCGCCGGGGGAGCCTCACCCGCCGTGAATGCAGTAAAGAGATCCCGCAGGTCTGCGCGCAGCGCTGCCAGCCGGCCCCGGCAGTGTTCGTACAGCACGGCGTCGGGCGCAATGAGTCCGTGAGCCTTCAGCCAGGCGACCGCCGCTTCAGGGGTAGCCAGCTCGTCATAGCTCTTGCCCCCGGGCTGCAGGCCGGCGCTGTTGATCAGCGCCAGACTGGGATGCTCCTCGGCTCCCGGTGCGGCTGCGGGTATAGATTCAGACATGTTTCTCATGGTATCAGTTTCCTTTAACCGTGAGACGCCTGGTAGGGTCTTATCACGCTTAAAACTGCACGTTTCCATGAGGAGTTGGTATGCACCACGGTCGATCCGGCACGGCGCCGTTCACGTTGTCCGTCCTGTCCGCAGGCGGCACGGGAGTGGGAATGACCGCTGAGGAAGGCCTTGCAGCGGTTATTTCGCTCGCTCGCACCGCGGACCGCCGGGGCTATCACCGGTTCTGGATGTCCGAACATCACGCGATGGGAGCAACCTCCGTGTCGTCGCCGCAGCTGATGGTTGCCCGGCTCATCGCCGAGACTGCGGCCATCCGCCTCGGTGCCGGCGGAGTCATGCTGCCCAACCATTCACCGCTGCTGATTGCCGAGCAGTTCGGGATGTTGGAGGCCCTCGCGCCCGGCCGGATCGATCTGGGCGTGGGGCGCGCGCCCGGAACGGACGGCGCCACGGCCGCGGCCTTGCGGCGGGGTGCAGATGCCAATGACAGCTTTCCGCAGCAGGTGCTGGAACTGGAGGGATTCCTTCGGGACGAGTTCCCGTCCGACCACCCCTACCGGCACGTCCATGCGGTGCCCGGGCCCTGGCAGGCCAGGGAGAACCGGGTAGCGCCGTCCCCGGCCCTTCCGGAAATGTGGATCCTGGGTTCCTCTCCCTATTCGGCCCAGTTGGCCGGGCAACTCGGCCGGCCGTACGCCTTCGCCCTGCAGTTCGGTGACGCCGACATCGACACCGCTCTGCAGCTGTACCGGGACAGCTTCCGGCCCTCCGACGTACTCGCTGAGCCGCAGACCCTGGTGAGCGTGCCCGTGGCGATCAGCGACGACGCGGCGGAGGCAAAACGGCAGGCGGCGACGTCGGCGATGGCGATGCTGCGGATGTTCAAGCGGGAAGGCTACCTGCTCCTGCCCCCGGATGAGGTCGAGGCCTATGAGGCCACCCTGCAGGAGCGGCAGATCCTCGACTCCTACACCAACCGCAGTTTCCACGGGAATGCCGCTGCTGTGGCCGACCGCCTGGAAGCTCTCTGGAAGCGCACCGGCGTCGATGAAGTGATGCTCGTCGTCGGCGGCCACTCGACCGAACTCGACGAAGAAGGCATCAACCTCCTCGCCGACCACTATTCGCTGCCCCGCTCCGATACGCTGCCGGCAGCCAGTTAGTACACCTGCTCAAATGTCAGCCATTCCCGCCCAACAAGCACAGGAGATCCCCATGACCACACCACGCCGCGCCCTGATTGTCATTGACGCCCAGCAGGAGTACTTCGACGGCGGACTGCTTCCGATCCAGTATCCGAACCGGGATGATTCAGTCGCCGTCATTCAGTCCGCTATTAAGGAGGCACGCGAGGCCGGGGCACCGGTGGTGCTCGTTCAGCACGAGCTGCCGGCTGAAGCACCCGTGTTTGCTTCCGGCTCGCCGACCTGGCAGAACCACCCAGGTGTGGCCATCCATGAGGAGAACGCCGCAAAGCGCATCAGCAAGCAGTTCTCCAGCATCTTTGCCGGGACGGATCTCGAATCCTGGCTGCGGGAGAAGGGGATCGACACCATTACCCTGGTTGGCTACATGACCAACAACTGTGTGATCGCTTCCGCTGCGGCCGCCGAGCCCCTCGGCTTCGCCGTCGAGGTCCTCTCCGACGCGACCGGTGCAATCGATCTGGCCAACGAAGCCGGCGCCGCACCGGCACGCCAGGTCCATGAAACCCTCATGGCACTGCTGCACTCCAACTGGGCTGCGGTCGCCGACGCCGAGACGTGGACCGCGGCGCTGCGGACGGGGGAGCCGCTCGCCAAGAGCGACCTCGTCACCTCCGCTGCGCAGGGGCGCGGCGCCTAGGCATCATCGCCCGCATAACGACGACGGCTCCTCCACGGTGTGTGGGGGAGCCGTTGTCGTTCGGGTCGGCTGGGGACCCGGAGCAAGTGCCGGGTAGTCCGTGTGGCCGGCGGTGCCGACGGTGGCCATTGACCTCGCCGAGAGTATCGTGGCCATGGCCCAGGCGGGACCCCGTGGTGTTTGCGGCTCATGCAGGGAGTCTGCGGACAGTCCGTGCGGGCTAGGCGAACCGTGCCCCGGCGGACATTACGAGGTTTCGGGCTCCGGTGAAATGCTCTGCCGTGGCGACGCGGTTCAGCAACCGTGCCGCTCGGACCATGAGGTTTCCCCGCCGACGCCGGCCGGCGTCGTAGCGCTGCAGGCCGGCGCTCACGTCGGGAGCTGACCTGAGTGCATCTATCAGGGCAACCGCGTCCAGAAGAGCCTCGCAGGCGCCGCGGCCAAGATTCGGTGCCATGCCGTGCGCGGCATCGCCCAGCAGTGCCAAGTTCCCGGAAGTGTAGGACGGGAGGGGCGGGACGTCGAACAGTTCCCGGTAATCGATCCGGCTTCCATCCAGTTTTCCAAGGACCCGGAAGACGTCCTGATGCCACCCGCGGTAGAGGCCGCGCAGCAGGTCTGCCCCCTGGGCCCCGATAGCTTCCGGGGAGCCCAGCGCGGGAAGGTCGGTGGAGCGGAGGCAGGCAAACCAGTTAGTGCTGCCGGCATCCAGGGGCGTAATGCCGAAGAGGCGGCCGGGCCCCCACGTCTCGCTGACTCCGCCGGCCGGGCCGGGGACAATGCCGCGAAAGGCCACTGTTCCAAGCGCCCGGGGCGATATTCCGTTGCAGGCGGTGCGCAGGCGGCTGAAGATTCCGTCGGCCGCGACGACAACATCGGCAGAGGGCAGGGTTGCGAGCCCGGCGACCGGTGAATCCCATTGGATAATCCCGGCCGGAAAGTCTTCGGCCAGCGCCTCGAGCAGGACGGTGCGTGGAACCAGGCGCGCGGTTCGGCTGCCGCCCATGGCTGCGATCTGGCTGCCGTCGGGTTTCAGTATCCGTGCGCCGTGCTCTTCCACCGAACCGCTGCGGACTGCGTCCCCGGCGCCCAACGCGTCGAGGGCTCGCATCGCCGCGGGCCACATGGCCAGTGCCGTTCCGCTTCCGGGGAGGTTTGTGCTGCGTTCGAGTACCTGGACCGACCATCCCGCGCGGAGCAGCCCCCGCGCAACCGCGGTTCCTGCGATACCCGCTCCGACAATCAATGCTGAACCGCGCATGGCGTCTCCTCTTCAATTGCCGGTGGAAGCCCACGACCGTCAGGTTAGCCCCCGGTGACGGTGACTAACTGTTCAGACACACCTAAGCCGGCGGTGTGGTCCGGTCGGAACCTCGACGCGGATCTCATCGTCGATGCCCACCAGCCCGCCGGTCAGCACGATGCCCATGACTCCCGTCTTGCGCACGACCTTTCCGTTGCTGTCGTGGGGCAGCACCGCTTTGAGCAGCCCGGTCTGGAAGCGGTCGATCTGCCTACAGGGACTCCGCAGGCCGGTTACCTGAACGACGGCGTCGGGCCCAATGTGCAGGAGCGTCCCCTCCGGCAGGTCCAAGAGCTCAATGCCGCGGGTGGTGATGTTTTCTCCGAGATCGCCGGGGTGCACCTCGAAGCCGTCCTGCGCCAGTTCGTCGAACAGTTCCGCATGGATCAGGTGCACCTGCCGCAGGTTGGGCTCTGTTGGATGGAACCGCTTCCTAAACACATGCTGCACGGTGGTGCCGGAATGCGCGTCTCCGTCGACACCGAGTCCTTCCACCAGCAGAACCGATTCCACCCGGTTCTTGCTGAAATGGTGCTTGCTGCTGCGGCTGACCGAGAGGACTTTGGATTCTGTTGTCGAAGCGGTGGCCTCGGACAGGATTCCCGCAGAGATTGGTGCCACGTTATTACCAGACCAAGGCGCGGTCTGCGGGCGCAACCGGCTTTTGGTCGGCGGTGGCTGTAATCAGCCGAACCCTGGGGTAGTAGGTACTTTCGCACACCTCTGCCTCCAACGATTCGAGGTCGAACGACTGCCGGTGGTGGTTATCCAGCACGCAGACATAGGCCAGCGGTGCTTCGGATTCGGGTGAAATGCTGCGGTCTTCGTCTAGCAGACGGCCCAGCTTCACCACGTCAGCAAGGATTGAGCGGCGCTGGAGGCCGCTTGCGGTGCTGGCTCCCACCTTGAGTTCGGAGATCACTGCGAGATGTTTGAGGATTCCTATCCCGGACTTATCCGAGGAACGGGCCTCACCGTTGGCGTAATGCGGGATCATGATTCCCGGATCAGATAATGCGCAAACCACGCCTGATAGCTCGCTTCGTTAGCCCAAAGGTGGCCGCAGGAGGCTGCGAATACCCTCCATGCAGCCTCGAACTTTTGCGCAACGGGTTCGGGCCCGGGATTCCATGCAGACGTCATCTGATGGATCATTCCATGTTTCGGACGGTGTCTCTGTATTCGCTCTCAAGGGTCGTCTCCTCGTGCTGGCCATGACGTGACTACGGCCGGGAGCCGCTGGGGTGTTAACTAACGGAGCGGAATCCCCAGCCAGATACAGATTCCGCTCCTCAATAAGGTTCTTTAGGTAGCGGGCCAGCACCAGTTTCTCGACCAGATGCCCGACGACGCCGAACGGCGCCTCGAACTCGATGCGGTCAACCATCGTGCTGCCCGCGGCATCCGAACTGAACTCGTGAACGTGCCGGAAGCACCGGAACGGGCCCTTGACCTGCTCGTCGATGAAATAGTTGGGCGGGTCCATCTCGGTGACTCGGCTCGTCATCCGCAGCGGAACCCCGAAGTGCCAGGCCCGCCAGGTGACTTCCTCACCTTTGCTGATGAGGCCGGACGTCACGCCGTCGACGGCCTCGTCCCGGGACCGCGCCATCGAATCCTTGTGCGCGTCAATGCTCCGTGCCCGGTCGAACAGCTCCGGCATTGGCAGGCTCGTCCGGGTGGTGCACTCGAAGTGAACGGTCATGGTCAGAGTATGGCAGGCCGTTCTGCAGCAGCCCGGCGCATTCAAACGCTCCTAGAACTGGATTCCCCGGGAGAGGGCACCGTCCGCCAGGACGTTCGCTCCGGTCATTCGGGAGGCGCGCGGACTGGAGACGAACAGAACGACGTCGGCCACCTCCTGCGCGCTGCCCATCCGGCCGGTGGGGTTCAGCGCCAGGGACGAGGCGAACATTTCCGGGCTGTTCTGTTCCATGCTCTGCCAGACGCCGCCGTCGTGATAGGTATTGCCCGGCGACACCGTGTTCGCGCGGATGCCGGTCCCGGCCAGCTGGAAGGCCAGCCCGGCCATATACGCGATCAGCGCGGACTTGACCGTGCCGTATGGACCGGAGGCGAAATCCACCTCCCGGCCGGAGACGCTGGAAATTGCCACCAGCGACGGCGACTCGCTGCGCCCAACATGCGGGATCGCCGTCTGCATCAGGCGCACGGTGCCCATCAGGTCCACCCGCAGGCAGGCCTCCCACGATTCGGCGCTGTCGTCGATGGCCAGGGCGCTGACGTTGCTGACCACCGCGTCCAGCCCGCCGAAGCGTCCGGCGACGGCATCCACCCAGGCAGCCACGGCGTCGCCGTCGCCCACATCCAGGACGGTGCCTTCCACCTTGATCCCGCTGCCGGCCAGCGCCGTTTCGGTGGCGGTGATTTCGGCCGCGTCCCGGGCGCAGAACGCAACGTTGGCCCCCTCCGCGGCGAACCCTTCCACGATGGCCCGCCCGATTCCGCGGGTTCCACCGGTGACCAGTGCCGTCTTGCCGTTCAACTGCAGATCCATGGTTCCTCCGGGACGGGTTGTCGGGGTTTAGAGGAGTTCTTCGCTGCGCCGGCGCAGGTCGGCGTGCAGCCCGCCGTAGGCTGCGGCCTGCGGGAACAGGGCTTTGCGTGCTTTGACCACCACGGAGTAATTGGCGTCCACGGCATTGGCGATCGGTGCCTGCGCTGTCTGGGTGAGCAGCTGGTAGGCATCCATCTGATGCAGGCCGAAAAGCTCACCGAACCAGCGGACCATCTCGAGCTGGCCGATGCGCCAGGAATCCTCCATAGGCCGGGAGGAGCCGACGGCCATCCATTCGGCATCGGTCTCAAGCCGAGGCCAGGCGGGGGCGCCGCCTTTGATCAGCTCCACCAGGATCGTGGAATGCATGGCCCCTTCGACGGCGGTGCCGCAGGCTTCGCCTTCGCCCTGGCGGTAGTGCCCGTCGCCGATGGAGAACAACGCACCCGGCTGGTTCACGCCGAGGTACACAGTGGTTCCGGCCTTCACCTCCGGGGCGTCCATGTTTCCGCCGAAGCGTTCGGGGACGAGAGAGGAGCGGACCTCCCCGCCGGGAGGGGCCACCCCGACCGTTCCCAGCATGGGTTCCAGCGGCAGGGCGACCTCAAAGTCCCCAAACCGGGCCTGGAACCCGACAGTCTGACGGAGCGAGTCCACGTGGTAGATCCAGGTGGTGTCGGGCAACGGATCCTGCAGGAAGGCGGTCCGGTCTGTGCTGGTGAGCCCACCAAAGAAGGGGATGGTGGCGGAGGCGCCGTAGTTTCGCGCCGGGGTCAGCTCCACGATGTGCAGGGCGAGTGTGTCGCCGGGTTCGGCGCCGTCGACGTAGAAGGGTCCGGTCTGCGGGTTTACGAAGTTGAGGTTGACCTTCTCGCTGGACAGGTCCTCGACCGTGGTCAGCGCGTTGTTGAACGCGTCCTCCGACCAGAGCTTCAACGCGGTTCCCGGCCGAACTGTCATTACAGGCTCGGCCCCGCCGAAGGTGTACACCAGCTGGTCCGGGCGCGGGCGGTACTCAAGGATTTCCATGGGTCCGGATGCTATCGGAGGTTTCCGGTTCTGGATATACGCGGCATGGCACCTGCACCTGGCTGGGGGCCAGACCGAAACGCTGCCGGAAGGCACGAGCGAAAGTACCGGGATCCAGAAACCCCGAAGCAAAGCAGGCGCTCTGCACCGCATGGCCCTGTTCCAGCAATGCCCGCGCATGATTCAGACGGACGCGGCGGATTTCGGCGGCCGGCGACATCCCTGCCTCCGCAAAGACTGCCTGCACCGATCGGACCGATAGATGCACCGATGCCGCAAGCTCCGCCGTCGTGAGTTCCGGATCCGGAAACCGGGATCCGATGGTGCGGTACATGGACTCGCGCAGTTCGGCGCGTGCCTGGACGGCCGGTAATCGGGGACCGGAACCGCGCCGGCGCAGCTCCCGCACGATCTGTGCTTCTTCCCGGGACTGCGCAGTGAAGCTGAGGAGTATGCCGTGGCCAGAGCCGATGCTGCGCGTTGACCAGCGCACCGGACGAGTGTCTCCCGCCCGGGTAACGAACCATTCCGAGGCGGTGTCCGCTCCGGGGGAGCGGACAATCGGGCACTCATGCTCCGGGTAGGGGGAGCCATCCGGGCGGAAGCTGTGCAGCAGGTCGTGGCTTGGGCCGCCCACCACCTCGTCCTCGCCCCGGTACCCCAGGAAACCCATAGCCGCCTTGTTGGCCAGTGCCACAAGACCCTGCTGATCGATGACCCAGAGCGGTAAGGGTGCTTCCCGAACAACTTGCGCCAGCAGATCCATATCGTGTTCTCTCCTGCGTCAGCCGCTCAGAACCTCTAATAACGCCACCGTAAGGATCCCGGGCGTGGAATTGATTTCCCTGTTGTTTCGCGGAGGTAAAAGAGTGAGGTGGTTGCGCACTTCGCATGATGGCCTGCGCATAAAGCCTGTGGGCGGCCTTTCAGGCGCACTTACTTTGGGGGAACGGCAAGTGCCTGCAGACCACTTACGAGGAGACACAAATGACGAATTGGAACACCAACCGCGAGCGGGCCACGCTCAAGGTGCGCACCGCCGTCGCCCGCTCGGATTCCTCCTGGGCGGGCGTGGCCGAGCAGCTTGACCGCCCGTTGCTGTGGACCATCGCGGCCCTCCTGGGCTCGCATCCCATGCCTGCAGAACTGGCTGAAAAGGCTGGAAGCCTCCTGGATCTGGATGAGGAAACCGTTCTTGCACTTCAGGAACAGCCGTACCGAACCATGGGGGAGGAGTTGAAGTCCGATCCCACGATTTACCGGTTCTACGAGCTGCTGGGTGTCTACGGGCCGGCGCTGAAGGAAGCCATTCATGAGGAATTCGGAGATGGAATCATGAGCGCGATCAACTGCAATGTGGAGCTGGACCGGCGCGAAGATCCCGAAGGTGACCGGGTGCGCGTGGTTATTGACGGCAAGTTCCTGAAGTACCAGTGGTAAGGGGCCGGCGATGAGTTATGTGATTCCCAAAGAGTTCGCGCTCCGCATGATCGACGCCGGCCATGCGAAAGTTGCCCTGTCCACGCGCGATACCCTGATCCGCAGCTTCATGGCGGGTGCCATTCTGGCGCTCGCAGCGGCGTTTGCTGTCACGATCAGCACCCAGACCGGCTCGCCGCTGCTCGGTGCGGTCCTGTTTCCCGTCGGCTTCTGCATGCTGTACCTGCTCGGCTTCGACCTGCTGACCGGGGTTTTCACGCTGGTCCCGCTCGCCTGGCTGGACCAGCACCCGGGCGTCACCGTGAAGTCGATGCTGCGGAACTGGGGTCTGGTGTTCCTCGGCAACTTCGCCGGTGCCCTGACCACCGCCGTGCTGATGGCGATCGTCTGGACCTACGGCTTCTCTTCCGAGGTGAGTGAGGTGGGGAAGGCGATCGGGCAGATCGGTGAAGGACGCACCGTGGGCTACGCGGAGCACGGTGCCGCCGGCATGCTCACGCTTTTTGTCCGCGGCGTGCTGTGCAACTGGATGGTGTCCACCGGTGTTGTCGGCGCAATGATGTCAGACGGCCTGGCCGGCAAGGTCATCGCCATGTGGATGCCGATCATGCTCTTCTTCTATATGGGCTTTGAGCACTCGGTGGTCAACATGTTCCTGTTTCCGATCGGCTTGATGCTCGGTGGGGAATTCACGCTGGTGGATTACCTGGTCTGGAACGAGATCCCCACGGTGGTGGGCAACCTGGTGGGCGGGCTGACATTCGTCGGCTTGATGATCTATGGCACCCACGCCCGGACTGCTCCGGCGCGGGAAATGGCGGTAAAGATCAAGGCTTAGGGGCTGTTCCCACCCGGATATTCGGCAGGCCTCCCGCATCATGCGGAAGGCCTGCCGTCGTCGTTCGTTCGAGCTAGGAAACCGGAGCCAGTTCCGGGTAGTCCGTGTAGCGAGGTCGAGCCGGAATAGATTGTTGCTAGGGCCCGATCGTCAGGGGCGGATGGCGCCGTCGGCGAGTTCAAACAGGGTGACCGCAGGCCTCCGTCCGACCACCTTAGGAGTGCTCGTTCGCAAGCTTCCCCAAGACGTGAGGTTGTTCGAGGGAGGCTCCGGTCGTTTCGGCATCGCGCGGCCGGCGGAAGCCGACGAGCGTCAGGTAGATCCCCAGCGAGGCCTCCCAGATGATCTCCGGCAGCGTGGCCAGGGCTGAGGGAACCGAGCTCTGTCCATAGGCCCCGAAGAGCACGGCAACGCCGGACAGTGACATCAGCGGACCGCCAATCAGGCCGAACAGTGCCATCGGCCGCGGCACCAGGTGTGAGCGGTACATCAGGAACCCGAGCAGCAGTCCGTTCCCGATGCCGACCACAAACCCCGGGCCCAGCAGGAACGTCCAGCCGTGCACCGCCACCAGGGCCCGGGCAACGGGCAGGTACTCTGCGGCGTCGTCGCCGGCGGTCTGCCGCAGCGTCACCACAGCGAGGATGCTCAGAATGCCGACGGCAATGAACGTGCACTCCACAATCCGGGCTGCGAAGTAGCCAACCGCCGCCGTCTCGCTGTGCCTGCGCAGCACGGGAAAGAGTACGACGGCGGTGCCGATGTTCGTGATGATCAGTACCAGTTCGCAGACCGCACCGAGAAGGATGCGGGTGTCCGCGCCGGGACCGGTGATGTAGTCCGGGTCCGTGAGCAGCGGTGCGTAGAGTGCGGCCCCGGTGATGGCCGAGACGAAGGTCAGAAGGAAAGGAACCCCGGCGGTCCGGGCGGTCCGGTTGGAGGGTTGCATGGTGTTCCCATCGCCAAAGGTGTACGAAGTACACCGTGTGCCATGAACGTAGGTGTATGACGTACACTCTGTCAAGCATCAACTCCCAGGAAGGCGGCATCGTTGGCACAGGTACCTCAGGATCGGCAGGAGGCATCCGCGTCCCGACCGCGCCTGAACCGGGAAACCGTGCTCCGCGCCGGCGTCGACCTGGCTGACCAGGTGGGGATCGAAGGTTTCACCATGCGCACCCTCTCCCAGGAGCTCGGAGTGGTGCCCATGGCGCTGTACAAGCACGTCGCCAATAAGCAGGAACTGCTTGAGGGCATGGTGGATCTCGTTTGGAACGAGGTCACCGAGCCGGACGCCCGGCACGGCTGGAAGCAGGGAATCCGTGATCGTTCTGTCTCCCTCCGGGACGCCCTCGCCCGGCACCGCTGGGCAGTGGGCCTCATGGAGGCAGCGGGCCGTCCGGGTCCCGAGAACCTGCGGCAGCACAACGCGATGCTGGGATGCCTGCGGCAGAGCGGGTTTTCGTTCCGCACCACCGTCCACGTCATGAGCATGCTCGATGCCTATGTGTACGGCTTCGCCCTGCAGCAGAAAACGCTCTCCTTCGAGACTCCGGAGGAATCGGCCGAGGCAGCCGCAGCAACACACGATGCCGAATCCGCGGAGACAGCGGCCCGTTATCCGTACTTGCTCGAAGTGGTGGCCGAGCTGGCAAAGGATGGCTATGACTACGACGCCGAATTCACCGTCGGGCTGGACGTCCTGCTGGACGGCGTTGAGGCTCTTCGGGGTTCTTGGCGTAGCGCTTAGGTTTGCCGGGACTTGTTTAGGAGAGAATGATCCAGCGGTTAGCGATTCAGTACTTTCTTTTCGACACAGGAGCAAAACGATGGATGACGAGATCCAGCTGATCAATGACGGCGATGGTCTTGCGGTCATCGGTGACCCAAACGCCGTCGAGCGTTTCCTGTTGTCTGAGAGGCTGAAATCGAAGGACCTTGGGTTGCACCGGCTCGGCTCCTCCCTCAATAAGGCCGCTGGCGCGGTCGAGGCAGGTTCCCAGCTAGCTGCCAATTCCGGGCGCTGGGTGCAGCTGACGGAGGAATCTGCACAGGCCATAAAGAAATACGGCCTGATGAAGAACTCTAAAACGGGATTCAGCATGGGGATCGTCCAGGCTAAGGGCCAGGGCGGCGGCATCAAAGCAATCGTCCAGTTCAGCAGCGGGAACGCATCCAAGCTAGCCAACCCCGCACTGTTGGCCGGAGCAGCGGGAATCATGGCACAGGTAGCAATGCAGCAGACCATGGATGAAATCACCGACTATCTCGCTGCGATCGACGAGAAGGTGGACGACATTCTCCGATCCCAAAAGGACGCAGTGCTTGCGGACATGCTGGGGGTGGACTTTGTCATCGAGGAGGCGCTGACCGTCCGTGGGGAAGTGGGCAAGGTATCCGAGGTGACATGGTCCAAGGTGCAGGCGACATCAGGCACGATTGGCCGGACGCAGGCGTACGCACTGCGCCAGCTTGAAGCTCTGGCGGAGAAGCTTGAGGGCAAAACAGCGGTCGGGGACCTCGCCAAGGCAACAAAGGAAGCCGAGGCGAAAGTGCGCGAGTGGCTCGCTGTCCTGGCCCGCTGCTTCCAGCTCCAGGATGCCCTCAACATTCTTGAACTGGACCGTGTTCTTGAGGCGGCGCCGGAGGACCTTGACCAGCACCGTCTCGGTCTAAAGACCGCTCGAAGGCACCGGACGGAACATATAGCGCGGACCACGGGACGGCTGATGGTCCGCCTGGATGCCGCTGCCGGTACGGCCAACTCGAAGGTCCTGTTGAACCCCGCCGCGTCTCGTTCCGTCGTGAAATCCAGCAACGAAGCAGCCGCCGGCATTGCTGATTTTCAGGAACTGCTTGGCATCGACACCGGACGGGAGGCGTTGGACGCCAGGCTTTGGGTTGAGGCGGCTGTAGACGTCAAAGATCGAGTTGTGGTGGCGGGGACCGACGGCGTGAACGCGGCCAAGCGGATCAGTGCGGAAGGTGCTGACGCTGCCAAACGTCTGCGGGCTGAGACCATGGGCAAGGCCAAAGCGGCATCGGGAAAGGTGGCATCCCGACTCGCTCAGCAATCTTCTCGCTGGCGGCGTGACGCCGACTAGCTCTCCCGGATCCGGACCCGGACCCGGCACCTGGTCGCTAGCCATGACCCACCCCGCCCATCCCGCATTACTTCGTGGGCCAGAGAATGAAATCGTCACAGACCGCCCGCACTGGCTCCGGACCTGCAGCGTCCAGGGCAGAGCGCACCATGAGGAGGTGTTCGACTGTCATTTCGAGAGGAGGCTCATCGGGTTGGTAGGTCGTGCGTATGGGGTAATCCACGCCGGGGGTGCTGGTCATCTCAATGTGACACCCAAGGACGTAGGTCACCGGGTGCGATCGGCAGAATTCGATGAGGAGATCAATGCTGTGCGAAAAGGCCTGCCAGTCACTGATATACAGTCGGCCCCGGTACACCGTGTCACCTGTGAAAAGGATCCCGGTCCACGGATCGTAGTACGTGACAGCGGCAGCGTCATGACCAGGCGTGGCAAGAATGTCCAGGGTCCGCCCACCAAGCTCCAGCTGTGTTTTGCCCGAGGTGTCGGATAACCCGTGAAAACGCCACGCTGACAACTTGTCCGCCGGCACAAGGGCCGTATGGGCGCGGTCGACGAACTGGGCATCACCGGCTGTGTGGTCGCCGTGTGAATGTGTATGCAGAATCAACAGTTCGTAGGAATTGTCGACGCCGGGATGGCGGCTCATCCACGAATCAATGAGGCCGTCGACAACTGTACGCAGCGGGAAATGCTGTTCAGACACGGTGGCGCCGGTATCGAGCAGCACCACACGCTCGCTACCGAAGAGGAGGAACAAAAAGGGTGCCTCGTAATTGATTGCCTTGTTCTGCCGAAGAACAACAGTGTCAGCGTCATACCAGTAGACCTGCACATCCGGGTCAACATTGTGTTTGGAGGATTCCGAACCATGGATCCACCGCGTAGGCAAAGGTCTTGCTACCGGCCCGGGGGCATGCAGGATTTCCATCGACATGCGCACTCCTCGTTATGGGACACAATGCGCCCCTAGAGTGTCCAGCCTAATTGCCTGACTCCATGACGATGGATCACGACGGCTCGAGCGGCAGGATATGGGAATTGCTCTTGATAATTTGTTCACAAGCCTCAGGGCTCTTCCTGGCTCAGAACCACGAGACGCGTACTTGCGGTTCCTAGACGCGGCCGGAGATGCTGCTCTCCACAGGAATGGTGGGCCGGAGCATGTCACGGGGTCCTGTTCCTCCTGCTTAGCCCCGCGTTCATGGACCTTGACCGGCACGATCTGCACGCGCGGCTTCCAAGTCACACGCAGCCTGCCCGGGGCTGGTCTGGGGGAGTCTTCCGAAGTCGGGAGAGCCGGCTCGGGCATTATGGAGCCATGACTACCAATCCCCGTGACCTGCACTGGCCCGTCACCACCGGGCGCCTTAGCATCCGTCCCGCCGTCGTCGACGATCTGCCGGATGTGTTTGCATACCGCCGGAAGGCCGAGGTCGCGCAGTGGCTGACAGCCCAGCCCGTGGACATGGATGCCTTCGTAGAGCGGCTCCGGCAGCCGGAACAGCTGGCCGCCATCTTTGTCGTGGAACAGGACGGAGCCCTGATCGGCGACCTCTACCTAGCCCTCCGGGACGCATGGGCGCAGAAGGAGATACAGGAACTGGCGCGGGGAACACAGGCCGAAATCGGCTATGTCATCGCACCCGAGTACGCCGGCCGCGGGTATGCGAGCGAAGCCGTGGCCGAACTGGTGCGCATCTGTTTCGAGGAACTGGGCCTGCGCCGAGTCGTGGCGGAGTGTTTTGCGGACAACACCGCATCCTGGCGGGTCATGGAAAAAGCGGGTATGCGGTGCGAAGGTCGGTCCCGCCAGGCATCCCTGCACCGCTCGGGCCGCTGGCTCGACGACCTGCGCTACGCGGTCCTCGCCGACGAATGGCGCGCCGCGCGGGCCGGTGGAAGCGTCCCGGAGCCCCGGGAGATTCAGCGCAGTTCGTAGGCGCGGACGAACGCGTGCACGCCGTTTATCGTGGTCCGACACACACGGGCCGAATCAACGGTGAGCGGATTGGGTTGCTCGTTGGAAGCCAACAGGATGGTGAGGGCGAAGAAGTGGTCGGCTGCGAGCCGGGGATCGTCGACCTCCGGCAGACCCAACTCGGAGACGTTTGCGATCCGTTCCGCGAAAGCAAGCTCCACTGCGGCGGTCTCGACGTCGTCCTCCGGCGCCGGGTCCTGCCAGCGGCGCTGCGCGGACAGGGCGAGGGCGGCGGCGTATTCCGTGGAGTCGACGACCGCATTGCCGAGGTCGACCGCAATGGAACTGAGTGCCGCCTCTAGTTCGGCAATGCCGGTGATGGCGGTCTGCCCGTCCAGATACTTAGCCCCGGATGGTCGAAGCCAGGTTCCGGGCGGCGCCGCCGCCCCCGGCGGTTGGCACCCCGGTCATGAGGTGCTGGTCCGGGCCACTCCCACGGAGGGCGGCACGGCGGGCCCGTTCACCGTCCGGCTCCCGCTCCGGGGCAATGTGGAACCAAAGGCACCATATGAGGCACTGGGGCAGCCTCCTTCGTCCTCACGCCCCGACCGCACTTCAGGCTCTTCAAACAACCGTCATATCCCGCTCCTTTATTCTGTGTTGGACCCCTGGCAGGACCCACTAATGCGGCGCGGTGCTGGTAATCAGAGGTAACTGCCGGCATGAGCCTCCTGTGCCTACATGCACAGCATTCGGTCTATCGTAACTGCCCTGTCACCGCCTCCTGGACGCAACTTCCCATGCATTAACTGCAGACTGCAGCCATCTGCAAACCCGCCCAGCCGGTTCAGATTCCCCTGGTTTCCGCCCGGGGGCTCCAACCAGGAAACGGGCGTCCGCTACGCGGCCGGCTTTTTGGTACGGAGCGCGCCGTCGCAGAGTTCCGGACCCCCCGGACCTGATGTCTACGACGTTTTTTTGCCGTCGCCTCCCCACCGAAGCCACCCCGGCGGACGTTCCACAAATCTGGCACTGCTCGCTGGTAGCTCCGGCGCCATGGTATTCCCCCCATTGATTACGTGCTGTGTCCCGGACGTCTATCCGCAGAATACCTAGTTTCAGGTCCCGCCGGCTACGTGGTTTTTCTGGACGACGAACCGGGCCACCTTCGGGAACTATGTGTCCGCGAAACGGCGCCACCCCTAGGCTTTCACTGCCTCGGCGGGGGCGTGGAGGGGAAACCACTGGAGGCCCGAGGCAAGTCTCGTATTGCACATCCCAATGCTGAGGAGAACACCGTGAAGAAATCATCACCTGCACTCGTCGCCCTCGCCGCCGCCGCAGTTATGGGGCTCGCGGCCTCACCTGCGTCGGCCGGAGGCCGGCAACACCCACCGGCACCGCCGCCCGCTCCCGTTGCCGGAGAAATAAGCACCGTCGCCAGCGGGCTGGCCGGCCCCCTGAGCTTCGCCGTTGGCCGGGGTGGCGCCATCGACATAGCTCAATCGTTCGTCGGGATCGTGAGCCGTGTCAGCAACGGCGGCGCAACAACTGAGCTCCTTGCTGCGGCACCACAGGAAACGCCGGGTCAGTATGGCACCTCCTCCATCTCCCGCGCACGCGGCACCACCTACTTCGCGGTGAGTACCGGGCAGGGCTCGCGGGATCCGGCAACAAACATCGGGCTGCTGCAGTCGGTTGACCGCAACGGCAACGTGCGGACCGTCGCCGATATTGCCGGCTATGAATATGCTGCAAACCCGGACGGCATCAATACCTATGGGTTCGAAGAAGCACTGCCCGCCGACTGTGCCGCCCAGCTGCCGCCAGGCGTTGCACCAGCGCCTTACACCGGCCTGAAGGACTCCAGCCCGGTTGCCTCCCTGCCCGGCCGGAACGGAATAGTCGTGGCTGACGCCGGGATGAATGCCCTGGTGCTGGCCGGTTACGACGGCAGTGTCTCCACGGTTGCCGTGCTGCCGCCGATCACGTTCACCCTCCCTGCCACCTTCCCTCCCGGCTTCGGGTACCCCGAGTGCATAGCGGGCCTCACCTACCGAGCGGAACCCGTCCCGACCGACGTCGAACGCGGCCCCGACGGTGCCCTGTACGTGACCTCGCTGCCGGCGTTTTTTGACGCCGGAGCTCCCGGATCGGTCTTCCGAATCAATCCGGTTACGGGCGTGGCGGAGCTGGTGGCCTTAGGTTCCATTCGGGCAACCGAACTGGCGGTGAACGACAACGGGGACATCTTCGTGGCAGAACTGGACGAAAACCGGATTTCCGTGGTGCCCGCCGGATCTGACACCCCCGAACTGTTCCTGGAAGTCAACCAGCCGTATGCCCTGGAACTGCGCGGGGACGGCCTGTACGCGTCCGTGGATGTACTGGTCGAAGGCCCTCCGCAGGAGCAGGCCAGCGGCAGAATCATCCGGGTTGAACTGGATGACACCTGCCGCGGCCAACACCATCACCACGGCGGCGGACATCACGGGCACGCTGACAGCGGTGTCTTCAGCGACGGGTCGGAGGACTAGCTATGCCGGTAGAGGAAAGTTCTTTCCTCTACCGGCCCACCCGTGTCGATGCGCAACACTTTGTTGTCGCGAATCCACACCACGTCCAGAGGGATGAGGACGTTGCTCATCCATACCTCTGTTTGTTTGGGTTCCCCCAGATCAAAACCCATTCCTTGTCCGCCGAGCAGATCAACCCGGCCGCTGAGGACCTTCTGCTGTTTTTCTGCGCTGTGGCTGGCCCACGCTGCACCGTTGCGGCTCTATTGCTCCTGTTTTCCGCTGGCGCTCCAGCCAGGAAACGGGCGTCCGCTGCGCGGCCGGCTCTTTGGTCCGGGGCCCGCCGTCGCAGAGCTCCGGACTACGAAAGGGCTCATCTGATAACGATCTTAAGGCAACGACCGATTTGAACCTGACAGATCGGCTGTGCTACTTGTCGACAGCGCTACTCCTGTTAGGCGAATTAACTCGTCTTGGAGGTTAGTAAGTTTGTCGCCTGTCGCCCTGCAGGCCTTTTCCGCGTTTTCCCAGTTCTTTCTCGCAGCTTCTGCGTTGTCTCTCAGGTATGGGGTATAACCCCTGTGTTTCTTTTCCTCTGCATCCAGCCAGAGTTGGTTCAGGTTGGCAGCCTCTAGTTTTTTGCTGGCATACGAGTCCCTCATAGCATGGAATTGTTGTTTCCAGGTACCAATTTTCCGCAGAGTATCTTCAGCGTTTGCCCGAGCAGTCTGAGTCTCTGCCAGCTCCTTCCTGACATTGGCAGTCCCTCGGTCACGAAAACAGCTGAGAAAAAACATCAGTACGACAATGACGCAGGCCACGAAACGAGCAGTCTTATCTTCACTAATAGTGAAGAAAGTTATTACAAGGCTGGCGAACGTTGCCGCCCACGCCGTGAAAAACCCGACGGTACTCTGTAGCGCGTTGTTGAATTTCTCTCTCATACTCATAATCCCTAATATAGGGGCCGCGTGAGCGCATGCGATCCGCATCTGGGGGACCCTTCGGGTCACGAATCCTCATAGCGCTCGGTGACGAGCATTTGGGAAGCGGCCCTGCGCTGCGTGCCGGACTGTAGCCGGGATGTTCCTTCGTCACATCCCGGATCTGTCTACGACGTTTTTTGCTGCTGTCCTTCGGATCATACGTACCCGCTCCAGCCCCTCTAGCTGTACCCGGCCAGGACATTGGTAGCGGCGTGGCTGGTTGAACGAAAGAGAACCTCCGGGTGGGATGTGGCTTGTCAAAGACCCACACCAACCCGGAGGTTCTCGTGTCCCACAGTACTGCCCGTTTAACCGTTTACGGTCGTCTGCTGATCGTCCAACGCCACCAGGCCGGCTGGAAACAGGCCCACATAGCTGCGGCCATGGGTGTCTCACGCAAGTGCGTCAAGACCTGGATCGACCGCTACTCCGCGGAGGGCGAAGCAGGGCTGGCCTCCCGGTCCTCCCGGCCGCATACGATGCCAACGCGCACCGGCGCCCACACTGAGCAGAAGGTCATCGCGGCACGCGCCGAGCATCGCGCCGGGCCCGATGTGCTCGGACCGAAGCTGGGCGTGCCCGCCCGCACGGTCTCACGGATCCTGCGCCGCCACGGGGTTGCTTACCTGCGCGATTGCGACCCGATCACCGGAGACGTGATCCGCTCCTCGAAGGCCACCGCCGTGCGCTACGAACGTGAACGGCCCGGCGAACTGGTGCACATGGACGTGAAATAGCTCGGAAAGATCCCCGACGGCGGCGGTTGGAAAGCTCACAGGCGGCAGATGGGCTCCACTAATGCTCGCAAGTAAACCAAGGTTGGCTACGACTACGTCCACTCCCTCATCGACGACCACTCCCGGCTGGCCTACAGCGAGATCCTGCAGGATGAGAAAGGAACCACCTGCGAGGCGTTCCTGGAACGGGCCATCGCCTATTTCGCAGCGCATGGCATCCCACGGATCGAGCGGCTAATGACCGACAACGCGTGGGCCTACCGCTACTCGCTGCGCGATCTGTGCGCCTTGCACGGCATCACGCAAAAGTTCATCAAGCCCCACTGCCCCTGGCAGAACGGCAAAGTGGAGCGCCTGAACCGCACTCTGGCAAGCGAGTGGGCCTACCGGCGGATATTCACCAGCAACCAGGAACGCACAGCAGCACTTGCACCATGGCTCGAGCACTACAACAATGAACGACGCCACAGGGCACTCGGAGGCAAACCACCCATCAGCCGACTGCTACCAACCTGACGGCCGGGTACAGCTAGTTCCGGGTAGTCCGTGTGGTTTGCGGCACCGTTGGTGTAGAAGGTGGAGTAATCGAGTTCTTTCAGCGGCAGGTCCTCCTGTCAGCGGTGGGCTAGATCAGGATTGGCAAGGGCGGGGTGTCCGACGACGACGGCGTCAGTCAGGTCCTCTTAGACCAGCATGATGGCGTCCTTCTCGGCCTAGGAGAGAGCGTTCCGAATACGCCGCTCAGGAATGATGGCTGGCCAAAGACAAAGGTGAACTCCTCGCCACTCTGTGAAGGATCCGTGAATGTCCTCAGTCACGCCTTTAGTCTCGTCGTTCCGTTCCTGAGTAAATCGAGAGCTTTTCGATGAATCTCGAGTGCGTCCCACCAGTTGTCGGTCTTTCGCCATCCTCGGCAATAAGCATCACCGGCCTACAGCTAAGATCAGTCGGTACTGGTACCGCTTTGCAAAACTTCACATGTTAGATAGGGGTCGAATGAAAATTCGCTCGCTCGAGCTCGCCAACTTCAAGGCGGTCAAGCGCACCACTCTGGAACTGCACCCAACGTTCAACGTTTTGGTGGGGTCCAATGGCTCGGGAAAAAGTAGCGTCTTGCAAGCTCTTCATTGGATGCTGCAATCAGGTAGAAACAAGGTGGTGAAGCCAGGGGCGACGGGAAGAGCTTCTACTCTGTCCGAACGAGACGCCATATTTATGCCATCGCCGGAGTATCTAAGCGCCGGACACGGGGCAGATTACGGCAATTTTAGTAGCAACCCTCAGCTTGACCTTCGAATCGTTGCAGTCGATGATGACGCCAACGAAGTTGAGGCAAAGATGTGGCTCAAGGCCGCCCGAAATGAGGGTATTTCCGTCCATGTGCCTGCAAATAATGAATTCGTCGCATTAGTGCGGGATCGCAGGCGCGAGATCAGCGCCTATATCCCAGGGCTGGCTGGTATCCCGCTAGTGGAAGAGAAGCGGTCGCGACTTATCGTTCATAGGTCGGCTGCAGCGGGTGACTCCAACATGGTATTGCGCAACATGCTCGATCTCTTGCGTAGCCAGACGATCAAAGGAAGGAACGGCCTCGATCTGGTTTCTGAGCTCGTTGCCCGGGTGATGGGTGACTTTGCGTTGAAGGTAGAGTTCGATGACGCCAGCCATACCCGAGTGGTCGCGAATTTTCGCGTCGGCGAAATGGGATCTTTGGGCGATAAATCTTTCCGTCCCCTAGAACTCGCTGGAATTGGCTACCTACAGGTCCTGCAGATCTTCTGTTACTTGATCTACTTCAGGCCTGTTCTGTTGCTCGTTGATGAACCGGACGCGCATCTGTATCCAATCGCGCAAGAACGACTCGTAGAGGTGCTATACGAAATGGCGGCGGAACTAGGCTCTCAGGTTATCCTCACTACCCACAGCCCCTCGATTGTTCGCGCCTTACCTCAAGACTCTCGGGTGATTTGGATGAAGGACGGAAAGGTCGAACAGGGCGGAGACGCTACCGCTCGGCAGTTAATGGGCTGGGGCCTGCTTGACCGGAAAATCATCCTTTTAACGGAGGATACCCGGACGGAAATGCTGCGATCATTGCTTGGTCAGTGGCCAGATCTAGAGCGAGTGACTGCAGTCTGGCCCTTTCACGGCACCGGAAAATTGCCAGCACCGGAGACGCTCGAAGGATTCAAGGGTCTTGTTGGCTCGAATGTAAAGCTCGTTGTTCACCGCGATCGAGACTTCTTGATGCCGCAGGAGACGTCCTCGTTCGCAGAGCCCTATCAGAATGGCGGCCATGCAGTTTGGTTCACGAAATACTCGGATATTGAGTCGTACTGGGCGTCCCCCGATGTAGTCGCTAATCATTTCGACTTGTCCGCGGACGATGCGGAGCAGTTGGTAGAGGAAGCGTACAAGCGTGCAAGCGCCGGCGACGAGGCCCTGCATAAGGTGCGCAAAAAGCGGAACGAAGCGCTGCAAAAGCTAAACAAGGATGGAGCTCTTCCGCACTTCGGCGACGAAGAGGTGCTGAGAGAGGCTACCCGTGATGGCAAACAGTTTGCGGTGCTGGGGAAAAAGCTCATTTCTGAACTCCGCAACGTCGCCGCGGAGCAGGGGCACGCCCACGCAAACACCTTTGGAAAATCGGTTCCTCCACAGTCACAGCCCTACCTGGGTGACGACCTGAGAGCAATTCTTAAATCCTGCCTATAGTGAGGTGGCCACCCAAAGTATCAGGCGGAATTTCTTGAAGCCGGACAGCCCTTGGCAGAACGACAAGGTGAAGCCGTAAGTCCGCATACCGAACGGAGAGTCTGGCTGCCGCCAGATATGTGCGTCCAACACTGAACGCCAAACTGCCGGTGGGCGGGACGCCTCATGAAAAAACTGCCTGTTGAGGAGAGGGCTCTCGCAGGCAGCGTGGGGGATGACGGTTCTTGGATGTGGGCCGACCGTGTCTTGAGCAATATGTCTCATCTGCGGGAGTCTCTGAAACACGAAAATCAACCTCAGATGTTACGAGGCAGTGTGGCGAGCCTTGGACGTGGCAAAGCTGTGACTGTCAATCGAGAGTGGGCGACTGTCACAGCTCAACTGGGGGGCTCTATGTCTTACAAGCCATGGGTTGTGAGACGCAGTGAACGAGACAACTGCAATAGCGCAGCCTTTAAGGCATTGAGTGTCCTGCAATTGTGTATCAGAACCTAGTAACGAGGTTTCGGCGCGATCCTGGGATTTAAGACAATTCTGGTTCAGTCGCACGGTAACGGAGGATTTGTATCGTCCGCCGTTGGATGAGACTCGGATGTTCTGAGTAGCGGCTAAACATCACTTGACGTGACCGGCACCACAAGGCACTATGGATAATATACGATTTCGTACTTCATTCAGGAGAGACATGGGCAACGACGCCACCACGGACACGCTGAAGCAGGCCGGCAAGGTCATCGCCGTCCACATCAACTACCCCTCACGGGCAGCCGAACGCGGACGCACCCCGGAACAGCCCTCATACTTCCTGAAGCCCGGATCCTCACTCGCCCTCACCGGAGGCGCCGTGGAGCGTCCGGCCAGCTGCGAACTGCTCGGCTTCGAAGGTGAAATCGCCCTGATCATCGGCAAGACCGCACGCCGCCTGAGCATCGACGAGGCCTGGAGCTACGTCGGGGGAGTGACTGCCAGCAACGACCTGGGCGTGTACGACCTGCGCTGGGCAGACAAAGGCTCCAACCTCCGCTCCAAGGGCGGCGACGGCTTCACCCCGGTTGGCCCGGCCATCCTGGACGCAGCCGACGTCGACCCCGCAGCACTGCGCGTCCGCACCTGGGTCAACGGCACTCTCGCCCAGGACGACACCACTGAAGATCTCCTCTTCCCCTTCGCGCAGCTGGTGGCGGACCTCTCCCAGCTGCTCACGCTGGAACCGGGCGACATGATCCTCACCGGCACTCCCGCCGGCGCCTCCGTAGCTGTCCCCGGCGACGTCCTGGAAATCGAAGTGGACGTCCCCGCCACCGGAGCAACCACCGGCCGCCTCACCACCACCGTCACCGAGGGCACGACGGCGCTGGCCGCCTTCGGCGCGCAGCCCAAGATTGACGACAAGCAGCGTGAAGAAGCCTGGGGCTCCGCCGAAAAGGCCGGGCTGGCCCCCAAGGAGGAACCGGCGTCGGCCCTTACCCCCGAGCTCAAGGCGAAGCTCGAATCCGTCGCCACCGCCACCCTGTCCTCGCAGATGCGCGCCCGCGGCCTGAACAACGTCTCCATCGACGGACTCAGCGGCACCAAGACCGGCCGCAAGGTGGTCGGCACCGCCCGCACCCTGCGCTTTGTCCCCAACCGCGAGGACCTCTTCAAGACCCACGGCGGCGGCTACAACGCCCAGAAGCGCGCCATCGACTCCGTCGGTGAGGGCGAAATCCTGGTCATGGAAGCCCGCGGCGAAAAGGGCACCGGCACCCTGGGTGACATCCTCGCCCTGCGCGCCAAGCACAACGGCGCCGCAGCCATCATCACCGACGGCGGTGTGCGCGACTACTCCACCGTGGCCGGCATCGACCTGCCCGTCTACTGCGCCAACCCGCACCCCGCAGTCCTCGGCCGCAAGCACGTCCCCTGGGACACGGACCTGACCATCGCCTGCGGCGGCGCCACCGTGCAGCCCGGCGACATCATCGTGGCCGACGACGACGGCATCCTGGTCATCCCGCCGGCCATCGCCGAGGAACTGGTGGAGGCCTGCATCAAACAGGAACACCAGGAGGAGTTCATTGCCGAAATGGTCAAGGCCGGCCATGGCGTGGACGGGCTCTACCCGATGAACTCGGCGTGGAAGGAAAAGTACGAGGCCTGGGCGGCGGAACAGGCATGAGCACCGCCGACAGCAGCACCGCCGCCGGCTCCAAGTCGGAGCAGGCCTATGCCCAGCTGAAGGACCGGATCCTGTCCGGAGAAATGACCCCGGGCTACCGGCTGGTCCTCAGCAGCATCGCCAATGACATGGGCTTCAGCGTGGTCCCGGTGCGCGAGGCCATCCGCCGCCTCGAAGCCGAAGGACTCGTCCACTTTGAGCGCAACGTCGGCGCCACCGTGGCCGGCATCGATCCCGACCTGTACCTGCACACCATGCAGACCCTCAGCATCATCGAGGGTGCCGCCACCGCGCTGGCCGCCCCGAGCATCAGCACCGACGACCTGGCGAAGGCCCGGGACCTGAACCGGCAGATGCGCGCCGTCCTCGACGCCTTCGATCCGGTCCGCTTCACCCAGCTGAACACCGAGTTCCACGCCCTGCTGTACGGTCCCTGCCCCAACCCGCACATCCTGGACCTGGTCCACCGCGGCTGGAACCGGCTGAACCGGATGCGCACCTCCACGTTCCGGTACGTGCCGGACCGGTCGCACGCCTCGGTGGAAGAACACGATCACCTCCTGAACCTGATCGAGGCCGGCGCCCCGGCGTCCGACGTCGAGCACGCCGCCCGCGCGCACCGCACCAACACGCTCAACGCCTTCCTGGCGCAGGCCCACCAGCCGCCGTCGCCCATCTGACGGACCGTCTGACAGAACCAACTGACTTGTAACGACTGAGAACACAGAACGCAGAAAGAGGACCACCCCATGGCCGAACACTTTGTTCCCGAGAACCTTCCCACCCACATCCAGCACTTCATCAACGGTAAGTTCGTCGACTCCGCCAACGGCGCCACCTTCGACGTGCTGGATCCGGTCACCAACAAGACGTACGCCACCGCCGCCGCAGGCCAGAAGGAAGACATCGACGCCGCTGTCGCTGCCGCCCGCGACGCCTTCGTGAACGGCCCGTGGCCTAAGATGAAGCCGCGCGAACGCGCCCGCATCCTGAACAAGATCGCCGACGCCGTGGAAGCCCAGGAAGGCCGCCTGGCCGAGATGGAAACCTTCGACACCGGCCTGCCCATCACCCAGGCCAAGGGCCAGGCCCTGCGCGCCTCGGAGAACTTCCGCTTTTTCGCGGACCTCATCGTCGCCCAGTTCGACGACGCCATGAAGGTTCCCGGCGCCCAGATCAACTACGTGAACCGCAAGCCGATCGGCGTGGCCGGTCTCATCACCCCGTGGAACACCCCGTTCATGCTCGAGTCCTGGAAGCTCGCCCCGGCCCTGGCCACCGGCAACACCGTGGTGCTCAAGCCGGCCGAATTCACCCCGCTCTCCGCCTCTCTCTGGGCGGACATCTTCACTGAAGCCGGCGTTCCGGCGGGTGTATTCAACCTGGTCAACGGCCTGGGCGAGGAAGCCGGCGACGCATTGGTCAAGCATCCGGACGTGCCGCTGATCTCCTTCACCGGTGAGACCACCACCGGCAAGACGATCTTCCGCAACGCCGCGGAGAACCTCAAGGGGATGTCCATGGAGCTCGGCGGCAAGAGCCCCTGCGTCATCTTCGCCGACGCGGACCTGGACTCCGCCATCGACTCGGCCCTGTTCGGTGTCTTCTCGCTCAACGGTGAACGCTGCACCGCCGGCTCCCGCATTCTGGTGGAACGCCCGGTCTACGATGAGTTCTGCGAGCGGTTCGCGGCCCGCGCCAAGACCATCGTCGTCGGCGACCCGCACGACCCCAAGACCCAGGTGGGCGCCCTGGTGCACCCGGAGCACTTCAAGAAGGTCGCCTCCTACGTGGAGATCGGCAAGACCGAAGGCCGCCTGCTCGCCGGCGGCGGACGCCCCGAAGGCCTGGAGGAGGGCAACTACATCGCCCCCACCGTCTTCGCCGACGTTGCTCCCGACGCACGGATCTTCCAGGAGGAGATCTTCGGCCCCGTCGTCGCCATCACCCCCTTCGACACCGAAGCCGAAGCCCTGGAACTGGCCAACAACACCAAGTACGGCCTGGCCGCCTACATCTGGACGTCAGACCTCACCCGCGCGCACAACTTCGCGCAGAACACCGAAGCCGGCATGGTCTGGCTGAACAGCCATAACGTCCGCGACCTGCGCACCCCGTTCGGCGGCGTGAAGTCCTCCGGCCTGGGCCACGAGGGCGGCTACCGTTCCATCGACTTCTACACCGACCAGCAGGCCGTGCACATCACCCTGGGCAAGGTCCACACCCCCAAGTTCGGGACCGACGACGCCGCCGCGGTTGCCGGCTAAACAGGGTTGCCGGCTAAGCGCCCCGGACACTTCCACTTCGTTTGCAAAGGAGCAACACCATGAGCATTTCCATCCACAATCCGAATCCCATTCCGACGCCGAGCATCCAGCCGCCGGACATCATCCGCTGCGCCTACATGGAGCTGATCGTCACCGACCTGGCGAAGTCCCGCCAGTTCTACGTGGACGTCCTTGGCCTGCATGTCACCGAAGAAGATGACGAGGCCATCTACCTGCGCTCCCTGGAGGAGTTCATCCACCACAACCTGGTGCTGCGCAAGGGACCGGTCGCCGCCGTCGCGTCCTTCGCCTACCGCGTGCGCACTCCCGAAGACGTGGACGTGGCCGAGGCCTACTACAAGGAAATGGGCTGCCGCACCGAACGCCGGGCCGAGGGCTTCACCAAGGGCGTGGGCGACTCGGTCCGCGTGGAGGATCCGCTGGGTTTCCCGTACGAGTTCTTCTACACCGTGGACCATGTGGAGCGCCTCACTCAGCGCTACGACCTCTACTCCGCCGGCGAGCTGGTGCGCCTGGACCACTTCAACCAGGTCACCCCCGACGTCCCCCGCGGCCGCGCCTACCTGGAGGACCTGGGCTTCCGCGTCTCCGAGGACATCAAGGATTCCGACGGCGTCACCTACGCCGCCTGGATGCACCGCAAGGACACCGTCCATGACACGGCGCTGACCGGCGGCGACGGCCCGCGCATGCACCACGTTGCCTTCGCCACGCACGAGAAGCACAACATCATCCAGATCTGCGACAAGATGGGCGCCCTGCGCATCTCCGACCGGATCGAGCGCGGCCCCGGCCGGCACGGCGTCTCCAACGCCTTCTACCTCTACATCCTGGATCCGGACGACCACCGCATCGAGATCTACACGCAGGACTACTACACCGGAGACCCGGACAACCCCACCATCACCTGGGACGTCCACGACAACCAGCGCCGCGACTGGTGGGGCAACCCCGTGGTCCCGTCCTGGTACACCGAGGCCTCCCTGGTCCTGGACCTGGACGGCAACCCGCAGCCGCTGGTGGCCCGCACGGATTCCTCCGAAATGGAGGTGACCGTCGGTGCGGACGGCTTCTCCTACACCCGCGGCGACGAGACCGATTACAAGGTCGGCTCCCAGCTCTAAGCAGGTTCGATCCGAACAGAAAGCAGTGCGGTGCTAGATAAATCAACTCTCCAGGCGGTGGCCGACGAGCTGCTCGAGGCCAAGCGGACCCGAACTCCGGTGCCGCTGCTGACCGCCCGCTATCCCGATATGACCATCGAGGATTCCTACGCGGTGCAGAACCTCTGGGCGGACCGGCTGCTGGCCTCCGGCCGCCGGCTGGCCGGGCACAAGATCGGCCTGACGTCCAAGGCCATGCAGGCCGCCACCGGCATCACGGAACCGGACTACGGCATCATCCTCGATGACATGGTGCTGGAAAACGGCGCCACCCTGGACTGGGATTCCTACACGCATCCCCGGATCGAGGTGGAGCTGGCCTTTGTTCTGGGCAAGCCGCTGGCCGGCCCGCACTGCACAATCTTCGACGTCCTGGACGCCACGGACTACGTGGTGCCGGCGCTGGAGATCCTGGACTCCCGGATCGAGATGGAGGGCCGGAGCATCGTGGACACCATCGCCGACAACGCCGCGATGGGTGCCATGGTGGTGGGCGGCAACCCGGTGAAGGCCGCCGACGTCGACCTCCGCTGGGTCTCGGCCCTGCTCTACCGCAACCAGGGCATCGAGGAAACCGGCGTTGCCGCCGGGGTGCTGAACCACCCCGCCGCCGGCGTGTACTGGCTGGCCAACAAGCTGGCCGCGCACAACACGTCGCTGCAGGCCGGGGAAATCATCCTCGCCGGATCGTTCACCCGGCCCATGTGGGTCTACAAGGGCGACACCGTGTACGCAGACTACGGACCGTTGGGAACCATCACATGCCGCTTCGAGTAACCCCCGAGGAAACCTTCGCCGCCAGGATCGCCGCCCGCGGCCGGCAGACCGGCATGTGGGTCTGCTCCGGCAGCCCGCTGGTCGCCGAGATCTGCGCCGGCTCCGGACTGGACTGGCTGCTGATTGACGCCGAGCACAGCCCCAACGGGCTGGAATCCCTGCTCGCCCAGCTGCAGGCCGTGCACGGTTACCCGGTGGCCCCGGTGGTGCGTCCGCCGTCGGGCGATCCGGTGCTGCTCAAGCAGTATCTGGACCTGGGCGTGCAGAACCTGCTGATCCCCATGGTGGACACCCCGGAGCAGGCCGCGGATCTGGTCCGCGCCGTCCGGTATCCGCCGCAGGGCATCCGCGGGGTGGGCAGTGCCCTGGCCCGCGCGTCGCGCTGGAACCGGACTGACGGCTACCTGCAGAATGCCGCTGACACCCTCACCCTGCTGGTGCAGATTGAAACTGTTACGGCCGTGGACAACGTGGCGGCCATTGCCGCCGTCGACGGAGTGGACGGACTGTTCATCGGCCCGTCCGACCTCGCCGCCTCCATGGGCCTGCTGGGCCAGCAGGCCCACCCGGACGTGGTGGCCGCCGTCGAGCACTGCATCCGCGAGATCAAGGCCGCCGGCAAACCGGTGGGCGTGAACGCGTTCGCCGAGGCCACCGCCCGGCGGTACATCGCTGCCGGCGTCGACTTTCTCCTGGTGGGCGCCGACGTCGCGCTCCTGGCCCGGGGGAGCGAGACCCTGGCCGCCACCTATATTTCCGCCGCGGACGACGACGCCCGCGCGAGTTACTGACAAGGATTTCCATGGCTGTTGCCGCTGGCAGTTCCGCTATATCCAGGCAACGGGCACCCTTGGTCACGTCGTTCATGTGACGTATTACCAAATCCGGGAACTTTGTGCGGCTGCCGCGATGACATTTCGACCACACCGGTTGAATCCGCCTGCTCAACGATGAGCGTGCCCGTTGCGGCACACTACCCGGTGGCCGGTTCGCGGCCTGGCCTCAGTCGATGGCGGCGTTGTAGGCCGTTTCGAACGCGTCGCTCTGAATGAGGGTGCGGCCCTCGGAGCTATCCATGGCCTTTGGAACTCGGGGCATGGCCTCCTCGGCGTTTTTATCCACCGTCCACTGCCGTGCCGGGCCAGGCTCCAGAGATTCACGCCCCATAACGATCACCTGCGGGTCGCCGTCTACAAACGCCTCAATGGCGATCACGTAGAGACCGGTCTCGGGGTCTTGAACGGCAGCTGCGTTGCCGCCGCGGACTACGCCTGGCTCGTTGGCCAGCATTCCTTCGGTAATCACAGCCGGGACAGGCTCGATGACTTCCAACGGGACCTCATCGGGGGTTGCAGTCTCGGTGACCTCCGGTGCGGTTTCCTGGGTGACCGTCACCTCGGGTTCCGGAGCCGGATCGGGAGCCTCCCCGCCGATGGCGGTGGCCACGCCGCCCACAAGGATGAGGGCAGCAACACCGGACGCGATCTTCTGCTTGCGGGTGAGACGGGACAATGTTGATTTCACGCCGTCAAACTTCATGGTTTAGTCTGTTCCTCCTCTCTTCCTCTGCTGTTAATTTTATCGCCGTCACGTGTCGTAGGCCATAGAGAAATAGACCAGCCGGGGCTGGACAGCGGGCAGTGAGGGTTCTGAGATCGTCCGCACACATCTCCTGTGACAGAGAAAAGATGCCAGAGAAAGGACCCCGGCACGGAAAGCCCCTGCACGGAAGAAGGCGGGGGCTTTCTTCTTGCCCGGTGAGCACTAGATCCTATTCGCGCTCCGAGCCGGCTACGTGGACGGCGACGCCAAACTCCTTCCCACACTGGATATGGGTGAATGCGCCCCGTCAGGCACGGCTGGTCAAACCTTCAGCCTCAAGGCCCTGGTATAAATCCACGGCGTATACGCAGTTTGATCTCTATTACCGGACGGGTACGGGAAGCCGGCCTGAGGGCTTCCACAGCCTGGACCCAGGGAAGCTGGACATCGCCGCCCTTGCCCGCTGGCGCAACTGCGGCGGGTTTCGGACTGAACTTGTTCAGCAACGGAGTCCTGATCACCGACGACAACTCTTTGACCGTCATTCAACAGGGTTTGCTCCGGCGGATGGGGGCACAGTCGCGCCCTTTGCTGGGCGAATGCGCCAAGACACGTCTCGATGGACCCCCGTCACCACCGAGCGGTTGTTGTTGCGCCGCATCATGGGCACTTACCACGGTGCAACCGTCCGCATCCATACGGATCCGAGGACCACCAGGTACAACCGGAAGCCCCCCACCATTGAGAAGGCTGAAAAACTTCTGAAGTTCTTCCTTGGCCACAGAAACCGGGAAGGTTTTGGCTATTGGGCAGTGGCGGAACGGCCACACCTGGAGACTGTCATCGGGTTCACCGGGCTGCACCGGGCAGTGGTTGTCTGCACGGAGGTTCTGAACCTGTACTACAACTACGATCCGTCCGTTTGGGGGCGGGGTTATGCCACTGAAGGAGCTAGGGAAGCGGTGCTCCGGGGCAGGGAATTGCTGCCTGAACTGCCTGTGCTGGTCAGTATGTCGGACCGGAATCTTGCCTCTGCGAGAACAGCCCAGGCCGCGGACCGCGCTGGCGGCAGGCCTGCAGCGGAACCCCGCGCTGGACCGGCAGATCGGACGGACAGCGGATATCTACTTCACCCTCGGCTGGCCGGCCCCGGCACGGCAGGAGAGCCCCGGAGCAGCCCCATACCGTTGACCGGGGCTGATGTGCTGCCGGACAGTTGAGCCATGCCTTTCAACGCCGCACCGCTGTGGGACGCGCTGGCCGGAACCGTCAGCTCGGGCAAATATCCGGGCCTGGTCGCGGGGGTGCGGATCAACGGCGAGACCGAAGTCTTCGCCACCGGTTTCCTGGGCACCGAGTCTACGGCGCCCATGGCTGAGGACACTCCTTTCCGCATCGCGTCGCTGAGCAAGCCGATGGGCGGAGCGCTGGCCCTGAGCCTGGTGGCGGACGGGAAGCTGGGACTGGACGACGACGTCGCCCGCTGGCTTCCAACGCTGGCGGCACCGCGCGTACTGGCCACCCCGGATGCACCGCTGTCAGTGACCGTTCCGGCACGCGGCCCGATCACCGTCCGTCACCTGCTCACCTTCACCGCGGGCCTTGGCATCGACTTCGGGGCAACCCCGTATGCGGCGGCGACGCGGGAGCTTTTATGGGGTCCGAATCCGCCGGACCTGCCGCCGGAAGAATATCTCTCGCGGCTCGGGCAGCTGCCCCTGGCGCATCAGCCCGGGGAACGGTGGATGTACCACGCCAGCGCCGACGTCCTCTCGGTCCTGCTCCCGGCCGTCGCGCTTGATCCGCTCGGCCAGCTGTTCGAGGAGCGGATCAGCGGGCCGCTGGGGCTGGCCGGCACCGGTTTCCCCACCGGCCGCGAGGAGTTTCCGGTCCAGTATGAAGCGGCCGACGGCGGACTGCGCGAGGCCGTGTCCTACCGCGACGCCCTGGCCGCGCCTCCGGTGTTCGAGTCCCTGGCCGGCGGACTGGTGTCCACCGTTCCGGACTACCTCACCTTCCTGTCCGCACTGGCCGACGACCAACTGCTTCCGGCCGCGCTACGGGAGATGATGACCAGCGACCAGCTCACCGGACCGCAGCGCGCCGGGATGATGGAGATGGCCGGCCCCGACGAATCCTGGGGCTTCATGACGGCGGTGCAGGTCGGCGTCGGCGAGCCGTGGTCCGAACCCGGCATGTGGGGCTGGTCCGGGGGCTCGGGGGTTTGCGCAGCGGTGTACCCGAACGGTGACATGGGCGTGGTCTTCACCCAGCGCTTCCTCAACGGACCACGGGACAACTTCGATTTCTTCTGGGAACCCTTCGGCGCGCTTCGGGACAGCGCCCGGCCGTGAAGTCCGGCTCCGTCCGGACAGGCATCCCATCCGGTGGCGGCACCGGCGCCTGAGGCGTTGAACCTGTTGCCGGTCCCGGGGATTTGCTAGCGTCTTGCCGCAGGGATTCGGCACCGCATGCGGCGGAACAGAGATGAAGGCAGAGCCATGGTCACTGTAAAAAACCTTGATGGGGAAGCCTTATGGGCGTTGGCCCACAGCGAGCGGGCAGCACTTGCGGAGGATCTCGCCGGTCTCACGGAGGACCAATGGCAGCACCGCAGTTTGTGCGGAGACTGGACGGTTGAGCAGGTCCTGGCCCACCTGACGGCGGCAGCCAGCCTCAATCAGCGGCAGTGGCTGCGGAGCATGGCGGCGTCACGGTTCCGTCCGGAGGTCCACAACCAGCGCAGGCTTGCGCAGCATCTGGGAGCCGACCCCTCGGAAACTCTCCAGCGCTTCCGGGCAGTCATCAGCAGCACCACCGCACCGTCCGCCCACACCGCGGCGTATCTGGGAGAAGTGGTGGTCCATGCCCAGGACATCCGCCAGCCCCTGGGCCTGCTCCGGCCGCCGGGCCTTGAAGCACTCGCGGCCGTGGCGGCGTTCTTCGTCACCCGGGACTTCACGGTTCCCAGCCGGACCTATTCCACGGGGCTCCAGCTGAGGGCCACCGATGGTTCCTTCACCGCCGGCTACGGGCTGCTGGTCACCGGGCCACTGCTTGCCCTGGTCATGAGCATTGCCGGCCGTACCGCATATCTGGATGACCTCGGTGGGCCCGGTGCCCCAACACTGCGGGCACGCGTTCAGCGTGCCGGCGCCGGATCCGTTGCCCAGTAAGCCAGTACGAGCTCGGTCAGGAGAACGCCCCAGGCTGGTGAACCGCTCCAGAGACACATGCCCGCTCACCTTAAGCGTCGAGCGAACTGGCAGCGGAAAACGACAGGCTAACGGATGGCAGCAGCAATCACTTCGGACACAATCCTGGGATTGGTAACGTCATATGTACTCCTTCCTCCGCCGGGACCTGAGCTGCCGCCACGATGCTGTTCCCGCGCCGAAAGATGAATTCCATCGAGCCCACAGAGCGCAGGAACATCCTCTACCGCTATTCCTCCGCCGGCCTGCACCTGTGGTTTTCCGGCAGCGTAACGGTGCAGCTGTTCCAGTACCCTGACTCCATGACGGCAGGTTGCTGCTCCACCTGACGTGAGTATCCGATCCACCCCCAGAGCACGAAGCGAGTCAATTAGTGTCCGGAGGCAAATACCGTTCTCAATCAGCACATCGACACATCGATGGACGGTGATCTCCACCGCGGGATTCTCCTCGCGTGCTGCTGCGATGAGAACCTGCAGTACCTCGGCATCCAGCGACCGGTCAGCGTCCGCAAGTGCCCCAATCACCACACCGGTAGCGCCGGCGCGGACCGCATAGCGCGTATCTGCAACCATGACTGTGGTTTCTGCCGCAGAATATACGTAGTCTCCTGCCCGCGGGCGGATCAGAACGTGTACGCCGATGCCCACGGCCACCGTCTGCTGAATGGTCGCCAGGGAGGGGGTGAGCCCGCCCAGAGCCAGAGCCGCGCATAGCTCCACACGGTCAGCCCCATTTTCCATGGCTGTTTGTGCACCGGCAGCGTCCTGGACCGCAATTTCGATCCGAGGCCTCATGAAGCATCGGAGGCAACGGATGGATACACAGTTGCGGTCAGATCGGGGTCCGGCATGTCCGTGTCAAACGGGAACATGGGACGGTCAATATTCCGGTGTCCAAGCCGGAGCAGGTCCTGATCCACCCCGCCCGGTGTGAGGGCCAGCTGCCAGTCCGCAGCGAGATCAAACAACTCGGGTTCCAGATAGCCGATTTTGACGACCAGAAGATCGGTATCTGATACGGTTACCCCGGCTGCCGCAAAGTCTGATATCCGATGGTATGGCTTGCGCCGCTCGGTGATGATCGCCTCAACCGAGCCTACCTTGATGACCGCAACGCGTCCGGAAGTTTCATCACCATCCGTTGTACGGACCACCGTGCCGGCCAGTGGGACGGGACCCGAGTGGACGGCATCGACAACGGCACCGGCCGAGATATTGATCTCCGCTCCAGTTCCCGCTGCGTGGCACGCCGCAACGGCGTCGGCGTCGAAGAGTGACGCAAAAACGGTACGCGGCCCGCCGTCTCCGAACCGAGGGTCATTGAGCAGCTGGGTCAGCGTCCAGGTGACGTCTCCTGAGCCTCCGGCCGTCGGGTTGTCACCGGAATCGGACAGCACGTAGGGGCGGGCCGCGTCCGCTCCTAATGCCGCATTCAGGCACTCGTCCAAAGGTGCAGCTGGTGCCACGAAGCTGAAGTCCCGCCGTGCATCCCAGACGCTTTGTGCGAGTTCTGATGCCTTGTGAGCTGCGAGCTCGGCGTCGTCTCCGGTCACGACGACGGAAGCGTAGCAGCGCGGCTCGTCGGCCCATGCGTAACCAATCCAAATGGAGGCATCCACAATGCCGTCTAAAGCCTCGATGCCGGGAATGACCTCATAGATCCGCTTTGCTGGATTCAGCCGGGTTGAGGTCTTCTCACCGGGTAGCAATACCGGGATCCTGACATGCGCCTTCGCTGGTGCGCCTGTACCGTCAGTCAGCCTGACAAGCAAGTTCTTCATGGCGCGCGTTTTCGTTTCCTGCTCATCTTCGTGCGGTGCCATGCGATAACACGTCATCAGATCGCATGCCGCGACGAGTTCCGCCGAAACATTGCCATGCAGGTCCATAGTGGCGGAGACAAGGGTACGCGGCGAACGGGTTCTGACGCTGACCTCGTCCAGCGCCGCGCGTACGGCCGCGGCCAAATCCGCTTCGGCATCCTGTCGGCCCAGGACTGTCATGGCCCCGTGAATGTCGAGAAGGAATCCATCAAACGGTCCTGACGAATGGATCATGTCCACAAGTTCGGTTTTTAGGGTCTCGTATACCTCCGGAAGGACCGCGCCTCCGGGAAGCGACCGGGCATGGATCAACGGGAACCACTCCGCAGACTCGGCTACTTCCGGAGAGTATCCCCTTCCGGCAGACTGCAGTGCTGTATAGCGTGAATGCAGTTGTGCGCCCCTGGTGAAGTTGAACGCCTCGAAACCTGAACGGTGGGGTGAGAAATTCGATGACTCTATAGACATTCCTCCAATACCGATTCGGGGACGCTTGGATTGTGAATTCATGCTGAGGGACTCCTTCGGCGGTACAAGTGTTGATTATCGGGACTTAGACGGCAGCGGGGCGTGTGAGCGGGCCCGGCAGGCTTCTGGCGTTGAGTAGGTGCACGATGGACAGTTCTGCGGCTCCGATTAGCCCTGGCTGGATGCCCGGGCGGGATGCCTCGACGCGTAGCCGGGACGTAACGAGAGGCAGGCAGCGTTCATAGAGCTGGGAGCGCACGGCGGCCACGTAGACATTGGCTGATGAAAGGCCTCCGGCCAGATAAACATCCCCAGGGTTGAAGAAATTAACCACCGTGCTGAGTGCCAAACCAAGCTGCCTGCCGGCTTCACGGACTACTCCATTAGCGGTTGGATCACCGTCGCGTACCTTGTGCAGGACTTCATTGATGTTCTTAACGGCGATACCGGATTCCGAAAGGTCACGGACTATGGCAGCGCCGGAGGCGATCGTCTCCAGGCAGCCGCGATTCCCGCAGGAGCACATCCGATCATTAGCTGCTTCCACTTTGGTATGCGTAATGTCACCGGAAGCGTAGGACGAACCGCGGTATAACTCTCCGCCTGCGATGATCCCCGTACCTATGCCCGTACCGGCCAACACAGTTATTGAGTTCGTCGCGGCGTCGGCCCGGGACAAGAACTCGCCGAGGGCTGCCATATTCGCGTCGTTGTCGGTGACGGTAGGGACAGAGAGAGCACCTTCCAGGAGCGCACCGACATCCTGCCGGTGCCAACCAGGCATCCGAGACGGAGCTATGACCGTTCGGTTTTCTGTGTCCACTGGCCCGGGTAAGCCGATTCCCGCGGCAAGGAGGTCGCCACCGGTGCTGCGGATCAGCGTGTGGACTTCCTGGACCAGCAGATCCACTGTCGCCTCCGGTCCGTCGGCAACATTTACCGCAATCGATGAGGAAGCCAACACGTTCCGAGATAGGTCTGAAAGACCTACGGTTGCGTGTCGAGCGCCTAAGGCGATAACCGCCGTGCGTCCCGAACGATGCGCGATGGACAGAAGGCGCCCGGGCCGGCCGCCGAGCGAGGGAGCCACTCCTTGCTCCTCAATTACTCCGGATGCGATGAGTTCTGTGACTTTCGCCGACACTGTGGAGGGCGCAAGCCCCAGGGACTTCGCTAGGGCCGAACGAGTGGTGGGCTCGACAGAGATTCTGCGGAGTACATCGACGGCGAGATTGCCGACGCTCATGGGTTTCCTTTCGATGGCTACGCACTTTTGCGATGCAGGGACCGCAGATGCTTCTGAAGCCAAAACTCATAAATGCTTAAAAGTTCCCAATATCAACATTGTGCTCTAGATTACACATAGTTCTTCCGAGAACGTAGGTACTTTGTTCGCTATCGAATTAAGTGGATTGTCGGTCACCGACCCGTACAGGAGAAACTCCCATGCCTATAAACCCCAAACGATTGAAAGTGAGCCTGACCGCCGCCTTTGCGGTAGGGACACTGCTGCTCACGGGATGTTCTGAGAGTTCCGGAGGCCAGACGGAAGCCTCCGGGAGTGAAGCGTCACTACCGGCCGGAGTGGACACCTCCGTGGTCAACTACGCACTTCCTCCGAACGCCACACCGAACTGGATCCTGCCGATCGGTACGGCCGGCAAGATGGCAACGCATAATTCCTCCATCACCCAGGCGCTTTGGTCTCCGCTGATGACGTTCGACGGGTCCAAGGGTGAGATGAAGTTGGACCTTGAAACGGGTATTGCAGACAAGATGGAGTATTCCGAGGATGGAACGTCGGTGACTTTCCACCTGCGCGAGATGAACTGGAGCGACGGCACGCCTATTACCACCCGGGACGTCGAATTCTGGTTCAACCTCATTCGAGCGAATAAAGACGCATGGGGTGGCTACAAAGAGGGACGCCTTCCCGACAACATCACGAACATCGATTACACCGATGAGAAAACGTTCACGCTCACCTTTGACAAGGTGTACAACCAAGATTGGCTTTCCTCAACCCAACTCATCAGCATCAAACCCCTGCCGCACCACGCATGGGCTAAGACCGCGGATGACGCTGCTGCAGGCGACGGAGATCGGACGGATGCGGGCGCCAAGGCCATCTTTGAATATCTCGTGACGTCAGCGGAGGATATGTCCTCCTACCCAACGAACCCCCTATGGCAGACCGTTTCCGGCCCCTTTACCTTGGGTGGTTTCGACAACTCTGGAAAAGTCACCTTGGTCAAAAACGATGGCTACAGCGGGAAGGACGCCGCACAGGTCCAGACCGTCAACCTGCTTCCGTTCACCTCTGCGGATGCGGAAGTGAACCTGTTGCGTTCCAAAGGCATCGACTACGGCTACATTCCGACGTCGCTGATGGACCAAAAATCGCAGTTCGAATCAAACGACTATGCCATTGATCCGTGGGAAGGATGGGCAGTTACGTACATGCCCTACAACTTCAATAATCCGGAGATGGGGGACACATTCAAGCAGTTGTACGTGCGACAGGCGCTACAAAGCGCAATCGATCAGGAGACAATTTCGAAGACCGTGTGGAAGGACGGCGCCAACCCGGTCTACGGTCCGGTTCCTCAGGACATTGATTCCTCCTACTTGTCGGATGAGCAGAAAGATAACCCGTACCCCTTTGATATGGACAGGGCCAAGCAACTGTTCGCGAACCATGGGTGGGAAGCTGGTTCTGACGGTGTTTTAGTCTGCGAGGACGCAGGGACCGGTGAAAGTCAGTGTGGCGAAGGTGTGGAATCCGGGACCAAGATGGAACTGACCATGATGGTCCAGTCTGGTTCCGACGAAGCTGATAAGCAGTTTGCTGCAATGCAGTCCTCATTTCGCGACATCGGTGTTGCCGTCACGTTTGACCGCGCTCCGCTCAATACCGTGCTTAATCGGACCGTCCCCTGCGAGCCCGACACTGCGGACTGCTCATGGCAGTTCTCCTACTTTGGTGCCGCCGGCTCCTGGTACTTCCCGGCGTATCCCACAGGGGAACGGATTTTCGCCACGGACGCTTCGGTGAACTTCGGCAACTACTCAAACCCCGAGGCAGACCAGCTGATGAGCGACGCTTTGGAAACGAATGATCCCGCCACCATGCAGAAGTATTCCGCACTTCTGGCGGAAGATCTGCCGGTCATGTGGCTGCCCAACCCCGTGTACCAAGTCTCAGTTATCCGCGACGGACTGACGGGCACCACACAAGACCCAACGGCTAACTTCTTCCCCCAGCGCTGGGGCTGGAACAACTAACCAGTCTGGCCGGACCAAGAACATAGAGTAGGAGAATGGCTGATGTCGACCACCGCCACTCGCGATCGCTCAGGGGCACGGACATTTGGCTGGTTCTTAGCCAAAAGGATTGTGCAGGCGGCGGTCGTCATCGCGATCGTCTCAATAGTCGTGTTTATGTTGCTTCAAGCGCTCCCGGGCGGACCTGCACGGGGGATTCTGGGACAACAGGCGACTGAAGCCCAGATTGAGGCCTTCAACCATGAGATGGGCTTCGACCTGCCACTTATCCAGCAGTACTTGAATTACGCGGGCCAGTGGCTACACGGTGACCTGGGCCGGTCATTTGTCATGAACACGGAAGTGTCTGATGTGATCCTGCAGCGGTTGCCGAAGACGCTGGTCCTGGCACTAACCGCTGTCTTTGGCGCCCTGGCAATCGCGATTCCGCTGGGAATGGTGCAGGCGCTCCGGCGCAACAAGCCCTTTGACTACGTGATGACCGGGTTGAACTTCATTGTGTACTCTACACCGAGCTTCTTCCTGGGGCTGCTGCTCATCATGCTCTTCAGTCAGGTACTGGGATGGCTTCCCGCAACGGCGCCGCAGGGAAACACTGTGGCGGAAATCCTCTCCCACCCGAAGGAAATGATCCTGCCGGTGCTTACCAGTGGGCTGGCCGGCGTGGCGACTTTCTCGCGCTATATGCGCTCATCCACGATCGATAATCTGCACGAGGATTATGTGCGGACGGCGAGAGCAAAGGGCACCCCGATCAATAAAGTGGTTTTTCGGCACGTCTTGCGAAACTCCCTGACTCCGGTTGTGACGATGCTTGGTTACTACCTACCCGTAATGTTCGGTGGCGCGCTGGTGGTCGAACAGCTCTTCAACTTCCCCGGAATGGGCCTGCTCTTCTGGAACGCAGCACAGACCAGTGATTTCCCGGTTCTGCTGGGCTGTGTCCTGGTTATATCCGTGGCAACCGTCATCGGATCATTGCTCGCCGACATCACCCAGTTCATACTCGACCCCCGTGCCCGTGGAGGTGTCCGATGAGTGCCTCGATACTCGCCCGTCCTGCCCAGAAATCCCCCGGGGCACGTGCTCTGCGCCAGTTCCGTTCCAACAAGCTGGCGCTCCTTGGGGTAGGCATTGTGCTGGCCTTGGTACTTTTCTGTTTCGTCGGACCACTCGTCTACCCGACAGAACAGGTCTCCACCGACTTGATGCAGGCGGATCTCCGCCCTGGCCAGGACGGCCATCCGCTAGGTACCGACGGTCTGGGATACGACGTCCTGGGGCGGCTGATGGTTGCTGGCCGCACATCGATTCTCATCGGGCTTGCAGCCGGCGTGCTGGCAACCGTCCTCGGCACCTTGTGGGGGTCTGTGGCGGGCTACCTCGGCGGAGTGGTGGATTCTGCCATGATGCGGGTTGTAGATGCCGGCATTGCCATCCCCGGCATCTTCTTGCTCCTGGTTATTTCCGCTGTCGTCCGGCCGAGCGAATGGATGTTGGTGCTGATTATCGGTGCAGTGTCCTGGTTAGTGCCGGCCCGGCTCACACGAGCGGAAGCACTATCGCTGAAGAGCCGGGAGTACGTACTGGCAATCAAGGCCACCGGGGGTAGCAATCGGCGCGCCATCCTGAGGCACATCATTCCGAATACAATCGGAACCGTTGTTGTCAATGCAACCTTTCAGGTGGCGGACGCCATCCTGTTGATCGCCTACATCAATTTCCTCGGGATGGGCTTGCAGCCGCCGGCCACGGACTGGGGGGCCATGCTTTCAGACGGAATTTCGTCTGTCTACTCCGGCACTTGGTGGCTGATCTTTCCGGCGGGAATCGCCATAGTCCTGGTTGTGAGCGCTTTCAACTTCATTGGTGACGGACTCCGTGACATGTTCGATGTAAGGGGCCGATCATGAACGGCAATTCCAGCAGTGCAGCAGCACCTTCAACGCGCCTTCCAGCACTCAGCATTGAAAATCTGACTGTTGACTTCAAGACGGATAACGGCACGGTGAATGCCGTACGAGGTGTGTCCTTCGAGGTTTCGAGGGGCGAGGTTCTGGCCATTGTCGGGGAATCCGGCAGTGGAAAGTCCATCACTTCCCTAGCGGTCATCGGTTTGCTTCCGGGCAGCGCCCGGGCCGCCGGAGTGGTTGAAGTTGACGGTACCAGCGTCCTGAACGCCTCGGAATCCGTAATGAACTCAATCCGCGGCAACGTCGTGTCCATGGTCTTCCAAGAACCGATGACGGCATTGAATCCGTCAATGAAGGTTGGAAACCAGGTGGCCGAGGCCATCCTGAACCACAACAAGCTCTCCACATCCGAAGCCAGCAGACGTGCCGTCAGGCTCCTGGCGAAGGTTGGTATTCTGGACGCGGCGGCGAAAGCGCACAGCTACCCGCATCAATTGTCTGGCGGCCAGCGCCAACGGGTTGTCATCGCCATAGCCCTAGCCTGCAACCCCATCATGATCATCGCCGATGAACCAACGACGGCCCTTGACGTTACAGTGCAGGCCGACATTCTGGAACTGCTGCGGGAATTAGTGAAGGCAACGAATACCGCCCTGTTGCTAATCACGCACAATATGGGTGTCGTGGCGGATCTGGCGGATAGAGTCGTGGTGATGAATGCTGGCAGGATTGTCGAATCCGGTTCGGCGGTTCAGGTCCTCACTGCCCCCGCAGAGCCCTACACCCAGGCACTGCTCGCTGCTGTTCCCGCGCTTCCCGAGACTCAGTGGGATCGAATTGTTGCCGAAGAACGTGCGGGGGAATCTGCCAGTTTGGAAAAGAGTCTCCCCGCGGCCACCAAAGACGCCGTTCTAGACATGCGGAGCGTGTGCGTCGATTACAGCTCCAGCGGGCGCAAGGTCCGCGCTGTTGATCGGGTCAATCTGTCGATCGGACAGGGAGAGATTGTTGGTTTGGTGGGAGAATCGGGTTCGGGGAAATCGACCCTCGGAAGGGCGCCTTTGGGCCTGGTCCCGGTTACATCTGGCGACATCACACTGTTCGGTGCGCGCGTCGGCGCCACTTCCCGGCGTGAGCTGCGGAAATTGCGCTCCCGTGTCGGCGTTATTTTCCAGGACCCTGGCGGATCCTTGGATCCGAGGATGACAGTGGGGGACTCTATTGCCGAACCTTTGGTGATGCACGGCGTTGAGGGCCGCCGGCCAGGCCGCAGGGAACGGCAAAACAGGGTCGACGAATTGCTTGAAGCAGTGCGGCTGCCCGGGGACGCGGGCTTCCGTTATCCACATGAGCTCTCCGGAGGCCAGCGGCAACGCATCGGCCTTGCGCGTGCCCTCGCCCTGACGCCGGAACTGTTGATCGCAGATGAACCCACCAGCGCCCTGGACGTTTCGGTACAGGACGAAGTCCTCTCACTGCTGATGGAATTGCAGAAGGAGTTTGGCTTTGGCTGCCTGTTCATTAGCCACGATCTGGCGGTGGTCCACTCGGTATGCCAACGCGTGACAGTCATGCGGAATGGCCGGGTCATTGAGACCGGCGACACGGCTGAGGTGCTGCAGTACCCGCAGGCATCTTATACGCGCCACCTCCTTGCCTCTGTCCCGAGTCCCAATCCGATCACGCAAGAGGAACGCCGCACTGCGCGGCTGGCCCTGGCTACTGCTAAGTCTGAGGTTGTCTAAGGATGTACCCGCGGCTGGGAATAGATATCGGCGGGACCAATATCTCCGCTGTCGTTATGGATGAAGACGGATTTGTCCGGGGGCGGTCGGTCCAGGAGACTCCGGCCAGATGCGGCGGAGATGCCATAGTGGAGGCTTGTCACTCCGCTGCAACAGCCGCTACAGCCCGTGCCGGAGTTTCGCCGCTGGTAGCGGGCGCCGGCGCTGCGGGCGTTATAGATGCCGATGGTGTTGTCTTGGCTGCAAGTGATTCCTTTGCTGGATGGGCAGGCTATGCGCTCGGCGCTGAGCTCAAGCGCAGTTTGGGTATGCCTGTGCGCGCGGGAAATGACGTTGCCGCGTTTGTCTTGGGCGAGCAGCGTTTCGGAGCCGGGCGGCTTTTGACGAACTTCTTCGGAATCGCATTGGGCACGGGTGTGGGCGGAGGTCTCGTCTTGGACTCGGGCCTGCACACCGGGGAAACGGGTGCTGCGGCCGAAATTGGGCACATTCCGGGGTTCGGCGACAGGCTGTGCACGTGCGGCCGCAGAGGACATCTCGAGACCCTCGCATCAGGTCGCTCCATTGCGACGTTGTTTGCCGAGGCAACGGGACGACAGCACACAGCCAAGGAAATCGCAGAGTTGGCCCGCAGAGGCGATACGGATGCCGCATCAGTGTTCCAAATTGCCGGTGCGGGGGTGGCGCGCGCCGCTTTGATCATCTCCGGGGTTCTGGATATTTCCACCTTTATCATCGGGGGAGGAGTCGCCCACGCCTGGGATATTCTGCAGCCTTCAGTAGATGCAGAGCTGCTAAATTCCCCACCCATATCCGGAAACCCTGTCAGCATTCTCAAGAGCGCGCTCGGGTCGGATGCGGTGGCGATCGGTGCCTCTCAGTTTGCGGATTCACTGCCCTCGTTGCGCGCATTCCACTGAAGCTCAGCTTCCCTTATACCGCCCTTTTCGGAGCGCTGTCATGGTAAGTCCGGGAGCTAGAGGCGCTGGTAACAGAGCCACAGCTTGCCCCAACACTGCGGGCACGCGTTCAGCGTGCCGGAGTGCAGTGAGAGCCCTTACTTCGCTGCCAGGAGCAGGCCGGAACGCGGGATCGAGGGCAGCTGGGACAGCGAAATGCTCAGGTCCTGCGCCGGAACACGGTAACCGCCCGAGGCCAGCATCCGCACCGCTGTCTTCACCAGTTCCAGCGTGAGGGCCTCGCCGGGGCACCGGTGTGCGGTGGTGACCTGGCCGGCCCCCTGCGGCACCAGCCGGTAGGGATTGTCATCCCAGGAGCGGAACCGTTCGGGGCGGAAGGCTTCGGGATCCGGCCAGAGCCGGGCATCATGGTTGGTGCCGTAGATGTCCAGCATCACCCAGGCGCCAGGCCGGAAATCATGGCCGTTCCAGCTGAACTCCTTCAGTGCAGTGCCGGCGATGGCCGGGAAGAAGGGATAGTAGCGCCGCACTTCCTGGGCGAAGGGCTCCAGGTCCTCCAGATCCTCCGGGGTGCCGGCCGCGAACTGCTGCTGCCACTGGGGATGTTCCACGAGGGCTGTGCCGGCGAAGGTGATGAAGCGGGCCACCGCTACGATCGGACGCAGCACGTTGAGCAGTTCAACCGCCGCGGTGTCCGCCGGCAGCAGGTTCCCTTCCCGGTCTCGGTGGTCGGCCACCAGCCCAACGGCCGACGTCGGCGGCACCTGCATGCTGCCGGACCGGATCGCTTCGATAATCTCCTGCGCCCACTTTTCCGTGCGGCGGCGGCGCAGCTGGGCCCACCAGTTCTGCGGCCCGAAGGAACCGGCCTGGTCCACCATCAGTCCGAATTCGGCCGCACGCTGGTCCACCTCGGCATCGGAGACCTCAATGCCGGCCCATTCACACGCCGCGGCGGTGAGCATCCAGCGTGCTTCCTTGTGCAGGACCACGGCTGATGAAGTCCAGCCGGCGCTGCGCCGGCGCCAGACGGCCTCAAAGATTGACCCCAGCCGGGCAACGGATTCGGGTGCCATCATGTCCATGAACATGCCCTTGCGGTGGTGGTGCTCGGCGCCGTCGAGGGTCTGCACGCTGCCCTTGTCCTGGAGCAGGTGCACCACGGTGGGCGGCAGGGCGCCCTTGCGGCTGAAGCGGTCGCCGTCGTAAAAGATCCGGGCCGCTTCCTCACCGCGCATGCAGTACACCGGGCGTCCGGCGATGCGGGTGCGGAACAGGTCCGTTCCGAGGCGGTCGCAGCGTGAGGAAATGAATGTGTATCCCTCCCGCAGGAAGGCCAGGGAGCTGTCCAGTGCGGGCAGTTTAGAAATCATGAAAGTCGCTCCGGAGGATGGGTAGTCAGGATGCTTACTATCTTCAGCCTACCCAAACGGGATGCTGCTTCACACGGCGGGTGCCGGCGCCGGATCCGTTGCCCAGTAGCCCAGGGCCACCACGGGAAGGATGACACCGAGACTGGTGAACAGCTCCAGCGCGGCCGGACCATGGCCGCTGACCTCGCCGGTGAGCGTCATGGTGATGGTGATGGACGAGAGCATGAACACCAGCACCAGCACTGCCGCCAGGGCGGTGCCCGCTGCCCGCAGGCCGGCCCGCCGTCGTCGTACCGAGACCCACAGGGCCGGCAGAATCAGCGCAATCCACACCCAGTGATGGAACCAGGAGATCGGCGAGATGGCCAGCATGACCACCGCGTTGGCGCTGATCGCGGCGATGATGTCTCCGCGGCCATCAGCACGGCGGATGGCCAGGTACCCCAGGACGACGACGGCGGCGGAGGCCAGGAGCCACAGCGGGCGCTGCAGGGACTCGGGGGTGCCCAGATGCGCGATCAGCGAGTTCAGCGACACGTTGTACATGTCGGTGGTATCGCCCACCCGGCTGGAATCGGACAGCGCATCGAACCAGAACGTGCGGGACTGGGCGGGGGAGGCAAGCCAGCCCACGGCCACAGTGGCAGCGAAGGTTGCCCCCAGAGTGAGGATGGCGCGCCAGTCGCGGCGCACCAGGAAAATCAGGCCGAACGCCAGCGGAGTGAGCTTGATGCCGGCAGCCAGTCCGATCAGCATGCCGCGGGGCACCCGTCCGGCGGGACGGACCAGATCCGCCACGATCAGCAGCATGAGCATCGGATTGATCTGGCCGAAACCCAGTCCTTCACGCCACGGCCCCAGCAGGCCGATGAACAGGGTGGCCAGGACCACCACTCCGGCGGGACCGCCGAGCGCGCTCTGCAGGCGCGCGGGAACGGCGTCCTCGTGCCGGAGGTAGCGGGACACCAGAAACGCTGTTGCCACCAGGCAGGCGCAGGAAGTGGCAGTCAGCAGTACCAGTCCGGCGGCTTCGGGGAGGAAGGCAAACGGGGCCAGAAGGAGCGCCGCGAACGGCGGATAGGTGAACGGCAGGCCGCGGGTGTCGGTCTCCACCAGGGCCGGGTCATACAGCTGGTGTTCGCTTTTGCCCAGAAACGCCAGCGCGCCCTCGCGGTACACGGTGAAATCCAGGCCGTGGATCTGGGCTCCGAATACCACCAGCACGAGGGCTGCGGGTATGCCAAGGATGAGCCAGAGAAGCGTGCTGCGGGTCCGCGTGCCGTGAGCCGACGTCGATAATGCCATGCCTGCCAGTCTAGTTGGGCCTCCGGGCGGCAACCGACCCGGCCCGGGCGGCAGGGCCGTCCGCTGGGGCGCCGTCCTGCTGCTGTCCCAAGGTGCGCAGCGAGGAGCGGCTGAGGCAGAATGCGGCGATTCCTGCCGTCGCCGCGCCGCAGCAGGCAATCGTGGGAACCGGCCCCGCGGCATCACTGATCCAGCCGAGCAGGTTGTTGGCCAGGAGCAGGGGGATCATCTGGGCCAGCACGGCTGCCGACTGGACCCGCCCCAGATGGGACTGCGGAACGAGGGTGAGCATCAGCGGAGCAACCTTGCCGCTGAACACTCCGGTTCCCAATCCGGCGACGGCGGCCGGCGCACCGCACAGCCACGGGTTCGGCACCAATGCGAGGACCATCATCGCCGCACCGCAGAGTGCCAGCCCCGCCACCGGCGTCACCCGGGTGAGCGCCCGGCGGCCCCTGGCCACGATGAGCAGCACCACCGCCGCCATGCCCGCTGCGTAGCATCCTGCGACTGTTCCTGCTGCAGCAGCGTCCCAGCCTCTGCTTCGTCCCAGAAGCGGCACAAGCAGCGTGGTCAGCGGCAGCACCAAACCGGACACAGCGGCCAGCAAACCCAGAACCGCCCGGATCTGCACCAGTTTCCAGGCGACACGGAGCCCGTCCGCAGCTTCGCGCAGCATGGAGCGGTGCACTCCGGGTGAGCCCCCGTCCGGAACAGATACCGATGTCCGGGCAACAGCAACGGTGCGCCGCAGGCACAGAAGGACTATGAACATCAGCAGGTAGCCGCCGGCGGCAGCGGCAGCGCTTCCGCCCAGCGTCAGCCACACGACGACGACGCCCCCGGCTGCCGGCCCCGCAGCCGCGGTCAGCTGGATCAGCGCCTGGCGTGCCGCCGTCGCCCGCAGCAACGCGGGCCCGGGCGTCAGCAGCCGGGGAAAGGTGGATCTGGGTTCCCATCAGGGTCCAGACCGTGCCGAAAAGCCACCAGGAGTAGGACGCCGGCAAGCGCTCTGCCTCGGCACCGGAATGGATGGAATCGGGTCCGGGCAAGGGGGCTCCTGACTGATCTGTATTTCCAGATCACTGGGTGATCCATCAGAGTAGGCCGCTGAACCGCGGACGTCACCCCTAATATTCGTCAGCAGGCTTAGTGTTGTATCCGACGTTGCAGGCGGGGAAGAGCTCCGCGGACGCGGGGAAGGGAACGGCATGAGCGAGGAACGCCGCAGGGAAATTGGGGAATCAGAAGCTCCCGTTGAGGATGAGCTGCAGGAGTCCTTTGAAAACACGATCACCGAAGGAGCGGAGCGGCTGCACCGCACCTTCCGCACCGTTCTCGTTACCGGATTCTTCGGAGGACTTGAGGTGGGGCTGGGAGTCATGGCGTATCTGGCCGTGATGCACCAGACAGGAGATCATCTGCTGGCCGGAATCGCCTTCAGTGTCGGCCTCATTGCGCTGTTCCTGGCGCACAGCGAGCTCTTCACCGAGAACTTCCTGATGCCGGTGGCGGCCGTGGTGGCCAAGGAAGCCAGCGTCAGCCAGCTGCTCAAGCTCTGGGGCGGAACCCTGCTGGCCAACCTGGCCGGCGGCTGGATCATCATGTGGATTGTTATGCAGGCCTTTCCGCAGTGGGAACCAACAATTGCCGAATCGGCCCGGCATTTCACGGACGCACCGTTCTCCCTGCAGACCGTTGCACTCGCCGTTCTGGGCGGCAGCACCATCACCCTGATGAGCCGCATGCAGCAGGGCACGTCCTCGGACCCGGCAAAAATCGTCGCCACCGTGATTGGCGGCTTCCTTCTGGCCGGGCTCCAGATGTTCCACTCCATCCTGGACTCGCTGCTCATCTTCGGAGCCATCCAGTCCGGTGCCGGCATCACCTACCTCGACTGGCTCGCCTGGTTCGGCTACACGCTGCTCTTCAACATGGTGGGCGGCTTGGTGCTGGTGACGGCCCTGCGTCTGGTGCGGACCAAGGAACTGCTCAAGCAGCGCCGGGCGGAAGCTCCGGCCGACCCCAACGCCGCCCGCGGCGAGGGCTAGGGCAGAGGCGGGTTAGGGGGAGGGCGAGCCTTTCGTCTGCCGAGCGAGGGCCGCACTGATAATGCGCGCCGCTTCCGGAAACGCCCCGGGGTTCGGTCCGGAGTAGTTCAGGCGCAGGTGCGGGCCCGTCGGTTCGGCCGGGAACCATTCATCTCCCGCCGCCACCACCACGCCGTCGCGCTCGCAGTCCAGCACCAGGCGGGGCAGATCAGTGGCGTCCGGCAGCCGCACCCACAGGTTCAGCCCGCCCCGGGGCAGCACCGCCACGTGGGCACCGGGCACATGGTCCCGCAGGGCTGTGTGCAGCAGATCGCGGCGTACGGCCAGCTGCCGGCTCAGCCCGCGCAGGTGCGCAGCCCACCCCGGCTGCGTAACGACGTCGAGCGCCACCGCCTGCAGCATGCCGCTGACGTACATCGACTGCGCCTGCGTGTCCGCCAGGATGCGTTCGCGGGCCGGGCCGCGGGCCACGATGCCGGCCACCCGGACAGCGGGCGAGACGCTCTTGGTGAGTGAGCGCAGGTACACCACGTGACCGCTGTCATCGCGGGCCGCCAGCGGATGAGCTTCAGCCGTGATGCCAAAATCATGCGCCCAGTCATCTTCGATCAGGAACGCTCCGTACCTCCGGACGACGTCGAGCACGTCGCCCGGAGCGGACGCGGACCACTGGATCCCCGTCGGATTGGCGAACGTGGGCTGGGCATAAAAGGCGCGCGCCCCGGTCTGCTCAAAAGCCCGGACCAAGTCTTCGGGATCGGGCCCGTTGATACCGCTGGGAATGGGCACAACCTCCACGCCGGCCTGCGCCGCAGCGAGGATGGCACCCCAATAGGTGGGCGATTCCATCAGCAGCGGACGGCCGGCGCCCACTAGCGCCCGGAAGACGGAACTGAGCCCGCTCTGGCTGCCGGGGAGAATGACGACGTCGCTGGGCGCCGGGGGCGCGACGCCGGCCGGGGTGCCCGCTTCCAATTCGCCGGCGAACCAGGCCTGAAGTTCCGGCAGGCCGGCTGCCGGAGAACGGCTGACCGCGGCACCGCTGCGGGCCGCGCGCGTGAACGCGGTGCGGACCAGGCGTTCGGGCAGCAGCTCGCGGTCCGGATAGCCGGAGTGCAGGGAAATGACGTCATTGGAAGCAGTGCGCAGGGCTGCGGAGAGCTGCGGTGCGCGGACATGGGGCGTGCCCAGGGCGGCGGTCTGCCAGCCGTAGTCGTTGGGGCGGGCGAAGCGGACCGCACGGACAAACGTGCCCACTCCGGGGCGGGTTTCCACTGCACCCTGGGCAGCCAGGGTCCGCAGTGCCTGCTGCACCGTAACCGGACTGGCGCCGTACTGAGCCACCAGCGCCCGGGTGGAGGGGAGCATGGCTCCGGGCAGGGCCGTGGAGATCCAGGAGCGCAGGCCTGTGACAATCCGATCGCTACTGCTATCGTGAGACATGTCACAGCATAGTAGCGCTACTGTCTTGAAACCACCACTGCTATCCACAAAAGCCGGCCTCGGCTGGGGCCTGCTCGGAGTGCTCGCCTTCTCCTTCACACTGCCGCTGACCCGCATCGCCGTGGGGGACGGCGGGGACGGCGGAATGTCTCCGCTGTTCATCGGTGCCGCGCGGGCAGTCATCGCAGCGGTTCTCGCGGCGCTCGCCCTGACCCTAACCCGGCAGAAGCTGCCGCACGGCCGGCAGTGGCTGCGCCTCGGCGTTGTGGCCGGGGGAGTGGTGCTTGGCTTCCCCCTCCTGACGTCCTTTGCCCTCACTTCCTCTCCGGCCAGCCACGGGGCCGTCGTCGTCGGTCTGCTGCCGGCTGCCACGGCGGTGGCGGCAGCGGTGCGCGGACGCGATCGGCCGCCGGTGGCCTTTTGGCTGGCGGCAGCTGCCGGAGCTGGCGCCGTCGTCACATTTGCGGTCGTGAGCGGCGGCGGACTCGGCGGCCTGCACCTTGCTGATTTGCTGCTCTTCGGCGCCGTACTGGCCGGTGCTGCGGGCTACGCCGAGGGCGGGCTGCTCGCCCGCGAGCTGGGGGCCTGGCAGACGGTGTCCTGGGCACTGGTACTTGTTTCGCCGCTGATGATCGGGCTGACGGCCGCCGCGGCCATCCGGCAGCCGCCGTCGGGCACGTCCGGCGAGTGGGCAGCGCTTGGTTACCTGGGTGCCGTGAGCATGTTCCTGGGGTTCTTTGCCTGGTACCGGGGGCTGGCCATCGGGCCCATGGCGCAGGTGAGCCAGGTGCAGCTGGCCCAGCCCGTGCTCACCATCTGCTGGGCGGCGCTGCTTCTGAGGGAACAGCTGGGCTGGGCAACGCTCCTGGGCGGGGCCGCCGTGATCGCCTGTGCGGGGATCTCCGTCAGCACGCGGCGCAGGCGCGCCGCCGGCTGACGCTCCTGAACCGTCAGTCCCCATCCTCTTCGCCTGCGGCATCGGTCGGCGCGGCAAGCCCGAGTTCTTCGATATCCAGTCGTGCCTGCAGGCGAAGCAGCACGGAGTCGTCAATCCGGCGCTCGTCGCGCAACCGGATCACCGTATTCCGTTTTGTGGCAACGAGCGCAAGTGCCAACTCGCGGTACTGCTGTGCCCTGGCCAGCCCGTCCGTGTGGCGGGCGGGGTCGTCCCCGTGGTGCAGGGCGTTCAGGATGCTCAGCCGCTGCCGGTATTCGGTCTGCAGCTCTTCGATCACCTGCGGATCCGTTCCGAGCCGGGACGCGGCTGCGGACAGAGCGGACAGGGCATCGCTCAAGGCCGATGTTTCTGCCACGCGCAGCTCCTCGGTGCGGACCTCCCTATTGGGGGACAGCTTGGCCCACCGCAGGCCAGCAGCAGCACCGGTGCCGGCAGCCCGAGCCGCCCCGCGGCGAGGGTGCAGATCAGCACAGCCAGACAGAGGACCACCACCAGCTCGGAACCAAGCATGTCAGGGCCGGTAAGGTCCGCAGACGGAGATGAAACCCGTGCAGTTCTCCATTCCTCCACGGTAGGGGTGTGCTGCCTCCCGCGGGAGCCACGACGAGCGCGTACATCCTGGCAGGCAAAAGGCAAAGGCAGAGGCAGACGGCATGTCGGTCCCCGCTGATGCCGCAGGCACTGGCAGGATCGGGCACATGCGACATATGGGGATTCTGCTTTTTGACGGGGTTGAAGAACTGGACGCCGTAGGGCCGTGGGAGGTCCTGGCGTACTGGACGCAGACATATCCGGAGGACAACTACGACGTGCGCCTCCTGTCCGCAGACGGGAAACCCGTCACGGCGGCCAAGGGAATGCTCCTGACGCCGCACGCCTCCCGGTCGGAAGCGCCGGACTTTGACGTCTTCCTTCACCCCGGCGGACGGGGTGCGCGGAAGCTGATGGTGGATGAGCAGCATCTGGAATGGATGCGGGCCCTCCGGGCACAGGTTCCGCTGATGGCCAGCGTGTGCACGGGAAGCCTGGTTTACGCGGCCGCCGGACTGCTGGCGGGCCGCCCGGCCACCAGCTACTGGGATTCCCTGGCCCTGCTGGCCGAGCTGGACCCCACCATTGAGGTCCGCTCCGAAGAGTGCTGGGTGGACGACGGCGATGTGGTCACCAGTGCGGGCGTGAGCGCCGGCATCGACATGGCCCTGCACCTGGTCCGCCGGCTGGCGGGGGAAGAGCGTGCCCGCCAGGTGCGGAGGGGTATCCAATACGATCCGCAGTCTCCGGTGTAGGAACCGGGTCAATCATTCACTGAACCCGCTAACGTCTGAGGGGTCAGCTAGGGTCGGCGGTAACCGGGCACCTGGACGTGGCACCGGGCGGGCGGCAGGGGAAGGAACGGGTCGTGATGAAAACGGAAGAGACCGTGGAACACCTGGATGTATTGATCATCGGCGCCGGACTCAGCGGCATCGGCGCGGCGTGCCGGCTGCGGCAGGAGCATCCCGGCCGGACAATCGCGCTGCTGGAATCCCGCAGCCGTCCGGGAGGAACCTGGGACCTCTTCCGTTATCCCGGAGTCCGCTCAGATTCAGACCTTTACACCTTCGGCTATGACTTCCGGCCCTGGCGTGAAGAAAAAGCAATCGCCGACGGCCCGAGCATCCTGCAGTACCTGAAAGACACCGCTGCGGAGTACGGCGTTGATGCCCTTATCCGGTACCACCACCGGGTCCTCGCGGCGGACTGGTCCAGCCGGGACTCGCGCTGGAACGTCACGGTGGAACGCACCGTGACTCCGCGGGAGGGCGCAAGCGGTGCCGGGGAACCCGCCGGATCCGGGGAAATCCTGCATCTTTCGGCCGGCTGGATCTTTAACGCCGCGGGGTATTACCACTACGGCCAGGGGTATGCGCCGGAGATTCCGGGGCGGGAACTCTTTTCGGGTCCGGTGGTGCATCCGCAGTACTGGCCGCAGGACCTGGACGTGGCGGGCAAGCGGATAGCGGTGATCGGCAGCGGTGCCACCGCAGTAACCCTGGTCCCCGCGCTCGCAGACCTCGGCGCGGAGGTGACCATGATCCAGCGCACCCCCACTTACATCCTGCCCATCCCCGCGGAGGATCCGATCGCGCGGCGGCTGCGCGGCGTCGTCGGACCCGAACGCACCGGACGCATCATGGCCGAAATCAGCGCCCGCCGGCAACGCGCCATCTGGGTCTTTTGCCAGCGCTGGCCGCGTACCGCGCGCAAGGCCATCCGGCGCATCCAGTCCGGCGTGGTTCCCCCGGATTTTGACGTGGACACGCACCTCAACCCGCCGTACCAGCCCTGGGACCAGCGGCTGTGCGCCGTGCCGGACGGCGACTTTTTCACTGCCCTGCGCAGCGGCCGGGCAACCATGGTCACCGGGCAGACGGCCGGCTTCAGTGCGCACGGCATCCGGCTTGCCTCGGGCGAGGAGGTGGAGGCCGACGTCGTCGTGACCGCCACCGGGTTCATCGTCCAGGTGCTGGGCGGCATCCAGATGCGGCTCGACGGCGTTCCGGTGCGGTTGCCCGAACATGTGGCGTACCGCGGCGTGATGCTCAGCGGCATTCCGAACATGGCCTTTGCCATCGGCTATACCAATGCCTCCTGGACGCTGAAGGTCGGGCTGCTGACCCGGTGGTTCTCCCGCCTGCTGACCCACATGGACCGGCACGGGCTGAGCGCAGCTGTCCCCGTTACGCCGGAGGGCCTTCAAACGCGGCCGCTGCTGGATTTCGGCGCCGGGTACGTCCAGCGCAGCCTGGCCGACCTGCCGCGGCAGGGCACGCAGGAGCCGTGGCTGATGACCATGAACTTCCTGGCTGACCGCAGGGATCTGCAGAAGGGAAACGTGGTGGATGAGTATTTGCAGTTCACGGCCGCCGAGGACGCAAACAAGCCGGAAGGGGACCGCTTTGCTTCCCTCGGATCCGGGGTGCGGCTCTGCTACCGGGTGAACGGGCCGGACGACGGCGAACCGGTGGTCCTGGTCGCCGGTCTCGGGCTGGACCTGACCTGTTGGCCGAACGGTTTTGTGGACGGCTTGGCCGCAGCCGGGTACCGCGTCATCCGGTTCGACAACCGCGACGCCGGCCGGTCCAGCCGCATGGCAACACCCACGCCGTCCCTGCTGCACCAGGCGCTGGGACGTCCGGTGCCCGGGGCCTACCAGGTCGAGGACATGGCGGAGGACGTCGTGGAGCTTTTGGATTACTTGGAGATTTCACGCGCCCATGTCGCGGGAATGTCCCTGGGCGGCATGATTGCCCAGTCCGTGGCCGCCCATCACCCGGACCGGGTCCTCACCCTGACCTCTATGATTTCAACCACCGGTGCCCGGGGAATCGGCGAGGCGTCCCTGTCCACCAAGCTGAGGTTTGCGGCACGGCCTCCGCGCACCCGGGAGCAGTTCATCCGGTCGCGGGTTGCCCTGATGGGCCATCTGTCCGGCCGGACTTACCCTGCCGATGCCGGCTTCGAGACCGAACAGGCCGGGCTGGCCTGGGACCGCGGTGACTACCCGGACCGGGGAACTGCCCGATCCCGGCAGTTGGGGGCCATCAACGCTTCTTCAGACCGCACCCGCGACCTGGCCGCAATCCAGGCTCCCGCGCTGATTATCCACGGAGACCGGGACCCGGTGGTGCATCCCAGCGGGGGCGCCGCCACAGCGGCCGCCATCCCCGGAGCACGCCAGGCCACGGTTCCCGGCATGGGCCATTACTTCCATTCCGCCGTGGTGCCCGAACTGCTGCGGCTCGTTACCGGACACCTGGCTTCAGGCAGGGCAGCGGACTCAGCCGGCGCCGCGGAACGGTCCGCCTACTGAGCCATTCCGGGGGAAACCGGAACAAAGTTGATCTTGTTGTTGTCCAGGACCCGCTTCTTTGCAATGCGGGTGAATCCCTTGGCGTCCAAATGGTTCTTTTCGCGGAAATCCGCCAGGGCGGCGTCGTAGGCCTTGTTCATCTGCTCGCCGGTGATGATTTCGGTGGTTCCGTCGGTGAAGCTGATGCTGACGGACGCCGACTGGGGAAAATGGCGGTCCATGCGAACGAAGCCGTCGGTGTCCTGCTGAAGAGAGATCAAGTGTTTCCGCCTTTAGAGATGATGAGGTTCCAGTCTTCCCTATCTTTGCGGTGCCGCTTTACCAGGTGACCGGCGGCCGACGGCGATTGTTGCCTCCGGTTCCTCCCCGCAGACGATTCCCGGGTGCAGTCCCCGCGCCGCCATGAGATGAGCCACAGCCCCGGCCTGACTCCGGCTGCACTCCACCAGCACCCAGCCTTCCGGCCCCAGCCACGCAGGGGCCGACTCGATGATGCGCCGCAGCACCTCCAGTCCGTCAGCACCGCCGTCGAGAGTCAGCGGGGGTTCATAATCCCGTGCCTCCGGGGGCATGGTGCCGAGCTTGGCGGTGGGAACATAGGGGGCGTTGGCGACGACGACGTCGATCCGGCCGCGGAGCCCGCACGGCAGCGCCTCGAACAGGTCGCCCTGCAAAACCGATGCCTGCCCCGCCAGATTGATGCCGGCGCAGGTGACGGCAGCGGTTTGAAGATCAACGGCGTAAGCCTCCGGCGCGGGGGTCGTGTGCGCGGCAACGGCCATGCTGACCGCCCCGGATCCGCAGCAAAGCTCCACGAACACCGGACGGCTGAGGCTTTCGAGCAGCGCAATGGCTCGGGCTGCGAGCAGCTCCGTCCGCCGCCGGGGAATGAAGACATTGGGGGCAACCGGTATCCGCAGCCCGTAAAACTCTGCCCAGCCAAGGACCTGCTCAAGCGGGAAACCGTCGCAGCGCTGCTGAACCATCTGATCCAGAGTTGCGGAGCCGGCGGCTTCAGCGAGCAGGAGGCGGGCCTCCTCTTCGGCAAACACACAGCCTGCCGTGCGGAGCCGTGCTGCCAGTGATTCCTCGGAGGGTCGCATCAGTCTTGCCGGAGGGTGAACAGAAACGGCGGGTAGGGGCCGCGCAGATCCATGGCGCCGAGCAGTGTGCTGCTGTTCACCCGACGGAATATGTCGTTGACGGGCAGTGCGTCGTAGATCATGGTTGCGCTCAGAACTCCGCGATACTGCGTCATGCGCAGGCGCGCCTTCGGTTGGGAGGTCCGGGCCAGCGGCAGCAGCGGCCGAATCATGCGGGCGGCGAGCGGTCTGAGGACGGTTGGTGTGCGGACCAACGGCGCCAGCCGGAGGGCGGCGGCCAGCGGAACAACTCGGGGATTCACTTCAAAGCGCCTTCCGCGTCTGTCGGCAAAGACCAGCGGGTGTGCGCCGTCGGGCCCGTCAAACTGCTTTCCCTGCCATCCCAGGGGTCCCAGGAGTCCGTCGAACGGGTGGCCGGTGGGCAGATCTGCACCCTGCCAAAAGCCTTCGAGCTCTTCGATGCCCACCGGTGGGAGCGAATCGAAGAAGTCCAGGGCTTGTTCCGCGGTGGTGCCGGACCTGAGTTCGCTCAGCCTGGTGTCGGGATGGTGATCGTTGCGATCCATTCCTTGGTCCTCAGATCTGTTGTCCGTCGGCCCTTATGGTTCTTTATTGTCCCCGCGGGGACGTGCTCTGCCAGTAATCACGGGTAAAGAACCAGTAATGGAAAAGGCCGCCGAAAAGGTCATCGCACAATAAAATAGAACACATGTACGAATCTTTGCGGCAGATGAGATCCCAGCCCGGAGCGAGGAAGCTTTCCGGGCTGATCCCGCAGCACGGCTGCGGCAGTGGTGGCCTCGATGCGGCTGAGCGGACATCGACGGTTGAGCGGACATCGAAGATTCAGCGGACATCGACGGTTGGGCGGACGTTGAACCCCGAGGGGATGGCGGGGGCCGAGCGGACGTCGACGGCTGACGGGAGATTGGCAGCATTGGAAGCGGGAGAGCGGGCGCGGCTGATCGATGAGATCCGCGCGTTGGAAGAATTGAAGGCAGCGGCTGCGGCAGCTCAGGCCCGGGCAGCTGCAGCCTTTGATGCTTCAACGCGCCGGGCTCAGGCCCGGGCAGGGGTAGCGGCAGAGTATCTGGGCCGCGGGGTGGGAGCGCAGATCGGGTTGGCTCGCCGCGAGTCTCCACACCGAGGCATGCGCCTGCTGGGGCTGGCTCGGATCCTCACGGAAGAGATGCCGTACACTCTCCGGGCCCTGAGCGCCGGTGTCATCAGCGAGTGGCGGGCAACGCTTCTGGTGCGGGAGACCGCGTGCCTGTCGCTGGAGGACCGGCAGCATGTGGATGAGACGGTGGCAGGGAACCTCAATGAGCTGGAGGCATTGGGAGACCGGCAGCTGATTGCCCGGATCAAGTCACTGTCGTACGGCCTGGATCCGCAGGCAGTGGTCAAGCGTGCGGCGAAGGCGGTTTCGGAGCGGTATGTGTCATGCCGGCCGGCGCCGGACACCATGACCTATCTGACCGGGTTGCTGCCGGTGTCCCAGGGGGTGGGAGTATTCGCGTCTCTGTCCCGGGAGGCTGATCGGTTGCGGGCGGCGGGGGATCCGCGGAGCCGGGGCCAGATCATGGCCGACACGTTGGTGGAGCGGGTCACCGGACAGGCACGCGCTGAAGATGTGCGGGTGGAGGTGCAGCTGATCATGACCGACCGGTCCCTGCTCGCCGGCGTCCTGCCGAATCCGGTTGGTGGAGAAGGGAAAGAGACCGGCCGCGGAGGCGTTGTGGTTCCGGACGGTTCGGAGCCTGCCGTATTGGCAGGGTACGGAATGGTGCCGGCGCAGTGGGCGAGGGACCTGATCCGCGGGAACCAGGCCGAAACAAAGCCGCGCCAGGCCGGAACAAAGCCGGGCAAGGCCGGAACAGAACCCGGCAAGGACGCTGCAGAGACCAATGCGCGGACCACCGCATCTGTCTCCCGCCGGACGGCAACAGCACTTTCGGGCCCTTCACAAGATGCCGGACCGGCATCCGAATGGGGAAGGGCGCCAGAGCATCCGGTACGGCCGGATCCGCGGACCGAGGTGTGGTTACGCCGGTTATACGCGGTGCCGGAGACGGGCCAGCTGACAGGAATGGATTCCCGGGGACGGCTGGTACCGCGCGGCTTGGCGCGCTTCATCGCAGCCCGCGACCACGTTTGCCGTATGCCGTGGTGCGGGGCTCCCATCCGGCATTACGACCATATTGTTCCGTTCCGGAAGGGCGGGGCGACCTCGGCGGAGAATATCCAGGGGTTGTGCGAGGCATGCAACCAGGCCAAGGAAGCACCGGACTGGAGTGCACGGACCGGCACCGAGGGCCGACATACGGTGGTCATCACCACGCCCACGGGCCATGCCTATAGTTCCACTGCGCCGCGGCCGCCGGGCTTGAAGTGAACACCTTGGCCAAGCACGGGGTGGGGTATGAGGTTGGGCATGAGGCAATACACGAGAGAATAGGGGATGTGAGCACACCGCAGATATCCGGCATCCCCAGTTTCCTCCCGCAGGTGCCGTTCGACCTTCAGCACATTGGGACGGGATTGGTTTTCGCGGAGGCGCTCGCCGATCTGTTCTCCGCCCTTGATCCCCAAAACGGGAAGAGCGCCGCAGTTGTGCAGGCTCCGCCGGGAACCGGAAAGACGACGCTGGTTCCGCCACTGCTTGCCAATCTTCTGGCTCTGCAGGAAAGTTCAGCCGGACGGCCGCCGCGCATTGTCGTGACGCAGCCGCGCCGGGTGGCGGCACGATCGGCAGCCCGCCGGCTCGCCGCGCTGGACGGCAGCCCGGTGGGCGCCCGCATCGGCTATACGGTGCGCGGCGAGAGCCACACCAGCCCGGAAACCATCGTCGAGTTCGTAACCCCCGGTATCCTGCTGCGCCGGCTCCTAACCGATCCGGGGCTGGAAGGCATCACCGCCGTCGTCCTCGATGAAGTGCATGAGCGCGGATTGGAAACGGACTTGCTGCTGGGCATGCTCACCGAGGTCCGGCAGCTGCGCGAGGACCTGACCTTGGTGGCCATGTCCGCCACACTGGACGCGCCGCGTTTTGCTTCGCTGATCGGGAACGACGGCGGCGGCCCGGTCCCCGTTGTCGGCTGTCCGTCTGCCCTCTATCCGCTGGACATCCGCTGGCAGCCAGCTCCTTCCCTGCGTCTGGACGAGCGCGGGGTGACGCGGACCTTCCTGGACCACGTTGCCGACACAGCGGCTGCCGCCCACGCCGAACTCCTGACCGGGAACCCGCAGGCCGACGCCCTTGTTTTCGTTCCCGGAGCCTGGGAAGTCTCGTCCGTCGCCTCCCGTATCCGCAGCCGCGCCGGCGCCGGAACCGAAGTCCTGGAACTGCACGGACAGATCGATCCGCGGGACCAGGACCGCGCGGTATCCGGCCGAGCAGCAGGAGACCGGCCCCGGATCATCGTCTCCACCAGCCTGGCCGAGTCCTCCCTGACCGTACCAGGAGTTCGCTTGGTCATCGATTCCGGGCTGGCCCGCGAACCGCGCCGGGATGCAGCGCGCGGAATGTCCGGCCTGGTGACCGTTTCCTGTTCCCGGGCCTCAGCGGAGCAGCGGGCCGGACGTGCTGCCAGGCAGGGACCGGGCCGTGTGGTTCGCTGCTATGACGAGCGAACTTTCGGTGCAGCTCCGGCACATCAAACGCCCGAGATTTCCGTGGCGGATCTGACCTCCGCAGCTCTCGTCCTGGCCTGCTGGGGCTCGCCGGGAGGCGAAGGCCTGGCGCTGCCGGATGCTCCGCCGCACGCAGCCATGGAAGATGCCCAAACTGTACTGAAGACCCTCGGCGCCGTGGATGTTTCCGGAGCCGTCACCCGTGTGGGCAAGACCCTGGCCCGGATCCCCGCCGATCCCCGCCTGGCAAGGGCTCTGCTGGACGGCTCCAAGGTGGTCGGAGCCCGCACTGCGGCGGAGGCCGTAGCACTGGTCGCAGGGGATCACCGTGCACCCGGCGCTGACCTTACCCGGCTCCTGGCTGCCCTGCGGTCCGGACGGGAGCCGGGAGAGCGCCGCTGGTCCGAGGACGTGCGGCGCATGCAGGGAATTGTCCGCCGTGAAGGGTCAAGGGGCGAAAAAGCATCTGCCGGGAATCCAATCCGTCCTTCGGATCCAGCTGATGTTCCGGTTTCGGAGACCATGGGATTCGTCGTCGGACTGGCGTTCCCGGACCGCCTTGCCCGCAGGGTGCCCGGGGAAGGACCGGAGCGCTACCTGCTCTCGTCCGGAACCCGCGCCGGACTGCCGGCCGGCAGCCCGCTGACCGGCCACGAATGGCTCGCAGTCGCCGAAGTCACCCGCGCCCAGGGCCGTGACGCCGCCGGCACCGGAGCGGTGATTCGCTCGGCTGCACCGCTGAGCGGAGAAACTGCCGCTGCCGCGGCGCAGCACCTGCTTACCGACACGGTTGAAGCTCGGTTCGTGTCCGGCCGGGTCACCGCCAGGCGTGAGCGCCGCCTCGGGGCGATCGTGCTGTCCTCCACACCGGTGCGGCCGACGGCGGCCGAAGGCAGGGCGGCAGTGGCGCGGGCTCTGAAGCAGGAAGGGTTGGGCATCATTGGTTTCTCTCCCGCCGCGGATGCGCTGCGGCGCCGTATGGCATTGATCCGCCGCGAGCTCGGGGAGCCGTGGCCGGATGTCTCCGAGCCGGCGCTGCTGGCCCGTCTGGATGACTGGCTGGCTCCCGAACTGTCGGCCCTCGCCGCAGGCGCCTCGGTGAACGGCATAGACCTCACAGAACCACTGCGCCGCCTGCTGCCGTGGCCCGAGGCTTCCCGGCTGGCCGAGCTCGCACCGGAACGCCTCGCCGTTCCCAGCGGCTCCAATGTCCGGATCAGCTATCCGGAACCCGACGACGACGGCGGCCGACCGGTTGTAGCGGTCAAGCTGCAGGAGTGCTTCGGCTGGGCGGAAACCCCGCGCGTGGTCCAGGGCAGGGTGCCCGTGCTGTTCCATCTGCTGTCCCCGGCACGCCAGCCGCTGGCTGTGACCGATGATCTGGCATCCTTCTGGGCCGGACCGTATTTGCAGGTGCGGGCCCAGATGCGCGGCAGGTATCCCAAACACCCCTGGCCCGAGGACCCCTGGTCGGCCAAGGCGACTGCCAAAACCAAGGCCCGGATGTAGCGGGGCGGCGGAGCGGCGGGGTAGCGGGGCTGCGGGGCGGCGGCGTTACGGGGTAGCGGGGCGGCGGGGCTGCCCCGCTGCGACAGGCATCACGTGGGGTGTTCCGCTGCCGGAGCGAAGTGCACTCGTAGGCTGGAAGAGCGGCGACCTGTCTCTTCAGCCGCAGTGAAAGGCCCGTTTTTCCGTGATCCACTCCCTTCATAATTTCCTGTCGGTTCCGGCTGGCCGGGGCCACCGGATTCCGGCAGTCCGCGTTGCTGCGGGGCTGCTGATTCCGCTCCTGGTACTGATCCTGCTCGACCGCACCGACTTGACGATGTGTGCCATCTTCGGGTCCTTGACGGGAGTCTTCGGCCGCAGTGAACCGCATTGGCGCCGGCTTCGGCATCAAACCCAGTCCGGTGCCCTGATGACCCTGACCGTGGTTGCCGGAGTGACCATGTCGCTGGCCGGACGGAGCGGATGGGAAGTCGTGGCGGCCGCTACCCTTATCGCCGGAATCATCTCCGTTGCCGCCGACTATCTGCGTGTCCGCCCGGCCGGACCGTTCACCTACATCTTCGCTTTCACTGCGACCGCCGCCGCACCCTTTTCCGGTTCCCCCGGCGAAGCCGCACTGGCGGCAGGCGGGAGCGCGCTGACGGCCATATTGCTCGGAATCGCCGGCCGGGCACACGCCCGCAGGCATACCCCCGTGCTTCCCCTGACACCGCGGCCGGCACCGGACTGGAAAGCAATTTTCAAGCACTCAGGCCGGTACATCGCGGCCGTCGCCGCCGCCGGTTCCCTCGCCGCGCTGGTGGGACCGGGACACAGCTACTGGGCCATGCTGGCGGCGTGTGCCCCGATCGCCGCCGCTGATGCGGCGCGGGCTCCACTGCGGGCCGTACATTTCATTGTGGGAACCTACGCAGGTGTGCTGCTCTCCGCCCTGCTGCTGCAGCCGGACTGGACCCCGGTGCAGCTGGCCGTCCTGCTGACACTGCTCCAGTTCGCCGGGGAGGTCTACGTGATCCGGCATTACGGGCTGGCCATGATCTTCCTGACTCCTGTAGCGCTGCTGATGACCGGTTTCGTGTCAAGCCAGCCGGTCTGGGACCTCACTGTGGACCGGGCGGTGGAAACCACCATCGGCGCGGCGGTCGCCGTCGTCGTTGTCCTGCTCACCACCTCCCGCAAGGCGAAGGCATTGCCCTCCACAGCCGTCACGCAACCGGCAATTGGCCCCGGCCAACCCCCAAACCGGCACTGACACCGGACCCGCCGCGTGTCCGGCCAATAGACTTTCGGCATGACGGACCGACCCCGGATCCTCGTCGTGGAAGATGACCGCCGGCTGGCCAGGATGCTGGCGGACCTCCTGAAATCGGAGGGTTATCTGGTGACGCTGGCCTTTGACGGTCAGCGCGCACTGCACGAGGGCCTGACCCAACCCTTCGACGTCCTGCTGCTGGACCGCGGCCTGCCCGCTATCGAGGGACTGGACGTTCTCACGCGGCTGCGCAGCCGCGGTGTGCTGACACCGGCGCTCATCCTCTCTGCCCTGGGCAATGCCGCGGACCGGGTGGAAGGCCTGGACCGCGGGGCCGAAGACTATATGGCCAAACCGTTCGACATCGACGAGCTCCTGGCTCGGTTGCGGGCGCTGCGGCGACGGAATATTGCCCGGGTTCCGGTGCTGCCCGTGCCCGGCGGCACCCTGGACACCACCGGCCGCACGGTCACCACGGACGCCGGGGACGTGGTGCTGCTCTCTGACCGGGAAGGCGCACTGCTGGAGCATCTGGCCCGCCGGCCCGGTCAGGTGTTTCCGCGTGCCGACCTGCTGGAAGCGGTCTTTCCGGAAGCCGACGACGACGGCGTGGTGGACACCTATGTGCATTACCTGCGGCGGAAATTGGGTAAGGATGCTGTGCTGACGGTGCGCGGCATCGGCTACCGGCTCGGCGCCCGCACATGAGGTTCGGGCGGCCGGCGGCGAAGCGTGCCGCCGTGGCCCGGAAACAGCGCAGCCCGGAGGAAGCCGAGCTGCGGCAAGCCACCGGGCGCCTGGCAGCCCAGTTCACGGCGCTGACCGTCGTGCTGCTGGGTCTGGCCGCCGTCCTGGTTTACGGGTTGGTTTCCACTCAAACCCGTGAGGCCGCCGAGCAGACTTTGATGTCAGCGGTGCAGTTCGATTCTCCGCGGGAGGCGCCGCTGGACGTCTTCCTGGCTGTGTACGACGACGGCAGGCTGGCGGTTTCCCGCAACATGCCGTCGGGCCTGCCGGACCAGGAAGCGCTGGCCGAGGTTGCCGGTACGGACAGATCCCGGCGGGACACCGTGTCCGCCGGAGACCGGACGTACGAAGTCCTCACTGTGCGGCGCGGCGGTGATGTGGTGCAGGCCGCAGTCGATACGCATGAGGCCACGGAACAGCTCCGCCGCCTGGCACTGGCGCTGGTGGTGTCGGTGCTGGCTGCCGGGTTGGTGGCGGGCGCTCTTTCCGCCGCAGCGGCACGGGCTGCCATGCGGCCCATGGCTGAAGCGCTGGCTTTGCAGCGTCGGTTCGTGGCCGACGCCAGCCATGAACTGCGGACACCGCTGACCCTTCTCAGCACCCGTGCCCAGTTGCTCCGGCGCCGGTTGTCGAATTCCTCTTCGTCCTCAGCGACCCCCTCCGGCGGGGAGGCTGATGACTTGCAAGACGTCACTGTGAACGAGGGAGCACTCGAGGCTGCCGATGACATCGTGGAGGACACCAAAGTACTCACAGGCATCCTCGAGGACCTGCTGATGTCCGCGGATCCCCGGCACTCCGGACCTCCGGAGCCGGTTAACCTGGTGCCTCTGGCGCGGTCCGCCGTGAGCTCGCTGGAGCCCGAAGCCCTCCGGCGCGGGTTGACGCTCGAGCTGGACGCCCCGGCTCCCGAAATAACCGTGCTGGGCGGACAGTTTGCGCTGCAGCGGATCTTCACGGCGCTCGGGGCCAACGCCCTGGACTATGCCCGGTCGCTCGTGCGGTTCTCCGTGGGGAGCAGCGGACGCGTTGCTGTGATTCGCGTCGCCGATGACGGAGCCGGATTTCCGCCAGGCTTTACCCGGCAGGCGTTTGAACGGTTTGCCTCCGTACGAAACCGGGAAACGGGTGGCGCAGAGGGCGGCAGCGCCGACGGAGACGGCACCGGCACTGAAGGGAACGGCACTGAAGGGGACGGAACCGAAGGGGACGGAACCGAAGGGGACGGCACTGAAGGCAACGGCGCCGGCGTAGGAGAAGACAACGTGGCGCCGAGACACTACGGGCTGGGGCTCGCCCTCGTAGCGGAAATCGCTGCCCGCTATGGCGGCAGTGTCCGCGCCCTGCCGGCCGGGGGAGAACCCGCAGCCGTCGGCCGCTCCGGCGGCGTGGTGGAAGTTCGCCTTCCCCTGGCCGGGGGACGGCGCGGGGTCTAAGAATCTTCGAAGAATCGGCTCCGAAAATAAGAGTGTCAGCACATCCACTCTTCGAAAGGTGCATGAAACGATGGCATTTCGGGACAAGGCCAGGGGCCCGCTGGGATGGATCCTGGGCGTAGTTGGCGGTCTGGTCCTGTTGGTCGGCTCCTTTTTTGCCGGTATGGCCACGGCCGACACAACTGCGGATTCGGAACAGGCCTCTGTGACTGAACAGCAGCAGGAGCAGCAGGGCCAGGAGTCCGAATCGGAGTCTGAGTCCGACGCCGAGACGCGGCACGAGCGCGACGGCGGCGGCGACAAGGCAGAGAAGGACAAGGCAGACAAGCCAGACAAGGCGGATAAGGACAAGACGGATCAGGGAACTGAGACAGACCCGGACACCCAGGAGGAGAACTCAGACGGGGAATCCGCGCCGGATCAGGGCAGGAACGACGGCGACCGCAAGGTGCGCGACGATGACGGAGATGTCCGCGGCGACGGCGACGGGCCTGCCCGCGACGGCATGATCGAAGACGGTCCCGGGCACGGCCACGGCGGCCGGCATCACTCTGACGCCCCGGACTCCCAGGAACAGCAGGATGCCCCGGACTCCCAGGAACAGCAGGACAGCCCGGAACAGCAGGACGGCCAGACCGGTCCGGAAGCCTGACTTCCGGCGGACCTGACACTGCGCGCACATCCGCGCACGTCAAAGTAAACGCTCAACGGCAAAAAGGAACGCCCGGCCAGCTGGCCGGGCGTTCCTTTTTATGAATCCATCAGATTGCAGGTCCGTTCGCTTCCCGCGCTCCGATGGGAGCTAGTGCGTGATTACGCTACGCGGTAGTACACGGCGCCGGAACCAACGTTGGCGCTCTGCAGCACAGTCTGGTTGCCGCCCCATCCGCTGTGGATGGCCTGGCCGTTGCCTACGTAGATGGCGATGTGGGCAACGCCCATGCCGCCGTCGGCGTAGTAGGCGATGTCGCCCGGCTGGGGGTCGGAAACCGGGGTTCCGTAAGCAGCAAGCTGCGCGGGAGCCAGGTCGCCAACCGAGTGGCCGGCTGCCCGGAGGGCAACCTCAACCAGAATGGTGCAGTCCTGGACGGCACCCATCTGGGCGTATGCGGAGCTGAGCATGATGGCGTTGGTGCCGCTAGCAGCGGGAGCGGCAGCCGGCGTCACGGAGGAAGCCTGCGTGCTGAAGGTGCTGAAGTCGGCCACGGCGGCGGTCTCTTCCACCGGAGCGGCGTAGGAGGCTGCAGCGGGAGCGTCATAGGACACTGCTGCAGGAGCATCGTAGGACACTGCAGCCGGTGCGGCGTAAGCAGCTTCAACAGCAGCGCCGCCGGCGTACGTGATGACATCGCCGGGGTAGATGATGGAATCCAGCGAAAGGCCGTTCAGCGCCAGGATGTCGTCAAGGGTGACGGCGTAGGTGCTGGCGATGGCGCTCAGGGTGTCGCCGGACTGGACCACGTGGGTGGATGCTGCGGCGGGGGCAGGAGCCTCAACCGGAGCAGCTGCGGGAGCTACCGGAGCAGCCGGAGCGGCTACAGCAGCAGGGGCGGTGTAGGACTCGGTCGAGTCGTTGGCGACGACGCCTGCCGAAGCGGGGCCGGCCATGCTGAGGACCAGGCCGGAGCCTGCTGCCAGGACAGCTGCTGCGGTGCCGATGGTGCGGGCCTTGCCGGTGGTGGCGTTTGCAAGTGCAGTCCACAGTCCGGTGTTGTCGGCGCTGTGGGTTCCACGAGTATTGTTCAACAAAATAAGTTACCTCTCCCGATACCTGCGAGGTGAGCTGTCGGATGCGGATGGGAGTCATCCGGTCCGCCGAAGAAACCTCGGCTGACTTAACCCCAAGGATTCATAAGGAACCCGTAAGTGGTTCCCCCGCCTCTGCCGAAGTGTGAAATCTGTGGACCTTGACCAGCGGCAGAGCTAGGTAACAAGTCAAGGGAGCCGCTTCAGATAACGGCATGAGTACTACCGTACAAGACGGTTACGGGATGGTAACTATTTAGTAACGAAGCTCGCACGGAGGCGTGAGTGGCACCTCTGGAGTGGCCTGTGGGTGCCGGCACAGGAGGTTCCCGAACCCGCGTCAGCACGGGGATTTAGTGCCGTTTAGGTCCCCGGATACGCCTGGGTCCGCAGGTACGGCTAAGTCCGCAGATACGCCAACGTGGCCAGTACGCGGCGGTGGCCGCTGTCCGACGGCGAGAGGCCCAGTTTCGCGAAGATGTTGCCGATGTGCTTGCTGACCGCTGTCTCGGATACGGAGATGGTCCGGGCAATGGCGGTGTTGCCCAGGCCCTCGGCCACCAGCCCCAGCACTTCAAACTCGCGGGGAGTCAGCGACCGGATGGGGTCACGGGTGCTGCGCCGGCTGAACAGCTGGGCGATGACCTCCGGATCCATGACGGTTCCGCCGGCCAGGACCCGGCGCAGGCCCTCGACAAAATCGCCCACTTTGCCCACGCGTTCCTTTAAGAGGTAGCCCACACCCTGGGCGCCGGAGGCCAGCAGCCGGCTTGCGTACCGGTCCTCAACATAAGCGGACAGGACAAGGACCGGAAAGTCCGGCACCCGCGAGCGAAGTTCCAGGGCAGCGCGCAGCCCCTCGTTGGTGAAGGTCGGCGGCATCCGCACATCAAGGACGGCGCCGTCGGCACTGCCGGGTTCAAAGCCTGCCAGCAGGTCCTCGGCATTGTCCGCGGAGCCAACCACCTCAAATCCCTCGCCCTGCAGCAGCAGCTCAAGCCCGGCGCGCAGCAGAGCATCATCTTCGGCGATCAGAAGGCGCATGGAAGCTCCACCCTTAGTTCGGTTGGCCCGCCGGGCGGACTGGTCAGATACAACGTGCCGCCAAAGGCTGCGGCGCGGCGGGCAATTCCGGCCAGGCCGGTGCCGGACCCGGCCGCCGGATCGCCGGCACCCGCAACGGCAGCGCCGCCGCGCCCGTCGTCGTTCACCCGGACCACCAGCACATCCTCGCGCGGTGCGGTTTCTGTGCGCAGGAGCACTTCGATGTGCGAGGCGTCGGAATGTTTCGCGGCGTTGGTCAGGGCTTCGGCCAGGACAAAGTAGGCGGCGGATTCCACCGCTGCGGGAGCACGCTGCAGTCCCTGCACGTCCAGCGAACAGCTGATGGGGGACCTGCTGGTCAGTGCAGATGCCGCTCCGCCCAGGCCCAGCTCATCCAGGACCGGCGGATAAATGTCGTGCACCGCTTCCCGCAGACCGGCCAGGGCTTCGGTGGCGGCGTCCTGGGCACGCCCGATAAAAGGCATTGCGGCAGCCGGATTGGTCTCCGCCGCCCGCTGCGCCAGCCCGAGCATCATCACCACTCCCACCAGCCGGTTCTGCGCTCCGTCATGCAGCTCACGTTCGATGCGGCGCAGCTCTGCTGCGTGGGCCGTCAGTGCGCTGGCGCGGGCTGCGGAAAGATCCTGGATCCGGCGGGCGAGTTCGTCATACCGGCGGGGCGAGAGGATCGCCAGCGTGCCGCCGCTGAGCCGGCGGGCCATCCACGGCGGCAACAGCCAGGCGGCAACGCCGTAGACGAGGCCCAGCAGGACGGTGAATCCTGCGGCGGGCCAGCTGGTCACGGGAACTACAAAATCGAGCGGCGCGGACTGCGGAAACAGCGGCCACCACGGTGCCGTCCCTATATACAGCACGGCGGCCAGCGGCAGGGCCACCGCAAGGCAGCCGGCCAGCAGCGCAAAAGCACAGTGGAACAGCAGCCAGGAAACATCCCGCTTGGTTTCCGGTGCACTGACCAGCGCCGCCAGCTCGCCGAAATTCTTCCTGCCCTCCAGATAACGGCGGTCAAAGGGCACGACGGCGCCGGCATAGCGTGCAGCGCGGCCCTGGGCCCGGGCAGCGAGCAGATTGAGGGTTCCCAGCAGGCGGGGAACCGCGTACAGGCCAACGCCCAGCGGCAGGAACGGAAGCAGCACGACGCCGGCTACGAGGATTCCCAGCGACGCCGGCCAGTTCATGGCCTCGCGCAGGAGGAAGCCAATATCCCGAAGACGGGACTGCAGGCCGGCGCGGGAAAGAAAGCTCACCTGCCCGATTATGCCCTGCCCCCGTTCCACCGTGGGTATAGCCAGCTATACCCCGGATTGGGGTGTTGGCTGTATCGGCCGGCGCGGTCCTTCTCCGTAGCGTCAATGGCAGGAGAAAAGCGGCGGCAGCAGACCGCCCGCCAGAGAAGAGGATGAAGCCCATGTACACCGATACCACTGAGTTTTCCGGACCGGCTGCCCTGCAGCTGGAGGCGGTGGCCAAGAGCTACCGCACGGGAACCGCACGCGTGACCGCCCTGCATGAGGTGTCCCTTGCTGTTCCGGCCGGAACCTTCACTGCCGTCATGGGCCCGTCCGGGTCCGGCAAGAGCACCCTGCTGCAGATGGCCGCGGGACTGGACACTCCGGACAGCGGGCGGGTGCTGCTGGGGTCCACTGACATTTCGAAGCTGCGCCGGAGGGCGCTGACGGCGTTCCGCCGGGACCATGTGGGATTCGTGTTCCAGTCCTACAACCTGCTGCCCCAGCTGTCCGTGTCCCGCAATGTCACGCTGCCGCTGCTGCTGGGTGGCCGCAGCGTGGACCGGGAGTGGCTTGGCTATGTGCTGGAAGCTGTGGGGCTGAGCGGGCTGAATGACCGGATGCCGCAGGAACTTTCCGGCGGGCAGCAGCAGCGGGCCGCGATTGCCCGGGCGCTGATTACCCGGCCGGATGCGGTATTTGCCGATGAGCCGACCGGAGCTCTCGACTCGGGAACAGCCCGGCAGGTGCTTGACCTGCTGCGGCACACCGTGGCGGATCTGGGCCAGACCGTGGTGATGGTGACCCATGACCCGGTGGCCGCCTGCTCCGCCGATACCGTCATTTTCCTCGCCGACGGGCGCCTGGACGGCAGCCTGGCCAATGCCAGCGTCCGGGATGTCACCGAACGCGTGGCTTACCTGGGGGAGCGGTAGACATGCTGGCACTTGCCAAATCATCCATCCGGCACAACCGCGGCGGGTTCGCCGGCGTCTTTGTGGCCGTGTTCCTGTGCGCGGCGCTGATCACCGCCATGGGAGTCCTGATTGAATCCGGGCTGCGCGGAGGAACCGCGCCGCAGCGCCTTGCCGGTGCCGACGTCGTGATCGGGGCTCCGCAGTCGATGCCCGTTCCGGAGGACGTTGCGGTGCCTTTCGCCGAACGCGTCCTGCTTCCGGCCGACACGGTTTCTGCCGTTGCCGCCGTACCGGGGGTGGAGCGGGCGATCGGCACCGTTAGTATCCCGCTGGTCAGCGCCGAAGGCCGGAGCGTGGAGGCCGCGGCCTGGGAATCGGCGGAGCTGGCCCCGTATGCGCTGGTTTCCGGCCGTGCCCCGCAGGGAGCCCGCGAGGTTGTGCTGGACGGGTCCTTCGGAGTTGAACCGGGCGCACGTATCGTGCTGTCCCACGGGGGAGAGCCCGCGGAGTACCTGGTGTCGGGAGTAGCCGCCGCCGAGGATGCAGCCGAACAGGATGCCGCCGGCGCTGCCACACCGGCCGTCTTCCTCAGCTCCGCAGGCGCGGCTGCCTTGTGGCCGCACGGCGACAGCGTTGCCACGGTGGGTGTGATCGCCCGGGAGGGAACAACACCCGAAAAGCTCGCGGCGGCCATCGAAACGGAAGTGGGCGGCGTCGTCGGCTACACCGGAGACCGCCGCGGAGACGTGGAAACCCTGGGCGGTGCCGGCCGTTCAACACTGCTGCTGCTCAGCACCTCACTGGCGGGAACCGCCGTGATGACGGCGCTCTTTGTGACCGCCGGAACCCTGTCACTGTCCATCCTGGGCCGGCGCCGGGAATTCGCCCTCCTGCGTGCCGTGGGCGCCGGGGCGGGCCAGACCCTGGGCATGGTTGTTCGCGAGGTGCTGCTGGTGTCCGGAGCTGCCGCAGTCCTGGGGGCGCAGCCCGGATTCTGGCTGGCCCAACTCCTGGCACGGCAGTTCGCAGCCGGCGGTGTCATCCCGGAAGATTTCGCCCTTGCCTACAGCCCGCTTCCGGCCCTTGCGGCCGTGGTGCTCGCCTGTGCGGCCGCGGCTGGTGCCGCTTTGGTGGCAGCGCGCGGAGTGGTTCGGGCCACTCCAACGACGGCGCTTCGGGAAGCTGCCACTGAAACCCCTGCGCTGGGAAGGAAGCGGACGGTCACGGGACTGGTTCTGCTGGGTGCCGGACTGCTGGCGGCGCTCACGCCGCTGGCTGTTCCCGGATTGGGCGGGCTGGCCGCAGCAGCGGGAAGCGTTCTGCTGCTGATCATCGCTGCCGGCGTGCTCGGCCCGTGGATTGTTACCGGGATCCTCAAAGCAGTGCATCCGCTGCTGCGCCGCAGCCCGTCCGCGTCGATGGTTCTGGCCGAGGCGAATGCGTCGGCGTTTCCGCGCCGGCTGGCGGCGGGCATTGTTCCGCTGGCGCTGGCAGTGGCCCTGGGATCAGTGCAGCTGTTCATGCCCGCCACCGTGGAAAGCGAGGCCGTACGGCAGTCCCGCGACGGCATGGTGGCCCAGTACCTGGTGTCCGCTCCGGGCTCGGGGATCTCCGCGGATCTTGCCGGGGAGGTTGCTGCAGTGCCGGGAGTGCGGGCGGCAACACCCGTTGCCCGGTCGGCAGCCCTTGTCCCGACCACATTCATGGGAGTGGAGGAAACCGTTGAGAGCTACATGATCTCCGGATTGGGAACGCAGGATCCGGAGTCCGCGCTGGACCTTGGCGTACATGACGGATCGCTGAACCGGCTGGCCGAGCCGGGAACGGTGGCCCTCAGCGAAGACCTCGCCAGATCCACCGGCACTGACGTGGGCGGAAACTTCACCTTCTCCTACGGAGACGGAACCGAAGCAACCGCCGTCGTCGCCGCGACCTATTCACGGGGGCTGGGCTTCGGGGATCTGGCGGTGGCCAACGGCACGCTTCGCGAACACACCACGACGGGGCTGAGCGATTACGTGCTGGTGACCGCGGAGGACAATACGGACGCCGCACAGCTGACGGCGGACATTGCCGCGCTGGGCCTGAACACATCAGACAGCGGCCAGCTGGGTGCCGCCGGCGCTGCGGAACGCAAAGCCGAATCCTGGATATCCGTAGTGGGACTGCTGGTCCTGCTGGGATACGTGGGACTGTCCGTGGTCAACAGCCTGGTCATGGCCACGGCGCGGCGGCGTCCGGAGCTGATGCTGCTGCGGGCACTGGGCGCATCCAACAGCCAGCTGCGGCGAATGACGGGAATGGAATCGCTGCTGCTGGTGCTCGCCGCCGTCGTGCTGGGAACCGCCATGGCCCTGCCGCCGCTGATGGGTATTGCCGTCAACGTGTCCGGGTTGCCGCTGCCCACCATTGTGCCGTCCGTTTATCTTCTGCTGGCCGGAACGACGGCGGCGCTGGGCCTGGGGTCCGTCGCCGCCGCCACCCATGCAGCGCTGCGCGGGGCGCGGGAATAAACCGGTCAAAGAGCAGGTTGCCGCCTAGGCGGCGCCCTTACGGGAGCCGCCTGGGATTGCATCCCGGGCACGCCCCGATTTGACCGCACACCACTGTGAACAGGATTCCACCCTTTTGAGTATTGACCCGTCTTCCGTCGCCACCTCCGCGCCGCCGTCGTCCGGCACCTCCAAGCGCCGCACCGCCCCCGCCGCACCTGACGCCTTGGACCCGCGCACCAAGACCGTGATCGGGCTCCTGCTCGTCTCATCCTTCGTGGTCATCCTGAACGAAACCATCATGAGCGTGGCACTGCCGCGCCTCATGGCGGACCTGGACATCACCGCCGGCACCGCCCAGTGGCTCACCACCGGCTTCATGCTCACCATGGCCGTGGTGATTCCCTCCACCGGCTTCCTGCTCCAGCGCTTCTCCATGCGCGGCCTGTTTATGACCGCCATGTCGCTGTTCAGCGCGGGCACGCTGCTGGCCGCCCTGGCACCGGGGTTCGGTACGCTGCTCGGCGGCCGCATCATTCAGGCAGGCGGAACTGCCATTATGCTGCCGCTGCTGATGACCACCGTCCTGAACGCTGTCCCCGCCCACCGGCGCGGGCAAATGATGGGGACCATTTCCATTGTTATCGCCGTGGCTCCTGCCATCGGCCCCACCGTCTCGGGCATCATCCTCAACGCGCTGGACTGGCGCTGGATGTTCTGGCTCGTCCTGCCGATCGCCCTGCTCTCCCTGGCCGTGGGCGCCTGGAAGGTCCAGAACCTGACCGAGCCCCGCAAGGTTCCTTTTGACGTGCTCTCGATTGTGCTTTCCACCTTCGCCTTCGGCGGGCTGATCTTTGGCCTCAGCAGCATCGGCGAAGCCGCCCAGGGCAAAGCACTGATGCCGCTGTGGATTCCCCTGACCGCCGGAGTGCTGGCCATGGCCGGGTTCATCCTGCGCCAGCTGGTGCTCCAGCGGAAGGACCAGGCCCTCATGGACCTGCGGACTTTTGCCAGCAAGCCCTTTGTGGTTGCCATCGTCATGGTCCTGGTGTCCATGATGGCATTGTTCGGCTGCCTGATTGTCCTGCCGCTCTACCTGCAGAATGTTCTGGAACTGAGCACGCTGGACACTGGTCTGCTGCTCCTTCCCGGCGGCGCCGTCATGGCGATCCTGTCGCCGGTGGTGGGCCGGCTCTTCGATAAGTTCGGCCCCCGGCCGCTGGTCATTCCCGGTGCACTGATGCTCAGTGCCGCACTGTGGGGCATGACGACGCTGGACGAGACCAGCCCCGTCCCCGTGGTGATCGCGCTGCACTGCCTGCTGAATGCCGGCCTGGGATTCATTTTCACGCCGCTCTTCACCTCGGCTTTGGGCTCATTGCACAAGTCGCTTTACTCGCACGGCAGCGCCATTATCAATACGCTTCAGCAGCTGGCCGGGGCGGCGGGCACCGCGGTATTCATCACCCTGATGACGGCCGGCACCACCGCAGCAATCAACGACGGAGCAGCCGCTATTGAGGCCGCTGCTGCCGGTGTGCATACGGCATTCTTCTGGGGTGCGGTCATCTCCCTGGTGGCCCTGGCGGCGTCGTTCTTTGTGCGCCGGCCCGTCAATGAACTGCCCGACGGCGTGGCGGTCCACTAGGCCCGGAACATAACTGTCCGGAGCGGCCTTCCCGGTTAGTGGACACGTGCTTTAGACGGGTTCCACTTCCGGGAAATACTTGAGCATTTTCCTTTGCGCCGCCGGCCCGGTTCTTCCCGCGGCCGGCGGCCTGGGGGCCCTTTGGGGATTAGTTATCCACTGTTAAAGCTGAATTAGCCCTGCAGCCTATTCTGAGTGAGCCCGACGACTAAGCTGAATGACAGGGGTGGTTCAGGATTATCAGAAGAGGGACAAGATCACGTGGCCCAGAAACGACAAATCCTATTGATTGATGACCTTACCGGGGAAGATGCACAGGAAACTGTGCGGGTGGCCCTGGACGGTGCACAATACGAAGTTGACCTGACATCGGAGCATGCAGCTGAACTTCGGGAGAAACTGAGTCCCTATATTTCCGCCGGGCGCCGCCTGCGCGGCGGTTCAACCGGACGCAGTGCGCGGCGGGACGCCGCGCCCCGCAGCGATGACAGCCGAAAGATTCGTGAGTGGGCTACTGCCAACGGCTACAAGCCGAGTGCCCGCGGACGAATCAGCCAGGAAATCCGCGAAGCGTACAGCGCAGCGCAGCACTGAATAGCTCCGTATCTTTTTCCGCGGCAGTCAGCGCGGCAGCCCCGTCACGCGTTCGTTCGTGAGGCCGTGGACTGCCGCGCTGCGCCGTATTACCGAGCAGGGCAGTTTTACGGAGTTGGGCCGAGCAGGCCGTTTTACGGAGTTGGGCCGCTTTACCGAGCTGCGCAATACTCCGCCATATTTCTTGGGGTGCCGGTCATATAACGCGCCATTGGGATTTTTGGTCCCGTTCGGCCATGCTGGCTGCTAAGCCCTTCCGCTCGGCACCCGGGGAAACCCGGGGAGGGGACGCACCCGCGTTGCCGGTGGGAAAATTTAGTCCCACACCATCCAGAGCAGCTGAGAGACCTGCCTCCGCGACGCTGCAGCTTCCCCCGGGATATTCCTCCCGGAAAGGTGCTAATGGCAGGAACGATGGAAGGAATATGCCATGACGCACGACCACATTCCCACGAGCCATGCCGGTTCCCTGCCCCGGACACCGGAGCTTATTGCAGCCAATGCTGCGCGGACCTATGCCGACGACGGTTTCACCCTGGCGCGTACACCGGAGTTTGAATCATTGTTGACCGATGCCGTTGTTGACCTCGTCCAGCGCCAGAAGAGCCTGGGGATTACGATCCCCGGAGACGGGGAATACGGCAAGGCGATGTCCAATGCCGTGGACTACGGCGCCTGGTGGACATACAGCTTCCAACGCACGTCCGGGTTGGAACTTACCGAATTCAATCCCATCACGGCCGGCCCCCTCCGCAGCGAACCCGGAAACATTCGGCTCACGTCGTTTGCCGACCGGCGGGACTGGACCCGATTCTCCGGTGCCTACTCCGATCCGGAAAGCGGAATTCAGCTCGGCCGGAACGCCACGGCATTTCCCACAGCAACCGGACCCATCAGCTACAGCGGACATGACGCGCTGGCCGCTGATATTTCCAACCTCAAGGCCGGCCTGGAAGCTGCAGAACTTTCCACCGGTTTTATCACCGCCCTGTCACCGGGCTCGGCCAGCCGGATCGGCAATCAGCACTACAAGAGCGAGGAAGAGTTTATCTACGCGTGGGCTGATGTCCTGCGCGAGGAATACAAAGCCATTGTTGATGCCGGATTGACCGTTCAGATTGATGACCCCTCCATTGCGGAGAACTGGGACCAGATCAACCCCGAGCCCAGTGTCGAGGATTACCGGAGCTTCACGCAGATCCGCGTCGAAGCCCTCAATTACGCGCTGCGCGGGCTGCCGGAGGAGCAAATCCGCTTCCATGTGTGCTGGGGATCCTGGCACGGGCCGCACACCACGGACATTGAGTTCAGGCACATTGTGGATGTGGTGCTGGGAATCAACGCGGGTTCCTATTCCTTCGAGGCAGCCAATGCCCGCCACGAACACGAATGGGCCATTTGGCGCGAGACTGCACTGCCGGACGGGAAGCTCCTGGTTCCCGGTGTGGTGTCGCATGCAACCAACGTGGTGGAGCATCCGGAGCTGGTGGCGCAGAGGATAGAGCGGTTTGCCGGCCTTGTTGGCCGTGAAAACGTTATTGCGGGGACGGACTGCGGCCTGGGCGGACGCATTCATCCCGATATTGCCGTAGCCAAGCTGGAATCCTTGGGCCGCGGCGCGCAAATCGCAACGGACCGGCTTTTCGCCGGTGCATCGTCCATCCGGTAGCTGAATCGCCAGAGTGCGGGAGCCGGCCTTGCGGCTGTCTCCCGCATCTGCGGCGGCGGAAGGGCAGCCGCCCGCTCCCGCCCTGCACATCGGCCCTTGACGGCTCCCGGCATCACCCCCATACTCGGTTACTAAACGATCAGTTACCACTCAACGATGCGCTGGAGCCGACATGACGACCGCCGAAACAACTGAGCAGTTTGAGACCTTCGAGCAGCCGGAAAACACCGGTTTCAGCTTTGACCCAACGAACGTGCAGGACGTCGACAGTGACCTGTACCTGCTGGACAATCTCCTGGACGACCAGGCCAAGGACGTCCAGCGCCGGGTTCGCGCCTTCGTGGACAATGATCTGTTGCCGGTCATCAATGAGTACTGGGAGCGTGCAGAGGTTCCCTATGAACTGATTCCCAAGCTCGCCGCCCTGAACATCGCCGGCGGAACCATCAAGGGTTACGGTTGCCCCGGACTGACCCGGCTGGCAGCCTCCACTGCTGCTGCCGAACTGGCCCGGGGAGACGGTTCAATCAACACGTTCTTCGGTGTCCACTCCGGCCTGGCCATGGGCAGCATCGACATGCTCGGCAGTGACGAGCAGAAGCAGCGCTGGCTGCCGTCCATGGCCCGGTTTGAGAAGATCGGAGCGTTCGCACTGACCGAGCCGGGGCACGGATCCGACTCCGTTTCACTGGAAACGTCCGCCCGCCGCGAGGGGGATGTTTATATTCTCAACGGCAGCAAACGGTGGATCGGCAACGCAAGCTTTGCCGACGTCGTCGTCATCTATGCCCGCGATGAAGCCGACGGCGCGGTGAAAGCTTTTGTGATGGAAAAGGATGCCGACGGCAACCATCCCGCCGGCTACAACGCCACGGTTATTACCGGAAAGATGGGCAAGCGTGCGGTGCTCCAGCCCGACATTGTTATTGAGGGACTGCGGATACCGGCGGAAAACCGGCTGGAAAACTGTCATTCCTTCAAAGACGTCAATAAGGTGCTGGCAGCCACGCGCGGGGGAGTGGCTTGGGAAGCGCTGGGACATGCTGTTGCCGCCTATGAGATCGCCGTGTCCTACGCTAAGACGCGCGTGCAGTTCGGCAAGGAAATCGGGCGTTTCCAGCTCGTGCAGAACAAGCTGGCCAACATGCTGGCCCAGTTGACCGCCATCAAGCTGACCTGTTTTCGATTGAATGAGCTTGGCGACGAGGGCAATATGACCGGACCGATGGCTTCAATGGCTAAGATGTTCGCCGCGCGCCAGGGCCGCTGGATCTGCTCGGAAGCGCGCGACATCATGGGCGGCAACGGACTGCTCCTGGAGAACCACGTGGCCCGGCATCTGACGGACATGGAAGTGGTCTTCACGTATGAGGGCACGGACAGCATGCAGTCGTTGATCCTGGGGCGGCACATCACGGGGTTCTCGGCTTTTGCCTGAGGAGCCTTTGCCTGAGTGAGGGGCGCGGCGGTTGTTGAGCCGCCGAGCAGATTAGGAGAGCAGGCGCGGTCCGCGGAGCCATCCGAGGGCCGCGCCTCCCCTTTATTCATTTCGTATCCATTTCCATCCATTCATATCCAATTATCCGGATATAGCCTCATGTTCCAAACCGTGCCGAAACAGACAACGCGCACGACCCCCTCCACACCGGCACAAACATTTCTCTGACGGCGGGATCTTCTGGGTAGGCTGAGCGCAGAACAGGGAGCTGCAGATCGCCTTCAGGGAACGCAGGGGAGACATGGCTGATTGGAATGAAGTGCTCGCAGCGGTGGGTACAGCGCTTGGCGGGGACACCGTGGAAGGCAAACGGGTGCTCACGGCAAGCTGGGACAACACTGGGCGACGGATACCTCCGCCGTGGGCAGGTTGAACTGGCGGGCGAACACTGGGAGGCCGGCACATCGCACTGCCCGGATCTGCCGGAGGACGGGTACGGCGCTATGATCCGGAACGGCCTGGACAATCTGGGGAAGCGTATTTCCGGTGCCCGGGATCGAGAAACATCCGGCGGTGTCAGCCGAGCAGTTCCTTGACCGCCTGATCTATGAAGGCCGTATCGGCGGGGTTTTTCCCGCCGCCGGCAAAGTGTCCCCAGATGCCGGGAATTACCCGCACTTCGCTGTTGGGGATGTATTCGGACGCCCACACCTCATCCTCCGGCGGAAAGTAGAGGTCCTTTTCCGCCGGCATCTGGAGGGTCCGGGCTCGGATGGACTCAAGCGCGGCAATCGTGTCCCCGTCGAAGCCGGGTGTCTTTCCCACATCTCCGTGCTGCCAGGTCCAGAGCATAGTGAGCAGGTTGTTGGCGTCCCGGTTGTCCAGGAAGAAGTCTTCCCAGAAGCCCACCAGGAAGTCCTCCAGCGAGGTGAACCCCAGCTTCCGCCATTCCTGGTGCCAGTAGAAGGCCTGGGAAAAGCCCCAGCCGGCGTAAACGCGCGCAGCCGCCCGCAGGCCGATCTTCGGCTCGGCCTGGTACCACCCCTGCTGCCACGCTGAATCAGCGGTGATGGCCGCCCGGACCGCTTCGAGGAAAACGATGTTGTGCGGTGCCGTTCGGGGCGAGCCGCAGAAGGGAAGCAGTGCGTCCATCATGTCCGGATAGCTGACGCCCCATTGGTAGGTTTGGCCAGCACCCATGGACCAGCCCAGCACCAAGCGCAGATGGTCAATTCCGAAGTGCTCCGTCACCAGGCGGTGCTGGCAGGCGACGTTGTCAAAGAAGGTGATGTCGGGAAAACGAGGACCGTTTGAGGGCTCGGGGAAATTGCTGGGGGAGGAGGACAATCCGTTGCCGAGCATGTTGGGCACCACGATGAAATACTTGGTCGGGTCCAGTCCCATTCCTTCCCCGATAAGCCATTCATTGTCCCAGTGGCGACCGGAGAACCAGGTGGGGTAAAGGATGGCATTGCTGCGGTCGGAATTCAGAACGCCGTACGTTTTGTAAGCCAGTTGCGCGTTCCGCAGCGACATGCCGGACTGCAGCAGTACGTCACCGAGATCGTAAACGTCGTGATCCATGGTCATCGCGTCCCTCCCCTGTGGCTGCGGAGTGTCCGTGTCACTGCGGACGCAGCGGCATCAGCCGATGTTCCACAGCATGATCCCACCCTCATCCGCCGGTTACGTCAAGGGTGGATGCGCTCCTGGGCGCCCTTTCCCTGACCGGGCTCCACTGCGGTGTCGGCTTCGGCAACCCCGAGCAGGCGCAGGGCCATGCGGCTGTGGTGCTCACCGAGTTCGGCGGCACTGAGCCGCCCGTCTTCCCGGTACCACCGGGACACATCGATGCACAGGGACAGCAGGGTGACCACCGCCATTCCCGCATCCGGAACTGCGAATACGCCCTGTTCCAGGCCTGCCTCGACAAGCGCGCGGAATTCTTCTTCCACCTCATGGCGCATTCGGAGGACTTCGGCCAGATGCTCGGCGCTCAGAGCAGGAAGCTCAAAATTCACCACGCGGGAACTGGTGTGATTGGCCGCCTGCCACTGCACCAGGTTTCGCACCAAAACGGCCATTCGCAGGGCCGGGTCACCCGCTACGGAAGCGCTTTCCCGAACCAGGGAAAGAGTTTTCTCGTGGCCCAGTTTTGAAATGCTGTAGAGGAGATCTTCCTTGGAATTGTGGTGCACATACACGGCACCCGGAGTTACTCCGGCACCGTTGGCGATATCCCGGGTTGTGGTGCCATGGAAACCCTTGGAAGCAAAGGCGGCCGTGGCCGATGAGAGCAGCCGCTGTGCCGTATCAGTCATGGCCGATGCCCTCCCGTTGTTCCGGTCTTACAAGTTGCAGTCGTCGCAGTTCCGATTGGCGGCATTGCGTCCGCACGGCGCCCAGGCGCACTAACTAAGCGATCAGCAACCACCCTAGCAGTGGCACCTGCTCCTGGCACCGCCGTCGCATCCTCACCGCTTCGGCGCTTTCCCTAGCCGGAACACCTTGTGGTTCCGACCCGGAGGACTAAACTTCTCCGATATTACGCATCAAGGATGCACCGAGCCCGGAGGGCGCCGCCACGAACGGCAGCCGCCGGGAAATTCCTCCACCGGCCCTCGTCTCCGAGGTGCAGGCAGCATCCTCGCTAACGGCACCAACGGATCCAGACAAGGAAGTCATCCATGAAAATTCGTTCGCTTGCCGCGGCCGCGGCCATCAGCACGCTTGTCCTGACCACCGCCTGCAGCGGCGGAGACAGCGGCGATGGAGGTTCCTCCGACGCCGCCGGCAGCGGCGGGGAAACCCTGACTTACTGGGCCAGCAACCAGGGCACAAGCCTGGACAATGACAGGGAAGTACTGACTCCCCAGCTGGAAAAGTTCACCGAAGAAACCGGCATACCGGTGGAACTTGAGGTGATTGGCTGGAATGACCTCCAGACCCGCATCCAAACCGCCGTCACCTCGGGCCAGGCGCCCGACGTCGTCAACATCGGCAATACGTGGGCCGCGTCCCTGCAGTCCACCGGCGCCTTCATGCCCTTTGACGACGAGGCATTTGAAGCCATCGGCGGCAAGGACAAGTTTGTCCAGGCAGCCCTGGATACCGGCGGAGCACCGGGGGAGGACCCCACCTCGGTTCCGCTCTACGGTTTGGCCTACGGGCTGTACTACAACAAAGCCATGTTTGAGGAGGCGGGGCTGACTCCGCCCACTACATGGGAAGAACTCGTCACCTCCGCGAAGGCCCTCACCACCGGCGACCAGTACGGACTGGCACTGGCCGGAGGCAGCTACACCGAGAACGCACACTTTGCCTTCATCAATGCGGCCCAAAACGGTGCTGACCTCTTCGATTCTGATGGCCAGGCAACGTTTACATCCGACGGTGTGGTGGACGGCATCAAGCGCTACCTGGATCTCATGCAGACCGACAAGGTAGTCAACACCTCCAACGTCCAGTATGAAAACGCCATCCGGGCCGTCAATGACTTCGCCACCGGCAAGGTGGCCATGATCCTCAACCAGAACAACGCGAACAACAGCATTGCGGCCAACGGAATGACCGCCGATCAGTACGGTGTGGTGGCGTTCCCGGCGCCGGCTGATTCCGACACGGATATTGCCAGCCATGTCGCGGGCATTAACCTCTCCGTCTTTGCCAATACGGACAACGAAGACGGAGCCATGAAGTTCGTGGAGTTCATGACCAGTGAGGACACGCAGACCGCACTGGGACGTCCGTTTGCATCACTGCCGGTCCTCACCGGTGCACAGCCCAATTTCACGGACAATGCCGAAGAGGCCGCAACCTTCGCGGATATCTACGCCACCAAGTCCAAGCCGCTACCCCTGGTACCGGCGGAAGACCAGTTTGAAAGCACCGTCGGCAATGCGATGAACCAGATGTTCGCCACCATCGCCTCGGGCGGAACGGTGAGCACTGACGACATCCGCAACGCCATGCAGACCGCGCAGGAGCAGGTAGCAGCGGCAGGCTGATCCAGTGTCCCGGGTCCGCGAGCGCGGACCCGGGACGGCTTTTCCGGTGCAGGCAAGGAAAGGGGAGTGGGCTGTCATGGCCACTGCGATATCCGCTGAAGAAACCAAGGCTCCGGACGGCCCGGTCCGAAAGCCCCGCAGGCCTCGGCCGGCCGGATGGTGGCTGCCCTACGCACTGTTGGCCCCCGCCGTCGTTTTTGAACTGCTGATCCATGTGATTCCCATGTTCACCGGTATATGGATGAGCTTCCTCAAACTCACCAGGGCTTTCATTGCCAATTGGGGAGAGGCTCCCTTTGTGGGCCTCGCCAATTACCAGGTGGCACTGGACTTCAATGCGGCCGTGGGTGAAGCGCTGCTGCGTTCTTTCCTGATCACGTGCGGCTTCACCGTCCTGGTGGTGGGACTGGCCTGGGGCATGGGTATGGCGGCGGCGGTTGCCCTGCAGAGGAAGTTCCGGGGACGCGGCCTGTTCCGCACGCTGTTCCTGGTTCCCTACGCCCTGCCCATGTACGCCGGCATCATCGCCTGGAAGTTCATGCTGCAAAAAGACACCGGCGCCGTGAACCACTTCCTCTACGACAACCTGGGGTTGGGCGGGGACAAGCCCTTCTGGCTGATCGGTGACAACGCTTTCGTCTCCATTGTGGTGGTGGCCCTGTGGCGGCTGTGGCCCTTCGCCTTCCTGATGCTCATGGCCGGCCTGCAGTCCATTCCCGACGACGTCTACGAGGCTTCAGCCGTTGACGGCGCCAAGCCGCTGCGCCAGTGGGCTTCCATCACGCTGCCCATGCTCCGGCCGGTGAACCTGGTACTGATCCTGGTCATGTTCCTGTGGACGTTCAACGACTTCAACACACCGTTTGTCCTCTTCGGCACGGCCCAGCCGCCCGCCGGTGACCTGATCTCCTTCCACATCTACAACGCGTCCTTCCTGACCTGGAATTTTGGCTCCGGCGCCGCGATGTCGGTGCTGCTGCTGATCTTCCTGCTCATCGTTACCGGCATCTACCTGCTCACCATCAACAGGAGGTCACGCCGTGCGTGAAACAACCGGGGCAAAATACTTCCGCATTGTGGTCATCACTGTCCTGACCATCTTCACGGCTGTTCCCGTATACGTGATGATCACCTCGGCGCTGAAGCCGCTCTCCGATGTCCAGGGACCCTTCAGCTGGTGGCCGTCCAGCCTTACCTTTGCCCCGTTCATCGACATGTGGAAGACCGTGCGGCTGGCCGACTATTTCGTGAACAGCCTCATCGTCTCCGGCGCTGCCACCATCCTGAGCCTGGTGATAGCGATCTTCGCCGCCTACGCCATCTCCCGGTACCGCTTCCGCGGCCGGACCATCTTCTCCACCACGGTCCTGTCCACACAGATGTTTCCGGGCGTGCTGTTCCTGCTTCCCCTGTTCCTGATCTTCGTGAACATCAACTCCACACTGGGCGTCCAACTGGTCGGAACCCGGCTGGGACTGGTCATCACCTACCTGACGTTCTCCCTGCCGTTCGCCATCTGGATGCTGTCCGGATACTTTGACGGCATTCCCCAGGAGCTGGATGAGGCAGCGAAAGTGGACGGTTGCGGGCCGATGGGCGCACTGCTGCGCGTTGTTCTTCCCGCCGCCCGTCCGGGCCTGATTGCGGTGGCCATCTATGCCTTCATGACGGCCTGGGGAGAGGTCCTGTTTGCCTCCGTGATGACCACTGACGCGAACAGGACGCTAGCGGTGGGGCTACAGCTGTATTCAACGCAGACCAATGTCTATTGGAACCAGATCATGGCTGCGTCCCTGGTGGTCAGCATTCCCGTGGTGGTGGGATTCCTCCTGCTGCAGCGCAGCTTCGTTGCCGGCCTGACGGCGGGAGCCATCAAGTAGGCGGCGGCTATTTGACCCGCAGTCCCAGGATGCGGCCGGTGTTCCCGGCGGCGGGGTCCATGACCTGGGGCCACTGGGCCGTCATGATGAACAGGAGACCGCCGTCGTCGCCCCCGGCGGCACAGGAGAAACAGCCCTGCTCCAGCTGGACCGTGTCCCGAACTGTCCCGCCCCGGTCAACCCGGACGCAGCGCTCACCGGGCACTTCGGCAACCCAGATGCCGCCGCTGCCGTCCCAGCTGATGCCGTCCGGAGCGCCTCCTGCCAGATCCGCCCACACGGAACCCTCACTGAGGCTCCCGTCCTCCAGAATGGTGAATGACGTGAGACGTCCGGCATTGGATTCCGCCACCACCAGCATCCTGCCGTCCGCGGAGACCAGCATGCCGTTGGGGAAAGCCAGTCCCTCGGCCACCTGGTCCAGTGAACCGTCCGGCCGGAGCACGGCAATAACCCCGTTGTCCTGCGCATCGCCGGAATAGTCGTAGCCGATTCCGTTGACGTAGAGGTTCCCCGAGGGATGTGCCGCGATCTCGTTCCACGGATACTCGGAGATTCCCTGCAGATCGGCCAGGGGAACCAAGCCGGCATGGGGAATCTCCAGGAGGACCGTTGCATCGCTGCCGGACACCACGGCCATGCGTCCGTCCGGCAGCCAGTCAAAGCTGATGGGGGAGGACGGCACGCCCGCAACCCGGCGAACGGTCCCTTCAGCGTCCAGCGCCGAGATGGTTCCCGCCATCCAGTCCGCGAACCACAACTCGCCGAGGTGCCAGCGGGCAGATTCTCCCATTCCGAGTCCTGATACGAGGGTTTTCGCTTCGGCCATTTCCGCGCCTCTTTCCGTCCGTCACGGTGAACCCGCCGTGGAATTTCCAGTATGGCGCGGGAGCATGCCCGCGAACAGGGCAGCGCAGGAACCAGCATTTTCGAGAAACCGGCTCTGTCCCCGCACCCGATATGATGAGTGGCTGGTCAACGGGAGCAACCCGACCGCGCGGTCTTTCGCCCGCCGGCACCGTTCACCAGCTTCCATCCCCGAGAGGACACCCCCGAATGAGCCTGATCCGGCTGCAGGACGTCACCGTTGGCTTCGACAAGACGCAGATCCTGCGTGAGGCCTTCTTCCGCCTGGAACCGAAGGACCGGGTGGGGCTGATCGGCAAGAACGGTTCCGGCAAGTCCACGCTGCTCAAGCTGATCCTGGAACAGGTGGTTCCCGACTCCGGCACGGTCACGCTGGAACAGGGCCTGAAGATCGGCTACTTCTCCCAGTTCTCCGAGCTCAACGGTGAATCCACCATTACCGAGGTCCTGGACGCCCTGTTTGTGGAGATTAAGGCCACCGAAGCCGAGCTTGCCTCCATCGACGAGGCCATTGCCGCAGATCCTGAGCCCAAGGCGCTGGACAAGCTGATCCGCCGCCAGTCGGAACTGTTCGAAACCATGGACCGGCTGGACGGCTGGGACTATCCCCGGCGGATTGACGCCGCGCTGACCACTCTGGGTTTCAGTGAAGCGCACCGCACCTGCCCCATCGACGCCCTCTCCGGCGGCTGGCGCAACCGCGCTGCCCTGGCCAAGATCCTGCTGGAAGCCCCGGACGTGCTGCTGCTGGATGAGCCCACCAACTACCTGGACGTAGCCGGCGTGGAATGGCTGGAAGGGTGGTTCCGCGACTTCCGCGGCGCCGCCGTCGTCGTCTCCCACGACCGGAAGTTCCTGGACGCCGTGGTGACCCGCATCATCGAGGTGGAGAACTACCATCTGCACGAATACCCCGGAAACTTCGGCGAATATGTGATCCAGAAACAGTTCCGGCTCAAGGCGCTGGCGTCCCAGTTTGTGCACGAATCCGAGCTTCTGGCTTTTGAGGCCGAAGGGATTTCGGACCGACGAGAGGCAGCTAAATCCGGCAGCGGCGCCCTGGACAGCAAGCTCGCGAAGATCAAGAAGGCCCGCGCGCCGCGGCCGGTGGACCAGATCATCACGGAAATCTACGGCGGGCTGCACGTCAAGGACAACCTGTGCCGGGTGGAGTCCGTGGCCAAGTCCTACGGGGACAGGACGCTTTTCCAGGACCTGAGTTTCGAGATCCGCCGCGGTGACCGGCTGGTGGTCCTGGGTTCCAACGGCAGCGGCAAAACCACGCTGCTGCGGGTCCTGACGGGCGAGGAAAAGGCCGACGCCGGCAAGGTGGTGTGGGCAAACGGGGCGAAGATGGTCTCCTACAACCAGGTGCTGGCGGAGCTCGACGACGACGACACCGTCACCCACTCGGTCAACGCCATGCCCGACAGCTTGGCACTGACCGCCACCAAGAAATCCGTCAACCGGTTCCTGACCATGTTCCAGTTCTCCGAGGCGGACCTGAAGCAAAAGATCGGCAACCTCTCCGGCGGGCAGAAGGCGCGGGTTGCCATGGCCCAGTGCCTGCTCTCCGGCGCCTCCGTGCTGCTGCTCGATGAGCCCACCAACCACCTGGACCTCTCCAGCACGCAGGTCATGGAACGGGCACTGCTGCATTTCCCGGGAGCCGTGGTGGTGGTCAGCCACGACCGGTTCTTCACGGACAAAATCGCCAACCGGCATCTGGTGTTCGGTGCCGACGGCGCCGCGCCCGGAGAGATTGACCTGCGCGTCGCGTAGGCGGTCCTTCGGCGGGAGGCCGTCTCTCATGGAGAGCCGGCGAAACTTCTTTACCGCCACGTCATCGCTGTGCGTCACCGGACCGGGGGGCCGGGCCCATATCCTTTGCCTCGGCGGCGGCATCCCATCGATGGTCCTGGGTGTGGTGAAAATTTCCCTGCTGGTGGAAGTGTCCGCGGCCGTGCTGCTGACCGCCCGCTTCTGGCTCGGTTACAGCCAGCCGCCGGCGGAGGCCCTGTGGCTGCCGCTCCTCTGGTCCATGAACGCCAGACTTATCCTGGCCGGAGCAGCGGCGCCGTAGACAGCTCGTTCAATCATCGCCGCCGAAATCCGAGGCCGGCTGTATCTCCAGGTGCTCAATAAGACCCTGCCTCTCCAACCAAGTACTGGTCCAGATGGGCATATCGAAACCGCACCGTAGTTCCATGCCGCCACGGTAGGTGGCATCAATGAGTGCTCTTCGCCACATTCTTCCGGACGGATTTGACCTTCTCACTTATGGGAAGGTTGCACGATTGTTTCGTGAGTTCCCGAGATCTGTCCGCTCTGCCCGAGCCTGCTGTCGCGCACGAGCGGATTTCGGCCCCCACACAGCGCATCCACAACTCGCAGAAGTCTTTTCGACGATCTGGTGGAACGCAGCTCGACTACTCGTTCCCGAATCGCCCCCCATGCACGCCGGAAACTCGCCGTCGAGTGCGGATACACGATCCTGCGGCCGACTCCGTTTCCGAGACCCTTCCACAATCAGGAGAGCCCCATGCCGGCACCAAGCCCAAACGAGTCCACCTTAGAAGCCACTCCTCCAGGGACTGCTGACGGCACCCGCCCCGTCGGGTCCGATGATCGGATGGCGCCAGGCAGCGCGATGATCATCGGGCTGCTGATGGTTTCAACCTTCGTTGTCCTGCTGAACGAAATGATGCTCGGCGTAGCCCTGCCGACGCTGATTGCCGACCTGGACATCACTCCCACGACCGGTCAGTGGCTGACGACGGGTTACTTGCTGACATTGGCCGTGCTTATTCCTGCTACCGGGTTCGTGATGCGAAGGTTCACTACCCGTGCGATCTTCCTTGGTTCCATGACGCTGTTCCTGATCGGTACGGTCATCGCCGTTATCGCTCCGGGATTCAGTGTCCTCTTGGCCGGACGCATCATCCAGGCGGTAGGCACCGCGGTGTTCGTGCCTCTGCTCATCACGACCACCATGCGCCTGGTGCCCGTCTCGCGCCGGGGCAGGATGATGGCCCTGGTCACGGCGGTTCCCGCCATCGCCCCGGCGGTCGGCCCCGCGGTCTCCGGGCTGATCCTGTCCCAGCTGAGCTGGCGGTGGCTGTTCATCCTCATGCTGCCGATCATCGTCGCGACATTGATCCTCGCTGCCGTGAAGCTGCGGAACGTCACCGTACCTGAGCGCGTAACTCTGGACGGGGTCTCTCTGCTGCTGTCCATCATCGGTTTCGGCGGCTTGGTCTTCGGGCTGGCATCCATCGGCGAGTCAGTCTCCGGCCATGCACCTGTCGCGCCGTACATTCCGATCCTCATCGGAGTGATCGGCATCGGCGCGTTCGTCTATCGTCAGATCAGGCTGCAGAGGCACCGGGAAGCATTCCTGGACATGCGAATCTTCAAGACACGCGGCTACGTCCTGCCGACGATCGTGATGACCTTCGTCGCAATGAACGGCTTCGGAGTTGTCCTCGTTCTACCTTTGATCCTGACCGCCGTCCTCGGACTGAACACCCTGCAGATGGGCCTGTTCCTCTTCCCCGGGGGAGCCATGATCGCGATTGTCTCTGCACTGGGCGGGCGAATCTATGACAAGGTGGGGCCGAAGCCGCTGGCGATTCCCGGCTCGATCATCTGGGCGGCCTCCATCTGGTTCCTGACCACCATCAACGAAAACACCAGCGTATGGGTGGCTCTGGGTACGTATCTGGTGATCACCGGAACTCAGGCCTTGATGTGGGCTCCGATGACCACGTCAGCCCTGGGCTCATTACCAGCCGAGCTGTACTCCCACGGCACCGCGGCCTTCTCTACTGTCCAACAACTGGCCGGCGCCGCCGGCGGCGCGATCCTCATCTCCGCCTTCACCATTGGAGCGAACGCAGCCCACGCCGGAGCGCTCGACCTCGCCCAGAGCACCGCCGCCGGACGAAGCGCATTCACCGTCGCCGCGGTTCTCGCACTCGGTGCCGTCATCGGCACACTGTTCGTCAGTAAGGCCCGCCCCGCGACAGACGAATCCTGAGCAGAGCTGTGACGACAAAGCCGGAAGCGTCAGCGAGACGCTTCCGGCTCACTTGCCTCGGGATATCAGTGCTCTATCCCGCATGTGCTGATTGGTGCGGAGAGACGGCAGCACGGTCGATCGCTTCGATGTATCGGGTAATCGAGTCGCGGTTGTGAATGAGGAAGTCGATCTTCTCCGTCATGCGGTCCCGCTCCGTGGACAGGAGCTCGCGCAGCCCGGGTTCGGCGTTCCTCACAACGATCGTTTGTGGCTTATCGAGGCACGGCAGGATGTCAGCAATGATGCGCGTCGGGATTCCGGTATCCACCAGGCCCCGGATTTTCATCACTCGATCAACCAAATATTCGTCATACGCCCGGTAGCCATTAGCTAAGCGACGCGGTGAAATGAGGCCCTGTTCTTCGTAGTACCGCAGCATCCGGGCAGGAACGCCGGTCTTCTTCGCGAGCTCACCGATACGCACAAAACCCTCCCCGAATCTCCGCACCCAGCACAATTTGACCTTAACACTAATGGCAACGTTGACACTGGACAAGCTGGACATCCCTAAGGCGAATCCGTGGGGCCTCATTCCCGCCACATCCTGGACACCACACCAAGCACGACGTCGAACACCATCACAAGCAGCACATGAGAACAGCTGTACGAGGAGAGCCAATGACCAAGTCACACATGATTCTGGGTATGCATCTGGGTAACGGATATGGATCGCAGGGCTCCGCCTGGCGTGCACCAGGTGTGGACCCGGCAAACTACACCAGCTTCGACGCTCAGGTCCGCTACGCCCAGGCCGCCGAACGCGGGAAGTTCGCTTTCCTGTTCCTTCCGGATTTCCCCGGTCTGCAGTCCGGTCTGGATCTCGAAGCCCCCCAGATCACCCTCGAACCCATGATGACCCTTGCAGCGATCGCCCGCGCCACGGAGCGCATCGGTCTTGTCGCCACCGGCTCTACAACGTTCAACGAACCCTTCAATCTCGCCCGCCAGTTCAAGGCCCTTGACGTGATGAGCCACGGCCGTGCCGGGTGGAACGCCGTGACGACCAGCGACCCTAACGCTGCAGCGAACTTCGGACAGGCCATCGCGCCCCGGCCGCAGCGATACCAGCGCGCCCACGAAACCATCCAGATCGCTCAGGCTCTCTGGGGAAGTTGGCAGCAGGATGCGTGGATCAAGGACCGGGATACCGGTCGCTTCGCCGACCCCTATAAGATCCAGCCCATTAACCTGCAAGGTGAGTATGTCGCCTCACGCGGGCCGCTCCCCATCCCGCCCTCTGAGCAGGGCCAACCCGTCATCTTTTCCGCCGGTGGAGGCAAGAACGGGCTCGAACTGGCCGGCCGCTACGCAAACGGCGTCATTGCAGCAGTGTTCACCATCGAGGAAGCCCGCAACCAACGCCAGGCCTACCGTGATGCCGCCCAAAGGGCAGGCCGGAGCCCGGACGAGATCAAGTTCTTCGCAGGAGTGATGCCTGCCATCGGCAAGAACAAACGAGCCGCACTCGACCGACGTGTCCAATTGGGTGTGCTCACAGCAGCATCACGCGTGCCCTACCTCGGCTCGATGCTGAACCTGCAGCTCGACGCCGGTCAACTCGATGAACCCCTGACACCCGCCCAGCTGCAGACCGCCTCACCGAGTCCTTTCGATCCCCGCTCCGCTCGAGCACTGCAGGTAGCACGGGAAGGGTGGACTATCCGCGACATTCTGGCCCACGGGGTCATCGATTACCACCCCACCCCTGTCGGTGACGCGTCGGCCACCGCGGATCACATGCAGGAATGGTTTGACGCGGGCGCCTGCGACGGTTTCTGGGTCTCTATCGACGTCAACGAAGATGGCATCGACACCTTCGTTGACGAGGTTGTCCCCCTTCTGCAGGACCGCGGAATCTACCACCGGGACTACGAAGGCAGCACCCTCCGCGACCACCTCGGTGCACCAGCCCAGTACGGGCTCGACACACGCCTCACGGATCGCGTCACATAGCAAAATCCGCTTCGATCCATTGGCAGAGGAATCGTGTTCCGGTGCGGCGGCCTACTCAGCGATCCGGGTTGCCCGCACGACGACGTCGTGAAGGACATGGCCCGTTCCGTCCGGTCCCACCACGGTGCGCTCGTGCTCTTCCGCGGTATCGAGAAGCCAAATGGCAGGGTCCAGGGCGGCGGCCACGTCGGAGACCGTGACGGTTGCTTCCGGCGGTGGCTGTTCTCCGTGTCCTGCGCCGCCGTCGTGCCGGTGCCCGACAATGAGCACCGTGCCCCCGGGGGCGACCCAGCCGGCCACGCGCCGGTAGAAGGCCAGCTGCTCCATCACCGGGTGCGCATAGTGGGTGGTGACCAGGTCGAAGGGGTGCTCGGGTTCCCAGGACACGAGGTCCGCCTCAATCCAGGTGACTTCACCGCCCAAACCCTGTGCTGCCGCCCGGGCGGCAGCCTGATCCAGGGCCGTCCGGGAAATGTCGGCACCGGTCATCTTCCAGCCGTGTTTGGCCAGCCAGATGGCTTCAGTGCCGGTTCCGCAGCCGGCATCCAGCGCCGTGCCCGGCGTCAGGTCGGCTGTCTCGTGATCCAGGTACGGATTCGGTTGGTCCGCTTCCGGTGTTCCGGGCTCAATGCCGGGCTGGGCTTCGGCGCCCTGTTCCCAGTGATGTTCCCAATAGTCTTTGTCGAAATCGTGCACCATGGCAGATCCAGCTCCTTCCGGTCCACACGGCGCGGGGAGGGGGAGCGCCGGTCGACTCATCAGCTTTGATCGTCCCGAATCCACGAGCCTTTCTGCAAGCCGCCGTGCCATAACGGCAACCTGCAATTTCGGGCGCAAATCTGCGTCTGGGCTTATCCACAGCTCTGTCATAGGTCCCTGCGACAGGATGGTTCAGCACCTCACCTGACCTTTTGAAAGAGCCATTAATGAATATCCTGATCATGGTTGCGGCGGATATCGCCGCAATTTTTTTGCTGACCTTCGGCCTGTACCTCCGCCGTCACCGCCGCCGGGACTTGGCTGTCTCTTATCTGGGCATCAACATCGGAGTGTTTGCCGTGGCGGCATCGCTGAGCGGGTCAGCGGCGAGCGCCGGTCTCGGGCTGGGACTGTTCGGTGTGCTTTCCATCATCCGGCTGCGTTCCACCGAGCTGGAGCAGCATGAGGTGGCGTATTACTTCTCCGCACTGGCTCTGGGCCTCATCTCCGGTATCGGCAGCAGCCCGCTGTGGCTGGCTCCGGCGCTGATGGCACTGATCCTGGCCGTCATGTTTGTGGGCGACCATCCCTGGGTCCTCCCTGCCTACCGGCATCAAACCGTTGTCCTGGACCGTGCCATTGCAAGGGAAGACGAGCTGCATGCCCGCCTGGCCGAGGTGCTGGGCGGAAAGATCCATGCTGCCACCGTGACCGAACTGGACCTGGTCAATGACAAGACGTTCGTCAACGTCAAGTTCTCCATCCCCGCCGTTCCGTCCGGTTCTTTCAGCTCCGCCACGGATCCCGCGTACTCCCGGGTACCCGGCGCAGCACCTCTGGCCGACGACGACGCCGCCGGCGAGCGGGCGGATCCAGCCTTCCCCGCCCGCATCTCATGAACACGGCTCCTGCGTCCGGTCCGAACCTGCGGCTGACCTTTGCCGATACCCTCCCCGCCGTCGGGCTGGAGGAACTCAACGGGGCCGCAGCGCTCCAAACCCGGGTGGACCGTAAATATCTGGTGGATGCCGCTCTCGCAGACCGCATTCTGGGGACCCTGCCGGACCGTGCACTGGTCCTGGAAATGGGCGGGAGACGCTCCTTCACCTACGACTCCGTATATTTCGATACTCCCGGACTGGACAGCTATCTGCTGGCGGCATACGGCCGGCGGCGCCGCTACAAAATCCGCACCCGAACCTATGTGGACAGCGCAACCAGTTTCCTTGAGGTCAAGACCGAAGGAGCCCGTGCGGCCACCGTCAAGGAGCGGATTCCCTACGCCGGAGAAGACCGCAGCCGGATCACCGCCGAAGGGCTGGAATACATAGCGGAAACCCTCGCCGCTGCCGGGCCCCTGCCGGATCTTGGTGCTTTGCAGCCGGTGCTGGAAACCGGTTACGCGCGGACCACTCTGTATCTTCCCGGGTCAGGAAGCCGGGCCACCATCGATTCCGATGTCACCTGGGCCCTGCCGGGACGCCCCGGCTGGACGTTGGACCGGAAGGTGGTTGTCGAAACGAAATCGGGCTCCACCGCCGGAGCGCTGGACCGCCATCTGTGGGAATACGGTGTCCGTCCCTCCCGCATTTCCAAATTCGCCACCGGCCTGGCCGCCCTCACTCCACGACTGCCCGCCAACAGGTGGCACCGCACTCTCATGCGTGATTTTCCGCTGCGTCCGGCAACTGCCATTTAACTTTCTTTCCCCCTGCAAGGAGCAACACCGTGTTTTCATCCCTTTCGGCTTCCCCCGGATCCGCACTCAGCAGAGCAGTCCGTACCCCCTGGCCGCGCACCGTCCTGACTGCCACTGCCCTGGCCGCTGCCCTGGGTCTGGCCGCCTGCTCAACCTCCGGAGCCGGCAATTCCACTGGAGCATCCTCCAACGGAACATCCACCGGTGCAGCCTCATCGGCAGCAGTGGCTTTTTTTGACGACAGCCAGGTGCATGACGTGAGTGTGCACTTCAACGACGAGGACTATCAGGCAATGCTCGCTGCCTACTCCGAGTCACAGGACAAGGACTGGATTTCCGCGACGGTGACGATCGACGGAACCACGCTGGAAAACGTGGGGCTTCGGCTCAAGGGCAACTCCAGCCTGATGGGCCTGTCCGGCGGGCAGGGCGGCCCACCCGGTGCCGCTGGGGCCGATTCAGCGGCTGAAGCCCAAACTGGGACCGAAACCGAAACACAGACCGAGGCACCGGCGCCGGACAGCGGCGACGGGGACGGCACGTCTGACTCACCCGAAACGCTTCCCTGGCTTATCCGCACCGACAAATTCGTGGACGGGCAGCAGTACCAGGGGCGGACTGACCTGGTGGTCCGCGGCAACAACAGCGAGTCGTCCCTGAACGAAGCACTGGCCCTGGAGCTGACGGGCGCCGCTGATCTTGCAACACTCGAGGCCTCCGCCGCACGGTTCAGCGTCAACGACAGCAAGCAGGAGCTGCGCCTGATCATCGAGAACCCGGACGATGAGGAATGGAACGAGGAGACCTTCGGCGGGGACGGCAGCATCTACAAGGCTGAAAGCGGAGGCGACTACAGCTACCGCGGCGACAATGCCGAGGACTACAAGGATGTCTTTGAGCAGAAGACGGGCGAGGAGGACCTGCAGCCCGTCATGAAGTTCCTCGACTTCATCAACAACTCCTCCGATGAGGACTTCAACAGCCGGCTCGGGGACTATCTGGACACTGACGCTTTCGCCGCTTATCTGGCTGCCCAGGACCTCATGGGCAACATGGATGACATCGATGGGCCCGGCAACAATTCCTATCTGCGCTATGACTCCGGCACGGGCCTGATGACGGTTGTCACCTGGGACCTGAACATGACCTTCGGATCCATGGGCGGCGGCGGCATGCCGGGTGGAGCAGAGATGCCCGACGGCGGGCAGCGGCCGGAGGGGATGCAGCTCCCCGAAGGGATGCAACTGCCAGACGGGATGCAACTGCCAGACGGGATGCAGCTCCCCGAAGGAGCAGCACCGCCCGAGGGGATGCAGCCGCCCGAGGGCATGGGCATCCCCGGCGGTGCCGGCGGCGCCGGGATGAGCAAGGAGAACGCCCTGGCCAGCCGCTTCCTGGCCGATACCGAATTCAAGGCTCTCTACGAGTCCAAGCTGGCAAGCCTGCGGACCGAGCTCTACGATTCCGGGGAGGCGCAGGAGATCCTCGATAAGTGGACCAATCTGCTCACCGAACAGGCAACCGACCTGGTGCCCGCCGAAACGGTCCGGGAAGAAGCAGCGAACATCTCGAAGTTCTTCACTGCGGATGCGGCCCCGGCTGCGGAAGGCTGACCGATTCAACTGCCATCAAGTCAGCGGTAAATTGAGCGGCCCGGAAGAAATTCTCCGGGGCCGCTCGGCACCTTAAGCCAGATTAGGCCGGGGTTCCGATCATAGGCACCGTCTCGAGCATTGATCCGAGTTCGGCCATCAGCACCGGCGCACTGCCGAGCGAATATGCGTTCTGGCGGCCCCACAGGAAGTATCGGTGGATCGGGTAGTCAATGTCCGCGCCCATGCCGCCGTGCAGGTGCTGGGTGGCATGTACTACGCGCAGCCCGCCGTGTGCCGCCCACCAGGAGGCAACAAGCGATGCCGCTTCCGCGCCGTCGTCGTTCTGATCAACGAGCCAGGCAGCCCGCCGGGTGGTGAGCTTGATGCGCTCGGCGTCCAGATGCGCGTCCGCTGCGCGTGCCGACACTGCCTGATTGGCGGAGAGCGGGCGGTTGAACTGGATCCGCTCAGAGGTGTACGCCGCGGTGATGGCGATTGCTTCCTCGCAGACCCCCGACTGCACGGCGGCCAGGGCAATCCGCCCCAGCATGCGGGCCTGCGCAATGGCCGCCCCGCCGCCCGGAAGAACCTCGTCCACGCTGACCTGCACCGAAGTGAGCGTGACCGCCGCGGCAGCTGCATGGTTCGTCATGGAAACGCTCTCGCGCTGGACGCCATCCCGGTCCGTCGGCAGGAGCACGGCAATCACGCCGCCGTCCGTCATCACCGGAACCAGCAGGGCAGCGGACTGCAGTGCACCCGGCACTGCCGTCAATGTGCCGCTGATCCGCCAGCCCTCGCCGTCGCGTTCGCCGCGGACTGCGTTGTCACCGTCCACGCCGGCATCAATGGCTCCCACCATCAGGTGCTTTCCCTCCAGGAACCCGGGAAGCCAGCGGTCCCGCTGTGCGGGCGTTCCCCAGCGCACCAGGGGCAATGCGGCCATGGCGACGGCGGCCGCAAACGGAACGGGGGCAACCCGCCGTCCCTGCTGCTCCAGTACCGCTACGAGGCCCAGCATCCCCAGGCCGGAACCGCCGTGTTCCTCCGGCAGGGCCAACCCGAGGATTCCGGTTTCAGCGAGGATGCCCCACAGCTCCTCGTCGTGGCCGCCCTGCCGGGATTCCACGTCCCGGACCCGCACGGTGCTGGCCAGTTGTGCAAAGACTTCCCCTGCAAGCTGCGCTGCCTCGCGCAGGTCCTCATCGAGTTCGAACTGCATTGGTCTCTTCCTTCTTCTCCTGGCGGCGTGCCGCAACTGTCATTCCCAGCGCCTTGGCGGCAACCAGATCGCGAAGGACCTCGTTGCTGCCCCCGCCGAAGGTGTTGTTCTGGGCGCGGCGGGCAAGTGTTTCCACCCGGCCGTTGATGGCGGCGCCCGTGGAACCGGTCCGCAGGAGACCGGCCACCCCCAGCACTTCCTGCAGCTTGCCGTACACCTCCACCACGCTTTCCGTTCCGATCACCTTTGCTGCGGCTGCGTCGCCGCCGCCCAGGGTGCCGGCAGCGACGTCGGCCACCAGCCGGAGGTTCACGAGCTCGGTTGCCGAAAGCAGCGCGTACACCTCAGCGAGGGTGGAACGCACCCACGGTAGGTCCAGGACGTGGCCGGAACCGTAGGGTTCGGTGCGCGCCCATTCCAGGACCTGGCTGAACAGTTCGTTGGCGATCCCGCCGCGGGCCGCCAGTGCGACGCGCTCGTGGTTGAGCTGGTTGGTGATCATCCGCCAGCCCTCGTTGAGTTCGCCGACGACGTTGCTCAACGGCACCCGGACGTCCTCGTAGTAGGTGGCGGCGGTGCTGATGCCGCCCACGGTGTGGATCTCGGTGGCGGAGAATCCCGGGGCCGTGGTGGGTACCATGACCACGGAAATACCCTTATGGCGCGGTGCGTCCGGATCCGTGCGGACGGCAAGCCAGATCCAGTCCGCGAAAATGGCGGCGCTGGTGTAAAGCTTGTTGCCGTTGATGACCAGCTCGTCCCCTTCAATCCGCGCGGTGGTGCGCAGCGAGGCGAGGTCGGTGCCCGCACCGGGCTCGGAGTAACCGATGGCAAACATCAGCTCGCCGGCCAGGATCGGAGGCAGGAAGAACGCTTTTTGCTCCGCCGTGCCGTACTTCATCAGCGCGGGGGCCACCGTGTTGAGGCTGACCAGGGACAGGGGAGCGTTGGCCCGGATGACTTCGTCGTAAAACACAAACTGGGCCTCGGGATCCTCGCCGCGGCCGCCGTATTCCACGGGCCAGCCAAGTCCCAGCCAGCCGTCGGCGCCCATCTGCTTCAGGATCCGGCTGAAGGTCGGGCCGCCTTCGGTCTGTTCCACGAGGTCGCGGGCATCCTCCGCGCTGATGGTCCGGGCGAAGTAGGCACGCAGGTCAGCGCGCAGCTGCTTCGATGCGGGTGAAAGATCGGGGTTCATTGTCGCTCCTGGGCTTCAGTGGTCGGTGGCAAGGATGAGTGCGCTGTGCGGCACGGGTGAACCGCCGGTGACCAGCACGTTGGCAAGGTCTTTGGGCGGCTGGTTGACCGACGTGCCGCGGATGAGCCGTACGCCCTCCGCGATGCCGTTCACGCCGTGCAGGTAGCCTTCGCCGAGCTGCCCGCCGTGCGTGTTGATGGGCAGGGTGCCGGTAAGTTCCAATGCGCCGTCGGCAATCATGTTCTTGGCTTCTCCGCGCTTGCAGAAGCCGTACTCTTCGAGCTGGAGCAGGACCATGGGCGTAAAGGCGTCATACAGGATGGCGGCGTCAATGCCCTCGGGTCCGTGCCCGGCCTGCTGCCACAGCTGCCGGGCCACCAGCTCAACCTCGGGCATCTCGTCGATGTTCTCGCGGTAGTAGCTGCTCATCGAGATCTGCTGCGGCCCCACGCCCTGCGCCGCAGCGGTGATGATGGCCGGCGGATGCGGCAGGTCCCGGGCGCGTTCGGCACTGACGATTACCAGCGCCTGGCCGCCGTCGGTTTCCTGGCAGCAGTCCAGCAGGCGCAGCGGATCAGCGATCATCCGCGACGCCTGATGGTCTTCGATGGTGATGGGACGGTTGTGGAACCAGGCCCGCGGATTGTTGGCCGCATGTTTGCGGGACAGCACTGATATTTGGCCGAAGTCGGCGCTGGTCACCCCGAACTCCTGCATGTAGCGCCGGGCCAGAAACGCTTCCTGCGCCGCGGGCGTCAGCAGTCCGTACGGATTGATCCAGTTGCGGTACTCCTGGTCGGTGGTGTTGGCGTAGGCGAACTGCGGGGGCCCGGAGCCAAAGCGGTGGCCGGAGCGTTCGTTGAAGGCACGGTAAACGACGACGACGTCGGCAACTCCGCTGGCTACGGCCATGGCCGCCTGCTGCACCGGTGCGCAGGCCCCGCCGCCGCCGTGCGGAATGCGGCTGAAGAATTTCAGCTCCGGGATGCCAAGGGCCCGGGCCACGGCAATTTCCGGATTGTTTTCCATGGAAAACAGGGAAAAGCCGTCTACTTCCTCCACGCCGATCCGGGCATCGGCCAGTGCCGCCAGCACGGCTTCGCAGGCCAGCCGCCACTCGCTGCGCCCGGAGTCCTTGGAGAATTCGGTGGCTCCGATGCCGGCGATGGCAGCTTTGCCGGGGAAGCCGCTCATGCTGCGGCCTCCTGCTGCACGGCCAGCTTGACGGTTGCCGTGACATGGGTGCCGCGGGCATGCGAGCCGGTGACCTTGACGGTGACCGGCTCCTGGTCCTGCGCTTCACGCGCGGGGTGCAGGACCTCACCGGTGAGGTGCAGGACATCGCCGGGGTACAGGGGCATTCCGAGGCGGAGGGCAACCGACAGCAGCCGCGCGCCGGGCCCGGCCCAGTCGGTGATGTACCGTCCCACCAGGCCGTTGGACGTATTGATGCTGATGAAGGTGTCCGGAGATCCGCGGCGAACTGCCGCACCCGGGTCGTGGTGCACGTCTTCGAAGTCCTGCGAAGCGATGGCTCCGGCGACAATCAGGCTGCGGTCAACCGGAATGTCGAGCTCGGGCAGCTGATCTCCGGGGGTGAATCCGTTCATGCTTCTGACACTCCTTGCTGCGGTTCCACGTTTTCCTGCCGGCCGTTCCGCGCGAGCCGCAGCCGGGGCAGCATCTCACCGTGGGCGTGCTCGGCGAAATACACCTCCACAGGGCAGTCGGTCGAAAGGTCCGCCAGGTCAGTGGGTTCGAAATCGGCCACCAGACGGGTTCCGGTATCCAGATCGACAAGGCCCACCAGCAGCGGGTAGGTGAAGGCAGGGTCCTTGGGGTGATGCACCACGGCCCAGCTGTGGAGGGTGCCCTGCCGTGAAGATTCAACCGAGTCCCATTCGAAGGAGCGGCACCGGGGGCACGCGGGGGCCGGCGGATGGCGGAGCGTTTCGCAGCCGGTGCAGCGCTGGACAACCAGGCGGCCCTCGGCGGCGGCGTCAAACCAGAACACGTTGTCCTGCGTTCGGACGATCGGCGGAACTGCCGTGCCCGGCGCTGTCTGAGTATCTGGGGCTGTCATGAGTTCTCCTTGGGCCGGAACCGCAGCAGCGTGAACTTCTCGGTGGCAACGGTGTGCTGTTCGGCGTCTTCATAGCGTTTTCCGAGCGTGATGAAAAAGCCCTCGCCGAGTCCGGTCTTCTTGGGCCCGACGACGGAATCGATCGTGATGTGGCAGGTAATATCCACGCCCACGGTCAGCTCCAGCTCATAGTTCTGCTCCATCTGCGTGGCAACCACTGAGGTGTATCCGGCCTGGTCCAGTAGGAACAGCAGCTCTGCGTAGGGGGTGGCTTCCACCACGCCCTCAGCCCGGGCGCGCTGGACGTCGCGCCAACGGCGGTACCCGGACATGACCCAGGTGGAAACCATGGCCGGGGGAGCGATGATGCCGCTGCGGCCCCTTTCCCGTGCCGCGGCGCCGTCAACGTAGACAGGGTTCCGGTCATCGAGGGCTTCGGCCCAGTTGCGGATCATCGCCTCCGAGACCCCGTAACGGGCAACGCGGGGAGGTTCGGCAACGGTGCCGGCAAAGCGCTGGAGCTCCTCGGCGCTGAGGGTGCTGAGGGTGCTGAGGGCGCGATCCGAGTTGTCAGTGGTTGTCATCAGACACCTGCCCCGACGAGGTCCTGCGACGCGGCCGGGAGGGAATTGATACGTCCGGCGGCAACAAACTCCGCCCGGATGTCCTCGCGCTGCTCTTCGCTGAGCGGCCGGAACGGGCTGGTGCGGTCCTGCGCCCACCACACGCCGTCGGCCTCCCACGCCGTCCGGCGCAGCGGAGCCTTGTCGATCTTTTCGTTTGCGGTGACCGGAGCCTTGTCGATGATGCGGACGAAGGCGGGGCGCCACTTGGTGCCGAGGGCCGGCTGGGCGTCGAGGAAGGCAGCAAATTCTTCCGGATCGAAGCTGCAACCCGGGCGGAGGACCAGGGCGCACATCAGCCGGTCGCCGGTCTGCGGATCGGGAACGGCGAAGGCATGGACGCCGGATACCGGCGGATACGCCGAAATGATCCGTTCGACGGGAGCGGTGGAGAAATTCTCGCCGTCGACACGGAGCCAATCGGAGGTGCGTCCGGCGAAGTAGAAGTACCCGTCCTCGTCCCGGTACGCGAGGTCGCCGGTCCAGAAGTCCTCCCCGCCAAAACGCAGGCGGTCCGCCATCGCCCCGGGATTGTTGTAGTAACCCTCAAAGCGCGGGCCGGCTCCCACCACCACGATCTCTCCGATGGCTTCCTCCGCGTTGAGCAGCCGGCGGCCGGAGTCGAACCGGGCCCGCGGGCACTCGGCGCCGTCGTCCGAGCGGATCTCCACCGTCATCCCGGAAGCGGGAAGCCCCAGAGAGTCCGACGGCGCCCCCGGCACCGGGACAATGCGGACAATTCCCTCGCTGGAACCAAATCCTTCCCGCAGTTCGCAGTTGAACCGTTTGCGGAAGGCCTCGGCTTCGGCCGGGGATGCCTCCGAACCGAAGGCGACCTCCAGGGAGTTCTTGCCGTCGGCCGGGTCCTCGGGCTGGGCGAGCACATAGCTGAGCACGCGTCCCACATAGTTGAGGAAGGTGACGCCGTGTTCGCGGATGTCTCGGGAAAAACGGCTGGCGGAGAACTTCCGGACCATGACCACCGTGGCACCGACTTCGGCGGCGGTGGCGAGGTTCATCATGATGGAGTGGCCGTGGAACAGCGGCAGGTGCAGGTAACTGACCGACCCGCGGTGCAGTGAAATGCGGTCCTTCATGGTCAGGGTGAGGGCGCCAAGGCGGCCCTGCGTGCAAATCACTGCTTTGGGGGCTCCGGTGGAACCGGAGCTGAACAGGAGCAGATACAGCGAGGCGGGATCGGGAAGTTCGGCCGGCAGGGGAGCGCCGGCATGGGCGGCAACCAGCCGAGCGTAGTCTTTGGACTCGACGTCGAAGATACGGCCGGCCGGCAGCGGCAGCTCCGGGCGGTCTTCCGCCTCCAGATACAGAGGTTCGCTGATGAGAAGGTCGCAGTCGGCGTGCGCCATGTCGTGGGTGAGTTCGCTGCCGCGCCGGGTGGGATTGATGCCCACGGCTACGTCGCCGCTCAGCGCTGCCGCCAGGAGCCAGAAGACAAAGTCCGGCGTGTTCTGCAGCAGGATACCTACGTGGATCTGGCTGCGGCCGGCACCGGGCTCCATCCCGTCCAGAATGTCTGCCCTTGCCGAAGCCTCCGCGACAACCTCGGCCCAGGTCCAGCTCCGCCCCTCAAAACGAAGGCCGACATGCTCGTCCTGTGCGCGGCTTCGAACCACTTCTGCGTACGTTCGCACGGCATCCTCTCCATTTGTCACTGCTCGTTCCGGTTTACGCTAGGCGAAGTTTCACGGCGCTTGAGGTTGGTCCCACTGGGTGGAATTCGGACGACGGCGACCGGCAGCCAGCGGCTTCACGGCGGCGGGCGCCCTGCTAGCCTGACCAAACATGTGCTCGCTACAGAGGGAAGCCGATGCTCGCCGACCTGGCATTTTTTTCGTTCGTTGAACTCACCGATCCCTCCTCGCACGAGGCCTACAACCGCTGGCACCAGCTGGACCATCTGCCGGAGAACCTCGCCCTGCCCGGCGTGGCCTGGGGCGACAGATGGGCCCGGGTCCGGGAAGGGGACTCCGGGCCTGCGCCGGAATTCCCGCAGGAGCCGGCGGGGAAATCACCGGTCAGCGCCGCGGACTACGTCGCGATGTACTGGTTTCGAGATCCTGTCCGGGAGAGCGTCGCGGCGTGGGACCGCCTCGGTGAAGCCTCTTTCCAGTGGGGCCGCGGCCCCATCATTCCGGGTGTTCGGCGCCCGCTGCTGGCATTCTTCCGTCCGGTGAAGGGCTATGCGGCGTCTCGGGTCCTGGTGGGACCGGATGTGCTGCCCTACCGCCCCAACCGCGGCCTGCACCTCACCCTGACGCGCTATGCGGACCCGCACGGGCGCCGGACTCACGACTGCTTTGCGTGGGAGGATACCCGGCTGATTCCGGAGCTGCTCGACGTCAGCGGAGTGGCCGGAGCCTGGACTTTTTCCTTCAGCCACCCCCAGCAGCACGGCACGCTGCCGTTCAGCGGGGTGATGGAGGAACCTCCGGGCGGACTGCGCATCCGCCTGCTGTATTTGGACGGTGATCCGGTATTCACCGGCGAAGCCATCCGGGCTGCCGAACACAGTATCAACGCTGACCCCGCGGCGCCGAAGAGTGTCGGAGAGGTGCTGTTTTCCGCTTCGCTGTGCAGCATCAATCCTTGGGAGCAGTCATGACCGCGGGCAGAATCAGCAGTGAAGGTGTCCGGCCCACCAGCGCGGCCCAGCATGCTGCCCTGCGGGCCGGGCGGCTGCCGGAGCCGGAGCCGGTGGCACGGGATGTCTGGGCCATCGCCGCGCCCATCCCCGGAGGAGGCGTCAGCTATACGCTCACCTACGTTCTGATCTCCGGCAAGGCGTTCCACCTTCTGGACCCGGGCTGGGACTCGGCGGAAAACCTGGCTGCCCTCGTCGCGTCCCTGCAGTCAATCGGCCTGCCGCTCGAACAGCTCTCCACGATCATCGCCACGCATCATCATCCGGACCACCTCGGCATCGCTGACCGGCTCCGGAACATGACCGGTGCGCAAATTGCCTTCTCCCGGGCCGAACGTGAGGTGCTGGCTCATCAGCTGGGTCCGTGGCGGCGCGACAGGGAGGCTTATGCGCGGGTCCTGAAGGAATGGGGTGTTCCGGCGGAGCGCCGGGAAGAGCTGGAGGCCTCCTTCAGGCGGGCACCAATGTTTGCTGATGTTGAACCGGACATTTTGCTCGAGGATGGTCAAACGCTGGACCTGGGCGGCCACCGTCTGCTGCCGTTGGCGACGCCCGGCCACACCGGAGGGCATCTGTGTTTCGTGGACAATGACCGGCAGGTCATGTACGGCGGTGACCACGTCCTGCCGCAGATCTACTCCGGCGTGGGGCTCGGTGCCCTTCCCGATGCCGACCCGCTTCCTGATTTCCTGGCATCGCTGCAGAGGATGGGGCGGTGGAACGACTACGAGGTCCTGCCCGGCCACGAGTACCGTTTCCGCGGTTTGTCCGCGCGCGCAGAAGATATAGCAGCCCACCACCTGCGCCGCACCCGTTCCGTGGCGGACCTGCTGCCGGAGCTGGGGAACGCCCCGGTGTGGGAGTACGCGCAGCGCCTTCACTGGACTCCGGGCCGGGACCGGCTTGAGGGCTTCTTCCTGTACTCGGCCCTCCGCCAGACCGAGATGCACCTGGAGTTGGCGCGCAGCGGCCGGCTGGAGAAACTGCTGGCGGATCATCAGGGGTCAGCCGGCAAGGCACTGGCGCAGGATCCCGGGGATGCGGACGGGGCGCTGGTCCGCGGACACCGTAACCAGCCAAGTGGAGGCTGTGGCCACCAGGGTCTCATCGGCACGGCGCCGCATGTCGAAGTCGAAGCGCACCGAGGATGTGCCGATCTCGCCCAGCCTTAGTTCGATGGTGATCTCATCGAAGAGGCGGGCGGCGGCGAGGTAGTCGCAGTGCGTTGCCCGTGAGACGGTCCACCAGCCAAATCTCGCCAGGAGGGTGTCCTGACGCAGGTCCTGCAGGAACAGCCATTCCGTTAGCAGCGCTTCCATGCGGGGGAACCAGGCCGCGTAGTAGAGAATCCCGGCCGGATCGGTGTCCGCGTAGCTCAGCCGCCGGGTGTGCTCATGCAGCAGCGGCGGGTGTTCACCCGTCGTCGTTTCCGAAATACCTGCCATTTTTCCGTCCTCCCTGACCTTGTGGGGTCAGACCGTATCACCATGCGACAAACAAGCACTTGTTTGGTACGGTAAACCATCCGCACCGTTGCGAGAAGAGGGCAGGAAACCAATGTCGATCACAATCGATCTCACAGGATGGGTCGTACTTGTCACAGGAGGCGCCCGCGGCGTGGGTGCCGGCATTGTGGACGCCTTCGTCGCGGCCGGCGCCGTGGTGGAAACCTGCGGCAGGTCAGAGCCGGATCCGAAGTTCCCCGGGCCTGCATCACCCTCGGTGCACTTCAGCCGCCTGGACGTGCGCGACGACGAGCAGGTGCGAGGCTGGGTGGCCGACGTCGTCGAGCGCCGTGGGCGCATTGACGTGGCCGTCAACAATGCCGGCGGATCGCCCTTCGGCCGTTTCGAAAGCGGTTCCGCACGGTACCAGCGGGCCATCACTGAACTGAACTTCCTCTCAGCCGCACATGTGGTCAGCGCCGTGCACCCGGTGATGATGGGCCAGGAGCAGGGCGGGTCGATTGTCAACATCACCTCCATCAGTGCCCGCCGGCCCAGCCCGGGCACAGCCGTCTACGGTGCCGCAAAGGCAGCGCTGGAGAACCTGACCGGCAGCCTCGCGGTGGAGTGGGCGCCGCACATCCGGGTCAACGCCGTCAGCTGCGGGCTCGTGGCCACTGAAGGCGCCGCGGAGCATTACGGCGACGCTGAAAGCTATGCCCGGGTGGCGGCAACGATTCCCCGCGGAAAGCTGGCCGATCCCCGGGAGATCGGAGACGCCGTCGTCATGCTGGCGTCGCCGCTCTCCAGCCACATCACCGGTGCCGTCCTGGACGTAGACGGCGGCGGCGAGTGGCCGGCCTTCCTGGCGCACACTCCCAACGCAGATGTACTGAACCTCACAGAACCAGAAGGAGCACACTGATGACCGAAGCGGTAATTGTTTCTGCAGTCCGTTCGCCGATTGGCCGCGCCCACAAGGGCTCGCTGCGCGGAATGCGCGGCGATGACCTCGCAGCCCAGATGGTCCGTGCGGCACTCGACGCCGTTCCCGGACTGGATCCGGCCGGCATCGAGGACCTGATGATGGGATGCGCGCAGCCGGCGGGGGAGCAGGGCTACAACATTGCCCGCATGGTTGCCATGCAGCTTGGCCTGGACAGCGTTCCCGGAACCACCGTGCACCGGTACTGCTCCTCCTCGCTGCAGACCACAAGAATGGCGCTGCACGCCATCAAGGCAGGCGAGGGCGACGTGTTCATCTCCGCCGGAGTGGAGACCGTGTCCCGCTTTGGCCTCGGCAAATCCGACGGCATGCCGGACACCAAGAACCCGGCATACTTCGATGCAATGAACCGCACCGCCGCCCAGGCCAAGGACCCGGAGGCACGCTGGAGCGATCCCCGCGAACGCGGCGAGCTGCCGGACATCTACATTGCCATGGGTGACACCGCGGAAAACGTTGCCCAGCTGCGCGGCGTCTCCCGTGCCGCACAGGACGAGTGGGCGGTGCGCAGCCAGAACCGCGCCGAGGCGGCCGCGGCCCGCGGTTTCTGGAAGACAGACATCACGCCGGTCACCCTGGCCGACGGGACTGTGGTCTCCGAGGATGACGGCCCGCGTGCCGGCGTCACGCTCGAGAAGCTCTCCGCTTTGCAGCCGGTGTTCCGCGAGCACGGCACCGTCACGGCCGCCAACTGCTGCCCCCTGAACGACGGCGCCGCCGCTCTGGTGATTATGAGCGACCGGCGCGCCGCTGAGCTGGGCCTGACCCCGCTGGCACGGATTGTTTCCACCGGGGTTGCGGCCCTGACGCCGGAACTGATGGGACTGGGCCCGGTCGAAGCCGTGCGCCGGGCCCTGGGCAACGCGAAGATGTCCATTTCCGACATGGACATCATGGAACTCAACGAAGCCTTTGCCGCCCAGGTCCTGCCGTCCATTGATGACATCGGCATCGACCCGGACAAGGTCAACGTCAACGGCGGAGCCATTGCCCTGGGCCATCCGTTCGGCATGACCGGTGCACGCATGACCACCACGGCCATCCATGCCCTGCAGGAGCGCGACGAGCAGTTTGCGGTGGAAACCATGTGCGTGGCCGGCGGGCAGGGCATGGCGATGGTCCTGGAGCGGCTGAGTTAACGAAAAGGGAATCAGGGCCGCGAACGCTGCTGCGGCCCTGACCCTACTCCGCCGTGCTTTTGGCTGCGGCCGCCGCGGTGCCGGTGTTTTTGGCGCGTTCCCGGCCGGCGCCGCGGGACGTCAGTTCCGGCGCCGGCTTGGCGTAGAACAGTGAGGCCAGCAGTGCCACGATAATCACCGCTGCAGGCAGGTACAGCGATTGGCCCATGGCCTCGGAGTACCCGGCCTTCAGCGCTTCCGGGAAGGCACCCGCGGCCGGTGCCGTCCCGCCGTCGGCCGCGGCGCCGCCCAGGTGGGCGGTCAGCCGTGACGTCATGACTGCGGCAATGGCGCTGCTGCCGATCACTGCGCCGAACTGGCGGGTGGTGTTGTAGACGCCGGACCCGGCGCCGGCGACGTCAGGCGCCAGGTTGCGGGTGGCGGTCAGTGACACGGAGGGCCAGATGCAGGCGTTCGCCAGGCCCATCAGCAGCATCGGCAGGACCAGCTGCCAGTACGGCACATCCGGGCTGAGCAGGGCGCCGAGCCAGATCAGCGACGCCGCCATGGCGGCGAAACCGAACACGGCAATGAACTTGGGGTTGCCGCGCTGCACGGTTTTGCCGGCTATCGGCGCCAGGACGCCGGACAGAATCGCCATCGGGGCCAGCAGCAGGGCGGCCTGGGTGGGGCTCAGACCGCGCACGTTCTGGGCGAAGAGGATCAGGGGCAGGGAGAAGGCCGTCACCGCGAAGCCCATGCCGGTGATGGAGATGTTGGCCAGGGAGAAGTTACGGTCCCGAAAGAGCTTCAGCGGAAGCAGCGGTTCGGCGCGGTTCAGGCGCTGCCAGAGGACAAACAGGGCCAGCAGGACAACGCCGGCGATGATCAGCGACCAGACGGAGACGGGTCCGGCGATGGTGCCCCAGTTGTAGCTCTCGCCTTCCTGGATGCCGAAGACCAGCGCGAACATGCCCGCCGCGCTGAGCAGCACGCCGAGGTAGTCGAAGCGGTGTACGGCGGTGGAGAGCTTCGGAACCAGGCGGTAGGCCAGGATGAAGCCGACGACGCCGACGGGGACGTTAATGAAGAAGATCCATTCCCAGCCGAGCGCGTCCACCAGGACGCCGCCCAGGATGGGGCCAACCAGGGTGGCGACGCCGGCTGTGGCGCCCCAGAGGCCCAGTGCGGTTCCGCGCTTTTCCGGCGGGAAGATGCGGGTGATGACGGACATGGTCTGCGGGGTCATCAGCGCCGCACCGAAACCCTGGAAGACACGCGCCACGATAAGGGCGTCCACGCTGTGCGCGAAGCCACACCAGAGGCTGGACAGGGTGAAGACCACCAGTCCGATCAGGTAGACCCGGCGCGGGCCAAAGCGGTCGCCCAGCCGTCCCGTGATCAGCAGCGGCACCGCGTAGGCCAGCAGGTAAGCGCTGATCACCCAGATGACCTGGTCCAGGCCGGCACCCAGGTCCTCCATGATGGCCGGGGTGGCGATATTAACGATGGTGGAGTCCACCAGGATCATGAAGAAACCGATGACCAGGGACCAGAGGGCGGGCCAGGGCTTGATGGTGTCCGGCTGGAAAGCGCCGGGTTTGAGGTTGCTCAAAATGTGTAACTGCCGTTTCCGAGAGAAGTAGGTAGGGGACCCGAGGGATCCGGAGTCCATTGTGTACCTCATCTGCGGCCGAACAAACCCGTCGCCGGTAGCCGGGGTTCCAGTGAGCCGCCCAGTTTCTTAGCTGCGATCCCCGCCGGCGCTCAGCCGGCGCCCGGTTCCAGGCCCCGCAGTTCCGACTTCATGATTTTGCCCGTGCCGTTGCGGGGAAAGTCGTTGACGATCACGTATTCGCGCGGCAGCTTGTAGTTGGCCAGGCGGGTTTTGCAGAAGGCCAGGAGATCATCCGCCGTGGGTCTCGGATCTGCATCCTGCAGCAGGGCAACGTAGGCACGGCCCACCGATCCCATGCGCAGGTCGTCAATGCCCACCACCGCGGATTCGTTCACGGCCGGATGCTGGCGGAGCACGTTTTCGATTTCCGCCGGGTAGACGTTAAACCCGCCCACAATGAACATGTCCTTCAACCGGTCGGTGATTTTCAGGCAGCCGTGCTCGTCCAGCCGGCCAATGTCGCCGGTGTGGAACCAGCCCTGGTCATCCACGGCGTTGGCCGTGGCCTCGGGGTCATCGAAATACCCCAGCATGACGTTGTCGCCGCGGAGCAGGATTTCGCCGTCTTCACCGACAGGCAGGTCGTTCCCGGCTGCATCGGCCACGCGGATTTCGACGCCGTCGACTGCCGGTCCCGTGGTCTGCTTTGCATGCTCCAGGGACTCGCCGGGCCGGGACAGTGTTGCCACCACGCATTCGGTCATGCCGTACGCCTGCGCCACGGTTCGAAAACCGAGCACTTCCGACATGTCCCGGAACAGTGACTCCGGTGCCGTTGCCGCGCCCGCAATGGCGAAACGCAGGGATGAGGTGTCGTAGGTCTTCAGGTTCGGGTGGTTCAGCAGCGAGGTGAAGATGGTGGGCACGCCGGGCAGGACGCTGATGCGCTCTTTCTGGACCAGATCCAGCAGCGCCGAAGCATCGAAGGTCTCCACCGGATAGACTGTTGCCCCGGCCAGGAGCGCGGCGATCACGCCCGCTTTGTAACCGAAGCCGTGGAAGAACGGGTTGACGACGGCGTACCGGTCCTCGGCGGACAGCTCCGCACCCGCTGCCCAGGCCCGGGCAACGCCCAGTGTCTGCCGATGCGCACTCATGACCCCCTTGGGCAGGCCGGTGGTTCCGGAGGTGTACAGGATGTCGACGACGTCGTCGGGATGCACGGCGGAGGAGGCTGCCGTGAAGCGTTCCTCCTCGCCGGCACCGGCGGCGAGGAAGGACTTCCAGGTGCTTTCGCCGGGCTCGTCCGCTGTGCCGTCCAGCCGTACGACAAGCCGCACCGCAGGCAGGCCGGGCACCGGAACGGCAGGCGCCTCATGCCCACCGCCGTCGTGGTCGCTGTCGCAGTCGCCGTCGCGGTCCCCGGCCGCGGTGCGCACTGCGTCCAGCGGCTGCCGGCCCAGGAATTCGTCGGCAACCACGAGCACCGACGCGCCGGAGCGCCGCAGGATCATGGCCGCCTCATGGCCCGTGTAGCGGGTATTCAGGGGCACCACCGCCGCTCCGATCGACTGCGCACCCAGCATGGCGAGAATGAATTCCAGGCGGTTGGGGGCCCAGAGGCCCACCCTGTCGCCGGGGCCTACGCCGTGTGCCAGGTAGGCGCGCCCGGCCTCGCCGATCCGTCCGCTGAGTTCACCATAGGAAACGGCGGTGTCACCGGAGACCACGGCGGGGTGGTCGCCGAGCCTCGCCATGTCGGCAAGCAGCTGGGGAATGGTCCGAGCGTCAGAAAGATGCATCGAGGAATCCTTTCATTCCATGTGACAAAAAACGCAATGGCGCGGCTAATACATTAACGTGCCTAAAATACGGGAGAATTGAGCAAATGCTTGGGTGAATTCGTACATGAGGAGAAATGATGGCAACGCGCAAAAAACCGGAATCCGGTGCCGGCGAGCAGGGTCCCGACCGGCGGGAACAACTGCTGGCCATTGCCGCCCGCCTGATAGCCACCCGCGGATACTCCGCGACGACGGTGCGTGACATTGCCGATGAAGCGGGCATTCTCTCGGGCAGCCTCTACCATCACTTCTCCTCCAAGGAAGCGATCCTGGAGGAAATCCTGCGGTCCTTCCAGGGCGGACTGCGGCAGCGGTCGGAGGAGATTGCCGCCGCCGGCGGCGGGCCGCGGCACGTCTTTGACGAACTCGTCCGGACTGCATTTCTCACCATCGAGAAAGAACCGGATGCCGTTGGCATTTACCAGAATGAGGCGGCGTTTCTGGCCAACCTTCCCGGCTTCGAGTTTGTCGCCGAGGAAGGCGCCCGGATTGAAACGATCTGGCAGGACGTGATCCAGGAAGGCCAGCGCGAGGGTGTCTTCCGCGCCGACCTTGACTCCGCCATGACGTACCGCTTCATCCGCGACGGCGTCTGGTCCACGGTGCGCTGGTTCCGCCCCGGCGGCCGGCACTCTGCTGAAAGTGCCGGCCGCAACTTCCTGAAACTGATCCATTCCGGGCTCCTGCAGGACTGACCGGAGAGAAGGGCTAGTTCGCGACTTCGCGGGTCCTGGCCCCGCGGGGATCCAGGACCTCGCGGATCAGGCGCAGCTCCTCGTCCGTGGGGACGCGCGTCAGCGGAGCACCCCCGACGTCCAGGTGGAAGCCCGTGTTGTCCGCCACCGCCTGCGGGTCCACGCCCGGATGGATGGACAGGACGGTCACCCGGCCGTCGTCGTAGCCCAGCACCGCCAGGTTGGTGACGATGACCCCAAGGTGATGGAACCGCAGCACCTGTCCTGCAGCCCGCGCACGGTCATTGCCGACGCCGGAGACCATGTCCACCGTCTCCACAAACAGGCGCGTGCTGTGTCGGGAGACCCAGTAGTCCACGCGGTGATTGGCGGTGTTGCCGGGAGCGCCGCGCACCCCGATGAGCTGGCGCTTGGGCTTGTTCCAGTCGCCGATCAGTGAGATGTTCTGGTTGCCGTAGCGGTCAATCTGGCTGGCACCCATCATGCTCTGGCGCCGGCCGGTGGCCACTATGTCAAAGATGCGGCTGAACGGTGCCCAGCCCTCGATCACTCCGCCGGCGGCGGCGGCCTTTCCCAGGGGCGGCGGCTCGCTCATCATGAAAGCCTCGCCGTCGCTCAGCACGAGGTCCGGTGAATGGGTGAGTTTGGCCAGGCGGGCTCCGATGGTGGGAATAGTCCCGACGGCGTGGGCGAGAAGCTCTCCGGACTCCCGGTAGGTGTCGGAGCATGCCGCGATGCAGATTTCTGCGATGGTGGCTTCTGCGGTCATTTCTATTTCTCCTGTACGGCATGGAATCGGGCAACGGCGTCCTGGTAGCCTGCCTCGTCACCGCTGAGGAACTCGGCGACGAACTTCCGCCAGGTCTCGGGGTCCTTTGCCGAGCTGGCGTAGTGCCGCTGGAACGCCTCGTCCCGGCCGTAGTCCGGCTCGCAGGTGGTGAAGTGCGCGCCGCGCGGGGTCTCGATGACGCCGGTGACGTACATGCGGCTGAGCATCAGGGTGTGGAACGAGCCCTCATCCAGCAGGGCGTCCGTTTCGACAATCCGTTCGGTGGTCACAAAGGTGCGCTTGGCTGCCATTGCGAACAGATCGTCAAAGTAGGGGTCCGGACCGAGGAACTGGGCGTTGCCGCCGCTGTCCGCCCGGTTGACGTGGATCAGGGCAACGTCCAGCTCAATGGCGGGGACCGCGAGGTACTCGTCGTCCGAGTACGGGGAGGCCACCGTTTTCAGGTGCGGATTGGCGGCCACGACGTCGGAGCCGATTCCGGCCACGGTGGGCAGGAAGGAGAGGCGCTGCGCCGCGGCCCGCAGGCCGGTCACGAACATACCCTCGTCGTATTCGTTGATTTCCAGATCGCCGCGTTCGCGCGCCGCGGTGAAGAGCGGGTCCAGGGGAATGCTGTCCAGCGAGACGAAGCCGTAGATCAGCTTGCGCACCTTGCCGGCGGCCACGAGCAGGCCAACATCCGGACCGCCGAAGGCGACGACGGTGAGGTCGGTGACGTCGCTGCGCAGCAGCTCCCGGACGGCAGCCATGGGCTTGCGGCGAGACCCCCATCCGCCGATGCCGATGGTCATTCCCGACTCGATGGACGAAACCGCCTCAGTAAGTCCGATTCTCTTGTTGGGCATCCGCTCCTCTTTTCCCGCATCATTGCGAAACCTAGCGCTTGTTTGGCTGTCAGACTAGCACGGCCTGCCTGCTGGGGATGATCCCCAGCATCATGCCCAGGCGGCGGCGGTGGTCCCGGGCCGAGCCGAACAGCTGGCCGGTGGAATGGGCCCGCTTGAAGATGAGCTGTGCGTCGTGCTCCCAGGTGATCGCGATGCCGCCGTGGATCTGCACCGTTTCGGCGGCGACGGCTTCCAGGGCATCCGCGCACCAGGCGGCTGCCGATGCCGCCCGCTCCGGCAGATCGGCGGCATCTGTTCCGGCAGACCATGCCGCGGCCCAGGCAGTGGTGCGGGCTGTTTCCACCTGCACGAGCATGTCCGCCATCCGGTGTTTCAGCGCCTGGAAGGAGCCGATGGCCCGGCCGAACTGCACGCGCTGCTTGGAGTATTCAACGCTCATGTCCAGTCCGCGCTGCGCCGTCCCCACCTGCAGGCAGCTCACTGCCACGATGGCGATGTCGCGAATCTTCTCCAGCGACCTCTCGGCATCGAGCCGGAGGGCCCGGGCCGGAACCTGATTGAAGGTCAGTGCTGCGAACCGGATGGTCGTGTCGACGGCGGGAGTGTTCACCCGCTGGACCGCCGCAGGATCCAGTACTTCGAACAGGCCCACCCCCTCGGCGGTAGCCGCAACGGCGATCAGCGTATCGGCGCTGACACCGTCGAGCACCAGGGTTGCCGTTCCGTTCAGCGTCCACTGCCCACCGGCATCGGCGGCTTCAGCGGTGGCAACGATGCCTGAGCGCGTGGTGCTCCAGGCGCCGCGCTCATCCGCCCAGGCCAGGGTGGCGATGCTGCTGCCTTCCGCGAGGCCCGGAAGCAGCCGTTCCCGGGCCGCGTCATCATCTGCCTCCAGGATGGCAGCTGCGGCCAGCACCCCGGAGGCCAGCAGGGGGCTGGGTGCAAGGTTGTATCCGAGTGCTTCCAGGACCAATCCGGTTTCGAACCAGGTGAATCCGGCTCCGCCGTATTCCTCCGGCACGGCGAGGGAGGCCACGCCCACCTCTTCGGCCAGGGTGCGCCAAAGACCGGCGTCGTAACCCGCCTCCGACCCGGCGGCGCTGCGCACCGCAGCGGAGGAGGCGTGACGGCTCAGCACGGCGCGGACGGTTTTGACGAGCTCATTCTGCTCATCGGTCAGTGAGAAATCCATGGTGTCCTCAGTGGTGGGAGAGTTCAGCGGACGGGGGTGCGGCGGGGGAGAGCAGAAGGGAGGCAATGCGGGACCGGTGGTGGCGGGGAGTTCCCCAGACACCGAGCAGTGCGCGGACGCGGGTGATCCACAGTCCCAGATCGTGTTCCTCGGTGTAACCGATGGCGCCGTGGACCTGCAGCGCCACCCGTGCCGCGAGGGCCGCGGCATCGCCGGCGGCCACCTTGGCTGCAGATACGCTGCGGGCGCCGTCGGGCCCGCCGAGATCCAGGGCTGCGCCGTACATCAGCGGGCGTGCAAAGGTGAGGGCAATCCGCACATCGGCGAGCTGGTGCTTGAGGGCCTGATATTCGCCGATGGCGCGGCCAAACTGCTCGCGCATCTTGGCGTAGCTGACCGCTTCTTCCAGGAGCCGCTCTCCGGCCCCGAGCAGCATTGCCGAGCAGGCCAGCGTTGCCCGGTCCACGGCCAGCGCGCTTTGCTCCGGTTCCAGCGGTTCGGGGTCGCCGACGGCGGTGAGTTCGCTCAGTGTCCGGGTCCGGTCCACGGAGGCGGTGCCGGGCCCGGCGGATGCCCCGGACAGGGAATCGGAGCCGAGGATGAAGCAGCGGCTGCTGGCTGCGGCGTCGAGCGCGTACGGAACCAGGTCCTGCACGGCAGCCGTGGCAATCAGCGTTCCGTCCAGGATGCCGCCGAGCACGCTGGAGTCCACCAGGTCAGGCAGCAGCGCCGCGCTTTCAATGTAGGGTCCGGGAACTGCGTGATAGCCCAGCCGTTCAAAGGCAACGGCGAGGTCCACGGCGGTGCCGCCCATGCCGCCGTCGTCCTCCGCCACGCACAGGCCGAACAGGCCCAGCTCGGCGAGCTGGTTCCACAGTGCAAGGCCGGGTTCGGTGTTCCCCTCCGCCCAGGTCCGTGCCACCTTGGTTCCGCCGGCGCTTTCGATGATTTCGTCGAGGGCACCGGCCAGCGACTGCTGTTCTTCACTCAGTACGAATTTCAAGACACTCTCCTGCCGTCGCCGCCGCGGGGGAGGCCGAGTAGACGTTCTGCGATGATGTTGCGCTGGATTTCGTTGGTGCCGGCATAGATGGGCCCGGCAATGGAGAACAGGTAGTCATCCATCCACCGACCGCCGGCTGCGCCGGGCGCCCCGCGCAGTTCGGCTGCGGGACCGAGCAGGGTCAGCGCGGTCTCGTGCAGCGCAATGTCCAGTTCCGACCAGAACACCTTGTTGACGCTGCCTTCGGCGCCGAGGTCCCCGCCGTCCTGCAGCGTGCTCACGGTGCCCCAGGTGTACAGGCGGTAGGCCTCGGACTTGATCCAGGCGTCGACGACGGCGTCCTGGGCAAACGGATCCTCGTGCGACTGCGTGGCCCAAAGGTCGATCAGCCGTTCCGCGGCGGCGCAGAACCGGCCCGGTGCCCGCAGTGAGAGGCCGCGTTCGTTTCCGGCGGTGCTCATGGCGACGCGCCACCCGTCGCCCGGTGCTCCGAGGACGTCCGCATCGGGAACAAAGACATCCTCGAAGAACAGTTCGGCGAAACCGGTGGAACCATCCAGCTGGGCGATGGGACGCACCGTCAGGCCCGGGGCATCCATCGGAAACAGGAAGTAGGTGAGGCCGCGGTGTCGCTGGGCGGCGGGGTCGCTGCGGAACAGGCCGAAGCCGCGGTCGGCCCACACGGCGCGCGAGCTCCAGGTCTTCTGGCCGCTGAGCAGCCAGCCGCCGCGCTCGTCGTCCCGGCGGGCGGTACTGCGGATGGAGGCAAGGTCGCTGCCGGCGCCGGGTTCGGACCAGGCCTGCGCCCAGATCAGGGAACCGTCTGTCATCGCCCGCAGATACCGGCTGCGCTGGTCATCAGTACCGTGTTCAAAAAGGATGGGGGCCAGCAGCGAGATGCCGTTCTGGGCCACGCGCGTGGGTGCACCGGAACGGTAGTACTCCTCCTCAAAGAGCACCCATTCCACGAGGCCGGCGCTGCGGCCACCGAATTCCTCCGGCCAGGCAACGGCCGACCAGCGGCCTTCCGCCAGGCGGGCTTCCCACTCGCGGTGGGCGGCGAAACCCGCTTCGGTATCCATGGACGGCAGCGGCGCGGACGGGACGTTTTCGGCAAGCCAGGCACGCGCTTCGGCCGCGAAGGCCTGGTGGTCTTCGGTCAGGTCGAGGTTCACTTGGCCACCGCCGCGCTTCGCATGCCCTGAATGTTCATCCCGGCCAGCGAGTCCGCGCCGACCTCCGCGTTGTGGGCGTGGGCCGCGTGGTGCAGTCCGAAGACGGAGTCCATTCCGGCGCGCATGCCCTGCAGATCCTCCGACTGGTTGACGGCCTTCTTAGCCAGCGCCAGCCCCAGCCGCGGCATGGCACTGATGCGTTCGGCCATGGCCATCACCGTGTCCTCGAGTTCCCCGCGCGGCACCACATGGTTGACCATGCCCAGGTCATGGGCGCGCTGCGCGGTGAAGCGGTCCCCGGTGAAGAGGAACTCCTTGGCGGCGCGGGGGTTCATCACCCAGGGGTGGGCGAAGTACTCCACGCCCGGAATGCCCATGCGGACCACCGGGTCGGAGAAGAAGGCATCCTCGCTGGCCACGATGAAATCACAGGACCAGGCCAGCATCAGCCCGCCGGCAATGCAGGCACCCTGAACCATGGCAATCATGGGTTTGGGAATCTCCCGCCAGCGGCGGCACATGCCCAGGTACACCTCGGATTCACGGGCAAAACGGGAGTCGACGCCGGACGCGCCCACGTGGTCCCACCACATCACTGCCTTGCGCTCGAAGCTCTGGTCGATGTCCCGTTCAGGGGAGCCGATGTCATGTCCGGCCGAGAAGTGCTTTCCGTTGCCGGCGAGCACGATCACCTTTACGGCATCGTCCTCCACCGCTGCGGTGAACGCTGCGTCCAGTGCGTAAGTGACCTTCGAGTTCTGTGCGTTGCGGTATTCGGGCCGGTTCAGCCGCACGACGGCGACGGATCCGCGCACCTCGTAGGTTACAACTTCGTCGGAATCGTCCTTCTTCATCGTGGCTCCTCCCTGAGACACTTCCACCTGTGACACACTTCACCAAACAAGTGCTTGTTTTGCTAGCATAGGCGAAGCTCGACTTTATGACCAATGGCGGTGGCCGATGAAAGGTGTTTCGTGGATCTGATCTTTTCAGCGGAGGACGACGAGTTTCGTCGGGAGATCCGAGAGTGGCTGGAAGCCAATCTCGTCGGGAAATTTGCGCAGCTGCGCGGACTCGGCGGGTCCGGGCGGGAGCACGAAGCTTTCGAGGAGCGCCTCGAGTGGAACCGGCATCTGGCGGCGCACGGCTGGAGCTGCGTGGGCTGGCCCCGGGAATACGGCGGACGCGGCCTGAGCCTGCTGCAGCAGGTGATCTTCCACGAGGAGTACGCCAGGGCGGAGGCACCGGCACGCGTTAACCATCTCGGGGAGGAACTGCTCGGGCCAACCCTGATTGCCTTCGGCACCAAGGAGCAGCAGGAGCGTTTCCTGCCGCGCATTGTGGCCGTGGAGGATCTCTGGTGCCAGGGCTATTCCGAGCCCGGCGCCGGGTCGGACCTGGCCAACGTCTCCACCAAGGCCCGGCTTGAGGACGGCCGGTGGGTCATTGACGGACAGAAGGTCTGGACCTCACTCGCGCACCACGCGAACTGGTGCTTTGTTATTGCCCGCACGGGGTCAGGGCCGCGCAAGCACAACGGGCTCTCCTACCTGCTGGTGCCGATGAACCAGCCCGGCGTGGAGATCCGCCCGATCCTGCAGCTGACCGGCACCTCGGAATTCAATGAAGTGTTCTTCGACGGCGCCGTCACCGACCGGGATCTCGTGGTCGGAGAACCCGGTGCCGGCTGGTCCGTGGCGATGGGAACCCTGGGTCTTGAACGCGGCGTGTCCACCCTGGCACAGCAGATTGCGTTCCAGCAGGAACTGGATTCCGTCGTCGAACTGGCCCGCAGCAACGGTGCCATTGATGATCCGATCATTCAGGACCGGATTGTTTCGGCCCGGATGGGGCTGGAGATGCTGCGCCTGCACGGGCTGCGCACGCTCAGCGGGGAGCAGGGCATCGAAGCCTCGATCACCAAGCTGCTCTGGGCGCCGTGGCACAGATCGCTCGGCGAACTGGCCATGGCCGTCGCCGGACCCGCAGGCCTCACCGTTGCCCGCGAGCCCTATGAACTGGACGCGCTCCAGACCCTTTTCCTGTTCAGCCGGGCGGACACCCTGTACGGCGGCTCGGACGAAATCCAACGAAACGTTATTGCCGAGCGTGTGCTCGGCCTGCCTAAGGAGGCACGCGCATGATTGAAGCACGCGTTGCACAACCCGTTCCCGCCTACGTTGCCGGCCACGGGCTGCTGACCGGACGCCGCGTCGTCGTCACCGCCGCCGCCGGTGCCGGAATCGGCGCAGCGGCGGCCCGCCGCTGCCTGGAAGAAGGCGCAGCCCTGGTGGTGTTGGGCGACACGCACGCCGGCCGGTTGGAATCATCCGCAGCCGAGCTCGGTGCCGAGTTCGGAGCCGAACGCGTCCGCTGGGCGGTCTGCGACGTCACCGTGGAAGAACAGATTGAAGCCCTGCTGGACGTTGCCGAAGATGCCGGCGGCGTGGACGTGATGATCAACAACGCCGGGCTGGGCGGCACCGTTTCCATCCTGGAGATGTCTGACGAACAGTGGTCCAAGGTCCTGGATGTCACCCTGAACGGCACCTTCCGCAGTGTGCGTGCAGCGGCGCGGCGCATGGTGCGCAATGAAGTCAGGGGCGTGATTATCAACAACGCCTCGGTGATCGGCTGGCGCGCCCAGGAAGGGCAGGCCCACTACGCCGCTGCCAAGGCCGGGGTCATGGCGCTCACCCGTTCCGCCGCCCTCGACCTGGCACCGCATGGAATCCGGGTCAACGCAGTCTCACCGAGCCTGGCCATGCATCCGTTCCTGGCGAAGGTCACCTCCGAGGAACTGCTGGAGCAGCTCACGTCCCGCGAGGCCTTTGGCCGTGCGGCGGAGCCGTGGGAAATCGCCAATGTCATGGTGTTCCTCGCCAGCGGTTACTCGTCATACATGACGGGCGAAGTTGTGTCCGTCAGCAGCCAACAGGCCTAAGGGGAATAACCGCATGAGTACCGCATACATTGTTGACGCAGTCCGTACGCCCGGCGGGCGCAGGGGCGGATCCCTGGCCGGCATCCACTCCGCAGACCTCGGCGCCTCCGTCATTTCCTCGCTGGTGGCACGCACCGGAATCGACCCGGGAGCCGTTGACGACGTTATCTTCGGCTGTACCGATACCTTGGGATCGCAGGCCGGTGACATCGCCCGGACCGCCTGGCTGGTGGCCGGAATGCCGGACCATGTCCCCGGCGTCACCATTGACCGGCAGTGCGGATCAAGCCAGCAGGCCGTGCATTTCGCCGCCCAGGGAGTCATGTCCGGAACCGCGGACCTGATTGTTGCCGGGGGAGTGCAGAACATGTCCGCCATCCCCATCTCGGCAGCCATGACGCTTGGCGAACAGTACGGATTCACCACGCCCTTTGCGCAGTCCCCCGGATGGGTGGCACGCTACGGAACGCAGGAGGTCTCGCAGTTCCGTTCGGCCGAGATGATCGCGGAAAAGTGGAACATCTCGCGTGAGGCGATGGAGGAGTTTGCGCTGCAGAGCCACCTGCGGGCGATCGCGGCCACCGATGAGGGGCGCTTTGCCCGTGAAATTGTTCCGATTGCCGGACTGTCCCGGGATGAGGGACCGCGCCGGGGCACCTCACTGGAAAAGATGGCCACCCTTCCGGTCCTGACCGAAGGCGGCCGGATTACCGCCGCGGTGGCTTCGCAGATCACTGATGCGGCCAGCGCCCTGCTGGTTGCTTCGGAAGCTGCTCTGGAGACGCATTCGCTGACGCCGCGGGCCCGCATCCACCATATTTCGGTCCGGGCCGACGACCCGGTCTGGATGCTCACCGGGCCGATCCGCGCCACCGATTACGCATTGGAGCGGGCCGGCATGAAGGTCTCTGACATTGACCTCTTCGAGTGCAATGAAGCCTTTGCCTCCGTGGTGCTGGCCTGGTCGCAGGAACTGGGCATCGACCAGGAAAAGATCAACGTCAACGGCGGCGGCATCGCCCTCGGGCATCCCATCGGAGCCACCGGCACGCGCATCATGGCCACGCTGCTCAACGAACTGGAGCGCACCGGCGGACGGTTCGGGCTGCAGGTGATGTGCGAGGGCGGCGGCCAGGCCAACGTCACCATCATCGAGCGGCTGTGAACTGAGCAGCAAAACAGACAGAGCAGCAAAACGGACAGGGGAGGGGCGCAGCAGCCGGATCGGCTGCTGCGCCCCCTCCCTTTTGTATTGATTCTTTCCCGGGGCTTCCGTTTGTGCCGGGACCACCCGGCTTAGGCAACCACCGCTGCACTGTTCGCCCGCAGCCGCTCCACCGCTTCATCGATGATGCGGTCCACGAGTTCCCGGCAGGAAGGCAGCTCGTTGATGACCCCGACAACCTGCCCGGCCGCCAGCATTCCGGCGGTCGTGTCACCGTCCACGAGTCCGGCCTTCAGGAGCATCGGCGTGTTGGCTGCGAGCATCATCTGGTTCCAGCTTCTGCCGGTGCCGCGTTTCATCGAGATGCCGTCCTTCGCCAGACCCAGCCAGGACTGTCCGGACATCTCCTTGAACTGCACCGACCGGCGCAGGGTCGGCAGCAGCTGGCGCAGCCGGCCGCCGTCTTCGAGTCCCTTGACGAACTCGGTGCGCAGCAGCCGGTGCGGCATGCCGTCCGCCTTGGTGGTGACCACCGTGCCGTCCAGCCCGAAACTGAGGTAGCGCTGCTTGATGTCTTCGGGCACCGAACTGTCACTGGTGAGCAGGAACCGGGTGCCCATGCCTATGCCCACGGCACCGTAGGCCAGAGCCGCGGCCAGCCCGCGTCCGTCGAAAAAGCCGCCGGCGGCAATAACCGGAATATCCACGGCATCCACCACCGACGGCAGCAGCAGCGTGGTGGGAATGGCTCCCGTATGGCCGCCGCCCTCCCCGCCCTGCACCATCACGGCGTCCGCACCCCAGGCAGCCACCTTCTCGGCATGCCGCGCCGCTCCCACGGAAGGGATCACCACGGACCCGTTTTCCTTCAGCTTCTCGATCAGTTCCCGTTTCGGAGCCAGGGCAAAGGAGGCCACCTTCACCCCGTACTTGATCATCAAATCCACGCGCTCCGGGGCATCGGCGCCGTCGGCACGCAGATTGACGCCGAACGGCTTGTCGGTGTGCCTCTTCACTTCCACAATCGCGTGCTCCAGCTGGTCCAGCGTCATGGTGGCCGAGGCCAGGATGCCCAGGGCGCCCGCCTCCGCCGTGGCCGTGACCAGCCGCGGTCCGGCCACCCAGCCCATGCCGGTCTGCACAATCGGATGCTCGACGCCGGTGAGCTCGGTCAGGGGAGTCTTGATGCGGTTCTCGGTACTCATGCTGGGACCTCGTCTTCTCTGCGCTTGCGGGGGTCGAGAACCTCGCGGATGAGCTGCAGTTCCCGCTCATCCGGAAGGCGGGTGGTTGGAACGGTTCCGGCGGTGAGCAGCGGGAACCCGGTGGCGGCCCGGATCTCATCAATGCTTACACCGGGGTGTGCGGAAACCAGGGCCATGCCGCCGTCCGGAGCACTGAAATCGAAGACGCCAAGATTCGTCACCACCCGGTGCAGCCGGTGAAAGCGGGAAGCTGACGGACCCGCCGCACGTGCCCTGTCATTGCCGACGCCGGTCACAAAGTCCACGCTCTCCACGAACGTTCGGCGGCTGTGGCGTGGCATCCAATAGCTGGTCATATGGTTGACGGTGTTCGTTGCGGCCGCCCGGGTTCCCAGCAGTTGCTTGGCGGGTTTGGCATGGTCCCCAATTGCCGACAGGTTCTGGTTGCCCATGCGGTCAAGCTGCGCGCCGCCCATCACTACATGGCGGCGGCCTGCAGCGATCAGCTCGAACAGTTCCCGGTACGGCAGGTAGCCGGCGGAAACGGTGCTCGGCCGGTCGACGGCGGGAACGTCGCCCAGAATGGTCGACTCGCCGTCGCTGATCATCAGGTCGGGAGCATGGGTCAGCAGTGCCAGACGGACGCCGATGGTCGGCACAACGCCGGCAGGACTGGCCAGGATCTCCGCCTGCCCGCGGAACAGATCGCTGCAGGCGGCAACGGCCACTTCGGCCCTGGTGATCTCATTCATTGCCGACTCCCGAAAGACCCGCGATGCCCGCGTTCGCCCGGTAGGCGCCGTCGTCCACATCGAGGTAACGGGCACGGAATTGCTGCCATGCCGGCGCCGATGCTGCCGCCTGCGCATACGTCCGCTGGAACTCCTCGTCCCGCGGATAGTCCGGCAGGCAGGAGGTGAAGTGCGCGCCGTGCGGAGCCTCGACGACGTGGTCCACCATGGTGCGGTTCAGCAGCAGCGTGGAAGGATGCGCATCCCGGGTCAGTTCCGCCGTGGAAACGACCGCCTCCGCGCTCACCACGGTGCGGTCCGCGGCACGGGCGAACAGATCGTCAAAGTACGGATCCGGCCCCAGGCACGCAGCGTTGCCGAGTTCATCGGCGCGGTTCAGGTGCACCAGGGCCAGGTCCAGCGGGATTGCGGGCATGGCGACCAGCTCCTCGCCGTCGTCGTAGGGGGAGGTGACGGTGCGGATTTGCGGATTGCCCGCGAGGGCATCGGATCCGAGTCCGGAGCGCGTCACCTCAAAGGGAAGCCGGCGCCCGGCGGCGCGGAGCCCGGAGACCAGCAGGGATTCGTCCAATTCGACGACGTCGACAGCACCTGCCTGCCGGGCGGCGGCAAAGTGCGGCTCAACGGCAATCGAATCCAGGGTGGCGAAGCCGAACACCACGCGCTTGGCCTGTCCGGTGGCGCACAGCACCCCCACATCCGGGCCGCCGAAGCTGACGACGGTGAGGCCCCGCACGCCGGAACGGACCAGGGCCCGTACCAGGGCCATGGGTTTGCGCCGTGAACCCCAGCCGCCGATGCCGATGGTCATGCCGTCGCTGAACAGCCCGGAAATGTCCTCCGCAGCGAGGACCTTGCTGCTCACTCGGCCGAGGGGGCGGCGGCGACGAAGTCGTCGCGCAGTTCATCGGCAACGCCCCGGAGGTTGAGCTCAAAGGTGAAACCCTGTTCCCAGCGGTAGCTCTTCACTACGTCCACGGGGTCGATGCCGTTCAGGGCTTCCTTCGCTGCCCGGATCACCCGGGTGTCCTTGGAGGCGATTTCACCGGCAATCGCGAATGCTGCTGCATCAAGCCGGTCGGCGGGAACCACTTCGGCAACGCTGCCGAATTCGGCCAGCCGCTGCGCCGTAATGGTGCGGCTGGTGAAGTAGAGCGTGCGGAGCAGGTGTGCCGGCACGAGGCGGGAGAGGTGTGTCGCTGCCCCCAGTGCGCCGCGGTCCACTTCCGGAACACCGAAGTAGGCATCGTCGCTGGCAACTATGACGTCGGCGCTTCCGGCCAGGCCCACGCCGCCGCCAAGGCAGAAGCCGTTGACCGCTGCAATGACGGGCACGGGGCATTCGTAGATGGCTTTGAAGGCGAGGTAGCAGCCCCGGTTGGCCGCGAGGATGGCATTGAAACCCTCGGTGGCCTGCATCTCCTTGATGTCGACGCCGGCATTGAAGCCGCGGCCTTCGGCCCGCAGGACCACCACTCGGGTGTCGGGATCTTCGCCGGCGGCCTGCAGCGCTTCGGCGACGGCGAACCAGCCCGCCACGGGCAGTGCGTTCACCGGGGGATAGTCCATTGTTACCGCACGCACGCCGTCGTGGTGCATCTTCGATGTGATTGACATCTGGTACCTACCTAACGTTTGCTTGATAACCTAGCATTTGCTTGGTACACGGTACACTCCAAGCACCGCAACAATCTCAAAGGAGAGCAAGACATGACCGGCATCTGTGAAGGACGAGTCGCCATCGTGACCGGGGCGGGCCGCGGGCTGGGACGTGAGCATGCCCTCGAGCTCGCCCGCCAGGGCGCAAAGGTTGTTGTCAACGATCTCGGCACCACCCTCAACGGTGTTCCGGAGGCCTCGGGCCCCGCCCACGACGTAGTGGAGCTGATCCGTGCGGAGGGCGGAGAGGCGGTGGCCAACGGCGCCGACGTCGCCGACTTTGAGCAGGCCGCCGGACTGGTCCGGCAGGCCATTGAAACCTTCGGCCGCCTGGACATCCTCGTCAACAACGCCGGTTTTGTCCGGGACCGCATGCTGGTGAACACCTCGGAAGAGGAATGGGACGCCGTGATCCGCGTGCACCTCAAGGGGCACTTTGCACCGCTGCGCCACGCCGCCGAATACTGGCGCGGCGAAGCCAAAGCCGGCCGGATGCCGGATGCCCGCGTCATCAACACCTCCTCGGGCGCCGGGCTGCAGGGCAGTGTCGGCCAGGCGAGCTACTCCGCGGCAAAGGCAGGCATTGCCGGACTGACTCTGGTCGCTGCCCACGAGCTGGCCCGGTACGGCGTAACCGTGAACGCCATTGCCCCCTCGGCCCGCACCCGCATGACCGAAGGGGCCTTTGCTGAAACCATGGCCGCCCCGGAATCCGGCTTTGACGCCATGAATCCCGCGAATGTTTCACCGGTTGTGGCCTGGCTTGGCGCTGCTTCCTCCGCAGCAGTCACCGGCCGGGTGATCGAAATTGAGGGCGGCAGAATCTGCATCGAGGAGGGCTGGAATCACGGCCCCGCAGTTGACGCCGGGCAACGGTGGGAAGCAGCGGCTGCCGGTGAGGCAATCGAGAAGCTGCTCGCCGACGCCGCCGCACCCGAGGCGGTCTACGGCTCATGAGTGCCGGCACCAAGACTGGCGGCACGAAGACTGGCGGCGGCACGACGGCGGCAACTTGGGCCGGCAAACCGCTGGGGGAGCGCACCGTCGGCTACACCGAGACTGACGCCATCCTGTACGCCCTGGCCGTCGGGGCTTCGGCCACCGACCTGGACCTGGTATTCGAAGACCGACTGCGTGTCCTGCCCTCCTTCGGGCTGACGCTGGCACAGTGGGCCCCCGATGTTCTTGCTGAGCAGGGCGCGTTCGACAACCGCGCGGTCCACGGGTCCCAGGAGCTGACGGTCTTCAAACCGCTGTCGCGCTCGGGAGAATTCACCCTCAGCGCGCGAGTGGGAGACGTGTGGGACAAGGGCTCGGCCGCCGTGTTCAATGTGCTGGTGGAGTGCGAATACTTCGCGGCAACCTGGACCATCTTTGCCCCCGGCTTCGGTGGTTTCGGCGGAGACCGCGGCCCGGGACGGACAGCCGCGCCTGCAGGTGTTCCCTGCGCCAGCACAGGCTTCTCCTCAAGTCCCAACCAGGCGGCACTTTACCGTCTCCTTGGCGACCGGCACCCCATCCATATTGATCCGCAGGCGGCTCGGGGCATTGGCCAGGACCGCCCCATCCTGCACGGACTGGCCTCACTGGCAGGGGCCACACTCCCGCTGGCCCGCCTCGACGGAGCCCATCCGGCGGACCTGGTCCAGCTGGCGGGCCGGTTTGCCGGTGTCGTCTTCCCCGGAGATGACCTGACGGTCCGGACGTGGGACGGAGGCCGGTTCGAGGCACTGGCGGGGGAGCGCCCCGTCATCAGCGACGGACTGGCGGTGTTCGGGTAATGGCGCAGCCTGGCGGAACTATCCTGAACTATGACCCCGATCACAAACAAATGACACTTTTGGGATACGATCGCGGCGACGTCCGCCGAGCGGTGACTGAGGTCCTGGAGACCATCAACAAGGAATCGTTGACGACGATGCGAGAGGGAAAATGATGAGAATTGTTGTTCTAATGAAGGAAGTTCCGGACACCTGGGGGGACCGCACCCTGAACCTGGAGACCGGTCTGCTGGACCGGGCCGGAAGTGAACTGGTGCTGGACGAGATTACCGAGCGCGCACTCGAAGTGGCGCTGACGTACCGCGACACCCAAAAGGACGCTGAAGTGGTCCTGCTCGCCGTGGGCCCGGCAACGGTGCCGGCCAGCCTGCGCAAGGGACTGGCCATGGGAGCCGACCGCGCCGTGCACGTTCAGGACGACGCCCTGCTCGGCGCGGACATGACCCTCACCGCCGAGGTGCTCGCCGCAGCCGTCCGCCAGATCGGTTATGACCTGGTCATCGCGGGCAACATTTCCACCGACGGCGGCGGCGGAGTCCTTCCGTCCATGCTTGCCGAGTTGCTCGGAGTAGCCGGAGTGACCTCACTGAGTTCAGTGGACATCACGGAGACGGGCGTTGCCGGACGCCGGACCCTCGAGTCGGGCACCTACGAGGTGAGCACTGCCCTTCCGGCCGTCATCTCGATCACGGAGGCACTTCCGGACGCACGCTTCTCCAACTTCAAGGGCATCATGGCTGCAAAGAAGAAGCCGTTCGACACCCTCGCCCTGACTGACCTCGGCCTAGCCCTCGATGAGTCCGCCAGCCGGTCCATCGTCCTCGCTGTGGCAGAGCGTCCGGCACGCACCGCCGGAGTCAAGATTGACGACGACGGCGACGCCGGCCAGCAGATTGCCGAATTCCTCTCCCAGAACCGACTCATCAAAGGACGCTCAGAATGACCGGCTACCCCACAGACTCCGTTCTCGTACTCGTTGACGTCGCGCCGTCGGGCAAGCTGCGCTCCAGTGCTGCAGAAGTAATCGGTGCCGCCTCAGCGGTGGGCACACCAGTAGTCCTCGCCGTTGCTGCCCCGGGCACCGCGGACATCCTTGGAGCAGAGCTGGCCGCGCTCGGTGCTGCCCGCGTCCTGATCTCCGAATCGGCCGAGCTGGACACCGCCATGGTCTCTCCGGTGGTCGACGCCCTCAGTGCAGCAGCTGCTGCCGTTACTCCTGAGGCAGTCCTGGTCTCGAACTCCATTCAGGCCCGTGACGCAGTGGCGCGCTTCGCGGCCCGCTCAGGCTCCGCCCTGGCGGCCGACGCCGTCGGCATCTCCCGGGATGAGGAAGGCATCGTTGCCCACCACTCGGTCTACGGCGGCGCCTACTCCGTGGATTCGGCAGCAACCACCGGCTCCCTGGTGATCACGCTGCGCCAGGGTTCCTCCAGCGTCCGTGCCGAGGCCCGGGAAGCCAATATTGAACTGCTCGCTGTGCAGCCCTCCGGCGTGCCGGACGCGACCGTCTCCAGCTACGAGGAAACCTCCGTGGTCTCCGCCCGTCCTGAACTGCGGGGCGCCGAGGTGGTTGTTTCCGGCGGCCGCGGCCTGGGCTCCATGGAGAACTTTGTCCTCGTCGAGGAACTGGCGGACGCGCTGGGTGGCGCCGTTGGAGCCTCCCGTGCGGCAGTCGATGCCGGGTATGTCCCGCAGACGTTCCAGGTTGGCCAGACCGGTGTCACCGTTGCGCCGCAGCTGTACATTGCACTGGGCATCTCCGGCGCCATCCAGCACCGGGCAGGAATGCAGACCGCCAAGACCATCATCGCCATTAATAAGGATGCGGACGCCCCCATTTTCGAGATCGCCGACTTTGGCGTGGTGGGTGACGTATTCACTGTTGTGCCGCAGCTGGTCAAGGCGATCGAGGCGAAACGGGCAGCCAGTTGACCAGGCAGGGGCTTCCCCGGGTTCCCGGCGGTGGACCCGGGGCCGGCGCCCCCGCCAAGAAGAACCCTGCTGCGCCCCCTGCTGCTTCCGCTGAAGCGCCGGCAGCAATGCCTGGAACAACGCCTGCAGCAGCGAACGGTTCAGTGGACGGTTCAGTGGACGGTTCACTGAACGGATCCGTGAAACCGGAACAAGCGGGAACCCCGACACCGCCGCGGACACCATCGCGCCGGCAGGGCCTGCCCCGTCCCGGAGGTTCAACAACGGGAGGCGCTCCCACAGTGCCGGCCGCTTCTTTTGAGGCTGCGCCGTCGGCCCAGGCCCCCGCCGCAGCAACGCCGGACGTTACAACCCCGGTGACTGCGGCACCGACAGCGGGCAGGCGTCAGGGCTTGCCTCGTCCGGGATCTGCTCAGGCAAGCCCGGCTGCTGCAGTTCCCACGGATTCTGCAGCTCCCGGGGATTCTGCAGTGGTCACGGAGTCTGCAGCTCCCACCGCCGCAGCATCGGCGGCGGGGAGGCGTCAGGGAATGCCGCGTCCGGCGTCGACTCCTGTTGCTGCGTCCTCGGGATCCGGAGCTGCTGCAGCAGCAGCTGCGCCGGAGACTTCACCCGCTGCGGAGACTTCATCCGCTGCGAAAGCTCCGGCCGCCCCGGCCACCCGCACGCGAGCGCCGCTGAATCCTTCGGCGCAAAACGCCGCACCTGCAAAACCTGCGGCCCAGTCCGGAGGTTCACCGGCAGAGCGCAGCCGTCTGGGGCGGGCCGGATTGGCAGCGGCAGGCCTGCTGGTGCTGCTGGCCGTCGTCGTTCTGCTGGCCCGATGGCTCGTGACACTGGAGCCGGTACAGGGTTTCCTCACCCGGTATCCCGGTGAGACTGAACTTCCGCACGGCGCTCCCGTGGGACTTCCGGCGTGGCTGGGCTGGCAGCACTTCTTCAACGTGTTCCTGATGGTCCTGATCATCCGGTCGGGATGGCAGGTCCGCACGCAGCGCCGCCCGCCGGCCTCGTGGACCCCCAACCGGGGCAAGAACCCGAAGAAGATCAGCATCACGCTGTGGCTGCACCAGTCGCTGGATATCCTGTGGCTGGTCAACGGTGTTGTGTTTGCCGTTCTCCTCGCGGTGACCGGCCAATGGATGCGGGTCATCCCCACCAGCTGGGGCGTCTTCCCGAATGCCCTTTCGGCTGCCCTGCAGTACGTATCCCTGGACTGGCCCACCGAGAACGGCTGGGTCAACTACAACAGCCTGCAGGTGCTTGCCTACTTCGTCACGATCTTCATTGCTGCTCCACTGGCTGCTGTGACGGGGTACCGCATGTCCGCCATGTGGCCTGCAAAGGCGAAGCGGCTCAGCACCGCGTTCCCCATCGAGGCGGCACGGGCTCTGCACTTCCCCGTGATGCTCTACTTTGTCGCGTTCATCATCGTGCACGTGGCGCTGGTGCTCTCAACGGGCGCACTGCGCAACCTGAACCACATGTACGGCGGCCAGGATGCGGTGAACTGGTTTGGCTTCTGGATGTTCTTTGCCTCGCTGCTGGTCATCGCAGGAGGCTGGTTCGCAGCCCGCCCCCTGGTTCTGGCACCCATTGCCTCGCTGTTCGGCAAGGTGGGGCGCTAGCCCGGTGTGGCCGAAGGCCCCCGGCCGGCAGCGTTGTGCTGCTGACCGGGGGCCTTTTTGTGTGTGCTGTGCGGACGGAAGGCCTGCTAAGCCTGCTGGTGTTGCCGAACACCAAACACGGTCGAGATTTCCTCGCTGCGCCACTGCCGCAGCAGACGGTGGAACGCCACCGGGCCCGGCCCGTAGGAGAAGCTGACGGGCGGGGGATTACCCTCGCGGTTGTAGTACCCCGGAGTGCATTCTGCCTGGAACTGCTGGTTGTTCAGTGCGGTTTCCCGGATGGTCCGGCACCACTGCTCCTCGGCGTCGGCCGTCGGTTCAACGACGTCGGCACCCGCCTCACGGGCCGCGGATATGACGGCCGCGATGTGGTTGGCTTGTTCCACCAGGATGTGCACAAAGTTAACCGCGTTGGCATTCTGCAGCGACCCGAGGTGAAACAGGTTGGGGAAGCCGTGGGTGTAGAAACCATGCAGCGTCCGCGGACCCCGGCTCCACGCCTCCAGCAGCGTGCGTCCGTCCCGGCCCGTCACCGGCAGTGCGCCGGAAGTGACGCCGGAGACGCCGACGTGGAACCCGGTGGCAAAAATGACGCAGTCCACCTCATATTCGTCGTCGCCCACCACAATGGAAGTCTCGGTCATGCGGGTGATCCCGCCGGTGTCAGCCGTGTCCACCAGCGTGACATTCGGACGGTTGAAGGACTGCAGGTAGTAGTCGCTGAAGGTGGGCCGCTTGCACATGTAGCGGTACCACGGCTTCAGCACTTCGGCTGTCGCGGGATCGGTGACGACCTGATCCACGCGGAAGCGGATTTCGTCCATCTTGGCGAAGTCCACCAGTTCGTCCATGCGCTCCCGCTCTTCTGCCGACACGCTCGTATCGACGGCGCCGCTGACCACTTTGCGGTGCAGCTGCGGAACCGAAGTCCAGCCGTCCTGGGTCAAATCATGTTCCACCGGTTCCCCGGAGACCACGGCAAGGAAGTTCTCCATGCGTTCGTGCTGCCAGCCCGGCTTCAGCGACGCCGCCCAGTCCGGATCAGTGGGGCGGTTGTCGCGGACGTCCACGGAGGACGGGGTGCGCTGGAAGACAAGGAGCTGCTCGGCGTCGCGCGCCACCATGGGCACTACCTGGACGCCGGTTGCCCCGGTGCCGACCACAGCAACTTTCTTGTCCGCAAGCTTGTGCATGTTGCCGAACTGGTCCCCGCCGGTGTAGCCGTAGTCCCACCTGCTGGTGTGGAACGTGTGGCCCTTGAAGGAGTCGATCCCCGGAATGCCCGGGAGCTTGGGCTGGGTGAGGGTTCCGGAGGACGTGATCACATGCCGTGCCCGCATCCGGTCGCCGCGGTCTGTTTCAACAATCCATTCCAGGGACTCCTGGTCCCACACCAGAGAGGTGACGCGGGTGTGAAAGAGGGCATCGCGGTACAGGTCAAACTTTTCTGCGATCGCGACGGCGTGCCTGCGGATTTCTTCGCCTGGCGCGTACCGCTCGCTGGGCATGCCGCCAACTTCCTCCAACAGCGGCAGGTAAACATACGACTCAATGTCGCACCGGATGCCCGGGTAACGGTTCCAGTACCAGGTCCCGCCAAAGTCGCCGGCTTCGTCCATCATGCGAAGGCTGTCAATCCCGGCCTGCCGCAGGCGCGCGCCCGTGACCAGTCCGCCGAAGCCGCCGCCAATGACCAGCACCTCCACCGTGTCGTTGAACGGGATCCGCTCACTGCGCTCGGTGTAGGGATCGGTGGCGTAGTACCCGAACGTGCCGGTGGCGGGCTGGTACTGGGCGGCGCCGTCGGGCTTGATCCTGCGGTCACGTTCGGCTTTGTACCGGGCCCGCAGCTTCTCGACATCCGGGCCTTCCTGCGGCGCTTTAGCGGAGACAGCCGGAACAGGGTGATGCGTACTCATGTGTAGTCCTAACGTTGCATGAGAGCATTCCCGGCGGACCCCCACCCATCCGGGAAGCCGTGTACTCAACCATTGAGAAAATGGTTAGGACTAGCCTAACTATTTTCCTCAATGTTTCCCGAACCGCCGCTGCCAACTACGGTGAGGACATGACCGACGGAAACGACGCCCAACAGGAACGGCTGCGGCTGGTGCAAAGCCTTGAGGGCCTGGGAGCCGCTTTCCAGGCGACCACGCTTCCTGTCCTGCTTGACTCGCTTCTCTCCACGGAGCTGACCATCGCGCAGCTGAAGGTGCTGGCGGTGCTGGCCACCACGGAAAAAGGCGCCACGGGCAGGGGACTGGCCGACACCTTCGGAGTGTCCCTGGCCTCCATGTCCGGACTGGTTGACCGCCTCGTGGCGCAGGGAGCGGCCACCCGCACACCGGATGAAATGGACCGGCGGATACGCCGGATCCGGGCAACGCCGCTGGGGCTGGTGCTCGTCCGCCGCCTCATGGCCGCCCGGCCCGAACTGAGCCCGGACATCCTCGCCCGCCTGCCGCTGGAGGACCTGCGGGCGCTGGAGCAGGGGCTGCGCGCAGTCCAGCGCTGCTCCGCAGCAGAACCGCCGCGGAACCAGGAGATGTGAGCGAAGCGGTGCACTCTGGACAGTCCGTTCCCGGCGTGTGATCAGGCCGATGCGGTAATGGGGCAGGAAAATGAGATGATAAGAGATGTCCATAGGTTTTGGACCACTCCGCCCGTGCGGATCCCCGTTCGTTGAGCAGCAAAAACGACGGCGGTCTGCGGCCCGGGATGCGCACGGTTGCGCGGGCCCGGCGGAGTTGGCCACAGAACGGACCCTTTGACCTTTTGGTGCCGCAGCGCTGTGCCGCAGCACCCCAGTACAACCCGTACCCGACGAAAGAAACACCATCCGTGAATAGAACACCTGCCGCCTTGAAAGCCCCCCGGGAACTCGCCAATGGAACCATGCGCATTGTTGCGCTTGGTGGCATCGGTGAAATCGGCAGAAACATGACCGTATTTGAATACGACGGCAAACTGCTGATCGTTGACTGCGGCGTGCTTTTCCCCGAAGAAATCCACCCCGGCGTCAACCTGATCCTGCCGGACTTCTCCTACATCCGGGACCGCCTGGATGACGTTGTGGGTGTTGTCCTGACCCACGGCCACGAAGACCACATTGGCGGGGTTCCCTACCTGCTGCGCGAACGTGCAGACATCCCCCTGATCGGCTCCAAGCTGACCCTGGCGTTTGTTGAAGCCAAGCTCAAGGAACACCGCATCACCCCGAAGCTGATCCAGGTCAAGGAAGGCGACCGCCGCACCATGGGCGGATTCGACCTCGAATTCGTGGCCGTCAACCACTCCATTCCGGACAGCCTGGCCGTTGCCATCCGCACGCCGGCCGGCATGGTCCTGCACACCGGTGACTTCAAGATGGACCAGTTCCCGCTGGACCGCCGCATCACCGACCTGGCAGGCTTCGCCCGGCTCGGCGCCGAAGGCGTGGACCTGTTCCTCACCGACTCCACGAACGCCGATGTTCCCGGCTTCATGGCCTCGGAGAAGGAACTTGCTCCCGCCATCGACCAGGTGTTCCGCACCGCACCGCGCCGGATCATCGTCTCCAGCTTCGCCAGCCACATCCACCGCATCCAGCAGGTCATCGACGCTGCCGACCGCTACAAGCGCAAGGTTGCGTTTGTGGGCCGGTCCATGGTCCGCAACATGACCATCGCCGAGGAACTGGGCTACCTGAACATCCCCAAGGGCCTCCTGGTGGACTTCAAGCAGCTGCAGCGCTCGGATGACCACAAGGTGGTGCTGATCTGCACCGGTTCGCAGGGCGAGCCGCTGGCCGCACTGTCCCGCATGGCCAACAAGGACCACGCGATCCGCATCCACGAGGGCGACACCGTCCTGCTGGCCAGCTCGCTGATTCCGGGCAACGAGAACGCCATTTACGGTGTCATCAACTCCCTCACGAAGCTCGGCGCCAACGTGGTGCACAAGGGCAACGCGAAGGTCCACGTTTCGGGCCACGCCAGCGCCGGCGAACTGGCGTACTGCTACAACATCGTCAAGCCGCGCAACGTCATGCCGGTCCACGGCGAATGGCGCCACCTGAAGGCCAACGCAGCCATCGCCGTCGCCACCGGCATGGACCCGCGCGACGTCGTTATTGCCGAAGACGGCGTGACCGTTGACCTGCGCCGCGGCCGTGCCTCGGTCTCGGGCAAGATCCCCGTGGGCCTGGTCTTCGTGGACGGCGACAGCGTCGGCCACACCACCGAGGACGACCTCAAGGAGCGCATGCAGCTCTCCGAGCAGGGTTCCGTCACCGTCCTGGCCCTCATCGATCCGGACACCAATACGGTTGCAGAGCCGCCGGAGCTCTTCATCAAGGGCTTCGCCTGCAGCCCGGGCGACATCAAGAAGGCTGAAGCCGCCATCGAGAAGGCCATCAACGACGCCGCCGGCCGTGGCCGCGGCGGGCGCAGCGAGGAGCCCGAAGCCATCATTGAGCGCTCCACGGCCAACTGGATGCGCCGCTTCTACAACCGCACGCCGGCCATCACGGCCATTGTTGTGGATGCCTAAGGCAGCTGCTTTCCCGGAGCGGTAGCTGAAGGGAAACGAAGGAGGGGACGGTGTCGGACGACGACGCCGTCCCCTCCTTTTGGTGTCCGGGCCAGTTCGCTGATGACACACTGGTACAGGGACATTGACTCCAGGAACATTGGCGGCTGAAGGGAAATTTTAATGAGGACAACACCGGACTGGGTGCAGCACGCCATCTGGTGGCAGGTCTACCCGCTGGGCTTCACCGGCGCGGAGCCGACGGCGCTGCCTGCGGATGCGGAGCCCCGCCACCGGCTGGCCCGCCTCATCCCCTGGCTGGACTACATCGTGGAAATGGGTGCCTCCGGCCTGGCTCTGGGGCCGGTGTTCGCTTCGGAGACCCACGGCTATGACACCGCCGACTACTACCGGATTGATCCGCGGCTCGGCGATGACAGCGACTTTGACGAACTCATCCGCGAAGCCCGCTCCCGCGGCATCCGGGTGCTGCTGGACGGCGTCTTCAACCATGTCGGCCGCTCCTTCGGGCCTTTCACCGAGGCTCTGGAGCAGGGCCCCGGCGCAGCGACGGCAAACTGGTTCTCCTTCACCTGGCCCGACGGGTGGACACCCGGGACTGAGCCCGGTTATGCGGACTTTGAAGGCCACCACCAGCTGGTGGCCCTGAACCATGACGAACCGGCAGTGGCGGACTTTGTTGCCGATGTGATGAGGCACTGGCTGCGCCGCGGAGCCGACGGATGGCGGCTGGACGCGGCGTACGCGGTGCCGTCGTCGTTCTGGGCGCGGGTGCTGCGTACTGTCCGTGCCGAATTCCCGGACGCCTATTTTGTGGGTGAGTACATTCACGGCGATTATCCGGCTGAAGTAACGAACGGAACGCTGGACTCGGCGACCCAGTACGAACTCTGGAAAGCGATCTGGAGTTCTCTCGCGGACGCCAACTTCTATGAACTGGCTGCCGCCCTGGAGCGGCACAACACGTTTCTGGACACCTTTGTGCCGCTCACCTTCGTGGGCAACCACGATGTCACCCGCATTGCCAGCCGGTTGGAACCGGCCCCGGAGCAAAGCGCCTTCCGGCTGGCTCAGGCCCTGGTGCTGCTCTTCACCCTTCCGGGCACCCCTTCCGTCTACTACGGAGACGAGCAGGGCTACCGCGGCGTCAAGGAGGACCGGGCCGGGGGAGACGACGACGTCCGTCCTTCCTTCCCCGCCTCGCCGGATGAGCTTTCCGCGGTGGGCCAGCCGCTGTACCGGCTGCACCAGGAACTCATCGGGCTGCGCCGCCGCCATTCCTGGGTGCATGGGGCCCGGACCCGGGTGCATTCGCTCAGCAACGAGCAGCTCGTCTACGAGGTGTACGACGGCGGCAATTCCCTTTTCGCCGCGCTCAACCTTGCGGACGCGGAGGCCGTTCTTCAGGTGCCGAACACGGCCGGCGCGGTGCTGGCCGGCGAGGGCGGCCTGGATCCTCAGTCCGGACAGCTGACGCTTTCGGCCGGCGGCTGGGTTGTACTGGCCGGGGCGAATGCCGGGGTCGGTTCTTAGTCCGGTCAGCCCGGTCAGGCGGTTAGGCGGTCACGCGGTCACGCGGCTGCGGCGAGCAATAATCTGTTCGCGCAGAATGTCCGCGTGGCCGCAGTGCTGCGCCAGTTCGCGGAGAACATGAAGATAAATCCACCGCATCGGCAGCGGTCCGCGGCGGTTCCCGTACACAATGTCGTCAAGGTCCCGTCCGGCTGCTGCTTTTCTCGACTGTGCACAGACCCGGAGGTATTCGGACAGCACTGAGTCGATGGTGTCTTCCGGAAGCAGGTCGAAGGATTCGTCCGGGCCGGCGGGACAGCCGATATCAGCTCTGGAGTGGCCGGTAATGGCCTCATCAAACCAGACCTGCTCCACGAAGGTCGCGTGTTTGACCAGTCCCAGCAGCGTCGTCTTGGAGGGGACCAGGGGAGTGCGCGCTTCCTCCTCGCTCATGCCCTCCAGACAGAGGCCAAGGTCCCCGCGGTGGTGATCAATAAACAGATGCAGCTGCGCTGCCAGCGGTGCGGCGAAAGCCGCGGGCCCATCGCTTGATGACGTGCTTCCGCCGGAACCCGGCCGGCTCCGGAAAAGCTTGGTGTGCTTGCGGACCAGATCGGCATGCTGCGGGAGCAGCTCCGGGCTGCGCGGACCGAGCAGGTTCACCAGCGGCTCGTACCATCTCAGAACGCACAGCGCGTTCAGGCGGCCGAAGGCGATGATTTCATCCTTGGAGAGATCTTCTCCATTGATGAGGCGAACGACGGCGCCTTCGGCTCGGGCACCTTTGATGGCCAGAGCGAGATCAGCACCGGCAATGCGGGTGTCCTCCCAGGGGCGCAGGGGCTCGCCGGGGCGGTAGTTCGATGATTCCTGAATACCCGCGGGCAACTTTTCCATGCCTGATCCTAACAATCGTCTGCACGGCCATCCGGGGCCCGGAATCGGAGTACCCGCAAAGGTCTTCCAACGCCCGGAAGAGTATTTCGTTATGGTTCACCCTCGGGGCGTGAGGAATCCGTAAGGACTCCAAAAAGCGCCTCTGACTAGGGTTCTAATCGAAAAGGCGCTGATGGCGCCCATGCTGCCTGTCCGGCACCATGCGAACGAACCCCGGGAGTTTCCCTTGCTTGACGTAGTTATTGTGCTCGGTACGGCGGTTTTCTTCGCCGCCCTTGCCCTGGGCATCCGGGCGGTGGAAAAGCTGTGATGTTCTTCGACTTCCTGGCCCTTGCCCTGGCAGTGGCCGCAGCCGTCTACCTGGTGGCCGCGCTGATTCGTCCGGAGCGGTTCTGATGGGCGTTTGGCCGGCAGTGGCCTCTTTCCTGTTGGTGGCTCTGCTGTTGGCAGCGCTTTACCGGCCGCTGGGCGACTACATGGCCCGGTTTTACACCTCCACAAAAAATTTGGCCGTGGAACGCGGTTTTTACCGGGTCATTGGCGTTGATCCGGATTCCCGGCAGTCCTGGCAGTCGTACACGCGCAGCGTGATGGCCTTCTCCGCCGTCGGCATGCTCGTGGTCTACATGCTCCAGCGCCTGCAGCATCTGCTGCCGGGATCACTGGGCCTGCCCTCTGTACCCGAAGGCCTTGCGTTCAACACGGCAGCATCCTTCGTGGCGAACACCAACTGGCAGTCCTATTCGCCGGAAGTGACGGTGGGTTACACGGTCCAGATGGCAGGACTGGCTGTACAGAACTTCCTTTCGGCAGCTGTGGGCCTGGCCGTAGCCGTTGCCCTCGTCCGGGCCTTCGCGTCCCGGAAGGAAGCGACGATCGGCAACTTCTGGACGGACATGACTCGGTCTGTGGTGCGGCTGCTGCTGCCCATCGCTTTCGTCAGTGCGCTGCTGCTGCTTCTGGGCGGCGTCATCCAGAACTTCAACGGCTTCACCTCCGTGACCGGCCTCGCCGGCGGCACCTCGACGATTCCGGGCGGTCCGGTAGCCTCCCAGGAAGCCATCAAGCTCCTGGGCACCAACGGCGGCGGATTCTTCAACGCAAACTCCTCGCATCCGTTCGAGAACCCGTCCGCCTGGACCAACCTGCTGCAGGTGGTGCTGATGCTGGTCATTCCGTTCAGCCTGCCGCGCACCTTCGGAACCATGATCGGAGACCGGAAGCAGGGCTACGCGATCCTGGCGGCCATGGCCATCATCTTCACCGTTTCCCTCGCGGCCATGACAGCCCTCGAATACTCTGCTTCATCGGCTCTGGCCGGTTCCATGGAAGGCAAGGAACAGCGGTTCGGCATAGCCGGATCCACCCTGTTCGGGACCACCAGCACGGCCACCTCCACAGGCGCCGTGAACTCGATGCATGACAGCTTCAGTCCGTTGGGCGGCATGATGGCCATGCTGAACATGATGCTCGGCGAAGTGGCTCCGGGCGGGGTGGGATCAGGTCTGTACGGCATGCTGATCCTCGCCCTGGTGGCCTCCTTTATCGCCGGGCTCCTGGTGGGGCGCACGCCCGAATACCTGGGCAAGAAGATCGGCCCCCGCGAGATCAAGCTGGCCAGCCTTTACCTGCTGACCATGCCCACCCTCGTCCTGGCCGGCACGGCACTGAGCTTCGCCGTCCCCGGCATCCGCGAGGACATCACGGGGACCTCCATCTACAATCCCGGGCTGCACGGCTTCAGTGAAGTGCTGTACGCCTTCACCTCGGCGGCCAACAACAACGGATCGGCGTTTGCCGGCTTGACGGCGAACACTCCGTGGCTGAACACGGCGCTGGGCCTGGCCATGCTGCTGGGACGGTTCCTGCCGATGATCTTTGTGCTGGCCCTGGCCGGTTCGCTGGCTGCACAGGACCGCGTTCCGGTCACTGCGGGAACACTTCCCACCCACCGGCCCCAGGCCGTGCTCATGCTGTGCGGCGTCACCGTCATCGTGACTGCCCTGACCTTCTTTCCCGTACTCGCGCTGGGTCCCCTGGCGGAAGGGTTGCTCTGACCATGTCCACAGTGACAAGCAAAACCGACAAATCCGGCCGGCACTCGCCGGACCGCCCGCAGTCCGGGGACCCGGCCGGAAACCCGTCAGCCTCCCCGGAGGACCGGGCACCGGCCCGCGGCGGCTTCTCCGCCGCCCAGCTGGGGAAGGCTTTTCCCGGCGCCCTGCGCAAGCTCGATCCGCGCATCATGTGGCACACCCCCGTCATGTTCATTGTGGAGGTGGGCGCCGCGCTGATTACCGTCATTGCAGTGGCGGAGTCCATCACCGGCGACGCGGGAACCTCGGGCGGCAGCACTGTGCCCGGCACTTTCACCTGGCTGATTGCGGCGTGGCTCTGGCTGACCGTCATCTTCGCCAACCTGGCGGAATCCGTTGCCGAAGGCCGCGGCAAAGCCCAGGCAGCTTCACTGCGGGCAACCCGGACCACCACTCCGGCCCAGAGGGTGACCGGCTACGACGCAGCCGGCGACCCCTCCGCGTCCCGCGCCGCAGTGGAAGAAGTTGCGTCCGCTGATTTGGTGCTCGACGACGTCGTGGTGGTCACCGCCGGCGGGATCATCCCCGGCGACGGCGACATCATCGACGGCATTGCCTCCGTGGACGAATCCGCGATTACCGGCGAATCCGCTCCGGTGGTCCGGGAATCCGGCGGCGACCGATCCGCGGTCACCGGCGGAACCCGGGTGCTCTCGGACCGCATTGTGGTGCGGATAACCAGCAAGCCCGGTGAGACATTCGTGGACCGGATGATCCGCTTGGTGGAAGGGGCAGCCCGGCAGAAAACGCCGAACGAGATCGCCCTGGACATCCTGCTGGCCACCCTGTCCCTGATCTTCCTGGTGGTGGTGGTGACGCTGAATCCGCTGGCCGGGTACGCCGGCGCAGCGGTCAGCATTCCGGTGCTGGTGGCACTGCTGGTCTGCCTCATCCCTACAACGATCGGTGCACTGCTCTCGGCCATCGGCATTGCCGGCATGGACCGGCTGGTCCAGCACAACGTGCTGGCCATGTCGGGCCGCGCCGTTGAGGCCGCCGGTGACGTCACCACCCTGCTGCTGGATAAGACCGGCACCATCACCTACGGCAACCGGCAGGCTGCCGCATTCATCCCGGTGGCAGGAGCGGACCGCAACAAGCTGATCCTCGCCGCAGTACTGTCCTCGGCGGAGGACCCCACTCCCGAGGGCAAATCGATTGTGGACCTTGCCGCCGGCATGGGGGTCACTCCGGTCAAGGACGTCGACGCCGTCAGCGTTCCGTTTACCGCCCAGACGCGCATGAGCGGGCTGGACTATCCCAACGGAACGCAGGTCCGGAAGGGCGCAGGCTCGGCCATCATGGACTGGGTGGCCGAGTCCGGCGGAATCGACGTCGATGTACTGTCCGACCTGACCTACCAGGTGGACAAGATCTCCGCCGGCGGCGGTACGCCGCTGGTGGTGGCACTTCGGGAGGCCGACGGCGAGAACCGGATTCTCGGCGTCGTGCACCTGAAGGACGTGGTCAAGGACGGGCTGAAGGACCGCTTCGCCGAGCTGCGGCGGATGGGTATCCGCACCGTCATGATCACGGGAGACAATCCGCGCACCGCCAAGGCGATTGCCGCGGAAGCCGGGGTGGATGACTTCTTGGCCGAAGCCACTCCGGAGGACAAGATGGCTCTGATCCGCAGGGAACAGGCCAGCGGCCAGCTGGTGGCAATGACCGGGGACGGCACCAACGATGCCCCCGCCCTGGCCCAGGCCGATGTGGGCGTGGCCATGAACACCGGAACGTCGGCAGCGAAGGAAGCCGGCAACATGGTGGACCTGGACTCGGACCCCACCAAGCTGATCGATATTGTCCGGATCGGCAAGCAGCTGCTGATCACCCGCGGGGCACTGACCACGTTCTCGATCGCCAATGACGTGGCCAAGTACTTCGCGATCATTCCCGCCATGTTCATGGGCGTTTTCCCGGGACTGGCCGTCCTGAACGTCATGGGCCTGCATTCTCCGGCGTCGGCAATCCTCTCCGCGGTCATCTTCAACGCCCTGGTGATCATTGCCCTGATTCCGCTGGCGCTGCGCGGCGTGAAGTACCGGGCAGCCGGTGCCTCCGGAGTGCTGACCCGGAACCTGCTGGTCTTCGGCGTGGGCGGGGTGGTGGCGCCGTTCATCGGCATCAAGCTCATCGACCTCGCCGTGGCCCTGATTCCGGGGTTCTGATGACCGGCACCAACATCTCCAAACACAACGAACAGGAAGCATCATGAGTACTGCACGAACGTCGGCGCGCCAGGTGGGAGTGGCGGTCCGCAGCGTCCTGGTCCTGACAGCGGCACTGGGAATCGTTTATCCGCTGGCGGTGACGGGTGTGGGGCAGGTGGTGGCCAATCACCAGGCCAACGGCTCGGTGGTCTCCGTGAACGGGGAGGACGCGGGGTCCGCCCTCATCGGCCAGTCCTTCACCGATGCGGACGGCACTGCCCTGCCTGAGTGGTTCCAGTCCCGGCCCTCCGCCGCCGGCGACGGGTACGACGGCGGTGCCTCCAGCGGTTCCAACCTGGGCCCCACCAACCCGGATCTGGCTGCGGCAATCGATGAGCGGCGCGCCGCGGTCAGCGAGCTGGAGGGCGTGGATCCCGAGGACGTGCCTGCGGACGCCCTGACGGCGTCGTCGTCGGGCCTGGATCCCGACATCAGCCCTGAGTACGCCCGGCTCCAGGTGAACCGGGTGGCGGCGGAACGCGGCCTGGAACCCGCCGATGTGCGGGCGCTGGTGGACGCCGCGGTGGAGGGCCGGGACGGGGGTGTGCTGGGAGAACCGGCCGTCAACGTGTTGAAGCTGAACATTGCCCTCTCGGAGTCGGACAATTAGGGAATGACACGAGGACAACTTCGGGTATTCCTTGGCGCTGCGCCCGGAGTCGGCAAGACCTACACCATGCTCGAAGAAGGGCGGCGCCTGCGGGATGAGGGCAGGGACGTGGCGGTGGCGGTCGTGGAAACCCACGGCCGCGCCGCCACGGCGGCCATGGCTGAAGGCCTGGAAACAGTTCCGCCGGTTCGGGTTAACCACCGCGGACTGGCCCTGTCGGAACTGGACCTGAACGCCGTCCTCGCCCGGCGGCCGGACTACGCGCTGGTGGACGAACTCGCCCACACCAACGCCCCCGGGCTGGCCCATGCCAAGCGCTGGCAGGATGTCCGGGCACTGCTCGACGCCGGCATCAACGTCCTGTCCACCGTCAACATCCAGCACATCGAGTCCCTGAACGACGTCATCGAACAGATCACCGGCACCGTCCAGCGCGAGACGGTGCCGGATTCGGTGCTTCGGTCGGCGGACCAGGTGGAGTTGGTGGACATCGCGCCGCAGCTGCTGCGCGGCCGTCTTTCACAGGGCATCATCTATCCCGCGGGACGGGTGGATGCCGCGCTGTCCAATTATTTCCGGCTGGGCAACCTCACGGCGCTGCGCGAGCTGGCGCTGCTGTGGCTGGCGGATGAGGTGGACAGTGCGCTGAACAAGTACCGTGCCGAAAACGGAATCCGCAACAAATGGGAGGCACGGGAACGGGTTGTGGTGGCCCTGACCGGAGGACCGGAGGGACAAACCCTGCTGCGCCGGGGAGCCCGGATCGCTGCCCGGTCCGCAGGCGGACAGCTGCTGGCCGTGCACGTCAACAGCCCGGACGGACTGCGGGACGGGAATCCGGGCGAGCTCGCCTCCCAGCGGGCGCTGGCCGAGAAACTCGGCGGCACCTTCCACCAGGTGGTCGGCTCGGACATTCCGCACGCACTGGTGGACTTTGCCCGCGGCGTCAATGCCACCCAGCTGGTGATCGGTGTCAGCCGCCGGCCGCGGATCCAGGCCCTGCTCACCGGCCCGGGCATTGGCGCCACTGTGGTGCGCGAGTCCGGGGATATCGACGTGCATATCGTCAACCACGCCGCGGCCGGGGGACGGTCTGTCCTGCCGCGGCTCGGCGGCGCACTGACGATTCGCCGCCGGCTGTGGGGGTTGGCGCTGGCGGTGGCCGGCGGGCCGCTCCTGACCTGGTTCCTGGTATCCATGAGCACGCCGCAGACCATTACCGGCGACGTGCTCAGCTATCAGCTGTTGGTGATCCTCGTGGCCCTGGTGGGCGGCCTGTGGCCGGCGCTGTTCGCCGCGCTGCTCTCCGGCATTACCCTGGACTTTTTCTTCATCCAGCCGCTGTACACAGTGACCATCGCGACGCCGGCACACATGCTGGCACTGGGGCTGTACCTGGTCAATGCGATGTTGGTGAGCTTTGTGGTGGACCGTGCGGCCCGGCGTTCCCGAGCCGCACGCCGTTCAGCCGCAGAGTCCGAGCTGCTGGCTTCCGTAGCCGGAAATGTGCTGCGCGGCGAAGATGCCCTGGCCGCCCTGGTGGGGCGGACCCGGGAAGCCTTCAGCCTGGAGTCAGTGCGGCTGGTGGCCGACGGCGCGGAACTCGCCGCCGCCGGTCCCGTCACCTCGCAGAGCACCGCCGCTTTGGTTTTGCCGGTGGGCGAGCGGGCCGCCCTGGAGCTGCGCGGCCGGGACCTTGAAGCCACTGACCGCAGGCTGCTGGCCGTGATTACGGCCCAGCTGGAAGCGGCACTGGACTTTGGCGATCTCACGCAGACGGCCGAGGGGCTGGGCTCGCTCGCGGCGGCGGACAAGGTGCGCACCGCACTGCTGGCCGCCGTCGGCCACGATCTGCGCCGGCCGCTCACGGCAGCCACCGCTGCGGTAACCGGGCTGCGGGCACCGGACGTGCAGTGGAGCGAGCAGGACCGTGCCGAGCTGCTGGCCACCGCCGAAGAATCACTGGCCACCCTGTCGGAGCTGGTGACATCCCTGCTGGATGTCAGCCGGCTGCAGGCCGGGGTGCTCGGCGTCAGCCTCTCGCCGCTGGACACCGCCGATGCTGTGCTTCCGGCGCTCGAAGAACTCAACCTCGGTCCGGCGGAAGTGGAACTGGAGATTCCGCCGGACCTGCCTCCCGTCATGGCTGACCCTGTGCTGCTGCAGCGGGTGCTGGTCAATCTGCTGGCAAACGCCGTACGTTTCTCGCCGGCCGGCATCAAGGTGGTGCTGGCGGCAAGCGCGTTTGCCGGGCGGGTGGAACTGCGCGTCATAGACTGTGGACCGGGGATTCCCCCCGAGCGCCTCGACGAAGTCTTTATGCCGTTTCAGCGGCTGGGTGACACCGACAATCTCACCGGCCTGGGCTTGGGCCTGGCACTGGCCAAAGGCTTCATGGAAGGAATGATGGGGACGTTGGAAACCGAGGACACACCCGGAGGCGGGCTGACAATGGTGCTTTCCCTGCCGGCGGCTCCCGCCGGCGGAGAATCCGGAGCAGCTGCCCCGGTGTCTGCCGGGCCCGAATCCGCAGCGCCTGCAGCCGCCGCCCATGAATCCGGTGCAGCATGAAAATCCTCGTGGCCGACGACGACGTCCAAATCCTCCGTGCCCTGCGCATCACCCTTTCCGCCTACGGATATGAGGTGGTGACGGCGGCCGACGGCGCAGCGGCCGTGCGCAAGGCGGTGGAGACCCATCCGGACCTCATTGTCCTGGATTTGGGCATGCCCCGGCTCAGCGGCATGGAAGTCATTGAAGCGGTGAGGGGTTGGAGCCACGCACCCATCCTGGTGATTTCGGGCCGGACCGATTCCTCCGACAAGGTGCGCGCCCTGGACCTGGGGGCCGATGACTATGTCACCAAGCCCTTCTCCACTGAAGAACTGATGGCCCGGATCCGCGCCCTGACCCGCCGCGCGCAAGCCGCCCCCGAGCAGTCCGAGGTAGTCTTCGGCGACGTCCGGGTGGATTTGGCCGCCAAGGCCGTGGCCCGCGTCTCGGACGGCTCGGCCATCCGGCTGACTCCCACCGAGTGGCGGCTGCTCGAAGCCCTGCTGCAGCATCCGGGCCGCCTCATCACCCAGGCTGCCCTGCTCACGGATGTGTGGGGACCCGGAACCACGGACACCGGCTACCTGCGCCTGTACATGGCCCAGCTGCGGCGCAAGCTGGAAGCAGATCCGGCGGCTCCCGTGCATCTGCTGACCGAACACGGCATGGGCTACCGGTTTATCCCTGCTTCAGGGACCGTCTGACGTCTCCGCCGAACCCTGCGCTGAAAACATGTTGTGGTAATCCTCCACGATGCGCCGGGTTGCGGCACCGATGGCGCGGTACTCAAAGTCCGTGAGATTGGCCAGGGACACGCGGGCCGAGGGGCCGACGACGTCGAACCCCTTCCCCGGAAGCAGCACTACTGAAGTTTCCGAGGCCAGCCGCTGCAGGAACCGCAGTCCGAGATCCTCCTGCGCCCCCAACCATGAGGCGAATTCGGATCCGTACAGGCGTGCCCCGAGTTTCTGCAGGTCGATCAGGCTGTAGTACCCCACGTCGTCGGGCTGCGGAGTGGGAGGAATCCCCATGCTCCGGTACAGGGTGGCGTACCGGCCGCGGATCAGTGCCTTGGCGGCATCCTGGTACCGGTCCAGCCGGTCCATGAGGCCGTGCAGTGCAAAGAGCACCATGTGCAGCTGTTGCGGACCGGACAGTCCTGCGGTGTGGTTCAGTGCCACCGATCTGCTGTCCGCGACGATGCGGTCGATGAATTTCAGTCCGGGGACGTCTGTGGTCAGGGACGAGTAGCGGGTGTTCAGCCGCTGCTTTTCAGCCTCCGGCAGGGTTGCCAGCAGTTCATCGATGACGTTCTCACGGTGCAGGGCGATGGTTCCGAGCCGCCAGCCGGTGGCACCGAAATACTTTGAGAAGGAGTACACGCAGATCGTGTTTCGCGGGCAGACGGCAAAGACCGAGACGAAGTCATCGGCAAATGTGGCGTAGACGTCGTCGGTGATGATAATCAGGTCCGGACGCTGCTGCGCCACGAGGCGTGACAGCCGGTCCAGGACCGCGTGCGGCTGTTTGGCGGAGGGAGGGTTGCTGGGATTGACCAGGCAGAACACTTTGACGTCCGGATCCAGCAGCTTCTCCAGTTCCGAGTCGGGCAGCAGCCAGTCCTGGGCTTCGTCCATCATGATGGAGACCACTTCCAGCCCGTAGTCGGGCAGGGGCGGGATTTCCAGGTACGGCGAGAAGATGGGGGTGGCAAGGGCGACTTTGTCCCCGGGAACCACCAGTCCGTTCACGGCAAGGCTGGAAAAGATGTAGGTCATGGCGGCTGTGCCGCCTTCGGTGGGAAAGACATCGAACGCCCCTGCCGGAACCTCGCCGCCAAAGAGTTCCTCGCCCAGGTAAGCCCGCAGCACCTCCTGGGTCTTGGGCAGCACCCGCGGCGGGGTGGGGTAGAAGCATCCGAGATACGCGGAGACCATTTCGGCAAGGAACCCTTCCCGGTCCAGGCCCAGCTGATCGTGGACGTAGCTCACCGCGGAGCGGAGGAACTGCAGCCCCACGCGCTGCGGATCATTCACCACGAACGCGTTGAACCGCCCCAGCATGCCGTCCTGCTCCGGCAGCCCGCCAAACCCGCTGTCCAGATAGGAGTACGAACGCTCGGATTCGGAGACGGCAAAGTCTCCCAGCGCGAGGAACGCCCGGCGCGGAAGCGTTGCCAGGAAGTTCGGATTTCCCCGGCCCGCGTTCAGCATCAGCCGTTCCGTGTCCGAGGACGCGAGGGCTATCAGCCTGTCCTTGAGCTCGAAGGGGCTCAGCGCGGCCAGTGCTGCCGGATCCTGGTTGTCGGGGCTCTTCTCCATGCGGCTCCTTGGTGCTGGTGAATCGCTGCTGTGCATCGCTGGCGTGGGGCGGCTGTCCGGCCTGGCTCTCAGTGGCAAGATGTCAGGGGAAAGCTGTCAGTGACAGTCGGCCGGACGACGACGGCGGGAGGCGCCCGCCGTCGTCGTCCTCCTCCGGCTAGGTGCGGCTGTATGCGCGCGGAAGTTTCAGTCCGCGTTCCTCCATCACTGACCGCAGGACCGTCGGATAGTCGGTGATGATGCCGTCAACGCCCATATCCATCAGGGCGTTCATATCCGCGGCGGTGTTCACCGTCCACGGAATCACCAACAGGCGGGCCTTATGGGCGTCCCGGACCATTTCAGGGGTGACCGTGGTGGCAATGGGGGACAGGACGTCATATCCGGCGGCAGCGGCAGCCCGGGCAACGGAACCGTTGTAGTCGTCGATGTCGATCCCGCCCAGCTGGGGTGCAGCTCCCGGCTGGCCCACACCGAGATCTGCAGCATCCGAGGCCAGGGCCACCAGCGTCAGATTGGGTGCGATCTTCTTCACCAGGTTCAGGGAGGACCAGTCGAAGGACTGGATGGTGGTGTACCGTGCCCGGCCCGAGCGCTGGACCTCGCTGACCACGGCACGCGTCAGGGCTTCCATTCCCGGGCCGCCGGACTGGCCGTCCTCAACCTTGGTTTCCGCGTTGAACCGGATTTTCCGGGCGTCATAGGAGTCGGCCAGCTTGTAGACATCACGGAGTTCGGCAATGCGGTTGCCCTCAACCACTTCCTGCTCCGGGAAGCCGGGAAGCTGCTGGAACCCGCAGTCCAGGGTTTTCAACTGGGCCAGGGTCAGGTCCGCTACGCGGTCACCGACGTACGGGAACCTTCGATCGCCTTTCCGGACCGGCGCAGTGTCCCGGCACTTCTCGGGAACGATGGTGTCATCGTGCCAGACCACCACTTTGCCGTCTTTGCTCAGGTGCAGGTCCAGTTCCAGCGTTGTGACGCCCAGCTCCAGTGCACGGGCAAAACCGGCCAGGGACTCTTCCGTGTACTCGCCCCGGCCTCCGCGGTGAGCCTGCAGGTCAAAGCCGTGTTTGCGGGGATGTCCCTTCGGGGGAGTGCCGTCCCCGGAGTTGTCTCCTGCCCGCATGAGTTGAACCATGGTGTCAAAGATGTGCGTGTTCTCATAGACTCCCGTCAGCAGTTCGGAGCCCGGTCCCATGGCCGTGAGCGGAACGTCCAGGGCGGTGTGTCCTCCGGTGCTCCAATCCACCATGAATCTCTGGTCCGAATTGGCAACCGGCAGCGGACCGTCTTCGGCCGACTGGCCGTCGCCTGACTCATCAGGCTCTTCACCCGGTTCCGGAACATCTACGGATTCGATGGTCATTCCGCCGGTCTGATGGTCTCCGACGACGATCAGCAGGGTGTCGCCGTTCTCCTCCGCAAAGTCTTTGGCCAGTCCCACCGAACGGTCGAACTCGATTCCGGACGTGATAGTCAGCTCGGCGTCGTTGACGTGGCTGAACGAGTCGATTCCTTCTTCCTCCACCAGCAGGAAGAAGCCGTTCTCCGAGGGTTCGAGGGTGTCCAGGGCTTTGGCGGTCATTGCCGTCAGCGGGACTGTGGGCTGGTACCGTTCCTCGACGTCGTCGCCGTACTGGAACATTTCCTCATTGGCGAACAGGCCCAGCAGTTTTCCGGAACCGGCGTCCTGCAGCCCCTGCAAATCCGACACGTATTCATAGCCAAGGGACTGGGCCCGCTCCACCAGGTTTCCTTCAGTGCCGGCGCTTTCCTCAGCGGGATCTTCTGCGGGGTTGTCCGGGTGCCGGCCTGCGTTTCCGGCGGGATACCAGTAGTCCTCACCGCCGCCCAGGATCACTTCCGGCCGGCTGCTCTCCAGGAACTGCCGGGCAATGGCGCTTTGTTCATCCCGGTCCAGGACATGGGATCCCATTGCGGCCGGTGTGGCATCGGTGACGGTGCTGGTGGTGACCAAGCCGGTGGCCTTACCCAGCCCTTCTGCGACCTCAAGGACGGTGGTGACGGGCTGCTGATTGAGGTCGACGCCGATGGCGCCGTTGTAGGTTTTCACTCCCGTGGCCATGGCTGTTGCGGCCGCGGCGGAATCTGTCACAAAGGTTTCCGGGTCCGCCGAGTTGGTGTGCACCCTGCCGACAGACGGCATGGAATCCATCTCCAGCTCTCCGGTCAAACCCACCAGCCCCAACCGGATGGCTTCCCGCTGCCCCGGGCCCATTCCGTCGCCGACCATCAGGATGACGTTTTGGGCGGACGGAGAATCCTTTCCGCCGCCGTTCCCGTTTCCCTTCCCGTCTCCATTCCCGCCGCCGTGGTCTCCGCCCTCCACGGTGCTGGTGGCCGGTACCCGGTTTGACGGTTGCGGTCCTGTGCCCGAAACCGTTCCGGACACGACGACGGCGGCTACCGCCGCCGTCGTCACTGCCCTCATTGCGATATTTCCCGCACTTGTGTACCTCACAGCTTTTTCCTCCCAGATGCGATGACGGCCGGCAGTGTCCCGGCCGTTGGATGCACCCCCCCCGGTGCCCGTGGCGTCAACAGTGCCACGCACAGAGTCCGTGTCAAGGGAAAGGGCCCAGAATGGCGGTGACCATCGGTGGAAGCGCCGAAGTGAGGGCGCGCTATTGGACGCCACGTCCAGCTGCTCACATCCACTCATCCGGTGGATCCGGACCGCGGAAGGACAACCTGGAAGCCGCCAAACCCATCACCATTAGGAACAATGTGTGGATCGGCGGCGGCGCCATTCCTCTTGCCGGCGGTAGCTATTCTTCCCGGCGTTGGCGTGGAGGAGAGCTGCGCCCGTACGAGTTCCTAGGCCTGAACACCGGCGGGCACCGGAACCGGCGCAGCCGTTCGCGTCTGGGCGGCCGTCGCCGGGAGCGGCACGGTGTCCTGCCCGGTGACCACGGAGCGGTCTTGCGCGGCATCCGACGCGGAAGCTGGAAGCGAAAGGTTCTCCCGACGGTCGAGTTCCTCCGTCAGGAATTCAAGACGGAACCGGGTTTCCAGTTCGGATTCTCCGTCCCGCTGATATTCGAGCTCCGCTTGCCGGTGGATTTTGCTGTTCAGTATTTCCAGGGCCTCTGTGGTGAGGTCCCCAAGATGTTCGGGAAACGGATCTTGAGGAGAGATTCTGCTGGAGAAGTTCATGGCACCAATCAAAAAGTTGGACGCGCTGTTTGAGGGAAGGCGTCAGAGAAGAGGGGCACGGAATTTGCTTCCGGAGCTGCTGTGCAGCGGCAGGCGTTAATGCCTCGACAGGGAGAGTTGCGGTCCGCCGTGTTCTCAACGGTTACTCTTCGTCATTGACACTACCCGCAGTTAGCACCGTTGCCTAAGGCTTCCGAAAGATTCATTTGGGTCTCCAATTCCGGGTTGCAACCTCTGCCTCCGGGCCCTTGCGCTCTGATCAGGAGCCGATCCAGGCAGATCGCGGGATCAGAGGCCGGACCAGAGTCGGGCCAAGGGTCGGGATCAGTTGGCCGGGTCCAGAAGGGCCCGCAGCGTCAGGGCATTGCGGACGGCGTGGCCTTCGCCGTCGTTGTTGAAATACACGCACACATCCTTGCCCGAGGACTGCCATTCGCGGATCCGCTGCGCCCACCATTCAAGGTCCGCATCGCTGTAGGAGCCGGCATAAAGGTGTTCATGGTCAGGCCCGTGCATCCGGAGGTAGACGAACGGTGCCGTGGCTTTCAGGTTGCACGGCAAATGGGCACCGCTCATCACCGTGTAGGCCGCTCCGTGCCGTTCGAGCAGTTGGTAGACCTCTTGGGTTTCCCAGCTGGCGTGCCGGAATTCCACTGCAGTTTTGATTCCGTCCGGAAGCGAGGCCAGGAAATAGTCCAGGCGGGCGTCGTCGCGTTCCAAATCCGGAGGCAGCTGCACGATCAGTACTCCGGCTTTGTCTCCCAGTTCCTTCCAGCACCGGCTGATCCTGCCAATCCATTCTTCCGGTTCGCGAAGCTTCCGTGCATGCGTCAGACCCCGCGGAGCCTTGACGGAAAACTGGTAGCTTTCGGGAAGACGGTCACGGTACGCAGCGAATGCCGGCTCACGCGGCCACCGATAAAAGCTTCCGTTGTACTCCACCGTGTCGAATTCCGCTGCGTATGTCTCCAGCCAGCGGCGGCTCGGCAGCCCCGGCGGGTAGAGAACATTCCGCCAGTGGTTGTAACTCCAGCCGGAGGTTCCGATGTGCAATGCCATGGGCCTAGCCTGCCACGGTGATCAGTTCAAGCTTCGCGAGGCTGCGCTGCTGCGTGTTCTCACTCAACTTTTTGCTCACGCGCGTTCTTACTCGAAGCGGGTTGGATCTCCGGTGCCGCGGCGAACGACTTCAGGTTGTCCGCTGGAAAAGTCGACGACGGTGGTCAGATCCGGAGGACAGAAACCGGCGTCGAGGACGGCTTCCACCTGGTGATCCAAACGTTCCTTGATTTCCCACCCCTCTGTCAGCGGATCTTCCTCTCCGGGCAGCAGAAGGGTACTGGAGATCAGCGGCTCGCCCAGTTCATCAAGCAGCGCCTGCACCACCTTGTTGTCTGGGATGCGCACCCCGACCGTCTTCTTTTTAGGCTGGGAAAGCCAGCGCGGCACTTCTTTGACAGCCGGAAGAATGAAGGTGTAGCTGCCCGGGGTTACCGCCTTGATGCTGCGGAAGACATCGTTGTCCATCTTCACGAACTGTCCGAGCTGCGCGAAGTCCCGGCACATGAGTGTGAAGTGGTGTTTGTCGCTCAGCTGGCGGATGGAGCGGATCCGGTCCAGGGCGTCTTTATTGCTCAGCTGGGCGCCGAGGGCATAGCAGGAGTCTGTGGGGTAAGCGATCAAACCACCGGAGCGGAGAATCGCAGCCACCTGCCCGATGGTGCGTTGCTGCGGATTTTCAGGGTGAATGTCGAAGTATCGTGCCATGCCACGAGCTTACCGCCGGCAGGGTAAACAACCTCAGGGGAGGCGAGCCGAGGCGTCCCGGATTGGATGGGAAAGGTGCCCGTGACACGGCAGGTCAGATCAGCGGTGACCTTGGTGCGGCGGGTCCTGACTTTGGTGGTCCTCAACGGCTAGGGCGATACATCAGGTCAGAAGGGCGGGGGAGTGTCTCCGTAATCGTAGGGACCGGGGTCGTCGGGTGATCCCCAAAGCGACGACGACGGCGGACCTGAAGCAGTACCTGAGGCAGCACTTGAGGCAGTATCTGGCACGCCCGTGACAACCCCTGGCATGCCGGTGGGTGGAGAACCGGAATCCGTGCCCGAACTCGAGGCAAGGTGAAGATGCGGTTCGGTGCGGTAGGTCCGGCCGCCCGGTGAAACCCATTCGATAATCCCGGGTGAGTGCTGTCTGGCTGTCCAAAAACCTTGGGTTTTGAACATGTGGTGGCGTCGACACAGGTGTTCGAGGTTGTCATGATCCGTTGTCCCGCCATGGGACCAGGGTCTGGTGTGGTCGATCTCGGAAATCAGAACATTGGTCCGGCAGCCCGGGAACCGGCAGGTGCCGTCTCGTGCCCGCAGCCAACGCTGGAGTCCGGGCGGTACTTTGCGCCGGCGGCCGACCCGCAGGATCTCTTCGGTGTGCGGGTCGCGTTCCACCGGAGTCCACCGGGCCGCCTGGCGTGCGAGTCTGCGGGCTGTTTCGGCACTGATCGGCCCGTAACCGTGCAGTTCGGCAGGGTCCTCATTGGCTCCGAGGAGGGTTTCGGCGGTGATCAGGACCAGAATTTCAGTCCGGGCACCGGAACCGTGCCTGACGGGACCGTCCCCTCTGCCTTCACTGTCAGAGCGGTTGGGGGTCCGGCCGAGCCCATAGCCGAGGCCGCGACCAGTACTTTCAACACTGTCGGGACTGTCAGCGGTCTCGTTCTCGCCCCGGACCCACGCGCCGTCACCGTCACCGTTACTGCCCGGGTCTCCGGATTTGCCGCCGCTGGTCAGCAGGTCAGCAAGGATATCGGCACGTAACTGATCCACCGGACGGGGATCCCCGGCAGCCTGCTCGCCCCGGGCCGCAACACTGAGCTGGGTATAGATCGCCTGAGCTCTCTGCGCCGGAAGAAACGCTGACAACCAGGACATTCCGTCCGTGTCCGGCTGTAAACACACCCGGCGGGTTTCGAACGCACTCTTGTGCCGGACCGCAATGGTCTCCGGATACCGGGATTCGCGCATCCTGCGGGCTTTGACCCGGAACTGTGCCAGGGTCAGACCCCCGTCATACTGCCCGGCCACCGTCAGCAGATCTTTCTCGAATCCGGGCAGGTCGGTGGCGGGAATGTTCTGAGACTGCTCCAGCACGGTCTGCACCTGCCCGTAACCGAGGGTTCCCGCTTCCAGGCGCTGCAGGGTGGCCGTGTGGGTATCGCAGAGGGTTCCGGCGTCCATCATGAGCATCTTCGCGGTGCCGGTGGGCAGATGCAGGATCGCTGCTGCTTCCTCCGCCGCGAGACTGAAAGCCAGACCCGGATCCAACTGCCGGTCTTCCCCCGAGCCGACCTTCGGCAGGAAGCCGTTCCGGAAGATCCCTTCCAGCCGGTTCAGGACTCTGGCCTGCTGGGCCTGCGCCCACCGGACAAGGTGGTCCAACCGGGCCAGGACAGCACCTGCTTCGTCCTGGTCAAAGACTTCAACACCTTGCAGGGCCAGGCTTCCGGTGAAACCCTCCCTGCAGTCAGGATTGGACGTTGATGTGGCCTGGTTTCCACCCGGACCCGGAACGGAACGGACTTCACCTCTGCCGGGCTCGGCCGCGTACACGGACAGATTCCGCGGCGTTGATAGACGCTCACCTGCGGTGATGTCGCGGGCGGCCTGCTGCGCGCCAACCGGTGTGTTCCCTGAAGAAGATCCGTGCTGATCCATGTCCTCAGGCTTTCACCCGCCACTGACATTCCCGGCCCGAAAACAGCTCCGAAAGACGCAAAATCGGCCCTGCCGGTACGGGCCAAATACCCGTCTTTTTCGGCACTCCTTACGGCAGCACCATCAGCCGAACCACCAGCCATCCAGAGCGGAGTCCCGCGGAACATTCGCAGAAAAGGCAACTGCCGGCGTCGTCGGCCCGTGCCGGATGCAGAATGCATCTCAGCTCAGGCCACACGACGCCGGCAGCTCTGTTCTCGACAAAACGCCCGGAGTGTCCGGGCAGCCCTCTTAGTAGAGCTTGATGGTTCCGCCGTCGGCCATCAGCGTCTGGCCGGTCAGGTAACGGGATTCATCGCTGGCCAGGAAGGCCACGATCGGGGCGATGTCCGTCTCCGGGTCGCCCAAGCGGCCCAGGGGAACACCGTCAACAACTTCCTGGTACGCCTCGGGGTAGGCCTTGCTCCACTGGACAATGCCCGGAGTCAGCGCCACCGGGCTGACAACGTTGGCACGGATGCCGTCAGCGGCCCACTCGTTGGCAGCCGTACGGGTGATGGCACGGATGGCTTCCTTGGCGGCAGCATAGGCAACCTGGTTGGGAAGGCCCTTGATTCCGGCACCGGAGCCGAAGTTGATGATGCTGCCGCGGGTCTTCTTCAATTCGGGGTGTGCCGCCTGCATCAGGTACAGGGTGGCCATGGTCCCGGTGCCGAAGGACAGGTTCCAGATCTCAGGAGTGGTCTCCAGGATCGGAGCCTGCTTGGAGGCGTGAGCGTTGTTCACAAGGATGTTCAGGCCGCCGAAACGTGCCACGGTTTCCGCCACGATCTCAGCAGCGCTCTCGGGCAGCGAGATGTCCTTGCGGATGAAGATGAGTTCGCCGAGGTGCCCCAGGTCTGCGACGAGCTTGTCACCCTGCTCCTGGTCAATGTCCACAACGGCAACATTGGCGCCTTCCGAAAGGAAGTGGCGAACGATGCCCTGGCCGATTCCGCCGGCACCGCCGGTGACAATGGCAGTCTTGTTGCTGAGTTTCACTGTTGTTCCTTCTCTAAGCCGGACTGCTTTGCTTGCTGCATCCGGGCGTTTTTCAAAATGCGGTCCTCGATGCCGCGCAGGAAGCCGTCCACGGCAAAGTCCAGCGACTTGCGGGAGGCAGGGTAGGTGATGCCGCGGCCGCGGAGGCGGGCGGCAAGCGTGCCCGGCACAGCGGCGTCGTCGGCGTTCAGGGGTACGACGGCGTTGGGCCGGGTGGGGCGGTGGCGTCCGGGGCCGGGATTCGCAGCGAAGGCAAGGCTGGAGGTTCCGATCACGATGGCGGGAACGCTCAGGACACAGTCGAAGGATTCTTCGTCCGAGAGTCCGGCAGCGCTCAGCGTCTGGAGCAAAAACTCGAGGTCGGCGGTGGCAGCCATGTCCAGGAGCCTGCTGGGCCCCAGAACAATCTGCAGAAGCCAGGGGTGCTCAACAAACGCTTCCCATAGAGCGTCAGCCAGATGCCTCAGCATCTCCTGCCAGGAGGCAGGCGCCGGAGGAAGGAGAACAAAGTCGCGGCCGGCTTTGGATGCCATGGCAAGAAGCAGTGTTTCTCGGTTGTCCACATGGCGGTACAAGGCCATGGCGGAGACGCCCAGAGAGTCGGCCACGTGCCGCATGGAGACTGCTTCCAGTCCGTCCCGGTCAGCCAGGGCCACACCGCAGGCGGCGATGGCTGCGGCGGTAAGCGGTTCGCGGCTGCGTTCTGGACGGGACGACGTCATGCGTACAGCGTATACCCATGTGTTTACGTTGTACACACATCCGTTTACGTTGTACACACGTCTTCAGCGTGATGCAGATGCCACTCCCGGAGCGTCATGAGGCCCAGGGGACCGGCAGGAGTGTGATCTTCTTCTCACTCGCCCGGAGCTGCAGGTTCGCCCGGAACCAAGGGACACGCCCGGAGGTCAGCGAAATGTCGGAAAGGTTCTACCGTGCCGCGCGGCAGTCGTCAACACGCTTCCACAGAAACCCGTTGTATCTTGGTCGAATGCGAAAAAACAACTCCTCCATGCTGGGCAGACTCGGCACCTCCGGCCGGCTGGTGTTGTTCCTGGTGGTCAGTGCCTTCTGCGGAGCACTGGTGGCCGGCATCTTCATCCCCACAGCCGCCGTCGGCGCCAACGGCGCAAACCTCGTCATGGATTCCTTTGAGGATCTGCCGGACGAGCTCCAAACCGGCCCGCTGGATGAAGGGTCCAAGATCTTTTCGGCGGACGGCCAGCTGATCGCCACGTTCTATGCGGAAGACCGGATCCCGGTGACGCTGGACAAAATTTCTCCCTCCATGCAGGACGCCATCGTCGCGATTGAAGACAACCGTTTTTACGAGCACGGGGGAGTGGACGTCAAGGGCGTTGCCCGCGCCGTTGCCTCCAACTTGACCAAGGACAGCACCCAGGGTGCCTCCACGCTGACCATGCAGTACGTGAACAACGTGCTGATTGACCAGGGTGTCTCCGAAGGCAAGTCCGGCGATGACCTGACCATCAGCGGAACCAAGAACATCACGGACAAGATCCGCGAGGCCAAGTTGTCCTTCGCCGTGGAAAAGGAATTCACCAAAGACGAAATCCTGGAGCGCTACCTGAACATCGTGCTCTTCAGCGGCCGCACCTACGGCATCGAAGCGGCAGCGCAGAACTTCTTCGGCATCCCCGCCGCCAACCTGAACATTGCCCAGTCGGCGATGCTGGCCGGCATGGTGCAGTCCCCGAACAACTTCAACCCGGTGACCAACCCCGAGGGCACCCGGGACCGGCGGGACGTTGTCCTGGACGCCATGCTCAACTACGGGAAAATCACGCAGCAGGAGCACGACGACGCCGTCGCCTCCGATCTGCAGCTGAACCCGCAGCCCGCAGCGCACTCCGGCTGCGTGGGTGCCGAAATGGCCGACTACTTCTGCAGCTATGTGGAGCAGGTGGTTCTGGCTTCGGATGAGTTCGGCGCCGATGAGACTGCCCGCAACAAGCTGCTGGCACGCGGCGGACTGACCATCACCACCACCCTGGATTCCAGGCTCCAGAAGCAGGCACAGGAGCAGATCGAGGCACAGGTCCCCACCGGTGACGAGTCCGGAGCCGGTTCAGCAATGGTGTCGGTTGAACCGGGCACCGGAAAAATCCTGGCCATGGCCCAAAACACGGACTACTCGCCCGAAGAGGGCGCCGCAAACACCCAGCTGAATTTCAACGTCGACTCGGAAATGGGCGGCACGTCCTACGGCTTCCAGCCGGGTTCCACCATGAAGCCGTTCACCACCGTTGCGTGGATTGAGAACGGCGGAAGCATTGACGACATGATTGATGCCTCCCGCACCCAGTACCCGGCAGGTTACGACTGGACGGCAAGCTGCCTGCCCGAAGACGCATACTTCGATGAATGGAAATTCAAGAATGCCCAGGAGGGCTACGAGCGCGACATGACCGTCAGCGACGGCCTTACCTGGTCCGTCAACACGGCCACTGTTGCCGAGGCGTCCCAGATGGACCTCTGCGACATCCGCGACGCCGCCACCCGCATGGGTGTCCACCGCGCCGTCGACGGCGAACCCCTGGAAGTCAATAATCCCTCCTTTGTCCTGGGCGGGCAGGAGGTCTCTCCGCTGACGATGGCCGCGGCCTACGCAACGTTTGCCAGCGGCGGCCAGTACTGCGAACCGATAGCGCTCACCCAGGTCTCCGATTCGCGCGGCAACGCGTACGCCGTTCCGGAACAGAAGTGCGAGCGGGCGATCTCCGAGGAGACTGCCAAAGAGGTATCCGAACCGCTTGAAAACCTGGTGAACAGCGGCCCCGGAGCCATGGGGCCGCTCGGGGTGCCTGCAGCAGCAAAGACCGGCACCACCGACGTGTCGGAGCAGACCTGGACCGTGGGTTACACCAAGGGCATCTCCACCGCGTCATGGGTGGGCAACTGGAAGTCCTACTCGTCCCTGAACGACGTGCCGATCAACGGTGTCACCCGCAGCTATGTGGACGGCTCCACCATTGCCGGTGCGCAGTGGACCGACTACATGCGCAAGGTTGCACCCCTGTATGCAACAGGCGAGCTGACGGATCCCAACCGGGTGTCGAAGCCGTCGCGGGCGCCTCTGCGGCAATATGTGCCGCAGCCTGAGGCACAGCAGCAGCAGGTAAATCCGGCACCCGTGCCGGAAGCCCAGCCCACTGTTGAGCCAAGCCAGGCTCCCACCAGTGATCCTGCCCCGTCGTCGGCTGCCCCGGCGCCCGCACCGGAGCCCGCTGAGCCGGCCCCGACTCAGGCCCCTGCGCCGGCACAGCCGACAGCAAACCCGGAACCGGCACCTGCACCTGCGCCGGTGCCCGTGCCTACGCCTTCTCCTGCAGCGACTCCTGCTGCTCCTGCCGCAGGCACTCCAGGCGCAGCGGGATAATCCACCGGGACCCCACCGGGACCTCGAACCAACCACAAAAATGCTCCGCGCCACTGGCTGCGGAGCATTTTTGTCGTTAGGTGCTGCCTGGACATGTCAGGGCGCAGCGCGGAGCCCGGGGCCCAATTCCCTTGTTCCAGCCCCTGACCATTGCCTCGAATTCGAACCACACCCGCGGTACGCCTACGATGGTAAGGACACTTAGCACCACGCCGGTTCCCGCTGGGGACCGGACCATCCAAAGGAGTTCACTATGATCGGTTTCATCGTTGCAGGACTCGTCATCGGCGCGTTGGCGCGCCTCATCAAGCCCGGAAAACAGAATCTGAGCCTCATCGCCACTCTGCTGCTCGGCCTGGTTGGCTCCGTCATCGGCGGCGTCATTGCAAATCTTCTGGGTACCGGAGACATCTTCGAACTCAACATCCTCGGATTCATTGTTGCCGTTGTTGCGGCAGTCCTGCTGATCGGCATTGCTGAATCCGTGTCCGGCCGCGGCAAGGGCCAGGTCCGCCGCTAGTACCCGGCTCCGCTCAGCCGAGAACCTTCCGTGCCAGGAATGAATTGACGAACTTGCCCTGCGGATCCATCCGCCGGGCAAGGTCGGAAAAATCTTCGAAGCGCGGATAGAGCTCCTGCAGCTGCGGCCGCTGAAGGGTGAATACTTTCCCCCAGTGCGGCCGCGGCCGCAGCGGAGCAAGAGCAGTCTCCATGCGGGCCAGCAGGGCTTCGACGTCCGCCTGCATCGGCTTCCACGTAAAGTGGAACCCCACCGAGTCCGGTCCGTAGTTGGTGCTCAGCCACAGGTCGTCACCGGCCATGGTCCGGATTTCACAGACCTGCAGCAGGGGAGCAATTTCCGCAGACATCCCCCGCAGAATTTCGATCCCCTCCACGGCCAAACGCCGGTCCATGAGGTATTCGCTCTGGAGCTCATCTCCGTTGCTCGGAGTGAAGGCGAGCCGGAAGTGTGACAGGCGGTCCGACCACGGACCGGGCACGCCCATCTGCTGGGAGCAGTTCACCGCGCTGATCCCCGGCAGCGGGTGCATGGGTTCCGTCGCGGCAGTCCCGCCGAAGAACTCCGGTTTCCCGGCGTACGGCAGCTCGGCATCCGTACGGCTCTTGAGCCACACCTGTGAAGCGTTCGGACCGGCCAGCGAGCTGAAGATGCTCACGCTGTAGGCAGCGGACGTTATCTCGCTGAAGTTCTCCTCCACAGCGCTCCACGGCACGTCGGTGAAGACGTCCTGGCGCACCTCGTAAGCCGGTTCAATATCGAGCGTGATCCGGGTAACGATGCCCAGTGCGCCGAGGGAGACCACCATGCCGTTGAAATCGGGGCTTGACCGGTCCACCCGCAGAAGTTCGCCGTCGGCGGTCACCAGTTCCAGAGCGGCCACCGCGGTGGCAAGGTTCCCGTTTCGGTTGCCGGATCCATGGGTCGCCGTCGCGACGGCCCCTGCTACGGAAATGTGCGGCAGCGACGCCAGGTTGTGCAGGGCATAGCCGCGTTCGACGAGGAAACCGGCCAGATCTCCGTAACGGATGCCCGCGGGCACCGTCACGGTCATGGCAGCCTCATCCAGCACCGGAGCGCCGTTCAGCTTCTCCAGGTTGACCATCAGGCCGGAGGAGTCCGCTATGTCATTGAACGAGTGCCGGGTACCGACGGCCCGCACGGAAGGAGCTGCGGCCACCAGCGCCTGCAGTTCCTCCACAGTGGTGGGCTGTGCGATTTCCGCCGCGGAGTAGCGCAGGTTGCCGGCCCAGTTGTATTCCTCAAGCATTTTGATGCCCTTCATATGTGTAGGCCGGCAACCCGGCTGATGCAGCCGCTATCTATGGTGCCGCAGGCCTAGAACCCCTGTGCCAGGCGATAGTACGCCTGGTTCAGCTTCAATTCGTTGACGAATGCGATCGTGGTGGTGGACTCATCGATCATGGCCAGTTCCACATCAGCGATCTGTGCGAAATCCTCCCACACTTCCCGTCCCAGAGCCGTGGACATGACGGTGTGGTGCGCGCCGCCGGCGGAGAGCCAGCACTCGGCGGAGGTCTCCAAATCGGGAGCCGGCATCCAGACTGCGCGGGCCACGGGCAGGTTGGGGAGGTCCTGCTCGGGAACCACGTTCTCCACCAGGTTGGCGGTGAGGCGGAACCGCTCGCGCATATCCGCCAGGGACACGACGACGGCGGGGCCCGGGTCAGCGGTGAACACCAGGCGAACCGGGTCATCCTTGCCGCCGATGCCCAGCGGGTGGATCTCCAGCGCAGGCTTGGAGGTGGTCAGGGACGGGCAGATTTCCAGCATGTGAGCGCCGAGGATGACCTCGCTTCCGGGAACCAGATTGTAGGTGTAGTCCTCCATCAGGGACGCTCCGCCGGGCAGGCCCTCACCCATCACCTTGGCAATGCGGACCAGGACGGCGGTCTTCCAGTCGCCCTCGGCGCCGAATCCGTAACCGTCGGCCATCAGGCGCTGGACGGCCAGGCCGGGGAGCTGCTGCAGGGCACCCAAGTCCTCGAAGTTGGTGGTGAAAGCACCAAAGTTTCCGCTCTCCAGGAAGGAGCGCAGCCCCAGCTCCTGCCGGGCGCCGTAGCGCAGGGACTTGTGGCGTCCGCCGTCGCGCCGCAGTTCGGGAACGACGTCGTACTGCTCTTCATATTCGGCAACCAGGGCGTCGATGGCCTCTTCGGTCACTGCATCCATGGCCTCGGCGAGCTCGTTCACGGACCAGGTGTTGACGGAGACCCCGAACTTCACCTCGGCCTCGGTCTTGTCACCCTCGGTGACGGCGACGTTGCGCATGTTGTCGCCGAAGCGGGCCAGTTTGAGGTTGCGGATTTCATGCCAGCCGGCGGCGGCGCGTGCCCAGGAATCGATCTTGGCCTGAACGCGGGGGCTGGAGACGTGTCCCACCACGGTCTTGCGGCTGATGCCCAGGCGGGAGGCCATGTACGCGAACTCGCGGTCGCCGTGGGCGGCCTGGTTCAGGTTCATGAAGTCCATGTCGATGTCCGCCCACGGCAGCTCAACGTTGTGCTGGGTGTGCAGGTGCAGCAGCGGACGCTGCAGCTTGGTGAGGCCGCGGATCCACATTTTGGCGGGGGAGAAGGTGTGCATCCAGGCGATGAGGCCAATGCAGGCCTCCGAGGAATTCGCCTCCAGGATGGTCTCCAGGATGGCGTCGGAGTCCTTGAGGACGGGCTTGAAGACAATGCGGTACGGGACGGCGTCGGCGTCGTCCAGCTGACGGGCAATGTCGCCGGCCTGTTCGCGGACCTGGGCCAGGGTGTCTTCTCCGTAGAGTCCCTGGCTTCCGGTGAGGAACCAGATTTCGCGGGCGGGGGCAGTGCTGAGGGTCATGGGTACATCCTTTTCAGGCTGATCGTGCGGAGCTAAAGCGGGGAAGCTAAGCGGTTATTTCTGGCCGTAGACGTTCTGGTAGCGCTGGAACAGGCGGTCGATGTCCGCCTGCGGGATCGGCAGCAGTTCACCGAGCTGGCGGCTGATGTGCACGGTGCGTGCCACCTCTTCACACAGGACGGCCGACTTCACGGCGGAACGGGCGTCCTTGCCGATCGTGAACACGCCGTGGTTCTGCATCAGGATGGCGGTGGAGCGGTGCCCGTCCAGGACCTCAACAATGCCGCGGCCAATCGAATCGTCACCGATCAGGGCGAACGGGCCCACGGGGATCTCTCCGCCAAACTCGTCGGCCATCATGGTCAACACGCAGGGAATGGCTTCGCCGCGGGCTGCCCAGGCGGTGGCGTAGGTGGAGTGGGTGTGGACCACCCCGTTGACGGCGGGCATGTGCCGGTAGACGTAGGCGTGGGCGTCGGTGTCCGACGACGGCGAGCCGCCGCCGTCGACCGCGGTGCCGAACAGGTCGGTGAGCACCATGTTCTCGGGGGTGAGGTCGTCATAGGAAACGCCGGAGGGCTTGATGACCATCAGGTCCCGGCCCGGGACGCGGGCGGAAATGTTGCCCGCGGTCCACACCACCAGTTCATTGCGGGTCAGTTCGGCGTGCAGGTCGCTGACCTGGCGGCGGAGCTGGTCGACAGCGCCGAGGACGTCGGAAGTGAGAGTCACAGTGCCGGTTCCATTTCTTCAGTGTCTTCAACGGCTGCTGCGGAACGCCGGGCAGATGAGGCACGCTGGATGGCCTTGAGCCGGTGCATCACATCATTGGCGCCGCGGCCAAAGTAGTCATGCAGCGTCTTGTACTCCGTGAAGAGGGCATCATAGGCCTGAACGTTTTCCGGGATCGGCTGGTAGACCCCGCGCTTGACTCGGCCCATGGCGGCAGCGGCGGTCCGGACGTCCGGGTAGGCGCCGGCAGCAACGGCGGCATGGATGGCAGAGCCGAGGGCGGGTCCCTGCTGCGAGTCGATGACGGACAGCGGCAGGTTGATGACATCGGAGTAGATCTGCATCAGCAGGGGATTCTTCAGCAGGCCGCCGGCCACCACGAACTCCGTGACCGGAACACCGCTGGCGTTGAAGGCTTCAATGATGGTGCGGGTGCCGAAGGCAGTGGCTTCGAGCAGGGCGCGGTACATGTCCTGGGGCCGGGTGGCCAGGGTCTGGCCCACGAAAACCCCGGACAGCTCATGGTCCACGAGCACGGAACGGTTGCCGCTGTGCCAGTCCAGCGCCACCAGGCCGTGCTGGCCGATGGCCTGGGCGGAAGCCAGTTCGGTCAGGTATTCGTGGACACCGAGGCCGGCTTCGGCTGCGGCTTCCACGTACCGCGGCGGAACGCAGTTGTTTACGAACCAGCCGAAGATGTCTCCCACTCCGCTCTGTCCGGCTTCGTAGCCCCACAGTCCCTCCACAATGCCGCCCTGCACCGCGCCGCACATGCCGGGCACCTCGGAGAGTTCCTCTGCATTCATGACGTGGCACGTTGAGGTGCCCATGATGGCAACCATCTGACCGGGCTGGACGGCGTTGGCGGCAGGGGCGGTAACGTGCGCGTCCACGTTGCCGACGGCAACGGCGATCCCCACGGGCAGGCCCGTCCATTCCGCGGCACGGGCGGACAGCGTGCCGGCAGCAGAGCCGAGCTGCCCGATGGTGTGATCCAGCTTCTCGCTCACGAATCCGGCGAAGTCCGGATTGAGGGCGGCGAGATATTCCTCGGACGGGTACTCCCCGTCCTGGTAGATGCCCTTGTAGCCGGCGGTGCAGGCATTGCGTACGTAAGTGTCGGTCAGCTGCCAGACGATCCAGTCGGCGGCTTCCACCCAGTGGTCCATGGCGGCGTAAACCTCGGGGTCCTCCTCGAGGATCTGCAGGCCCTTGGCAAATTCCCATTCCGAGGAAATGAGTCCGCCGTAGCGGCCCAGCCAGGTTTCACCCCGCTCTTCAGCGAGGGCGTTGATGCGCACGGCCTGCCCCTGGGCGGCGTGGTGGCGCCAGAGCTTCACGAAGGCGTGCGGCCGTGAGGCGAATTCGGGGATCTCGTTGAGCGGGGTTCCGTCTGCCTTCACCGGAACCATGGTGCAGGCGGTGAAGTCGGTGGCGAGGCCGATGACGTCTGCCGGATTGATGCCCGCGGTGCGCAGGGCTTCCGGGACGGCCTTCTGCAGCACCTCAACGTAGTCCTGCGGAACCTGCAGCGCCCAGTCCGGCGGCAGCAGGGTGTCGGAACCGGGCAGGGTCTCGGTAACGACGGCGTGCGGGTATTCATGGACTGCGGAGCCAAGCTCCGCACCGTCGGAAACCCGTACCACCACGGCGCGCCCGGAAAGAGTGCCGTAGTCCACCCCAATCACGTACTGCTCCTGTGGCTGGATGCTGGTCATGGTGCCTCCTGCCGCGGCTGACCGCGGAAATCGTCTTTGATGGTGTTAGCGCTAACAATTAGATGTGTGTTGAGTCTCATTGTCAAGAGAGGCGGTTTCGATCCATCAACCGCGAGATAGCAGAAAGTGCCCGTCTCAGCTCTCGGAAGGACATCTTCTGCCATCTCGCCGGGAAATTGGTCAGGAGGCCGGGGGCGCGGTGCTGCCGCGGACTACAAGCTCCGGAACGGGAATGCCCTGCGGCTTGCCCTGTGAGGCCGGAGCCGGAGCCGACGCCGCTGGTTCAGCGCCTGCGGCGTTGGCATCATGGGCCGCCCTGGCGACATCGGAACCGGTGACCTGACCCAGCAGCAGGTCGATGCAGTAACTGCCCATGCTGCGAAAATCCTGGCGGATGGTCGTCAGCGGGGGCAGGAAATAGGCTGCTTCGGGCTGGTCATCGAACCCCACCACACTGACGTCATCCGGGACGCTGATCCCGCGCTCGTGCAGGGCCCGCATGAACCCCAGCGCCATCTGGTCATTGGCAACAAAGACTGCCGTGGCCGCGGCCGCATCAAATTCCAGGCCCATGCGGTACCCCGACTCGGCACCCCAGTCGCCCACCATGGGTGCAGCCGCGGGGAGACCGCGTGCGGCTAGTTCCTCCCGCCATCCGGCTGCCCGGCGCTGGGCATCCATCCACGGCTCCGGCCCGGCCAGATGGGCAATTGAGCGGTGCCCCAGGTCCGCGAGGTGCGCCACTGCGGTTCGGGCAGCCTGTTCCTGACTGCCCTCGGGAGCCAGGCCGCTGGCGACAATTTCCAGCGGAATCTTCAATTCCAAGGTGCGGAACAGGTCAACGCCGGCCTGCACGGGAGCCACCACCACAATGCCGTCCGGGGCCTGATTCAGCAGATGGTTGACGGACTCCAGCATGGCGGTCCGGGTCTTCTCCCGCAGGCCGGCAACGCTGACAAAATATCCGTTCCGAAACGCCGCCTCCTGCAGGCCCAGCAGGGTGCTCGCAGGCCCATACTGCTCCAGTTCGGTGATGATCACGCCAATCACCTTGGAAGACCGGGTGACGAGCGACCGAGCCGCCGCGTTGCGCCGGTACCCGAGCTCGGAGATGGCAGCCGAAACCCGTTCCTTCGTGTCCGGACTGACGTTGGGGTGGCCGTTCAACACACGTGACACCGTTTGGTGGGAGACACCGGCAACGCGGGCAACGTCCTCCATGGTCGGAGCGGATCCGGTCGGCCTGCGGCGTGACGGGGGCATGAACTTCTTTCGGTAGGGACCGGCGCGGCGGCGCAGGCGGGCAGTGGGAAGGAGGCGCGGGTCTATCCGGCGCTGATGGAATAGGAAAAAACGTGGTCCTCGCCCGGCTCCAGCACAATCAAATCGGTGCCCGTGTTGAAAGCATTGGGCGGGCAGGTCATCGGCTCCACTGCCATGCCGCGCCGTCCGAGCTCTTCGCCGGAATAGATCTGCAGCCACCCCGTTGCCCCTGCGCCGGCGGGGGAGGACAGGACGGCAGCTTTGCCCGTTGCGGGGTCCCGCAGGCTGACCTGCCAGCCGCCGTCGGGCAACCCGGTAAAGGCATGGTCCAGGCTCATCGAACCAAGGACGCGGGGATGTGAAAAGTCGAAGTCGGTGCCGGTTGTTTCCTTCAGCTCCAGCGGCAGCAGCCGGTCATCAGTCATCAACACCTGTGCTGCGGAGAAGGCCACCTCGCAATTATCCACCGAATTCCCGCCCACGGTGAGGTACGGATGCGAGGAGACACCGTAGGGTGCGGCCGTCCGGCCCGCATTTGCGGCCCGGACCCTCACGGTGAGTCCGCTCTCGACGTCCAGGGTGAACTCGGCGCGCAGCAGCAGCTGGTGCGGATATCCGGGCTGTCCGTGCAACACGTGTTCCAGGACCACCGCGTTGGCAGATCGGTCGGCGACCTCCCACTCGGACCACACCACCAACCCGTGCAGGGCCGTGCCGGTGGAGGCCTCGTTCACGGGCACCTCGTACGCCTGCCCGTCAAAGACATACCTGCCGCCGTCGATCCGGTTGGGCCAGGGGACCAGCGTCTTGCCGGCGTAGGCATGCGGTACGCGGTCCGGGTCAAAGGGCAGGACCAGATCCACGCCGTGATGGCTCAGGCTCTGGATCCCCGCCCCGACCGCAGCGATGCCCGCCCGGTAGCCGCCTGCCGTCAACGTAATGATCTGTCCATTCGGGCTGGCTGCTGGGCGGGTCATAGGGAGCTCCTGTCAGGGCGGGCGATCGCGTATGGGTTGAGGTCTGCCGGCACCCCTCAGGCTGCCGGACTCTGTTCGAGCTTAGCTGTGAGCGCTAACAAAAGCACCCGCTACGCAGCACCAACCCGCCCGAAGTTCGTCAGCACGTCGGCCTTCAGGCGGCCGTCGCGCATGACCGCCACGGCGTCGGTCAGCGGGACAAACTCCGTGTCATGCGTGACCATGACCGTGCCGAAGCCAAACTCCCGGGTCAGTTGCACGAGCAGCTTCACGATGCTCTCGGAGCGTTCATGGTCCAGAGCTGCCGTGGGCTCATCCACCAGCATCAGCGCCGGACGTCCCATCAGTGCGCGTGCAATGTTGACCCGCTGCCGCTGGCCGCCGGAAAGCTGGTGCGGGCGCTTGTTCGCCGCCGAAGCCAGGCCCACGAGGTCCAGCAATTCCAGTGCCCGCGCAGCGGACGCCGACGCGTGCACACCGCGCAGCCGGTCGGTGATGATCAGCTGCTCCGCCGCTGTGAGGGAGGGCAGCAAGTTGGGCTGCTGGAAGATCAAGCCCACCTTGCCGCGCCGCAGGGTGGTGCGGCCGGCGTCGTCCAGCAAAGCGGTGTCCGTTCCGGAGACAACCACGGATCCGGAGGTAGGGCGGATCAGTGTGGCTGCGACGGCCAGCAGCGAGGATTTGCCGGAGCCTGAGGGGCCCACTAGGGAGAGAGTCCGGCCGGCCGGAACGTGCAGGCTGACATTGTCCAGCGCCTTGAGTGTTCCCTCGCCGTCGGGGTATTCCAGAGTGACGCCGGTCAGGGACAGAGCAGCAAATGCAGACATGGGGTGATCCTTTCGGGAGGGGGTTGCGGAGGCGGGCATCGTCAGTTCCCGCCCAGGGCGGTCAGCGGGTCAACTTTGGTGACATTGCGGACGGCGAGCGCCGCGCCGGCCAGGCCCAGTACTATGATTCCCAGAATGGGCAGCACCGTGGTGGCTGTGCTGGTGAGGAACGGGGCAACCTGTGCTGCAACGGCCCCGATTCCCACACCCAGAAGGCCACCCAGGAGGGCGCCGCTGACCAGGACAATCGCTGCTTGCGCGAGCGCATCCCGGAGCAGGTAGGAAGAAGAGCCGCCCAGCGCCTTGAGCACCGCGATGTCCCTGGTGCGCTGTACGGTCCAAACGGTCAGGAACGCCACGATCACCAGTGCGGAGATTCCATAGAGGAACGCCTGCATCAGGAGCAGCGAGCCGTTCTCGGATTTGTAGGAGCCCAAGGCATTGAAAGAACCGCGGACGTCAGTGGAGACCGTCCCGGCGGCGGTATCAGCGGTTTCCGCTGCGCCGTCATCCGCGTCCGCGACGATGACGGTGGCGACCGGCGGCTCGGACAGGGACGCGTCACCGGTGTGGGCCACCTGCTGCCAGGTGTCCAGCGACGCCCAGGCCACCGGGGTGTGGCTGTACCAGGAATCTTCGGAGACGGCGCTCACCGTCAGGCTGCGTCCGCCCAGGTCCACCGTGCCGCCGACGTCAACGCCAAGGTCCTCCGCGGTGGAGGCACCGAGGATGACACCGCCGTCGGTCACCTTTTGGGGCGCCAGCGCGGATCCGGGCTCGACGCCGAAGACAGCAACATTGGCGGTGGAGCCTGCCACGGCTCGGGTCTGGGTAATGCCAAGCGGTTCAGCGTGGCCCACACCTTCAGTGTTCCGCCATTCCTGCAGTTGCCCGGCGGTGACCACTGACTCGGTGTAGGAGGCCTTCGCCCCGGTGTTCCCTGGAGCGCCGAACGCCACGGAATTGATCCCGTGGTCCGCAAGCCCGGCCACAGCGGCAGTGTTTTGGTTGCCCAGGCCAGCAGTGAGGCCGGAGAGCAGCACCAGCAGCAGGGAGATCAGTGCCACCACGGCGCCCATCAAGGCAAAGCGGCCCTTGGCAAAGCGAATGTCACGAAGTGCGAGATACACGATGGTTCCTTCCAGATCGCCGGCCGGAATGTCCGGCCTGTTGTCCTTGTCTTCCACCGTCCCGCGGAACCCGCACCATTCCATCCGACGGGCGGTCGATCCCCGCAAACTGTTGGGCTGAGCCGGCCCTCCACCAAACGGTTGATGTGCCCGGCATTGGCGCGGCCTAGGCTGGGGCATATGAGTGCCCCCTACACCCCCGCTGACGGCGCTTCCTCCGGGGACGTGGTGCTGCAGGCACTGCGCATCGCCCTGCACACCGCTTTTGCCGGACTGCTGGTGCTGGCGGTGGTTCAGACGAGCATCACGCCGCAGACCTGGCCCGTGCGTGTGAGCGCCTATGCGGGAAGTGCACTGCTGGCCGCGGTATACGTGACGGGCACCGTGGCTGAAAGCCGCCACGCCTCTACCGGGAGAGGGCCCGATCCCCGCCGCTACGGTGCCGCGTGGCTCGGTGCAGTGACGGTGCTGTGGCTGGGCCTGCTGATGATCAGCCCGGAGTTCTCCTGGCTGGCCTTCCCGCTGTTCTTCCTGGACCTTCAGCTGCTGCGAACCCTGCCGGCGCTCATCGCCGTCCTCATCACCACCGCCGCCGTCGTCCTGGCGCAGTGGGCCCGCACCGGACACCCCAGTGCGGCCGCCCTCCTGGGACCCGTAATCGGCGCCCTGTTCGCTGTGGTCATGGGCAGTGCGTACTCAGCCCTCCACCGCGAAAGCGTCAACCAGCGGCTGGCCCTCGCAGAGCTGCACCGCACGCGCGGCGAGCTGGCCGCATCCCAGCACTACGCCGGAGTGCTGACCGAGCGCGAACGGCTGGCACGCGAAATCCACGACACCCTGGCCCAGGGCCTTTCCAGCATCGTCCTGCTGTCCCGGGCGGCCGGAAGCGCCCTCGATGCGGGTGACCCGGCGCTCGCCAGGGAACGCCTCGCGCTGGTGCAGAGCACCGCCGCTGACAACCTCGCGGAGGCCCGGCAGTTTGTCCGCGGCCTCGCTGCGGCACCCCTGGAGCAGGGGTCCCTCGATGCACGCCTCGCCGCCCTGTGTTCGGATGCTGAGCGGCGGGTCGCTGCTGCCGGCGGATACCTGAAGTGCCTGTTCCGGGTGGACGGTGCCCCGGTTCCCCTGCACCCTGCCTATGAGACAACTCTGCTGCGGGCAGCACAGTCTCTGTTGGCCAATATTGAGGCACATGCCGGGGCGTCCAGTGCGGTCCTCACGCTGGAATACTCCCCGGATTCCGTGGCACTTGATGTGTTCGACGACGGCGTCGGCTTTGATCCGGCGATGCTCCCCGCCGGCCCCCGGGCCGATGGAACAGGGTTTGGCCTGCTCTCTTTGCGCGAGCGGATTTCCGATCTGCAGGGTTCCCTGAGCGTGGAGTCGGCGCCGGGGGAAGGAACCGTGGTGGCGTTGAGGCTGCCGCTGGATTCCGCCACAGATTCCACCGCGGCCCCCGCAGCTCCCGGAGGTGGCGCATGAACGGCATTCGTGTCCTGCTGGTGGATGACCACCCCGTGGTCCGTGCCGGACTGCGGGCGCTGCTGGGTGACTTCGACGGACTGGAAGTGGCCGCGGAAGCAGCTGACGGGGCTGCGGCCATCGCCGAGGTGGCCCGGCAGGAAACCTTGGGTACGCCGTTCGATGTGGTGCTGATGGATCTTCAGATGGGACCCGGTCTGGACGGCGCGGAGGCGACACGGAGGATCCGTGCTGCCGGCGGTCCGCCGGTTCTGATACTCACCACGTACGACAGCGACGCGGATATCCTTGCCGCCGTGGATGCCGGCGCTGCCGGTTACATGTTGAAGGATGCGGCGCCGGAAGACATCCGCGCTGCCGTCGCAGCAGCTGCGCAGGGGCGGACGGCACTGGCCCCCCAGGTCGCCGGACGCCTGCTCGGACAGCTGCGCAGCCCTGAATCCACGCTGAGCCCGCGGGAGCTGGAACTGCTGGAACTGCTGGCAGACGGAATGGCCAACCGTGCCATGGCCCGGAAGCTCTTTATCTCCGAAGCCACCGTCAAAACCCACCTGGTGCACATCTACGAGAAACTGGGTGTCGACAACCGTACGGCGGCCGTGAACGAAGCCCGGAAGCGGCGGATCATCCGGCGCTAGGGGAAGCTGAGGCTAATCCCAGGAGGTGGGAACTCCGGTCAGGCGGCGGACTCTGGCTTCCCACGGCCGCAGCAGGCCCGGGTCGCCGGGATCGGTGTAGTTGCCCAGCACCAGTTCCGGACCGCGCAGATAGGCGGGCACGGGAAGCAAACCGGCGGAGACGTTGCACATGATGGTCAGCTCCCCGTTGCCCAAGCGGCGCCGGAACGCAAAAAGCTGCGGGTCGTTGGGTTCCAGCATTTCAAAGTCCCCCAGGGATACCAGCATGGATTCGTGACGCAGCTGGATCAGCCGCTGATAGTAACGAAAAATCGATTTTTCGGCGGTCCTGTCCGCCGCGGCGTTAACGGACCGGTAATTGGGGTTGACGTCTATCCAGGGTTTGCTTGCGCTGAAACCCGCATTGGGGGAGTCATCCCACTGCATGGGAGTTCGGGCGTTGTCACGGCTGACCCTTCCCAGAGTGTCCAGCACATGTTCCTCGTCCATGCCCCTGGCGACCGCGTAGTCATAGTAGGCGAGCGATTCCACATCCCGGTACTGGTCCAGTGACGTGAAGCCGGCATTGGTCATTCCGATTTCGTCGCCCTGGTAAATGAACGGCGTGCCGCGCTGCAGATGGATCACCGTTGCCCACAGGGTGGCTGATTCATACCGGTACTGCGCGTCATCGCCGAAACGCGACACCGACCGGGGCTGGTCGTGGTTTCCCAGGTAAAGGCTGTTCCAGCCGCGGTCTGCCAGCGAGCGCTGCCACCGGTTCGCGATCGTCTTGAAGTCGCGCAGCTTCATGGGCAAGTAGTCCCACTTGCCGCCCGGCCCGTGATCCAGGCGCATGTGCTCGAACTGGAAGACCATGTCCAGCTCCCCGCGCAGGGAGTCGGTGAACAGCACCGCCTCCTCCACCGTCACGCCGTCGGTCTCTCCCACCACCAGGTACTCACTGGTCCGGTAATCAAAGACCGCCCGCATCATCTCCTGGATGAACTCATGCACCCTCGGACCGGAGACGTAGAAAGGAGCCCCGTTCGCGTACATCCCGCCGCTTCCCACCGGGCTGTCCGGCAGGGCGGGCCGTTTGGAAATGAAGTTGATGGCGTCCATGCGGAACCCGTCAATGCCCCGGTCCAGCCACCAGTTCATCATTTCGTAGACACGGGTACGCACACGGGTGCTTTCCCAGTTCAGGTCCGGCTGGTGGGCACTGAACAGGTGCAGGTAGTACTGCTCCGTTCGGGGGTCATATTCCCACGCGCTGCCGCCAAAGATGGATCCCCAGTTGTTAGGTTCGGCGCCCGGGTTATCGGGAGAAAATCCCCGCCGCGGATCCCGCCAATAGTAGGAGTCCCGCGACACGTTGCTGCGTGATGACGATGAGACCACAAAGGCCGAGTGCTCATCGGAGGTGTGGTTCACCACCAGGTCCATAATCAGTTTCATGCCGCGCCGGTGCACTTCGGCCAGCAGCTGGTCGAACTCCTCTTCGGTGCCGTACAGGTGGTCGATGCGCCGGTAGTTGGAGATGTCATAGCCGTTGTCATACTGGGGAGACTCGTGGATGGGGGAGAGCCAGATGACATCCACCCCCAGCTCGCTGAGGTAGTCCAGTCGCTCAATGACACCCGTGATATCGCCGATGCCGTCCCCCGTGCTGTCCGCGAAGCTGCGCGTATAGATCTGGTAGACGACGGCGTTGGTCCACCATGCCGGCAGGTACGGGTTCCTCATGGGGCGAAGATCCTTTCGCAGGCCCTCCAAGCGGCAGCGGGGCCCGCCGCACGGCGTGCTGCCGCCTGCCCCAAAAGTGTAGGGCCGGGCATGGACGGTCCAACAGGGACCGGCGGTACGCAACGGCCCGCACGGCGGAAACGGATCGGCCTGGCCGGGTAGTCAGCCAGTGAGAGAAGGAGCACATCCGGCGTCCCGGATTTCGATCGCATTTTCAGGAGGCGTAGCGTTGGTTGGCTGGTTCAGCCTGAACCGGCACCAGTTCCATCGACCACAAAACAACTCAACAGGAGAATGCCGGTGACGCACGGCGCCGAAACACCCGACCAGAAGCTATGGACCAAGGGGTTCGTCCTTGCCATCATCACCAATTTTTTCCTCTTCCTGGTCTTCTACCTTTTGATGACCACCATGGCGCTGTACGCCGTTGAGCAATTCTCCGCCTCAAACAGCGCCTCCGGTTTTGCCTCGGGCTCCTTCGTCGTAGGAGCGCTCGTGGCCCGGGTCTTCAGCGGCAAGTTCCTGGACTTCGTGGGCCGCCGCCGGCTGCTGCTGGGCGGGCTCGTGGTCTTCACCGCTGCGGCGCTGCTGTATCCGCTGGCGGACAGCCTTGCCGCACTGCTGGCCGTCCGGCTGCTTCACGGAGCCGCTTTCGGCGCGGCCAGCACGTCCATTTCCGCGTCCGTCATGGGGCTGATTCCGGTTCGCCGCCGGGGGGAAGGCACCGGGTACTTCGGCATTTCCACGACACTGGCCACCGCCGTCGGCCCCTTCCTGGCAGTACTGATCGTGGACACCATGACCTACGATCTCCTCTTCCTGGTCGGTGCCGCCTGCGCCGCCATGTCCCTGGTTGTGGCCCTGATGCTTCGCCTGCCCGAGCGCACTCCAACGCCGGCGGAGCAGGCCCGTAAGTGGCACCTTCGCTTTACGGACATCCTGGACCCGGCAGCGCTGGCGATTGCCTCCATCATGTTTGTTGCCGGCGCTTCGTATGCCGGAATCCTGACCTTCATGAACTCCTATGCCCAGGAGGAGAACCTGGTGACTGCGGCCAGTTCGTTCTTCCTGGTCTATGCCGCAGTGGTGCTGATTTCCCGCCTGTTCATGGGCCGCCTGCACGACGTCTACGGCGACAATGCGGTCATCTATCCCACCCTGGTCTCCTTCGCCGTCGGCCTGGCCATGCTGGCCTGGGCGCCCAACGGCCCGGTGCTCGCCGCTGCGGGAGTGTTTGTGGGCATCGGGTTCGGCACCCTGGTTCCCACCGCCCAGGCCATCGCCGTCACCATGGCGCCGCCTCACCGCATCGGCCTGGCCACCTCCACGTACTTCATCATGATGGACGCGGGAGTGGGCCTGGGCCCGCTGGCTCTGGGTGCCCTTGTCTCCGTGACTGGTTTCCACGGGATGTACTGGCTGCTGGCCGGCAGCATTCTGGCCACCACAGTCCTCTATCACTTTGTCCACGGCCACAAGAACTACCGCCGCAGTGCCGAACCCCCAGCAGACGCCCCGGCCTAAAAGCGGCGCAGGTCCCCGGGACCGTCCGGTGCTGTAGGTTATGGCCATGGCCGGCAAAGCAACCACCCTGAGTGTCCCTGGTCCGAACGGTGAACGCGAGATGCGCATCTCCAGTCCGGACCGTGTCCTGTGGCCCGAACTGGGGCTGACCAAGCTCGACCTGGCCAAGTACACGGCAGAGGTCGGTGAGGCGTTCATCGCCGCCAACGGCGACCGCCCGGTGTCGCTGCAGCGGTTTCCGGACGGGATCGACGGCGAACAGTTCTTCTCGAAAAATCCACCCAAAGGGGCGCCGGACTTTATCCGGGCCGTCACCGTCACCTACCCGAGTGCCCGGGCCCATCCGCAGCTGGTCCTGGATGAGCCGGCTGCCGCCGTCTGGGCGGTGCAGATGAACACCGTGGTGTTCCACCCCTGGCCCTCGCGGACCGAAAATACCGACAACCCGGACCAGCTGCGCATAGATCTGGACCCCCAGCCCGGCACCGGGTTCGACGACGCCGTTCCGGCCGCCTTTGAGCTGCGCAGCGTCCTGGCCGGAGCCGGATTGGATGCCTTCATCAAGACCTCCGGAAACCGCGGCCTGCATGTGTACGCCCCCATCACCGCGGACCACGAGTTCCTCGACGTCCGGCACGCCGTGATCGCCGCGGCACGGGAGCTTGAGCGCCGCATGCCGGAGGCCGTCACCACGGCTTGGTGGAAGGAGGAACGGGGGCAGAAGATCTTTGTCGATTTCAACCAGGCCAACCGGGACCGCACCATCGCCGGGGCCTACAGCCCCCGTGCACTGCCGCACGCGCCGGTGTCCACCCCGCTGCGCTGGGAGGAACTCGAGGGCGCCGACCCGCACGAGTTCACCGTGCTCACTGTTCCGGAACGGCTGCGCACCGTGGGGGATCCGTGGGCGGACATGGGCGCGAACCCCGGCAGCATAGACGTGCTGCTGCAGTGGTGGCAGCGGGACCTGGACAAAGGGCTGGGGGAGATGCCGTTTCCGCCGGATTACCCCAAGATGCCCGGCGAACCGATGCGGGTCCAGCCCAGCAGGGCGCGGAAGCAGGACTAGCCGGGCCTGCGCGGGTCCGGCTAGTCCTGGCAGTCGGGCATGGCAGCCGGGCCGGACCCGCACCTGTTGCCGGTTAGCCGGTAACCCCGGTCAGCTCGTTGGGGGTGTGCTCCAGCACACCGCTTCCGGTGACAGTTCCGGACTCAATGTCCACGGCTGAGATGGTGTTGCCGGCGGGATCCGTGACGTACGCAGTGTGGTCAACCACGGTCAGCGTGGGCCGCGGCTGCTGCCATTCCAGCGGCTCTTCCCACGCAGCAATGACCGGGGTGCTCGCCGTGATCTCACCGCTGTCAGGATCGATGCTGTGCAGCGCGCCGTCGGTGCCCAGCACCAAGGCTTCGCCGTGCGGACCGCGCGCCAGTGACCTGAAGCTGTAGCTGGTGCCCAAATCCACGAGCTGCAGCTGCTTGGTGGCGGTGTTGATCAGTGAGATCCGCTGCGGCCGTTCCAATTCGGCATCGGGATCGGATTTGTAGTCTCCCAGGGTCACCGGTGATTCCTCCGACCCGGCCTGGTTGCCGATCCTGCCGTAGGCATCCGGGCTGGAGATCTTGGTGATGGCTCCGTCGGCGTAGACCAGGACGCCGGTCTCGCAACCAATCACCACGGCTTCATTCGCTGCAGTGGCTTCCCCGTGCACTCCGGGGCAGTCCTCGTTGCGGAGGATTTCGCCGCGGTCCGCATCGAGGACCGCAATTCCCGGGCGCTGCTCATCGTTTCCGAGGGTGAGGACCAGCTCTCCGTTTGCCAGCTCCACAGCAACTCCGTGATGGGCCTGCGCTGCAGTGTGGATTTCGGTCTCCGGCCTGCCTCCGGCCAGATCGTCGGTTGCGAAGGATTCCACTATGCCCGTGCCGTCGCTGAAAAGAACGGTCCGGCCGGCATGGTGCACCACGTGCCCCGGTTTATTGGCAGTGAACTCAATGCCGGTCAGCACCGGTTCGGCAACATGGCGGGCGCCGTCGTCTTCAGTCCAGGCCCCGGTGTCCAGAACCTTGAAGGCATCGGCGGTGGAGATAATGACATGGCGGCCGTCACCGGCGGGATTGACGCGGTTGAAGCCGTCCATCTCGAACTCGGCCAGTACCTGCAGCGTCTCGGCGTCAAGGACAGAGACGCCGCCGTCGTAGGTGGTTACCAGCCGCGGTGATGCATCGGCGGCCGCGGCCCCCTGATGCGTATCCGAGGGATCCGCGGCTGCGGTTTCATCGGAGCGCTGTGCCGCGCAGCCGCCAAGCAGGAGCGCAGCAACGCAGAGCGTTGCCAGGCGGGAAAGGGTGCGGGTATTCATGGTTCCTTCTTTCGGTTGGGTCAAAACAGTGAGCGGTGCAGATGAGGGTCAGCTGGTGAGCGCGGCAGTGATGCGCTCGGTGTTGGTGCGCATCATGTCCAGGTAGGTCTCGGCGCCGGAGCCGGGGACGCCGAGGGATTCGGTAAAGAGGCCGACGACGGCGACGTCCAGCCCCGCCTCCTGGGCCAGCACCTGGGCCAGGCGGTCCGGCTGCGACGAGTCAATGAAGATGGCCGGCACGGCGGCCGCCCGGATCTTCCCCGCGAGCTCATCCAGGTCGGAAGAGCTGGGGGAGGCCAAAGTGGTGCCGCCGGGAATGGCAGCCCCCGTGACGGTGAAGCCAAACCGGGATGCGAGGTAGCCAAAGACGTGGTGGTTGGTGACGAGCTGTCGCCGCTGCGCGGGGATGCGGGAGAAGGAGGATTCCATCCGGGCATCGAGTTCATCGATCCGGTCGCCGTACACCGCTGCGTTTTCCCGGACCGTGTCCGGATCCGTGGACGGAACATTGGCGGTGACGGCGTCGGCGATCAGGTCAACCGCGTCTGATACGCGCTGCGGATCGGTCCAGAAGTGCGGGTCCGGCATGTCGGCAGCACCGTCTCCGGCACCGGTTTCGGCCGCGAACGGCAACGGGTCCAGGGCGTCAGCGACCGCAAGGACGGGCACACCCTGGTCCGCCGCGGCGCCGACGTGGCGCAGCACTCCCTCTTCCAGCCCGAGTCCGTTGCAGATCGGAAGATCAGCTGACTCCAGCTGGGCCGCCTGCTGCGCGGAGATGCCGAAGGAATGCGGATCTGCCCCCGGCTGCATGAGCACCACGACATCGGCCTCAGTGCCGACGATGTTGGAGACCAGATCCCCCAGGATGTTCGTGGTGACGACAATCGTTCCCGGTTTTTCCTCTGTTCCGGCGAGCGCCGCACAGCCCGTAAGCGCCGTGCATGCGGCGAGGACGCCGGCCAGGAGTCGGCCGGCCCTCATCGTCCCGTCTCCACGATCAGGCGGGCGGGGTGGCCGGGATCCAGTTCGCGGGCGGTCCGAAGGCCGTCGGCATAGTCGATCTCGACGATGGATCCGGACTGTTCGTCATTGATGTAGGCGCGTTCCGGGTCAATCTCCAGATCAGGCACGGTGCCCGGTGTGATCGGGCCGGCCAGGAGGTGCCGGCCGGTGTCTGCTGCGCTTCCCGCCGGGGCGGAGGCCGTGGTCAGGGCAAAGAGCGTGCCGCTGGCCCCCAGCGCCAGGACGCGGGTGCCGTCGCCTGCGGCTGCTGCTGTCACGAGCGGCTCGGGGGTGGCCAGCAGCTGCCAGGTTTCAGCGGCCGCGTCAAAATGCCATGCCCCTGCGGTTCCGGCCACGGCAGCCAATTCGTTGGAACCGGGGCGGTGGTCAAACGCGCGTGCCCGCTCGACGCCCAAGGCAGGACCGTCCCCTGCTGCCGGGTACGGGATGTGCCGGGCCACAGGAACACCGGAGTTCCCGGCGGTAATGACCAGGGCTCCGTCCGCACAGCCGAAGACAACACCCGTGCGGGTCACTGCGTGTCCCTCAAGTTCCGGACACCGTGCTCCGGTAATACCGGTCTGCTGACCGTCGGCGGAATAGAGCCCGACGGCGGAGGCACGTTCCGCTCCCCGCTCGGCAACCGAGACAAGGTAGGAATTCCCAAAGGGAACGGCCACCCCGCGGTGCGCCGCTACGGTAAAACGGGTTTCGGCAACGGTGCCGGCGCCCAGGTCTTCATGGTCCAGTACGGCCACGGTGCCGTCACCGAAGAACACGGCGGAACGGCCGTTGTTGCTCGCTATGCTCCCCGGCTCCGGGCCGGTAATCCTTCCCACCATGCGGGGCTCCGCGGAGTAATAATGCCGGTGGTCTCCGTGGTTGACGGTCCAGCCCCCTGCATCCACAACGTGGACCGTTCCGTATTCCGGGTTCGACAGGAAGACGAAGCGGCCGGTGCCGGTTGCCGCTTCCACGCCCGGGAACCTGCCCAGTTCGGTCACCGATTCATCGGCCGGATCGGTCACGCTGACATGCCCGTCTGCGCTGACCGTGGTCAGCCGCGCCTGGGGTTCGGCAGCCTCCGCGGCGCCGGCAACATAGCCGTGCGGGTTTCCTTTCAACGGCGGACCGGAAGAAGCGGACTCCGCAGGGCTGCCTGCCGGCACCATGCACCCCGTCAGCAGCAGGGCCGCGGCGGACAGGGCGGACACTGCGCCGCTAATCCTCGCCTGTGCGATGCGGCGGATAGAACCAGGGGCAGGACCAGGCGGCGGCAAAAGGGCCGGGGAGGGGGCGGCGGAATGATGCATCATGGGTGGCTCCTTGTGTCGGGGCGGGGGACGGGCAGTACTTCTGGAGTGGGAACTGATGTGGGATCTGGTGCTGGGTCTGCGCGGATGCCGGCGCCGTCGTCGCTCCTTCCGCAGATGCGGGGCGCGCGGGCCAGCAGCGGCCGGAGGGCCGCGGACAGGAAAAAAGCGAGGACTGCCACGGCCGTGATGCTTGCTCCTGCGGCAGTGGAGGCGTGCCAGGAGATCAGGAGCCCGGCGGCAACGGCCGCCGCTCCGATGGCTGCGGCGAGAAGCATCATCGCCGGAATCGTGGTGGTCCACAGCCGTGCAGCTGCGGGCGGGGCAACCAGCAGGCCGAACACCAGCAGTGTTCCGACCACCTGGAACGAGACAGAGACCGCGATGATCATCAGAGCCATCAGGGCGCCGTGCGCCAGGCCGGGGCGAAGGCCAAGAGTCTGTGCCTTGCGCAGGTCGAAGGCAGCCGCGGCAAAGGCGCGGTGGAAAGCCAGCGCCAGCACACCGGTGACCAGCAGGCCGGCGGCGAGGACGGCCAGGTCCCGTGGCCGGACGGCGAGGATGTCGCCAAAGAGGATGCCGGTCAGATCCACTGCAAAGGATCCCGAGCGGGAAATGATGATGACCCCCAAGGCGAGCATGCCGGCAAAGAGCATCCCGATGGCCGTGTCCTGGGACATGCGTCCGCTGCGGGCAGCCGCACTCATGCCGGCAGCCATCAGCGCGGCGCTGGCTGCCGCTCCGAGCAGCGGATTGACCCCCAGAAGCGTTGCCGCAGCAACACCCGGCAGCATCCCGTGCGACATGGCATCACCCAGGAATGCCATCCCCCGCAGCACAATCCAGGTGCCTGCCACGGCACAAAGCACCGCCGCCAGCACACCGGCAAGCAGCGCCCGTTGGACAAAAACCACCGCAAACGGTTCAAGCAACCAAGTCATCACGAGAGAAACCCTACAATAGATAATGAGAATCAATCGCAATAAGACTTTTTACGCAAACCTGAGGAGATGCATGCGGGCCTTCACCGTTCAATCAGTGGCCTTCGGATACCGGGGCCGGGCAGTGTTCACGGATCTGTCCCTGGCTGTTCCCCGAGGCGCACTGACCGCCCTGGTCGGCGGCAACGGGACCGGCAAATCGACTCTGCTGTCCCTGTTGGCGGGAGTACACAAGCCCCATGCCGGCCGGGTGCAGGCACATATCCCCGGCCGGGCGGCGCTCGTGGTGCAACGCTCGGCGGTGCCCGATGCCTTTCCCATCACCGTGCACGGCGCCGTGGGCATGGGGCGGTGGGCACACTCCGGACTCCTCGGCAGAACGACGGCGAAGGATCGGCGGGCAGTGGAGGAGGCCATGGAACGAATGGGCATCCGGGAGTTGGCGGATCGTCCGCTCGGGGAACTCTCCGGCGGCCAGCGTCAGCGTGCGCTGGTGGCACAGGGCCTGGCGCAGGACTCCGCGGTGCTGCTGCTCGACGAACCTGATGCCGGGCTGGACCAGTCGGCGCTGCGGCTGATTGACGAGGTGCTGCGGGCTGAAGTGCGCAGGGGAGTCACGGTCCTGCAGTCCACTCACGACGTCGCCCGGGCTTCCACGGCCGACTGCTGCATCCGTCTGGCCGGCGGGAGGGCCGCCGTCGAAACGGCTGATATTGCAGTTCCCGGCAGCCGCAGCGGATTGGAGCACACTCCCCATTTCCCGTAGGGTGGAACGAAGGTGCGCCGGGAAGTCTGGTCGGCAATAACATTGTCGACCGCATTTTCAGGAGATTCCCGTGCAGCCCAATAATTCCCCGAAGGCGGCAGCTGAAGGCGGACGCCTGTTCAGCCGCGGCAGCTACAGCGAAAAACTTCGCATCAGCGAAATCCTGCGCAAGGAAACCGTTGGCGGCATGCTGCTGGTGGCGGCAGCGCTCCTCGCCATCATCTGGGCCAACTCGCCGCTTTCGGACAGCTACTTCGCGCTGCGGGACTTCGAAATCGGCTACGAACCCTGGCACCTGCAGCTGAGCCTGGGGGCGTGGGCTGCGGACGGACTCCTCGCCGTGTTCTTCTTCCTGGTGGGACTGGAGCTTAAACGCGAATTCGTCGCAGGGGACCTGCGCAACATCAGCAAGGCGATCGTGCCGGTGGCTGCCGCCGTCGGCGGTGTGGCGGTTCCGGCCGCCATCTACGCGGTCATCAATCTCGGCAGTCCCGAAAGCCTCACCGGCTGGGCGGTCCCCACAGCCACGGACATCGCCTTCGCCGTAGCCGTCCTGGCCATTATCGGCTCTCACCTGCCTTCGGCGCTGCGGATATTCCTGCTGACCCTGGCTGTGGTGGATGACCTGCTGGCCATCACCATCATCGCTGTCTTCTACACCGATGAACTCAAGATCACCCCGCTGCTCCTGGCCGTTGCCGGCCTTGCCCTCTACACCTTCCTGGCACAGAAGTACCGCCGCTTCTTCGGACTGAAAGCAACCGCCGCCTGGTTCATCCTGCTGCCCATCGGCGTCGTCGTTTGGGCCCTGGTGCATTCCTCCGGCATCCACGCGACCGTTGCCGGCGTTCTGCTGGGCTTCGCCGTTCCCGTCATCCGCAGCCAGGCCAGCGGCGGACCCGAAGCCGGTCCCGGCCTTTCTGAAATCTTCGAGCACCGGTTCCGCCCCATCTCGGCCGGATTCGCGGTACCGGTCTTTGCGTTCTTCTCCGCCGGAGTGGCCGTGGGCGGCTGGGACGGCTTTATGTCCTCGCTGACGGACCCCATCTCCCTGGGCATCATTGCCGGCCTGGTGCTGGGCAAGCCGATCGGCATCCTGGGCACCACCTGGCTGCTGACAAAACTGACCAAGGCCCGGCTGGACACGTCCTTCAAGTGGATTGATCTGCTCGGCGTGGCAGTGCTCGCCGGCATCGGCTTCACCGTGTCCCTGCTGGTGGCGGACCTCAGCTTCGGCTCCGGCACCATTGCCAATGACCACGCCAAGGTGGGGATCCTCACCGCCTCCGTTGTGGCCGCACTACTGGCCTCCCTGGTCCTGATGCCGCGCAACCGCCATTACCGCGCCGTCGAAGCCGAAGAGAACACCGACGACGACGGCGACGGCATCCCCGATGTCTATCAGCAGGGCCACGGGACTAAATAGGGCGGGACCGCAGCCGCGGCGGCACGGAGCATTTCCGCCGCGGCCGCAGGCCGCTACAGTCTGACACCATGCCTACAATCTCGGTGGTTATCCCGTCCCGGAACGATGCACCGATGCTGTCGGCCTGTTTGGCTGCCGTTCAACGGCAGACCCGGCAGCCGGAGGAGATTGTGGTGGTGGACAACGGCAGCACGGACGGGACGGACGCCGTCTGCGCCGCGGCGGGGGTGCGGCGGGTGCCCCTGGACGTCCCGGGAATCGCCGGGGCGACGGCTGCCGGGTTCGACGCCGCCGCCGGGGACATCCTGGCCAGGCTGGATGCAGACTCGGTTCCGCCGCCGGACTGGCTGGAACGGGTGGAAAAGATCCTCGCAGCGCAGGGGCCCATGACTGCGGTTACCGGCCCCGGGGATTTTTACGGCGGCAACCGCCTCACGAGGTGGATTGGGCGAACCATTTACATTGGCGGCTACATCCGCGTCGTCGGCCTGCTCCTGGGCCACCCGCCCCTGTTTGGATCCAACTTTGCCCTGTCCGCGCCCATGTGGAAGCAGCTTCGCGAGCGCGTCCACCGCGACCTGCCCCAGGTCCATGATGATCTGGATTTGAGTTACCAGATTCGCCCCTGGATGTCCGTGCTGTATGACCCGACCCTGCGCGTGGGGGTCTCCGCCCGGCCGTTTGATGACTGGAGCGGGCTGCGCCGCCGGCTGGTCATGGCCTGGCAGACCTTCGACCTGGATTTTCGGGCGGAGCCGCCGCTGGCCCGCCGTCGTGCCCGCGCCTCTAGCGGGCCGACTCGTAGAGCGCCAGGAGATCACGGCTGAGCTGGTGCGGCGCGTCCTCGCACGGCCCGTGTCCGGTTCCGTAGACGGCAAAACCGGCACCGATGGCCTGGGCAAAGGCATAGTGCTGATACAGCGGCCACACATCCGCCCGGCCCACGGCCACCAGCTTCGGCTGCGGAGCGGCAGCCAGGGTTTGCCGCAGATCCGGTGAGCGCTTCATCAGCGACACGATGTCCTGAAGTGAATCCTTGCGGGTGTAGTCGAAGCGGTGGCGGATGAACTCCATGCGTGCGGCCGGCACCCCCACAAAGTTCCGTCGAATGCCCCACACAATGAGCCCGGCATGCATCTTGTCATTGACCAGCGGACTGAACCTGCCCACCCGGCTTACGGTGCGGAAACTCTGGCCGGGAACCGGGGGACAGCTGAGCAGGCACAGCGAACGGAAGAGGTCGGGGCGGCACTGCAGGGCAATCTGCGCCACAATCCCGGCAAAGGAGTAGCCCAGGACATGCGCTGCGCCGGAAAGGGACTCGAGGACAGCCAGGAGGTCTTTCACGAACAGGTCGTAGCTGTAATGACTCTGCGGCGGGCTCAGATGCTCCGGCCCGGCGGAGGACGACTCATACTGCCCGGCCAGGTCATAGCTGAGGACGTAATACCCCGCGTCCGCCAGCAACGGCATCATCAGCGCAAAGTCCTCCTTAGACCCCATCGCCCCGGGGACCAAAAGAACGGGCGGATCGGTCTCAGCCCCCATGGTCCGCATGGCCAGTGAGCCGCTGGGCGCCTGGAACGAGCGGGAAACCGAGCCAGCCGGAGGAGTAGCCCAATCGACCTCTCCCAGCCGGGCATCGAGGCGCTGGGCTTCGTCGAGGAAAACCGGGTACGCGCGCAGAGGGTTCCGTCCTCCGCGCACGCGTGTCAGGTTTCGCCAGGCCATACGCCACGATAACCGTGCGTGCCGCCCGGATGGCAGACACGGGCCGCCGAAAGGCAGCCGTCACCTGCTATCCACCGGTTCCACGGAGCGGACACCGACCGGATAGAATCATTGTCCTGTCCGGATTACCGACGAGGAGATGACGTTGAAGTTTTCCCCCAACAAGTACGTCTACCGCAGCATTGTCCTGACCGGAGTCCTGTCCTTCAAAGCCCTGCGGATTCCCGTTATTCCCTCTGGTCTGGAGAATCTTCCCACCGATGAAGAAATCCGCGGCCTGACGCGCACCGCCGTGCCCGGCAAAGGAGCGGTCGTGGCCATCACCCACTTCGGCTATCTGGACTTTGCCTTCGCCGAGTACCTGGTGTGGAGGAAGCTCAGGGCGCACATGCGCTTTCTGGTCACCAAGAAGGCAGCCCGCAAGCCGTTCGTCAAGGCTGTCTGCGAGATGTGCGAGCACATCGTCGTTGACCGGTCCGACGGCGCCGCCGCGTACGCCGAGTCCGTGGAAGCCCTGCGCCGCGGCGAATACCTGGCGGTGCTGCCCGAAGCCGGTGTCAGCCGCAGCTTCAGCGTCCGCAAACTCAAGACCGGTGCCGTTCGCATGGCAGCCGAAGCGGGAGTGCCGATCATTCCGGTCTCCGTGTGGGGCAGCCACCGCATGCTCACCCGCGGGGGCCACGGCCTGAGCCTGAAGTCCGTGTGGAAGAACCCGGTCCGTATCCATGTCAGCCCCATGATGCGCGTTGCCCCGGACGCCTCGGTGACCGAGGAAACCGAGATGCTGCAGAAAACCCTGCAGGCCGGCATGGACCACTGCATCGACACTTATCCGGTGAAGCCCGAACCCGGGGCCTGGTGGATGCCCGTCAGCCGCGGCGGGAGCGCCATGACGATTGAAGAGCAGGTCATCCTGGACGAACAGGACCGCGAAAAGTACAAGATCACCGGATAACAGGGCTCAGCTGTTCAGGAAGTCCAGCAGTGCGGCGTTGACGTCATCGGCGTGCGTCCACAGCAAACCGTGCGGGGCGCCCTCCACCTCAAGGTAGCGGGCGTCCGGCAACGCCGCGGAGAACGGCCGGCCGGTCGCATCGATGGGCAGGATATTGTCCTCCGTACCGTGCAGGATCATTACCGGAAGCCCTGATTCCCGGACCTTGGCGACGTCGTCGCGGAAATCGGTGAGCCAGGACGGCACGACGGCGTAGGCGGCCCGCGGAGCACTTCCCGCGGCCACGTTCCAGCTGCCCCGGACAGCCTCCTCGCTGATGCGGGTACCCAGGTTCTCCGAAAGGTTGTAGAAGTCCGAGAAGAAATTGTCGAACCAGGCAAAGCGGTCGTCCTGTGCAGCCGTGGCGATGCCTTCAAAGACCTCCGCCGGCACCCCGGTCGGATTGTCATCGGTCTGCAGCAGGAACGGTTCCAGCGAGGACAGAAAGGCCAGGCCGCTGATCCGGTCGGTTCCGTGCCGGCCAACATAGCGGGCGAGCTCACCCGTTCCCATGGAAAAGCCCACGAGCACCACGTCCTGCAGGTCCAGTTCGTTGATGATGGCGGCAAGATCATCGGCAAAAGTGTCATAGTCGTAGCCGGTGTTCGGCTGGCTTGACCGCCCGAAGCCGCGGCGGTCGTAAGTGATCACCCGGTAGCCGCCGCCCAGCAGGGCCCGGGTCTGCCGTTCCCAGGAATCGCCGTCCAGCGGGTATCCGTGGATCAGCAGCACGGGCTGGCCGGACCCCTGGTCCTGGTAGTACAGGTTGATGTCGCCGGTGTTTTCGGTCCCTACAGTGACATGGGGCATGACGGTTCCTTTCAAGGCTGACGTGTGAAAAAAGTCTTTCTCGCTGAACCGCTCCTCCGCAAGAGAAATGCCGGGCACCGTCGCCCGGAAACGCAGAACAGGAGTACCGGGATGCCTGCGGACAAAGTGAGTTCCTCTGCTGCGGCAGCTGCCCGGCAAACGGTCTGCCGCTGCTGCTGATAGCTTGGACGCCATGTCCCTGCAGACGGAATCCGAGGTCCTTTTCATTGGCGGACGGTCGGGCGTGGGCAAGAGTGCCGCCGCCCTGGAACTGCATGCGCTGCTCACCCGCCACGAGATCCGGCACGCCGTCATTGAAGGGGACAACCTCGACCTGGCGTATCCGGCGCCCTGGAAAGAGCCCTCCCCGTGGCCGCAGGGACTGGCCGCCGTGAACCTGGCCGCCATGTGGCGCAATTACCGGGCCCTCGGCTACCGGCGCCTGATTTACACCAACACCGTGGCCGTGCGCGAAACGGCTGAACTCTCAGCGGCCATGGGGGACAGCCCCCGTATTCACGCGGTACTCCTGCGCGCCTCCGACGGGTGCACAGACGAACGGCTGGGCTCCCGCGAATCCGGCAGCACGCTGCAGGACCACGTGTCGAGAAGCAGGGACGCTGCAGCGGCCCTGGACCGGGACACACCCGGCTGGGTGCACCGGATCGACACCGACAACTCAAGTGCCGCCGTCGTCGCGGCCCGCCTGCTGGACCTCACCGGCTGGGCGGAACAGGGAGCTAACCGCCGATCCCGACGACGGCGATCATCACCGGCACGATCGTGACGATCAGGACGGCTCCCAGAATGTCGAAGAACAGCCCGGTCCGGATCATCCGGGTGATGGGCACGGCTCCCGTTCCGTAAACGATGGCGTTCTGCGGTGTGGAGACCGGCAGCATGAACCCGAAGGACGCGGCAAAGGTGGCGGCCAGCGCCGGAACAAAGGGATCGACGCCGATGGCTTGGCACAGGGGGATGACAATGGGCACGATCACCGCGGCGGAGGCGGTGTTGGACGTGGTTTCGGAGATCAGGATGGCCAGGATCGCGGAGAAGGCCGTAATGGCCACAATGTTGGTGATGTTCAGGTTCTCCGAGGCCCCCTGGCCGATGGTTTCGGCCAGGCCGGTTTCGGCAAGCAGTGCACCGAAGATGATTCCGGTGCCGAAGAGCAGAATGGTTCCCCAGTCGATCTTCGCTGCATCTGCCCAGGTCAGCGTGGCCTGCCGCTGCTTCCAGTCCACCGGCAGGATGAACAGCAGCGACGCGCCGATCACGGCAACGATTCCCTCATCCAGACGGTCGTCCAGAAAAATGTACGCTTCTGACTCGGTGCCTCCGATCAGGCTTGCGACGGCGGGGGCCAGCCACAGGGTCACCGTCACGCCGAAGGCGATCAGCGTGTTGACCTCCGCCCGGGACATCTTTCCCTGCGCCGCGCGCTGTTCGCGCACATACTCCTCCACGCCCTCCAGCCGGCGGATCTCGGGCCGGTTCAGCAGCAGCATGACCAGTGCCAGCACCACGAACATGGCCAGGCAGACGGGCGCAGCGATGGCCATCCACTGGGCAAAGGAAATCCGCACCCCGGTGGCCTCTTCAATGAGCCCCCGCCCGATCAGGTTCGGCGGCGAGCCAACCGGAGTGAGCAGCCCGCCTACGCTGGCTCCGTAGGCGAGCATCAGCAGCAGGGCTGCACCGATGCGCAGCCGCAGCGGATCGAAGTCCGCTTTCACCGTGCCGCGGGTCTGCATCAGCTGGGCAATCACCACCAGTACGCCCAGGGCGGTGGGCATCAGCATGGCCACCGTGGCGGTGTTGGAGACAAAGGCGGAGAGCAGGCAGGTGATCACGCCGAAGGCAATCACCACCCGGTACGTGGACTTGCCGACGCCGGGAGCGGACAGCACGGCAAAGGCCAGGCGCTGGGCGATCCCATGTTTGAGCATGGCCTGCGCCAGGATGAAAGCGCCAATAAACGTGAAGATGGTGGTGGATCCGAAGGGTGCCAGGACTGCACTGGCCGGAGCCACTCCCAGCACCACAACCGCCGCGACTCCAATCAGCCCGCCAATGGGGATGGGCACCGGTTCGCAGATCCACAGGACAATGACGCCCAGCAGAACCGCGGCCAGCAAATGCTGCTGCGATTCCAAATTCAGCGGCAGCAGGGCAAAAACAACGGCGACGACGGGGGCGAGGAACAGTCCGATGGTTTGCCTGGTGCGTTCAAACTTCTCCTCCCGCGGAGAGAGTGTCTGTTCGCTCAGGCTGCGGAAGGTGGTCCCGCCCAGGAGCGCTGCACGCACATCCGTGCGCTGCGGAGCCCCGGAATCTTCGGTTGGAGCCGGCTGCTGTGTGTACACGTCGGAGTCCTTCCTCGTTGAATTGCGTTCACTATGGCCCAGTCCCTTGTGCTTCGTCCAAAACCTGTTGTCTACTTCCCCATAGGCGAAACCAATGGGACGGGGCCAATGCACGGAGCCAGTGCATTGCGGCGGCATCCGCGCCCGGGATCCGTTCACCCGAATGCAAGGGAGCTTTCGTGGACGTCAGGCACCTGAAGTACTTCCTGGCCGTAGTGGACCATCAGGGGTTCACACGGGCAGCAGAGCGGCTGCTCATCGCCCAGCCTTCCCTGTCGCAGACCATCAAAAGCCTGGAACGGGATTTGGGGGTTCCGCTCTTTCACCGGGTGGGGCGCAACGTCGTGCTCAGCGAGGCAGGCCGCGAACTGGTGGGCCCGGCGCGCGTCGTCGTCCGCGACCTCGACGCCGCCCGCTCGGCCATCGACGAGCTTAAGGGCATGCGCCGGGGACGACTGGACGTCATCGCCATGCCCTCGCCCGGGATTGAACCGCTGACCTCGATCATTGCGGCTTATGCACGCACCCATCCCACGGTCACCGTCAACGTTGAGGCGGCCTTCACCCGCGATGACGTAGTAGCGGCGGTCCGCGACGGAAGTTCCGAGATTGGGCTGCTCGGTTCGGACCGGCCCTTCCGGGCGGCGGACATCGATGTGCTGCCGCTGGACCGGCAGCCGCTGATTCTGGTGCTCAATCCGCATGCCGTCCTCCCCAAAGGCAAAAGCGCAGCGTTGGGCAAGAACAAGGACGACGACGGCGACGGCGACGACTGCAACGGCAGACCGGTGCTGGCGTGGGAGGACCTCTCCGGTCAGCGGATGGTGGTCTCACAACGCGGATCCCTGATGCGGTGCGCGGTCGATGAGGCGGTGGTGAACGGCGTTGACCTGGAAATCGCCGTTGAAGTGGCGCACCGGACCTCGGTCCTCCCGCTGGTCCTGGCCGGTCTGGGGCACGCCGTCCTGCCGTCGTCGTGGGCTCCGCTGGCCCGGCAGGCGGGACTGCGGACAGCCGCCCTTGAACCGGCCGTGTACCTGTACGTCTCCGCCCTCAGCCGCACATCCGACCTGACCCCGGCCGCTCGGGCCTTCCTCGCCGTCGCCGCGGGGCCCGAGGCCGCTGCCGTCCCCGGATAGAGAACACCTATTGATCGGATGCGGATTCGGTCTTTGACGCCGCTGCCCCGGGCCGCTCTAGTGGAGGGGACAATCGACCCTGAAGGCGGGAGCAGGAGATGGCCGGGCAAAGGATCTACCGGATTGCGGCTATTCCGGCCGACGGCGTGGGGAAGGAAGTGATTGCCGCCGGCAGGCGCGTGCTGGACGCGCTCGCCGAGCAGTCCGCAGCAGGAAGGGACGAGCCGCACTTCGGGTTTGAGTGGACAGACTTCCCCTGGGGATCCGAATACTATGCGCAGCACGGAGTCATGATGGACCCGGACGGGCTCCAGCGGCTGCGGAACTTCGACGCGATCTACTTCGGGGCCGTGGGCTGGGAGAACGTTCCGGACCATGTGAGCCTGTGGGGGCTCCGGCTGAACATCACGCAGAACTTCGACCAATGGGCCAACGTGCGCCCGGTGACGTTCCTGCCCGGCATCGAGTCGCCGCTGCGCAAGGCGGACCGGATGCCGCTGAACTGGGTGGTGGTCCGGGAGAACAGCGAAGGCGAGTACGCCGGGCTGGGGGGACGCAATCTCTCCGGTCGGGGCCCGGGCAATGAAGTGGCGGTGCAGACGGCACTGTTTACGGAGAAGGGCTGCGAGCGCATCATCAGTTTCGCCTTTGACCTGGCCCGTACCCGAACGGTGCGCAGGGTCTCCAGTGTGACCAAGTCCAATGCCCAGCAGTACGGCTCAGTACTCTGGGACGACGTGTTTCACCGGGTGGCCGCGGAATATCCGGACGTTCAGTCGGAGAGCGTCCTGGTGGATGCCATGAGCGCCAAGTTTGTCCTGCATCCGGAGGACTTGTCCGTGGTGGTGGCATCGAACCTGTTTGCTGACATCCTCTCCGACCTGGGCTCGGCGCTCGCGGGCAGCTTGGGTCTGGCGGCAAGCGCGAACCTCAATCCGGAGCGGCGCTTTCCCTCCATGTTCGAACCGGTCCACGGCTCCGCCCCGGACATCGCCGGCCGCGGCATCTGCAACCCGGTTGGCGCCATTCTGAGCGGAGCGCTGATGCTGGAACATCTGGGCCTGCCCGCTGCCGCGCGCCGGCTGGCGAGCGCGGTGGAAGCCGTCACGGCGGCCGGCTGCACCACGGCGGACGTGGGCGGAACGGCAGATACGGAAGAGGTCACTGCCGCCGTCGTTGAGGCGCTGAAGTTCTTTCCCGGGCAGTGATGTTTTCCAGGACAGTGAGCGGGCCGGACGAGTCCCGGCGGGCAGCAGCCCACAGGGCGTCGGCCACATCGGCCGGCTCATGGGCCGCTCCGCTGCCGATCGGACCCACCACGGCCAGCTGCGCGACCCGGATGCCGGCGGGCTTCAGCGCTTCGTGAAGGAGGGCAACATAGGTCGTCTCAGCCGTTGTCCCCACTGCGCTGGCCGCACGGTCGGGGTGCGGGCGGAGGGCTCCGCTGCCCGTGGTGAACAACAGGCTTCCCGTTCCGCGGGCGATCATCCCCGGCGCCAGCTCGGCGACCGCCGCTGCCGCGCCGCCCACACTGAGTGACAGGGAGGACATCAGGTCCCCGGGGCCGGTTTCAAGCACCGGCCTGATCAGCCCCACCGCCGGCAGGGGACTGTAGCAGAGCACATCGGCAGGACCGAGGCGGCTGACCAGCTCGCGAACGGCGGTCCTGAGCTCGTCAGGCTGCTGTGCATCGGCTGCCATCCAGTCCGAGGACACACCTTCGGAGCGGAGCGTGGAGGATAGTTCTGCCAGATGCTGTGCTGACCGGGATATCAGCCCCACGCGGGCCCCGTCCCGTGAAAAACGGCGGGCTACGGCGAGTCCCACACCGCTGCCTGCGCCCACAATAATGATTGATCCCGGTGATTTGCTCATGGCTCCACCCTGACGTGCAGGCGGGCTGTGTGAAAAGTGCCGCGCCGGGCTTCAGACCCAATAAGCCTGCGGGACTAGCCGATCCGGCTGAGGATTTCCCGGGTGAATTCCTCGGTTCCGGCAGTGCCGCCCAGGTCCCGGGTCCGTACCGGGGATTCAGCAAGCACACCGAAGACTGCTTCGAGCACCTCAGCTCCGGCCTCCGCGTGGCCCAGGTGATCCAGCATCATGGACGCGGACCAGATGGCACCCAGGGGATTGGCCACCCCCTGGCCGTAGATGTCCGGGGCTGAGCCGTGGACAGGCTCAAACATGGAGGGGTACTCCCGCTCCGGGTTGAGGTTGGCCGAGGGAGCAATGCCGATGCTGCCGGCAATGGCTGCGGCCAGGTCGCTGAGAATGTCCCCGAAGAGGTTCGATCCCACGATGACATCGAAGCGGGAGGGGTTCAGCACCGCCTTTGCGGCCAGGGCGTCGATGTGTTCCTGGTTCCACTGCACCCCGGGATAATCCGCCGCCCGTTCCTGCAGCAGCTCGTCCCAGAAGGGCATGGTGTGGATGATGCCGTTGGATTTGGTGGCTGAAGTCAGGATGCCCCTGCGCTGTCCGGCCAGGTCAAAGGCATAGTCCAAAATCCGGGTGACACCGCGGCGGGTGAAGATTGATTCCTGAATGGCCATTTCGGAGGGCAGTCCGCGGTTCATGCGCCCGCCGATCTCCGAATACTCGCCCTCACTGTTTTCGCGCACCACAACAAAGTCCACACCCGGTTCGGTCAGCTCCGCGCGCAGGGGGCTGGGAACACCGTCCAGGACCCGGATGGGGCGCAGATTTACGTACTGCCGGAACTCCCTGCGGATGGGAATCAGCAGCCCCCACAGACTCACATGGTCCGGCACTCCGGGCCAGCCGACCGCGCCGAGCAGGATGGAATCGTGTCCGCGGATCTGGTCCAGCCCGTCCTCGGGCATCATGGCGCCCTTCTCCAGATACCGCTGGCAGGACCAGTCAAATTCGTCATAGGTCAGTTCAATGCCGTGCCGGGGCGCGACGGCGTCGAGCACGGCACGGGCGGGCGGCAGCACCTCGTGGCCAATGCCGTCGCCGGGGATGAGGGCTATGCGGTAGCGGTCAGTCATGGGCCCCATCACATCGGGAACGCGCCTGTGTTGTCAAAAGTGGCCGCTGTTGTCGCAAGTGGTCGGACGACGACGGCGCGTTCCCGGTGCGGTGTCAGCGCTGGGCAGCGGGGCGGATGATGATTTCGTTGACGTCTACGTTTGGCGGCTGGGTGACGGCAAAGAAAACCGCGCTGGCAACAGCGTCCGGAGAGATCTGCGCCGCCCGGTAACCGATCATCAGATCCGCGGCGTACGGATCGGTGATGTGCTCCGCGAGCTCGGATTCCACAACGCCGGGGGAAACGGTGGTCACCCGGATCGAGGGGTCCGACTCCAGCCGGAGACCCTCGGTCAGTGCCCGGGCGGCGTACTTGGTCGCTGAATAGACAGCGGAGGTGGGAGAAACTTCGTGTGCTCCGACTGACGCAATCGTGACGACGTGGCCCGATCCCTGTTCGCGGAAGTGCGGCAGCACAGCGGCGATCCCGTTGTAGAGCCCGCGCACGTTGACATCGAACATCCGGTCCCATTCATCGACCAGCAGCGAGTCCAGACGCGAGAGCAGCATGACGCCGGCGTTCCCAACGAGGATATCAAGACGCCCGTGCCGGGCGGTGATGTCGGCGGCCAGCGCCGCGAACGCCTGCCTGTCCGTAACATCCAGCGGCAGGGCCTCGGCGGAGAGGCCATCTTCGGTGAGTTCGGCGGCGATGGCCTCCAAACGGTCCTTGCGACGTCCGGTAAGGATGACGGTGTGCCCTTCGGCGGCGAGGCGCCGTGCAATAGCCTCGCCGATCCCGCTGCTCGCCCCGGTGACGAGGGTTATTTTCCGCGTCCCCCGATCATCGGAGCCCGCTGAGGCCTTGGTCTTCTGACGGTTTGCGCTGTTCTCGTAATTAGCAGTCATGACCGCCACTCTCCCCGGTACCGCCGGGACACGTGAAGGACGCACTGACCCTAGGAGCAGCGCACCCTGCCTGGCCGGACCGGAGGCACCTATAGTGAACGCGTGTCAAACTATCCGCTCGGTGAGTTTCTCAGGGCCCGCCGTGCCCTGCTGCGCCCGGAGGCGCTTGGCTTCGCCTCCTCCGGCCGACGCCGGGTGCCCGGGCTGCGGCGCGAAGAGGTTGCCACGATGGCGGCCCTGAGCATCGATTACTACACCCGGCTGGAACAGGGACGTGAACGTCACCCGTCCGTCCAGGTCCTTGAGACGCTCGGCACCGCCCTCCGGCTGGACGACGACGCACGCCGGCACCTCTACCGGCTTGCCGGCCTGATCCCCGGACCGGCATACGGCGCCACGGAAAGGGTGAACCCGGAACTGCTGAGCCTGATGGACATGTGGCCCAACAACCCTGCGGTCGTCCTGGGCAAAGCCTACGACGTACTTGCCGGCAACCGGCTTGCCTACGCTCTTTTCGACGGGTTCCAGCACGGCCCCAACCTGATACTGAAACTCTTCCTCGATCCCGGTTCACGCACGTTCTATCCGGCCTGGCAGCAGGTAGCCGCCAACACCGTTGCCGGTTTCCGCATCCTCCACGGCACGGCACCGGATGATCCGCGCGTCACCGAGGTACTGGAGACGCTCCTGAACGGCAGTGATGAGTTCACCGCCCTCTGGGAACGCCATGATGCCCGGGAAAAGCGATTGGAAAGCAAACGGTTCCGGCACCCCGAGGTTGGGGAGCTCACCCTCCACATGCATGCTTTCGAGGTGAAGGCGGCACCCGGCCAGGAGCTCATCGTCTACCGTGCGGAAGCCGGTTCCAGCAGCGCCGATGCCCTGGCCCTGCTCGGCGCCCTCGCTGCTAGTCCAGAAGGTGCCGCAGATAGCGGCGGGGCTCGTTCAGGTAGGACTTCCAGTTAGTGACCAGATCCAGTTCGTCCCATTCCCGGCGCGAAATTCCGTGCTCGCCGGTTTCATAAATGGCGGCACCGGGCAGGGAGGCCAGTACTGGGGAGTGCGTGGCGCACAGGATCTGGGAGCCGTTGGCCACCAGATCGTTGAGCACTCCCATCATCGCCAGAGTCGAACTGAAAGACAGTGCCGCCTCGGGTTCGTCCAGGCAGTAAAAGCCCGGACTCTGCAGGTAGGTTTCGGCAACAGCCAGAAAGGACTCCCCGTGGCTCATGGTGTGGAAGTCGTGGCCGCCGGCAAGCTGGTCCTGAAAGGTGTAGAAACCGTGCATGGTTTCCGCCCGCAGGAAGAACCCCCATTTGGGGGCGCCGGGCTGGCGCACCAGCGTAAGCCAGTTGCTCAGCGGGGATTCGGTTTTCTGCGTGGAGTGCGCCGAATGGACACTCCCGCCCTCCGGACCCAGCCCGTAGGCTGCCGCGACCGCCTCCACCAGGGTGGATTTTCCGCTGCCGTTCTCGCCGACCAGGAAGGTCACGCCCGGAGGAAGGACCAGTCCCCGGGTCAGGACGGCGGCGACGGCAGGGATGGTGGCCGGCCAGCGGTCGGCCGCAATGTCCGCACCCTCTTGCGCCTGGATTTCCCGGATCAGCCGGGAATCGTTTAGGCCGCGCGTTTCATGCATGCTCTCCATTGTGGCAGGGCGTACCACCCGGGCCGCCCTGCTCCCTGCCCGGCGTGCCGAGGTGCAGGATCAGTGTTTGGCCGCCCGGACCAGCGCCCGCACACCGACGACGGCGGCCGCACCGCCCAGGATCCACGGGCCGGCCGCGGTAAGCGGGGCCAGCGCCTGCTCCTTGAGGTCGGCCCTGTTCCTGCCGAACCGGGAGGACAGTCCGTGCCGGGTGAACTCACTGAGCACGCCTGACTCGGTCACCGGATTGTCCGGGCGAAGAGTCAAGAAAGAGCGCAGATGGCTCCCGCCTGCATCCACCCGGTCGGCGGCAATCAGGATGAGCCAGTGCGCCGCGCGGGCTTCGCCGTACCGGTAGGCATACCGGCGGATAGCTCCGGAGACGCCCTTCAGCGGAGCGGAGGTTCCGAAAACGGGAGTGAGGAACTCGTGCTCAATCGAGCGTTCCCTCGGCTGCTTCTCGGGTTGGCGTTCCGGAAAGTTCCAGCGGGCGCCGGTTTCCAGGTCCGTGCGTTCCTTGGGCACCGAGGGGCGGTTCCGGGGATCCATATCCGCGCCCCAGCCCGGAATGCGCGCCCGCAGCTCCTCATTGGAGAATTTCCGTTTGGATGCGGCGGCAACGTAGGGCGTGCTTGGTGTTTCCGTCATGGTTTCCTCGCCTTCAAGACGCGCTGGGAATGATGAGCGGCTTGATGCAGTCATCAAGCTTCGCCGAGAACATGTGGTAGCCCTCCGCAATGTGCTCCAGCGGGATGCGGTGGGTGATGATGTCACTGGGTTTGAGGTAACCGTTGCGGATGTGTTCGAACAGCCGCGGCCACTGCCGCTTGGCCGGGCACTGGTTCATGCGCAGTGTCAGCCCCTTGTTGAGGGCATCGCCAAATTTCACGGCGCTGAAGATGGGACCGTAGGCTCCAACCACGGACACGGTGCCGGCCTTCCGGACCGAATCAATAGCCCAGTTCAGGGCCACCGGAGATCCGCCCTGCAGCTTCAGCTGGGAGGCACTGACGTTCTGGAGGAAGCTGCCGTCCGCCTCCGCTCCCGCAGCGTCAATCACCACATCCGCGCCGAGGTAATCGGTGGTTTTTTTCATCTCCACCACAATGTCCCCGTACTCGGAGAAGTTGAAGGTCTCGGCGTGGGCAAAGGTGCGGGCCTTTTCGAGCCGGTAGTCCAGGTGGTCGATGACGATGACCCGGCCGGCGCCCATCAGCCAGGAGGAAGCGGCCGCGAAGAGTCCCACCGGTCCGGCGCCGAACACGATGACGGTGTCCCCTTCCGTGATGTCTCCCAGCTGCGCGCCGAAGTAACCCGTGGCGAGGGCGTCAGTGAGCAGCACGGCGTCCTCCTCATCCAGCCAGTCTGGAATGATGCTGGGCCCGACGTCGGCGAACGGGACGCGGACAAACTCCGCCTGGCCGCCGTCGTACCCGCCGCAGGTGTGGGAGTAGCCGTAGATGCCGCCCACCGCCGTCGCATTGGGGTTGACGTTGTGACAGTTGGAGTAGAGCCCGCGGGCGCAGAAGTAGCAGGAACCGCAGTAGATGTTGAAGGGGACCATGACCCGGTCTCCCGCCTTGAGGTTCTGCACGGAGGGCCCCACCTCGTGGACCACGCCCACAAATTCGTGGCCGAAGGTGGTGCCCACCCGGGTGTCGGGCATCATTCCGTGGTAAAGGTGCAGGTCAGATCCGCAAATAGCTGCGGCGGTCACCCGAACGATTGCGTCGTTGGGGTGCTCAATGACCGGGATGTCTTTTTCCTCAACACGGACCTTGTACGGCCCGCGGTATGTCATGGACCGCATCCGTCACTCCTTTTAGCAAGCATGCTGATGGATTACTTACCCTGCCTCCTGCCTTTGGCGCCGTCAAGAGTGAAAGTGCGGGCAGGGTGCGGGCAGGGGACCGTCCGGATACGGTTCGAACGGACGTTCCCCTATCGGATCCGGCACGGGCGGGCAGTACGCTGTGGGCACGGCCATCCAAACCTCAGGAGAGCAACCATGAGCACACTGCCTGATCGGCCCCGCACTGCCTTGATGATTATTGACATGCAAAAGGGGGTGGTGGCGGAGGCACACGAACGGGATGCGGTGATAGCCAACATCAGCGCCCTGCTGGACGGCGCGAGGTCTGCAGCGGTCCCCGTGGTGTGGATCCAGCATCACGACGACGACCTCCCGGAGGGCAGCAGAGAGTGGGAGTACATCCCCGAGCTCGCGCGTCTGGACCCGGAGCCACTGGTGCACAAGGCGTACGGTGATGCCTTTGAGGGGACCGACCTGGAAAGCGTCCTGGCCGATGCGGGAATCGGGCGGCTTGTTGTTGCCGGTGCGCAAACAGATGCATGCATCCGCTCGACCATCCACGGGGCTTTTGCCCGCGGATATGACGTCACCCTGGTGGGGGACGCCCACACGACGGATGACATGACCCAGTGGGGTGCACCTGCTCCGGAGGCGGTTATTGCCCACACAAACCTGTACTGGCAGTTCCAGACGGCCCCCGGGCGCACGGCAAGCGTCGTGGAAACGTCGGCGGTTGATTTCTCCGTTTAGGGCTCCTTAAGTGCCTCAGCAGTTATCCGCCGGTTCGGCTTCCCTGGCGGTCCTGCCGCTGTTCCGGAGCGCCGGCGCTCGCCGTCCCGTGGGTTGAGGGCCCGTATCCCGGAACGGGCCCCCAACCGCAGCGAAGGCTCCTAGCCCTTGCTGACCTCCACCTCAATCACGGCCCAGGACAGCGCAGGCAGTGACAGGCGGAGCTCGCTGCCAGCAGCCTTAACGTCCTGGAGCGGGGTCAGGCCCACCTGCTCGCCGTCGGCCTGGGAATTGATGGCAAACCGGTCCTTGCCGGCAGGAACCTGCAGGACCTCGGCGCGGAGGATGCGTCCGGCCTCGAAGCCTCCCAGCCCAATCTCCACATCCGCGGACTCTTCCAGGCCGCGGTTGGCGAGGAAGAGCGCCACTTTGCCGTTCTCCTCATCCCAGGTGGCGCTGACGTCCACCAGGTCGGCGCCGCCGAAGCGGGTGGTTTCATACTTGTCTGAATCCACCGCCGTGCGCAGGATCTGGCCCCGGGCCAGGGCGGCCATGCGTGCAAACGGGTGGAAAATGGTCTGCCGCCAGGCCGGACCGTTTTCTTCGGCCATGATCGGCGCAATCACGTTCACAAGCTGCGCCTGGTTGGCGATGGTGACGCGGTCACCGTGCCGCAGCAGCGAGTTCAGCAGCGTACCGACGACGACGGCGTCCGTCACGTTGTACTTGTCCTCGATGACGCGGGGGTGCTCGCGCCAGCCCGCCCGGGCCACCGCTTCGGGCTGGTCCTCGGTGGTCAGGCCCCGCTGGTACCAGACGTTCCATTCGTCGAAGGAAAGGTTGATGAACTTCTTGTGCTTGCCCCGCGCCCGCACGGCGTCGGCCGTGGCAACCACTGACTCAATGAAGTAGTCCATGTCCACGGCGCTGGCGAGGAAACTCTCGGCGTCGCCTTCTTCTTCCTGGTAGTAGGCGTGCAGGGAGACGTAGTCCACCTCGTCATAGGCGTGGCCCAGAACGGTCTGCTCCCAGGCTCCGAAGGTGGGCATGCCGGAACCGGAGCTGCCGCAGGCCACCAGTTCCAGGTCCGGATCCACGTAGCGCATGGCCCGGCCGGCTTCCTGGGCCAGCCTGCCGTATTCATCCGCCGTCTTGTGGCCGGTTTGCCACGGCCCGTCCAGCTCGTTGCCCAGGCACCAGAGCTTGATGTTGAACGGATCCTTGTGTCCGTTTTTGGCCCGCAGGTCGGAAAGGTAGGTGCCGCCGGGGTGGTTGGCGTATTCCACCAGTTCACGGGCGGCATCGACTCCGCGGGTGCCCAGGTTGATGGCCTCCATGATTTCGACGCCGGCCTTGCGGGACCAGTCAACAAATTCATGCAGGCCAAAGGCGTTGGTCTCCACCGTGTGCCAGGCTCCGTCCAGGCGGACAGGGCGCTGGTCCACCGGACCCACGCCGTCTTCCCAGTTGTAGCCGGAAACAAAGTTGCCCCCGGGGTAGCGGACCACGGTGGCGCCGAGTTCCTGGACCAGTTTCAGGACATCACGGCGGTATCCCTGCTCGTCGGCTTCCGGATGGCCCGGTTCGTAAATGCCGGTGTAGACGCATCGGCCCATGTGCTCCACGAAGGAGCCGAACAGGCGGCGGGGTACCTCGCCTATGGTGAAGTTGCGGTCAATGCTGATCCTGGCGCGGGACATATGTTTTCTGCTCCTTGATTGTTGGTGCTGTGGAGATCCGGGTGTTGGGTAAATCGGGGTGGGACGGTCAGGTGCCGGCAAGGCCGGTGGTGGAAATGCCTTTGATGATCTGCCGCTGGAAGAAGAGGAACACGATGATCAGCGGCAGGGCAGCGAGCAGGGCCGAGGCCATGTTTTGCGCATATTGGATGCCGTAGGCACTCTTGATGGTCTGCAGCCCCACGGGAAGGGTCAGCAGCGAGGATTCATTCGTGGCGATGAAAGGCCACAGGAAGTTGTTCCAGGCTCCGATGAACACGAAAATGGCCACGGCGGCCAGAATGGGCCGCGACAGGGGAAGCACTATCTGCAGGAAAACCCGCATGCGTCCGGCGCCGTCCATGATGGCTGCTTCCTCCAGTTCCCGCGGAATCTGGTCAAAGAACTTCTTGAGGACAAAAACCATGGCCGGAGCTATGACCTGGGGAAGAATGACGGCCCAGTAGGTGTCAATCAAATGCATGGAGAGCATCTGGTAAAACAGCGGAATGATCAGCACCGGCGGTGGAACCACAATGGAGGCGATGATGACCGCCATGAGAATTTGCTTGCCCTTGAAATCGATCCGGGAGAGGGCGTAGGCGCACAGTGCGGAGATCACCAGGGTAATGACGGTGATGACGGTGGAGGTGAAGAGCGAATTCCACGTCCAGAGCGGAATATTGCCGGCGCTGAGCACTTTGGAGAATGCATCGAGGGTAAAACCCGTGTGGGGAAACCAGGTCAGCGGAGTGGCGGCGGCCTCCGTCTCGGACTTGAATGCGGTGACCGCAGCCCACGCGTAGGGGATCAGCCAGATGACTGCCAGGACCGAAACGATGACGGTGGCGATAATCCGTGCCGGCGTAGTCCGCTTGCGGTTCTGCATGGGAGCAGGCTTTTTTGGTGCGGACGGAGCTCGGGTGAGTGCCGGTGCTGCCATGTCAGACGCTCCTTCGGCGGGTGATGAAGAACTGTCCAAATGACACCAGGACAATGAGGGCAAAGAACACATAGGAGATTGCTGCGGAGTAGCCGAGCCGGTAACCCGTGAATCCGGATTCGAAAATGTACTGCACGATCGTTCTGGTGGTCCCGGCCGGGCCGCCGGCGGTCATCTGGTAAACCTGGTCGAAAATCTTCAGTGAGGCCAGTATCTGCAGGATGACAATGAGCACCGTGGTGGGACCAAGCTGGGGCAGGGTAATGGAAAAGAACTGACGCCATCCGCCGGCGCCGTCCAAGGCTGCCGCCTCATAGTGCTGCTGCGGAATATTCTGCATGGCGGCCAGATAGAGCAGGAAGTTGAATCCCACTGTCCACCACACGGTGGCAATAACGATTGCCCACATGGCGATGTTGGGGTCATTCAGCCAGGCAACCGGCGGAATTCCCACCTTGGAAAGAATGTCATTGATCAGGCCCAGCTGCGGGTTGTACATCCACGAGAAGAAGAGGGAAACAACGGTGGAGGCCAGCAGATAGGGGGAGAAGAAGGAAAGCCGCCACAGCCACTGTGCAGGCAGGCCCATGTTGACCAGTGCTGCCAGTGCCAGGGCGATAATCACCAGCGGCACGGTGCTGATGACGGTGAAGTACAGGGTGTTTCCGAGCGAATGCCACATGTCGGGATCACCGAACGCTTCGGTGTAGTTGGCCAGGCCCAGCAGTTCGTCATTCGCGCCGGTCAGCGATTTACCGGTAAAGCTCATGTAGAACCCGTAAACGAGGGGCCCGATCAGGAATGCCAGGAAGAACACCAGGAAGGGTGCGCTGAACGCCCAGCCGGCAAGGTTGTTGCTCCGTGTGCGGCGCAGCGGATTGGCAGGTGGGGGCGAGGATGCCGGCGCGCGTCTGTCGGCACCCTCGGGAGCGGTTGTGATACTCATGAAGGACTCCTTTGTCGCTTTCACTGCAGTGCGGATTGCCGGTCAGGCTCAGACGGGGTTGGGCTTGGCCAGGAGGATATTCAGCCGTTCCACAAAGGAGTCCCAGCCCGCTGCCGGCTGGTCACGGCCAAGGAAAACGTTCTGGACGCTGTTCGCGAAGAACGTCTGGAAGTCCGACCCCGAACCGGAGAAATAGGCCCGGGGGTCGTAGTTGATGATTTCGGCTGCAGCAGCGTAGTTGGCCTGGGGAGCCAGGGCGGCGTATTCCGGGGAGGCGACCACGGGCTGGTAGGACGGAATGTGCCCCGCCTCCGCCCAGGCCAGGGACCCCTTGAGGATGTCGGCCACAAATTTGTAGGAGTCCCGGCGGAGTGCGTCGTCAAGGTTCGCCTGGTGCGGCAGGACGAAGGCGTGCGAGTCCGCATATGCCGCCGGAGTGCCGAACAGAGTGGGAATGGGGGCGGCCCCCAGCGGTACTTTCGCCGTCTTCATGGTGGGCAGCTCCCAGACTCCGCTGAAGAGCATGCCGGATTCGCCGCTGGCAAATTCGGCAATGGCCGTTCCAATATCCCCGCTGCTGGTGGTGATGGTGTCATCCAGCAGGGACCGGATGAACTCGAGGCTGGAGATGGCCACATCCCGGTCCACCACGGCTGTCTCGCCCTGGTTCAGGATCATCTCCGCCCCGTGCTGGCGGTAGAAGGTGTAAAACAGGCGCCACATCTGGGCCCCGTCGCCGAGGAAGCCGTAGGACAAGCCGTGCTTGCCCGTGACCTTCTGCATTTCCAGGGCAACGTCGCGGAACTGGTCCGGCGAGTTAATCGGGATCAGGAGCTCATCCGCCCCCAGAACCCCCGCTTTGGAGGCGACGTCGGTGTTGTACATCATGATGAAGGGGTGGGAATCGAGGGCGATGCTGTAGAGCTTCCCGTCTATCCGGCTGTTCTCCCAGATGCGGGGCGCGAAGTCGGCTTCGGTGACGCCGTTTTCTGCCAGCAGGTCCAGATCCCATTCATCCAGAAGACCGCCGGGAGCATAGCCCACAACCCGGCTGGCGTGCATGATGGCCAGTTCCGGCGGCCTGCCGCCGGCCGAGGCCATGGCGAGCTTGGTGTAGTAGGGCGCTCCCCATGCCAGCACGGTGGGGGTGGCATGGAAATTCGTGTTCTTGGCATTTGCGGCGTCGATCATGCCCTGCATCTTGATGCCGTCGCCGCCGGACAGCAGGTGCCAGAAGCGCAGAGTTTGCGCCGCCGAGGCGGCCGGTCCTTCACAGCCGGCCAGGGAGCCGGCGGTCAGCAGGCCTCCCATTACTGCCCCCGCACCCAGAAGGACCTGGCGCCGGTCAAAAACCGGACCGCCCGATTGCTGTGTTGTTTTCACTCGCCACTCCCTTGTGAACGGTGGTTGCTGCTGCAGTCATCGGGCCCGCTGCAGATGCAGCCGGCCCGATCTGCCCCGAGCCTAGAACCCGGAGGGCCTCAGGGCAAGGAAAACTGTTAGCGCTAACGTTTATTTCTTTCCGGCCTTCTCTGTTGACGTCGGCGCCGGATCGGCATCAGGCAGCGGGGGAGCGGTGGAATTCCGGACCACCAGCGTGGTGGCAAGTTCCACGTGCAGAGACTCCAGTTCCTCTCCGTTGGCCAGGCGGAGGACACTGCGCAGGGCCGTACGGCCCATTTCGTGCAGCGGCTGGCTGACCGAGGTCAACCGCGGCACGGATTGCTCCGTAAGTTCAGTTCCGTCAAAGCCCACGACGCTCAGGTCTTCCGGAACACGTATGCCGCGGCGGCGGGCTTCATCCAGAACTCCCAGCGCGGTGAGGTCACTCGCGGCAAAGATGGCGGTGGGCGGGTTGTCGAGCGACAGCAGCGCGGCCGCACCGCGTACTCCGGATTCGCGGTTGAAATTGCCGCTGACAATGTAGCCGTCCGGGACATCAATCCCATGCGCCCGCAGCGCTGCGAGATACCCGTGAAGCCGAGCCATGCTGCACTCTGCGGCGTCGGGCCCGCCCACAAAGGCGATCCGACGGTGTCCCAGTTCAACCAGGTGCTCGACGGCGGCCTTGCCCCCGGCCCAGTTGGTGGCCCCGATACTGATGAAACCGGACGGCGGGGGATTCAGCGGATCGATCACCACCACCGGAATATTACGCCGGGCAAAGGCCTCCAGCTGCTCGCTCGTGATCTCGGAGGTTACCAGGATGAGTCCCGTGCGCCCCGAATCGGCCAGCCGGGAAGACCATTCCAGATGGTTGGTGCTCTTGAGCTTTCCCGGAGTGACCGTACTGAGCACCACTTCAACGTTTTCGGCGGCCGCAAGCGTGGTGATCCCCATCAGGATGGCAAGGGAATAGGACGTGTTGAGCCCGTCGAAGACCAGGTCCACCATGGCCGGGGCGCTGCTGCGGATCCGCCGCTGGACGGGTGATTCGTAGTCCAGCCGGGTCAATGCCGCCCGTACGCGTTTCCGGGTCGGCTCAGCAACGTCATCGCGCCCGTTGATGACCTTGGAAACAGTAGGAACGGACACCCCGGCCAGCTCTGCGACGCTGGCAAGCGTCGTCTTGGCAGTTTGAGCCCGGTTCAAGGCAACGCTCCTTTGCGAAAGTTTTCGGTCGTTGAAGTCTGGCGGATACCCGCATCTGCGTCAACACGCGCCACACGGGCGGCGAAAAATGTTCTTGACGAGTGATGCATATCACAGTAGCTTTCATGGCAGTACAGCAGGTGTTGCGAAAAGTTTCGATACTCCCGGCCCGGGCTGGGACAACAATCCGCCGCCGCAGCGACGCGGCTCTTTTCAATGGAGATAAGAATGGAACAGAAGCTCACGTCACGCAGGTCTTTCCTGTCGCTGGCCGCCCTGGTGCCCATCGCCGCCTACGGCCTGACGGCCTGCGGCTCTTCGGGGCCCGGCGGCACCTCCGCCGGGGGAGCCAGCATCTGGGCCCTTAGCGGGCAGCCCAATGAGGGCATCCGGCAAAAGACAATTGACGTGTTCAACAGCGCCAATCCGGACGAGAAAATCAACGTCACGTTCTTCCAGAACGACGCTTACAAGACCAAGATCAAGACAGCCATCGGCGCCGGCCAGGCACCCACCATCATCGCGGGCTGGGGCGGTGGAACGATGCGCGCGTACGCCGACGCCGGGCAGATCGAGGACCTTACCCCCTGGTTCGAGGAGAATCCGGACGTCAAGGACCGCCTGCTGGACTCCACGTTCGGCGCGGCCACGGTTGACGGCAAGATCTATGCCCTTCCCACCCAGACCGTTACGCCGATTATCTTCTACTACAACAAGGAACTGTTCGAGCAGGCCGGAGCAGAACCGCCCCAGACCTGGGACGATCTCATGGCCCTGACCAAAACGTTCAACGACATGGGCGTTGCTCCGCTGTCCCTGGGCGGACAGTCGCGCTGGACCTCCATGATGTGGCTCGAGTACCTCTACGACCGAGTGGGAGGTCCGGAAGTCTTCACCGCTATCTACAACGGTGAGGCGGACGCTTGGTCGGACCCCGCAGCTATCAAGGCCAACACCATGATCCAGGACCTGGTCAAGGCCAACGGGTTCATCAAGGGCTTCACCTCCATCACCGCTGACAGCAATGCCGACCAGGCACTGCTGTACACCAACAAGGCTGCCATGATGCTGCACGGCGGCTGGACCTACGGAGGCATGAAGAACGACGGCGCGGGCTTCGTTGAGGGCGGCAAGCTCGGCTGGGTCAACTTCCCCTCTGTCGCGGGAGGTGCCGGTGATCCGGCCAATACCGTGGGTAACCCCGGCGGCTACGAGTACATCTCCTCCAAGGCCAGCGACGCCGAAAAGGAAACGGCCAAGAAGTACTTCAAGGATGGACTGCTGACCGACGAAGAGGTCGATGCCTACATCAAGTCCGGATCGGTGCCGGTCGTCAAGGGCATCGAAGACAAGCTGCAGGAGTCCGAGGACAGGGAATTCCTAAGCTTCGTCTACGAGCTGACGAAGAATGCCCCGAACTTCCAGCAGTCCTGGGACCAGGCCCTGAGTCCCACCGCCGCCGAAGCGCTCCTGAGCAACATTGACCAGCTGTTCCTGCTGTCCATCACTCCCGAAGAGTTCGCGAACAACATGAATGCGACGCTGGGCAAATGATCGCCGCTGTACCGCCCGCGGCGCTGCCCGCCGCGGGCCGCACGGACAAGGGACCGGGGGAAGGGCCCAGCCGCGGAAAGACCGGCAGCCTGTGGTGGCTGGTCGTTCCGGCATTGTTTTTCTTTCTGGTCTTCGCCGTCGTTCCGCTGATCGGTGTTTTTGTGCTCAGCTTTGCGAACTGGGACGGGATTGGCGGCATCACCCTGGCCGGGGTCGGGAACTGGCTGTCCGTCCTGGGCGACCCCGTGATGCACAATGCCCTCCGGCTGACCTTCCTCATCATGATCGTCTCCTGGCTGGTGCAGACACCGATCAGCCTCCTGCTGGGAGTTTTCACCGCCGGAAGCCAGCGCTACCGGGCACTCCTGGCAGTCCTGTACTTCCTGCCGCTGCTGCTCTCCTCAGCTGCCATAGCCATTGCCTTCAAGGCGCTGCTGGATCCGAACTTCGGCCTGGCCGAAGGCCTGAACATGCCGGCCCTCGCCCAGGACTGGCTCGGCCATCCGCAGCTGGTCCTCCTGGTGGTCATCTTCGTGATTGCATGGCAGTTTGTTCCGTTCCACACGCTGATCTACCAAGGCGGCGTGCGCCAGATCCCCAAGTCCCTCTACGAGGCCGCGGAAATCGACGGGGCGGGCAAAGTAAAGCAGTTCTTCCACATCACCCTTCCGCAGCTGAAATACACCATCATCACGTCCTCCACCCTGATGGTGGTGGGATCCCTGACCTACTTTGACCTCATTTTCGTGCTGACGGCGGGAGGCCCCGGCAATTCAACCCGAATCCTGGCACTGGATATGTACCTCACGGGTTTCCGTGCCAACCTCATGGGACCGGCCAGCGTCCTTGCCGTGATCCTGGTGGTTATCGGGCTGGGTCTGGCGCTTGCCCTGCAGCGGCTGGGCGGCAAGGGCTCCAGCGGCAGCCAACTGGAAGGTCTCTGACATGACGGCAACAGCCACCAAACGGCCGAAATCTCCCGCACCTCCGGCTGCGTCCTCATCTGCACGCCGCGGGCTGCGCTGGAGCAAGCTGAACTACGCCGGCGGTCTCTCCGGCTGGATCTGGCTGGCGATCATCATCATTCCCGTGTACTACGTGGTGATTACCAGCCTGAAGACATCAGCCGGCTACTACTCGCAGAACCCGCTTGCCGTACCCTCCTCTCCAACCCTGGAGAACTACCGGATGGTGCTGGAGGCGGACTTCGCCAAGTACTTCCTGAACAGCACAATTATCACGCTGGGCACCGTTATTCCGGCAGTGGCCATCTCCTTCATGGCGTCCTTCGCCATCGTGCGCGGCAACAGCAGGTTCCTCAGATTCTCGAACGGATTGTTCCTGCTGGGCCTGGCCATTCCACTGCAGGCAACCATCATTCCGGTCTATCTGATGATTATCCGGCTCCAGCTGTATGACACCCTTTTGGCCCTGATTCTGCCCTCCATCGCTTTTTCCATTCCGTTGACGGTGCTGATCCTTTCGAACTTCATTCGGGACGTGCCAAATGAACTGTTTGAGTCAATGCGCCTTGACGGCTGCAGCGAGTGGCAGACCATGTGGCGGCTGGCCCTGCCGCTGACCAAACCGGCCATTGTGACGGTGGGTATCTACAACGCACTGGGAGTCTGGAACGGATTCCTGCTGCCGCTCATCCTGACGCAGAGTCCTGACCTGCGTGTCCTTCCGCTGGCCCTCTGGAGCTTCCAGGGGGAATACAGCGTGAATATTCCGGCGGTCCTGGCCTCCGTGGTCCTGACCACGCTGCCGATCCTGGTGCTGTACATCGTGGGCCGTCGCCAGCTGCTGAGCGGCTTGACCGCGGGCTTCAGCAAATAGCGTTAGCACTTGAAATGAAAGGGAACTACATGCCTCAGGCAGAAACTGCTCCGCTTCGAATCGGAATGGTGGGCTACGCCTTTATGGGCGCTGCGCATTCGCATGCGTGGCGCAGCGCCCCCCGTTTTTTTGACCTTCCCCTCAGGCCCGAGCTCACCGCCGTTGCCGGCCGGAATGCTTCGGCCGTTGAGGCAGCAGCCGGGCAAATGGGCTGGTCCTCGACGGAAACGGACTGGAAAGCGCTGGTGGAACGGGAAGACATCGATCTGATCGACATTTGCTCACCCGGAAATACCCACGCCGAGATTGCCATTGCAGCACTGCGCGCCGGCAAACATGTCCTGTGTGAAAAGCCCCTGGCCAACTCGGTGGAGGAAGCAGAGGAAATGGCGGCCGCGGCCTCCGAAGCTGCACGCCGCGGAGTCTTTGCCATGTGCGGTTATTCGTACCGCCGCACGCCTGCTTTGGCGCTGGCCAAGCGAATGGTCGACGACGGCAGGCTGGGGAAGATCCGTCAGGTCCGGGCCCAGTACCTGCAGGACTGGCTGTCGGACGAAAATGCACCCCTGACCTGGCGGCTGGACCGGACACTGTCAGGCTCCGGCGCCCTGGGCGACATCGGCGCCCACATTATTGATGCCGCCCAGTTTGTCACCGGCCAGCAGATCACCGGTGTTTCGGCGCTGCTGGAGACCTTTACCAGCCGACGCCCTGTGGGGGGGGATTTCGTGGGACTCGGCGGCCACGGCGCCGCCGGGGAAGACCAGCCCATGGGTGACGTCACGGTGGATGATGCCGCAATCTTTACCGCGCGGTTCGACGGCGGACCGATCGGCGTCTTTGAAGCCACCCGGGCCGCCCTCGGCCGCAAGAATGCCATGCGCCTCGAAGTGAACGGGTCCCTGGGCTCGCTGTCCTTCGACTTTGAGGACATGAATTTCCTGCAGTTCTACGATTCCACCGACCGCAGCGGTGAGCAGGGCTTCCACCGCATCATGGTCACGGAACCGGAGCACCCCTATGTGGGGAACTGGTGGCCTACCGGCCACGGACTGGGCTACGAGCACGGTTTCACGCATCAGGTGGTGGACCTGGTGACGTCCCTCGCCGCCGGAACCCAGCCCACGCCGTCGTTCGCCGACGCCCTGCAGGTACAGCGCGTGCTCGCGGCCGTCGAGGAAAGCGCGGCTGACGAAAGCCGCTGGACGGCGGTGGATGCCCAGCCGCAGCCCGCCGCTGCCGCCCCGAAAACTACAGCAGAGGAAATCCGATGACCCGCCCCATCACACTGTTCACCGGCCAGTGGGCCGATCTTCCGTTCGAGGAGGTGGCCCGGCTCGCAGGAGAGTGGGGCTTTGACGGCCTTGAAATCGCCTGCTGGGGCGATCACCTGGACGTTTGGCGGGCTGTGGAGGATGACGAGTACCTCCAGGACCGGCTGGACATCCTCAAGCGGAACAACCTGTCGGTTTATGCCATTTCCAACCATCTCAACGGACAGGCTGTCTGCGACGACCCCATCGACGAGCGCCACCAGGGCATTGTTTCCGCGCGCGTCTGGGGCGACGGCGATCCTGAGGGCGTGCGCACCCGCGCGGCCGAAGAACTGAAGATGACCGCCCGGGCTGCGGCCCGGCTGGGGGTGAAGACGGTGACCGGGTTCACCGGCTCTTCCATCTGGAAGACCGTGGCCATGTTTCCGCCCGTTCCCGATTCCATGATCGAGCGGGGCTACCAGGACTTCGCAGACCGGTGGAATCCCATCATCGACGTCTTCGATGAAGTGGGCGTCCGGTTCGCACTGGAGGTCCATCCGTCTGAAATTGCCTACGACTACTGGACCGCACACCGGACCCTGGAAGCGATCGGTCACCGCGAGGGCTTCGGCCTGAATTTCGACCCTTCCCACTTCATCTGGCAGGACCTCGATCCCGCGGCCTTCCTCTACGATTTCCGCGAGCGCATCTACCACGTGCACGTCAAGGAATCGGTCAAGCAGCTGGATGGCCGCAATGGCCGGCTCGGCTCACACCTGCAGTGGGGCGATCCGCGCCGCGGCTGGGACTTTGTGACCGCCGGCCACGGAGATGTGCCGTGGGAGCGCATCTTCCGGATGCTGAACGCCATCGGCTATAACGGACCCACCAGCGTGGAATGGGAAGACGCCGGAATGGACCGTATGGTCGGCGGGCCGGGTGCCCTGGCGCTGGTGAAATCCCTGGCCCAGATCACCCCGCCCGCAGCCGCCTTCGACTCAGCTTTTGCTACCAAGTAAAGGAACTACCCTATGAGCACCACACGTCAGGCCCTCGTTGTCCGGGGCGGCTGGGACGGGCATCAGCCGGTCGAAGCCACAGACCTCTTCCTACCCCACTTGAGGGACAACGGGTTCGAGATCCGGGTGGAGGAATCGCCGAAGATCTATGCCGACGCCGAGTACATGGCCACCGTTGACCTGATCGTCCAGTGCAACACCATGAACACCATTGAAAAAGAGGAGTTCGAGGGGCTGCGGGCGGCCATTGACGCCGGTACCGGAATGGCCGGCTGGCACGGCGGAATCGCCGACTCCTACCGGAACAACTCCGACTACCTGCACCTGATCGGCGGCCAGTTCGCCTGCCACCCGGGCAAGCACCCGGATGAGAGGGTGGGGGACGCCTCCGACAACTTCATCGACTACACGGTTCAGATGCTGCCGGCAGCGGCAGACCATCCCATTACTGCCGGGCTGGCGGACTTTGATTTGCGCACCGAACAGTACTGGGTCCTCACCGACGACTACATCGATGTGCTGGCCACCACCACGCTTCCGGCGCGGGAATGGGATTCCTGGCACCGCCCCGTCACCTGCCCGGCTGTCTGGACGCGGCAGTGGGGTGCGGGCAAGATCTTTGTGGCCACGCCCGGCCACTCGGTTCAGATCCTGCAGGACCAGAACGTAAAGACTCTCATTGAAAGGGGCATGCTGTGGGCGAGCCGCTGAATTCAGAATCGGGCGGTGCCGCCCCACTGCGGATCGGCATGGTGGGCTGCGGCAACATTAGCGCGGCCTATCTCGAAACATTTCCGCGGCTCGACGCCGTGGCCCTCACCGCAGTGTCGGACTTGGATATGGACCGGGCCCGTGCCGTTGCCGCCGAGTACCCCGGGGTCCGTGCCCTGACCGTGGATGAACTGCTGTCCGACGACGCCGTGGACCTGGTCCTGAACCTCACCATCCCCGCCGCCCATGCAGAGGTTGCCCTGAAGGCGATTGCTGCCGGCAAGCACGTGTACGGCGAGAAGCCGCTGGCTGCCAGCACCGCTGAAGGACAGTCGATGCTGGAAGCGGCCGCGGCTGCCGGCGTCATCCTGGGCTCGGCGCCGGATACCGTGCTCGGCACCGGCACGCAGACGGCACGAAAGGCAATTGATGACGGGCTGATCGGAAAGCCCATCTCCGCCACGGCCACCATGGTCACGCCGGGCCATGAGCGGTGGCATCCGAACCCCGATTTCTACTACGTCCCGGGTGGCGGCCCCCTGCTGGATATGGGCCCCTACTATGTTTCCGCCCTGGTCACACTGCTGGGACCCGTTGCCTCTGTTATCGGTGCGGCCAGCAGCACCCGGGATACCCGGATCATCGGGTCGGGCCTGCGCGCGGGGGAAGAAATTCCGGTCAGTACTCCCACTCACGTCACCGGGGTCCTGGTCCACGCTTCCGGTGTCCTCTCCACCCTGGTGATGAGCTTTGATGCCGTGGCCACACGGTCGTCCAACATCGAAATTCATGGGGAGACGGGTTCGCTGGCAGTTCCCGACCCCAACCGCTTTGACGGGGAGGTTCATGTGCGGCGCCTCGACGCCGATGACTGGGAGCTTCTGCCGGTATCAGCGGGGTACCAGGGCGCCTCACGGGGGATAGGCCTGCAGGATTTGGCCCTCACTCCGGCAGGGGAACTGCCGCGGGCCAGCGGCGAACTGGGGTTCCACGTGCTGGAAGTCATGCAGGCGGTGCTGGCCTCCGCGGAGTCCGGCGGCGCGGTGCCGATTCGCAGTACGTGTGAACGTCCGGCCGCGGTTGCCCTGTCCCGGCCTCAGGGCGCAGAGGCAGGCAGCCTGATCTAGATTCAGGTCTAAATCGAACGTGTGTTCGAATAGATATTTCCCTTGAAGATCCCCCGGGCGCTGCTACCCGGGGGATCTTCTTGTAAGGGGATCTTCAGGCCCGGGGGCGTCTGTTCACAAGAGCCCCAACCGCAGGGGTCAGCGTCAGGCTCCTGTGCCGCTCCAGTCGTAGCCAAACCGTGCCACACAGTGCCAGAGCTGCTTGAGTGTTTGCCGGTCATACCGCTGTTCCTGCACGGCGATGCCGATAACCCGGGGGTCCAGCCGCCCATCTTCAGCAATATCCTGCCCTGCCGCCACAACGCCGGGGCTCCGATAATCGGGGTACCGGGCCAGGTCCGCCGCAGTGAGGCGGAATCCGGGGTGCCACTCCAGGGGGCACGGGAGGGCACGGGCAGCCGTTTCGACGTCGGTGCCGCGGTAGGAAGGGTCAAGGACCAGCGCTGCAATGTCGCTTTCGATCCTTAGGGGGCCGTGAATGTGCGCTTCCACATGGTCATCCAGTATGTCCAGACCGGCAGCGGGTGCGTGTTTCAGCGCCAGGTCCACCAGGGGCATGTGCTCGGCCGTGCCAAAGTGCTCCGGCTCCGTGCTGCTGTCCGGATAGCAGAACGTCACGCGGGGAAGCTCCGTGCGGCGAAGCCGGAAGTGGGAGGAGCCAAACCGCACGGAACCGCCGACGGGGAGACGGCGGTAGTTCAGCGAACCGTACTTGGGGCGCTCAGCTGCCGGGGCGCCGTCGTACACCCCGCCGAACATCCGCTGCTCCCAGCGCCAGCGCTCGCCGCCCGGCCAGGCCGTGAGGCCCCCGTTGCCGGTTCCGGTTTCAAACTGCGAGCGGTAGACGGAATCCGTGACCAGATGCGCCAGCAGTGTGGTGCCGGAGACGGGGGAGTCGGGATGGAAGTGCACCGTGACGTCAAGGGACGGATCCAGGGGCGGACCCGCTGTCCCGGTGCTGACGTAGTCGACCGCCTGAGCCCACAGGGGAGCACTGTCATCCATAGCGCACACCCTACTTACTCGGTGCCGATGCCGGGGAGGCTTACTCCCCGGCATCGGCAGGGCGCTCGCGGATGGGAGGGAGTTCCTAGGCGGCGCTGCGTACCTTTCTCGTGAGCACTGATACCGACCGCGGAGCCAGCTTGGATTCCCAGCCCGGCAGGGGATCGCCGTCGACGCCGGTAACGTCCACCGCCGCGTCGGTGCGGTTGATGAGGAAAACGTAGTCGGCGTCCCCGTTGGTTCGCACTACCAGTTCGACGGCGCCGCGCAGCTCCGCAGGCAGCTCACTGACCACCCCGGCGCTCGCCGCGAGAACAGCGAGGATCGGTTCGAGCCCGGCCGCACCGAGGCGTGCGCCCACATAGGCTGCGCTTCCGGTGCCGACGGTGCGGCGCGTGACTGCGGCATCGCCGGAGTGCTCCCCGCTGGTGTATCGGGCGAGGATTTCGATGTCGCCGGCGGACGGATGCACGCGGTCGGCCCAGAGCGCGGCTGTGGTCCCGTTGTCCAGCTGAACCGTCTCGCCGTCCTGCAGCGGGCCAAACTCATCGATCCGCACGCCCAGCAGATCTGCAAGGGCTCCGGGATAGCCGCCGAGCCAGATGTGGTCATTCTCGTCCGTGATGCCGCTGAAGTACCCGGTGACGAGGTGCCCCCCGCCGTGGACATATTCCTCGAGGCGGGCTTTCAGGCCCGCCGGAACAGCGTGCAGGACGGGTGCAACAACGAGCCCGTACCCGTCCAGTTCAGCGGCGGAGGGAACCACGTCAACCCGGAGGCCCAGGGCCAGGAACGCCGAGTACCAGTCAAGGGCCTCCTGCTTGTAGCGCAGACGGTCCGAGGGATGGGAATCCTGTTCTGAGGCCCACCACGAGTTCCAGTCGAAGAGGATGGCTGCCGGTGCCTGGCCGCGGCGCGAACCCACAACGCCGGACAGGGACTCCAGCTCCCGGCCCAGGCTGACCACGCTGCGGAAGATGGGGCTGTCCTCGCCGGCGTGCGGAACCATGGCCGAATGGAATTTCTCGGCGCCGGCCTTGGACTGCCGCCATTGGAAGAAGCAGACGGCGTCCGCCCCGTGGGCAACATGGGTGAGTGAGTCGCGGCGCAGCGCTCCGGGCTTTTTGGGGGTGTTGATCGGCTGCCAGTTCACGGCGCTGGTGGAGTGCTCCATCAGGAACCAGGGTTTGCCGCCGGCGATGTTGCCGGTGAGATTCGCCGAGAAGGACAGCTCGTCCACCGCCTGCGGACCGGGAACGAAGTAGTGGTCATTGGCGATGAAGTCCACCTCCGGAGCCCAGTCCGCGTAGTCCATTCCCTTGGTTTCACCCATCACCATGAAGTTCGTGGTGACGGGAATGTCGGGAGTGATGACGTTGAGGATGTCGCGCTCTTCCCGCAGGTACTGCTTGAGCGCATCCGAGGAGAACCGCTTGAAATCCAGCTGCTGGGTGGGGTTCGGATGTGAAGCGGCCTGTCGGGGAGGCAGGATCTGTTCAAAGTCCGTGTAACGCTGGGACCAGAAGTCCGTGCCCCAGGCGTCGTTGAGGACATCGATGCTGCCGTAGCGGTCCGTGAGCCAGACGCGGAACGCGCGGGCGGCGTCGTCGGAATAGTCGTAGATGTTGTGGCAGCCAAGTTCATTGGATATGTGCCAGGCACAGACTGCCGGGTGGTCCTTGTAGCGCTCGGCCATGGCGGTCACGAGTTTCAGCGCGTGCTCCCGGAAGACCGGGCTGGTGGGACGCCAGTGCTGCCGGGCGCCGGGTGACAGGATCCCGCCGTCGGCGGTGACGGGCAGGATTTCCGGGTGCTCGGTGGCCAGCCACGGCGGCGGGGAGGCGGTGGCGGTGGCCAGGTCCACGGCAATGCCGTTTTCGTGAAGGAGGTTGATGACTTCGTCCAGCCAGGCAAAGTCCCAGGTATCTCTGGCGGGCTGCAGCCGGGCCCAGGAGAAGATCGCCAGTGACACCACGTTGACGCCGGCCTCGCGCATGAGCCGCACGTCCTCGTCCCAGGTCTCCCGCGGCCACTGTTCCGGGTTGTAGTCGGCGCCGTACGCCATGCGCCGGCGGTGGGGATCGGTGGGCCAGCGCAGCCAGCGGTGGGTGGTGGGTGTTGGCACGGTAGAGCTCCTTGGGATGTTGGGGATGCGGGGTGTGGGGGTGTGCTTGCGTCCAATGGCAGACGCCGGGATGCAGGTCCGGGCCGGCCGGGGACACGAAGCCCCGGCCGGCCCGGATCCGGTGATGCGTTGGTTCGTGGCTTACTCCGAGACGGTGAAGCCCTGCTCGTTGCCGTACTTGATGCTGGCGTCCTGCCAGTCCTTCAGTCCGTCCTTGAGCGTGGTGTCGGAGACGTAGGCCTGTCCGGCGGTGTCGTTGTAAATGCCGTTGGCGTAGGCCTGGAAGGGCAGGTAGGACCAGCCTTCCGGGACGTTCTTGGCAGATTCCGCAAAGACTTCATTGGCCTTCTGGCCGCCGAAGTACTCGAACTCGTCGGACAGGAACTCCTCTGATTCCAGGGTGGCTGCAGTGGCCGGGAACGCACCGTTGTCCACACGGGTCTGGACGCCGTCGCCCACGTTGGCGTACTCGAGGAAGGCGTACGCCAGGGCGCCCTTCTCACTGGCTGACGTGATGCTCAGGGCGCTGCCGCCGTTTTCGGCGCTTGCTGTTTCTCCCTCTTCCCACTGGGGCAGGGGAGCAACCCGCCATTTGCCGGCTGTGGCCGCAACACCGGAGGAGAAGGTTGCCGGCATCCAGGCGCCGGTCGCAAGGGTGGCGATGGTGCCGTTTCCGAGTCCCTGGTACCACTCGTCACCCCAGGAGGTGATGGGTGCCAGGAGATCTTCGTCCAGGAGCTGCTGCCAGGTTTCGGTGAACTTGGTGGAGCCCTCGTCGGAGAAATTGACGGTGACGTCTGTCCCGTCGACCTTGTAGGGCTGGCCGCCCGCCTGCCAGATGAGGCTGGTGGCAAGACCCGCGTCTCCGGTGTCATTGGCGATGTACACACTGGGATCTGCCTTGTGCAGGGCCCGGGCGGCGTCGACGTACTCATCCCAGGTGGTGGGAACCTCCACACCGTACTTGTCGAAGATTTCCTTGTTGTAGTACAGGGCCATGGGCCCGGAGTCCATGGGAAGGCCGTAGATGCCTCCGTTGGCCTGGACCGAGTTCCAGGGGCCCGGGTTGTAGGTGTCCTGCAGGTCTGCGGCACCGTAGCCGCTGAGGTCCCTGACGGAATCTGCCAGTGCAAACTGGGGGAGGGAGAAGTACTCCAGCTGCGCGATGTCAGGAACTCCCGAACCGGCCGCGATGGCGTTCTGCAGTGCCACGTAATGGTCATTGCCGGTGCCGGCGTTCACGAGATTCACGTTGACGTTCGGGTGTTCCGCTTCGAAGCCCTCGACAACCTCGTCGAGGGTGGGTTCCCAGGACCAGATGGTGATGTCTCCGCCCTCCTCGAGGGCAGCCTGGACGTCGTCGGCGCTGACCTCTTCAGCTGCAGTGCCGGTGTTGCCGCTGTCTCCGCCGCCGCAGGCTGTGAGGGCGAGGGCAGCGGTAAGGGCAACTGCGGAGCCGCGCAGCACTGCCAGGGAGATTTTGCTCTTCATGGTTTTCCTTTTCACGTCATTGTTTCCGGAAGGGTTTTATTCTTTGACGGCGCCGGCGCTGAGGCCGGACTGCCAGTAGCGCTGCAGCAGCAGGAACGCTGCTATCAGCGGAAGGATGGTGAGGAGCGAACCGGTGATGACGAGGTTGAAGATCGCCTCGCCGCCGGCTGTGGAGGCCTGGCCGTTCCAGGCATTCAGGCCCAGGGTCAGCGGATACCAGTCGGGGTTCTTGAGCATGATCAGCGGCAGGAAGTAGTTGTTCCAGGTGGCCACCATGGTGAACAGCAGCACCGTGACGATGCCCGGCCCCAGCAGCGGCAGGCAGATCTGGAAGAAGGTGCGGAACTCTCCTGCCCCGTCCATGCGCGCCGATTCCAGCAGTTCGGTGGGGATGGCCTCGGTGGCGAATGTCCACATCAGGTACAGGCCGAAGGGCGAGATGAGCGACGGGATGATGACTGCCCACGGGGTGTTGGTGAGGCCGATCTCGCTGAACATCAGGAAGGTCGGGACGGCCAGGGCGGTGCCGGGTACGGCGACGGCGCCGATAATGACGGCGAAGACGGCCTTCTTTCCGGGGAAGTTGAACTTCGCGAGGGCATATCCGCCTAGGACGGCGAGGAAGGTGGCCCCGCCCGCGCCCAGGACCACGTAAAGCACGGTGTTGAGCAGCCAGCGGACGAAGATGCCGTCGTCGTAGGTGAGGGTGTCGGCAACGTTGCTGAACAGGGCAAAATCACCGCTGAACCACAGGCCGAATGAGCTGAAGAGATCGGCCTGGGTCTTGGAGGAGTTGATGACCAGCCAAAGCAGCGGGACAAGGCTGTAAATAAGGACAATGCCGGTGAGGACGGTCAGCAGCACATTCCGCTTGGGATTGTCCACGCCGCGGCGCTTGCTCTTCATGCGGATATTGGCGCTCCGGGATTTCTGGTTCCGGGCTCGGGCGGGGTCGACGGCGACGCTCATGGTCAGCTTTCCTTCCGCATTCCGCGCAGCTGTACTGCGTAGGCGATGACCATGGTGATGACGCCCATGATGATGGCCACGGTGGCGGAGTAGTTGTACTGCTGGCCGGAGAAGCTCAGCGAGTAGGCGTAGAGGTTCGGAGTGAAATAGGTGGAGATTGAGTTAGGTGCCAGGCTCTGCAGGATGCTTGGCTCGTTGAAGAGCTGGAAGCTTCCGATGACCGAGAAGATGGTGGCCACCACCAGTGCTCCGCGGATGGCGGGAACTTTGATGGCGGTGATGAGCCGGAACTGGCTGGCGCCGTCGATTTCCGCGGCCTCATAGATCGATTTCGGAATCACGCTGAGGGCGGAGTAAAAGATCAGCATGTTGTAACCGATGAATTCCCACGTGACGATGTTCCCGATGGAGGCAAGGATGAGGTCGGGGGAGAGTGGGTTCGGCAGGTTGATGCCCAGGGCACTGTTGATATTGCCGACCAGCCCGAACCGGGTGCCGTACATGAAGCCCCACATCAGGCTGGCGACCACGGCGGGAACTGCGTACGGCAGGAAAATGGAGATCCGGAAGAAGGACTTGCCGTAGAGCCTGCCGCTGTCCAGCGCCAAAGCCACCAGGAGTGCGATGAGCAGCATGACCGGCACCTGCACGGCCAGGAACAGCGTCACCCGCAGCAGCGCAGACCAGAACTGTGAATCCTGCAGGGCCTGGCTGTAGTTGGCCAGGCCGACAAACCTGTTGCCGCCCACGAGCTGGTTGCGGAAGAAACTGAGCCAGATCGAGTAGGCGATCGGCGCCATGAAGACAATCGCGAAGACAGCCATGAAGGGCCCGATGAAAAGCCAGCCGGACCAGGACCGCTTCCGGGTGCGTCTGGCGGGCATCGGCTGCGTGCCGAGCAAGGCGGGTGGAGGTGACGCCGTCGTCATGGTGGTTCCTCTGTGAACTGATACCGGCCTAAGCCGCACGGGTAAGTAGTCATGCAAATGTTTACGTAAACATTTTGATTGTTAGGATAATCACATGCCTCCTCCCTCCAGTCAACACGTCGCCCGAGAGAGTCGGCCTGTGTCCATGCGGGACGTTGCCCGACTGGCTGGGGTATCGGCGCAGACGGTGTCCCGCGTGTCGAACGGCAGTCCCGGTGTGGTGGAAGCTACCCGCGAGCAGGTGATCGCCGCCATGCGCGAGCTGGGTTACCGGCCCAACAGCGCCGCGCGCGCTCTGAAGCGGGGGAGTTTCCGGACCATCGGAGTCATCCTTTTTACGCTGGCCACCACCGGCAACGTCCGTACCCTCGAAGCCATCGCGGCCCGGGCTGCGGAAGAGGACTATGCCATCACGCTGATCCCCGTAGCTGCACCAACCCAGGCCGGAGTGCAGGGGGCTTTCTCACGGTTGAATGAGCTGGCGGTGGATGCGGTCATCGTCATCATGGAAGTCCACCTGCTCGATTACTCAACCGTTGCCCTGCCGGCGGGAACACACGCCGTCGTGGTCGATTCCGAGGCCAGCGAGGGTTACAGCGTGATCGACACGGATCAGGCCGACGGCACCCGGAAGGCCGTGGAGCATCTGCTGGATCTGGGGCACTCCACGGTGTGGCACGTCGCCGGACCCTCTGTTTCCTTCGCTTCCGAGCGGCGCGTGAGCGCCTGGCGCACAACATTGGCCGCGCGGGGCTGCGAGGAACCTCCGCTGCTGCGGGGGGACTGGTCCGCGGACTCAGGATATGAGGCCGGGCTGTCCCTTGCTTCGTCCGGCTGCACCGCGGTGTTTGTCGCCAACGACCAGATGGCGCTGGGCGTGCTGCGGGCATTTCAGGAAAAGGGAATCCGGGTGCCGCAGGACGTGAGCATTGTGGGGTTCGACGATATTCCGGACAGCAGTTCCTTCAGCCCGCCTCTCACCACCGTGCACCAGGACTTTGCGGAACTGGGGCGGCGGTGCGTCGACAAGGTGCTGAAGCAGATGAGGGAAAACTCTACGCAGCCCGGCTGCGACCTGGTGCCCACACGGCTGGTGGTGCGCAGCAGCACCGCCGAAGCTCCAAAGCAGCGTGCGCTAAAAGCACCTGCCGGCCACCGTCATCAGGCAGGACAAGGCGAGTACCGCCGCCCGTCGGAATAGGCGGATGAATCCGGGCAGGGCGTTTTTGTCCCCTGCGGAAAGAGAAGAATTCATGTGGGCGAGATTTTCATAATTCCAGCAAGGAGCAAGAGTAATTCGCCGCTCCCGTAACTGCCGCGGCACGGGCGCACTCCTCGAACAATTCGGCGTCGTCCATGACGGGTCTGTCCGGAAACAACGTCACCGTAAGCTTCCTGCTCTTTACGGCCCAGGTGCCGGCTACCTCACCGCGGGCCAGGACCGGATTCGCGCCTCGAGACAGCAGTGCCCGCCGGCCCGGCGGAACAATCAGCGGATCGGCTGTTCCGGAACCGAGGATCCACGGGTCGGCCGCCGAGACGAGCCGGATGCCCGGCGTCGTTTCAACTTTTGTGAGTGCATGAAGACTGTCGACCTCACCGGCAAGCATCCACATGTCCCGGCCGTCAACCGAGACAGCGCACATCTTGTCCCCGAGATCCCCAAGCCAGCGATCGAGGGCACGCCGGCCGGCGCTCAGTCCGGCCGCCACGTGGTAGTGAACGAGGTCCGCCGTGGTTGGTCCGTAGCTGCCCCGAAGCACACGTCACCTTGCCACATCAGCGGTTTTAGCAGCGTGTCCGTCTTGTCCACCAGAGCTGCTGCGGCCTGACGGTATCGAGGTTCACGGCCGGCCACCTCACTGAGCTCATGCCTGGTCAGAGGCTGGTCAGCCACGGCGTCGCGCACGAGCTGCCGGAACGCGGGCCAATCCCCTGGAGCGAGCCCATATGCCGCCTGCCAGCTTCGCCGCTCCCATTGCCTGCTCGACGCGCGCAGCGTCAGGTACAGGGATGCGCTGTCCGGTGTCATGAGGTGCACGGCTCCGCGAAACGCATAGGCCTTTACTAACCGGCCGTCTTTGACTGCACCTTCCAGCGCTCCCTTATGGACCGGACTACATCGCGCCGCGACTGCCAGCTCCGGTGCGGTCACCGGCCACGCCGATACGGCACCTTCCCGGCCAACCACATCCTCAATCGGGGCAGTCACACGTGCATCAAGCCAGTGCCGGCCCAGCCGCCACCTCCGCGCCTGCTGAGCAGTGATGTTCACGCGACCCATCATGACAGTACGTCCCGTCGAGCCAATTCCACCCGGCACGGTTACCGGGTGAACCACCGATCTTTTGCAGCCTTACCGGGTTCAGCGTCCGGGGCGGGTGCGAAGGTATTGCCGCAGGCCGGGGATCGCGAAGTCAACTTTGCCGTGGCCGGCGGACTGTATGAGCCCAGCCGCCAGGAGCCTGGAACGGTAATTAGCGACGAGATTTGTACGGGCCCCGATGCGCCGGCCTATTTCGCCGGCCACGGAGGGGCCGTCGTCTTCGGCCATGGCAGAAAGGAAATCCAGATCTTTGGGGGAGGCGGCGGCAAGCGCCGCTTCGATGACGGTACGCGCATTGCGGCGGTGTGCCGCCTCGATGGCTCGGTCAACGGCTTCCGGGCCGAGTTCGCCCTGGCTGTTTTCGGCCTCACGCCAGAGGAAGTAGCCCACCAGCTGAATGAGGAAGGGATATCCGCCGGTGGCTTCGGCTGCCCGGTGCACGAGGCCGGGGGAGACCCGGAAGCCTGCAGCGGAAAAGGTGGCCGCAAAGGACTCATCCACTTCCCGGATGGCGGCCGCGTGGAGATCAATTTTGTCCGCCCGTCGGAGGAAGGTGGCTACTCCCTCGTTCAGCAGGTCGGAAACCGCCGCGGGCAATCCTGCGAAGACCAACCCGATGGGAAGGCGGTCCTGGATGAAGTGCTGAACGCTGGCGGCCAGCTGGGCGAGTTCACTGCGGTCCGCGGCATGGATCTCATCCACTGTAATGATGAGCCCGTTGCCTCGTTCATCCAGGAGCCTGAGCAGTTCCTCGCCCAGTGTCCGCCATGCCACTTGGCGTTCCGGCGGCAGCTGCGTGGTGATGCTGAAGCCGGCGGCAGCGATGGCCGTGATGCGGCGGTTGACCGGACCTGACCCCAGCTCCTCGGCGATGCCTCGCATGGATTCTCCGATACGGCCCATGAAGCCTGCCGTGGCGGTTTCGGAAATGACCGCCCAGCCCTTTTCCCGGGCTATGTCGTGGGCGGCACCGAGCATGACCGTTTTGCCGATTCCGCGTGCCCCGGTGAAGATGGTCAGCAATCCGGGAGCTCCGGATCCGAGGCGAAGCCCGTACTCGAACTCATCGAGCACGCCTGCCCGGCCCAGGATTTGCGGGGGAGTTGCACCGGCTGACGGGCGGAAGGGGTTCTCCATCACGGGCTCCTGTGAGTGCTTGTGTATCTTGTGAGTTTCCAGCTCCGGTCTCGTGTGAGTCTATGTGAGTTTGGTGAGTTTGCCTATCAACGTCATGGTGCAGGGGAGAACCCACCGTTCCGGCGGAGAATGCTGCCCGACGCAGCAATAACCCTCATGCCCGCGCATTCCCGGCCACCCCTGTCGCGGCGGCAAACTCCGCCTGAGCCTCGGTCGATCATCCGGCACTGGCCGGCGGCTCGCCGCAGCCCGTAAGCCCGCAGCCGGTGGCCAGCAGCTGGGACCGCCGCAGCAATGCGTGCAACTCAAGGCAGTCCACGCCCACGGGTCCAACAACATCAGCGGAACGCATAGGAGCATATGCTTCCCGGCCAACTCCTTCTCCCTGATGAAGCCGCCGCTCACCTGGATGCCGGGAACGGATGGACGACGAGGGCGACAACGCTGCGGTGACGAAGTTGCGGTGACGACATGGCGGTGACGACGTAGCCTCCGGACCTGGCTGACAGGGTCCTGAACGGCGCGGGGGACCCCTTCCTCAAGGCTAGTTGACATAATGTAGATTATCGGCGTTTACATAGAGGCGCCCGAGAGGGGTTCACAGGCTAAATCCCACCAGTTGCCAATGTGCGTCAATCCCCTGTTTTTCAGCCGTCACCAAGCTCCTGCACCCAACCTTCCGGCAAAGTCCCGCCCGGTGATCTTCGGGCAACCCGGGCCCGGCAGCTGATGCCCCGCTCCAAATGCTCACCTAGGTCACCGAATTCCGGGGAGATCCCCTTCTCCGTCCCGTGTCAAGATGAGTTGACATAACGTCCCCCAGTGCGTGCGCGGGCGAATCTCGACAACCACCCTGTGTTGACATAATGTGCTGCCCCGTATTCCACGCCCCCGGCGAATCCAGCCAGCTTGTCATAACGCCCGGCCCCGAAGTACTCGACCACGGCAGCTTGTCATAACGCCCGGCCCCGAAGAACTCGACCACGGCAGCTTGTCATAACGCCCGGCCCCGAAGAACTCGACCACGGCAGCTTGTCATAACGCCCGGGCACCGCCGGCCGGGCTCGGCCAGCTTGTCATAACGCTCACCGGCAGTGAACCGCAGCCACAGCCGCCTGACATAACTGGCGCGTACCGGTCCCCTGACGATCCTCCACTGCTCCCCAGACCAAAAAGCCGAAAACGACTAAAAAATAGGACGTCGATCACTTCCCCCAGAGCTGATCAGGGCCTAAGATTTGCACTTGCGCCTCCAGTTGGGAAAAAAGGGGTCCCCGGCTATATGATCTACGCTCAACCCCCCAAAATTTCAGGAGATAAGCACTTCACATGGCTACTGATTATGATGCTCCCCGCGTCAAGGAAGAAGACCGCCCCAGCGACTCCCTCGAGGGCCTGAAGGCCCAGCAGCGCGGCGGCGCAATGACGGCTGTTCGGGACGTCGCTGACGAAACGGACGCCATTGACGGTTTCGAACTTCCCGGTGCCGATCTGTCCGGCGAAGAGCTGCTCATCAAGGTTGTGCCGGCTCAGGCTGACGAGTTCACCTGCATGTCCTGCTTCCTGGTGCGCCACCGTTCGCAGATCGCCAAGGAAAAGAACGGCGACAAGTACTGCATGGACTGCGAGGGCTAATTCCCCCGCTCTCCCCCGGTTTTGGGTGTCCACGGCATGTCCGTGGCACCCAAACCGGTTATTTTTTTGCCCTTTTCAGCTATTCCACCGTCTGGATGACCTCATTGCGGCGCAGAAACCACGGCGTGTAAGGCGGATCAAACCGAGCGAACCGGGGCAGGCCCAGTACCGTGAAACCGGCGGCCTCCGCCGCCTCGCCCAGCGCCCCGGCGTGATCCAGATAGTTCTTCGCCGTCCAGCGCCCTGAAAAAGAAGCCGCAGCCGCCCTGCTTTCCGGCACCGCCACAATGGAGACGGCGGGATCCTGGGGATCCGGTGCCGTCTCGGCGGAAAATGCTTCAGGGAGCACAAAGGCTACGGTGAAGACGTCTGCGGAACCCTCAGGCTGCAGCAGCACCGGCGCCGTCATGGGGATCTGCTGTGAAAACCGGACCTCCGCCTGATCGGCTGACACGTCCTGGAGAGCCGGCCCGCCCCGCCTGTTGTTGCCGCTGATGTAGCCGAACAGGTAGCGGAAGGCAGTATTTCCCGCCGACTCGAAATCCGAATGGACAGTCACCTGGGCCACCACGTGGGCAGGATAGTTCCGCAGCTCAAATCCGGGAAGAACTGCCAGCACCTCGTACGGCTGTTGCTCTGTCATGACGGCAGAGCCTAACGCCCCGACGCGGGCAGGAGAAGCAGTGGCAACTATGATGGGGCCGTGCCTTCAGAAACTGCTTACATCCGTGATCTGGTCCTTCCACTGCTGGAAGCGGACATGCCGCCGATCGTTCAATTGGGCCACCCCGCCCTTCGACAGCCCGCGCTCCCCTACAACGGGCAGCTGGACGACGGCGAACTGGCTGCCTTCATTGCACTGATGCGCCGGGTCATGCATGCAGCCCCGGGTGTTGGCCTGGCAGCTCCGCAGCTGGGCGTTCCGCTGCGGCTCGCCGTACTGGAGGACCATTTCGAAGATCCCGACCTGACGGACATTCGGGAACGCTATCCACTGCAGTTCTTCGCCGCCATCAACCCCGAGTACCGGCCCGCCGGCCCCGAGATGGTGGAGTTCTTCGAGGGCTGCCTTTCCTTCAACGGATACCAGGGTGTGGTCCCGCGGTTCCGTTCCGTGACGCTGCAGTACACCGACGCCGATGGAGCCTCACAGCAGCGCGACTTCGAAGGCTGGCAGGCAAGAATCGTGCAGCACGAAACGGACCACCTCAACGGCACCGTCTATGTGGATAAGGTCCTCACCCGGTCCCTGTGCAGCAACAGCGAATACCTGCGCCGCTGGGCCTCGCCGTCCATCGACGAGGCCCAGCGGGGCCTGGGCTTCTAGGCGCCTGCCGCGGCCTCACGCTCTCCCGGGTTGGCCGGCGTGGGCAGCCATGTGGCCCACCACTGCAGGATGTGCTCGAAGCGCTGGCGCCGGTGCCAGGGCGTTCCGGCCCGGGACAGCTCATGGTTTTCGCCCGGGAACAGCAGCATTTCAGTGGAAACCCCGCGCTGCTTCAACGCCGTGTAGTAGCGCTGTGCCTGTTCCACCGGGCAGCGCAGGTCCTCTTCGGAATGCACCACCAGGGTGGGGGTTCGCACGTCGCCCACCCGTGCCATGGGACTCTGCGCCAGCACCTTGTCCGGGTCCTGCCCGGTGTACGCGGCACTGAAGAACCAGCCGATGTCCGCTGATCCAATGAAGGACAGGGGATCAAGGAAGCCGCGCTCCACGATGGCGGCTGTAAACCTGTGATCGTTGGCGATGGTCCACGCGCTCAGGTAGCCGCCGTAGGAACCGCCCATCACGCCCAGGCGTTCGCCGTCGAGTTCCGGATGAGTGCTCAGCACCCCTTCGAGGAAGGACAGGACGTCGTCAAGGTCCTTGGTTCCCATGGCCTCCTTGATGGCGCGGCCGTGCTCCTGGCCGTATCCCGCCGAACCCCGGGGATTGCACTGCACCACGGCATAGCCGGCTGCAGTGTAGGCCTGCGCCTCATCGAAGTAGGCACAGTCGAACTGCGCAAAAGGTCCGCCGTGGATATTGAGCAGCACGGGATGCGGACCGGGCCCCTCAGGCAGGAACACCCATCCGTGCACGGGGTAGCCGTCACGCGACGGATGGATCTCCTCGGTGCCCGGTGTGGGCGCCGCCTGACGCCGAAGTGCCGCCGAAAAGTCCGTCAGCGCACGCATCCCGCCGGCCTCTACCAGCGCCGCGTCACCCATGGTTCCGGCGTCCGCATAGCTGACGACGACGGCGCCCGCGGCCGCCGCTGCAGCCTGCACCACGCGCGGCCCGGAGACCAGGACCTCACTGTCGCCCGCCGCATCGATCTTCAGCAGTTCGACTGTGCCGCGGGTACGGTTGAACACCAGAACCGTGGAGTTTCCGGCCGGAACAATGCCGCCCTCCGCCAAATCAATAGTGTCCGGATCGGTCAGCCGCCGGGGCGGCGCCGAAGCATCCGAGGGCAGAACGTACAGCGAGGTGCTGCGGGCCACGAAATCGGTACCTGACCCGGAAAGTTCAGATGCCAGGAAAAACAGCCATTCGCCGTCGTCACTGGGAGTCGGCAGATCGGCGCCCAGCAGCGAGCCGGTCAGGGGCTCCATGTTCGTCAGGCGCTCGGGTTCTCCTCCGGAAAGGTCCAGGGAGTAGAGATCGGAGACGAGGTCCTCATCCGCCCGCTCATGAAGGGAAGCGGTGAACAGAATGCGCTTTCCGTCGGCTGAAAACACGGGGGCGGAGGCATCGGCGTCGGCGGAGGTGAGCTGCCGGGCCGGGGGAAAGGCGCCGGCCCCGGTTTCGGCTGCGCTGCCTGCGGTTTCGCCGGCATTCTGATCCGCGGCACTGCTCAGGGCTTCCTTGGCCCGGCCCACCGGCTCAATCCACGGTTCAGCATCAAGGGCAGGCAGATCCAGCAGGAAGGCCTGCACCCGCTTGTCTGCGGTGTAGCCGGCACCGTTGGCGCGGTATTTGTAGCTGCTGATGAGGCGGGGGTCCTCGGCGCCGGCACCAACGCCGTCGACGGTTCCGTACCGTCCCGGCGCGGGAACGCGGGAGGTGAACACTATCTGGGCGGAGTTCGGGGAGAAACGGAACCAGCCAACCCCCATTGTGGAGTCGGTGAGCTGGGCCGGTTCGCCGCCCGCGGCGGGAACCGCGAAGAGCTGCGGTTTCTGGCCGGGCAGGGACCGCACAAAGGCGAGGACTTCGCCGTCGGGCGAGAATCGCGGCCGGGTGTCGGAGAATCCCCGCGTGATCCGCCGCGGGCCGCCGCTGCCGGCGGAACCGTTGCCGGAGGGGTCGCTGCTTCCGGACAGCGGGATGGACCAGAGCTGGCCAACGTAGGCATCGGCCGCGAAATCGGGCCGCGTCACGGACACCACCGCACGGGTGCCGTCCGGATGGATAGTAGGTTCAGAAACGGAATTCAGGAGATCCAAGTCACATGGTTTCACCCGCCCGAGCCTACTACTGCTGTGGTTCCCGCCCGTCTCAGCGGCGCGCCTAAGATGGAATGATGCCCTCCGTTCCCCTGTCCCTGCTGCTGTGCCCTGTCTGCCGCGAGCCGTTCTCGGCTCCCGGAATCCCGCCGGGAACCCCCACCGGCGAAGCTGCCCCGACGGCCAGCCTCGTTTGCCCGCGGGGGCACCGGTTCGACGCCGCGCGCCAGGGCTACTTCAACCTGCTCACGGGCAGCGGCACCAAATTTGCTGCCGACACCGCTGAAATGGTGCAGGCCCGCGTGGACTTCCTCGCCGCCGGGCATTACCGCCGCATGGCCGATGACCTGGCCGGTCTGGTGGCGTCGGCGGTTCCCGACGCGCGGATGATGCTCGACGCCGGAGCCGGGACCGGCTACTACCTTGGCGTGGTCAGCAACGCGCTGCCCGCCGCGGATGCGGTGGCCCTGGATATCTCCAAGTTTGCCCTGCGGCGTGCCGCCCGGGCGCTGCCTGCAGCGCACTGCCTGGTGTGGGATGTTTGGCGTCCGCTCCCGGTGGCCGACGGCGCCGTCGATGCAGTGCTCAATGTCTTCGCCCCGCGCAACGTCCCGGAATTCCGCCGCGTACTGCGCCCCGGCGGAGTCCTGGCCGTAGTAACGCCGCAGCCCGGACACCTGCAGGAAATCCGGGGGCTGGCCGGCATGCTGGACATCGGCGCTGAAAAGGAAAACCGCGTAGCCGTCGCGGTCCAGGCGCATTTCCGGCCGGCAGAAACCCGGCACTGCGAATACGTCATGGACCTGCGCTCCGCCGACATCCGCAACGTGGCGCTGATGGGTCCGTCCGCACGGCATCTGGACCGCAACTTGCTTCAGGAGAACCTGGCCGGGCTGCCGGATACCATCCCGGTGACCGCCTCCTTCACTCTTCAGCTTTTTCGCGCCGCCTGAGCGCCGCAGGCGCGGACACTATGACACCGGACACGGAAAGCGGCACCCAAACGTTATAGCTATCACCGGTGTCGCCGGACTAAACCGGACCCGTTTGAGGCAGAATGGGCAGCACCGCCCGTACACCAACCGCCGCGGACCAGCCCCGGCGGAGCTGAAGGGAGCGACATGCAGGAAGTAAACCAATGGCTGCTTGACTACGGCTGGGCCGTTTGGCTGGTGCTTTTCCTGGCGCTGGCCGCCATCGAAACACTGACGCTGGACCTTTTCTTTGCCATGCTGTCCGTCGGTGCCCTGGGCGCCATGCTGGCGGCAATCCTGGGAGCACCGGTATTCCTCCAGGTGGTGGTTTTCTGCATCGTGTCGCTGCTGATGATCTTCCTGGTCCGTCCGGTTGCCATGAAGCATCTGGAACGCGGACCGCGGGACCAGCGCTCCAACATTGACCGGCTGATCGGCGCATCCGCCGTGGCCATGGAAGCCGTTTCCGGTTCCGCCGGAACCGTCAAGATCGGCGGCGACATTTGGACAGCGCGGACAGCGGACGGCTCCAGCCTCACGGCCGGCGCACCCGTGCTGGTGACGCGGATTGACGGGGCCACCGCCGTCGTCCTGCCCGCTCCCGCCGGCGCCCACTCCGCGGAGGCCGGCGCAGAAGGGGAATCTTCCGAAGAACCCGGCTCTCAGCGGTAGGGTGCGGCGGGCACTGAACTTTACCGGCGCGGCGGATTCCCGCAGCGCCGCCCGGCGGCAGATGCCACCGGACACAGAAAGGCAGGCCCGGAACGGGCCGGCCAAACCTTGAAGGGGGAATATGAGTTCCGGAACAACGGGCCTCGTCATCATTCTGGCTGTCCTGATAATTTTTGTCCTGGTCATCCTGGTGAAATCGGTCAAGATCATTCCGCAGGCACGCGCGGGCGTCGTCGAACGCCTGGGCAAGTACCAGCGGACCCTGAACCCGGGCCTGACCATCCTGATTCCGTTTGTGGACCGGCTGCTGCCGCTGCTGGATCTCCGCGAGCAGGTAGTTTCCTTCCCGCCGCAGCAGGTTATTACCGAGGACAGCCTGGTGGTCTCGATCGATACGGTCGTGTACTTCCAGGTCACCGATCCGCGCGCCGCCACCTATGAAATCGCCAACTACATCCACGCGGTTGAGCAGTTGACCACCACAACGCTGCGCAACGTCGTCGGCGGACTGAACCTCGAAGAAGCACTCACCTCGCGTGACCGCATCAACGGCCAGCTGCGCGGTGTGCTCGATGATGCCACCGGCCGCTGGGGCATCCGTGTTTCCCGCGTTGAGCTCAAGGCCATCGAGCCGCCCCTGTCCATCCAGGATTCCATGGAAAAGCAGATGCGTGCCGAACGTGAGCGCCGCGCCACCATCCTCACCGCTGAAGGTACCAAGCAGGCGCAGATCCTGAACGCCGAAGGCCGCCGGCAGGCAGCCATCCTGGCAGCCGAGGGTGATGCCAAAGCTGACATCCTCCGGGCCGACGGCGAATCCCAGGCCATTGCCAAGGTGTTCGAGGCCATCCACAAGGGCAACCCCGACCAGAAGCTGCTGGCCTACCAGTATCTGCAGACCCTGCCCAAGCTGGCTGAGGGCACCTCGAACAAGCTCTGGATCATTCCGAGCGAGCTTGGCGAAGCACTCAAGGGTGTGGGCAGTGCACTGGGGAACTTTGTTCCCGATGCCCTCTCCCCCAACGGCACTGCCAACGGTACCTCCCCTGCCGCGTCGGGCAAGGCGTCGGTGCCCGCTGCGGACGGTGCTGCGGCAGCGGCTTCGGCACCTGCCTCCCCGACCCTCGCAGGCTCCCCCGACGCAGCCCTCTAAGGGCCCGCTTCGGGTCATGGTAACCGCGGCTCCGGGCCGCGGTTACCATGACCGGCTGCCGCCCGGTATAATTGGTTGTTTGCCGGGGTCTGTCCCCAGGCGCCCGCCTGCTGAACGCAGCTCCGTGCCGGAACATTCGGCGCCGACGCCGCGTTGAAGACTGTGGGGCGCTTGCCGGACGGAACCGTTAATCGGATGCGGACTGCGTGTCCGGTCGGGTGGCACAAACTTTAGGGTACCGGGGCCGAACGGTACCAACCAGCACTACAGACGGGTCCTCCGGGATCCTTCGGACTGAAGAGGGAGAAAAGATGAGCGATCGCAGCCTGCGGGGTATGCGCCTTGGCGCGCAGAGCATGGAGACTGAGTCCGGCGTTGAGCCGGCTCCCCGCCAGCGGGTGGAATACCGCTGCGAGGACGGCGAACGGGTATTCGTGACGTTCGCTGCCGAGGCCGATGTTCCTCCGGTATGGGTATCCAAGACCGGCAAGGAAGCGCTCCTGGTCGACGGCGAGAAGCCGGACACCAGCAACGACAAGCCGGTCCGTACCCACTGGGACATGCTGCTGGAGCGACGCAGCATCGAGGAACTGGAGACGATCCTCCAGGATCGCCTGACCATCCTGCGTGAGCGCCGCGGAGAGCGCACTTCAGCCTCGAAGTAGCAGGATCGGAAAACAGCAGTCCGGGTCTTCGCGCCCGAACAGCACATTAAAGGGAGGGCGGCTGCCGTACGGCAGCCGCCCTCCCTTTGGTGTATCCGGGCCCAAGGTGTCCGGGCCGGGTCTTTAGCTCCGGTGGGTCAGCTTGTTCCAGCGGGCGCCCAGGCCCCACTTCGTCACGTTGGCGATGGCTTCGAAGACAATGTTCCCGCTCATCTTGGAAGCACCAAATTCCCGCTCAACAAAGGTGATCGGCACCTCCTGGATGCGCAGGCCCATACGGGCAACGCGGAACGTCATGTCCACCTGGAATCCGTAGCCCACCGATTCAACGGCGCTGAGGTCCAGCGCTTCCAGGGTGCTGCGCCGGAAAGCCCGGAACCCTGCGGTGATGTCACGGACTCCGATGCCCAGCATGAGGCGCGAGTAGGTGCTTCCTCCGCGGGAGAGGATCTTGCGGTGCAGGGGCCAGTTGACCACGGAGCCGCCCGTGACCCAGCGGGAGCCGATGACCAGATCGGCACCCTTCTCCGCAGCTTCCAGCAGCAGCGGCAGCTGCTCGGGCTTATGGGATCCGTCTGCGTCCATTTCCACGAGGATGTCGTAGCCGCGTTCCAGGCCCCAGCGGAAACCGGCAATGTAGGCCGCTCCGAGTCCTTCTTTTCCCCTGCGGTGCAGCACATGAACTTGGGGGTCCTTGGCGGCGATCTCGTCTGCATAGGCACCGGTGCCGTCCGGGCTGTTATCGTCCGCGATCAGCACGTCCGAATCCGGTACCGCCAGCCGCAGCCGCTGGAGCGTTTTGGGGAGGGATTCGATTTCGTTGTAAGTCGGGATGATGGTCAGGACGCGCACGCAGGTTGCCTTTCATTGGGGACAGGCTGCGTGGAACGCAGCCAGTGGGGGTGTTACCCCAACACGACTTCCCAGTATATGGGAGCCGGCTGCCGCCCCGTGCAGCGCCCGATGCCATGCCGGTCACACCCCGGTCACATCCCCGGGCGCTTCCGGGCACACATCGGGGCGGGTCCCTTCGCCTTCGGGCCAGAACCGGCTTCCGCCGGAACTGTTTTCTACTGACGATGGGACCCGCCCCTAGTGTGCACATGTCAAGCAGTGCGGGATTTATCCGGCCGCGGAAAGCCCGGATTTTGACGGGCTGCTCCGCGATTCCCCTAGCCTACGTGCTGTCTCTGCTGTGTCAACAAGCCTCTGACTAGGACGTTTGTGCGTCAGTGCAGGTCAGGCGGGGCTGAAGACCGGCATAGCGCCGTTAAAAACCTACTGATCGGTAGAGTTCGGTTCCGTTGTGGACCGTCAGCAGGCAGCGCGGCTGATGGGCGGTGTCCAGCGCGGGGAGCAGCGGAGTGCCGGCCCGCGGATCGGTGCTCCAGGCCGCACCCTTGGCATCCGGCGTCTGCACCATGAGTTCCTCGACTTCCCACACCGCATACGACGCCGGCGCCCCGGGTGCCAGCTGGCCCAGCATGAAGTTCCCCGAGCCGGCGGCCCGCCATCCCGCCCGGGTGTGGCCAATGAAGGCCGCACGGGCGGAAATGCGCTCCTCGGGGTTGGAGAGCGAGACCGCGGCCCGCACGGCGGACCAGGGATCCAGCGGCAGAACGGGAGAATCGGACCCCATGGCCACCATGACTCCGGCGGAAAGCAGGGATGCCAGACGGTTCATCGAGCGGCTCCGTTCACCCAGCCGCTGCTCGTAGAGTTCACCGGTTCCGCCCCAGGCGGCATCGAACCCCGGCTGCATGCTGGCGATCGCGCCGTAACGCACCAGCTCGGCGATCGCGGCGTCGTCGGCCATCTCGACATGTTCCAGCCGGTGGTGGGAGGCACGGATTCGGTCCTCGCCCACGGCTTCGGCGGCGAGCCGGAGGCCCGCCAGGACGGTATCCAGGCCGCCGTCGCCGATCACGTGGAAACCGCCCTGAAGTCCGGCGCGGGTGGCCAGCTCCAGATGCCGTCCGGCCTGCTCGGCGGTCAGGTACAGGGTTCCGGACGTTTCCGGGGCATCCGCGTAGGGTGCCCTGAGGGCGGCCGTCCGGGCACCGATGGACCCGTCCATGTTCAGGTCTCCGGCCAGCCCGCGCAGGCGGCCCTCAAACGGCGCCGTGATTTCTTCCAGTTCGGCCTCCGTCTGGGCGAGCTGCCCCCAGTAGGGAAGCACCTCCGGCAGCGGGTCCGAGCCCAGGGAGCCTTCCAAGCCCATCAGCTGGCGAAGATCCTCGACCGGGGAGATGTGTGGCGCGGCCATTTCGGTTACCGCGATGATGCCCTGCCCGGCTGCGTGCTTCAGGGCGGCCTGCTGGTAGCGGGAGCGCTGGGCCAGGTCCAGGGACCGGGATGCCGTCCGCGCAACGGTGTGCGCGGCCCGGACCACAAAGCCGTTGTCCCAGCCGTCGTATTCTGCCAGCTTCAGCCCGGCGGCTAGGGTTCCGGAGACGACGGCGCAGTGCACGTCGGTCCGTGCCAGGTAGACCGGACGGGATCCCGACGCCGCATCCAGCTCGGCAGCCGTCGGCACCCTGCGCTCCGGCCAGGAGGACTCGTCCCATCCGTAACCGGCAATCAGGCCTTCTGTGCCCGCTGCGGCCTTGGCCACCAGGTCCAGAAGTTCGGCGAGGGAGGATGCACCGGTCAGATCCAGGGAGGACAGTGCAGCGCCGGTTTCCGTAATATGGGCATGCGAGTCCACAAACCCGGGCGTGATGAGCGCGCCCTGCAGGTCAACGACGGTCATCCGGTTATCCTGCAGCGACGTGGCTGCATGTTCGGAGCCAACCCACGCGATGGTGTCCCCGTCCACCAGCATTGCCGTGGCAAACGGATCAGCCGCGCTGTACACGGATCCGTTGCGGTAAAGCGTCAGCTTGGAGCTGCTCGGAGCGGGGTTGGCGTTCAAGGACTCACCTGTTTTCTGTAGTGCTGTTGGGTCGTGCTGTTCAATGGTGCAGGCCGGCGGGAAGCACGGGCATGCGGGGTTTGCCGGCCGCGCAGGCCCGCGGGTCAAGGGTGTTCGGGGTGCCGCGGTTACTAGCCGACGGCGGAATAGGCAACGACGCCGCGGCGGATCAGGCCGATGGCCTCGATGCACCGCCGGCGCAGACCCCCGGGCAGGTCGGGAACCTTGGCCAGCTGGTCCAGGAGGTCGATGACCTGCTTGGTCCAGCGGACAAAGTCCCCGGCCGCCAATTCGGTGCCGTTCAGCGCCAGTTGAAGGTGCTTGCCCTTCGCCCACTTGTACATGGGCCAGACCAGGCCCAGCTCGGGCTCGCCGGTCTGCGGGAGCCGTTCAGACTCTTCAAGGTCGGTGAGCTCGGACCACTGCCGGATGATGATGTCCATGGCCACTTCAAGGGACACGCTGGGCAGCTTTGGCCGCACGCCGCGCTCTTCGCGTTTGGCCTGGTACACCAGGGCGGTGGCCAGCGCTGCCAGTTCAGCGGCGTCGACGTCGTTAAAGGCTCCCTTTTGCAGCGACAGGGCGGTCAGGAGGTCCTTTTCACCGTAAATGCGGCGCAGCTTCTGACCCGTTGGAGTTACCACCACCCGGCCGTCCTCGTCCGGCGCCACATAACCGTAGCGGCCCAGAACGTCGCACACCCGGTCGAAGGTCTTGGCAATGGTGTTGGTGCGGCCGCGGATCTGCGCCGCCAGATTATCCGTCTCCCGGCGCAGTTTCCACCAGCGCTCGGCCCAGCGTGCATGGTTTTCGCGGTCACTGCAGCCGTGGCAGGGATGGGCCCGCATCTTCCGGCGCAGCTCCGCAATCGCCTGTTCCTGGCGGTTGCTGCCGCCCACGTGCAGGTCCCCGCCGCGGGCCGCGGACTTGCGCGGAGGGCGGTGGTCATGCAGGGCGTTCCGGACGGAGGAGGCCAGATCACGCCGGTCCTTCGCCGCCCGGGAATTAAAGGACTTGGGAACGCGGATATGCGAGACCATCTCCACCGGGCCGTCCAGTTCAGCGGCGGTGATGCGGCGGATCTGCTTGTCTTCGGTCAGCACCGTGGTGCGGGCCTCCCGGCCTGGCTGGGCTTCCTGCGGCAGCACCACGGCGTAGCCGGAATTCCGCCCCCCGGGGATAAGGATCACGTCTCCCTGCACCAGTCCGTCCAGAGAGGAGGCGACGGCGGAGCGGCGGTCCCGTGCGTGGGTCTTGGAGGCCTGTGCTTCCAGGTCCGACAGCTGGCGCCGCAGCGCGGCATACTCGGTGAAGTCGCCCAGATGGCAGGTCATGGCCTTTTCATACCCGGCCAAGGACTCCTCCCTGGACCGGACCTGCTTCGCCAGTCCCACCACCGAGCGGTCCGCCTGGAACTGGGCAAAGGACGACTCCAGGATTTCGCGCGACCGCTCGCGGCCAAACTGGGCCATCAGGTTGATGCTCATGTTGTACGTGGGACGGAAGCTGGAGTTCAGCGGATAGGTCCGGCGGGAGGCCAGGCCGGCAACGGCGGCGGGGTCTGTGCCGGGCTGCCAGAGGACCACTGCATGGCCTTCGACGTCGATGCCGCGGCGTCCGGCACGGCCGGTGAGCTGGGTGTACTCCCCCGCGGTGATGTCCACGTGGGCTTCTCCGTTGAACTTGTCCAGCTTTTCCAGCACCACGGTGCGGGCCGGCATGTTGATGCCAAGGGCCAGGGTTTCGGTGGCGAAGACGGCCCGGACCAGGCCGGCGGTGAACAGCCGTTCCACCACTTCCTTGAAGGTGGGCAGCATGCCGGCATGGTGGGCGGCAAACCCGCGGATCAGCCCCTCGCGCCAGGTCCAGAAGCCAAGCACTTCCAGGTCATCTTCGGGAATGTCCTGGCTGGCTTCGTCCACAATGCGGGCAATGGCCGTGCGTTCGGACTCGCTGGTGAGCCACAGCCCCGAGTCCACGCACTGGCGCACGGCTCCCTCGCAGCCGTTACGGGAGAAGATGAAGGTGATGGCCGGCAGCAGGCCGCGCTTGTCCAGCTGGGCAATGACGGCCGGACGCGATGCCTTGGGGATCCGGCTGATGGGCGGTCCCGAGGGCCCGCGGCGCGAAGTGTCGCGCCGGCTGCTGTGCGAGGATCCGCGGGAGCCGCCCCAATGACCGCCGTGGCCGCGCTGGTTGATCCGGGATTCGGCCCGGGCGAGCTCGAGCAGTTCGGGATTCACCCGGTAGCGTTCCTGGACGCCGGCCGGCTGCGCCGGTTCCGCCGCTTCGTCGAAGGACACGTCGGACTCGAAAAGGTCCATGATGTCGCGGCCCACCATGACGTGCTGCCAAAGCGGCACGGGCCGGTGTTCGGACACTACGACGTCGGTGTCGCCGCGCACCGTATCCAGCCAGGCTCCGAACTCCTCCGCGTTGGAAACGGTGGCACTGAGGGAGACCAGCTGCACGTCGGAGCGCAGGTGGATGATGACTTCTTCCCAGACGGCTCCGCGGAACCGGTCGGCCAGGTAGTGCACCTCGTCCATCACCACGTACCCCAGGTCATCCAGGGTGGAGGAGTTGGAGTACAGCATGTTGCGCAGGACTTCGGTGGTCATGACGACGACGTCCGCGTCCGGGTTGATGCTCGTGTCACCGGTGAGCAGCCCCACCCGGTCCGAGCCGTAGGAGGCCGAAAGCTCAAGGTACTTCTGGTTGCTCAGCGCTTTGATGGGGGTGGTGTAGAACGCCTTGAGGCCGCGTTCCAGGGCCATGTAGACGGCGAACTCCCCCACCACCGTCTTGCCGGCACCGGTGGGGGCAGCCACGAGGACGCCTCTGCCGGCCTCAACCGAACGGCAGGCCTCGGATTGGAAGGGATCAAGGTCAAAGCCCAGTTGCTGCTCAAAGACGGCCAGATGGGTCTTGGAGTGCTCGGCACGTTCTTTCGCGGCCAGGTACCGCTCCGACGGGGAAGTCATATTCCCAGCCTAGACTCTGCGGGGCCCCGGACGCGCCTTTGAAGGTGCTGCTCCGCCTTGGGCTGAACCGGGGCCCCGGAAGTGTTACAGGTTTTCCAGCGGTGTGGCCGTATTGGCACTCTCGTCGATTTCGGCTTCGCGCTCAGCCCGCCGGCGGGCGCGGCGCTTGTCATTGAGGAGACAGATCCCCACGGCTACGCCGAACAGCAGCAGCAGCGGGGCGGCCATGTAGAACATGCTCAGGGCGTCACCGCCGGGGGCGGCCATGGCAGCGAAAACGCAGATCAGGAAGAGCGTGATCCGCCAGTACTTGACGATGAGCTTGCCCGGAAGGATCCCTGTCATGTTCAGGCCCACCAGAACCACCGGGATCAGGAAGGCAATGCCAAAGGCGAGCATGAGACGAAGCACAAAGGCCAGGTAGACGCTGGCGGTGATGACGTTGGCGCTGCCCTCGGGCGTGAAGCCCGTGAGGACCTTAATGGCGCTGGGCAGCAGGATCCAGGCCAGCGCGACGCCGCCCAGGAACAGTGGTACGGAGGCCGCCAGGAAACCCAGGGCGATGCGGCGTTCCTTCGTCTTCAGTCCGGGGGTAATGAAGGCCCACAGCTGGTAAAGCCATACCGGGCAGGACACCAGGAGCCCAATGAAGATGGAGACTTGGATCATTTGGTCGAAGGGTGTTGCCACACCTTCGAAGTTGATGGTGGCCAGCCGGCCGTCCTCGTTGCCGACATCGGTAACCGGGCGGGTCAGCGCGGCAAAAACAGGCGTGTACAGAAAGAAGCCCGCCACGGTGCCAAGCAGCATGGCGATGCCGGCCTTGAAGAGGCGGTTGCGCGCTTCTTTCAGGTGTTCCTTAAGGGCCATCCGCCCTTCAGGGTTGGATTTGCGCCCTTGGGTCAGCGCCACGGCCGTTACAGGCTGGTGGGCGGGTTACCCGCGGGGCGCTGATCCGTGCCGGGAGCGGCTGCATGGCCGGGTGCTGCCGGCGGAACCGGAACGGTGGGCGGAACGGAGGCGGTGGGGGGAACCGGGGCGGACGGAGTGCCGGCTGCGGGCGGAGTGTTGACGATTCGTCCTTCCACCGGCTCTTCGGCAGAAGCTGCCGGCTTGTTCTCGTCCTGCATCTGGCGGACCTCGGACTTGAAGATGCGCAGCGACTGTCCCACGCTGCGGGCCAGCCCGGGTAGCTTGGGTGCGCCAAAGAGCAGGAGGGCCAGAATGACCAGAATTGCGATTTGCCAGCCTTGAATATTCATGCCGGTGTCCTTTCGTTTGCAGACATTGTATGTCAGAGATCTGGGAAGTCCCGCAGGGCGCGGGGCTGGTTATTCGACAGGCGCCGGCTCACCCGGCGCTCTCTGCGCCGGAGCTTTCGGGCTTCTTTGCCTTCTTCGTAGCGGGCCCTCACGAGGATGGGGTCCTCGAAAATCCCCAGCTCCCGGTCCGGCGTGGCCGCGAGCGGTGCCGCCGCTACCGGCACGGAAACAGCCAGCGCCGATACAGCGCTCTCAGCTTCACGCAGTGTACTCATGAACTTGCGGAAAATCCGCCAGCCAATCAGGGCGTAGAACGCCGCGGCGGCGACAACAAGCGCCGCCCATATCAAAATCCAGGACCACCAAGGCATAGTTCAAGCATAGTGCCGGGGACGCCTTGGACCGGCATCGCAGCGCCCGCGGGCGGAGCAGGCACCCCCTCGCCGGAAATCAGCGGTCGGTCTGCCCGGCAGGATAGTTTGCCAGGGCCTCCCGCAGCCACGTCTGCGTTTCGCGCCGCAGCTCCTGCGGCTCGGCGACGGCCGCGCCGCCGCCCTGCCGCGCAATGAAGCCGGGAATCCAGCGCGTATTTCCCACGCGCAGTTCCACGGCGCTGCGTCCGCGCGGCAGATCAGCGCGGCGGACGGCGTCGTATGCTCCTTCCACCCAGCTGGCAGAGGGCTCAAGGATGAGCGTAACCAGGAGATCTTCATCTCCGGGGCGGAACAGGCCGGAAGGGAAGGCGGCATCGGGATCGGGGCCCTGCCACGAAGCGGGTCCGGAATCTGTGACGCCGTGGATCCGGTCCACCCGGAAGTTGCGCACCCCCTCGGAACGATGGCACCAGGCTTCCAGGTACCAGAGGTCGTTCACGGAAAAGATCCGGCGCGGATCCACCGTGCGGTCCGTTATTTCGTCGCGGCTCGGCACGAGGTACCGGAGGCTCAGCTGGCGGCGGCCGGCGATGGCACGCTGCAGCGTGTCCAGGACGCCGGCGGCGGCCGTGGGTTCCGCCAGTCTGGCGGCGACGGCGGTGCCCACCCGCCCCGCCTCCCCTGCCGCTTCGCTGAGCTTCTCCAGGGCGCTGGCCAGTGCCGGAGCAGTGCCCACGCCGGGGAGGGATGACAGGGTTTCCAGTCCCACAATCAGAGCCGCTGCCTCATCCATGCCCAGCCGCACCGGTTCGGAGAGGTCCTCGGCGTTATCGATGAAGATTTGGCCGTTTTCAAAATTCACGTCCATCAGGCCGTTGGGGTAGTGCCGCGGACCGCTCACGAAGAGCAGGTTCAGGTCATCGGCCAGCTGGGCGGGAGTCACCCCGAAGCGGCGGGCCGTCTGTTCAAGATCTGCTCCCTGGTTCCCCAGCACATACGGCACCAGGTCCAGCAGGCGGGTCAGGTGGCTCTGGGCAGCGGTGGAGCTGGCGGCAGGGGCGGGTCCGCGCGGAACGAGGGTGAATGCGGGCACCGGTTTGTCCTGTGCCGCCAGGGCCAGCCGGAGCAGGTCGGCGACGGCGGCGCGGAATTCGGGCGGGTGAACGGCCTCGGCACGGGAGCCCATTGCGGCTGTGTCCGCAGCAAGCGCGTCCAGATCCGGAACCGTGAGCGTTAATTCCTCCCAGCCAGGCTGCCCGGACGGTACCGGCGCTGCGTCGGCGCGCAGCCGCAGTTCCGCTGCCGCGCCTTCCCGCACGCGGACCACGGCCGTTACCGGGGCGAAGACCCGGTCCAGGGAGGCGAGGGAGGCATCAATGGTGAAGCCGGCGGGCACGTCGTAGCTGCCCTCGTCCAGGCTGACGGGTGTGGTCATGCGGGAGAGCCGGAAGAACCTCTCCGCGCCGCGGTCCGCATCCCATCCGACGACATACCAGTGGCCAAACCTGCTGCCCATCCCCCAAGGCTGCAGATGGCGCACCGTACTGCGCCGCCGTCGGGCCGGTTTTCCCGGGCCTGTTTCTTTAGCCGTTGAACGGCCTGCCGGACGGTAGCCAAAAGAGATGGGCGTACGGGTGGTGGTGGCTTTCCAGACCGTCTCAAAGTTGGGGTCATTGGTCCGGATCCGCGGCTGCAGCGCACTGGAGGCGGCGTCTTCGGCAGCCACGCCGCGTGCCTGCAGTTTGCGCAGAGCCCGCGCAGCGGCGGATCCGAGGGAGGCCTGCTCCCACATGCTGGCGGCCAGCGCCAGGACGGCGGACTCCTCCGGCGTAAACCGGACACCCGGCAGCCGGTACTGATCCGCCCGGATCCGGTAACGGCGGACCGTATTGTCCTGGTCGTAGAGGGTTTCCTCGCTGTAGGACTCCACCGGAATGCCCTGTTCCCGCAGGAAGGCCTTGTCCCGGTCAAAGAGCTTTTCCCGGGCAGCGGTCGACGGCGCCTCGCCGTAGAGCTCAATTTCTTCAAAGAGTTCGTGCTTCGTGAAACCCCTGCGGGTGGACAGCAGCGCGATCACGAGATTCAGGAGGCGTTCGGTTCTGTTGGCGGGCACGGAAGCCAATCTACCGCGCCTCGGAGGTACAAAACGGCCGAGGCGGAAGCCCTTTCTTTCCCGGAACACTAAAACGGGGCGCCGGAAGAAGCACAAAAAGGCGGGCCGTTCAGCTGCTGTGCAGCTGAACGGCCCGCCTTCTGCCGCGGATCCGGGTTAGCGGACGCCCAGCAGATCAACTACGAAGATGAGGGACTCACCGGGGGCAACAGCGGAACCTGCACCGCGGTCGCCGTATGCCATGTGAGCGGGGATCTCCAGCCGGCGGCGGCCGCCGACCTTCATGCCCAGCAGGCCCTGGTCCCAGCCCTGGATGACCTGGCCCACTCCGACTTTGAAGTCCAGCGGGGTGCCGCGGTTCCAGGATGCGTCAAACTCTTCACCCGTGGAGAAGGCAACTCCGACGTAGTGCGTGGAAACGGTGTCCCCGGCCTTGGCCTCGCGTCCGTCACCCACCACGATGTCTTCAATCAGGAGATCAGTGGGGGCCTCGTGATCCGGAAAGTCGATCTCCGGCTTCTGGCGGTCATATTCGCGCTTACCAAATGACATGGTTCTCCTAAATCAGTGGACTTTGTGCAATCTTACTTTGCGTCAAGAATGTCGACGACAAATACGAGCGTCTCGTTCTGCAGCTCATGTCCTTCAGTGGTGCCGTAAGCGGTTGCCGGCGGGGCAACAATCAGCACCTGGGAACCGACGGTCTTGCCCGCCAGTCCGTCAGTCCACGCAGGGATGACCTGGTCCAGTCCGAAGGAAGCGGCGGTGCCGCGGCTCCAGCTGGAGTCGAAGGTGGTTCCGTCAGACCACTTAACGCCCTCATACTGCACCGTGACGCTGTCATCGGCCTCGACGACCTTTCCGTCGCCCTTCTTGAGGTCCTGAACCACCAGTTCAGTGGGGGCCTCCGTCTTCGGAACGGTGATGGTCGGCTTGCCGTCGTCATCCAGCGTCACCGAGGGGGAACCTTCAACGGGGGCAACGTCGGAGCCCCAAGCGCGGGTGGGAACGTCCCGCACATCCGTGACGGTGAAGACAATGAACTGTCCGGCAGTGCCGGCTTCTTCATTGGCGGGAACGTAGAAGGCGAAGTCGGACCCTACGGGTGCACCCAGCAGGGCGCTGTACATCTGTTCGTTGCTCTGCTTGAGGGTGTCATCAACAACGAGGTCTTCGCCCTGCTCGGCGGTGTACGTCTCCTGGACGGTGTCGCCCTTTTCCGGGTCCACTGCAGCGAGGCGGATGGAGGCGGTCTGGCCCTCGGCCACTTCTTCGCCGTCGCCGTCGTTGATTCGCTCCAGGGTGGGCTCATCCGCTGTCAGCGGCTTGTCGAACTCAATGGTGGGGGCAGTTCCTTCCTCACCGCGTTCGATCTTGACCGAGGACAAAGGTCCGTTGTTGTCGTTGTCGGCGTCGCTGGAGCAGGCCGACAGGAAGACCAGGGCGGACAAACTTATGGCTAGTACTTTTCGCACACTACTTCTTTCAGTGGTGGACAGTCGGGTCCGCGCTATCCACCGGCGGAGCCGTCTAGGGCGCGGACGTTCCATACCAGCGTAGCGTTTCTGCCTGTGTGCCGCCTTAGCGCAGTTCAGGGCGCAGAAAGCCCGGGAACCGCCGGACCGCCGGCCATACCGCTAAAGGGTTGCCAAAAGGGCTTCGACCCGCTCATCCACTGCAGCAAAGGGATCCTTGCACAGGACCGTCTGCTGGGCGCGGTCATTGAGTTTCAGGTGCACCCAGTCCACAGTGAAGTCGCGGTTGGCGGCCTTGGCGCGGCGGACAAAATCTCCCCTGAGCTTGGCCCGTGTGCTCTGCGGCGGAACATCCACGGCCTCTTTGATGTCACTGTCCTCCACCAGCCGGGCCGTTTCTCCGCGGGACTGAAGCAGATAGAACAGTCCCCGGCGGCGGGAAATGTCGTGATAGGTCAAATCCAGCTGCGCCAGGCGCGGAGACGCCATGGCCAGTGAGTTCCTCTCCGCGTAGCGGTCCACCAGTTTCTTCTTGATGGCCCAGTCAATCTCGGTGTCGATGCCCGAGGTGTCTTGGGACTCAATCGCGGTGAGTGTGCGCTCCCAAAGGTCCAGCACCCGCGGAACGTGGCGGTTGTGGGCCCCGTTCGCGGAGACAAAGGCCTTGACCCGGTCCAGGTACACGCCCTGCAGCTCAAGTGCGGTCATGGTGGAGCCGTTGGCCAGCTTCAGCGGCATGGATCCGGTGAGGTCGTGGGAGATCTCACGGATGCTCCGGATGGGATTCTCCAGCCGCAGATCCCTGAGGATGGCTCCCGCTTCAATGACGCGGAGCATCAGGTCCACGGAGCCGACCTTGAGCATGGTGGTGGTCTCGGACATGTTGGAGTCACCGGCGATGACGTGCAGCCGGCGGTAGTGTTCGGCGTCGGCATGCGGCTCGTCGCGGGTGTTGATGATGGGACGCGAACGCGTGGTGGCGGAGGAGACGCCTTCCCAGATGTGGTCCGCGCGCTGGGAGAAGGCGTACAGGGATCCGGACTGGGTCTTCAGCACCTTGCCCGCGCCAACCAGCAGCTGCCGGGTCACGAGGAACGGAATGAGGATGTCCGCCAGGCGGGAGAATTCCAGTCGACGCGGAATGAGGTAGTTTTCGTGGCTCCCGTAGGAGTTGCCTGCCGAGTCGGTGTTGTTCTTGAACAGGTAGACGCTGCCGTTGAAGCCCTCCGCCCGCAGCCGGTCCTCCGCCTCGTCGATGAGGTCGTCCAGGATCAGTTCGCCGGCCCGGTCATGGGCCACCAGCTGGGCCAGGTCGTCGCATTCCGCCGTGGCGTACTCCGGATGGGAACCGACGTCGAGGTAGAGACGTGAACCGTTGGTCAGGAAAACGTTGGAAGAGCGCCCCCAGCTGACAACCTTGCGGAACAGGTAACGGGCCACTTCCTCGGGCGAAAGCGGCCGTGAATCGGGACCGGAGTAGGCAATTCCAAATTCTGTCTCGATACCGAAGATCCTGCGGTCCATCAGTCTCCCTCCGGGCTGGACAGCAAACGGTCCAGCTCCACCGTGTTGATTCGTCGGAACGCGCGCACCGTGCCGCGGGAAGACAGCGGGCTGCGGTCCAGGACTGCCACTTCAAGCAGTCCGGCTCCCAGCCGCTCCGGTTCCTCCCGGACGGTATCGCCGGCATTGCCGTAACCGTTGGAACCGCTGGAGCCGTTGGCACCTGCAGGGGTGCTGCGGGTGGCGGAGAGTGCGGCAACCGCCGTGCGGATGGCGTCGGGGAATCCGGTGTCCTGGTTCCAGGTCCGGGCCAGGGCTTCGTTGACCACGTCGGCTTGGCCTCCCATCACAACGTAATTGCTTTCATCGGCGATTGAACCGTCAAAAGTGAGCCGGTACAGGTGGTCGCCGTAGGGTTCTGCACCCACCTCGGCCACTGCCAGTTCCACCTCAAAGGGTTTTCCTTCGGTGGTAAACACCGAACCGAGGCTCTGCGCATAGACGCTGGCCAGTCCCCGGGCCGAGACGTCTTCGCGCGAGTATGAATATCCGCGGACATCGGCGTACCGGACTCCGGCCTGGCGCAGGCTCTCGAATTCGTTGTACTTCCCCACCGCCGCGAAGCCAATCCGGTCATAGATCTCGCCGAGCTTGTGCAGCGACGGCGAGGGGTTTTCCGCTACCAGCGCGATTCCCTCACGGCAGGTGAGCACCACCACGGAACGTCCGCGCGCTATGCCTTTCCGGGCGAAGTCCGCCCGGTCCTTCATGAGCTGTTCGGGAGATACGTAGAACTGCTGCGTCATAATCAGCCCTCCAGTCCGGCAGCGGAACGGCGGCTAACCAGTTCCTGGGCGAAGGTCTGCAGTTCTCGTTCCGGGATTTCGCGGTTGCCGGCACTGTTGACCACGTAGACCACCGGCCACAGCTGCCGCACCATGTCCGGTCCCCCGGTGGCGGAGTCGTCGTCGGCTGCGTCATAGAGCGCCTCCACGGCGACGGCCACTGCCTGTTCCTCGTCCAGGCCCGGCGTCCAGAGCTTCTTGAGCGCTCCGCGGGCAAATACGGATCCGGACCCGACGCTGTGGTGTTCGTATTCCTCGTAGCGGCCTCCGGTCACGTCATAGGAGAAAAGACGGCCGATGTGGCGTTCGGTGTCATACCCGGCAAAGAGCGGCACCACGGCCAGTCCCTGCAGGGCGAGCGGCAGGTTGGAACGCACCATTGCTGCAAGCCGGTTGGACTTGCCGTCCAGGCTCATGGGCGTTCCCTCGATCTTGTCGTAATGCTCCAGCTCCACCTGGAACAGCCGGATCATGTCCAGGGCCAGTCCGGCGGTGCCGGCGATGCCCACCACGGAATACCTGTCCGCCGGGAACACCTTCTTGATATGGCGGCTGGCAATCATGTTGCCCATGGTTGCCCGCCTGTCTCCGGCCATGAGGACGCCGCCCGCGTAGGTGAGGGCAACAATGGTGGTGGCCTGCGGGGCCGCGGCGGAGGCGGATCCCGCCGGAGCGGTCCCCAAGTGCCGGGCTGAGGGGAGAAGGCCGGGGTGGTAGCGGGCAAGATGATCGCTGAAGGACGGCGGAGCCGCCCCGTTAACCGCTGATGCGGGATCCCAATGGACCATCCGTTACTGTCCGCCCTTTTGGATGAATCCCCGGACAAATTCTTCGGCGTTGTTTTCCAGGACGCCGTCAATTTCATCCAGGAGGTCGTCCACGCCCTCCGTCTGGGCAGAGGCGCCGGCACCGGCATCGCTTTCGGGCGGAGGCGTCTGCTCCAGCTCCTCTTCTTCCTTGCGGGCTCCGGTATTGCTGCGGTCCTGGGTTGCCATGATGTCTGCCTTCCTTGGCCGGCGTTCGGCCCTGTGACGGGTCCTGACAGGTTGTGATCCGAACTGGTAGTGCCTATGGTGCCACGCTATGTTCGGGACCGGACAGGAGTCGAGTGACAAAGTCTTCTGCATCTTCGGATACAGCGAATAACTCTTCGGTCAGTGCCCGGGTTCCCTTCAGCGGCTCACGGGTGGGAATCCGCTGCAGGCGGCGGCGTGAGGGCAGTTCAAAGATGATCGAATCCCAGCTCGCCCCCACCACCTGGTGGGGGAAGCGGCTGACGCACTTGCCGCGGAAGTAGGCGCGGGTGTCGTCCGGAGGTTCGGTGACGGCCCGTGCTATCTGGGCGTCAGTCAAAATCCGCTCCATTTGGCCCCGTGCCGCCAGCCGGTAATAAAGCCCCTTCTCGGGGCGCATATCCGAATACTGCAGGTCCACCAGGTGAAGCCGGGCGTCGGACCAGGACAGGGAATCACGCTCCCGGTACGCCTGCATCAGCTTCAGCTTGGCAACCCAGTCCACGGAGGCGGCCGCTTCCAGCGGGTCGCGTTTGAGGGTCCCCACCAGGGAGGTCCAGCGGGTGAGGATGTCCTCTGTTTCCGCATCCGATCCCCGGCTCCGGCAGTGTTTCGCGGCGGCTTCCAGATAGATTTCCTGCAGGTCCAGCCCGGAGACCCTGCGGCCGTCCTTCAGTTCCACCAGCTGCTGCAGGCTCGGGTCGTGGCTGATGGCCTGCAGCGAACCCACGGGATCCCGCAGTTCCACCTCGGGGGCCGTCCCCTCCTCGATCATGGACAGCACAATGGAGGTGGTGCCCATCTTCAGCAGGGCCGACACCTCGCTGAGGTTTGCGTCCCCGATGATGACGTGCAGCCTGCGGTATTTTTCCGCCACTGCGTGGGGCTCGTCGCGCGTGTTGACGATGGGACGGCGGATGGTTGTCTCCAGCCCCACCTCAGCTTCAAAGAAGTCGGCACGCTGGCTCAGCTGGTAGCCCTGGCGCTGATTGTTGGTTCCGATCCCCACCCGCCCGGAGCCCACAATGACCTGCCGGCTGACGAAAAACGGAACCAGGCCCCGGACCAGGTCAGTGAACGGGACGCTGCGGGGCACCAGGTAATTCTCGTGGGATCCGTAGGAGGAACCCTTGCTGTCGGTGTTGTTCTTGTAGAGGTTTACCGGGGAAAAGCCCGGTGCCGCAGCAATGTGCCGGATGGCTGCCAGTACGACGGCGTCCCCGGCTTTGTCCCACAGCACGGCATCGCGCGGCGTGGTGACTTCCGGGGATGAGTACTCGGGATGGGCGTGGTCCACGTAGAGCCGGGCGCCGTTGGCAAGCACCATGTTCATCAGCACCGGATTGTCCGTGGTCTCTTCGCCGTAGAGGGCAGCAGGTCCTCCCCCCTCCATGGCGATCTGTTCCGCATCCAGCACCGGCGGCGCGTCCGTCAGCTGGGTCGGATCGGCTGCCGTGCGCGGCACGGCGAAGCCCCGGGCGTCATTCAGCGGGGCTTCGTCCGTGTAATCCCACCGGGTGCCGCCGAAGTTGCCCAGGCCGCTTCTCCTCGAGGCGGCATAGGCATTGACGATTTGGCTGGACAGGACGGTTGCGTTGGCTGCGGGCAGGCCGGGCGCGAGGACTCCGTATTCGGTCTCCGTGCCCATGACACGGCGCACGCTCACAGATACTGCCCGGGGTTGGCGGCTGTTTCGATGGTGCGTCCGGGTTCCTGTCCGGCTTTGCCCTGGACGATGGTGCGGATGTAGGTGATGCGCTCGCCTTTCTTGCCGGAAATGCGTGCCCAGTCATCCGGGTTGGTGGTGTTGGGCATGTCCTCGTGCTCGCGGAATTCATCCACCACCGCACGCATCAGGTGGTCAATGCGCAGGCCCCGCTGCTGCAGGGTGAGCAAATCCTTGATGGCGTACTTTTTGGCCCGGTCCACCACGTTCTGGATGACGGCGCCGGAGTTGAAGTCCTTGAAATAGAGCATCTCCGTGTCACCGTTGGCGTAGGTGACCTCCAGATACTCGTTGGACTTGTCCTCGGCGTACATCTTCTCGACCGTCCGGCGGATCATTTCCCGCACCGTCGTGTGCGGGTCGTAGCCGTTTTCGGCGAGGTCGTCCCGGTGCAGGGGCAGGTCGGGGGTGAGGTACTTGGCGAAGATCTCCGCCGCGCCCTCGGCATCCGGGCGCAGGATCTTGATTTTCACGTCCAGCCTGCCCGGGCGCAGGATTGCCGGGTCAATCATGTCCTCACGGTTGGAAGCACCGATGACAATGACGTTTTCCAGCTTTTCGACGCCGTCGATCTCGGAAAGCAGCTGCGGAACAATCGTGGTTTCCACGTCGGAGGAGATGCCCGTGCCGCGGGTGCGGAAGAGGGAATCCATCTCGTCGAAGAACACCACCACGGGGCTGCCGCCCGATGCCTTCTCCCGGGCGCGGGCGAAGATCAGACGGATGTGCCGCTCCGTCTCCCCCACATACTTGTCCAGCAGCTCGGGGCCTTTGATGTTCAGGAAGTAGCTGCGCGTGCCGAGGGAACCGGTCTGCTCCATGACGCGGGCCGCCAGCGAGTGGGCCACGGCCTTGGCGATGAGCGTCTTGCCGCAGCCGGGAGGGCCGTACAGCAGGATTCCCTTGGGCGCCTTGAGCCCGTGTTCCCGGTACAGGTCCGGGTGCAGGAAGGGCAGTTCCACAGCGTCCCGGATCTGCTCGATCTGGGGGCCGAGGCCGCCGATGTCGGAGTATGCGATGTCCGGAACTTCCTCGAGGACGAGGTTTTCCACTTCGCTGCGCGGAATCTTTTCCAGCGCGTAGCCAATGCGCGTGTCCACGGTGAGCGCGTCGCCCACCCGGACCTTCTCCGATTCCAGCGGACCGTTGAGCCGGACCACGCGCTCGTCGTCGGCCCGTCCGATGACCAGGCAGCGGTCGCTGCCCAGGAGCTCCTTGACAGTGAACAGTTCGCCGCTGCGCTCGAAACCGAGTGAGGCAACGGCCACCAGCGACTCGTTCAGGAGCACTTCCTGGCCCGCGACAATCTCCTGCATGTCCAGCAGCGGGCTGACGGAAACCCGCAGCTTCCGGCCGGACTGGATAATGTCCAGGCTGTCCTGGACCGCTGCCGTTGTTGTCCTGCCCCGGCTGGCCGGAACCCGGTGGTTCACGGAGATCACGGTGGCGAAGCTGAACGGCGTGGCGCCCTCTTTGTCGAGGGCGTCTTTCAGGCGGATGATCTCCGCCTTCGCCGTCTCCAGCATCGCCACCAGCCGGGCGTTGTTGTGGGTCAGTGCCGCCAGCTGCCGGTCCACGTTCCGCAGCTTGTCACGCAGCACGCTTACCTGGGGGGAATCCGCCCCCGGGGCAGTGGAGTCACGGAAGTATCCGCGCGTCTCCTCGGCCCCGGAATTGGAGGTGTTCTCTGCTTCAGACATGGTTGCGACCACCTTCACGTTGCGCAGGGTCTCTAGGTTTGACGATAACCCAGTGACACAGGCAACACACCGGTTGCAACCTCTTGTCTTTACCGGGCCGGCAAAGATTCACCAACCCGATTGCGGCTAGGGGTTTTCCGGCGTAACGTCCCGGTCCGCGTTGTACTTTTCAGCGTTTTCCAATGCCCCGCGCTGAACCTTGGAACTGGCGTCGCGGGCGGCCCGGCGGAGCTTGTGGGCGGACACTTCGCGCTCCCCCACAGCTGCCGGCGTCCAGGCGTTGAGGTCCTCTTCGCTGAAGTTTGTCTTGGATGCGCGGCGCTTGGGAACCAGTCCGGTGGCGCCTTCGGCCAGGCGCCGAGCGGTCAGGAGGAATCCAGTGTGGGCCACCATGCGGTGGTCCGGGCGCACGGCCAGGCCCTCGAGGTGCCAGCCGCGGACCATGGATTCCCAGCCGTCCGGCTCCGTAAAGCGGCCGTCGGCACGGATGGCTTCAGCAGTACGGGAGAGCTGGGTGACGGTGGCTACGTAGGAAATCCACACGCCTCCCGGTGCCAGAACAGTGGCGACGGCGTCGGTGCACTCCCAGGGGGCGAGCATGTCCAGGACCACCCGGTCCACGCTGCCGGGCTCTTCGGTGCGGACCACTTCTTCCTGGAAGTCTCCGATGCTGATGTTCCAAGCGGGGTGCGGACCGCCAAAGAAAGTCTCTACGTTGCCGCGGGCAATGTCAGCGAATTCTTCGCGGCGCTCAAAGGAATGCAGGGAGCCCTGATCTCCGACGGCACGCAGCAGCGAGATGCTCAGCGCGCCCGAGCCGACGCCGGCTTCGACCACGCGGGCGCCGGGGTAGATGTCCGCCATAGTGACAATCTGGCCGGCGTCCTTCGGGTAGACGACGGCCGCACCGCGGGGCATGGACAGCACAAAATCGGACAGCAGGGGACGGAGCACCTGATACTGCTGGCCCGTGGTGTTGGAGACGATCGTGCCCTCGGGCATGCCGATAATCGTGTCATGGGGCAGGAATCCGCGGTGGGTGTGGAAGGCGCCCCCCTCGGTCAGGGTGATGGTGCTGTGCCGGCCCTTTTCGTCGGTGAGCTGAACGCGCTCCCCCGGGCGCAGCGGCCCTCGGCGGTGTTCGGCTCCGTGGGGGGCGGGAGCTGCAGTCTGGCCCGGAGTCTCCGAGTTCATGGGTATTCCTTTGGATCGTGTGGTGCTGGTCTGAGTGGATGAAGCCGGCGCCCCGGACTGCGGTGTCTGCGGCGCGTGGGGAAAATCAGGGGAAAATCAGGGGCGGGTCACGGAGCGGCCGGCCGGCGCCGGGCCGGCTTGGCGGAGATGGCGTTCAGGACAGCATCCCGGGTCAGGATCCCCACCACGGCGCCGTTGCGGTCAATCACGGCGTACTCACTGCCCTGAAGTTTAGCGAGATACTCCACCAATTCTGAACCTGCAGCTTCGGCCGGGACGTAGGCTCCGGGCGCCAGCGCACGGGCGGCGGCGTCCACTGCGGTGGTATCGGCAAGGTGGTCCGGAACCAGCGCCAGGGCGCCCGAGTCCGCTATTGCCCACGGCTGGCCCGTGGGTGCGGTGATGACGAGGGCTGCGTCCGCATGCGTCCCCACCTGCTCCCGGGCGCGGGACACCGGTGAGCCGGAGGGGACGGAGACTGCCGGCCGCATGAGGGTACCGGCCTTGACCTCCGGGAGCCGGAGGCGGACGCGGGCGTTTTGGATGCTCGCCCCGGCCCCCATCCACAGGAATCCGGAGATCACAGCGGTGAGCAGCACCGTCTGCAGGTCAGGGGAACCTCCCCTGAGGTACGGGGGCACCAGGACGGCCGCTGCGAGGCCGACGGCGATGATGCGTCCGGCGTATCCGGCGGCTACGGTGCCCCGGTCCTGGGAGCCGGTGGCTTTCCAGACGGCGGATTCCACGATCCTGCCGCCGTCAAGCGGCAGCCCGGGCAGGATGTTGAAGATTGCCACCAACAGGTTGGCCCAGACGAAAATTTCCGCCAGCAGTGTTGCCACCGGGCTCAGCGGCAGCGCGGTCAGGAAGAGCCAGCCCGCTCCGGCGAGCACGAAGTTTGCCGCCGGTCCGGCCAGGGCCACCAGCAGGGAACGGCCCGGAGTGGATTGGACGTTGCCGAACTGCGTGTGTCCGCCCCAGAGCGTCAGCACGATTTTTGCCGTGGGCCAGCGGTACGCCCTGGCCAGCAGGGCGTGGGCCAGTTCGTGGACCAGAACGGAGACCAGGAGCAGGAGAGCGTAGCCCAGGGCGACGCCGTAGGCACCTGCACCGAGGTAAGGAAAGCTGCGGCGTACCAGCGGCCCGAAAACCACAATAATGAAGGCCGCAATGATGAACCATGAGTACGCCAGGTAGATGGGTACTCCGGCGATCCGTCCCAGGGGAATCCCGTCACGGGCCGGTGCCGGTGCCCCGGCGCCCGGGCCACCACTCAACGGGAGGCTCCGGCCGTCGCGCCGGAAACCAGGGACGCCAGATCTGCCGCGGTCCGTCCGCCCAGGGTGTCCCACTCATGCCGGCCGTCATCCGGAGGCAGCGGGAGGAAGTGCGGAACGCCGAGGGTAACCAGCCCGGCGGCCCGGGCCGACGTGACTCCGGGCAGGGAGTCCTCAATGGCAACCACACGGTCCTTCGACAGATCCGGAACCAGCCCGGAGAGCCGGTCGAAGGCCAGCTCGTAGGGTTCGGGGTGGGGCTTGCCCCGGCTGACCATGTCCCCGGTCACAACAAAGGAGAACGTTCCGGCGGGAAGCTGGCTGCAGACTTCGTTCGCGAGGATCGGTTCGGACATGGTGACCATGACGCAGGGAATGCCCTGTGCCTTGAGTTCGGACAGCAGTTCGCGGGCACCGGGCCGCCAGGGAACCTGTTTCCTGACCTTCACTGTTACTTCCCCGATGAGGCGGTCAATAATTTCCCGCACAGTCAGGGGTACGCCTGCATTCTGCAGCAGGCCGGCACCAAAGGTCAGCGCCTGGCCCACCATGGCCTCTGCATCCGAATCGGTCCAGGAACCCCCGTAGCTGTGGACCAGGTCCTTCTCCGCCTGGATCCAATAGGGTTCCGTGTCAACGATGGTTCCGTCCATATCCCACAGGACGGCTTGGAGCGGGCCGGATGCGGAAGAGAGCTGCAGGGCATTGGGGACAGAAGAAGACATGCCTCTCAGTCTACTGGGCGGCGGCGGCCGGGTTTGTTTTGCTCTTGGCGTAGGTCTCGGCGCAGTCCTGACAACGCCGCGTGCTGGACATAGGGTGAGGAGGTGAGCAATACCGACGAAACCCCGCCCGTGGGCCTCCAGGATTATTTTGGCGGCTCAACAGAGCGCACGACTGTCATGCTGGCGGCCTTTGAAGGCTGGAACGACGCCGGTGAGGCTGCCAGCGATGCCGTTAAATTCCTGGATATGTTTTGGGAAAGCGAAAAAATCGCCAGCCTCAACGCCGACGAGTATTACGATTTCCAGTTCACCCGACCCGTCATTGAGCGGCTGGCCACCGGTGAAAAAAGGATCAAGTGGCCCACCACCCGGATCTCCCGGGCGGAGGTCCCCAACAGTAATCTGGACGTGATCTTCGTGTCCGGAGTGGAACCGTCCTATAAGTGGCGTGCCTACACCGCGGAGCTGATTGCGCTGGCCAAGGAGCTGGACGTGGACTGCATAGTCCTGGCCGGCGCCCTGCTTGCGGATGTTCCGCACACCCGTCCCATTCCCGTGACGGTTACCTGCGAGGACAGTGACCTGCGCGAGGAACTCAGGGTGGAGTCCTCAACCTATGAGGGGCCGATCGGGATTGTGGGTGTGCTCGCCGAAATGGCCAGCCTGGCCGATATTCCTTCGGTCTCCCTGTGGGCAGCCGTGCCGCACTACGTGGGGCACTCCCCTTCACCCAAAGCACAGCTTTCCCTGCTCCACCGGATTGAGGAGCTGCTGCAGGCTCCGCTGGACACCGCGCTGCTCACCGAGGAAGCCGATGCATGGGAGCGCGGCGTGGATGAGCTGGCCACTGAAGATCCGGAGATCGCCGCTTACGTGCGCCAGCTTGAAGAGGCCAAGGACACAGCGGAACTGCCCGAGGCCAGCGGCGAATCAATTGCCCGTGAGTTTGAGCGTTATTTGAAACGCCGCCGGCGCGACTAAAGCCTGATGCCCAGCAGGGCGTCCACTGCGGCCGCAGCCAGGTCGCCGCCGTCGGCATCCTTGCCCGGCTGTTCGGTCGCCGAGAGTGCCCAGGCATCAGCGGCGGCCAGGGCGGCCGGTGCGTCGAGGTCATCGGCCAGCGCGGTCCGAACGGCAGCGAGCAGCTGCTCGGCCTGTGCCCGGCCCGTCAGGGGAAGTGCCCGGCGCCAGCGCGCGAGGCGCTCCTCGGCGGCGGTGAGCTGCTCGGCAGTCCAGAACCAGTCGGTGCGGTAGTGGTGGCTGAGCAGGGCGGCTCGGATTGCTGCGGGATCGGTGCCGCGGCTGCGCAGTTCCGACACGAGGACAAGGTTGCCCAGGGACTTGCTCATCTTCTCCCCGTCCAGGCCCACCATGCCGGCGTGGGCATAGTGCCGGGCCAGCGGGCTTCCGGAGCAGGCGTAGGCGTGCCCGGCGCTCATTTCGTGGTGGGGGAAGACGAGGTCGGAACCACCGGCCTGCACGGTGAAGGGTGCGGGCAGGAAGCGCTGGGCAATCACCGAACATTCGATATGCCATCCCGGCCGGCCTGCCCCCAGCGAAGCGCCGTCCCAGAAAGGCTCGCCGGTGCGCTGCACGCGCCACAGCAGCGGGTCCAGGGCGTTGCGCTTGCCCGGGCGCCGGGGGTCGCCGCCGCGTTCGGCGAAGACGGGAAGCATCTGGTCGGCGGTCAGGCCGGAGACGCTGCCCAGCCGCCATGCGCGGGGGTCCTCCGGGTCCAGCCGGGAGGCGGCATCCACGGAGAAGTAGACGTCGCCGTCGGGTTCTGTGCCCTGGCCGGGGACGCGGTACGCGAGCCCGCGGCGCAGCAGATCCTCCACCACGGGAACGATCCACTCGATGGCTTCCACGGCGCCGACGTAGTGGTCCGGAGCGAGAACGTTGAGGGCTTCCATGTCATCGCGGAAAAGCTGGGTCTGCTCCAGAGCCAGTTCCCGCCAGTCCAGTCCCCGGGCATTGGCACGTTCGAGCAGCGGATCATCGATGTCCGTCACGTTCTGTACATAGCGGACGGTGTTGCTGGAATCCCGCCACTGACGGTTCAGCAGGTCAAAGGCCACGTAGGTGGACGCATGGCCCATGTGCGTGGCGTCGTACGGGGTGATGCCGCAGACATAAAGGCTCGCCTCACCGCCGGGACGAACCGGAACGGTGCTCTGCAGCGCCGTGTCGAAGAGGACCAATTCCGGAGATTCTCCGGGCAGGACGGGCAGGGGGGAGTTTTTCCACGCAATCACAGGTTCAACTCTACTTTCCGTTCCTAGGCTTCCAGCACGCCCATGCCCAGCAGCACGTAAATCACGACGCCGAGAAGAATGCGGTACCAGACAAACAGGCTGTAGCTGCGGCTGGAGACGTACCGCAGGAACCATCCGATGATGATGAATCCCACAATGAAGGCAACCAGGGTGGCCCCGGCAGTCTCCAGGCCGCCGTAAACCATCGGCTCGTCCAATGACTTCACCAGCTGGAACAAGCCGCTGCCGAAGACGGCGGGGATGGCCAGCAGGAAGGCGTAGCGGGCCGCGGCCTCACGGGTGTACCCCATGAACAGGCCGGCGGTGATCGTTCCGCCGGAGCGGCTGACACCGGGGATCAGCGCCAGGGCCTGGGCGAAGCCGTACAGGATGCCGTGCTTGTAGGTGAGCTGGTCCAAGCTGCGCTGCTGCTTGCCGACCCTGTCCGCGACAGCGAGGATGATGCCGAAGACGATCAGCATGGTCGCCACGATCCAGAGGCTGCGCAGCGTGCTCTCAATCTGGTCCTGGAAGAGCAGGCCGAGAATGACGATCGGCAGGGTGCCGATTATGATCAGCCAGCCCATGCGGGCATCCGGATCATTGCGCGGAATCCGTCCGGCCAGGGACGCAAACCACGCCTTGACGATTCGGACTATGTCCTTCCAGAAATAGACGGCCACGGCCGTTTCGGTGCCGAGCTGCGTTATGGCGGTAAAGGCCGCTCCCGGGTCCTGGGCACCGGGCAGCAGCTCACCGACAATACGCAGATGGGCGCTGGAGGAGATAGGGAGAAATTCGGTCAGGCCCTGAATAAGGCCGAGGAAAAGTGCTTCAAACCAATTCACAAGGAAATACTCTAGGCCACGGGCCGGGACTCACCGTGCACCGCCGCAGGGGCGGAGGCAGGGAATCAGCGTCTGCAGTTACTGCCCGGGCTGCACTTCGGAGGAGCGCTCCCCTGCGCCCTGTGCCGGTTCCTCGAACCCGTCGTCAAACTCGTCGTCGTCGTCTTCGTAGATCTCCAGCGGCGTGACCTCGCCGTAGGCGTCGTACAGGACCTCTTCATAGACCTCAAAGGCATCCGCGACGGCCAGATAGGCCGCTTCCACCACCGGATCCTTGTCCCCGCGGCGTTGCGCCGCCGCCGTCAGGTGCTCTTCGAGTGCGGCCATCAGGGATTGGAGCGCCACGTGCGGATCTATGCTCATGCCCTAGACGTTAGCGGTAAAGTGAGCAAAATTGGAGGGACATGCGCGAACAAATTCTTCGGCCGGGGATACGCCGGCCAGACGAAAACACCCGGGACTACGAGTACCTGGTGGTGTCCGTGAACCCCGGAGATCCGGTCTCCGAGGCCCGCAGGATCATCAGGGAACATGCTGAATACGGAAAATGGGAGCTGCACCGCAGCCGTCTCTACCGCGGCGGCGCCCGCCGCTTCTGGCTGCGCAGGCGGATCATGCGGGTACACCGCACCGTCTAGCCAGCCGGGCGGACCCGGCCGGCCCGAGCCGGCTGGCCTAGCCGTCCTGCTCTGTCAGCCGTCCTGCTCTGTCAGCGGCCCCAGCCACGCATTGGCCACCGAAGCGTGCACCGAGTCTTCGCTGGACGGATGGAACATTCCGGCGAGGACATCGCGGTACAGGCGCTCCAGCTCCGCCCCCTTTGAGTAGCTTCTGCCCCCTGCCACGCGGACCGCGGTTTCCACCACTGAACGCGCGGTTTCGGTGGTCCGGTACTTCAGCGAGGACAGCCGGGGGAACCACAGGTTTCCGTGGTCAGCACCCTCTTCCAGGTCACGCGCCATCGCTTCGAGCTGGGGATGGATCCCGTCCATCCGGATAGCCGCATCCGCCACCTTCCACCGGATGTTGGGATCCTGGGCTCCGCCGCTGCCGGCCGCCGTCGTGCGCTGCTGCGCCGCCTCCACCGCGAGTTCGACGGCGCGGTCCCCTATTCCGGTGTACACGGCCGAGAGCAGGGTTTCGAAGAGTGCGAAGATGCCGAACACAAAGGCGTCGCTGTGCGGCCCCACCGGAGTGCTGCGGACCAGTTGGGCGGGCTCAAGGACCGCATGGTCCAGGACCGTGGTGCAGGACTGGCTGGCCCGCATGCCCATGGTGTTCCAGTCATCCCTGACGGTGATGCCTGCGGTTCCGCGCGGGGCGAAGCCGAAGACCAGGCGCGGCTCGTCCGGCACGGAGTCGTCGCGGCCGAAGATCCCCAGCCGGGTCCACGCCGGCGAGAGGCTCGTGAAGATCTTGGTTCCCGTGAAGGCGTAGGAGCCGTTCCCCTGCGGCTGCGCCGCGGTGTGGGAATCAAAGAGGACGGCGGGATTGCCCGGCTCTGAAATTCCGAAGGCATACAGCTCGCCGCCGGCTGCATCGTTGAGGATGAAGTCCAGGCTGTGATCCCCGCGCAGTGCCAGCAGGTGGGCCACCCCGCACCACACCTGGTGCATGTTGATGGCCAGTGCGGTGGCGGGGGCGGCGGTTGCCAGCAGGCGCTGGCTTTGGACCACCTGCGGGATGGTGAAGCCGGCACCGCCGGCATCCGCCGGGGTGAACAGCGCCAGATAGCCGGCGCTGCGCAGGTCCTCAAGATCTTCGGCAAAGAACCTGTTGTCCCGGTCGTAGCCGGCCGCCCGGCTGCGCAGGCGCTCCAGCAGGTCGGGGGTGAGGACATCGGAAACATTCATGCGCAGTGCCTTTCCGGACTGGGGATGTTGGTGGCTCAGTAACCGGTCAGCAGTCTGGAGAGGACCCGGGTTCCGAACTTCAGGGAATCCACCGGCACACGCTCATCCACGCCGTGGAACATGCCGGTGAAGTCCAGGTCCTCGGGAAGCCGCAGCGGTGCAAAGCCGTATCCGGTGATGCCCAGGCGGCTCAGGGACTTGTTGTCGGTGCCGCCGGAGAGCGTGTACGGCAGGACCGGGGCACCGGGGTCCTCGGCCTGCAGTGCACCGATCATGGAATCCACGAGGTTGCCCTTGAAGGGAACCTCCAGGGACACGTCCTTGTGCTCGTAGCTGACGTCGATGCCCGGCCCGGCCAGGTTCTTAATGATGGCCAGGACCTGCTCTTCCTGCCCCGGAAGAGTCCGGACGTCAATCAGCGCCTCGGCGGTGCCGGGGATGACGTTGTGCTTGTAGCCGGCCTTGAGCACCGAGGGATTGGAGGTGTTCTGCAGGGTGGCGCCCACAAAACGGGCCACCGTGCCCAGTTCCGCCAGCAGCCGCTCGGGGTTCTGCGGATCAAACTCCACGCCGGTGAGCTCCGTGACGCCGTCCAGGAACGCACGGGTGGTGTCGGTGAGTTCAATGGGCCACGGGTATTCGCCGATGGTGGCGACTGCGCGGGCCAGCCGGGTGACGGCGTTGTCGGTGTTGATCTGTGAGCCGTGGCCGGCGCGGCCGTGGGCCGCGAGGCGCAGCCAGGAGATGCCCTTTTCAGCGGTCTGCAGCAGGTATGTGCGTTTTCCGCCGATGGTGGCGGAGAATCCGCCCACCTCCGAGATGGCCTCCGCGGCGCCGTCGAACAGGTCACGGCGGTTCTCCACCGCCCAGCTTGCACCATAATCGCCGCCGGCCTCCTCATCGGCAAAGAAAGCAAAGATGAGGTCCCGGCGGGGTTTGGTGCCCGAGCGGGCCATGTCCCGCATGACCGACAGGATCATGGCGTCCATGTCCTTCATGTCCACGGCGCCGCGCCCCCAAATCAGGCCGTCGCGTTCTTCGCCGCTGAACGGATCAACGGACCAGTCCTGCTTCTGGGCAGGGACCACGTCCAGATGGCCGTGGACCACGAGGGCGGGCAGGGAGGAATCGCTGCCTTCCATCCGTGTTACCACCGACGCACGGCCCGGGGCGGACTCGAAGAGGTCCGCCTGCAGGCCGGCTTCCTCGATCAGTCCTGCCGTGTACTCCGCAGCTGCCCGCTCCCCCGGGCCGGAGCCGTCCCCGAAGTTGGAGGTGTCAAAGCGGATGAGCTCCTGGCAGATCCGGGTGACTTCATCTTCGGCAGTTACCGCGCGGGCAGTGGAATCCGACATGTTTCTCCTTCGAAGTTATTGCTGACAGCCTAGCCACCGGAGGCCTGACCAGCGCCGATTTACGGTTGCGGCCAAAACCGTGTTAGAGTTTTTCCCGTTGCTTCCGCAGCTTTTGAACGACTGAAGAGCTTGCGGGAAACACCCAAGCGCGGGTGGCGGAATGGCAGACGCGCTAGCTTGAGGTGCTAGTCCTCTAACGAGGGTGGGGGTTCAAGTCCCCCTCCGCGCACAATGAAACCCCGGAATCCATTGGATTCCGGGGTTTTTTGTTGTCCCGGCCGCCGGCGCGGAAGGCAATCGCTATATGTGACTTTTATTACAGCAAATCCTGCCGCCTCCTTCTCCCTGCCTCCCCGTCTCTGTCAGAGCAGACGCTGCGCCGGTACCCTCGGCCTATGGACGGCGGAACGCTCTTCAATGTGTTGCTCGTAGTGTTCTTTGTTTTGCTGGGCGGAGTGTTCGCCGGGACGGAAATGGCCCTGGTTTCACTGCGGGAGAGTCAGATCAGTTCCATTGAGGCGTCCGGCACCGGCGGAGCCAAGATTGCGGCCCTGGCCCGAAACCCCAACCTTTTCCTTTCATCCATTCAAATAGGGGTGACGCTTTCGGGGTTTTTTTCCGCCGCGTACGGCGCCTCCGCACTGGCGCCCGCAGCGGCTCCCCTGCTGCGCGGCCTTGGCCTGTCCGCAGCCGCCGCTGATGCGACGGCGTTTATCCTCCTGACCCTTGCTGTGGCCTACCTTTCCCTTGTTTTGGGCGAGCTGGTGCCCAAGCGGCTGGCCATGCAGAACGCCGAACGCTTCACCCGCCTCCTCGCGCCTCCGCTGAACGCCTTCGCCGTCGTCATGCGACCGGTGATCAAGCTGCTGTCCGTCTCCACGGATGCGGTAGTGCGGCTGCTGGGCGGAGACCCGTCGGTCAAAACGCCGCCGGTGACTTCACAGGAGCTCTGGGACATGGTCGCGGCAAGTCCGGTCCTGGCCGAAGACAGCCGCCGGATCCTTTCCGATGTCTTCGGCGCGGGCAGCCGCCTGCTGCAGGAGGTGATGCGCCCCCGTCCGGAGGTACAGTTCCTCGCTGCGGACCTGACCGTGGAACAGGCCCGGGCAGCCGTGCACCTGCTGCCGTACTCCCGGTATCCGGTGATCGGAGACTCCCCCGACGACGTCGTCGGCTTCGTCCATGTCCGGGACCTGCTGCGGGAGCGGGATGACGACGGCGGCCGCGGCGGCCGGGCGCGCACGCTCGGCGACATTGCCCGCCCCATCCTCTTTCTTCCGGGCACGGCTGCGGTGGTTCCCTCGCTGTCCCGCATGCGCAGGGACGGCAGCCACATTGCGGTGGTTGCCGATGAATACGGCGGAACGGACGGCATAGTCACTTTGGAGGACCTGGTGGAGGAACTTGTCGGAGAGATTTACGACGAGTACGACATCTCCAGGGACCCCGAAGACCGGCACCGCCGGGTGAGCGGAGATCTGGTCATTGACGGGGCACTGATCCTGCAGGAGTTTGCGCGGTTGACCGGCATTGACCTTCCGGAAGGACAATACGAAACTGTGGGCGGCTACATTATGGAAAGGCTGGGCCGGATTGCCCGGCCCGGGGATATTGTCCAGGCTCCGGGATGCCGGCTGGAGGTACTCACCCTTCAGCGCCGCCGCATTGTTTCGGTACGGGTAATACGCGGAACCGAAGAACCGCATGGAACCGAGGAACAGCACTGAGCCGGCCGAGGACGTTGGCGGCGCCCGCAGGACCGTCAAACCCGCAGATCCCGTAACATTGATTTGCCGTTGGGCAGAGAAGACAATACCGGGCACGGAGCGGAACCATTGTTCAGGGAACCCGGACCATGCCGCCTTTGTGGATACCAGAAAGCAGGAAAGCCGCCATGAGCGAGACGAAGACCAGCTCGGAAGAGCCAGAACTCAAGCGGGTGATGGGGACCAAGCTCCTGTTGCTTTTCATTGTCGGCGACATTCTGGGAACCGGCGTCTATGCGCTGACCGGTCAGGTGGCCGGCGAGATAGGCGGCGCCGCCTGGGCACCCATCCTCCTGGCGTTCGTCGTCGCCACCATCACTGCCCTGTCCTACTTGGAATTGGTCACGAAGTTTCCGCAGGCGGCCGGCGCCGCGCTTTATGCCCATAAGGCGTTTGGAATCCACTTCGTCACCTTCCTTGTGACCTTTGCCGTGCTGTGTTCGGGCATTACGTCCGCGTCAACGGCTGCCAAGTTCCTCGCCGAGAACTTCATTGTCGGGTTCGACCTGGAGTGGGGCCAGACCGGAGTTACCTGGGTGGCTGTGATCTTCATGCTCATCCTCGCCCTGATCAATCTTCGCGGCGTGGGGGAAAGCATCAAGTTCAATGTGGTGCTGACGATTATCGAGCTCACCGGTCTTTTGATCGTTATCCTGATCGGTTTCTGGGCCATGGGCCAGGGGAACGTTGATTTCTCCCGCGTGATGGTCTTTGAGACGGAGGGCAGCAAGAGTATCTTCCTGGCGCTGACCGCAACCACGTCCCTGGCATTCTTTTCCATGGTTGGATTCGAAGATTCCGTCAATATGGCGGAGGAGACACGGGATCCGGCAAAGATTTTCCCCAAGGTCATGCTGACGGGGCTGAGCATCACACTGGTCGTGTACCTGCTGGTCTCAATCGCCGCCGTAGCCATTGTCCCGGTGGGCCAGCTGTCCGAAAGTGCCACACCGCTGCTGGAGGTTGTCCGCGCCGGTGCGCCCAACCTCCCTGTGGATGTCATCTATCCGTTCCTCTCGATCTTTGCCGTGGCCAACACGGCGCTCATCAACATGCTGATGGCCAGCCGCCTTCTCTATGGCATGGCAAAGCAGGATGTGCTCCCCCGCTCCCTGTCCAAGGTGCTTCCCGGCCGCCGCACGCCGTGGGCCTCCATTCTGTTCACCACCGTGATTGCACTGGGACTGATTACTCTCGTCACCAACTTCATGGGCAAGGAAACCGTCACGGCGCTTGGCGGCACCACTGCCCTGCTGCTGCTGGCCGTGTTTACCGTGGTGAACATTGCCTGCCTGGTCCTCCGCCGCACTCCGCACGAGGGCAAGTACTTCCGGTCGCCCGGATTCCTTCCCTATGTTGGCGTGTTCAGCTGTGCTTTCCTCCTGGGACCCTGGGCGCAGGACCCGATCGAATACCAGATTGCCGGCCTGCTCCTGGTCCTCGGCCTGCTGCTGTGGGCCCTCACCTGGTTCTGGAACCGCGCCGTCCGTGCCAAGCGGACCCGGTTCTCGGATGCTGAAGAACTCCGGGGCTAGTCCCTTCCTCCCGTTTCCCTTTCCCATGTCAGGAGCATCATGAGCATCGTCGTCGGTTTTCTGCCCACCCCGGAGGGCAGCGCCGCCCTGTCGGCCGCACGCCGGGAGGCAGCAGTACTGTCCACTTCACTTGTAATCGTCAATGTGGCCGCCACGCACCACGGGCTGCACCACCAGGAGCAGGAGGAGGCAAACAACGCCGCCCTGCAGGCCCTTGAACTGGAGCTGCAGGCATCCGGAACGGATTACCGGCTGGTCCACCCCGAGGGTGACTACGATCCCGCTGAGGAGATCCTCACCGCCTCGCAGGACCCGCAGGTCCAGCTGATTGTCCTCGGACTGCGCCGCCGCACCCCCGTGGGCAAAATGCTCCTGGGCAGCACCGCGCAGCGGGTGCTGCTGCAGGCAGACTGCCCGGTCCTGGCAGTGAAGGCCAACTCCTAGCTTTCGCCTCACCGCGCGGACTTTGTGCCGCCGGCACAGTAAATGCCTGTGGCCGGCACCCGAATCATCGGGTGCCGGCCACAGGCATGTCAGGGGCGAGCCGCGCTTACGTAATGGAAGTGGATCCGCGGCGCTTGTTGAAGACGTCGAAGGCGACGGCCGCCAGAAGCACCATGCCCTTGATGAGCTGCTGGTACTCGGTACCAACACCCATGATCGACATGCCGTTGTTCAGGATGCCGATGATCAGACCGCCGATAATGGCACCGGTGACTCGGCCGATACCGCCGGTGACAGCCGCACCGCCGATGAAGACGGCGGCGATGGCATCCAGTTCAAACCCGTCGCCGGCCTTGGGGCTGGCAAGGTTCAGCTGCGCGGTGAAGACCAGGCCGGCCAGTGCGGCGAGCACACCCATGTTGATGAAGACGGTGAACGTGGTCCGCTTGGTGTTGATGCCGGAGAGCTCAGCGGCGTGCAGGTTACCGCCCATGGCGTAGATGTGCCGGCCCCATACGCTGCGGTTCATGACCGCAGAGTAGCCGACCGTCAGCAGGCCCAGGATGACAAGCACAATGGGCATTCCGCGGTAGCTGGCCAGCAGGTAGGTGATGTACAGGACCAGTGCGGCGGTGAGGACCAGCTTGGCTGCGAACCAGGGCATCGGCTCATCGACCAGCTGGTGGCGCCGGCGGATCATCCGCTGGCGGATGCCCGAGCCCACCAATGCGGCGGCCGAGAGGACGCCGATGATGACGGTCAGCGGTTCCAGGAAGCTTGTTCCGCCGCCCAGGTCGGGCAGGAATCCACTGCCCAGGTCACGGAACTGGTCGGGGAAGGGCGAGATCTGCTTGTTCTGCAGGACTATCTGCGTCAGTCCGCGGAAGGTCAGCATGCCGGCCAGCGTCACAATAAACGCCGGAATGCCGAAATACGCGACCCAGAAGCCCTGCCAGGCACCCACGACGGCTCCGAGAACCAGGCACAGGACCGCTGCCAGCCACCAGGGCAGGCCCCACTGGGTAATCATGACGCCGGCGGCGGCACCGGTGAAAGCGACCACCGAGCCGACGGAGAGATCAATGTGCCCGGCAATAATGACGAGCACCATGCCCACCGCGAGGATCAGGATGTAGCTGTTCTGGATGATCAGGTTGGATACGTTGATCGGGGCCAGGGTGATCCCGTTGGTGGTGATCTGGAAGAAGATGATGATCGCGATGAGCGCGATGAACAGCCCCACCTGGCGAAGCTGCCCGGTCAGGTAGTTCAGGGCCGAGCCCAGCATCCCTTGCGGGCGGTTCGAGGGGGGCGCGCCCGTGGACGATCCCTGATCAGTGAGAGTGCTCATTGGCTTTCCTTGTCTGTCGCGGAGGCAGGAGTCCTGGCGTCGCGGGTCATGTACTGCATGAGGTATTCGGCGCTCGCCTTTTCGCGCGGGACATCGGCAGTGATGCGTCCCTCGGCGAGGGTGTAGATGCGATCGCAGATTCCCAGCAGTTCCGGCAGTTCCGAGGAAATGACGATGACGGCCTTACCCTGGTCTGCCAGCTCGTTGATGATGGTGTAAATCTCGTACTTGGCGCCTACGTCAATGCCGCGCGTGGGTTCATCGAGGATCAGGACATCCGGATTGGTGTGGATCCATTTGGACAGCACCACCTTTTGCTGGTTTCCGCCGGAGAGCTTCCCGGTCAGCGCGGCCACTGAAGGTGCCTTGATGTTCATGCTGCTGCGGTACTTCTCCGCTGTCAGATGCTCCCGGTAGGGGTCCACCCAGCCGCGGACGGACAGCTTGCCGAGTCCGGACATTGAAATGTTGCGCTTGATGTCCTCAATGAGGTTCAGCCCGTACCGCTTGCGGTCCTCCGTGGCATAGGCCAATCCGTGCTGGATGGCCTGGCCCACGTTGTTCATGGTGACTTCGCGGCCGTTCTTGTACACCCGTCCGCTGATGTTGTGGCCGTAGCTGTGGCCAAAGACGCTCATGGCCAGCTCGGTGCGGCCGGCGCCCATCAGCCCTGCGATGCCAACGATCTCCCCGGCCCGGACATAGAGATTGGCCTCTGAGACGACCCGGCGGGAACGGTCCAGCGGGTGGTGCACGGTCCAGTCCTCAATGCGAAGGACTTCCTCGCCTACGACGGAGGTGTGCTCGGGGTACCTGCTGTCCAGGTCCCGGCCCACCATGCCGCGGATGATGCGCTCTTCGGACACGTCGTCAGCGTGCATGTCGAGCGTTTCAATCGTGCGGCCGTCCCGGATGATGGTGACGGCGTCGGCGATGGCTTTGATCTCGTTGAGCTTGTGGCTGATGATGATGCAGGTGATGCCGTCCCGGCGCAGGTCCTTGATCAGGCCCAGCAGGTGCTCGGAATCCTCGTCATTCAGCGCGGCGGTGGGCTCATCCAGAATCAGGAGCTTAACCCGCTTGGAGAGGGCCTTGGCGATCTCCACCAGCTGCTGCTTGCCCACTCCGATGTCCTGGATCCGGGTGGCGGGGTTCTCGGAAAGACCCACCCGTTCCAGGAGCTTGGCGGCTTCCAGGTTGGTGCGGTGCCAGTCGATGAAACCGCCCCTGGACTGCTCGTTGCCCAGGTAGATGTTCTCCGCGATGGATAGGAAAGGGCTCAGCGCCAGTTCCTGGTGAATGATCACCACGCCGGCCGCTTCGGAGTCCTTGATGTCCCGGTATTCCTGCAGCTCACCCTCCAGCAGGATTTCGCCCTCGTAGGTCCCTGCGGGGTAGACCCCGGAGAGCACCTTCATCAGCGTTGATTTGCCGGCTCCGTTTTCACCGCAGATGGCATGTACATGCCCCTGCCGCACGTCCAGCGAGACATCCTGAAGCGCCTTGACCCCGGGGAATGTCTTGGTGATTCCCCGCATGGAAAGAATATTTTCGTTCACGTTCGTGTCCTTGCCGGCGGGGTTCCGGGGCAGCAGCACTGGCTGCCGCCCCGGAACACCGCGGTGGTCGGAATTACTTCAGGTCTGAGGCTTCGTAGTAGCCGCTTTCGACGAGGACTTCCTCGTAGTTGTCCTTGGTGACGACTACCGGATCCAGCAGGTAGGTCGGAACAATCTTGACCTTGTTGTCATAGGTTTCCGTGTCGTTGACCTCGGGATCTTTGTCATTGAGGATGTCATCGACCATGGCAACGGCCTGCTCGCCGAGCTTGCGGGTGTCCTTGAAGATGGTGGAGTACTGCTGGCTGTCCATGATCGACTTCACCGAGGCTGCTTCGGCATCCTGGCCGGTGATGACGGGCAGGGCATCCGCCGCGTAGCCGGATCCGGTCAGGGCCGAAATGATGCCCAGCGAGATGCCGTCGTACGGGGACAGCACGCCGTCAACTTTTTCGCCGCCGGAGTAGGTGCTGGCAATGAGGTTCTGCATGCGCTTCTGGGCGGTGGCAGGATCCCAGCGCAGGGTCGCAATCTGGGTGAATTCGGTCTGGCCGCTCTTGACCACCAGGGTGCCCTTGTCGATGTAGGGCTTCAGGGTGTCCATGGCGCCGTCGTAGAAGAAGTTGGCGTTGTTGTCATCGGGGCTGCCGGCGAACAGTTCAATGTTCTTCGGCTCCGCTGCGCCGTTGTCCTTGCCCTCGGCGTCGAGGATTCCCAGGCCGGTCAGCAGCGAGGTGGCCTGCTGGACGCCCACGGTGTAGTTGTCGAACGTGGTGTAGTAGTCCACGTTTTCGTTGCCCGTGATCAGGCGGTCGTAGGCGATGACCTTGATGCCTGCGGCAGCTGCGTTGTCGAGCTGGTCGCTGAGTGCGGTGCCGTCGATGGCAGCAACCACCAGGACCTTGGCGCCCTTGGTGATCATGTTGGAGACCTGCTGCACCTGGGTGGGGATGTCGTCGTCGGCGTATTCCAGCGTCGTTTCATAGCCGAGGTCTTCGAGCGAAGCCTTGATGGCGTCGCCGTCCTTGATCCAGCGTTCGGAAGTCTTGGTGGGCATGGCGATGCCCACGAGGGATCCGGCGTTGTCGCCGGATTCGTCGGAGCCGGCATCAGCGCCGCCACGGCCGGAACCGCCGCAGCCTGCTACTGAGACGGCGAGGATTCCTGCCGTCAGGCTGAGGAGGAGTTTACGGATTTTCACGAGGGAGCCCTTTCGATGGACGTCTCTGTCTAACGGGGAGTTGCCGGATCTTCGAAGCGGCAATAGCTTCTCTCTGCGGACCCATCTGGCCGAATGAGAAGTGGATCACAAATGTGTGTGAGCGCTAACATTATGGCTCCCGGCGGGGCACCATTGTCAATTTGGGCCCCCGGGGGGCGGAAAACCTAGCTCCGGAGCTGCACCAGTATGGCGTCGATCCCCTTGAACGTTTCTTCAAACGACGTGGACAGCGGAGAAAGACCCAGCCGGATTCCCGAGGGATTGCGGTAATCGGGAATGATGCCCTGCTCCCACAGGGCCGCCGTGACCGCCCTGAAGGACGGGTGGTCAATGGTGATGTGGCTGCCGCGCCGGGCCGGGTCCCTCGGAGAGGCAACGACGACGCCGTACGGCGCCAGCAGGGCGTCCACGGCAGTGAGCGCGTACTCCGTCAGAGCCACCGATTTTGCCCGCACGGCATCGATTCCCGCCTCGGCGATCAGGGTAATCATGTCCTGCATGGGCAGCATGCCCAGCACCGGAGGGGTGCCGGAGACCACCCGGCGGATGCCGGCGGCCGGAGTATAGCCCTGTGCCATGCCAAACGGGTCCGCACTGCCGAGCCAGCCCTGAATGGGCTGGGCGAACTCCTGTTGGTGCCGGGATGCCACATAGGCCCACGCCGGAGCGCCCGGACCGCCATTGAGGTATTTGTAGCTGCAGCCCACGGCGTAGTCCACGTTCCAGGCATCCAGCTGCGCGGGGACCGCCCCCGCCGAATGGCACAGGTCCCACAGGACCAGCCCGCCGGCGGCGTGGACCACCCTTGTCACGGCTTCCGCGTCCGCAAGATACCCGGAACGGTAAGCGACGTGGCTGAAGACCGCCAAGGCCGTCTGGGGCCCCACGGCGTCGGCTACCACCTCAGCCGTGACACCGCCGTCGTACTCCGTAGGAACCCAGCGCAGGGTGAGCCCGCACTCCTGCGCTATGCCTTCCATGACATACCGGTCCGTGGGGAAGTTGTCCGCGTCCAGGACAATCTCCGTCCGCCCCGGCCGTGCGGCAACGGCGGCGCGGGCGAGCTTGTAGAGCAGGACAGTGGTGGAGTCGGCCACGGTGCACTGGCCCGCCGCGGCGCCCAGTGCTGCAGCACCCAGTGCATCGCCGATGCGCTGGGGCAGGTCCAGCCAGGATTCGTCCCAGCCGCGGATGAGGCGGCTGCCCCACTGCTCCCGGACAAATCCCTGAAGGTGTTCCGCAGTGGCCCGCAGCGGCCGCCCCAGCGAGTTGCCGTCCAGGTAGGACAACACGCCGTCGGCTTCCAGGAAAAGGTCCTGGAAGGCGGCCAGTGGATCCGCTGCATCCAGGTCCTTGGCGGCAACGAGCAGCTCCGGTTCAGTCATGAGGGCACACTAGCAGGCCAGAGGCTGCACCGTACCGGCAAAGTGCCGGCGGCGGGAACGGCCGTTCCACCCCACGAAGGTGGAGCCGGCATACCCGTCCGGCGTCTCCGTATCCGAAATCGACAGGGAGACCGTTGCCGGGAGGAACACCGGGGAGTCAAAGTCGATGGTCCACTCGTACGGCTCCGGGCGGCTCGCCACAATGTCCCCCACCACCCGCGAGGCCAGATACATGCCGTGGGCCAGCGACTTCTTCATTCCCAACGCCTTTGCCGAAAGGCGGCTGAGGTGGATCGGGTTGAAATCACCGGAGACAGCCGCATAGCTGCGTCCGGCGTCCGCACCGAGCCGCCATTGGGCCGTGGGCTGGGGCGGAACAAAGTCCGGCCGGGCCGCGTTCGTATTCGGACGGTCGAACCGGGGCAGGAACACGCCCTTGGCCAGGTAGGTGGACCGGCCGTGCCACACGACTTCCCCGGAGGTCGCGGACTCGACCTCGGCGATCAGGTCCACCTGTGTCCCGGTGCGGTGTCCCCTCAGGTTTTCCGCCCAGGCGGTGACCGTGAGCGGCTCGGTGTAATGGATCGGCCGCAGGTGCCGGACGCTGTTGCTGAGATGGACCATGCCCAGCAGCGGCAGCGGGAAGTCCTCCCGGGCCATCAGGCTCATGGCCACCGGGAACGCGAAGGTGTGCACATAGCCTGACGGCAGGTAGTCGGAGGCGCTGTGCAGAACCAGGCGCTGGAAGTCCGCGAGCCGCTCCAGCTCCACGCGTGCACTCCGGACGGTGTGCCGGTCGTCGGGAAGCGTCTGCGGAGCGGCGGACGAGGACAGCCGCGCCCTGGCAGCGGAGCCCACCGCGCCGACGTAGAGCTTTCCCAGGGCCGGGATCTCGCTGAGCTCGGTGTCGGTCATGCGCCCACCATGTTCTGGCCGCAGACCCGGACAACCTGGCCGTTGACTCCGGCAGCGGCATCCGATGCCAGGAAGGCAATGGTTTCCGCCACGTCGATCGGCAGGCCGCCCTGCTGCAGGCTGCTCAGGCGGCGGGCTACCTGCCGGGTAAGGACCGGGATGGCCGCGGTCATGTCCGTCTCGATGAAACCGGGCGCGACGGCGTTGATGGATCCTCCGCGGGGGGCCAGCAGCGGCGCCGTAGCCCGCACCATGCCGATCACGCCGCCCTTGGAGGCGGCGTAATTGGTCTGGCCGCGGTTGCCGGCAATGCCGCTGGTGGACGCCAGCGACACAATGCGGCCGGCCTGGCTGAAGGTGTCCGAAGCCAGCAGGGTGCGGTTCATCTTCAGCTGTGAGGCAATGTTCACGGCAATGACCGACTGCCAGCGGGATTCATCCATGTTGGCCAGCAGCTTGTCGCGCGTGATGCCGGCGTTGTGGATGACAATGTCCAGGCGTCCGTAGCGCTCGGCGGCGTGGGCCAGAATGCGCTCGCCGGCGTCGTCGCGGGTGATGTCCACCTGCAGTGCGGTGCCGGAGATGTCGTTGGCAACCTTGGCCAGCTGCTCCCCGGCGGCCGGGACGTCCACCACAATGACCCTGGCACCGTCGCGGTGCAGGGTGCGGGCAATTGCCGCACCGATGCCGCGCGCTGCGCCGGTTACGACGGCGACCTTGCCGGCCAGCGGGGCATTCCAATCCGCGGGCAGCGTGCCGGCGTCTGAACCGACGGTGATGAACTGGCCGCTGACGTAGGCGCTGCGGCCGGACAGCAGGAACCGCAGGGCTGCTGCGGTGCCGGGGGCCGAGGCGGGCACCCCGTTGGCCAGCACGATGCCGTTGGCGGTGGCACCGCCGCGCAGCTCATGGGCAATGGAGCGCAGCAGTCCGTCAACGCCCTGGCGGGCGGCGGCGGCCTCGGGCTCCTGGGCCTCGGAGGCGGGACGGGACACGGTGACCACGCGTCCGCCGGCGGCCAGGTCGCGCAGTGCCGCGCCGGCAGCCAGGGTTGCGTCGCCCAGGTCTTCGGGGGCAGCTGCGGTGTCCAGCACCAGCAGGATTGCTCCCAGCTTTTCCTTGGGCGTGGCATGGCGGCGCACGTCCAGGTTCCAGCCCAGCACCAGCTGCGCGAGCTCATCGGCTGCCTCGCCCTTGCCCAGGACCAGAACCGGTCCGGGGACCAGCGGCTTGCTGGGGTCGAAGCGGCGCAGGACGCTCGGGCGGGGAAGCCCCAGCTTTTTGGCCAGTTCCTTGGTGATGCCGTTGTTAACGAGGTTCAAGTAGGTATCAGTCATGATCAGCGTGCCTCCAGGATCGCTACGAGGCCCTGGCCGCCGGCGGCACAAATGGAAATCAGGCCGCGTCCGGAGCCCTTCTCATGCAGCATCTTGGCCAGCGAGGCGACAATGCGTCCGCCGGTGGCTGCGAACGGGTGGCCGGCCGCCAGCGAAGAACCGTTGACGTTGAGCTTGCTGCGGTCCACCGTTCCCAGCGGTCCTTCCAGGCCCAGCCGCGTGCGGCAGAACTCGTCGTCCTCCCAGGCAGCCAGGGTGGAGAGCACGGTGCCGGCGAAGGCTTCGTGGATCTCAAAGAAGTCAAAGTCGTCAAGGGTGAGGCCGTTGCGGGCCAGCAGGCGGGGCACCGCGAAGGCCGGGGCCATCAGCAGGCCGTCCTTACCGTGCACAAAGTCCACGGCGCCGGCCTCGGCGTCAACAATGTTGGCCAGCATGGGCAGGTCGTGCTCCCGGGCGAAGTCCTCGGAACCCAGCAGGACCACGGACGCGCCGTCGGTCAGCGGGGTGGAGTTTCCGGCGGTCATGGTGGCTTCATCGCCCAGGCTGCGTCCGAAGGCGGGCTTCAGCTTGGCCAGCTTCTCCATGGACGTGTCCGGACGCAGGTTGGCGTCCTTGGCCAGGCCGCGGTACGGCGTCACGAGGTCATCGAAGAACCCCCGGTCATAGGCGGCGGCCATGTTGCGGTGGCTGTTGAAAGCCAGCTCATCCTGGGCTTCGCGGGTGATCTTCCACTGAGCGGTGGTCAGGGCCTGGTGCTCGCCCATGGACAATCCGGTGCGCGGTTCGCCGGTGGACGGCGCATCCGGGGACAGGTCCTTGGGGCGGATCTTGGCCACAGCGGCCAGCTTCTGCTTGGCGGTCTTGGCGCGGGACAGATCCAGCAGGGCGCGGCGCAGGCCCTCACTGACGGCGATGGGCGCATCGGAGGCGGAGTCCGCTCCCCCGGCAATCGCGGAGTCCAGCTGGCCCAGCTTGATCTTGTTGGCCAGGCTGATGACCGTTTCCAGGCCGGTGGCGCAGGCCTGCTGAACGTCGTAGGCGGGGGTTTCCGGCGACAGCGCCGAACCCAGCACCGCTTCGCGGGTCAGATTGAAGTCACGGGAGTGCTTCAGGACAGCGCCGCCGGCCACTTCGCCGATGCGTTCGCCCTGCAGGCCGAACCGGGCCACAAGTCCGTCAAGGGCTGCGGTGAGCATGTCCTGGTTGGAGCTGTAGGTGTACTTGCCGCCGGAACGGGCAAAGGGAATGCGGTTGCCGCCAATGACGACTGCTTTGCGGACTGCGGGTGTTGCGGTGTTGCCGCCGGTGGCGGCGGGCTCGGCCTTGGGCTGGACAGCCATGGTGTTGTCTCCTAGGAAGATGCTGCAAGTGTGAGGGGAGTTACTGCAACCCAGCGTACCTGATACGCTGAGTATCGTGAACACTGCCGTAGAGGATCCTTCCGCCCCCGCGCCGTCCGACGGGCGTTCCCTGAGATGGGAGACGCACCGGGCCGAGCGCCGTCGCGCCTTGATCAAAGCCGCACGGCGGGCGGTCCATTCCCTGGGCGCCGGAGCCTCCATGGAGGAAATTGCGGCAGCGTCGGGGACGTCTAAGTCCGTCTACTACCGTTACTTCGGCGATAAGGCCGGCCTGCAGCAGGCAATGGGCGAAGTGGTCCTGTCCCAGATGCAGGACAAGATCCTGGCCGCCGGCCGCACTGCGGAATCACCCCGGGCAGGCCTGCAGGCCATGGTGTCCGCGTATCTCCAGATGGCCCAGACATCCCCCAACGTGTACGGCTTTGTCACCGGCCTGCCCGCCGGGGAGGCGCCGGGGACCACGGAACCGGGGTTCGCCAAGAGCCTCTCCTCGTTCTTCGAATCCATCGCGGCCATGATGGAGCGCGCCCTGCGCGCCTATCTGGACAGCGGTTCAGCCGCACCCAAGTTCGGCGTCGCAGCAGGATTCTGGCCGACGGCGGCACTGGGCATGGTCCGCGCCGCCGGAGAGCGCTGGCTGGCCACAGAACCGGGACCGGACAAACCCACTGAGGAGGAGATGACCAGGCAGCTCACCGCCTGGCTCTTTGACGGCATCGGTTACGAGCAGGAGCCTGCGTGAACCGGCTGCCGCTCCCACCACAGCTTTCCTTCCGCCCTCCAGGGGCACCGGGCGCCATCGCCCTTAGCATTCACAGGCACAACAACAACAAGAAGGACACGCAATGACGCAAACAGTCTCCAAGCCGGAACGCCAGATCCCCGCCGCTGCCGTGCGCGACGATGACAACGCCGTCGTCGACGTGGACGCCCTGAGCCGGCTGCTGCTGGGCAAATGGGCGGACATCCGCGTGCAGGCGCGCGCGCTCGCAGGACGCGAGGAGCTGCACACGCCGGCAGGCCTCTCCCACACCGAGCACCGCGAACGGGTCATGACCCAGCTGAAGGTGCTCGCGGACTCCGGGGCCGTGCACCGTGCTTTCCCCGTATCCGTCGGCGGCGAGGACAACCACGGCGGCAACGTTGCCGGCTTCGGCGAACTGGTGGTGGCAGACCCGTCGCTGCAGATCAAGGCCGGCGTGCAGTGGGGCCTGTTCGGCGGCGCCGTCATGCACCTGGGCACCAAGGAACACCATGAAAAGTGGCTGCCCGGCATCATGAGCCTGGAAATCCCCGGCTGCTTCGCCATGACCGAAACCGGACACGGTTCCGATGTGGCCAGCATTGCCACCACCGCCGAATACGACGCCGGCACCGAAGAATTCATTATCAACACTCCCTTCCGCGCCGCTTGGAAGGATTACATCGGCAACGCCGCAGTCCACGGCAAGGCTGCAGTGGTCTTCGCCCATCTGATCACCAAGGGCGTGGACCACGGAGTGCACGCGTTCTACGTTGAACTGCGGGACGACAACGGCTTCCTGCCCGGCATCGGCGGCGAGGACGACGGCGTCAAGGGCGGACTGAACGGCATCGACAACGGCCGGCTGCATTTCTCCAACGTCCGTGTTCCGCGCACCAACCTGCTCAACCGCTACGGCAATGTGGAGGCCGACGGCACGTACACCTCGCCGATCGAAAGCCCGGGCCGCCGCTTCTTCACCATGATCGGCACCCTGGTTCAGGGCCGCGTTTCCCTGGACGGCGCGGCAGTGGCCGCCAGCAAGCTGGCCCTGAAGACGGCCGTCCAGTACGCCACCGAACGCCGCCAGTTCAACGGTGCCTCGGACATTGTCGAAGAAGTCCTGATGGACTACCAGCAGCACCAGCGCCGGCTCCTGCCGCGCCTGGCCACCACGTACGCGGCCGCCTTTGCGCACGAGGAACTGCTGCATAAGTTCGACGACGTCTTCTCCGGCGCGCATGACACTGACGAAGACCGCCAGGACCTGGAAACCCTGGCCGCCGGTTTGAAGTCGCTGTCCACCTGGCATGCCCTGGACACGCTGCAGGAAGCGCGCGAGGCCACCGGCGGCGCCGGCTTCCTGGCCGAAAACCGACTGACATCCCTGCGCGCGGACCTGGACGTCTACGCCACGTTCGAGGGCGACAACACCGTCCTGCTCCAGCTAGTCGCCAAGCGGCTGCTCGCTGACTACGCCAAGGAATTCGTGGGAGCCGACTTCGGCGTCCTGGCCCGGTACGCCGTGGGCCAGGCCACCGGCCGGACGGTGCACCGCACCGGACTGCGGCAGATGGTCCAGGCGTTCGCTGACACGGGCTCGGAAAAGAAGTCCGCTATTGCCTTGCGCGATCCCAAGACGCAGCACGACCTGCTGACGGACCGGGTGGGCACCATGGTGGCCGAAGTTGCCGGCGCCCTGCGCGGGGCCCGCAAGCTGCCCAAGGAAAAGGGAGCGGCCGTCTTCAACGACAACCAGCATGCCCTGATCGAAGCTGCGCGTGCCCACGCCGAACTGCTGCAGTGGGAGGCGTTCACGAGGGCTCTGGACACCATCGAGGATGAAGGCACCCGCCAGGTGATGACCTGGATGCGCGATCTGTTCGGGCTGTGCCTGATCGAAAAGAACCTGTCCTGGTACCTGATGCACGGACGCCTCTCCACCCAGCGCGCGCGCACCCTCGGCCCGTACATCAACCGGCTGCTCGCCAAGATCCGCCCGCACGCCCTGGATCTGGTGGATGCTTTTGGCTACGGCCCCGAGCACCTGCGCGCCGCAGTTGCGTCCGGAGCAGAGAAGAAGCGCCAGGACGAAGCCATGGACTACCAGCGCATGCTGCGCGCCAGCGGGGCCGCTCCCGTGGACGAGAAGATCCTGATCCAGCGGAAGAAGCAGGCCGCCAAGTCCAAGCGGTGAACAACAGCGGGCAGCTGAGCTGACCTGCACTGCGGATACAAAAAGGTCCGGACTGCAATGTGCAGTCCGGACCTTTTTGCGTTGGTGACGCTCCGGTGCCTGGAGGCCGCTAGTTGGCGGCCGGCAGCACCGAACGGTAGACCTCAAGGGTGGCCTGGGCGATGGATGCCCACGAGAAGTGCTCAGTGGCGCGGCGCCGGCCTTCTTCGCCCATCCGGCGGGCCCGTTCCGGATCCGCAACCACTTCGGTCAGGGCAGCGGCGAAATCACGGACAAAGGTTTCAGGGTCCAGCGGGGTGCCGGTTCCGTCAGTGACCTGGTCGATCGGCACCAGCAGTCCGGTGACTCCGGGATCCACCACCTCCGGAATGCCGCCCGTTGCGGAGGCCACGACGGCGGTTCCGCAGGCCATGGCCTCCAGGTTGACGATGCCGAGCGGTTCGTAAATGGAGGGGCAGGCAAACACGGTGGCAGAGCTGAGCACCTTGATGAGCTCGGCACGCGGGAGCATCCGCTCGATGACGACGATGCCGCTTCGCTTTTCCCGGAGATCCTCAATCAAAACAGCTGTTTCCGCTGCCAGCTCGGGAGTGTCAGCAGCACCCAGGCACAGCACAAGCTGCACTTCAGGAGGCAGCAGCGCCGCTGCGCGCAGCAGGTACGGCAGGCCCTTCTGGCGCGTGTTGCGTCCCACAAACACCACGCTGGGGCGGGCGGGATCGATTCCCAGTGCCTCGATTCCCTCCGGGTCCGTGTCCGGCTGCCACAGGTCAACGTCGATGCCGTTGTGGACCACCCGCACCTTGGCGGGGTCCACCTCCGGATAGCTGCGCAGGATGTCCTGGCGCATGCCCTCGGAGACCGCAATGATGGCGGCGGCGGCGTCGTACGCAGTTTTCTCCACCCAGGAGGACAGCGCATAGCCACCGCCCAGCTGCTCCGCTTTCCAGGGCCGCAGGGGCTCCAGGCTGTGGGCGCTGAGGACATGGGGAATCCCGTACAGCAGCGAGCCCAGATGGCCGGCCATATTGGCGTACCAGGTGTGGGAGTGGACCAGGTCCGCCCCCTCCAGGCCCTGCAGTATTTCCAGATCGGTTCCCAGCGTCTGCACGGCCGGGTTGGCAGCATCAAGCTCCGCCGGGACGCTGTATGCCTTCACCGAGGCACCGTGGTAATCAGCCTCCCGGGGAGCACCAAAACAGTGGACCTGAAGGTCCACGTACTCGGCCAGCACACGGCTCAGCTCGGCAACATGGACGCCTGCTCCGCCATAGATTTCGGGCGGGAATTCCTTGGACACAATATCTACTCGCACTAAACCAACGTAGTGCACCGGCGCCGCAGTGATCTAGTCTGAAGAACAGCAGACTTATTTAACGTGCTTGACAGCGTCGTCGAATATGTCGAAAGAACACCAGATAGACATGAAGCTACAAGCATGGGAAGTACAAAATGGCGCCAAAGAAGGTCCTGGCCGTTGTCCTGGCAGGCGGGGAAGGCAAACGCCTGATGCCCCTGACAGCGGACCGTGCAAAACCCGCCGTTCCGTTCGCGGGACGGTACCGTCTCATCGACTTCGCCTTATCCAACCTGGTGAACTCGGGATACCTGCAGATTGTGGTTTTGACTCAGTACAAATCCCACAGCCTGGACCGCCACATCTCTGAAACGTGGCGGATGTCCACCCAGCTGCAGAATTACGTGGCATCAGTGCCGGCCCAGCAGCGCATGGGCAAGAGCTGGTTCCTGGGCAGCGCAAACGCGATCTACCAGTCCATGAACCTCATTGACGATGCCCGGCCTGACATTGTGGTGGTGATCGGAGCAGACCACGTCTACCGGATGGACTTCTCCCAGATGGTGGAGGCGCACATCGCGTCCGGAGCATCGGTCAGCGTTGCCGCGGTCCGGCAGCCGCTGCACCTGGCCGATCAATTCGGTGTCATCGAAACGGATCCGGAAAACCCCGGACGCATTGGTGCATTCATCGAAAAACCCGCCACCACGCCAGGGCTCCCGGATGATCCGAACATGTTCCTGGCCTCCATGGGTAATTACGTTTTCAACACCGACGCACTGGTGGAAGCATTGAATGTGGATGCGGAACGGCTTATCACCAAGCACGACATGGGCGGAGACATCATTCCGTACTTTGTGGAGCGCAACGATGCCGCGGTCTATGACTTTTCCCACAACGTCATTCCCGGGGCCACCGGCAGCGACCACCAGTACTGGCGCGACGTCGGTACCCTCGACTCGTACTATGACGCCACGATGGACCTGATTTCCCCGCTGCCGGCGTTCAACCTGTACAACCTCCAGTGGCCCATCTACACGCGCCAGAGCATTTCCCCGCCGGCAAAGTTTGTCCGCAGTGCTGCGGATCAGGCCGGTACCGCGTTTGACTCGATCGTCTCCAACGGCGTCGTGATTTCCGGCGGCACCGTGACCCGGTCGGTAGTGGCGCCGGATGTGTATGTGGACGCCGGCGCGGAGGTCACCGATTCCGTGCTGATGGACGGCATCCATGTGGGTGCGGGCGCTGTGGTCCGCCGGGCGATCATCGACAAGAACGTACAGATTCCGCCGGGAGCCACCATCGGTGTGGACCGTGACCTCGACCTGGCACGGGGCTTTACCGTGACGCCCTCGGGCCTGACTGTACTGAGCAAGGGCCAGAAGGTCACCCTTCCGGAACCCGAAGCCGCGCCCGCCTAGGCAGGCGCAAGCTCCTGTGCAGGCCGCCGTTCGCAGCGGCCTGTGATCTTCGACCGCCGCGGCGCCCGCAATACGGGGCGCCGCGGTGTTTCGTTGTAAGGTCGGATGGCACCAAAATTGCCTTCGCCGTGTCCACCGCCGGCGCCGATTCACAGCAGAAACGATTTTCATGAGCACCCCCGACCTGAGCCCCGAAGACCTTGCCGCCTGCCTGCGGGTCCTGTCCTCCATCCACGTCCTGGACGAGGAAGATCCGGACTACGTTGCCGTCCGGCGGGCCACCGCCAAGATGTTCAAGTCCGTGAAGAAGCACAAGAAGAATGAGAAGCGCAGCGCCGTCGCCGAGGCGGACCGCGCCGTCGTGGCTCTGACGGCCACCGGCGCCTCCGACCGCATCGACGACGAAACCCGCGGTGCGCAGCTGCGGACCTCGGCCCACGGCCACTCGGCCGGCACGCTGCTCAAGCCGCGCAACTGCTACATCTGCAAGCAGCCCTACACCGTGGTGGACGCCTTCTACCACCAGCTGTGCCCGGAGTGCGCGGCCTTCAGCCACGCCAAGCGCGATGCCCGGACGGACCTCACCGGCAAACGCGCACTGCTGACCGGCGGCCGCGCCAAAATCGGCATGTACATTGCCCTGCGGCTGCTGCGCGACGGCGCGCACACCACCATCACCACCCGTTTCCCCAAGGACGCGGCCCGGCGCTTTGCCGCCATGGAGGACTCCGCGGACTGGCTGCACCGGCTGAAGATTGTGGGCATCGACCTGCGTGACCCGGCCCAGGTCATTTCCCTCACTGAATCAGTGGCCGCCGCCGGGCCCCTGGACATCCTGATCAACAACGCCGCCCAGACCGTGCGCCGGACCTCCAACGCCTACCAGCCGTTGGTGGACGCCGAACTCGAGGCACTGCCGGCGTCCGCCGCCATGCCGGAGCTGGTCACCTTCGGCCACACCTACAACGCCCACCCGACGGCGCTGGCCAGCTCGATCGCCGAGCACCCGGTGCTGGCCGGCGACGCGGTCACCTCCCTGGCCCTGACCGCCGGTTCCTCCTCGCTGGAGAAGCTGAACGCGGGCACCGCCATCGATGCCGGCGGGCTGGTGCCGGACACCGCTCCGATCAACAGCTGGACTCAGGTGGTGGACCAGGTGGAGCCCCTGGAAATGCTCGAAGTGCAGCTGTGCAACGTCACCGCGCCGTTCCTGCTGGTCAACCGGCTGCGTCCGGCCATGGCGGCCTCTTCGGCCCGCCGGAAGTACATCGTGAACGTCTCCGCCATGGAAGGGCAGTTCAGCCGCCGGTACAAGGGCCCGGGCCATCCGCACACCAACATGGCCAAGGCCTCGCTGAACATGCTCACCCGCACCAGCGCCGGGGAAATGCTGGAAACGGACGGAATCCTGATGACTGCCGTGGACACTGGCTGGATCACCGACGAGCGTCCGCACCCCACCAAGGTGCGCCTGGCCGAGGAGGGCTTCCATGCTCCCCTGGACCTGGTGGACGGTGCTGCCCGCGTGTATGACCCGATTGTCATGGGCGAAGCAGGAGAGGACCAGTACGGGGTCTTCCTGAAGGACTACAAGCCCTCTCCCTGGTAAGCCGACACTAAGCCGGAAGGGTCTCCCGATCGCGGAAACGGGAGACCGCCTTGCGGATCTCCGACACCCACAGCACGGTTGAACCCACACCCAGGGCCAGGAACCACTGCCCCGAGGTGAGGTCCGTGGTGTCAAAGAGTCCCTGCAGCGCCCCCAGCTGCACCACCAGGACCTGCAGGACGACGACGGCGGCCAGCGACACCCAGATGGCCCGGTTGGTGAACGTCTGCCAGGCGAAGACACTGCCGTTCGCCGAGCGCACATTGAGCAGGTTGAACGCCTGGTAGAACACGAACGTGGTGAAGGCCAGCGTGGTGGCGAACAGCGGATCCCCGGCGCTTCCGGGATACATCTGCGGTGCCAGGTACAGAACGGTGCAGGTTCCTGCGGCCATCACCACTCCCATGGTCAGGATCTGCATAATGCGCCGACCGGTCAGCAGCGGTTCCCGGGCCGGCCGCGGACGCTGTTTCATCAGGTCCGGATCCGCCGGGTCCACGCCAAGGGCCAGGGCGGGCGGACCGTCCATGATGATATTGACCCAGAGGATCTGCAGGGCTGTGAAGGGCGCTCCCCCGGCCAGCGAAAAGGCAGCGGCCGCCAGGAAAATCAGGACGAAACCCCACGCCGTGGTGAGCTGGAACCGGACAAACTTGATGATGTTGGCGTAGATCCCCCGGCCTTCCTGGACCGCGTCGACGATGGTGGCGAAGTTGTCGTCCGTCAGGATCATCTTCGCCGCGCCCTTGGAGACGTCGGTGCCGGTGATTCCCATGGCAATGCCGATATCCGCGCGTTTCAGCGCCGGGGCGTCATTGACGCCGTCGCCGGTCATGGCAACCACCGCGCCGTCGGCCTGCAGCGCACGCACCATCCGGATCTTATGTTCGGGCGAGACCCGGGCCAGCACCCCGTAGCCGGGGGCGCGCCGCTGCAGCTCTTCGTCATCGAGGTTCTCCAGAGCCGCGCCGGACACGGCTTCCCCGCCGATTCCCAGATCCCGCGCGATGGCCGAGGCGGTGATGAGATGGTCCCCGGTGATCATGTGCACGCTGATCCCCGCTTCGCGGGCGCGGGCAATCGCCTCTGCCGCCTCGCTGCGGGGAGGATCCATGATGCCCACCACGGCGTAGATGGTCAGGCCCGCCACGCTGTCCCGCAGCTCGTCCGGGTCTGCCGGCAGCGGTTCCTCCACCGGGCGGCCCGCCACGGCCATGGTGCGCAGCCCGCGCTCGGCGAACGCGGTGACTTCGCCGCTGATGCGCTGGCGGTCCTGGGAAGTCAGCGGCCGGCGGCCCTCGGCGGTGGCGATGAACTGCGACCGCTCCAGGAGCACTCCGGGCGCCCCCTTGGCATAGCAGAACACTTCGTTTGCGGGTCCCGGGCCCTGCCGCGATTCCTCGTCGGCCGGGCGCCGGTTGAACGTGGCCATGAACTTGTAGTCCGAGTCAAAGGGCACCTCCGCGATGCGCGGATGCGACGCGCGGGCACCCTCGGCGTCGATGCCGCCCTTCTCCGCAAGGACCACCAGTGCCCCCTCGGTGGGATCGCCGGTGAGTACGCCGTCGCGCACCGAGGCATCGTTGCACAGCGCGAAGCCCAGGAAGGCCACCGACAGTGCCGGCGCCGGCCGCCCGTCGGCGCTGAGTACCGCGCCCTCCGTGGAGTAGCCGGAGCCCGAGACCCGAAAGACCCGGCCGGAGGCGGTGTAGAGACGCCGCACGGTCATTTCGTTCAGGGTCAGCGTGCCGGTTTTGTCGGTGCAGATCTGGGAGGTGCTGCCCAGCGTTTCCACGGCGGACAGCTGTTTGATGATGGCACCGCGCGCGGCCAGCCGGGAGGCTCCCATCGCCAGGGTGAACGCGACGACGGCGGTCAGCCCCTCCGGGATGGTGGCCACCGCCAGGGAGACGGCGGTGAGGAACAGGTCCTCCCAGCTGTCACCACGCAGCAGGCCCAGGATAAACACCACGGCCACGACAATCAGCGCCACATAGGTGAGCAGCCGGGCCAGCTGGTCGATGCTGCGCTGCAGCGTGGTCTTTTCCTCCGCAGTGGAGCCGAGCAGATGGGCGATCCGGCCGATCTGGGTGTCCATGCCGGTACCGGTGACCAGCAGGACGGCCCTCCCCCGGCTGACGTCGGTGTCCATGTACAGCATGTTCGTGCGGTCCGCCACCGGCAGTTCCGGGTCGGTTAGTGCGCCCGTTGTCTTGTTGACCGGCTGGGATTCCCCGGTCAGGGCGGCTTCGGCCACCTGCAGCCGGACTGCTTCCAGGAGCCGGCCGTCAGCGGGGACTGTATCCCCGGCCTCCAGGAGGACCACGTCCCCCGGCACCACCTCGGTGCGCGGAACATCCACGGAGGCGCCGTTGCGCCGGACGGTCGCTACGGACACCGCGCTGCTGCGCAGGGCCTCCAGGCTGTTCTCCGCCCGCTGTTCCTGGACGTAGTTCAGGGTCGTGTTCAGCGCGATCACCACCAGGATAACCAGCGGGGTTTCCCACTCGCGGGAGACGACGGCGCTGATCACGGCTGCCGCAATCAGTACCAGGATCAGCCGGTCCGACAGGAGCCGGAGAATTTTCTGCCAGCCCGGAATCTTCCGGCCGGCATCCAGCTCATTCGGTCCGTACCGCGCCAGACGCTGCCGGACCTGATCCGCACTGAGGCCCTCGGCCGGCGAGACATCCATTTGTGCTGCGGCCTGTACGGGGGAACGGGTCCAGGGGTACTCCGGGATCTGCAGCTGGTCAGCCATGTGGTGCCTCTAAAAACTAGGGGGTGTTCCTCACTGTAACAAAGGCCACACGCGCGCAAATCCCTCGGCTGCGGTACACGGCTCCAGCGGCGCTGTTTGGCCGGCATCCTCTTCTGCGGCAGGGTGGAACCGTGAACACCACTTCTTCTCCCGCACGCCGCGCGTCAACGCTTCCCGGGCTGTTGATTGCCGCTGCGGCGGTCATCCCTGCGTATCTGCTGCATCTCGTCCTCCCCGGGCTGCCGGTCCTGACCGCGGCGGTGATCCTGGGGCTCCTGGCAGCCAACCTGCCGGGGATCTCCACAGCGGTATCCGGGCCATTGAAGCCGGGACTGTCCCTCACCGCCCGGAAACTGATGCGTTTGGGGATTGTCCTGCTGGGATTGAAGGTCTCACTGGTGGATATTGCCGGGCTGGGGTGGGGAGCCCTGCTTTTGATCGTGGCGCTGGTGGGAACAGCCTTCGCGGGCACCTATGCGATCTGCCGGGCCTTTCGCCTGCCCGGTGAGGAACCGCTGCTTATTGCCTCGGGGTTTTCCATCTGCGGGGTGTCGGCCATCGGAGCGATGGCCGCTGCCCGCCGGGTCCGGCAGGAAGACACGGTGGTGCCCATAGCGCTGGTCACGCTGTGCGGCACGCTGGCCATAGGCGTGCTCCCGCTGCTGGACTCCCTGCTGCGCCTTCCCGGGGAGACCTTCGGAATATGGACCGGAGCCTCCGTGCATGACGTTGGACAAGTGGTGGCTACAGCCCAGACCGCCGGTACGGCAGCGCTCGCGGCCGCCGTCGTCGTCAAGCTGGCGCGCGTGGTCCTGCTGGCCCCCATGACTGCGGCAGCGGGAGTAATGGGACGCCGCCAGGCCGCAGTCGGCGGGAACGCGGCCCTCGGCGGGGACGGGACGCCGGGGAAGCGTCCACCCCTGGTTCCCCTGTTTGTAGCCGGCTTCCTGGCCCTGATCCTGGTGCGCACCGCCGGGGTTCTGCCGGCCGGGGTGCTGGAGGCGGCAGCCCTGGCGCAGGAAATCCTCTTTGCCGCAGCCCTGTTTGCACTGGGTGCTGCGGTGCGCTTCCGCGCCCTTTTTGCCTCGGGGATCCGGGCGCTTTCAGCGGCGCTGGTGTCCTGGTTCCTGATCGGAGCCCTGGGCCTCGGTCTGGCCCTGCTGCTCGCCCCGTAACCCGCGTCCCCGGGGAAAGTGATTCAATGAACATGTGTCGAACCAGAATCTGCGCCGTGTTGAAGCCGCCGCCCGCTCTGCCCTTATATCCGTTGACGCCTACGATGTTGATCTTGACCTAAGCAACGCCGAGGATCCCTCGGCCACCGGTTTCCGTTCCCGCAGCACCATTGCCTTCACCTGCACCGAGGCCGGAGCGGAGACCTTCCTGGACTTCATCCACGGCGGCGTGGCCAAGGTGGTCCTGAACGGCCGCACGCTCCCCCTGGACACCGCCGTCGACGGCGCCCGCATCCACCTGACGGACCTGGACTACGTCAATGTGGTCACAGTGGACGGGACCGCCCTGTACAGCCGCAGCGGCGAGGGCATGCACCGGTTCACTGATCCGGCGGATTCCCGCACCTACCTCTACACCCAGTACGAACCGGCCGATGCCCGGCGGGTGTTCGCCAACTTTGAGCAGCCGGACCTCAAGGCCGCCTTCACATTCCATGTCACCGCACCCTCGGACTGGGAAGTTGCCTCCAACGGCGCGGAAACCAACCGCACCGTGCTCGACGACGGCGTCAGCCGCTGGGACTTTGCCCCCACACAGCGCATCTCCACCTACATCACCTCTGTGCTGGCCGGACCGTACTTCAAGGCCGAGGACGCCTGGTCCGCCGCCCTGCCGGACGGCACCGTCCTGGACATTCCCCTGGGCGCTTACTGCCGCTCCTCGCTCGCTGAGCATTTTGATCCGCAGAACATCTTCGAGATCACCAAACAGGGACTGGACTACTTCAACGAGCTGTTTGCCTACCCCTACCCGTTCGGCAAGTACGATCAGGCCTTTGTGCCCGAATACAACCTCGGCGCCATGGAGAACCCCGGCCTGGTGACCTTCACCGAGGCTTACGTGTTCCGTTCCAAGGCCACCGAGGCGCAGTACGAGGCGCGGGCCAACACCATCCTGCACGAGATGGCGCACATGTGGTTCGGCGACCTGGTGACCATGAAGTGGTGGGATGACCTGTGGCTGAAGGAGTCCTTCGCGGATTACATGGGCGCCCTGGCCGTGGATCAGGCCACCGCTTTCACTAATTCCTGGGTCAGCTTCGCCAACCGGCGCAAGGCCTGGGCCTACACCCAGGACCAGCTGCCCACCACGCATCCGATCGTGGCTGACATTACCGATTTGGAAGCGGCCAAGCAGAATTTCGACGGCATCACCTACGCCAAGGGCGCCTCCGTGCTCAAGCAGCTGGTGGCCTACGTGGGCTTTGATGCCTTTATTGATGCGGCGCGGGGCTACTTCCGTGACCATGCCTACGGCAACACCACCCTTGCGGACCTGCTCAGCGCCCTCAGTGAGGCCTCGGGCCGGGACATGGGCGCCTGGTCGCGGCTGTGGCTGCAGACAGCGGGCGTTCCGACGCTGACCACCGAGGTGGAAACGGACGACGACGGCGTCATCACCTCGGTCACGATCGTCCAGAACGCCCCCGATCCCGTCAGCGGGGAACAGGTTCCCCGCCCGCACCGACTGCGGGTCGGACTGTACAACCCGGACGCCGCGGGTGCGCTGGTCCGCACCGGCAGTGTGGAAATCGACGTCGCCGGTCCCCGCACCACGGTCCCTGAGCTCACGGGCATGAAGCGCCCTGCCGTGCTTCTGCTCAACGACGAGGACCTGACCTACGCCAAAATCCGTTTCGACTCTGATTCGCTGCAGGCCCTGATGCAGAACCTGGGCCGGATTCCCGATCCGCTGGCCCGGGCGGTGTGCTTCTCCGCGCTGTGGAACGGTGTCCGGGACGGCATTATCAGCGCCCGCGACTACATCCGGCTCATTGTGCACGCCGCTCCGGCCGAGACTGGTGCCGGCGTACTGCAGGTCCTGCTGGACAACTCCCGGTTTGCCGTGGAGCGGTACACCCCCGCGGAGGACCGTGCCGACCTGCGCGAAGTCCTGTACTCACTGGTGATTGACCAGCTTCAGCAGGCGGAACCCGGAAGCGACCGCCAGCTGATCTGGGCACGGAACGCCGCCGCCCTGGGCCAGCACAGCACCTCCCATGCCGAGCTCCTGCGCGGTCTCCTGCAGGGAACCGCCACTATTCCGGGCCTCACCGTGGACTCCGACCTGCGCTGGTCGCTCTGGCAGGCGCTGGCAGCCACGGGCAACGCCACCCGCGGCGAACTGGAGGCCGAACTGGCGCAGGATCCCACCGCCTCGGGACGGGTGGGCTTCACTACGGCCGCCGCAGCGTTCCCCGAGCTGGCCGTCAAGGCGGCTGCCTGGCAGGATGCGGTGCATTCGGATGAACTGTCCAACCAGCTGCTCTCCGCAACCATTGAAGGCATCACGATCGGCAGCACGGACCTGCTGTCCGTCTTCCAGGCCGACTACTTTGCGTCCCTGACCCTGGTCTGGAGCTCACGCAGCATTGGGCAGGCCAGCCGTGTGGTGACGGGACTCTTCCCCGGTGCACAGGACCTGCCCAAACACATGGTTGCCGCGGACCATCCGGTCCTGGTTGCCAGCATGGACTGGCTCGAAGCCAATCCGCAGGCCCCCGCTGCCCTGCGCCGGATCATCCTGGAGCAGCAGGACCAGCTGCTGCGGGCACTGCGGGTGCAGGCTGCCGGCAGGTAGGTTCTGAAGACGGCGGGGGTTCCCGGGGCATCAATGCCCCGGGAACCCCCGTCAGGTGCCCTGAGGCCCGCTGGACCGCTGTCCTGCGGGCCTCAGGGGTGGTTCCGCTTGGCTACCGTCAGCAGGACCGCGGAATCTTCCACAGCCTCCACCGAGTGCCGGGCCTGCGGCACAATCAGCAGGTCACCCGCGGAACCTTCCCATGTATGCGCCTCCGCTACCAGCCGGACCCGGCCCTTGAGGACATAGACGGTGGCTTCTCCCGGATTCTCATGTTCATCCAAAATGAATCCGGCATTCAGGGCGATCACCGTCTGCCGGAGAACGTGCTCGTGGCCGCCGTAGACCGTCTGGGCGCTGCGGCCGCTCGAGGCTTCGCCGGCGATCTGCAGCTGGGTCCGCACCAATGCGGTCAGAGACTTTTTTTCCATGCTCGGCAGTCTATGGCAGGAGGACTCAGATCCCTAGGGAACCCGGTTCAGCCATTCAGCGGTGCCGAACTTGTCCGCCACCTTCGCTTCTGCCATGGCGAGTTCCTCATCCGTAAGGCCGGCCTCCACGGCACCGTAGCGCGCCGCGAAGGTCTCCATCATGGTCCGGATGATCTCTTCCCGCGTGAGACCGGTCTGGCGGCGCAGCGGATCCACCCGCTTCTTGGCGCTGGTGGTGCCCTTGTCGGAGAGCTTCTCCTTGCCGATCCGCAGGACTTCAAGCATCTTGTCAGCGTCAATGTCGTAGGACATCGTCACGTGGTGCAGCATGCCGCCGTTGCTGAAGCGCTTCTGGGCCGCTCCGCCAATTTTGCCCTGATCAGTCGCGATGTCGTTGAGCGGCTGGTACCAGGCCTTAATGCCCAGTTTTTCCAGCGATTCCATCACCCAGGCGTCGAGGAAGGGATAGGACTCGGCAAAGCTCAGGCCGTCCACCAGGGACTGCGGAACATAGATCGAGTACGTGATGGCGTTGCCGTGCTCCATGAACATGGCTCCGCCGCCGCTGATGCGCCGGACCACCGTCACCCCGTGCTTCTGCGCGCCCTGGGGATCCACTTCGTTGCGCAGCGACTGGAAACTGCCGATCACCACTGACGGTGTTTCCCATTCCCAGAACCGCAGGGTGGGGTTGCGTTTGCCGGCACCGACTTCTTCAGCCAGCACTTCGTCCATGGCCACGTGCATGGCCGTTGAGAGGGGTGTGGGGCCGATGATCTCCCACTTGTGATCCGTCCAGCCGGTCGCCTTGGCCAGGGCCCGGCGGACGGCGGTGGCTATGGCCTCCGGCGAGAAACCGAAAAGGACGGCATCGGAGGGCAGGTTGGCCCGCACCGCCGCGGCGATGTCGGCTCCCGCCGTCTCTGCCGGGAGTCCTTCCAGGGCCGCGTTGATGTCGGCGAGGGCGTCATCGGGCTCCAGGAAGAAATCTCCGCTGAGCGAGACATCCGCCAGTTTCCCGCCGCGGACGTCCAGGTCCACCACTACGAGTTTTCCGCCGACCACCTTGAACTCTCCGTGCAGGCGGCTACCGTCCTGTTGCATGATGCTCCTTCAACTTCCTTCTGCGCATATAAAAAGGCCCGCTCGGAAAATACCGGGCGGGCCTTCTTAGTCTAGAACCTGCAATGTTCGTTACAAACGAATTACTTCTTGGAACCGAAGCCCTTGAAGCGGGCGTTGAAGCGCTCGACACGGCCGGCGGAGTCCATGATGCGCTGCTTGCCCGTGTAGAACGGGTGCGACGCGGAGGAGATTTCCACCTCGATGAGGGGGTAGGTGTTGCCGTCTTCCCACTCAATCGTCTTGGCGGAAGTTGCCGTGGAGTTGGTCAGGAACGAGGTGTCGGACGCGAGATCGCGGAAGACAACCGGGCCGTACTTCGGGTGGATATCAGACTTCAATGTATTACCTTCTTTTGGTGCCTGGATTTTGCCAGGCACTGGTGGTTGAAAGCTTGGAATGTCCCCGTTCTGCGCAGCGAAGCGCATCTGCGGGGATCACCAATTCAGCATACCGCAAACCGGGCAGCAGGTTAAAGCCGGGGACGGCCGCAGCGTCAGGATCCCCAGCCGGTGTTGTCAGCGGTGATGCTGGACGTGATTCCGCGGGTCTGTGCGGAAAGCTCAAACCGGACCGGCCGGTAGAAGTCGTCCAGCCACAGGGTCACGGAGGTGGGCATCATGTCCCCCGCTTCGGCGTCCGCCGGCCGGTGGCCGCTGATCTTGGTCCGCGCCGCCCCGTCCAGGACTGCGCCGTAGTCCACGGTCAGGGAGTCGGAATTCTGAAGCAGTTCCGCCACGCGGTCCGGATTGGCGGTCAGCTCCGCAGCCCGGGACAGCACTGCGGCGTACTCCTCTTCGGGTGTTCCGGATGTATTGGCGCTGACCCTGCCGCCCCCGGTGTCCACGCTGCTGCCGCCTGCTCCCGCCGTAATTTTCAGCCCTGGGTCGCGGTCCTCAAGGCTGAGGGAGAACTCGGGAGCAGTGGTGAACCGCATCGTATGGGTTCCCTGCGGAATCCAGCTCGACGCCGTGGTCAGCGTTTGTGTTGCCCCGCCGCCGGCGATCATCGCCGCACGCAGGCAATCCCCCGCTTCGGCTGCCGGAAAAGATGCAGTATCCCGGCGCAGCAGGAACTGGCAGGCGTCCTGGACCGGCTGGGGCATCCCCTCCTGGTTCCCGGTAACGCCAACCTTCAGCGGCTCGGGGGTGGGCGTGGGCGTGGGTACCGGCGCCGGCAAGGGAGCCGGAAGCGCAGGAGCCGAAGCTTGGCGTACCGGTATGGAAGGTACGGGCGCCGGTGACGCGGAAGCCAGCTGCCGTGCTGCACTCTGTTCCGCCGTGGGCCCACAGGCCACCAGTGCCAGGCCGAGCGAGGCTGCCAGCAGGAGGGCCGGCGGGAGAGAACGGAACGGCAGGCCTGCGGCGGTCCGGCGGGGGCCCGCCGGACCGAGGTCATGGGAGTGTTCGGACTTCATGCTGAACCCTTCATGCTGACGCCCCGGGTCTGTGAACACCGCTCAGTGTTCCACCATCGCCGGCAAAGGGTAAGCCCATGGGGCGGGTTCGCTGCCGATCCGGCCTCAGGAGCAGTTGAAGAGATTGCCGCCTGTGGCCGGCCCGGACGAGGCCTTGCCCTGCAGCCATACCGTGACGGTTTTGTCGCCTCCCACGTACTTGGTGTTCACATCCGCCTGCCCCCGCACCTCCAGCATCGGCATTGCCGAGCAGGACCATCCCGGGGCCAGCGTGACGCCGTTGTGGCTGTCCACCACGTTGGCGGCCAGCTTGAGGTCGGGGTGTTCCATGTTGATCGTGAGCTGCCATTCGACGTCTTCGGACTCCGACGGGCTGGTCACGGTGGCGTAGAAGTTGTAGTTGTCCGGCTGCGGGTAGCCCCACACGTCGATCCGCACATCCGTGACGTCACAGGTTTTGGTACCGGTCGGGTCGTTCAGGACGGTGCAGCTCACCAGCGGCTCCGTCGCCGGATCCTCTGCCGGCGGAGTGTAGGTCCAGTCCGTGGGCACGCCCCACGTTCCGATCGTGACGGCGGCGCCGTCGACGTCGGCCGGCTTGTATCCGGGCACGGCCACGGTAGCTGACCCTGTGGTGCCTGCGGCCAGCGATATGGTCCCCGACGTCACCGCTTCGCCGCCCTCTCCGAACAGCGTCAGAGCCAGTTCACGCCCTCCGCATGCAGTTCCCAGACCGGCCAGCTCCACTGTGCTCGACTCCACTGTGCTCGACTCGCCTGAGCTGACCGCCCCGGCGGTCGCGGACACGGCCCGGGTGCAGCGGTCGGCAACGGAGGCGCTGCTGATGCTCCCCGGGGCGAGGGGAAGCTGCGCGGCTGCGGCCGGATTCAGGGTGAAGGCCAGCAGCAGCACGAGCACCATGAGGCTGGCGGCCAGGGCCAGCGGTGCCCGCCGCGATGACTTCGTCGCCGGACTCTGAACGCTCACTGCGGCACTCCTTCCATTTCGCGGGCTGATGCCGGCGCGTCACCGGACACTGTCCCGGGATCCGTGCCGGCGGAATCCTCAGGGTCCTCGGTCCGTGGCCACAGATAGATCGCCGCGGCAAGGAGCAGCAGCGAACCCCAGATGAAGGGGTTCCCGAGGCCGTACACGATGCTGCCCAGGCCCGGGAGGTGGACGGCGGCGATCCCGACGACATCCGCGTTGTCCGGGTTCCACGGGTCGAGGAAATCGTTGTTGTCGCCCTGCAGCACCCACCCCTGGGCTCCGTCTCCGCCAACGATCCGGTGGATCACCCGCCCACCGTCAGTGTCCGGCGGCGTGTAGACGACGACGTCGCCAACGGCCGGCTCGCCGCAGCGTGACCACACCAGGTCACCCGTGGAGTAGGTGGGCTCCATCGAGTTCCCCGAGACGATCGTCATGGTGCTGCAGCCGCCGAGCAATGACGGCCAGAAGAGATACGCCATGCCCGCAACGAGGGCCGCCAGGACCAAGCCGGCAAACACCGAACGCAGCCGGCGCGCACGGGGCGCGCCGGCTGTCGTGGGGCTGCTTGAGGCAGGCGCTGCCGGGGCAGCGCTGCGGTTAGGAGTGGATGACAATGGCAACGTTGCTGACGTCCTCGGCGGAAACATCCTTCAGCGGCACCGTGATCGAGGTACCGGAGACGGTCCCGGTGGCCTCGGTGCCGAGAACGGAACCGGCATCGTCCGTCAGGGTTACCTTGTAATTCTGTCCATTGCAGGCAGCGGCAATGGAGTCCAGGTTGAGGCTGGTCGCCTTGTACCCGGCGTCGGTGCCCGATACGAAACTGCTGTCGAAGCTGACGCCGATTGGCGTGCCCTCGGGCTGGCAGCTGGCAATGACTGTTGCGCCGGCGCCCAGGCTGCCGGTGCCGAGGTTAAGCTGGGCGGCTGCGGCGATGGACAGGCCCGCGACACCCACGGCGCCGAGGGCGAGAGCTGCGGTCTTGCGACGCTTGGCAGAAGTGCGGGAAGTGTTAGAAGTCATGGTTTTTCCTCCACGTACGAGGCGTCCCCAGGAACGCTTACACTAACTACGACTACGCCGGCACGGCCGACAGGGCCGCCCGGAATTCAGAACCGGGCGGAGGGCCACGGCAGGGGCTTTCGCCCGCTGGTGCGGCGTTTTTTGACGAAAAATTTTATACGACAAACTGCCCGGAACATGCAAGTCCGGATCCGGCTGCCGGGCTGCCGGGCCGGAGCCGGACTACCGCGTCACGTAGAAGACCAGGGCCGCCGTTGCGGCGACGTTGAGGGAGTCCACTCCCCCGGCCATCGGAATCCGCACCACATGGTCCGACGCCGCCAGCGTCGCGGGCTGCAGGCCGTGCCCCTCGGTGCCCAGGATGAACGCCGTCTTTTCATGCTTCGCTGAGGTGAACTCGTCCAAGGTGACGGCGTCCTCGGAGAGCGCGAGCGAGGCCACCGTGAACCCCTGCTTCCGCAGTTCCCCGATCCCTTCCGGCCAGTCCGCCAACCGCACCCACGGGACCTGGAAAACGGTGCCCATGCTGACCCGGATCGCCCGGCGGTACAGCGGATCGGCGCAGCGCGGGCTGACCAGGACTGCGTCCACGCCCAGGGCGGCGGCGGAGCGGAAGATCGCTCCGATGTTGGTGTGGTCAACGATGTCCTCCAGAACCGCGATCCGCCGGGCCGAGGCCAGCAGCGGCGCCAACTCCAGCGGAGCGGGCCGTTCCATCGCTGCCAGCGCCCCGCGGTGCAGGTGGAAGCCGGTGATCTCCTCGAGGATCTCCGCGGTTCCCACATACGCGGGGGTTTCGGGATAGCGGTCCAGCAGGTCCTGCAGGTCGGGGATCCACTTTTCGGCCAGGAAGAAGGACCGCGGCCGGTGCCCGGCATCCAGGGCGCGGCGCAGCACCTTCGAAGACTCGGCAATGTACATGCCCTCTTCGGGCTCGCGGCGGCGGCGCAGGGCGGTGTCGGTCAGGTTGGTGTAGTCGGCGACGCGCGGGTCGGCGGCGGTGCGAAGGTACTGGAGGGTCACTTAGAACACCATATTCCACAGGGCCACCAGTCCCAGCAGCACAATCACTGTGCGCAGGACCACCGGGGAGAGCCGTCGGCCGACGGCGGCGCCCAGGAATCCACCGATCAGGGAACCGGCCGCAATAAGCCCGACCACCGGCCAGATGATCCGGTCGAAGGCGAAAACGAGGTAGGAAACGGCGGCAACAATGTTCACTCCCAGCACCAGGATGTTTTTCATTGCGTTGGCGTTGTGGATGGTGCCCCGCAGGAACACTCCCAGGATGCCCACCAGCAGGATTCCCTGTGCTGCCACAAAGTACCCGCCGTAAACGCCGGCGAGATAAATCAGGATGACCAGAATCACAACCTGGCGCCGGGGCAGCTTGGCGGGGACAAGGTCGACGGCGGTGGCCTGCGCTCCCGGGACGCGCGCCGATGCGTCAGCCGTCGAGGCCCGAGCCGCTGCGGCATCGGCGCAGCGCCGGACCCAGGACTGCAGTTTCGGCTGGAAAATGACGAACAGCAGCGCCACCACAATCAGGTAGGGCGCCACGGTGCCGAAGACGCTCTCCGGCAGGTGCAGCAACAGCGCAGCACCTGTGACGCCGCCCAGGACGGAGGCGGGTAAAAGCAATAAGAGAGTGGACTTCAGCCCCGCGAGTTCCCGGCGGTAGCCCCACGACCCGGCAATATTGCCGGCGATGAGTCCCATCGCGTTGGAAATGGTGGCTGCCACCGGTGCGAAGCCCAGGGCAACCAGCACCGGAAACGTGACCAGTGTTCCGGACCCGACCACTGCGTTGATCGTCCCCGCCCACAGGCCGGCGAAAAAGACAATGGCGTCCTGAACAAGGTCCACTTGATCGAGAAGGTGCGGGCCGTGCGGTTAGCGGCGGGCGGTGGCGGACCAGCGGCCGCCGTCGTGCTGCACCTTCAGCGGCAGGTCAAAAGCCGTGCTGAGGTTCTCCTCGGTGAAGACGTCTTCTACGGGTCCGGAGGCCACCACGCCGCCCTCGCGCAGCAGCAGGGCGTGGGTGAAGCCCGGGGGAACCTCTTCGAGATGGTGGGTGACCAGAACCATGGCAGGCGCTTCCTCGTCGCGGGCCAGCTCGGACAGGCGGGCCACCAGGTCCTCGCGGCCTGCAAGGTCCAGGCCTGCAGCCGGCTCGTCCAGGAGCAGCAGCTCCGGGTCCGTCATCAGGGCGCGGGCAATCTGCACGCGCTTGCGTTCGCCCTCGCTCAGGGAGGAGAACGTGCGGTTCATGAAAGTGGACATGCCCCAGTCGTGCAGGAGGCGGAAAGCGCGGCGCTCGTCAAGCTTCTCGTACTTTTCCCGCCACCGGCCCGTCATGCCGTAGGAGGCGGTGAGCACCACGTTCAGGACGGTTTCATGTTCCGGGATCTGATTGGCCAGGGCTGCGGAGGCCAGGCCGATCCTCGGGCGAAGCTCAAAGACATCAACCGTTCCGAGGACTTCCTCAAGGATTCCGGCTACGCCGCGGGTGGGGTGCATGCGGCCGCCTGCGATCTGCAGCAGAGTGGTTTTTCCGGCGCCGTTGGGGCCCATGATGACCCAGCGCTCCCCCTCCTTGACCTGCCAGTCAACTGCATCCAACAGGGTCTTGCCGCCGCGAACGACACTTACGGCAGCAAATTCAAGAACATCACTCATAGCACTAGACATTAGGCTAAAGAAAGGGCCGATGGCTAAACGCGGCCCGCTCCGCCTCCAGAAACGGATACGCAATGCCCGATTCCAAACGCCCCGACGATCTCGCCCGGCTCAAGGACATTGCGTCCTCGCTGTCCTCCGGCAGGCCGGACTGCGCAGTGGTCAGCTACGGGCGGGAACTCCCGGACGCCTATCTCGCGGCTGTCCAGCAGGCAGTGAGTGCGGCGGGCGGGCGGATTACGGAACTTGAGAACGCCGAGGGAGACGGTTACACCGTCACCAAGCTGATGGTGGAGTACGACGGCGGCCTCCGGACGCTGCGCCTGGCCGTCGCTGCGGCCGCGGCCGCCCCGGGCGACGCAGCGGAGGGAGCCGCCACCGCCGTCGTTCCCTCGACGCTCCTGGAACCGGCGCGGAAGCTGCTGGTCATGGATGTGGACTCCACCCTGATTAAGCAGGAAGTCATAGAGCTGCTGGCTGCCCACGCCGGACGGGAAGCAGAGGTGGCAGCAGTCACGGAAGCAGCCATGCGCGGCGAACTGGACTTCACGCAGAGCCTGCACCAGCGGGTCAAGGCACTGGCGGGGCTGCCGGAATCGGTCATCGCGGAAGTAGGCAGCCGCATCGAGCTCTCGGACGGCGCCGAATCCCTGGTGAAGGTCTTCCTGTCCGCCGGCCACGCGGTGGCCGTGGTCTCGGGCGGATTCAGCCAGGTCCTTGATCCCCTGGCTGCCCGGCTGCAGCTGACCCATGCAAAGGCGAACCTGCTGGGCATCAGGGACGGCGTGCTGACCGGCACCGTGGACGGCCCCGTGGTGGACCGCGCCGTCAAGGCCCGGTCCCTGCGCGAGTGGGCCGCCGGACTGGGCATCGCGGAGCAGCACACCATTGCCGTGGGTGACGGCGCCAATGATCTGGACATGCTGGCGGCGGCCGCACTGGGCGTGGCGTTCAACGCCAAACCGGCAGTGCAGGCCGCCGCGGATGCCGTGCTGAACCTGCCCCGGCTGGACGTGGTGCAGCACTTTGTGAAGCTGTAGGCGCTGGTTCCGGGCCCTAGTTCTGGGCGGACGCGTGGCCGGCAGCGCCCAGGTAGTCCGCTCCGCCCACGTATTCAGTGTGGCCGGAGGGGACATCCGCCGTTGCCATCCGGGCCACCTCGGCGCCGAATTCCTGCACCGAGTAGAGCTTCCCGGCTTCAACGCGGCGTGCCTCGATGGCGCCGGGGTTGGCACGGTCCAGGAGCGTGGCAGTAACGGTGCCCTCGATCATGTCACCGGAGACCACCACCAGTGTGATGCCCTTTTCCTCGAGCTGCGGAAGCAGATCCCGGAGCGCGTCTTCGCCGGCACGCTTGCTGCGGGCCACCGGCTCGTATTCGGGCATGGTGGGAACGCTGGCAATGAAGTGGGCCTGGTGGCTGGTGACAAAAACCACACGGGATCCCGCCGGCATCACCTCAAGGGCCGCAGTAAGCATGTTGACCTGCGCATCGCGGTTCAGCTTCAGCGCGTAGTCCTCCTCCACGCCGGTCTCCATGCCGCCGGAGGCGTTGAGGACCAGTACGTCCAGGCCGCCGAAGTTCTCCACTGCGGCGGAAACCAGAGCTGCGGGGCCAACCGGTGAGGTCAGGTCCGCACCCACGGCGACAGCCCGACCGCCGTCGTTCTCAATACCAGTGACCACCTTGTTGGCGCGCGGCGCCTTCTGCCGGTAGTTGACCACCACGCCGGCTCCTTCGGCGGCCAGGTACTTGGCCACTTCAGCGCCGATGCCGCGCGATGATCCGGTAACAATGGCGGCTTTGCCGTCCAACAGGCCCATGGGTGCTCCTTTGTGAGAGTTCTTGTGGAAAAGGTCCAAATTTCTATCCAACTTCCCCCATCCTGCCAGCCCCGGACGTTTCGTGAAGTGGTGGAATCCTCCAAGGATTCCCCCGGGGGCCTTGGCGCAGGGGAATGCCCGGGCCTCGCGGCGGGACGGCTGCGGCTAGTGGCCCATGCCCAGTCCGCCGTCAACAGGAATGACCGCGCCGGAGATGTAGGCAGCCTCGGGTCCGGCGATCCAGCGCACCACGGCGGCAACTTCTTCGGGCTCGGCGAAGCGGTTGGCCGGGATGGAGGAGAGATAGTTCTTCTGGGTGTCTTCGGGCAGTTCCTTGGTCATGTCCGTGTTGATGAATCCCGGTGCCACCACATTTGCGGTGATGTTCCGGGATCCCAGCTCACGGGTCAGCGACCGGGCAATTCCAATGAGCCCGGACTTGGACGCTGCGTAGTTGATCTGGCCGGGAGAACCGTACAGGCCCACCACGGAAGAGATCAGGACAACCCGTCCGCGGCGCAGCTTGATCATTCCCTTGGAGGCCCGCTTGATGACGCGGAAGGCTCCGGTGAGGTTGGTGTCCACGACGTCAGTGAAGTCGTCCTCGCTCATCCGCAGCAGCAGCGTGTCGCGGGTGATCCCGGCGTTGGCCACCAGCACCTCCACCGGCCCGTGCTCAGCTTCGACCTCGGTAAACGCGGCATCCACGGAAGCCATATCGGTGACGTCGGCCTTCACGCCGAGCATGCCCTCAGGCACCTCCCCGCTGCGGTAGGTGATGGCAACCTTGTCGCCGTTTTCAACGAACGCCTGGGCAATTGCCAGGCCGATTCCACGGTTTCCGCCGGTAACCAGGACGCTGCGGCCGGTGGACGGCTGGAGGTTGTTCTGCACAAATTTTCCTTCGCTGAGAGTGGGGGTGAACGGATTCGATCCTAGCCGGGCCGGATCCGACTTCACCATCACAGGTTCCGGTGCGACAATGGAGACTCTGTTTGGGAGAGTGATGAACAAGGAATCCAGCCGCGGTGTCCCGATCCCCCGGATCACCGACGCCCGCACGGCGCACACCGATGAGATGCGCGCACGCATGATTAAGTATTCGGTGTCCATGGGCATCCGCATTGTCTGCCTCGGCCTGCTGTTCGTTGTGCACGGATGGCTGCTCTGGGTGGTGATTGCCGGCGCCGTCGTCCTTCCGTACTTCGCCGTGATCATTGCCAACGCCGGTTCCGATACCCGGAACATGACGGCGTCGGAATCCCTGATCGACTCCCTTCCGGCCGCCGCCATTGAGGCACCCCGGGCGCCGGAGCCGGGCGAGACCCGCGAATCCCCGGAAACTGCACTGCTGCACGGTGAGATCATTAATGACGATCCCGCTGACGACGGCCACGACGATAAGGCACCACCTCACGCATGAATCTTCTTGACCAACTGGCCCGGACCACCGGTGCTCCCCGGCCCGGCGCGGAACCGGCTGGCCCGCAGTCCGGCGAACCGGCCGTATGCTCCCGCAAGGGCTGCCGCCTGACCGCTTCCTGGCAGCTGCTGTGGAACAATCCGCGCATCCACACCCCGGAGCGCCGCAAAATTTGGCTTGCGTGCGATGAGCACCGCGCCTGGCTGCAGGATTACTTGGAAACACGGGACCTCTGGAAGCAGACGCTCCCCCTCTCAGGTTCTCCAGCCGCTGCGGATACCGAAAGCGGGACTGCCTAGATGTACCGGTTCCTCCTTTCCGGCCGCTGGCTGGGCTGGTTTGCCCTTGTCTGCCTGCTCTCCGTTGTTTGCTGTTCCCTGGGTATGTGGCAGATGGACCGCAGGAATGCGGTCCGTGACGATATTGGCAACGTTGTCCTCAATTACGACGCCGCTCCGGTCGCCTTCGAGGACGCGGCCGGCCTCTTCGAGGACTACAACCCCGGGAAGGAATGGCTGCCGGTTTCGATGACCGGCGTCTACGACACCGAGAACCAGCGCATTGTCCGCAACCGCCCCCTCAACGGACGTGCCGGGTACGAAGTTGTGGTGCCGCTGAAACTCTCCGACGGAACCGCCGTGGTGATCAACCGGGGCTGGCTGCCGATCGGCAATGACGAAGCCGGCAAGCCCGACGCCGTTCCCGCCGCCCCGTCCGGCGAGGTCACCGTCGTCGCGCGCATCAAGCCTGCTGAACCCGAAGTGCGGCGCGGAGCTCCCGAGGGCCAGCTGGCGTCCATCGACCTGGCCCAGTACCAGGATGAGGTGGGGTACGAGCTTCAGCAGGCGGCCTACGGCCTCATGGCCAGCGAGGATCCCCGTCCCGCGGTGGTTCCGGAAGCGGCTCCCAAGCCGTCAGTGGACGAGGGTCCCCATCTGTCCTATGCCATGCAGTGGTTCGCGTTCGGCATCATGCTGTTTGTGGGTCTGGGCTACGCCGCCCGCCAGGAGGCGCTGAACCTCCGCTACGGCGATGAGGACGACTGGGAGGACGATGAGGACGATGAGGACGAAATAATCTCCGCCTATCCGGGCCCGAGCCGTCCCCGCCGCCCGCGCAAGCAGCGCGGCAGCACCCAGGAGGACGAAGAGGACGCTCTGCTGGACGCCCAGGGCTACTAGCTCCGGGGTACTAGCTCCGGGGTACTAGCTCCGGGCATCGGGGAGGCGGCGCACCGCCTCCCCCGGGGGTTACTGGTAAGAGATAAACCAGGGCTTGGGATCGATCTGTGTGAAGGTCTGCTCCGGAGTCAGCATGGGAGTGTCTTCGTCATAGAAGTTTTTCCACCCGGGCCAGATTTCCGGCTGCAGGCCGTTGCGCATCACGCTCCACGTTTCCTGCTTCTGCCCCGGCGTTCCGTGTCCGTCTGCGTGCAGGCTCACGGCCAGCTCACTGTGGCTGACATTGAGCTGGTCCCGGTTGCGGATCATGGACAGATTGAACTGGTGCAGCATGAAGACCTTCTGCGGCAGGACGTTGTCCCGCGTCAGGCCGGCGAGCCACTCTGAGACCTCGTTGACCTCCGCGGCGTCCACCGAACCGATTTGTTCCAGATGGTGCTGCCCCGGTGCGAGACGCCACTCCGAGTCCAGGGCCAGCCCCACATGCGGGTACTTCAGCAGCTGCTCGTAGCGGACCGCCTGATCCAGGAACGTGCTCAGCCCCGGCTGCAGGTCAAGCACCACATAGACGCCGGCATCCTGCGCAGCCTCAATCCAGGGGAGCAGATCTTCCGGTGCTGTTTCCTCGGAATAGTCGCCGTCGGCACCGGGGCCTGCACTGGCGACTGTGGTGATGATCTCCAGGGCAGGAACCACCGGTTCCGTGCTGTAGGGCTGGTACTGCGCCGCCGTTTCCTTGGCGAGCTGGATGGACTCGGCCATACCCTGTTCGCCGAGGACGCCGAGGCTTCCCCCGCTGGGATGGCCGTACAGTGCCACCATGCGCCGGCCCGGGAAAACCGTCTGTCCGCCGCCGGGCAGCTCCGGAGCGTTCAGGGCAACCCCTGCCTGTGCCTCGAAGAACTCATCCCCGCCAAAAGCATTTCCGGCGGCATAGATTCCGCCTGCGCGGTGACTGCGCAGAATCCGGATCACGTCGGAGTCAGCCCGGGGATCCGCGGTTTCCACCATCTTCACCTCGGCGCCGGCGGCGCGTGCCGTAGCAACCACCGCGGCCGACGCCGGGTCCTCAGTCGCCAGGACGACGGCGTCGGTCCGATCCTCGTCCACCTGGAATTCAGGGAGCCGGTCCGCAGCGGACGGTGTGTCCGCCTGTGATGTTTCCGCGTCCGATGGTGCAGCGTCCGATGCTGCCTCGCCTGTTGCTGCCGCTTCCGTGCTCGCCGCGGCGGCTTCCGGAACCGGAACGGACAGCGTGGTACCGCGGTCCATGGCGGCGATCTGCGCAATCAGCGGGCCGGCTGCGGCGGGCGCCGTGTCCAGATTCAGCACGGACCGGAACCCGTCGGCGTCGGCGGGGCCTGGCACCTGCGTCCGCTCCCCCACTGATGCCGACCAATCCCCGGCGGGCGCACCGTAAAGCACCACGGACTGTGCCCCCAGCCGGTCCAGCTCGTCCAAGACGCGCTGTTCCGTGCCGGGGTCGAGCACGAGCAGCGGGATGCCCAGCCCGGCGGCTGCCGCTGCGGCTTGGCCGGAAGCGTCTGAGCGGCCGTCCGGCGCCGCCAGTACCACTGCTGCGGGACTGGACGCGAAGAACGCACTGCTGGCAGCCAGCGACGCTGCGCCGGCTCCCCCGTCAAAAACATCGATGACACCGCCGGCCTCCAACAAACTGACCGCAGGAACCACCGGAGCTTCCGCCTCCTGAGGAGTTGACGGTTCCGAACACCCGGTGAGGATCAGCCCCAGCGACAGGGCGCCTGCTGCCAGGCAGCGGGAAAACGAAGGGGAAAATACGGAAGAAATAACGGTGACGTCCTTTTGTAGTGGGCAACGCGTGGTGGGGGGATACGGGGAAGGGAGCAGCCGGGGCCGCCTCCGGGCAGTCATGGTCGCTCCAAGCGGTCCAGCCTACCGAGACAGTGGGCCGCCCATCAAAAGAGGACGCGGGGACGGCCAAAGATGGAACGTACCCCGGGTGAAAAGTGAACGGTTTCCGGCGGCCCGCTGACAAGCAATCCGGCCGATGCGAGCAGTCCGTCATCCAGCGAGGTGAGCCTGGCCGGATAAAGCGCCCACGGGCGGTGGGAAACCGGAACGAATACTGTCCGCCCCGCGACCTTGGCATGCGCACCAAAGCGTGCGGTGAGCTCCTGCGACAAATCGTCGCTGGCCTGCTGGCCAAAATCCGGTTCCACTGTGAAGGCTGACTGTGCCTGCCCGCGGAAGCGCTCGACGTCGTACCCGTACGTGCCAGCCCTGCTGTCTCCAATCTCGCCGGCCAGCGGACGGCAACGTGACCAGATATAGGGCACCCCCAGGCTGCGGGCAGCCAGCACCGCGGGCAGGCGGGATGCGTCCAGCGAGAGAAAAAGGACACCGCGTGAACCGTCCGCACCGCGGGTGTAGAGGCGGACGTTGACCTCGGTGAAGTCCCCCAGCCAAGGCACCCGCATACGCCCGCCGATTTTTGTCCCGTGGAGGCGGAATCCGATCAGGCCCACCCAGGTCGAACCCCCAAACACGTCGGGTTCAACATGCGGCGGAAGGAAACGCCGCACGGCGGATTCCGGGACGCGCCAGTGAAGGAAGACCGCATCCGACCAAAACATCGTCACCAGCACCGGAGGCGGGACCTTGGGACCGGCCGGCCAGGGGTCGGGGTGACGCCGGGAGGAAACCATGCCCACAAGGTACCGAAAGCACGTGCCTGAGTCACCCCGGCCCCGGCAACATGCCTAGGCAGTGATCCTGTGCACGTAGTCCGCCATCCCGGGCACGGTGAAGGACACCTGTCCCAGTTCCGGGGCATAGATGATGCCCTTGCGGATCAGGGAACCGCGGGTCATGGTCATGGACGTCATCTTCTTGCCGGCCCGGGCAGCCAGCGTGGCTGTGCTCGATCCCCCAGGGCCGTCGATGGCCATGAGCCGCAGAAACTCCCGCTCCGCCTTGGTGGCTCGGCGCCATCTCAGTGGAAAGAATCCCTGATCCAGCTGCGCCCGCCCAATTTCGACGGCGATCCGGGCGTCATCGGCCGTGATCCGCTTCTCCGGGGCAGACTCCCAGGCAGCAGAGCCGTACTCCTGCAGGAAGTACGGATAACCGCCGGCAGCGTTCAGCAGCAGGTCCAGCGCCTCAGGGTCGTAGGAGACGCCCTGCTCCAGGGCAGGGGCAACCAGGGCAGAGGCTGAATCCTCGCGGTCCAGTGCGCCCACGCTCCGGTAGGTGAACAGTCCTTCGGCATACCGCTGGGATGCGGTTAGGACAGCCGGGAGGTTCGGCAGTCCCGCCGCCACCAGATAGAAAGGCCAGTCCCGCTGCCCGGCCTGGTGCTGGGCGCCCAGCAGCGCAGCGAGCAGCCCCGCATCCAGATTCTGGAGTTCATCCACCACCAGGATCAGCGCCGAACCACGTTCGGCCAGCGCGACGGCGGTGTCCTCCACCGTCTCTTCAAGGTCCACGGCGAAGGCACCGGAGTCTCCGCGGCCATGCCGCTCCCCCACCCCCACATCAATCCCGCTGACCTGCAGACCTGCCGCAAACGAGGCGATGGTTCCCAGGGCCGCGGCAAGGGCCGGAGTGTTTCCGCGGGAGTTGGCCTTGCGGCCGGCCTGCAGCAACCCGCGGGCCAGCTTGGCCCGCACAGCCTTGGGTCCGCCGTCAGCATCCCTGCCCTCCAAGGAGACCACCAGGAAGCCGGCGTTCTCCGCGCGTCGCCGGAAGTCATTGAGCAGCACGGTCTTTCCTACTCCGTGCAACCCGTGCAGCACTATCCCCCGGTCCGTGCGTCCGGCGGCAGCCCGCGAAATCAAAAGGTCAAAATCATTTGTCAGGGCTGATCTGCCGGCCAGCGCGTAAGGGCTGCGTCCGGCACCTGGTGAGTAGGGATTCGTGGCACTGTGCATGCCACCCATCTTAGCTGTATATCCGGAATATTTTATATTTATATATTCAAACTTATACAAAATGTTTGGTTGGCCGCTCTTGCCGATAGGCTCGTCCGGCGTTTCCGGTCCGGGTCCGGCAGTGGACCGCGGAGGCCGGCGGACACCGCGGCTGGCCCCTGCGGCGATGATCGCCGCCGTCAGGGGCGAGCCCCGGAGGGCTTGGACTTCCGCAGCCATCGACAGGGCACCAAGCGGAGGCACAGCCGCCTTCTCTTGCCCTCACCCGTCCTCCCCCGTCCTCCCCCGCGGATCCCCACCGACTCACCGACGAATGGCGCTCCCCCGCCCTGGAGGTGGCCCGGCATGGCACCCCCCGTCTTGAGCGGGCACTCCCCCGCCTAAAGCTGTTTTGTTCAGAGCAAACGATGCGCATAGGTATATGGCTGCAGAGCCGGATACTGTTCCGGAGCGCATATCGGAAAAACTGGATGTAAGTGTATAAACATGGATACGTGAAAGGGGGACCGGGCTAATCCAGTGACGTCTCGTGGCACCGGAGTATGCGCAAACGGCCGGAGCGATCCAGCGCTTCCCCGGACGTATCCTTCGGATACTGCTCCCCCGCCGGAACTCGGTACGGTTAGTGTCCGGCCCCACCCGTGGCCACCACAGACTGGCTTCTACAGACTCCTGGCTTCCACCGATTCCAGCCGCCACAAGCTCCCGGAGCAGGCACAAAGCAAAGGCCCCCATGCGCCGTGCGCATGAGGGCCTTCTCCAGATCACATCATCTGTGCAGTATCCGCTTCCGCTGCAGTCGCGGAGACCGGGTGGCTCTAGGCCAGGGTGACCAGGTCCAGGTAACCCTCGTTCCAGTGGTCTTCGTCGCCGTCGGGCAGCAGGACGACGCGCTCCGGATTCAACGCCGCTACGGCACCTTCATCGTGGCTGACCATCACCACTGCGCCCTCGTAGCTGCTCAGGGCGCCCAGAATCTCCGCACGGGAGGCGGGGTCCAGGTTATTGGTGGGCTCGTCGAGGAGCAGCACATTGGCGGAGGACGCCACGATGGTGGCCAGGGCCAGGCGGGTCTTCTCACCGCCGGAGAGAACTCCGGCCTTCTTCTCGACGTCGTCACCGCTGAACATGAAGGAGCCCAGGACGCTGCGAACTTCGGCATCATCCATGTCAGGAGCGGAGGAACGCATGTTCTCCAAGACGGTGCGGTCCGTGTCCAGGGTTTCGTGCTCCTGGGCGTAGTAACCCACCTTCAGTCCGTGTCCGGGAATGATCTTGCCGGTGTCCGGGGTGTCCACGCCGGCCAGCATCCGCAGCAGGGTGGTCTTTCCAGCACCGTTCAGGCCCAGGATGACCACCTTGGAACCGCGGTCGATGGCAAGGTCCACGTCGGTGAAGATTTCCAGCGAGCCGTAGCTCTTGCTGAGACCCTCGGCCATCATGGGAGTCTTGCCGCAGGGGGCCGGGGTCGGGAAACGCAGGGCGGCAACGCGGTCGGTGGCGCGGACTGCGTCAAGGCCGCCAAGGAGGCGGTCCACGCGCTTGAGCATGCTCTGTGCCGCGGAGGCACCCGAGGCGCGGGCCTTCATCTTGTTGGCCTGGGCCAGCAGTACGCCGGCCTTCTTCTCGGTGTTGGCACGCTCGCGCTTGCGGGCCCGCTCATCGGTCTCGCGCTGGATCTTGTAGCGCTTCCAGTCCATGTTGTAGATGTCGATGGTGGCCCGGTTGGCATCCAGGGAGAAAACCTTGTTGACGGTGGCTTCGAGCAGCTCGGTATCGTGGCTGATCACGATCAGGCCGCCGGTGTGGTTCTTCAGGAATTCGCGCAGCCAGGCGATCGAGTCGGCGTCAAGGTGGTTGGTGGGCTCATCGAGGAGCATGGTTTCGGCATCCGAATACAGGATCCGGGCCAGCTCAACGCGGCGGCGCTGACCACCGGAAAGGGTGCTCAGGGGCTGGTTCAGCAGGCGGTCCGGCAGAGCCAGGTTCGCGGTGATGGTTGCGGCTTCGGATTCTGCTGCGTAACCGCCGGCGGACAGGAACTCTGCCTCCAGGCGGTCGTAGCGGTTCATGGCCTTCTGCGAGATCTTCGGGTCCTCGCTGGCCATCTCGTCCTGGCACTTCTTCAGCTGCGCAGAAACCTTGTCCAGGCCGCGTGCGGAGAGGATCCGGTCCCGTCCCAGCTGCTCCATGTCCGGTGTCCGGGGATCCTGCGGCAGGTAACCGATCTCACCGACGCGCTTCACGTGTCCGGCGGCAGGCAGGGCCTCCCCTGCCAGAACCTTGGTCAGGGTGGTTTTGCCCGCACCGTTGCGGCCTACCAGCCCAATTTTGTCGCCTTTGTCAACACGGAATGAAACCGCTTCCATGAGCAATCGTGCGCCGGCACGGAGCTCGAGATTAGATACGGAAATCACTCAGTGGACCTTTCGAGGGGGTTAGGGGATAGTGCTTGAACTGCAATGGCAGCCTTTCAAGTCTACCGTTGATCGAGGATTTGTAGAAAACCTCCAAAGGAATTAGGGGCCAGCGCCGCTAGTGTCAACAGGGATGGCCGCCGAATCCCGCGCCGTAATGAGGGCATCGCTTCCCGGCGTGTAGCGGCGGAACCTCATCTACTTGTGGAAGTCCTACGAAATGAGACCCGATGAACACTTCGCCCGCTTCCGCTGCGGCGCCTGCCGGCCGACGGAACCCCGTGCGCGGCCGCTGGACGGCTGCGGATCTTTCCCTGATTGCCGTGTTTGCGGCGCTGGTGGCTTCCTTCTCACTGCTCCCTGGAGTGCCGCTGGGATCAGGGGTCCCCATAACGCTCCAGACCCTGGCAGTCATGCTGGCCGGCATCATCCTGGGACCAACCCGCGGAGCAGCAGCCGTTGCGCTCTTCCTCGCGGCCGGACTGGCGGGGCTGCCTGTCTTCAGCGGCTTCACCGGTGGCCTCGGCGTGCTGGCCGCTCCGTCGGCCGGGTATCTTCTCGCCTTTGTTCCCGCAGCCTTTGCTGTAGGCCTGCTGTCCCGGCTGGCTCTTCGGCGCAGCCGCCGGGCACGCTTTGCCCTCCTGTTCGCCTCCGCCATGGCGGCAAGCTTCATCTTTGTGCACCCGATGGGCATCGCCGGGCTGATGCTCAATGCCAAGCTCGACTTCTCCGCAGCTCTGACGGCCGACATCGCCTTTTGGCCCGGAGACGTCCTGAAAAACCTGCTCGCATCAGCCGTGGGCGTGAGCGTCTTCACGGCTTTCCCCCGCCTCGCAGGCACAGGCCGGTAATGGTGCACATCCGCCTGCAGGACGTTTCCGTGCTGCGCTCCCCCGAGGCGGCGCCCCCGCCCGGCCACGGAGCCTCCTCCCGCGGCAGCACCCCGGAACCGATCCTGCACCCCGTGACTCTGACCTTGAAGGAGCCGCGGATCGCCGTGGTGGGAGCCAACGGATCCGGCAAATCAACGCTGCTGAAGCTGCTCAACGGTCTGTTGGCACCGGATACCGGGACGGTAACCGTTGACGGCCTGGATACCGTGCGCCACGGCAGCCGCGTCCGGCGCCGGGTGGGTTTCGTCTTCACCGACCCCCTCTCCCAGCTGGTCATGCCCACGGGGCGCGACGACGTCGAACTCTCGCTGCGCTCGACCATCCGCAGCCGGCCCGAACGCCGGGCAGCTGCCGAGGCCCGGTTGGACGCCCTGGGCCTGCTCCATCTTGCCGACCGCAGCATCTACGACCTGTCCGGCGGTGAGCGGCAGCTGATGGCCCTGGCCTCGGTGCTGGCCGTTGAACCCGATGTCCTCGTAGCCGATGAACCAAGCACCCTGCTGGACCTGCGCAACACGGCGGCGCTCCGGCGGACCTTCGCCGAATTGCCGCAGCAGATCATTTACACCACCCATGACCTGGACTTCGCCGCCGATGCCTCGCGCATCCTCGTGGTGGACGGCGGCCGCATCGTGTTCGACGGCGCCCCCGAGGCAGCGCTGAGCGCTTACCGCACACTGGCGCTGAGGTTCGACGGCGGTCCGGTGCACCGGTCCCACGGGAACCGCCCGTGAGGAACCGGCTCGTGAGGAGGTGGCGATGAGGGGGTCCGCGCACCTGCTCGGCGCCTATCGGCCGGGGCACTCCCCCGTCCACCGGGCGCCGCTGGGACTGAAGGCTGCCGCCGTCGTCGTGCTGTCCCTGGCCGTCCTGGCCCTGCGCTCCCTGCCCGTCCTCGGCGGATGCCTGATCCTGGTGGTGCTTGCGTACGCCGCGGCGCGCCTGCTCTCCGAATCCTGGCGCCCCCTGAAGCTGATGTGGCCCGTCCTGCTCCTGCTGGGTGCTTTCCAGGTTTGGTCCAACGGGCCGGCCGCCGCGGTGCTCGTGATCGGCAACATTGTTCTCTGCGTTGCCGCAGCCCGGCTTTTGACGCTCACCACGCCTGTGCAGGAGCTGTTGGACGGGCTGGTGATCTTGGCGGTGCCGTTCCGGTTCCTTGGGGCGGATCCGGAACGGTTTGGGTTGACCCTTGCCCTGATGATGCGCAGTATCCCGTTCCTGCTCGGCTCGGCGCAGGATGTGCGGCACTCTGCCATGGCGCGGGGCCTGGAACGCAATCCCCGGGCACTTACCGTTCCGGTGGTGATCCGGGCAGTTGCCTACGCACAGCAAACCGGCGAAGCCCTGGCGGCCCGCGGCATCGGAGAGGCCTCGGGCGGCGCGGAACCGCCCGAACAGAAGCACACTGACCGTCGGGGATAATTGGGGCATGAGTTTTAACGAAAATGCACGCCTGGATTCCTCCCGCGTCAGTGACCGGCGGGGTAAAGGCAAAGGTATCGCCGTGGGCGGCGGGCTCGGCGGCGGACTGATCCTCATCCTGTCGCTGATCTTCGGATCGGATGTGGTGGACGGCCTTGGCCTGAGCGACGGCGGGAACCCCGCCGGAACCGGTTCGGGCTACTCGGAGAGCATCTCCGGCTGCCTGGACGGCGCTGATGCGAATGAGCGCCTGGACTGCCGGATTGTTGGCACCGCTGAAAGCCTGGACAGCTTCTGGGAGCCGGCACTGGCCGCAGAGGGGCTGACCTACACGGAACCGGGTGTTGCACTCTTCAGCGGACGCACCGACACCGGCTGTGGAGCGGCCACCAGTGCGGTGGGCCCCTTCTACTGCCCCGCGGACGAGCAGACGTACTACGACACGGCGTTCTTTGACGAGCTGGTGGCCCAGTACGGTGCCTCCGGCGGCCCGCTCGCCCAGGAATATGTGGTGGCCCATGAATTCGGCCACCATATCCAGAACCTCACCGGTGTGCTCGGCGCCTCGGCCTCCGATCCCCAGGGAGCCGATTCGGCTGCGGTCCGCACCGAACTCCAGGCGGACTGCTATGCCGGTCTTTGGGCGGGCAATGCCGCCTCCGTCCCGGCTCCCGGCAGCACCGAGCCCTTCATGGCGGAGCTGACGGCGGCGGATGTGAAGGATGCCCTGTCCGCAGCGTCTGCCATAGGCGATGACCGGATCCAGTCCATGGCCACCGGCCAGGTCAATCCTGAAAGCTGGACCCACGGCTCCGGCGACCAGCGGCAGGCCTGGTTCATGCAGGGCTACGACGGCGGCAGCATCAGCGGCTGCGACACCTTCAGCTCTGCGGACCTGGACAACCCCTAGCCCGAGAAAGCCTTCGGCTTTGCGACCGGAAGATGGCCAGCTGTGAAAGAACTGCGTTTGCGTCAATTGCCGGACCGCTATGTGATGGTCCAGCTGGATGCGCGGGAGGAGCTGCCGTCATGGTCCACGGGCATCGTCAGCTTCTCTTCCATCACCCGAACGCGAAGCGAACTCTCCCTCATCGTGCCCCGGCAGGCCGTCCCCGCGGAGGTCAAAGTCGACGGCGAGTGGGACTGCCTGGGCATTGACCAGCAGTTTTCCCTGGATATCCCCGGGATTGCCGCCTCAGTGGCGTCGCCGCTGGCAGCCGCCGGCCTCAGCGTATTCGTAGTGGCAACGGTGGACACCGACTACTTTTTGGTACGGGATGCTGCGGCTGCAGCTGCCGCTCTGCGGGCAGCCGGCCACAGCGTCACGCTGCTGGTCGATAAGCCGTCCTAGTCATTTCGCCAGCTCCCGTTCCAGATCCGTTTCCGGGCCGAAATGCACCGTGTGCAAACCCAGGGACCGGGCTGCCTCAATGTTTGGCAGGTTGTCGTCTATGAAAACGGCGTCCCCGGGCGCAGCAGCCAACTCGTTCAGGACGTGTTCAAATATGCGGGCGTCCGGCTTGATCATGCCCAGCTGTCCGCTGAAGAACATCCTGGCGAAGTACGCGGCCCAGGGAGCGTCCCGGACATAGCGCTCCGACATCCCGACCGGCATATTGGAGAGCAGCGCCAGCCGGGCGCCTTCACGCTCAAGGGTTTCCAGGATCTGCATAGTCTTCGGGTTCAGGTGCGACCACTGGGCGGCGTCCAGGTCCTCCAAGACCCGGACCTTTTCTGCATCCACGGAGGACCGTCCCAGCACCCGGGCCCAGTATTCGGCGGGCGTGGAGATTCCGGCGTCAAAATCCTCCCGGTGCCTCCAGTAAGGACTCGACGCCGGTGCCAGCTGCAACCCGGTTTCCCGCTCCAGTGCAGCCCAGTCGGCCGGCTTTGGTTCCGTGGAAACAACTTTGCCGTAGTCGAACAGATACCAGATTCCTGAACGGGACAGCACAGTCACTGCTGCGCTGCCGGCTCGCCGACGTTGACCTCGGTGAAGTCCCGGCAGAGCACCCAGCCCGAACCCTCTCTCCGCCAGGATTCCATCAGCAGGGCACGCGCGCTGACGCGTCCGCAGGTTTGGTAGGTCATCTCGTAACAGACCACCGCCTCGTCCGACCCCCGCAGGGCCACCGTCCGGGAGCCGGCATGCACGGTGCTTCCGCGCATGCCGGTGACGGCTTCCCGGAAACCCTGCCGGGCCGCCGGTCCGTCGAAGGGCTCGGCCGCGGCTGCCTCCTGCCCCAGCCAGCCGTGATAGTCCGGAGCCAGGAACGCCTCAATGGGGGCGCTGTCTCCGGCGGCCATGGCGTTGTTCCAGGCGGCCAGGTAGTCATCGTGAAAGTGGAGATCTTCCATGGGTGAGACGGTAACACCGGGCCTGCCTGCCGGGGCACAGAAAAGCACCCGACACGCAGGCAGGGCCGCTCCCCCGTTGCCGGGGAAGCGGCCCTGCCTGCGTTTATGCATACTGCCCTAGATATTGAAGCCCAGCGCGCGCATCTGGTCGCGGCCGTCGTCAGTGATCTTTTCCGGACCCCACGGCGGCATCCAGACCCAGCTCAGCCGCCAGTCGTCCACAATGCCGTCCAGTGCCTGTCCAACCTGCTCCTCGATGACATCGGTGAGCGGGCAGGCCGCGGTGGTCAGCGTCATGTCGATCAGCAGCGCGCCGTCTTCGGCGTACCGCAGCCCGTAGAGCAGGCCGAGGTCAACCACGTTCACGCCCAGTTCGGGGTCGATGACGTCCTTCAAGGCCTCTTCAACGTCCTCGAGGGACGTCTGGGCCAGGTTGGGCTCACTCATCATCTGCTCCTGTGCAGTTGTATCGGTCAGGGTGGTGCCTAGGCCTTCAGGGCGTTGGCGGTTGCGGTGGCTGCCGTGGCGTTGGCACCGGTGAAGCGGTCGTAGCCTTCTTCTTCCAGGCGGTCGGCCAGCTCGGGGCCGCCCTGCTCGGCGATCCGGCCGTCAACGAACACGTGTACGAAGTCCGGCTTGATGTAGCGCAGGATGCGAGTGTAGTGCGTGATGAGCAGGGTGCCCATTTCGCCCTTGGAGTGCTCGCGGTTGACGCCTTCGGAGACAACCTTCAGCGCGTCAACGTCCAGGCCGGAGTCGGTCTCGTCCAGGATGGCGAACTTCGGGCGGAAGAGCTCCAGCTGGAGGATCTCCACGCGCTTCTTCTCGCCGCCGGAGAAGCCCTCGTTGACGTTGCGCGAGGCAAAGTCGGCGTCGATGCGCAGCTGGCTCATGGCCGCCTTGACGTCCTTGGTCCAGTGGCGCAGGGAGGGGGCTTCGCCGTCGAGCGCAGTCTTGGCGGTGCGCAGGAAGTTGGTCATGGTGACACCGGGAACCTCCACCGGGTACTGCATGGCCAGGAACAGGCCGGCGCGGGCGCGCTGGTCGACGCTCATCGACAGGACGTCTTCGCCGTCGAGGGTGATGGAGCCGCTGTCCACGATGTAGCGGGGGTGCCCGGCGATGGTGGAAGCCAGGGTGGACTTGCCGGAACCGTTGGGGCCCATGATGGCGTGCGTCTCACCGGTGTTGATGGTCAGGCTGACGCCCTTCAGGATCTGCTTTTTGACGTCCTGCTCGGTCAAAATGCTGACGTGAAGATCCTTGATCTCAAGAGTAGACATACGAGTTACGCTTTCTCCTTTGCACGCTCTGGTGCGTATTTAAGCTTCAAAAAGTGTGGGTGGAGCACCGGTTCCCCGGAAACCGGTCCGGCCTCCGGGGAACCGGTACTAGCTCTCGACTGCTGCGAGCTCGCGCTCGACGGCCTCGGTGAGCCGCTCTTCCAGTGCCGGAACCTTGATCTGCTGGATGATCTCGTTGAGGAACCCGCGGACCACCAGGCGGCGGGCAACATCCTCGGGGATGCCGCGGGCCATCAGATAGAACAGGTGCTCGTCGTCGAACCGGCCGGTGGCGCTGGCATGGCCGGCGCCTTCGATCAGTCCGGTTTCGATTTCCAGGTTCGGCACGGAGTCGGCGCGGCCGCCGTCGGTGAGCAGCAGGTTGCGGTTGACCTCGTACGTGTCAGTGCCTTCTGCCTCCTTGCGGATCAGGACGTCACCAACCCAGACGGTGTGCGCGTCGCGGCCCTGCAGGGCGCCCTTGTACATGACACGGGACTTGCAGTTGGGCACGGCGTGGTCCACGAACAGGCGCTGTTCCAGGTGCTGTCCGGCGTCTGCGTAGTACAGGCCGAACATCTGGACGTCGCCGCCGGTGGCGGTGAAGCGGGACGACGGCGTGATGCGCACCAGGTCTCCGCCGAGGCTGACAACCACGTGCTTGAACTTCGCGTCGCGGCCGATCTTGGCGTACTGCGCGGTGGCATGCACGGCGTCGTCGTCCCAGTCCTGGACCGACACGACGGTGAGTTCGGCACCGTCTTCGAGGACGATTTCGACGTTCTGGGCCAGCGTGGCCGAGCCCTTGTGGTCCAGGACCACCACTGCCTTGGAGAACTTCTCCGCGGTGATCACGATGTGCTGTGCGGCGGGATCCTTGCCGGCACCGGTCATGGTCAGCGTGACGCTGCCGTCCACCACGGTTTCAGCCGGGATGGTGACAACGGTGGCTTCGGTGAAGGCTTCCCAGGCGGCTGCTGCGACCAGGTCCTCGGGGATGCCGGCCGAACCGATGCGGGCATCGGTCCGGGCTACGTTCTCCACCACGACGCCGTCGGGGGCCACCACGGCCACCTCCGGTGAAGTGCCGGTGAGCTCGGCGGTGTGCAGGCCGCGCAGGCGCTTGAGCGGGGTGAACCGCCAATCTTCTTCGCGTCCGGTCAGTTTGCCGAAGTCGCCGCGGTTGTAGGAGGTCAGGCGGCCGGCGCGTGAGCTGTCCGGAATTCCTGCCCCTGCACCGTGGCTGTGGGACTTGTTGCTGTCGCCGCCCAGAACCGAGGATGAATCGTTGAGCGGGGAGAGGTTCTCTCCCTCTTCAGTGAATCCGTCAATCCGGACGCGGCTGTCCCCTGAGGGCGCGCCAATCCGGGCTTTGACTTCCTCTACTGCATTACTGACCTTTTCGGTCACGTTTTCGACGACGTCGTTAAGCTTCGACATTAACCGACGGCTCCTTCCATCTGGAGTTCGATGAGGCGGTTGAGTTCAAGGGCGTATTCCATCGGCAGTTCACGCGCAATCGGCTCAATGAAGCCGCGCACGATCATGGCCATTGCCTCGTCCTCGGGAAGGCCGCGGGACATGAGGTAGAACAGCTGCTCCTCGCTGACGCGGGAAACAGTGGCTTCGTGGCCCATGGTGACGTCATCTTCGCGGATGTCCACGTACGGATACGTGTCCGAGCGGGAGATGGTGTCCACCAGAAGGGCGTCGCAGCGCACGGTGTTGGCCGAGTGCTTGGCGCCTTCGCGGACCTGGACCAGGCCGCGGTACGCAGCACGGCCGCCGCCGCGGGCTACGGACTTGGAGATGATGGAGCTCTTGGTGTTCGGGGCAATGTGGACCATTTTGGATCCGGTGTCCTGGTGCTGGCCTTCGCCGGCGAAGGCGATGGACAGGGTCTCGCCCTTGGCGTGCTCGCCGACCAGGTAGACAGCCGGGTACTTCATGGTGACCTTGGATCCGATGTTGCCGTCGATCCATTCCATGGTGGCGCCTTCGTGTGCAATGGCGCGCTTGGTCACCAGGTTGTACACGTTGTTGGACCAGTTCTGGATGGTCGTGTAGCGGACGCGGGCGCCCTTCTTCACGATGATTTCGACGACGGCGGAGTGCAGCGAGTCCGAGGTGTAGATCGGTGCGGTGCAGCCCTCGATGTAGTGGACGTAGGAATCCTCGTCCGCAATGATCAGGGTGCGCTCGAACTGGCCCATGTTCTCCGTGTTGATGCGGAAGTAGGCCTGCAGCGGGATCTCCACGTGGACGCCCTTGGGGACGTACACGAAGGAGCCGCCGGACCACACGGCAGTGTTCAGCGAACCGAACTTGTTGTCGCCGACCGGAATGACCGTGCCGAAGTACTCCTGGAACATCTCCGGGTGTTCCTTCAGCGCGGTGTCAGTGTCCAGGAAGATGACTCCCTGGCGTTCCAGGTCCTCGCGGAGCTGGTGGTAGACAACCTCGGACTCGTACTGAGCCGCGACGCCGGACACCAGGCGGCCGCGCTCGGCCTCCGGGATGCCGAGCTTCTCATACGTGTTGCGGATGTCCTCGGGGAGATCTTCCCAGGTGTTGGCCTGCTTCTCCGTGGAGCGCACAAAGTACTTGATGTTGTCGAAGTCGATGCCGGAGAGGTCTGCACCCCAGGTAGGCATGGGCTTGCGGTCGAAGTACTTCAGCCCCTTGAGGCGAAGGTCCAGCATCCACTGGGGTTCGTTCTTTTTCGCCGAGATGTCCCGGACGACTTCCTCGCTGAGCCCGCGGCGGGCGTTGGAGCCCGCTACGTCGGAGTCGGCCCATCCGTATTCGTAGGTACCGATGCCCTCGAGTTCAGGGTTCTTCTCCAGGATGTCTGAGATCACAGAATCCGGCACCGCGGCGGGCGCCGTTGACTTCTGGGTTGCTTGATCCGTCATCACGGCCTTTCTTGCTGATGAATGGATGTGGACTGATGGGTTTCGGCAGGCACGGTGACGTGCGCCTCGTTCCTGGTGCGGCCCACTGGTATGTGGGTCGTACAAACATGCCCTCCCCGCGAAAGCGTGGACAGTCGACGGACGTCCACGTCCAGCAGGCGGGCAAAAACTTCGGTTTCCTTGTCGCAGAAGACCGTGTAGGCACTGGCAAGCCCCTGAATGGGGCAGTGTCCCTGGCACAGCTGCACGCTGAGCAGCGTGCTGGGCTGCTTAGCCGTGCCGATCATGGTGGTTGAGCCAACAAAGCCGTCCTTGGTCAGCTCAGCCGCCAGCGCCTCCGCCTTGTCCTGGACGGCCGGACCCGCGGCCTCGACCGCCGGGCGGTAGCGCTCTTCCATCCGGTCAAAGCGGTCCGCGGCGAAGCGTTCAATGGCCTCCGGACCCGCTGCGAGGCCGAGCTGACGCAGTGCCTCGGTGGCGATGTCCAGATAGTCATTACCCAGATACGCCTGGCCCTGCTTGCTCAGGACGTAGCGGCGGGCGGGCCGTCCGGCACCGGAGGCCGGGTTGCTCACCCGCTTGACTTCGATCAGTCCTTTGGCGGAAAGCGCATCGAGGTGCCGGCGGACGGCTGCGGGAGTAAACCCCAGCTGTTCACCGAGTTCTGCCGCACTGACCGGCCCCTGCTCAAGCACCGCGCCCAGGACGCGGTCCCGGGTACGTTCCTCCGCTTCGCGGGCTGCTGCCGGTTTGGCCACGGCCTTCGGCTCAGAGTTACTCATGGAATACACAACACAAGCATGACCTAATCTGTTCCCGCACGCCACTAAGGTCAGGCTTCCCACTGCCGAAGGGGGTCCGGCGCGGGTGCATCCTGCTGTACTACCTAACGTAGAATATGACGGTGCCTAACGATGAACCCTGCCTGACTATTAAGGGCCTGATAAAGGACTGCGGTCCGGTAGCCGGTCTCGACGGCAAAATGATCCGAGTTCTGGCCGGTGTGGATTTTTCCGCCCGCCGCGGCGCGGTTACTGCCCTGCTGGGAGCCAATGGTGCCGGCAAGACCACCACGCTGGAGTGCGCCCAGGGCCTGCAACCCATCAACGGCGGCGAAGTGTTGCTGCTGGGGCAGAACCCCTACGGAGCCGGAGCCGAGCTGCGCAGCCGGGTGGGCGTCATGCTCCAAGACGGCGGCCTGCCGCCGTCGGCACGCCCCGTTCCGCTGCTGCGCCACATTGCCTCCATGTATGCGGACCCCCGCCCCGTGGACGAGCTGGTGGCCCGGCTCGGCATCGGCAGCTTCGCGAACACCAACATCCGCCGGCTCTCCGGCGGCCAGAAACAGCGCCTGGCCATGGCGGCCGCCCTTGTCGGCCGTCCGGAAGTCCTTTTCCTGGATGAACCCAGCGCCGGGCTGGACCCGCAGTCCCGGCACATAGTCTTTGACCTGATCTCCGAGCTGCGCGCCGACGGACTGGGGATCATCCTGACCACCCATTTGATGGACGACGCGCAAAAGCTCGCGGACTACGTGTACATCATCGACGCCGGCAAGACCGTGGCGCAGGGCACGGTGGCCGAGCTGACGGCCCAGACCGGCGAGCTCGCCGAGCAGCGGCTGCTGACTTTCGACGCCGTCCCCGGACTGGACCTCGCCGCCGTCGGGCTCTCCCATCTGGGCCTGACGGAATCCGCAGCCGGGCACTACACCCTGCGCGGGCCGATCTCACCCGCTGACATTGCCGCACTTTCCGCGTGGTGGGCACGGCTGGACATCCTTCCCTCCTCGCTCCATATGGCCTCGAGAACCCTCGAAGACGTCTTCCTTGACCTGTCCGGAAGGGAAATCCGATGAGCGCCCCCGCTTCCCTGCCCTCACGCATCCTGAATCAGGGACGCTACGAGGCTGTCACCATGCTCCGCAACGGAGAGCAGCTGATCCTGGCCGTCTTCCTGCCCCTGATGGCACTGGTTGCACTGTCGGTAACGCCCATCCTGGACGGCTACGGCACATCACGCGTGAATATGGCCACCCCGGGGATTCTGGCGCTCTGCGCCATGTCCACCGCCTTCACCGGGCAGGGGATCGCCACGGGCTTCGACCGCCGCTACGGCGTCCTGCGCTTCCTGTCCACCACGCCGCTGGGTAAGGCCGGGCTCATTGCCGGCAAGGGGATCGCCGTCGTCGCCGTCCTGGCCATCCAGGTGGTGGTGGTGAGCATTGTTGCCGCGTTCCTGGGCTGGGAGCCGTCCTGGTCCGGAATTCCGCTGGCACTGCTCTCCCTGCTGATCGGAGCCGCGGCCTTTACCGCCCTGGGCCTGCTCGTAGCCGGAACAGCCCGACCCGAGGCAACCCTCGCCGTCACCAACCTTGCATGGATCCTGCTGGCAGCCGTCGGCGGTATCATCATCCCGGCCGGAAACCTGCCCGGGACCATGCAGCCCTTCGTGGAGATCCTGCCGTCGGCCGCCCTGGGTGAAGCCATGCGTTCGGCACTGATCGAGTCCGCGTTCAACATTCCCGCCACGCTGATCCTGCTGGCGTGGACAATCCTGGGCGGCCTTGCCGCTGTCCGCTGGTTCAAATGGAGCTAAATCCCGTGTCACCTACCTCCCCCGGCCCCGCCGCCTCGACTGCCGCGGACTCCTCCCCCGCCGTGAGCAAGATGGTGCGCACCTTCGCGGTCGCCTCGCTGGCGGCCAACATCGCCATCGTCGTCACCGGCGGCGCCGTGCGCCTGACCGCCTCCGGACTCGGCTGCCCCGAGTGGCCCCTGTGTACCCCGGATTCGCTGACCACGACGGCGGAAATGGGCATCCACGGGATCATCGAGTTCGGCAACCGGACCCTGACCTTCGTCCTGGCCGCCATCGCATTTGCCATGGTGTTCAGCATCTGGAAGATCCGGGCGGAGCGCCGCGACCTGTTCAGGCTCTCCATTGCCCTGCTCGCCGGCATCCCGGCGCAGGCCGTACTCGGCGGCATCACCGTATGGACCGGCCTGAACCCCTGGATTGTGGGCGGACACTTCATTGTTTCGATGGTCCTCATTGTGCTGGCCACCGTGCTGGTGAACCGGGCCTGGCTGTCCCCGCAGCAGCTGGCTTCCGTCAACGGTCCGCTGGCTCCGCGCACGCTGCGTCCACTGCTGGGTGCGCTCGGTGTCCTGTCCGTACTCTCCGTTCTGCTCGGCGTCATCGTTACCGGCTCCGGCCCGCACGCCGGTGACCACGGAGCGGCGCGCAACGGGCTGGACCCGGACCTGGTGACCCGCCTGCACGTGGTGCCGGTGTATCTGCTGGTCTTCACCCTGATCGTTTCTCTCTACCTGGTCTACCGGCATTCCGCCGTCGACACCCGGATGCGGAATGCGCTGCTGCTGCTGACCGCCGTCGTGCTGCTTCAGGCCGTCATCGGCTACACGCAGCACTTCATGCACCTGCCGGTGGTGCTGGTGGGCCTGCACATGCTGGGCGCTTCACTGCTCACCGCCGCCGCCGCCCATGTGCTCTTCACCGGACTTGCCCGTCAGGTTCCGGGCAAGGACCCGGTTGCAGCTCCGGTCGGGACCGGCGCCGCCCGCCGCCGCTGAGGCTCAAGAGCCGAAGCAACGATCAACCCGTCATGGGCCGGATTCCTTCGAATCCGGCCCATTGTGCTGTCCGGGGCACCCACGGGGAAGGTGCTTGGTCCGGATGCGCATTTGAGTGTTGAGGTCAGGCACAAAAATCCGTTCGAGAGTCGACATCGTGCCGGAATAGGCGTCCTGAAACGGCATCAATTCGTCACTCGGTGGGCTGGGACCGGACAGGCGGCCCCGGGGCACGGCGCGAGAGAGAGGTTCGTGGGGCACGGCCTGGGACAGAGGTTCGGGGGCAGACACCCCCGGGCAGGTGCATGGTCCGGCTGCGCATTCGAGTGTTGAGGTCAGGCGACAAAACCCGGTCGAGAGTCGACATCAAGCCGGTATGGGCGTCCGGAAACGGCAGTAACCCGCCAGTCGGCGGGGAAACAAACAGCCGGGAAACAAGAAAAGGGCCGGAGGAAATCTCCGGTCCTTCCTTTGGTTTAGCAGTTCTCTTTGGTTCAGCAGTTCGCTTGAGGTCAGCAGTTCGCCAGTCGACTAGCCCCTGCCGCCAGTTGAAAAGCCCTTACAACAGCGCGGAACCGACAAACGGATCCACGGCCAGTGCCAGGAACAGGATGGTCAGGTAGCTGATGGAGCCGTGGAAGACCTTCATGGCCGTCTTGTCGGTGAGGTTCTCGCCCTGGGCCCGGCTGTGCAGGCGGTGGGTCTCCACCAGGAACCAGACGCCGGACAGCGCGGCCGCCAGAGTGTAGACCCAGCCGGCCCCGCCCACGGGGATCAGCAGCAGTGAGCATGCCACGGTGGCGTAGGCGTAGAGGACAACCTGGACCGAAACGAGCTTGGCCCCGGCGACGGCACCGAGCATCGGCACGGAGGCGTTGCGGTAGTCCTCGCCGTACTTCATGGACAGCGGCCAGTAGTGCGGGGGCGTCCACAGGAAGATGATCATGAAGAGGATGATCGCGGGCCATTCAACCTTGTTGGTGACGGCGGCCCAGGCAATCAGGACCGGCATGCAGCCGGCTGCGCCGCCCCAGACGATGTTCTGGGTGGTGCGGCGCTTGAGGATCAGCGTGTAGAAGACCACGTACAGCAGGATGGCGCCCACGCCCAGGAGGCCGGTGAGCGGATTGGCGCCAAACCAGAGCAGGGCAATGGAAATGATGCCCAGCACCCAGGCGAATACGAGGGCCTCGCGGGGAGAAACTTCGCCGGTGACCAGCGGACGGTTCTTGGTCCGCTGCATCAGCTTGTCCATGTCGCGGTCAATGTAGCAGTTGAAGGCGCCGGCACTTCCAGCCGCCAGCGCTCCGCCGACCATGGTGAACACTACGAGCCACAGGCCGGGAAGGCCGCGCTCCGCAAAGATCATGGTGGGCAGGGTCGTCACCAGCAGCAGTTCAATAACCCTGGGCTTGGTGAGCGCCAGATAGGCCCGGAGCTTACGGCCTGCCGTCATCTTGCCGGTATGCACCGGAAGGTTGGCGGGGGCTTGCTGCGTTGTCACGGGGCGATCACATCATCCAATCTGGGCCGAAAAGTCCACCATCATCATAGCCTCTATCGGCTGTAGAAAACGAAGCCCTGCACAGCCGCATCCCCGGGGACCCTGAACACCGCCTGCGCGTCCGGTTCCTGGCGCGGACAGTCCCGGTTCAGGAAACGATACGCCCAATGACCTTGCTCACGGGATAAGGTTGGATCGGACCCGTCCTCCGGCTGCAATATTGGCGGCGGAGCGCACCATCCGGGACCGTGCAGGACAAAGAATTTGCCAGCTCCCGGTAAGGATTCTCCTCATCGGGGTGTTGTTGTGGTTAATGAACCGGTTTGAACTGGGGAAACCAGTGCAACCGAGAGTCTCCGGCGCTAGTCGCGCCGGTCATCTGTAGTAGAGAGGGGCCCGGTAAACGTGCCACATATGGAAGAGCAAGAACTGATCTGGACAGACCTGGACCGCAAGGCAGTGGACACCGTCCGTGTTCTGGCTGCGGACGCCGTCGAGAAGGTTGGCAACGGACATCCCGGCACCGCGATGAGCCTGGCACCGGCCGCTTATCTGCTGTTCCAGAAGATGATGCGCCATGATCCGTCGGATCCGCAGTGGACCGGAAGGGACCGGTTTGTCCTCTCCCCCGGGCACACCTCCCTGACGCTGTACATCCAGCTCTTCCTCTCCGGTTACGGACTGGAACTCGAAGACCTTGAATCACTGCGCACGTGGGGTTCCAAGACTCCGGGCCACCCGGAGTACCGCCACACCGACGGCGTCGAAATCACCACCGGCCCGCTCGGCCAGGGCCTGGCCTCCTCCGTGGGCTTCGCCTTCGCCCAGCGCCGCATGCGCGGCCTGCTGGACGCCGACGCACCGCAGGGCGAGAGCCCGTTCGATCACACCATCTGGGTCATCGCGTCCGACGGCGACCTCCAGGAAGGCGTCACCAGCGAGGCTTCCTCGCTGGCCGGCCACCAGGAGCTGGGCAATCTCGTGGTCATTTACGACGAGAACCACATCTCCATCGAAGATGACACGGACATCGCCTTCACCGAAGACGTCCTGAAGCGCTACGAAGCCTACGGCTGGCACACCCAGCGCGTGGACTGGACCAAGACCGGCGAATACGTCGAGGACGTTCACGAGCTGTACAACGCGCTGATGGCAGCCAAGGCCGAAACCAGCAAGCCGTCCATCATTTCGCTGCGCACCATCATCGGCTGGCCCGCGCCGAACAAGAAGAACACCGGCAAGATCCACGGTTCAGCGCTGGGCAAGGACGAACTTGCCGCGCTGAAGGAAGTTATGGGCTTTGACCCGGCGAAGACCTTCGACGTGGATCCCGAAGTCCTGGAGCACGCCCGCAAGGTGGTTTCCCGCGGTGCCGAAGCGCACAGCGAGTGGAACAAGGGCTTTGACGCGTGGAAGGAAGCAAACGCCGACGGCGCGGCCCTCCTGGAGCGCATCAGCAACGGCACCCTTCCCGAAGGCTGGGAAAAGTCGCTGCCCGAGTTCGAGGCAGGCAAGGAAATGTCCACCCGCGCCGCTTCCGGCAAGGTGCTCTCCGCCATCGGCCCCGTACTGCCCGAACTGTGGGGCGGATCGGCGGACCTCGCCGAGTCCAACAACACCACCATCGAGGGCTCCCCGTCCTTTATCCCGGCCGGCAAGCAGACCAACGCCTGGTCCGGAAACCCGTACGGCCGCGTGCTGCACTTCGGTATCCGTGAACACGCCGCGGCGTCGATCGTCAACGGCATCACGATGCACAGCAACACCCGCGCCTTCTCCGGTACGTTCCTGATCTTCAGCGACTACCAGCGTCCGGCCATCCGGCTTGGTGCCCTGATGGGCGTTCCCTCCATCTACGTGTGGACCCACGACTCCATCGGGCTGGGCGAAGACGGCCCCACCCACCAGCCGGTGGAGCAGCTCGCCTCGCTGCGTGCGATTCCGGGCCTGGACGTTGTCCGTCCCGGCGACGCCAACGAGGTTGCCGTGGCCTGGAAGACCATCCTGGAAAACACGGAAAACCCGGCCGGCATCGTGCTGACCCGCCAGAACATTCCCACCTATGAGCGCGGCGACGGCGGCGCCACCGCTGAGTCCTTCGGCTCTGCCGAGGGCGTGTCCCGCGGCGGTTACGTCCTGGCCGAAGCGGTCCGCGACGGCTCCGTTGTTACCCCGGACGTCATCCTGATCGGCACCGGTTCAGAGGTCCAGCTGGCCGTCGAGGCCCGTGAAGCCCTCGCAGCCGAGGGAATCGCGGCCCGCGTGGTTTCCATGCCCAGCATCGAGTGGTTCAACAAGCAGGATGCGCAGTACCGCGAGTCGGTTATTCCCAAGGACATTAAGGCCCGCGTTTCGGTGGAAGCCGGAATTGCCCAGGGCTGGCGTGAACTCGTGGGAGACGCCGGACGCAGCGTGTCCCTTGAGCACTTCGGTGCCTCCGCGGACTACAAGACCCTCTACCGCGAGTTCGGCATCACCGCCGACGCCGTCGCCCAGGCCGCACGCGATTCGCTCGCGGCAGCGAACGGCACGGACACCCCGCCGTCGGGCACCACTGCCGCTCCGTCGGGCGAGCAGTCCACCGAAACAGGCGACCAGAAGTAATTCCAGCAACAAGGAGACAATTTATGACTTCCACACCCACCGCACGGCTTTCCGAAGCCGGCGTATCCATCTGGCTGGACGACCTGTCCCGCGAACGCATCGTGTCGGGATCCCTCAAGGACCTGATCGAGAACAAGAACGTCGTTGGCGTCACCACGAACCCGAGCATCTTCGCCGCAGCCCTGGCCAACGGCGAGTCCTATGCCGCCCAGGTGCAGCAGCTCGCCCGCTCCGGCGCCGACGTGGACAAGGCCGTCTTCGAAATCACCACCGATGACGTTCTCCAGGCCTGCGATGTCTTCGCACCCGTGGCTGAAGCCACGCACGGCGTGGACGGCCGCGTGTCCATCGAGGTTGACCCGCGCCTCTCGCGCGACACCGAGGGCACCATCAAGGAAGCCAAGGAGCTGTTCGACAAGGTTGGCCGCTACAACGTGCTGATCAAGATCCCGGCCACCCGGGAAGGCCTGCCGGCCATCACTGCCACGCTGGCCGCGGGCATCAGCGTCAACGTCACCCTGATCTTCTCGCTTGAGCGCTACCGCGAGGTCATCAATGCCTACATGGCCGGCATTGAACAGGCTCGGGAAAACGGACATGACCTGTCCAAGATCCACTCTGTTGCCTCCTTCTTTGTGTCCCGCGTGGATGCAGAGATCGACAAGCGCCTGGACGGCATTGGCAGCGACGAGGCCAAGGCACTGAAGGGCAAGGCCGGCCTGGCCAACGCCCGCCTGGCGTACCAGGTCTTCGAGGAGCAGTTCGCCACCGAGCGCTGGCAGGTCCTGGCAGCAGCCGGAGCAAACGCCCAGCGCCCGCTCTGGGCCTCCACCGGCGTGAAGGACCCGGCCCTGCCGGACACCCTCTACGTCACGGGCCTGGTGGCACCGCACACGGTGAACACCATGCCGGAGAAGACCCTGAACGCCACGGCGGACCACGGAGAGGTCACCGGCGACACCGTCACCGGCACCTACGAGGAGTCCAGTGCCGTCCTGGATTCGCTGGACGGTCTCGGCATCTCCTACACCGACGTGGTGGAGCAGCTCGAAACTGAAGGCCTGGACAAGTTTGTGGTCAGCTGGGGAGAACTCCTCGAGACCGTGAACACCGCACTGGAAACCGCAAAAGAGGCATAAAACAATGACCACACTGTCCTTCGAAGCAGCCGGAGCTGCGCTGGCCGCCGTCGAAAAGAACGTTCCCGTACTGGTTCGTGACGACGTCGCCGCCCGCCTCCTCGCCCAGGACCCCACACTGTGGGGACCCGACGCAGAGGCGGAGGCTTCCATCCGGCTCGGATGGCTGGATCCTTCACAGGCCTCCCGGCCGCTCGTTGGACAGATCCGCGGGCTTCGGGAAGAACTGGCCGCCGAGGGAGTGACCCGCGTGGTCCTCGCCGGCATGGGCGGTTCTTCCCTGGCCCCGGAGGTCATCACCCGCACGGCAGGCGTGGACCTGACGGTCCTGGATTCCACGGACCCCGACGTCGTCCGCGCCGCCCTGGCAACCGGGCTGGAGGAGACCGTCATTGTGGTTTCCTCCAAGTCCGGCTCCACTGTGGAAACCGATTCCCAGCGCCGCGTCTTTGAACAGGCCTTTACCGACGCCGGGATTGACGCCAAGTCCCGCATCGTCGTCGTCACCGATCCGGGTTCGCCCCTGGACGGTGCCGCCCGCGAAGCCGGTTACCGCGCCGTCTTCAATGCCGACCCGAACGTTGGCGGCCGTTATTCCGCCCTTACCGCTTTTGGGCTGGTTCCCTCCGGCCTGGCCGGCGCTGACATTGAAGCCCTGCTGGACGACGCCGAAGATGCCCTGGAAATCCTCAGCGACAACGCTGCGGACAACATCGGCCTGCAGCTCGGTGCCGCCCTGGGCGGTACCGACCCGCTGCGCAACAAGGTTGTCATTGTGGACGAAGGCTCCGGACTGGTCGGCTTCCCCGATTGGGCCGAGCAGCTCATCGCCGAGTCCACCGGCAAGCTCGGCACCGGACTGCTGCCCGTCGTCGTCGAACCCGGCGCCCCCGAACTCACCTCCGGTGCAGCGGACGTACTGACCGCACGCCTCGTAGCGGTGGACTCCGAGGCCGCTCCCGAGGGCGATCAGGTGGTGGTGGCAGGCACCCTGGGCGGTTCCATGATGCTTTGGGAAATTGCCACCGCCGTGGCCGGCCGCCTGCTGGCCATCAATCCTTTCGACCAGCCGGACGTGGAAGCGGCCAAGAAGGCCGCGCGCGGCATGCTGGACGCACGTCCGGAACCCACCGATCCGTCCTTCACCGACGGCTCGGTGGAGGTCCGCGGGCCGTCCGAAATGCTGGAGAACGTTGATACCCTGGCCGGAGCGCTGGCGGCCCTCACGGAACAGCTTGGATCCGAGGGCTACCTGAGCATTCAGGCGTACCTGGACCGGGACCGTCAGGCAGGGCTCGCCGGCATCCGTCCGGAGCTGGCCGCGGCCACCGGCCGTCCGGTCACCTTCGGCTGGGGACCGCGCTTCCTGCACTCCACCGGACAGTTCCACAAGGGCGGCCCCGCCCAGGGCGTCTACCTTCAGATCACCGGTGTTCCGCAGCAGGACCAGGACGTCCCCGGCCGCCCCTTCTCCTTCGGTGAACTGATCACCGCGCAGGCAGCCGGTGACGCCTCCGTCCTGGCGGACCAGGGCCGGCCCGTGCTGCGCCTGAACCTGCTGAACCGGGAACAGGGCGTCCGGGAGCTCGAAGCCGCCGTCCGGAGCCTCGCTGAAGGCGGTCGCGCATAAATGGCGCCTGATGAGAAGGCGCTGCCGGCCAACCCGCTGCGGGACCCGCGTGACCGCAGGCTCTCCCGCATCGCCGGGCCGTCCTCCCTGGTGATCTTTGGCGTCACCGGGGACCTTGCGCGGAAGAAGCTCATTCCCGCCGTCTATGACCTCGCCAACCGCGGCCTGCTGCCGCCCAGCTTCTCGCTGGTGGGTTTTGGCCGCCGGCCGTGGAGCAAAGAGGAATTCGCCGCCCAGGTCAAGGAATCGGTCCAGGCCCACGCCCGCACGGATTTCAACGAAAACGTCTGGAAGCAGCTTGCCGAGGGGATCCGGTTTGTGGAAGGCGGCTTCGACAGCGACGAAGCATTCGCCCACCTCAAGGAGACCCTTGAGGAGCTGGACACCGAACGCGGCACCCGCGGCAACCATGCGTTCTATCTGTCCGTTCCGCCGAAGTCCTTTGAACAGGTCTGCCAGCAGCTCTCCAAGCATGGCCTGGCCACGCCGTCGGAGGGCAAGTGGCGCCGGGTGGTCATTGAAAAGCCCTTCGGCCACGACCTGCAGTCCGCCCGCGAGCTCAACGACGTGGTGGAGTCCGTGTTCCCCGCGGATTCCGTATTCCGCATTGACCATTACCTCGGCAAGGAGACAGTCCAGAACATCCTGGCGCTGCGCTTTGCCAACCAGCTCTTTGAACCGATCTGGAATGCCAACTATGTTGACCACGTCCAGATCACCATGGCCGAGGACATCGGCATCGGCGGCCGCGCCGGATACTACGACGGCGTGGGTGCTGCCCGCGACGTCATCCAGAACCACCTCCTGCAGCTTTTGGCGCTGACGGCAATGGAGGAGCCCATCTCCTTCAACGCCGATGACCTGCGTGCTGAAAAGGAAAAGGTCCTGGCCGCGGTCCGGCTGCCGAAAGACCTGTCCAGGCACTCCGCCCGCGGACAGTACACCGGCGGCTGGCAGGGCGGGGAAAAGGTCACGGGCTTCCTGGAGGAAGAGGGCTTCAACCCGGACTCCACCACGGAAACGTTTGCCGCGATCCGCCTGGATATCAATACGCGGCGCTGGGCCGGGGTCCCGTTCTATCTGCGGGCCGGAAAGCGGCTGGGACGGCGGGTCACTGAGATCGCCGTCGTCTTCAAGCGCGCACCGAACCTGCTCTTCCGGGACCACAATGACCACGACTTCGGCCAGAACGCCGTGGTCATCCGCGTGCAGCCCGATGAAGGCGCCACCATCCGCTTCGGCTCCAAGGTTCCGGGCACCCAGATGGAGGTCCGGGACGTGTCCATGGACTTCGGCTACGGACACTCCTTCACGGAATCCAGCCCCGAGGCCTATGAACGGCTGATCCTGGACGTGCTGCTGGGAGAGCCTCCGCTGTTCCCCCGGCATCAGGAAGTCGAACTGTCCTGGAAGATCGTGGACCCGTTCGAAGAGTACTGGGCATCCCTGGACAGACAGCCGGATCCCTACGCCCCCGGCAGCTGGGGTCCCGACTCCGCCGATGAACTGCTTGCCCAAGACGGAAGGACCTGGAGAAGGCCGTGATTGTAGAACTGCCGGACACAACAACGTCCAAGGTGTCCAAGGAAATCGTGGCCATGCGGGAAAAGGGCGGCGTGGTCACCCTGGGCCGTGTGCTGACCCTCGTCGTGGACACCCAGCCCGGTTTCGTCGAGGAAGCCATTGCAGCAGCCAATGAGGCGAGCCGGGAACACCCCTGCCGGATCATTGTCCTCGCCAACGGTTCACCGGAGGATGACACGCGGCTCGACGCCGAAATCCGCGTGGGCGGCGACGCCGGAGCTTCCGAAGTGGTGGTCCTCTACGGGCACGGCGAACTCGCCGGGGAAAGCGTGTCGCTCGTCTCGGCACTGCTGCTGCCGGATGCCCCCATAGTTGTCTGGTGGCCCCACGGGGTGCCGGAAAACCCCGCACACACTCCCCTTGGCTGTATTGCCCACCGGCGGATCACCGACGCCGCCACCGAAGATGATCCCAAGAAGGCCCTGCTGTCCCTGGGCAGCGACTATGCCGACGGTGACACCGACCTGAGCTGGACCCGCCTGACCAATTGGCGGATCCAGCTGGCGGCCGTACTGGAGGGCGCCGACTCCGAGCCTGTCCGTGCCGTGACGGTGGCCGGAGCCTCAGACTCGGCCAGCACCTTCCTGCTTGCCGCCTGGCTCCACCACGCCCTGAAGGTTCCGGTGACCCTGGTCGAGGATGAACCGGGCACGGGGATCCGGGAAGTGATTTTTGAACGGGACGGCGGCAACGTGGAGCTGCACCGGCCGGACCAGGTCACGGCGCATCTGACCCAGCCCGGCCAGCCGGAGCAGCAGATTGCCCTGCCGCGCCGCAACCTGCGCGATTGCCTGGCCGAGGAACTGCGCCGCCTGGACCCGGACGAAGTGTACGGCGAAGTGCTGACTCAAGGACTGGCATCGTGCCTGTCGCAGAAAGGGGTAAACGCATGAGGCATTCTCCCAACGGAGTGAGCATCCATCCGGATGTCTCTGCCCTGACTGCAGCCACCGCCGCCCGGCTCATCACCAAGTTGGTGGACGTGCAGAGCCGCCGCGGAACCGCAACAGTAGTGCTCACCGGAGGAACCGTGGGGATTGCCGTGCTCGACGCCGTTGCCACCGCCCCGGCGCGGGTTGCCGTTGACTGGTCCCGCGTCAATTTCTGGTGGGGCGATGAGCGGTTCCTGCCTGCCGCAGACGCCGACCGCAACGCCGTCCAGGCCGCTGAGGCGCTGTTGACGCGGCTGCCCGTCAATCCCGACAGGATTCATCCGGTGCCCGCGTCCGACGAGGTTGCCACGGTTGCGGACGCTGCGGCCGGCTACACGCTGGCGCTGGCCGAGGCCGCCGCTGCAGAGGAACTTGCGCCGGGTTTCACGCCCGTCGATCCCCGGCTCCCCCGATTCGATGTGCTCCTGCTCGGGGTGGGTCCCGATGCCCACATCGCGTCCCTGTTCCCTGAAATGGCCGGTGTCCGCACCGAAGGCCAAACCGTGGTGGCCGTCACCAATGCACCCAAGCCGCCGCCCGAGCGCGTGTCCCTGTCCATGGAAGCCATCAACACCGCCGAAGAGGTCTGGCTGACCGTTGCCGGCGAAGACAAGGCTGCCGCGGTGGGCCTGGCCCTGGCCGGAGCGGGCTCTGTCCAGGTTCCCGCCGCCGGAGCCCGGGGACGCACCAAGACCCGCTGGCTCATCGACCAGGCCGCTGCTTCCCAGCTTCCCGATCGTCTGCTGGACCCGGAGGGCACCGGCCCGTCCAACGACTAGGAACCGACAGACCGGGAACACAAAGAGGCCCCGGGATCCTTGCGGATCTCCGGGGCCTTGATGTTTAAGCCGGCAGACTCGTCTGCGTCTGCTTTCCTTCGGTGCAGCCGGAAATCAGGCCTCGCCGGAGAACCGCTGGATCAGGCCCAGGGCAATGATGACCAGGCCCCAGGACAGTCCGAGGACCACGGTGAAGCGGTTCAGGTTGCGCTCGGCAACTCCGGATGAACCCATGCTGCTGGTCATGCCGCCGCCGAACATGTCCGACATGCCGCCGCCGCGTCCCTTGTGGAGCAGAATCAGCATGGTCAGCAGCAGGCTGGTGATGGCAAGAAGAACCAACAGGATAATCTTCAGAATTTCCACTTACGGCCTTTCAGGGGTGACTCACGGACCGGAGACTCTGCTGCGGTGCAGGTCAGCTGCAAATCAGTCGGTCACCAGATGATGTTCAAACCTGACAATATTAGCAAATTCGGTGACATCCAAACTGGCGCCTCCCACGAGCACGCCGTCGACGTCGCCTTCCTTCAAAATGCTTGCTGCGTTCTGCGCCTTGACGGAGCCGCCGTAGAGCAGGCGGGTCTTGGCGGCCACGGAGCCGTCGTACAGGTTCGCGATTTCGCTGCGGATGGCCTCGCACATTTCCTGGGCGTCCTCGGGGCCGGCAACCTCTCCGGTGCCGATGGCCCAAATGGGCTCGTAGGCGATGACCAGGGCTGAGACCTGCTCTGCGTCCAGGCCGGCGAGGTCGTTGCGGACCTGCTCCAGGGTGTGCGCCACGTGCTGGCCGGACTTGCGGATTTCCAGTCCTTCGCCCACGCAGAGAACGGGGACCAGGTCATTGCGGTAGGCAGCCTTGAGCTTTTCATTCAGCAGCTCGTCGCTTTCACCGTGCACGGTGCGCCGCTCACTGTGGCCCACGAGGACGTACTTGCAGCCCAGCTTGGAGAGGAACTGGCCGGAGATGTCTCCGGTGTAGGCACCTGAATCCTTCGGCGAAAGGTCCTGTGCGCCGTATTCGAGGTCAAGCTTGTCGCCCTTGATCAGCGTCTGCACGCTGCGCAGGTCGGTGAAGGGCGGGAAGATTGCAACCTCCACGCGCTTGTAGTCATGCTGCGCGTCCTTGAGGGTCCAGGCAAGCTTCTGCAAAAGGGTGATGCCCTGGACATGGTCCATGTTCATCTTCCAGTTGCCCGCAATCAGCGGTGTCCGATCAAACTTGCCGTTGGTCGAGGTAGTCATCATCGCTCCGGTTTCATAATGGGGTTTGTGTTCAATAGTGCTTTGTCCGGGCGGAAAAGAGCGGACATGGAAGTGCGGACCCGCCGCCCAAACGGCAACGGGTCCGCACTTCGGTGTTACTGGTCCAGGACAGTCAGTCCCGGAAGTTTCTTGCCTTCGAGGTATTCCAGGGACGCGCCGCCGCCGGTGGAAATGTGCCCGAAGTCGCTGTCGCTGAAGCCAAGCTTCCGAACGGCGGCAGCGGAGTCGCCGCCGCCAACCACGGAAAAGCCGTGCGAGTCCTTCAGCGCCTGGGCAATGGTGCGGGTGCCGTTGGCGAACGCATCAAACTCGAACACGCCCATCGGGCCGTTCCAGAAGATGGTCTTGCCCGAGCGGATTTTCTCGGCGAAGGCGGCCGCCGAATCCGGGCCAATGTCCAGGCCGATGCCGGAGGCGCCGAAACGGCTGTTCTCCATGGCATCGGCGGGGACCACCTCGGAGTCAGCATCAGCGGCGAACTTGTCGGCCACCGCGATGTCGGTGGGCAGCACGAATTCGCAGCCCACTTCCTTCGCCCGGCTGAGGTAACCCTTGACGTTCTCGATCTGGTCGGCTTCGAGCAGTGAAGCGCCCACGTTGTATCCCTGGGCGGCCAGGAAGGTGAACACCATGCCGCCGCCCACCAGCAGGTAGTCGGCCCGGTCCATCAGGTTCTCGATGACGGCCAGCTTGTCCGACACCTTGGAGCCGCCCAGCACCACCACGTAGGGCTGCTCCGGCTTTTCGGTGAGCCGCTTGAGCACCTCGACCTCGGTGTGCACCAGGTCGCCCTCGTACGCGGGGAGGATCTCGGCGATGTCATATACGCTGGCGTGCTTGCGGTGCACGGCGCCGAAAGCGTCATCCACATAGGCGCCATTGTCCCCGGTGAGTCCGGCCAGGTCCCGTGCAAGGCTCAGGCGTTCGTCGTCGTTCTTGGAGGTCTCGCGCGGGTCGAACCGGATGTTCTGCAGCACCAGGACGGAGCCGGCGGCAAGCGAGGCCGCCAGCTCATGCGCGCTGTCCCCGACGACGTCGGCGGCGAACTCCACCGCGAACGGTGCGAGCTCATCCAGCCGGTCAGCGGCGGGCTGCAGCGAGTACTTCTCGTCCGGGGTGCCCTTGGGCCGTCCCAGGTGCGCCATGACGATCACCTTGGCGCCGTGCTCCACCAGTTTCTGAATGGTCGGGATTGACGCACGGATACGCCCGTCGTCGGCCACCTTGCCGTTGTCCAACGGCACATTCAGGTCCGAGCGGACCAGCACATACCGACCATCGACACCGTCAACGATCAGTTCCTCAAGAGTTTTGACTGTCATGTCTACCTTTACGTCCCTTGCGGGCATTGGGGGGCTTGGGGGTATTTATTGCGGCTGCAGTACCGGCAGGCGGTCCTACAGCTTGGAGCCAACCAGCGCGGTCAGATCGACCAGGCGGCAGGAATAGCCCCACTCGTTGTCGTACCAGCCGACTACCTTGACCTCGTTGCCCATGACGCGGGTCAGCCCCGAGTCGAAAATGCACGACGCCGGATCCGTCACGATGTCCGAGGACACCAGCGGCTCGTCGGTGTAGCGGAGGATGCCGTTCAGCGGTCCGTCCGAGGCCGTCTTGTAGACCTCGTTGATTTCCTCGACGCTGGCTTCGCGGCCCACGGTGACGGTGAGGTCGGTGACCGAGCCGGTGGGCACGGGCACGCGCAGGGCAAAGCCGTCCAGCTTCCCGTCCAGTTCCGGCAGCACCAGGCCGATGGCCTTGGCGGCGCCGGTGGAGGTCGGCACAATGTTCAGGGCTGCGGCACGGGCACGGCGGAGGTCGCGGTGCGGGCCGTCCTGAAGGTTCTGGTCTGCTGTGTAGGCGTGGACCGTGGTCATCAGGCCGCGTTCAATGCCGAAAGCCTGGTGCAGGACCATGGCCAGCGGGCCCAGGCAGTTGGTGGTGCAGGAGGCATTGGACACGATGTTGTCGGTGGCCGGATTATATTCGCTGTCATTGACGCCCATCACGATGGTCCGGTCCGCACCCTTGCCCGGGGCGGAGATCAGGACCTTCTTGGCACCGGCGTCGAGGTGCTTCTTGGCGTCCTCCGCCTTGGTGAAGAACCCGGTGGATTCAATGACCACGTCAACGCCGAGGTCCTTCCAGGGCAGGTTCGAGGGATCGCGTTCGGCGAGGACCTTGATGTTCTTTCCGCCAACCACCAGGTCGCCGTTGCGTACTTCCACATCGACGCCGATCCGGCCGGTGACGGAGTCGTACTTCAGGAGGTGGGCAAGAGTTTCGGGGCTGGTGAGGTCATTGACTGCGACGATTTCCAGGTCTGCGTTCCGCTCCAGTGCTGCGCGGAAGTAGTTGCGTCCGATGCGTCCGAAGCCGTTGATACCAACACGAGTAGTCACTTTTCTGTCTCCTTGATTGCAGGTGTACCGAAGAAGCGTGACCTTGTACGTGCGCAGGCCACTGGTCTGGCTGGAGAAGCTGCCAGAGGTTCCCGCCGGGCACTGCGGCGGGGCGGGAACCCTCGGACTCATCCTACGCGCCGGGCCTCTCCGGCGAACCGGTAAGGCCGCAGAAACGCAGGCCGAAGACCTGATTTACGCAGACCTGATTTACGCGGGCAGGACCAGGCTGTGCGCGCCGTTGCGGGCTGCGTCGAACCGGGTGGCTACATCTGCCCAGTTGACGATGTTCCAGAAGGCCTTGACGTAGTCGGCCTTCACGTTGACGTAGTCCAGGTAGAAGGCGTGCTCCCACATGTCCAGCATCAGCAGCGGGATGGTGCCCACGGGAACGTTGCCCTGCTGATCAAAGAGCTGTTCAATGACGAGGTTCTTGCCGAGGGGCTCGTAGGCGAGCAGCGCCCAGCCGGAGCCCTGCAGCGAAGTTGCCGCCGCGGTGAACTGGCCGCGGAAGGCATCGAAGGAGCCAAAGAAATCATCAATGGCTGCTGCGAGCTCGCCGACCGGCTTGTCGCCGCCCTCAGGGGAAAGGTTGTTCCAGAAGATGCTGTGGTTGACGTGGCCGCCTACGTGGAAGGCCAGGTCCTTGGAGAGCTTCGGGATGGTGGCGAAGTCGCCCTTTTCGCGTGCTTCGGCCATCTGGGCCAGAGCCGTGTTTGCGCCGGCAACGTACGTGGCGTGGTGCTTGTCGTGGTGCAGCTCCATGATGCGGGCGGAGATGTTCGGCTCAAGCGCGGCGTAGTCGTAGGGCAGTTCCGGCAGTGTGTATTCGTTCACAAAATCCTCCAGTAAAAAGTCGGATCGGTTATCCGGACGGCGTTTCCACCCGGAAACTTAGGTGCAGCCCAAAGGCAGCATGCTTAGTCCATCTTATGCTTCAACGCTACTCGTCAAGCATCTCAGGAGTCACATTGGCCTCAGTGCCGGGGATGCCCAGCTCAGCCGCACGCTTGTCCGCCATGGCCAGCAGGCGGCGGATGCGCCCGGCAATGGCATCTTTGGTCATGGGCGGCTCGGCGAGGTGCCCCAGTTCGTCCAGGGACGCCTGCTTATGGGCCACGCGAAGCTCGCCGGCATAGCGGAGGTGCTCCGGAACGTCCTCACCGAGGATGTCCAGGGCGCGGTCCACCCGTGCTCCGGCGGCAACCGCCGCCTGGGCGGAGCGGCGCAGGTTGGCGTCATCGAAGTTCGCCAGCCGGTTTGCCGTGGCGCGGACTTCCTTGCGCATCCGGCGCTCTTCCCAGACCATCAGGGCGTCGTGGGCTCCCATCCGGGTGAGCAGGGCGGCGATGGTGTCCCCGTCGCGGATGACAACGCGGTCGATCCCCCGCACTTCGCGTGCCTTGGCGGCAATGCCGATCCGGCGGGCAGCGCCGACCAGTGCCAGGGCCGCTTCCGATCCGGGGCAGGTGACCTCAAGCGAGGACGAACGGCCCGGCTCGGTCAGGGAGCCGTGGGCCAGGAATGCCCCGCGCCACACCGCTTCTGCGTCTGCGGCGGAACCGTTGACCACCACGGAGGGCAGCCCCCGGACCGGGCGTCCGCGGGCATCCAGGAGCCCGGTCTGGCGTGCCAGTGATTCGCCGTCCTTCACAACGCGCACCACGTACCGGTTGCCGCGGCGCAGTCCGCCGCCGGAGACGACGATGATCTCGGACGCGTGTCCGTACACTTCGGCGATGGCGGCGCGCAGCCGCCGGGCCGTGGAGGCCAGGTCAACTTCAGCTTCAATGACTATGCGTCCGGAGATGATGTGCAGTCCTCCGGCAAAGCGCAGCAAGGCTGATACTTCCGCTTTGCGGACTGAGGACTTTTTCACGTCGAGCCGTGAAAGTTCCTCTTTTACTGCTGCGGTCAACGCCACAAATACACTCCTAATTTTCCCCAAAGATGTCGTGGTAGGCCGTAGCCAGGCGCAGCGGATCATGGATCGGGCGCCCGGTCGCTGCCCCCACCTTACCGAAGACGGCCCTGCCGCCCATTCCGGCGACGGCGTCGCTGAAGGCCGAGGGGTCCTCAATGACGGCGGGATCAGCCAGGACGGCGTCCACCTTGAGGTCGGGGGCATACCGCCGGATCTGCGCCAGATGGTCCACGGCGGACATGCCGGCCGTTTCCTTGGTCTCGTTGCTGAGGTTCATGGTCAGGCACACCTTGGCATTGGTCCGGCACAGGGCGCTGCGCAGGTCCGGCAGCATCAGGTGCGGAATGACCGAGGTGTACCAGGAACCCGGGCCCAGGATGATCCAGTCCGCGCGCTCAATGGCGGCCAGCGCCTCGGGGCAGGCCGGGGCGTCGGCGGGTTCCAGGCGCACTTCGCTGACCTTCCCGGAGGTTCCGGCTGCCGCCAGGCGGGCCTGTCCGGTGACCAGTTCCAGGTGCTCGCCGTTTTCGGTGCGGCGCAGCACGTCACCTTCGATGGTCAGCGGCTGGGTGGACATGGGCAGGACCTGGCCGCGGGCGCCGAGCAGCGCGCCCGCCCACTGCAGGCCGGCCACCGGGTCCCCCAGCAGCTCCCACAGGGTCACGATGAGCAGGTTGCCCAGGGCATGGTTGTCCAGCGAGCCGGTAACGCCGGGCCGGGACTGGAAGCGGTGCTGCATGACGTCCCGCCAGGTGCGTCCCCAGTCGGTGTCATCGCACAGGGCGGCCAGGGCCATGCGCAAATCTCCTGGCGGCAGCACGTCCAACTCGTCGCGCAGGCGGCCGGAGGAGCCGCCGTCGTCGGCCACTGTGACAACGGCAGTCAGGTCCGTGGTCAGCAGGCGAAGGGCCGAGAGCGAGGCGGAGAGGCCGTGGCCGCCGCCGAGGGCGACGACGGCGAGGGCGCCGTCGGAGCTGCCCGTGCCCCGGTCCGCCCCGTTCTGGGGCAGCACCGGCAGGGAGCCGGTCAGAAAGCTCATCTACTCGCGCCCGAGGTCGCGGTGGTGGGCGCTGACGGTGACGTGCGGCAGCTGGGCCAGGCGCTTGGCCAGCTCCTCCGTCACGGCCACCGAGCGGTGCTTGCCGCCGGTGCAGCCGACGGCGATGGTGGCGTAGTGTTTGTTCTCGCGGCGGTAACCGTCAATGACCGGCTCCAGGGCGTCCACGTAACGGTCCAGGAAGTCCCGTGTGCCCTTGGCCCCCAGGACGTATTCCCGGACATCGGTGTCCAGGCCGGTGTGGGGGCGCAGCTGCGGTACCCAGTGGGGGTTGGGAATGAAGCGGACGTCCGCCACATAGTTGGCGTCAACGGGCAGCCCGTACTTAAAGCCGAAGCTCATCACGTTCAGCCGCAGCACAATGGGACCGGATTCGGTGAAGAGCTCGGTGATGGTGGTGGCCAGGGCATGGACGTTGAGCTTGGAGGTATCCACGACGACGTCGGAAGCCTCGCGCAGCTCCTTCAGTACGTCCCGCTCGGCGGCGATCCCGTCAAGGATGCTGCCGTCCTCCTGCAGCGGATGGGGGCGGCGTCCCTGCTCGAAGCGGCGGACCAGGGTGTCATCTTCCGCATCGAGGAACAGGAGGCGGTAGGTGACGCCGGCAGCGCGGAGCCCGCTCAGGGCTTCCCGGATGTCCTGGAACAGCTCCTTGCTGCGGACATCAACCACCACGGCAAGCTTGGGAATCGACTGCGGCATCCGCGAAACCAGTTCGGTCAGGGTCCCGAGCATCAGCGGCGGGAGGTTCTCCACCACGTACCAGCCGTGATCCTCCAACGCGTTGGCGGCCGTGCTGCGTCCGGCGCCGGACATGCCGGTGACCACCAGCAGCTCCGACTCGGCGGGCTTGACCGGGGTCAGCGCGTCCTGTTCATTCATTTCGGTTGTCCTGTCCTTACTGGTTTCGTCCGGCCGGTGCCGGGGAATAGGCCGGTTACCCAGCCTAGCTAAGTTTCCAGGATTTCGCCGGTGGTCATGTTGACGGCCGGCGCAACCGATTCCGAAGACTTCGATGCGAGCTGCGCATGCACCGACGCGGCAAGTGCCGGGCCGATTCCGGGAACGCGCTGCAGATCCTGCACGGAGGCAGCCCGAAGTTTCTTGACCGACCCGAATTCCTTGAGCAGGGCAGTGCGCTTGGCCGGACCCAGCCCGGAAATCTCGTCCAGCAGCGAGGCCGTCATGGACTTGGCGCGCTTTTGCCGGTGGAAGGTAATGGCAAAGCGGTGCGCTTCGTCGCGGATGCGCTGGAGCAGGAACAGGGCTTCGGAGGCGCGCGGCAGGATGACCGGGAAGTCGCTGTCCGGCAGCCAGACCTCCTCGAGCCGCTTGGCCAGGCCCACCACGTAGATGTCCGTGATGCCCAGGTCCGCCAGGGCGCGGGAGGCCGCGGCCACCTGGGGCTGGCCGCCGTCGACCACCACCAGGTTGGGCGGATAGGCGAACTTGGTCCGCGGCGCGGCGGTGAGCGTGTTGGTCAGGGGCTGGACATCGGTGTCGGTGCGTTCGTCCGGCAGCCCGGCCGGCTGGTCGGGGTCCGCGGCGGGATCCGCATTCTCGGCGAGGTAGTTGCGGAACCGGCGGGAGATGACGTCGTACATGGCCGAGGTGTCATCCCGGGCCGCCTCACCGGTGATGGAGAACTTGCGGTAGTCCGACTTCTTGGGCAACCCGTCCTCGGCCACCACCATGGAGGCCACCACGTTGGTGCCGGAGACGTGCGAGATGTCGTAGCATTCGATGCGCAGCAGGGCCACGGGAAGGTCCAGCGCTTCCTGCAGTTCCTGCAGCGCGGCGGACCGCGTAGTGATGTCGCCGGCCCGGCGGCTCTTGTGCAGGCGCAGGGCGTCCGATGCGTTGCGGGCCACCGTCTCCATCAGGGCCTTCTTGTCCCCGCGCATGGGCACGCGGATATCCACCCGGCTTCCCCGCAGGCCGTGCAGCCATTCCGCGAGTTCCTCGGCGTTGGGCGGCAGGACGGGCACCAGGACCTGGCGCGGAATGCTGTCCCCGGCGGCGGACTCCCCGTAGACCTGCTGGATCAGGTGTTCCACCAAATCCGCGGTGTCGTTGTCTTCGACCTTTTCCACCACCCATCCGCGCTGGCCGCGGATGCGCCCGCCCCGCACATGGAAGACCTGGGCGGAGGCTTCCAGCTCGTCCTCTTCCAAAGCGAAGATGTCCGCATCGGTGTCTTCGCTGAGCACCACGTTGTTGCGTTCAAAGACCTTCCGCAGGGCGGAGATGTCATCACGGAGCCGGGCCGCGGTCTCGTAGTCCAGCTCGGCTACGGCGGCCTGCATTTCCTTTTCCAGGCTGGAGATGAAGCGCTTGCCCTCGCCGGACATGAAGTCGCACAGCTCGGCGGCCAGCTGCCGGTGGTCTTCGGGACTGATGCGTCCCACGCAGGGTGCCGAACACTTGTCGATGTACCCGAGCAGGCAGGGCCGCCCGGTGCGTTCGGCGCGCTTGAAGACACCGGAACTGCAGGTGCGCACGGGAAAGACCCGCAGCAGGGTGTCCAGCGTTTCCCTGATGGCCTTGGCGGGGTAGAAGGGCCCGAAGTAGCGGGTGTCCTTCCGCCGGTCTCCGCGCATGACCTGTGCGCGCGGGTACTTCTCCCCCATGGTGACGGCGAGGTAGGGGTAGGACTTGTCGTCCCGGAACATGATGTTGAACCGGGGGTTGAATTCCTTGATCCAGGTGTACTCAAGCTGCAGGGCTTCAAGCTCTGTCCCCACGACAGTCCACTCGACGCTGGCGGCGGTGTGGACCATGGCCCGGGTCTTGGGCAGAAGCCCGGCAGGGTTTGCGAAGTAGGAGTTTAGGCGGGAACGGAGGTTCTTCGCCTTGCCCACGTAGATCACCCGGCGGTGCTCATCACGGAAACGGTATACACCGGGTGCGGTGGGGATTTCCCCTGTTTTCGGCCGGTAAGTTGCTGGATCTGCCACTGTTCCATCCTACGGTTGCCGCGGCAGCGGTCTTGGACCCGGAGGGGCGCTTTTCGCGCCGCGCTGAACTCGTCGAACGCGGGCCTAGCCTTCGGCTTTGTTCTGGTTGTAGCTGCCGGCGCGTTCCTGCCCGGACAACTCGGCAATGGCGTCCATGACCCGGTCCGTGGCCTGCCGGCGGGCGGGCAGGGCGTGGTCCGGGCCGGTTTTGGAGAAGTACAGCGGCCGGCCCACCTTCATGGTGAAGTGCTGGGGCTTGATCCACTTTTTGCCCGCCGGCTGCAGGTTTTCGGTACCGATCAGACCCACGGGCACCACGGGTGCGCCGGAGGTCAGGGCCAGCCAGCCAACGCCGGTCCGTCCGCGGTACAGCAGGCCGTCCCGTGACCTGGTTCCCTCCGGATAGATGCCTATGCCGCTGCCCTGCTCCAGCCGGTCCAGCAGCGTCTTCAGCGCAGCAACGGACGCGGCCTGCTGGCCGCGCTCCACGGGAATGGAGCCCACACCCTCAAAGAAGGTGCGCATGGCGGCGCCCTTGACTCCGGTGCCCGTGAAATATTCGGCCTTGGCGAAGAAGGCCACCGGGCGGGGCATCAGTGCCTGAGTCAGGACGCTGTCCAGGAAGGACAGGTGGTTTGCCGCAACAATGAACGCCCCGGTTGCCGGAACATTTTCCAGGCCGATGACGGTGGGCCGGCAAAGCGAGGCAATCAGGCCGCGGGTGGATGCGCGGGTGAGGTCATAGACGCCCATGTGCGCCGGTCCTCTCCTGCGCCCGGAAGCGCTCCAGTTCCGCCAGCAGTTCTTCCGCTGTGTGCACGACGGCGGAAGCACCGGCCGCTTCCAGCTCGCCGTCCGCTGCGAAGCCCCAGGTAACGCCGATGCAGTCCAGGGCGTTGTCCGCTGCGCCCTCAACGTCGTGCCGGCGGTCCCCCACCATGACGGCGCGGGAAAAGCTGCCTGCATGGCGCCCGAGGGCAGCGCCGATAATGGTCTTCTTGCCGTTCAGTGCGGCGGCAGCCTGCTCATCGGCGGGTGAGCCGTGAACGGAATCAAACAGGTCAATAAGGTCCTGGACACGGAGCAGTTCCGCGGCCAGCGGTTCGGGCTTTTGGGTGGCTACGGCCAGCACGGCGCCCTCTGCACGAAGCTGTTCGAGGCCCTGCCGGATCCCCGGATAGGGGCGGCTCTGTGCCATTCCGGCGGCCCGGTAGCCCTCACGGTATCTGGCGATGACCTCGGGCACGCGGTCTTCGGGAACACCGGCAATGTCTTTCAGGGAGGTCACCAGTGCCGGGCCGACCATGCGCTGCAGGTCTGCCTCGGCGGGAACGGGCAGGCCGCACGCTGCCAGGGCTGCACTGATGCCGCCGGTGATGCTGCCTGCCGGATCCACGAGGGTTCCGTCCAGGTCGAAGAGCACTAAGAGCCGGGATTCTTTCACCGGGACAGTTTCCCACACGTTTCCCCGGGTACGGAAAAAGGTATTCCCCGAGGGGAATACCTTTTTCCGTGTCATACCGGTCAGCCGCGCCTAGACCGGCTGATTCTGCTTGGCGAACATTTCCGCCAGGAAGTGCCCGGTGTAGCTGACGTCGGACTTGGCCACCTTCTCCGGAGTTCCGGTGGCGATCACCTGTCCGCCGCCGTTTCCGCCCTCCGGACCCATGTCGATGATCCAGTCGGCGCTCTTGATGACATCCAGGTTGTGCTCGATGGTGATCACAGTGTTGCCTTTGTCCACCAGGCCCTGGAGGACCAGGAGCAGCTTCCGGACATCCTCGAAGTGCAGGCCGGTGGTGGGTTCATCCAGGACGTACACGCTGCGGCCGTTGGAACGCTTCTGCAGTTCCGCTGCCAGCTTCACGCGCTGAGCCTCGCCGCCGGAGAGCGTGGTGGCGGGCTGGCCCAGCCGGACGTAGCCAAGGCCGACGTCGACGAGCGTGTTCAGGTGGCGCGAGATCGGCGAGAACGCGGCGAAGAACTCCGCAGCCTCCTCAATGGACATGGCCAGGACCTCGGCAATGTTCTTGCCCTTGTAGTTCACCTCGAGGGTTTCGCGGTTGAAGCGTCCGCCGTGGCAGACCTCGCAGGGAACGTAGACATCCGGCAGGAAGTTCATTTCGATCTTCAGGGTGCCGTCACCGTGGCAGGCCTCGCAGCGTCCGCCCTTCACATTGAAGGAGAACCGGCCGGGGAGGTAGCCGCGGACCTTGGACTCCGTGGTCTCCGCGAAGAGCTTCCGGATGTGGTCCCAGACGCCGGTATACGTGGCCGGGTTGGACCGCGGAGTGCGCCCGATCGGGCTCTGGTCCACGTGGATGACCTTGTCCAGGTTCTCCAGGCCGTCGATGCGCAGGTGCCGTCCCGCCACATGCTTGGCACCGTTGAGCTTGGCGGCCAGCGTCTTGTAGAGGATGTCGTTGATCAGCGTGGACTTGCCGGAGCCGCTGACGCCGGTCACTGCGGTAAAGACGCCCAGCGGAATGGTGACGTCGATGTTGCGCAGGTTGTTTTCCCGGGCGCCAACAATCTTCAGCTGGCGGGTCTTGTCCACCTTGCGCCGCTTGGCGGGGATCTCGATTTTCCGGCGTCCGGAGAGGTAGTCACCGGTCAGGGAGCGCTTGTTCTGCAGCAGTCCTTCCAGGGACCCGGAATGGACTACTTCACCGCCGCGCTCACCGGCGCCCGGTCCAATGTCGACCACCCAGTCGGCCTCATAGATGGTGTCTTCATCGTGCTCCACCACAATCAGGGTGTTGCCGAGGTTCCGCAGCCGGGTCAGGGTTTCGATCAGGCGCCGGTTGTCCTTCTGGTGCAGGCCGATGGACGGCTCGTCCAGGACGTACAGCACACCCACGAGGCCGGAACCGATCTGGGTGGCCAGGCGGATGCGCTGGGCTTCACCGCCGGAGAGCGTGGCGGCGGGCCGGTCCAGACTCAGGTACTCCAGTCCGACGTCGAGCAGGAAGGTCAGGCGGGCCAGGATTTCCTTCAGGACCTGGTCGCCGATCTTTGCCTCGCGCACCGTCAGCTCGAGCCCGCGGAAGAATTCAGCAGCCTCGCGCAGGGGAAGCGCGCCCGCCTCGGCGATGTTGCGGCCGTTGATGAGCACTGACAGGGATGCCGGGTTCAACCGGGCTCCCCCGCACTCGGGGCAGGGGATTTCCCGCATGTATTCCTCATACCGGTCCCGGGCGCTGTCCGATTCGGTTTCAAGGTGCTTGCGGTGGATGTACTGGATGACCCCTTCAAAGCCGGTGCTGTACTTGCGCTCCCGGCCGAAGCGGTTCTTGTACTGGACCACTACCTTGTGGTCCTTGCCGTTGAGGATGGCTTCCCGGGCCTTGGCCGGAAGTTTCTTCCACGGTACGTCCATGGAGAAGCCCAGTTCCTTGGCCAGGCCGGCCAGCAGCCGGTTCCAGTACTCCAGGGTGGCATTGCCCAGCGCCCACGGAGCCACGGCGCCGGCGGCCAGGCTCAGGTTCGGGTTGGGAATGACCAGTTCCTCGTCCACCTCCAGGCGGCTGCCGATGCCGGTGCAGACCGGGCAGGCGCCGAAGGGGTTGTTGAAGGAGAAGGACCGGGGCTCAATTTCGTCAATGGCCAGCGGGTGCTCATTGGGGCACGCCAGATGTTCGGAGAAAGCGCGGATCCGGTCCTCGCTCTTTTCATCCACGTCTACGAAGTCGGCCAGGACGCGGCCCTCGGCCAAACCAAGCGCGGTTTCCACCGAGTCGGTCAGGCGCTGCCGAATACCGTCCTTGGCGACCAGCCGGTCCACCACCACTTCGATGGTGTGCTTGTACTGCTTGCCCAGCTTGGGCGGATCGGAGAGCTGGATCTGCTCGCCGTCAACCTTGGCGCGGGAGTAGCCCTTGGCGGCCAGCTCCTTGAAGAGGTCCACGAACTCGCCCTTGCGGCCGCGCACCACGGGAGCCAGGATCTGGAACCGGGTGCCTTCTTCGAGCTCCAGCAGCTGGTCGACGATCTGCTGCGGGGTCTGGCGGGACACGGGCTCGCCGCAGACGGGGCAGAACGGGGTGCCCACGCGTGCCCAGAGCAGGCGCATGTAGTCGTAGATTTCGGTGATGGTCCCCACCGTGGAGCGCGGGTTCTTGGAGGTGGACTTCTGGTCGATGGAGACCGCCGGGGAAAGTCCTTCGATGAAGTCGACGTCCGGCTTGTCCACCTGCCCCAGGAACATGCGGGCGTAGGAGGACAGGGATTCCACGTAGCGCCGCTGTCCCTCGGCAAAGATGGTGTCGAAGGCCAGGGAGGACTTTCCTGAGCCGGAAAGACCGGTAAAGACAATCATCGCGTCACGCGGCAGATCAAGGTCCACGTTGCGCAGGTTGTGCTCCCGGGCGCCCTTGACGATCAGGCGGGAAAGATCATTGCCGCTGTGCGGCTCATTGGCACTGTCGGCCATCAAAGAGGTAGCTGTAGACACATTTTCCACTGTAGTTCACCGTTTGGTTCGAAGATGTATTCGACACCGCAGTGTTCACCGCAGGCGAAGAGCCGTCTCGACGTAGGTCAGGGCTTCCTTCGGATCCAGGCCGTTGGCCCGGACGGAGTCGGCAAAAACCCGGGCCGCTTCCGCCACCCGCCGTTTGCCGTTGTCTCCTGCTGCAGCAATCACGGTGCCCGCCCGCGAGCGCGTTGTCACCACTTCGGCCTGTTCCAGTTCGCGGTAGGCCCGCGCCACGGTATTGACCGCGAGTCCCATCCGGGCGGCGAGCGCGCGTACCGGCGGCAGCCGGGTTCCGACGGCGAGGCGCCCTTCATTGGCGGCATCCAGGATCTGGACGCGCAGCTGCTCGAAGGGAGGTACCGAGCTGGCGGCGTCGATGCGGACCCAGGACAGGACGTCGTCACTCATGGGACCGCCTTCAGGTTGGAGGAATTCGGAAATTTGCACTGTTTCCAGTTTGCCATGCCGGAACCGGCAGCGCCGCGAGGCAGGTCACAGCGGGGTGCCGGCCTCCCCCGCCGTCTCCTCCTCAACCGCGGGTTCGGCGAACTGGGAACGGTACAGCTCGGCATAGAAGCCCTCCAGGCCCAGCAGCGTGTCGTGGGTTCCCTGTTCCACGATCTCCCCGTGACGCACCACCAGGATGACGTCCGCATCCCGGATGGTGGACAACCGGTGGGCAATCACAAAGCTGGTCCGGGCTTCCCGCAGGGCGCTCATGGCCAGCCGGATGGAGATTTCGGTGCGGGTGTCCACCGAGCTCGTTGCCTCGTCCAGGACCAGGATGGAAGGATCCGCCAGCCAGGCCCGGGCGATGGTGATGAGCTGGCGCTGTCCCTGGCTCAGCGATCCGCCGTCGTATCCCAGCACCGTGTCATAGCCTTCGGGCAGCGAGCGCACAAAGTGGTCCACATGGGTGGCACGGGCAGCCGCAACAATCTGCTCTTCCGTGGCTTCCGGTGCTCCGTACGCCAGGTTCTCCCGGATGGTCCCCTCGAACAGCCAGGCATCCTGGAGCACCATGCCGATCAGGCGGCGGACGTCGTCGCGCCGCATCCGGGCAATGTCGGTTCCGTCGATGGTGATCCTGCCGGCATCCACGTCATAGAAACGCATCAGCAGGTTGACCAGGGTGGTCTTGCCCGCCCCCGTGGGACCGACAATCGCGACGGTCTGTCCGGGCTCCGCCGTGAAGGACAGGTCCTTGATCAGCGGTGCTTCCGGCGAATAGCTGAAGTCCACGTGGTCAAAGGCCACCCGCCCCTGCACATTGGTGATGGTGAGCGGATCCGCCGGGTCCCGGTCCTGTTCCCGGTCATCGAGCAATTCGAACACACGTTCGGCTGAAGCAACGCCTGACTGCAGCATGTTGATCAGCGAGCCGATCTGCCCCAGCGGCTGGGAGAACTGCCGGCTGTACTGGATAAAGGCCTGCACTCCCCCGATGGAAAGGCGTCCGTTCGCCACCAGGATCCCGCCCACCACGGCCACCGCCACATAGTTCAGATTGGAGATGAACTGCATGGTGGGCATGATGATGCCGGAAACGAACTGGGCCCGGAAAGATGAGCGGTACAGGGTTTCATTGGCCGGCCGGAAGCCTTCCACCACGCGTTCCTGCTGCCCGAAGGCCTTGACCACGTCCTGCGCGCTGAACATTTCCTCGATGTAGCCGTTGACTTCCCCCGTGGATTTCCACTGCTGCATGAACTGCACCTGCGAGCGCCGGGCAATGAGCACGGTGACGACGGCGGAAACCGGCACCGTAATAACGGCAATCAGCGCCAGCAGCGGAGAGAGCCACAGCATCATGCCCAGCACCCCCACGATCGTGAGGGCGGAGGTGATGATCTGGGTCAGCGTCTGGGAGAGGGTCTGTGCCAGATTGTCGATGTCATTGGTGACGCGGCTCAGCACATCCCCCCGGGATTCACGCTGAAAATGGGACATCGGCAGGCGGAAGAGCTTCGCGTCCACCTGCCGGCGCAGCCGGTACATGGCGTTCTGCACCACCCGTGCGGTGACCCGTGCCTGCAGCCACCCGAAGAAGAACGCCGCCACATAGATCGCGAGCACCCCCAGCACCAGGACCGCGAGCCGGCCGAAGTCCATGCCGGCTCCCGGTACCACGTCCATGGCGGCCAGCATGTCCGCCAGCTGGTCCTGCCCGGAGGAGCGCAGGGCCTGCACCTGGTCCGCCTTGCTGATCCCCGGCTGCAGCCGTGAGCTGATGACTCCGTTGAAGATCACGTTGGTTGCTTCCCCCAGGATGCGGGGAGCGGTGACGGCGAGCGCCACGGAAACGACGGCGGCCACCATGACCAGCGCCGCCCGCATCCGGTCCGGGCGCATCAGCGACAGGATGCGCCGGACACTGGAGCGGAAGTTCAGCGGCTTCGCGGCGGGCACACGTCCGCCGGGGCCGTGTCCCGCAGCGGCCGGTCCCGGCCGTGGTCCGCCGCGCATCCCGCTCACTGCACTTCCTCCGCCGTGAGCTGGGATTCAACGATCTCCCGGTAGGTGGGCGAGGAAGACAGCAGCTCCTCGTGGGTTCCCTGTCCGGCTACCCGCCCTTCCTCCAGCACCACAATCCGGGAAGCATCGGCAATGGTGTTCACGCGCTGGGCCACAATCAGCACCGTGGAGGACCGGGTGCGCTGTTTCAGGGCTGCCCGCAGCCTGGCATCCGTGGCGAAGTCCAGGGCGGAGAAGCTGTCATCGAAGAGGTAGATCGAGGGGCGGACCACCAGCGCCCGGGCAATGGCGAGCCGCTGCCGCTGCCCTCCGGAGAAGTTTCCCCCGCCCTGCTCCACACGGTGTTCCAGCGCCCCCTCGGATTCGCGGACAAAATCCGCTGCCTGGGCAATCTCCAATGCTTCCCAGATTTCCGCGTCGGTGGCATCGGGCTTGCCGAAGCGGAGGTTGGAAGCGATGGTCCCGGCAAACAGATAGGCCTTCTGCGGCACCAGGCCGATGCCGCTGCGCAGGGAGTGGAGGGTAACGGCCTCAATGTCCTGCCCGTCAATGGAAATTCCTCCGGACGTGGCATCGAGCAGCCGCGGCACCAGGTTGAGCAGGGTGGACTTGCCCGCCCCCGTGGATCCGATGATCGCCGTGGTTTCCCCTGACTGCGCCGTGAAGCTCACGCCGTGAAGCACGGGGGCCTCCGCCCCGGGATAGGTGTAGCCCACATTGTCGAAGGCCACCGTCCCGCCGTCGTACACCAGCGGAACCGCATCCTCACTGTCATGCACGGTGCTCTCGGTATCCAGGACCTCATAGATCCGCTCCGCGCAGACGGCGGCACGCGGCAGCATCATGATCATGAACATGGACATCATGACGGCCATCAGAATCTGCATGATGTAGGCGATGAACGCCGTAAGCGCTCCGATCTGCATCTGCCCGGCATCGATCCGGTAGGCGCCGAACCAGACCACCGCCACGGAAGCAAGGTTGGCCACGAGCATGGCTGCCGGAAACAGCAGCGCCATGTACTGCGCGGTCCGCAGCTGTGTGCCGGTGAGCTCGGAGTTGGCGGCGTCGAAGCGGGCTTCCTCCGTACGCTCACGCACAAAGGCCCGGATGACCGCCACCCCCATGATCTGCTCGCGGAGCACCGAATTGACCCGGTCGATCTGCTTCTGCGCCCGACGGAACAGCGGGATCAGGCGGCGCAGCACCAGGCCGATCACCACGAACAGCACCGGAAGGATGAGCAGGAGGATGCCGGAGAGCGGCACGTCCTGGTTCAGGGCCAGCAGCACCCCGCCCACGCCCATGATCGGCGCCGACACCATCACGGTAAAGGTCATCAGCAGGGCCATCTGCACCTGCTGGACATCATTGGTGGTCCGCGTAATCAGGGACGGGGCACCAAAGACACCCACCTCCCGGGAGGAGAAGGACTCCACCCGGGTAAACAGGTCGTCCCTGATGTTCCGGCCCACGCTCATGGCCACGCGGGCAGCGAAAAACGTGGCGGCCACCGCACACACGACCTGGCCGGCAGTGATGGCCAGCATCCAGCCGCCCAGATTCAGGATCACCCCGGTGTCCGCTGTCACTACGCCGCGGTCAATGATGTCCGCGTTCAGGGTGGGAAGAAACAGCGTCGCAGCGGTTTGCAGGAACTGCAGAATGACGACGGCGGCAACGGCGCCTTTATAGGGGGCCAGATTCTGCCGGACAAGCCTTAGGAGCACGCTTCCTCCAGGACCGGCCGGATCCCACGCCCGGCACCATCTGAACGTACGCCCGGCACCCCGGGCAGGCAAGACCCCCGGGCGGGGGGTCCGCACCTGCGAGCGCCGAACTAGACTGGCGCCATGTTTGATTTGAAGAATGTGACCATCCGCAGCCGGTCCGTGAGCAGCATGGACAACAACGTCTACGTCATCACCGCAAAAGACACCGGGGAACAGGTCCTCATCGACGCCGCCGACGACTTTCCTGCGATCCGGGAGCTGCTCGCCGAAGCGGCCGCCGACGCTTCGGTCCCCGCACGCGTCGCACTGATTATCACCACGCACAGCCACTGGGACCATGTCCGGGCGCTCGCCGAAGCAGTGCAGGCCACAGGTGCCCGCACGGCTGCAGGCAGCGAGGATATGCCGGACATCGAGGTCCCCACTGATGTGCCGCTGGAGCACGGCGACGTCGGACGTTTCGAAGGGTTTGAACTCGAAGCCATCAAGCTCCGCGGCCACACCCCCGGCTCCGTGGCCCTGCTGTACCGGGACCCCAACGGTCCGGCGCACCTGTTCACGGGGGATTCGCTCTTTCCCGGCGGACTGGGTAACACGCAGCAGGATCCTGAGCGGTTCGCGTCCCTCTACCGGGACACTGTCGAACGTGTGTTCGAATACCTGCCGGATGACACCATCGTCCATCCCGGCCACGGCGCCGGAACCACTCTGGGCGCCGAGCGCCCGCACCTGCAGGAATGGAAGGAACGCGGCTGGTAGAGCCGCATTCCGGCCCGCTTTCGTTGACCCGCTTCCGCCGCGGGACTTAGGCTCCAACAGGATCAGCCGAAACGGATGAGAGCGGGCACTCGTGGCCAATTCAGCGTCGTCGCCCGCAAGTGCCTCCCAGCCGAAAGCACAGATCGGACTCACCTCCTGCGTGGCCTTCGGCGTGGGCACCACGGTGGGCGGCGGCGTCTTCACCCTCTCCGGAACAGCCATCAATATCGCCGGGTCCGGCGCCGTCCTGAGCTACATTATTGCCGGCATTGTGATGGCGCTGTGCGCTGTGTCCTTCATTGTGGTATCCACCCGGGCCAAGGACGGGGAATCCGGTTACGGGCCCGTCGGGGACATCCTCAGCCCCTTCTGGCGGTTCGTGGTCATGTGGGCGTTCTATCTCAACGGAGCCACGATCATCGCGTACCTCGTGGATTCCTTCGGCGAGTACCTTGGCAAGTACTTCCTTCCCGCCATCGGCACCCTGACCCTGGCACTGCTGGCCACCGTCGTCGTGACGGCACTGAACCTGGGCCCAACGGCACTGGTGGCCAAGGCCGAAACGTGGATTGTGGGAATCAAGCTGGCCCTCCTGATCCTTTTTGCCCTCTGGGGCATCACTGAACTGAAACCGGCGGAAGTGGAACGTCCGCTGCCGGAGGGCACCGGCGGGATCTTCTCCGCGGCCGCGCTGCTGTTCACCGCGTACACCGGCTTCAACGTCATCACGAACATGGCAGGATCCGTCAAGAATCCGCGCAGGACGGTGCCGCGTGCCATCCTGCTGACCCTGCTGGTATCCGGTGTCATTTATCTGGGCACGGTGCTCGCAATGACGGCCAGCGGCATCACCGTTTTCTCGGCAACCGGCGTTTCCCAGGCCGCGGAAATTGTCATGGGTTCCTGGGGCGGCCCGCTCGTGGCCTTTGCCGCCTGTCTGTCCACCCTGTCCGGTGCCAACGCCAACGTGCTCGGTGCCTCCGAAATCATGCTGCGGATGGTGGCCCGCGGTGATGTCCCCCCGGCCCTGGGTCGGCACACGCGCAACGGCCACCCCTATGTGAGCGTGCTGCTGCTGGCCGTGATCACGGTGATCCTGGTGTTCCTCAATGACACGACCTTTGTGGTTTCCATCGCCAACGTTGCCGCCATCCTGGCGATGATCATTGTCAGTGTGGCCGCCGCAGTGCTGGGCTTCCGCAAATGGCCCGGAGAAGGCGCCAGGCTGCCGCTGGGCCCGGTGATTCCAATCCTCGCCGTCCTGGCCGCAGCCAGCCAGCTGCCCTCCCTCGCCCCTGCCGCCCTGATGACCGGCTTCGCGCTGACCGGCCTCGGCGCGGCCCTCTATCTGGCCCGGCACTACCAGGGCGGCGGCGCCGGAGACCGTGCCCATGCCAATGAACAGATAGACAACCTCAGCACCCCGCTGATGAAGGCCGCCCGGACCAGGAGGGCCGGCCGCGCAGGAGGTTCCTAGCCGTTCTTCCGGGCCACCATGAAAATGCGGCGGAACGGGAACACGGTGCCCCACGGACGCTGCGGATAGGCGCCGCGCAGCAGGGCTGCATATTCGGTTTCAAACCGGCCGAAGTCCTCGGGGCTGAGCGCGGCGATGACCGGCCGCAGCGCCGTTCCGCGCACCCATTCCAGCACCGGGTCCTCCCCGTGCAGGATCTGCGAATAGCTGGTCTCCCATACGTCTGCCGCAAATCCTGCCTCGGTCAGCAGGCCCAGGTAGTCTTCCGGCTCATCCACTGCGTCCGCATGGCGCAGTACGCCGTCCAGCTTGTCCGCCCAGGCGGCGCTCGCGGCCAGCTCCCGCATCAGGGCATGGGAAGGGGCCGAGAAGTTTCCCGGCACCTGAACGGCCAGCCAGGCACCGGCGTCGAGCTGTTTGGCCCAGCGGAGCATCAGATCCTGATGACCCGGAACCCACTGCAGCGCGGCGTTGGAAACCACCACATCCGTTCCCGGGCCGGGCTCCCAGTCCTCGATTCCCGCCCGGACAAATTCCAGATTCGGGGGAGCGCCCTCCAGGGCTCTTGCTTCCGCCACCATCTCGGCGGAGGAATCGACGCCGGTCACCTGCGCCTCCGGCCAGCGGGCGGCGAGCGCCGCGGTCAGGGTGCCGGGGCCGCAGCCCAGGTCGACGACGCGGCGCGGAGCATCGGCTGCAATGCGGGCGGTGAGGTCGAAGAAGGGCCGGTCTCGGTGCGAGGAGAACTGTGTGTATTTCCGGGGATCCCATGTCATGCCGCCGAGCCTACCCTCCCGTCGGCAACCGGCGGCCGCGCCCGATACTCTGGTAGTGACATGAAACTTCTTGAACAGCTGCCCTCAGGTCCCTCCGCCACCGCCACCATCGACCCCGATGAGACCTACACGTCCTTCCTGGAATGGGTCGAGAGCCGGGGCATGTCGCTGTATCCGGCGCAGGACGAAGCGGTGATGGAGCTGGTGACCGGCAACAACGTCATCCTGGCCACCCCCACCGGGTCCGGTAAGTCCATGGTGGCCATTGCCGCGCACTTCTATGCGATGGCGCAGGATGAGCGCAGCTATTACACGGCTCCCATCAAGGCCCTGGTCTCGGAGAAGTTCTTCGCCCTCTGCGAAATCTTCGGTGCCGAGAACGTGGGCATGGTCACCGGTGACTCCTCGGTGAACAAGGACGCCCCGATCATCTGCTGCACCGCGGAAATCCTGGCCAATATTGCCCTGCGCGAGGGTCCCGACGCGGACCTGGGCACCGTCATCATGGACGAGTTCCACTTCTATTCCGATCCGCAGCGCGGCTGGGCCTGGCAGGTTCCGCTGCTGGAGCTGCCGCAGGCCCAGTTCCTACTGATGTCCGCCACCCTGGGCGACATGACCCGGATCGCCAATGAACTGAGCGAGCTCACCAACCGGGACACCGTTACCGTGTCCTCCGTGTCACGGCCGATCCCCCTGCACTACTACTACGTGGAAACCCCGGTCCAGGAGTCCCTCGAGGAACTGCTGGCCACCAAGCAGGTGCCGGTCTACGTGGTGCACTTCTCCCAGATCGAAGCCATTGACCGCGCCCAGGCGCTGATGAGCATCAACGTCTGCACCCGCGAGGAGAAGGATAAGATCGCCGAGCTGATTGCCGGCTTCCGCTTTGCCCCCGGCTTCGGCAAGACCTTGAACCGGCTGGTGAGGCACGGCATCGGCGTCCACCACGCCGGCATGCTGCCCAAGTACCGCCGCCTGGTGGAACAGCTGGCGCAGGCCGGCCTGCTGAAGGTCATCTGCGGCACCGACACCCTGGGCGTGGGCATCAACGTGCCCATCCGCACCGTGCTGATCACCGCCCTGTCCAAGTACGACGGCACCCGCACCCGGCCCCTGAAGGTCCGCGAATTCCACCAGATCGCCGGCCGCGCCGGACGTGCCGGTTATGACACCGCCGGCACCGTCGTCGTGCAGGCGCCGGAGCACGTGATCGAAAACGTGAAGGCCATGGCCAAGGCGCACGCCAAATTCGGCGATGACCAGAAGAAACTCCGCCAGGTAGTGAAGAAGAAGCCGCAGGCCGGCTTTGTGTCCTGGGGCAAGCCCACCTTCGAGAAGCTGGTCGACGGCACCCCTGAACCGCTGACCTCCAGCTTCAACATCACCCACTCCATGCTGCTGAACCTGCTGGAGCGCCCGGGGGATCCCTTCGCCGCGGCCAAGAAGCTGCTCACGCACAACCATGAGACCCGGTCCTCGCAGCTGGCGCTGATGAAGAAGGCCCTGAGCATCTACCGGGAGCTGAAGACCGCCGGCATTGTGGAGGTCCTGCCGGAGCCCGACCCCGACGGCCGCACCGTCCGCCTGAAGGTGCACCTGCAGCCGAACTTCGCCCTGAACCAGCCGCTGTCCCCGTTTGCGATGGCCTCCTTGGAGATCCTGGACCCGGACAGCCCCTCCTACGCCCTGGACGTGGTGTCCGTGATCGAGGCAATCATGGAGAAACCGCGCCAGGTCCTCTCCGCCCAGGAGAAGAAGGCCCGCGGCGAGGCCATCGCCGCCATGAAGTCCCAGGGCATCGAATACGACGAGCGGATGGCCCTGCTCGAAGAGGTCACCTATCCGCAGCCGCTGGCCGAGCTGCTGGAGCAGTCCTTCGAGGTGTACCGCTCCGGCGCCCCGTGGCTGGGCGAGTTTGAGCTGAGCCCGAAGTCGATTGTGCGCGACATGTACGAACGCGCCATGAGCTTCGGCGAGTATGTGCAGTTCTACTCCCTGGCCCGCTCCGAAGGCGTGCTGCTGCGCTACCTCTCGGACACCTACAAGGCCCTGCTGCACACCGTGCCGCCGGAGCGGCTGCGCGAAGACCTGGAAGACATCATCGAGTGGCTCGGCGAACTGGTCCGCCAGACCGACTCCTCGCTGCTGGACGAATGGGAGGAGCTCGCCAACGGGATCAATCCCGAGGCCGGCGCCGAACCGGTCCTGCCGCCGGTTCCGGATAAGCTCACCGCCAATGTCCGCGCGTTCCGCGTCATGGTCCGCAACGAGATGTTCCAGCGGGTGAAGCTCTTCGCGGATGAGGATGACCGCGCCCTGGGCGAGCTCGACGGCGGTTCCGGCTGGGATGCCGACCGCTGGGCGGACGTGCTGGACGCGTACTTCGAAGAGCACGAGGACATTGACGACGGCCCCGACGGACGCGGCCCGAACCTGCTGATCATCAAGGAACTGCCCGGCAAATGGGAAGTCCGGCAGATCTTCAAGGACCCGGCCAACCACCTGGACTGGGGGATCACGGCCGAGGTGGATCTGGCGGCCTCGGATGAGGCAGGCTCCCCCGTCATCAAGGTCATTGCGGCGGGCCGGCTGGACTAGGCTGGGGGGCATGCAGATTCGCCCCGCCCGCCCGGAAGATGTCCCGGTCATCCTTGAGCTCATCCATGACCTGGCGATCTATGAAAAAGAGCCGCACGCCGTCAAGAACACCGTTCAGGCGCTGGAGCAGAACCTCTTCGGAGAGAACCCTGCCATCTTTGCCCACGTGGCAGTGGATTCCGGAGCAGTGCAGGGCTTTGCCCTCTGGTTCCTGAACTACTCCACCTGGGAGGGCGTGCACGGCATCTATCTGGAGGACCTGTATGTCCGGCCCGAGGCGCGGGGCAAGGGCTGCGGCAAGGCGCTGCTGCGCACCCTGGCCGAAATCGCCGTCGAGCGCGGCTACGCGCGGGTGGAATGGTGCGTGCTGAACTGGAATGAACCCTCCATCCGTTTCTACAAGAGCCTCGGCGCGGTGCCGCAGGATGAGTGGACCACGTTCCGGCTCACCGGCGAGGCCCTGACCGCGTTTGGCGGTGCTGCCGCATGAACGTTCCGCACACCACCTCCGCTCCGTACGACGTCCGCGGCATGCGCGTCACGGACCACCGCTTCACCGTGCCGCTGGACCATTCGGCGCCTGACGGCGAAACCATCACCGTCTTTGCCCGAGAATATTCGGACGCTGAACTGCCGCAGGCCGAAACGGAACAGCTGCCCTGGCTGCTGTACCTGCAGGGCGGCCCCGGCGGAAAAGGCTCCCGGCTGCTGTCCTTCGGCGGTTGGACCAAGGCTGCCTCCCGGCACTTCCGCATCCTGATGCTGGACCAGCGGGGCACCGGCCTTTCCGCCCCCGCGAACCGGCAGACCCTTGCCCTGCGCGGCGACGCCGCCGCCCAGGCGGACTATCTGACCCATTTCCGGGCAGACTCGATCGTGGCCGACGCAGAACTCATCCGTGAGGCCCTGGGTTCGGAGCCTTGGACGACCTATGGCCAGAGCTACGGCGGCTTCTGCACGCTGACCTATCTGTCCTTTGCTCCGCACGGATTGCGCGAATCCCTGATTACCGGCGGCCTCGCCCCGCTGACCGGGCCGGCCGACCGGGTCTACCGGGCGACTTTCTCCCGTGTGGCAGCGCGCAACGCGGAATACTTCGCGAAGTATCCGCAGGACCGGGACCTCACTACCCGGATCGCCCGGCATCTGGAGAACGTTCCGGAGTACCTGCCCTCCGGCGAGCGGCTCACCGTCCGGCGCTTCCAGATGGTTGGCTCCTTCCTGGGCGGCAACACCCGCATCGACGGCCTGCACCTGCTGCTCCAGGAGGCCTTTGTTCCAACGCCCGGCGGCGACCGGCTCTCGGATACGTTCCTGGAGGCCGTCCACGGGCTCGTCAGCCGTGCCGCGAACCCGCTTTATGCCCTGGTTCACGAGTCCATCTACGGGCAGGGGGAGGCGACCCGCTGGGCGGCCGAGCGCGTGCTGGCCGAATATCCGCAGTTCCGGCCCGAGGCGGAAGAGCCCCTGTACACGGGCGAGATGGTCTATCCCTGGTACTTCGATGAAGATCCGGCGCTGGTACCGCTGAAGGAAACGGCTGACCTGCTGGCTGCAAAGGACGACTGGCCGGCGCTCTACGATCCGGAGCAGCTGTCCCTCAACACCGTTCCCGTTGCCGCCGCTGTCTACACGGATGACATTTACGTGGACCGCGGCCTGTCGCTGGAAACAGCGGCAGCGGTCCGGGGCCTTCAGGTCTGGGAAAGCGCCGATTTCCACCATGACGGCATCGCCGACGACGGCGAAGGTATCTTTAACCGGCTTCTGGGCATGGTGCGGGCTGAGCCGGATCCGGACTCCGCCGCCTGACATTTGCCCGGATCCCAAAACGAACGCCGCCCTTCCCACAGGGAAGAGCGGCGCTCGGCTGCCGGTGCGCTGCTGCGCCGGCTTGTTGTACCGGGTGTTACTACTTTTCGGTCTGGTCCGCAGAGGCGTCCCGGGCGGTGCCCGGACGGCCGGAACGGGGGTCGGTGGCGCGGAAGTGCGCACGGGCCTCGTCCGTGATCTCGGGCAGGTCGACGTCGTCACGGTCCTGGGCCGCAGTGGTGGCCGCGCTGTAGGTTTCGCTGACCTTTTCGTAGGCTTCCACGCGTTCTTCGTGCGGGGCGTCCTCTCCGAGGTTCCGGTAAACCTTCAGGGCGTTCTCCAGCGAGGCAACAGCCTGGACTGCCTTGGCCTTGGGGCTGAGCAGCGAGGCGACGGTGGCGACGATGATGGTGCCCAGGATGACAGCCAGGGAAACAAACGTGGGGATTTCCGGAGCCCAGCCAACGTGCTCGCCGCCGTTGATGAACGGCAGCTCATTCACGTGCAGTGCGTGCAGGATCAGCTTCACGCCAATGAAGGCCAGGATGACGGACAGGCCGTGCTTGAGGTAGATCAGGCGGTCCATCAGGCCACCCAGCAGGAAGTAGAGCTGGCGCAGGCCCATGAGCGCGAAGATGTTGGCGGTGAAGACAATGAAGGCGCTCTGGGTCAGGCCGAAGATGGCCGGAATGGAGTCAACGGCGAACATCAGATCGGTGACACCGATGGTGATGAAGACGATCAGCATGGGGGTGAAGACCTTCTTGCCGTCCAACGTCGTGCGGATCTTGCCCTGGTCAAACTTGTCGGTCATCGGCAGGACGTTGCGCAGCTTGCCGATCAGCTTGTTGTCACTGCCTTCGTCTTCATCCTCGCCGTTGTCCGTGGCCTGCTTGTACGCAGTCCACAGCAGGAACGCACCGAAGATGAAGAAGACCCAGCTGAAGTTCTCAATGATTGCGGCACCCAGGATGATGAAGATGCCGCGCAGGATGAGCGCAATGATAATGCCGAACATCAGCACTTCCTGCTGGTACTTACGAGGTACCGAGAAGCGGGCCATGATGATGATGAAGACAAAGAGGTTGTCCACGCTGAGGCTGTATTCAGTGACCCAGCCGGCAACAAACTGGCTGCCGTACTCCGGGCCGGTGAAAACAAACATGGCACCGGCGAAGACCAGCGCAAGCCCGATGTAGAAGGCGACCCACAGGCCGGCCTCCTTCATTGACGGCTCGTGGGGGCGCTTGACGACAAGCAGCAGGTCGAAAAGCAGGACGGCTCCGAGGGCGACAAAGGTGCCGACCTCGAAGACAACGGGTAACTCGGGCATGGGGATAAACCTTTCGGGCACGGCCAGAGGCGCAGGTCTCTCCGGCAGCCGTGGAGATCATCTCACACGGGTGCCCGCTGCACCCGGCGGGACGACGTCGCCCTGCGTGCTGACGGGTGCAGCGACAAAGGATACTCCCCTACGCTGCCTAGAAGTCTATCGCAGCACCGGCGGCTTACGCGTGCCCCGCGTTCTGCATCTGCCGCAGTTCCTTCTTCAAATCGCCCACTTCGTCGCGGAGCCGTGCCGCCAGTTCAAACTGCAGTTCCGCTGCCGCAGCGTGCATCTGCTCCGTCATCGAAGCGATCAGTCCGGCCAGGTCCTCCGCGGGAGCGGCGGCCAGGCCGTCCTTGCGGACGCCGCCCTTGCCCTTGCCCGTGGTCTTGCGGTTCTTCTTTTCGGCCGCCTCGGCCAGCAGGGCCCTGGTATCGGCGTCCTCCCGGGCCAGCGAGTCGGTGATGTCCGCAATTTTCTTCCGCAGCGGCTGCGGATCCACTCCGTGGTCCAGGTTGTATTTCACCTGGATGGCACGGCGGCGGTTGGTTTCATCGATGGCCTTGGCCATGGAGTCGGTGATCCGATCGGCGTACATGTGCACTTCGCCGGAGACGTTGCGGGCGGCACGGCCGATGGTCTGGATCAGCGAGGTGGACGAGCGCAGGAAGCCTTCCTTGTCCGCGTCGAGAATGGACACCAGTGACACCTCGGGAAGGTCCAAACCTTCACGGAGCAGGTTGATGCCCACGAGCACGTCGAAGGTGCCCATCCGCAGTTCGCGGAGCAGCTCGACGCGGCGCAGGGTGTCGACGTCGGAGTGCAGGTATTCCACCTTGACCCCGTGTTCCATCAGGTAGCCCGTCAGGTCCTCCGCCATGCGCTTGGTCAGCGTGGTGACCAGCACGCGCTCGTTCCGCTCGGTCCGGGTGCGGATCTCGCCCAGCAGGTCATCGATCTGGCCCTTGCTCGGCTTGACGATTACCTGCGGGTCCACCAGCCCGGTGGGACGGATGATCTGCTCCACGAAACCGTCGGACTTGGACAGCTCGTACTTGCCCGGCGTCGCGGACATGTACACGGTCTGGCCGATGCGTTCCAGGAACTCATCCCATTTCAGCGGCCGGTTGTCCATGGCCGAAGGCAGCCGGAAGCCGTGGTCCACCAGGGTCCGCTTGCGGGACATGTCCCCCTCGTACATGGCGCCGATCTGGGGAATCGTCACGTGGGACTCATCCACCACCAGCAGGAAGTCATCGGGGAAGTAGTCCAGCAGGCAGTGCGGGGCGGTGCCCGGCCCGCGGCCGTCAATGTGCCGGGAGTAGTTCTCGATGCCGTTGCAGAAGCCCATCTGCTGCATCATTTCCAGGTCATAAGTGGTGCGCATCCGCAGCCGCTGGGCTTCCACCAGCTTGTTCTGCGACTCCAGCTCGGCCAGCCGCACCTGCAGCTCGTCCTCGATCTGGCGGATGGCACGGTGCATGCGGTCTTCACCGGCTACATAGTGCGACGCCGGGAAGACGTACATTTCCGTTTCCTCGCGGATCACGTCCCCCGTGAGCGGATGCAGGGTGTAAATGTTCTCGATCTCATCGCCGAAGAACTCAATCCGCAGCGCGTTTTCCTCGTACATGGGGATGATCTCGACGGTGTCGCCGCGGACGCGGAAAGTGCCGCGGTGGAAGTCCATGTCGTTGCGGGCGTACTGCATGTTCACGAACCGGCGCAGCAGATCGTCACGGTTCATCTGCTGGCCCTTGCGCAGGGTGACCATGGCCTCGATGTATTCTTCGGGGGTTCCCAGACCGTAGATGCAGGACACAGTGGCCACCACAATGACGTCGCGGCGGGTCAGCAGCGCGTTGGTGGCGGAGTGGCGCAGCCGTTCGACTTCCTCGTTGATGGAGGAGTCCTTCTCAATGAAGGTGTCCGTCTGCGGCACGTACGCTTCGGGCTGGTAGTAGTCGTAGTAGGAGACGAAGTACTCCACCGCGTTGTTGGGCAGCAGTTCACGGAACTCGTTGGCCAGCTGCGCGGCCAGCGTCTTGTTCTGGACCATGACGAGCGTGGGCCGCTGGACCTGCTCCACCAGCCAGGCCGCCGTCGCACTCTTACCGGTACCGGTGGCACCGAGAAGGACCACGTCCTTTTCGCCGGCCTTGATGCGTTCGGCGAGTTCTTTAATGGCGGTGGGCTGGTCACCCGCCGGTGAATAATCGCTGATGACTTCGAAGGGGGCAACGACTCTCTTGATGTCCTGCGCAAGACTCATGATTAAAAGCTACTCCGCACTGCGGTCAGGTCCGGTCCTCAGCGCTGGCGGTTAGCTGAGGGCTGAACCCCGGTTCAGCGGAACCAGCCGGGTTTCCCACAGCCGGCGCACGGCGGCCGCCAGCTCCTCGGGGGTGCCGGTGTTGCGCAGGACGACGTCGGCTGCCGCGGCACGCTGCTCGGCCGTCGCCTGGGCGGCGATCCGGGCCCGCGCGGCGTCGGGCTCCATGCCGCGGTCGCGGACCATCCGGTCCAGCCGCACATCCTCGGGCGCCTCGACCACCAGGACGAAATCAAAGCTCGACGCCTGGCCGGTTTCCACCAGCAGGGGAATGTCCTGCACCAAAATGGCGTCCGCGGGTGCTTGCGCTGCCAGCTGCGCCGCACGGGCCCGCACCAGCGGATGAATGATGCCGTTGAGCACCTTCCGGCGGTCCTCGTCCCCGAAGATCACCGCCGCCAGTGCCGGACGGTCCAGGGAACCGTCCGGAGCCAGGATCCCGGGACCGAAGGCGTCGACGACGGCGGCAAGCCCGTCAGTGCCGGGTGCCACCACTTCGCGGGCCAGGGCATCGGCGTCGATAAGCACCGCGCCGCAGTCCACCAGGGTCCGGGCCGCCACGGATTTTCCGGCGGCGATCCCGCCGGTGAGTCCAACTTTGAGCATGCTGCCCAGCCTACCGCCGCCGGGAACCCACCAACGTCAGGCGCCCCCGCCGGCCACTAGACTGGAGGGGTGAGTGACATCGACGCGGCGGCGGGGCGCTACACCACCCTTGCCGGGGAACACCGCACGGAACTCGAGATCCGCCGCTCACGCTTCATTACGGTGCTGCGGCGCACCGAAACCGAAGAACAGGCCCGCGCGCTGGTCGCCGATCTGCGGCGCGAGTTCCACGATGCCCGGCACCACTGCAGCGCCTTTGTGCTGGGCCCCGGACGTGAAGTGCAGCGTTCCAGCGACGACGGCGAACCCTCCGGCACAGCCGGCATCCCCATGCTGGAAGCCCTGACCAAACGGGAAACCTTTAACGGCGCCACCGACCTCAGCGACATCACCGCTGTGACCGTCCGCTATTTCGGCGGCATCCTGCTGGGCGCCGGCGGGCTGGTGCGCGCCTACTCGGAATCCGTGTCCACGGCCCTGTCCACTGCTCCCCTGATCCGCCGCCGACGGATGCAGCTCTACTCCATACCGGCAGGCCACGCCGAAGCCGGCCGGCTGGAAAATGACCTCCGCACCGCCGGCATCAGCGTCACCGGCACGGAATACGGCCCGGCCGGGGCGACCATTACGGTGGCGCTGCCGGACACTCCCGGCAGCGCCGGCACCTTCCGCGACCGCCTGGCCGCTTTCACCGCAGGCGGCAGCACCCCCGAACCGCTGAAAACAGAATGGATCGACCTTTGACGCACTCCCCCGACCGGATTTCCCCGGACGCACCGGACTTTTCCTTTGAGTCCCTGAGCCGCCGGCCGGACGTTGAGGCAGAGAACCTGCAGGCCCATGACGCTGCCGACCGGCTGCTGCTGGACACCGCGGCGGAACGGCTGCGCGAAGATCCTGCCGGCGTCGTCGTGGTGGGAGATTCCTATGGTGCGCTGACCCTCGGCGCTGCCGCGCTGCACGGCGTCCGGGACCTGCGGGTACATCAGGATCCGTACTCGGGCGAGCTGGCCCTGGAACGCAACGCCCGTGCCGCCGGACTGGCGGGGACCTACCGGTCGCTGCCGCTGGACGCGGAACTGCTGGCAGGGGCACATACCGTGCTGCTGCGCCTGCCGCGCTCGCTGGACGCCCTCGAGGAAATTGCCGCGCTGATCGCCGCGCACGCCGGCCCTGACGTGGTGGTGTACGCCGGCGGACGGCTCAAGCACATGACCACAGCCATGAATGACGTCCTGGCGCGCTGGTTCGGCTCGGTTCAGGCCGGGCTGGCACGGCAGAAATCCCGGGTGCTGACCGTCTCCGGGCCGCTGCCCGCCGCGGCCCGCCCGGCCAACCGTTTTCCGCTGGCCCAGCAGCACGACGTCGGACTGGCGGTGCCGCTTCAGCTGCGGGCCCACGGTGCGGCCTTTGCCGGAGCAGCACTGGATATTGGCACCCGGTTCCTGCTGCCGCACCTTGCCGGAGCCCGGCAGGCGCACACCGCGGTGGACCTGGGCTGCGGAACCGGAGCCATTGCCGCGTATCTGGCACTGGCCCGTCCGTCCCTGCAGGTCACCGCCACCGATCAGTCAGCGGCCGCCGTCGCGTCCGCAACGGAGACCATGACCGCCAACGGCGTTGCGGACCGGGTGCAGGTTCGCCGCGGCGATGCCCTGGCCGGGCACCCGGACCGTTCCGCGGAGCTGATCGTGCTGAACCCGCCGTTCCATATCGGCGCCAGCGTGCACGCCGGAATAGCCCTGAAACTCTTCGCCGACGCCGGGCGGGTGCTGGCACCGGGCGGCGAGCTGTGGACCGTGTGGAACAGCCACCTGACCTACAAGTCCGCCTTGGCCCGGCTGGTGGGACCCACCCGTGAAGTGGCCCGCAATCCCAAATTCACGGTGACCGTCAGCACCCGCCGCTAAGCCCTCCTCACCAGCCTCCACACCCGCGGCAGCACCAGAACGGCACCGACGGCGAGCAGTGACAGCCCGAGCAGCCAGACCAGCCAGAGGTTGGCACCCGTGTCCGCCAGCGGACCGACCACCTGCAGCGGGGCCCGCGCCTCCTCCGAGGACCCCAGCCCGCTGACGCGGACGGCATGCGATCCGAGTTCAGTGTCAGCGGGAATGGTTACCTGCACCGTGACAGAGCCGTCCGCATCCGCTGCCTGTGCGGCCAGCAGCTTCGGGGTGGACTCGAGCCAGACCTGCACTGTTTCCCCGGCGTCGAAGCCGGTGCCGGTGACCGTGATGGTGTCGCCGGGCCGGACGGTTCCCGCGCTCAGCGTCACCGAGGCGTCCGGGTCGGCGGGATCGGTCGGGTCCGGGTTACCGGGGTCGCCCGGATTACCCGGGCCACCCGGATTCCCGGGATCCCCGGGCGCGTCGCTCTGAGGATCCAGGAGCACCGCAACACTGCGGCCGGGGACACTCACCGTGCCGGTGTCCGGCTGCCAGCTGCTCTGCTTCACCACGGGATCCGTTCCGTCCTGCTGCACCTGGGAAAGCGCATAGTCGCGGCCGGCCAGTTCCGGGATCGCCTGTACGGCAGCCGACGGCGCCGCATTGAAGACCACCAGAGCGCCGTCGAGGGCAGGATCGGCATCCGGCCCCGCGAGGTCATCGATGCTCATCACAATGAGGCCGGCGGTTGCCCCCGGCCCGCTGCCGGGAAAGGTCACCTTCTGTTCAATGAGATCGGCAGAGCCGAGCCGCAGCAGGTCAACGTCTGTCCGCAGGCGCAGCAGATCCAATGCTCCGGCCTCAGCCGAGGCGATGTCCGATTCAGCCGGAGCCAGTGCCGGATCCGCCAGCAGCGGAGCCATGAGAGGCCACTTTTCCTCGTTGTCCGCCGCGGGCGGCAGGCCGGAGCCGAACGTTGATTCGGAGCCGGTCCAGTCAATGCGGTTGAACCAGTCGCCCGAGTTGTAGCTGTTGCGGTCCAGCGATTTGGACCGCAGCAGCTCGGTTCCCGCGTGCCAGAACGACGGCGACTGCGAGAGCGTCACCGTGGCCAGCGACAGGGTGTTCATCCGCACCCGGTCCGCCATCGGCGTCGTCGTCGGCAGTTTCAACACTCCCAGGTCGTACAGCGTCTCGTTGTCGTGGGCGTCCACATAGTTGATGGTCTCCTGCGGCTCATCGGAGTATCCGGCCGCCTGGCCGTTGTAGTCGATCGCGTCCCCGCGCTTCACGCTTCCGTCCGCCGTCTCGAAGGAATAGCCTTTCAGGTTGCCGGCCAGGCCAAGCTTCACGAGGTCGGTCTGCTTCGCCAGAGCCGCGGCTGCGGCCTCGGGTGTGCCGTTGATCGCGTCCCCGTTCGGGTCGGTGGCCAGCCCGGTGCCGTAACCCTGCGCATAGGTCGATCCCGCATCGACGGGGCTGCCGCCGTGCACGGCATCGCGCAGCCGGTCGTTGAAGGTTCCAACGCCGGTTCCCGCGAGATTTCCCTGCGTAGCTTGCTCAAACAAGGCGTTGTCGGCGACTTCGCCGAAGTTCCAGCCCTCCCCGTACAGGTACACAGCCTTTCCGTCGACGCCGTCCTCAGCGAAGGTCAGCTCGTCCAGGGCCGCGCGGACGGCAAGCATGTTGGCCTTGGAGTGATGACCCATCAGGTCAAAGCGGAAGCCGTCAACCTTGTAGGCCTTGGCCCAGAGCACCACGGAGTCCACCATCAGCTTTTCGGCTGCTGAGTGTTCAGTGGCGACATTCTGGCAGCAGCTGGAGGTCTCCACATTTCCGGCCGCGTTCAGGCGCTGGTAGTAGCCGGGCACCACCCGGTCAAGCACACTCTTGGCCCCCTGGCCGGACTCGGCCGTGTGGTTGAACACCTCATCGAGCACCACCTGCAAACCGGTGGCATGCAGTGCCCCCACCATTTCCCGGAACTCGGAAACCCTCGCACCGCCTTCCGGGTCAACGGCATAGGACCCTTCCGGCACCGAGTAGTGCAACGGATCGTAGCCCCAGTTGAAGGCATCGGTGTCGGCGGCGGCAGCAACGCAGGCCTGCTGCTCGGAGGAGGCCGGTCCGTAGCCGGCGAGGTCGCAGTCCGGCTCCCGGCGGGCCTGCGGATCCTCGTTGATGGAGGCGATGTCGAAGGTGGGCAGCAGGTGCACCGTGTTGATGCCGGCCTCCGCCAGCTGGCGCAGCTGCCGGGTTCCCGCACTGTCGCGGGTAAATGCGCGGTAGGTTCCGCGCTCTTCGGCCGGAACCTCCGGATCCCCCGCCGAGAAGTCACGCACATGCAGTTCGTAGATGGAACGGTCGGCGGGCTTGTCGATGACCGGCGCCTCAGTGTCCTCCCAGAGCTGCGGCTTCCAGCGGTCCGCGTCCAGGTTGACCGCAACCGAGCGTTCCGAGTTGCGGGTGAGACCCACGGAATACGGATCGGTTACCGAGTTGGTTTCGACGGCGCCGGTTGCCGGGGCGTAGACGCGCACCGACCAGCGGTACTCCGCTCCTTCGGAAATGGCCGGATCGGTCACCGACCACGTTCCGTCGGTGCCGTTCCATGCAGCGGGCAGCACTTTCGGTGCCCCCGGTTCGCCGCCGGGGAAGACCTCCAGGGACACGTCCTGTGCGGTGGGCGCCCAGAGGCGCAGAGTGGGAACGTCATTGCGCCAGCTCACCCCGAGCGTCGCGGAGCCCAGATTGGCTGCGTAGAGGTCGTCCAGCACGCCGGGGATCTGCACCCCGGTCAGGGCCTCCAATTCGGTCCCGCTCGACTGAGATACCTGCAGCTGCTCGCTCAGGAAGCCCTGCACCGCAGCGCGGTCCAGGCCCTCCGGGTGCAGCGCCACGTAGCTGGCAAGCGCCGGAAAGGCTGCCAACTGATCAGCCGAGAGCCCGGCCGGGTCGTAGGTCAGGTCCACACTCTCGCCGCCGGATATCCCGGATTCCGCTGCATCATCAGGTTCAATGTCGGCGTCTGCGGAGTGGTGCAGGCTCCAGCTGGCTGTCGCCGGGTCCGTTTCCCCCAGCAGGGAGACTGGCCAGGCGATCGTGTCTGCACTGACCCAGTGGGCACGCAGCTCACCGGTGCCGGCAACCGGCGGGTCAGCGAGCACAATCTCGAGTTCATGGGTGGCCAGCGTGTAGCGGAAGGTGACGAGCTTTCCCTGCGCTGCCGTGAAGGCATAGTTGGCGCCGCCCGGAACACCGCCGACGCCGTAATTCTCGTCCCATGAAAGACCGTGTGCCGGTTTGACCTCGTAGCTGCCTGCGGGGATCCGGTCGCTCGACCACTCGTAGACGCCGTCGCCGTCGCCGTCCTGCAGCCAGCTCGCCAGGCAATCCGGCTGCCAGTCACTCGGACAGCCGATCTCGCTCTGGAAACTCCCGGGGGCCGTGATCACCGGACCCTGTGCAGTGTTCTGGACCTGGTGGGTGGCGGGGTCAAAATAGAACGTAACCGGACCGCCGGGCGCGGTGTAGGCAATGTTGGGACCGTCCGCGGCCCCGTTGGCCCCGTAGCTGAGGTCCCAGGAACCGTTGATGGCGACTTTGTATTCGTAATCCCCGGCCGGCATGTCAAAGGTGCCCGTGTAGATTCCGTCGGCGCGCTTGGTGAGTTTTGCCGCTTCGCAGGCGGGCGTCCAGTCTCCGGCGCAGCCCATCTCGCTGTTGTGGCTGCCCGGAACGGTGACCAGGTTCAGTTCCTGCTCGGGCGGGTCCACGACGACGGTGGTGACTGCGTTGCCCACCGAAGCATAGGTGGAGGCCGCCGCGTGCCGGCCGGCGGCGTCGGTCGTCACTGCACGGTACTCGATCAGGGTGCCGGCCGGCAGCGCGTCGACGTCGTGGAAGACGCGGGGCGCGGTTGTCTCGGCCGTGCCGAGATCGGTCCACTCGGTGCCGCCAACCTCCCGCCAGGCGAAGCTGGTCTGCTGCCAGGTGCTGTCAGGAATGTCGGCTTCCACGGCGCTGGCACCGCTGAGGCCGGCACCGGCGGTCGGGGCGCTGACGGTGATGGCTTCCGGGGCCGCGGGGGCCGCCACGGCTGTGCCGGCTTTGAACACCACCGATCCCAGGGCCGGTACGGTGACGGACACGACGCCGTCGGCATCCGATGCCAGGGCAGCTTCCGTTCCGTACAGCGGTGCGAAGGCTGCCTGCTTGGTCAGCGTTGGAACATTGACCGTTTTGGCCTCCGCTGAGTTATTCACTGCCACGAGGTATTCCGTCTTTTCCGCCTGGTCCACGCGGGAGAAGGCGTAAACACCGGGACCGTCGTCGGCGTACCGCTCGATCTGGGCTCCCGAGGAGAGCGCCGGGTGCGCCTCGCGGAGGGCTGCGAGTCCGGCAATGTGCGTATAAAGCGGGGCAGCGGTGTCAAAGCGGTCATTGGATCCCAGCTGCTCGCCGGTGATGAGCAACTGGTCGGTGTACTCGCTCACCCGGCTGCCAAACATCGACTGGCGCGCGGCGCGGTCATTGCCCTGGCCGGCCCCGGCGAAGCCCTGTTCGTCACCGTAGTAGACCACCGGCTGGCCGCGGGTGAGGAACATGAGTTCGTGGGCCAGTTCATCACGCTGCAGGGCATCGTCGGTGTTTTGCAGGAAATAGCCGACGCGGCCCATGTCGTGGTTGCCCAGGAAGGTCGGCAGCGCAGTCGCTGAGCTGTGCGGAGTGGTGTAGTAATCGTCACCCGCGAACAGATTGGAAAGGCCCCGTGCCGAATTGCCGGAGGCGTAACCCACTGCCTGCGACTGGAAGGTGAAATCAAGCACTGAATTCATATCGGTGCTGCGCACATAAGGCGAGGTTTTCTTGGGATCGGCGTCATAAACCTCGCCAAACATAAAGAAATCCGGCTTGCCGACCGAGGCGGCATAGTCCTTAACCCGGGTGGTCCACTTTTCCCAGAATTCGAAATTCACGTGTTTGACCGTGTCAATGCGGAATCCGTCGATGCCGCGGTCAATCCACTGGTTATAGACGTCGGCAAAACCGTCCACCACCGAAGGGTCTTCAGTCATCAGGTCATCGAGGCCGGAGAAATCTCCAAACGTGGTGGACTCGCCTTCAAAGGTCGAGTCGCCGCGGTTGTGGTAGATGGCGGGGTCATTGAGCCAGCCGGGAACCTTGACGTCCTTTTCGGCGTCCGCAACCTCCGGGACGTAGGGGAAGCTCGTCGCCCGGTCCAGCTCCGGGAAGTTGTCCGTTCCCGCGTAGTCGGCCGGATCAAATGCCGTTCCACCGGCATCCTTGTACGGCGCAGTTTCCTGGTCGATGTAGGAATACTGCCCGCCCTGATAGGAAATCACATCCGCGGTGTGGTTGGTGATGATGTCGAAGTACACCTTCATGCCCTTGGCATGCGCCTCGTCAATGAGGGCTTCCAGTTCTGCGTTGGTTCCAAGGTGCGGGTCGATCTGCGTAAAGTCGGTGATCCAGTAACCGTGGTAGCCGGCTGAGGCATCCGCCCCGGAACCCTGCACGGGCTTGTTCTTGAAGCTCGGCGTCAGCCAGATGGCCGTAGTGCCGAGGTTCTGGATGTAGTCCAGCTGTGAGCGGAGACCGGCAAGATCGCCGCCGTTGTAGAAGCCGGTGTTGGTGGGGTCGTAGCCGGTGGCGAGACGGTCACCGGCCAGGCCGCCGGTGTCGTTGGACGGATCGGCGTTGTCAAAACGGTCGGTCATCGCAAAGTAGAAGACATTGTCCGCACCGGCCTGGCGCACCGGCGGGGCCACCAGGGCGTCGTCATCGGCCGAGTAAGCCTCCCGCAGGTCCAGCGGCGTGAGGCCGGCCCGGTGCGTGGTGTCGTCGAAGACGAAGCGGATGCGGGAGTCCCCGGCAATCGAGAGCGGAATGTTGTCTGCTCCGCCGTCCAGCCCGTAAGCCTCGTCCCAGCCGTCATTCACTGCGACCTTGTACTCGTAACTCCCGGCGGGCAGGGTGAACTCCGCTGCATAAACGCCGGGGACGTCGGTGGGTGCCAGCTCAGTCTCGCCGCACTCGGGGGCCCAGTCCGCGTCGCAGCCAAGTTCGGACTGGAGGCTGCCCGTAAGCGCAAAAGTGCGCGGGTCTTCGGCGGTTGCAGAGCTTACCGGCACCGCCATCAGCCCGGCCGCGGCAAGCACGCCAATAAGTCCCCGTGCTGTCCCCCGTGTTGTCCCCCGGGCGACCCAGCCGCGCGTACGTGTACCCCTAGTCATCATTGACTCCCGTTTTTGGACGCGGCACAGTGCCATCGACATTGCGAGGAACACTAACAACGCAGTGGCTCGCGTGTAAACGCTTTCAGATGATTTTTTCTTACCGGCGCCTGTTGAGGAGCCCTGGCCCGCAGCTGCACTTTCCCGATTATCCGTTTTATGCAAACGCTTGCTGCGACGCAGCAGAGATCCGCCGGCATTCTGAGAGAGCGCTCTCTTGACAGTGATCGTTATCACTCCTAGGGTGAGGTCCAAGTCAAGAGAGCGCTCTCTGGAAATCTTTGAATTCCTCCTGGGCGCATGGCTCCATTCGAAGTCTCCATCCCTTCCCGCTTCCGTCGATTACGCCTGTCCGCCTCCAAAGGACACGGTCCGCCTGCTTCGGGAATTGTTTTTGCACTACCCACACACAAAGGAGTGACAGTGAAGAATTTCAGACATCCGGCAGCAGCCGTTGCGGGCGCCGCAATCGTGGCCATGCTGGCAGTTGGCTGCGGCAGCGGTGACACCGAAGCGGCAAGCGAGGACAACCCCATTGAGCTGAGCGTTACCACCTTCGGAACCTTCGGCTATGACGATCTGTACGCCGAGTACATGGAAGCCAATCCCGGCATCGAGATCAAGCCGACCAACATCGACACCGGTGGCAACGCCCGCACGGATCTGTTCACCAAGCTTGGAGCCGGTTCCGGCGTCAGTGACGTGGTAGCCATCGAAGAGGGCTGGCTCGGCGCAATCATGGAGGTGTCCGACAAGTTCGTGGACCTCAATGAGTACGGCGCAGCCGACATCAAGGACAACTGGGTCGACTGGAAGTATGAGCAGGGCACCGACGCCGACGGCCGCGTCATTGGCTACGGCACCGACATTGGCCCGCAGGGCCTGTGCTACAACGGAAAGCTGTTCGAGGCCGCCGGCCTTCCGAGCGACCGCGCAGCAGTTGCCGAACTCTTCGGCGGGGATGACGCCAGCTGGGACAAGTACTTCGAACTGGGCCGCGCCTACCACGAAAAGACCGGCAAGGCCTGGTATGACCAGTCAGGATTCGTCTGGAACTCCATGGTCAACCAGATGGAGGAAGGCTATTACACCGCCGACGGCGAGCTGAACATTGACGGTAACGACGCCATGAAGAAGCAGTTCACCCAGCTGGCCGATGCCACCTCCGACGGCCTGTCCGGCAACCAGACGGAATGGGACTGGGGCAAGGGCCAGGCCTTCCTGGACGGCTCATTCGCCACGTTCGTCTGCCCGGGATGGATGCTCGGCACCATTCAGGGATCGATCGAATCCGCAGGCGGCGGAACTGACAGCGGCTGGGACTTCGCCGATGTCTTCCCCGGCGGTGCGTCAAACTGGGGCGGAGCCTTCCTCTCGGTTCCCGAAACCTCCAAGCACCCCGAAGAAGCAGCCAAGCTCGCAGCATGGCTGACCGATCCGGAGCAGCAGGTCAAGCAGAGCACTGCAGCCAACAACTTCCCCAGCACCGTAAAGGCGCAGGAGGAACTCGCGGCGGCTGCCACCCCGAACGAGTACTTCAATGACGCACCCACCGGGTCCATTCTCGCTTCCCGCGCCGAAGGCGTAGTTGCCCAGTTCAAGGGCCCGGACGACTCCGTCATCCAGGAAAACGTCTTTGGTCCGGCACTGGACATGCTGGACAACGGCAGCGGCGACACCGACCAGGCCTGGGCCGAAGCGCTCAAGCTCCTCAACGAGCTGGTTGTCAACAACTAGCAACACCGGCTGCGGGGCCTCCGGCTACCACCGGAGGCCCCCCTATGGAGTGCGAGAAACCCCATGACCACCACACTGTCCCGTCCGCAGACGCACAACGCGGCCAAGCCGAAGCCCACCTTCCGGCAGCGCCTCAGCTTCTGGGACCTCAAGGCCTCCCCCTACCTGTACATCTCCCCCTTCTTCATCGTCTTTGCCGTCGTGGGGCTGTTCCCGCTCCTTTACACGTTCTACGTTTCGCTGCACGAGTGGCACCTTCTCAAGGGCCAGGGCGAATTTGTGGGACTGGCGAACTTCACCGGCGTGCTGAGTGACCGGTTCTTCTGGAACTCGCTGTTCAACACCTTCAGCATCTTCCTGCTCTCCGCCATCCCCCAGCTGGCAGTGGCCCTGTTCCTCGCCGCCGTCCTGGACCAGAATCTCCGCGCCAAAACCTTCTGGCGGATGAGTGTCCTGCTGCCCTACGTCGTCACTCCGGTGGCGGTCGCCCTGATCTTCACCAACATGTTCGATGAGCAGTACGGACTCATCAACACCATGCTGGGCAATCTGGGGATTGATCCGGTGCTCTGGAAGACGGACACCCTGCCCAGCCACTTGGCCCTGGCCACCATGGTCAACTGGCGGTGGACCGGCTACAACGCCCTGATCCTGCTGGCAGCCATGCAGGCAGTTCCCCGCGATATTTACGAATCCGCGGCGATCGACGGCGCCGGCCCCTTCCGGCGTTTCTTCAGCATCACGCTGCCGAGCATCCGCCCCACCATGATTTTTGTCGTCATCACCTCCACCATCGGCGGCCTGCAGATCTTTGCCGAGCCGCGGCTCTTCGATTCCGTGACGGCCGGCGGCAGCCAGCGCCAGTTCCAAACCACCGTTCTCTACCTCTGGGAGATGGCTTTCCAGCGGCAAAACTTTGGCCGGGCCTCCGCCATCGCCTGGATCCTTTTCCTGATCATCGTGCTGGTGGGCATAGTCAACTTCCTGATCTCCAAGAAAATCGCCACGGCGGACAGTAAGCCCCGCCGGGTTAGGAGCAAGCGATGAGCGTCCTTCAAAAGGCCGGTGCCGTACCCGGTACCGGAATTGATTCCGGCTCGGGCAAACCGGCACGTCCCGGATGGCGCCGGCAGTTGTTCGGCAGCACCCGGGGACCCGGCTTCCTCACCTACGGCATCCTCCTGGCCTTCCTGATCGGATCGGCGTATCCGCTGTGGTGGTCGACTGTCGTGGGTTCCCGGGGCAACGAGGCCCTCGGCTCGGACTGGCCCCCGCTGTGGCCCGGCGGAAACTTCTGGCACAACGTCGGCGAAGTCATGAATACGGTGCCGTTCTGGAAGGCGCTGGGCAACAGCCTGCTGATTTCCGGAACCATCACTGTGTCCGTCGTCGTGTTCTCCACCCTCGCCGGTTACGCCTTCGCCAAACTCAAGTTCCGCGGCCGCGGAGTCCTGATGGTCTCCGTTATTGCCACCATGGCCATTCCCACCCAACTCGGCATCATTCCGCTGTTCATGGTGATGCAGGAACTGGGCTGGACCGGCAAGGTCGGCGCCGTCATCGTGCCGAGCCTGGTCACGGCGTTCGGGGTGTTCTTCATGCGCCAGTACCTGGTGGACGTCATCCCGGATGAACTGATTGAGTCCGCCCGCATGGACGGAGCCAACATGATCCGCACGTTCTTCCACGTGGCACTGCCGGCCGCCAAGCCGGCCATGGCCATCCTGTCGCTGTTCACCTTCATGATGGCGTGGACCGACTTTATGTGGCCGCTGCTGGTCCTGGGCCCCGACAATCCCACGCTGCAGACCGCACTCAGCCAGCTGCAGTCGGCTCGGTACGTGGATTACTCCATCGTGCTGACCGGTGCCGTGCTGGCCACCATCCCCCTGCTGATCCTCTTTGTGGCAGCAGGCAAACAACTTATATCCGGAATTATGCAGGGAGCAGTGAAGGGCTAATGAACAACGAAAACCCCCAGTGGAACAACTGGCCGGACGGCTTCATCTGGGGATCGGCAACAGCTGCAGCCCAGGTTGAAGGCGCCGCCTGGGAAGACGGCAAGCAGGACTCCATTTGGGATGCCTTTGCCCGCACACCGGGAAACACGCTGAACGGGGACACTCCCGAAACGGCCGTGGACCACTATCACCGCATGCCCGCGGACGTCGCCCTGATGAAGGAACTGGGGCTGGACTCCTACCGGTTCTCCACCAGCTGGGCCCGCGTCCGTCCCGGCGGCGGACCCGTCAATGCCAAGGGGCTGGACTTCTACTCCCGCCTCGTGGACGAGCTCCTCGAAGCCGGCATCCTGCCCTGGCTCACGCTCTACCACTGGGATCTGCCGCAGGCCCTGGAGGAAGCCGGCGGATGGGCGAACAGGGACACCGCGTACCGGTTCGCCGAGTACGCGAATGACGTCTACACGGCGCTCGGCGACCGGGTACAGCACTGGACCACTTTCAACGAGCCCTTCTGCTCCTCGCTGCTGGGTTATGCCTCCGGCGTGCATGCCCCGGGCCGGCACGAACCCCGCGCTGCTGTTGCCGCCGTCCACCACCAGCACCTTGCCCACGGCCTTGCCGTGACGCAGCTGCGTGACCGCGGTGCGCAGCAGCTGGGCATCACCCTGAACCTGAGCAACTCCATCCCCCGGGATCCTTCCGATCCCGTAGACCTGGAGGCCGCCCGGCTCTTTGACTCCCTGCAGAACCGGATCTTCCTTGATCCCATCCTGCTGGGTGCCTATTCGCAGGACACGCTGCAGGACCTGGAACAGTTTGGCCTGGGCGACGTCATTGAGGACGGAGACTTGGGCATCATCGGGGCCCCGATCGACTTCCTGGGTGTCAACCATTACCACGATGACCTCATCAGCGGCCATCCTGACACCACCGGGGCCGACGGCCACTCGGGCGGATCAGGGCGCCCGGCGGTCTCACCGTGGATCGGTGCGGAGCACATCACGTTCCCGAGCCGCGGACTGCCGCGCACCGCGATGGACTGGGAGGTCAATCCGGACGGCCTGCGCAAGCTGCTGGTCCGCCTGGGCGAGGAGTATCCCATGTTGCCTCCGCTGTACGTCACCGAAAACGGCGCAGCCTACGACGACGTCGTCAGCGCCGACGGAAGCGTGCCCGACCCCGAGCGCACGCAGTTCATCCTGGACCACATTGCGGCGGTGGGCCGGGCGATTGAAGCGGGTGCAGATGTCCGCGGCTACTTTGTCTGGTCGCTGCTGGATAACTTCGAGTGGTCCTGGGGCTACAGCCGGCGCTTCGGCATTGTCCGCGTCGACTATGACACGCAGGCACGGACGGTCAAGGACAGCGGCCATGCCTACAGCCGCCATATTGCGGCCAGCCGGGCTGCCGGGCGTGCTGTCCAGGGCGGCGAGCCCGTGGCTCCCGTCGTGTGAGTACCCGTAACATGGGAACCCAGCCGCGACCCCGGCTCCACGGTGCAGGGAGAGATATCGGTGCAGGGAGAAATACCATTGAGTGCTGACTCCAGCCAGGCCAGGCCCGCCCCCACACTGGAAATGGTGGCGGCCCTGGCCGGAGTTTCCCGTGCCACGGTCTCACGCGTGGTGAACGGTGCCCCGTCCGTTGACCCGGACCTGGTCCACTCCGTGGAAAAGGCCGTCCGCACGCTGAACTACGTCCCGAACCGCGCGGCCAGAACCCTGGCCAGCCGGCGGACCTACACCGTGACGCTGCTGGTGCCCGAGTCCACGTCCAAAGTTTTCGCCGACCCGTTTTTCGCCACGGTGGTGGAAGGCGTCGCCCGGTACCTGAACACCACCGAGTACATGCTGAACATGGTCACTTCCTCCGAAGCAAATCCGGAGAAGACCCGGCGGTATCTGCTGGGCGGCAACGTGGACGGCGTCCTCGTCGTCTCCCACCACACCGGTGATAATTCCTGGGCGCGGCTGGACGGCTCCCTGCCGCTGGTCTTTGCCGGCCGTCCGCTCGTGAATGCCGATGACAGCTACTTCGTGGAAGTGGACAACGAGGAGGGCGCGGCTGCCGCCACGGCCCGGCTGGTGGAAACCGGACGGCGCCACATTGCCACCATCGCCGGACCGCAGGACATGCCTCCCGGCGTCGACCGCCTGGCCGGCTGGCGGTCAACGCTCCGAAAGGCCGGCCTGGATGATGCCCTGGTGGAAACCGGCGACTTCACCGTCACCTCCGGTGCGGCGGCCATGCGGCGGCTGCTGGACCGGGAGAAGCCGCTGGACGGTATCTTTGTGGCCAATGACCAGATGGCAGCCGGCGCCTACTCCGTCATCAAGGAACGAGGACTGCGCATTCCCGAGGACATCGCCGTCGTCGGCTTTGATGACGACTACTACGCCACCAGCCTGAGCCCGGCCCTGACCACCATCCACCACCCCATTGCGGCGCTTGGTGAGAAAATGGCCGAGCTCCTGGTGGAGCTGATCGAAGGGCGGCCCGCTGAACGCGTTCACCGCCTGCCCACATCCCTTGTTGTCCGAGAATCCGCATAGGAGCTGACTCTTCCATGACCCTTAGCACTGCCCCCCGGCGCATTGTCCGCCCACCCTGCGCCGAAGAAGGCGCGCCCTCTCCCCTAGCCGCAACCGGCGCTCCGCTGAACTGGGCCGTGGTGGCCACCGGCGGCATCGCCGGCACCGTCACCGCAGACATCGCACTTCTCGAAGACGCGGTCCTGTATGCGGTTTCCTCGCGCAGCGGCGCCAAGGCCGCCGATTTCGCTGAACGGTTCGGTTTTGAAACCTCGTATTCCGACTCCGACGGCGGCCCCTCCGGCTTTGAGGCGATGTTCTCCGACCCCGCTGTCGACGTCGTGTACATTGCCACCCCGCACGCCCAGCACTATGCCGTGGCCAAGAGCGCGCTTGAGCACGGCAAGCACGTCCTCTGCGAAAAGCCGTTCACGGTCAACGCGGCAGAAGCAGCAGAACTGGTTCAGCTGGCCCGGGAACGGAACCTGTTCCTGATGGAAGCTCTGTGGACGCGTTTCCTGCCCAGCACCAACCGGGCCTGGGACATCCTCGCCTCCGGTGAACTCGGAACCCCCTCCTGGGTCCAGGCGGACCTTGGCTTCCCCGCCCCCGAGGATCCCTCCTCCCGGATGTGGGACCCCGCCGCCGGCGGCGGGGCACTGCTGGATCTGTCCGTCTACACCCTGACCTGGGCCCTTGGCGCCCTGGGTTACCCGGACAGCATTGACGCCTCCGGCATCCTCAACAAGGACGGTGTGGACATCCAGAACGCCCTGACGCTGCGTTACGACGACGGCCGCCACGCCCAGCTCACCTCCTCCCTCGCAGCCTCGGGTCCGGGCGCAGCCACGATTGCCTGCAGCAACGGCTGGCTGAGGACCGGCGGCGGGAACATCCCGAACCCGCGCGAACTGCACGTCCACGGCCCCAACGGAGCACGCGTGGAGACCTTCGAGCACGCCGGTGCCGGCTACACCTACCAGCTGCGCGAGGTGACGCGCTGCATCCAGGAGGGCCTGACGGAAAGCCCCACCATGCCGCTGGAGGACACACTGCGCACCATGGAGCTGCTCGACGGCGTCCGGGCCCAGCTGGGTCTGAGCTACGCCAACGACGCGCGCTAAAGCGCTGCGCACCGCAACCGGAGAAATGCGTTCCAACGCAAAGCGGGCCCCCACCGAAGTGGGGGCCCGCTTTTTTGGAGCTCATACCGACCGGTTAATTCAACCGGTCAGTTAGCACACCGGGAAATTAGTTGCCCGTGAGCTTCTCGCGCAGAGCGGCGAGTGCTTCGTCGGAAGCCAGCGTGCCGGCACCCGTCTCAGCAACGGCCGGCTCGGAGGAGTAGCTCGTGGTGCCGGATTCGGAAGACTCCGAAGCAGCTGCGATGTCCTCGGAAGCGTGCTGTGCAACCTGCTTCTTGTGGGCTTCCCAACGGGCCTGGGCGTCAGCGTACTGCTGCTCCCAAGCGGCGCGCTGGGTCTCGTAGCCTTCGAGCCATTCGTTGGACTCGGGGTCGAAGCCCTCCGGGTACTTGTAGTTGCCGGCTTCGTCGTACTCTGCGGCCATGCCGTACAGAGCCGGGTCGAACTCGGTGCCTTCGGGGTCTACGCCCTCGTTGGCCTGCTTCAGCGACAGGCTGATGCGGCGACGCTCGAGGTCGATGTCGATGACCTTGACGAACAGCTCGTCTCCAACGGAAACAACCTGCTCGGCCAGCTCTACGTGGCGGACTGCCAGCTCGGAGATGTGGACCAGGCCTTCGATGCCGTCTTCGACGCGAACGAACGCACCGAACGGAACCAGCTTGGTGACCTTACCCGGCACAACCTGGCCCAGGGCGTGGGTGCGGGCGAAGGTCTGCCACGGATCTTCCTGCGTAGCCTTCAGCGACAGGGAGACACGCTCGCGGTCGAGGTCAACTTCCAGAACCTCAACGGTGACTTCCTGGCCAACTTCAACGACCTCGGAGGGGTGGTCGATGTGCTTCCAGGACAGCTCGGAAACGTGGACGAGACCGTCTACGCCGCCAAGGTCCACGAATGCACCGAAGTTGACGATGGAGGAAACAACGCCCGGACGAACCTGGCCCTTTTCCAGCTTGTTGAGGAACGTGGAGCGAACCTCGGACTGCGTCTGCTCGAGCCATGCACGGCGGGACAGAACAACGTTGTTGCGATTCTTGTCCAGTTCGATGATCTTGGCTTCGATCTGCTGGCCGATGTACGGAGCCAGGTCGCGGACACGACGCATCTCGACGAGGGAGGCCGGCAGGAAGCCGCGCAGGCCGATGTCCAGGATGAGACCACCCTTGACAACCTCGATGACGGTACCGGTAACGACGCCGTCTTCTTCCTTGACCTTCTCGATGTCGCCCCAGGCGCGCTCGTACTGTGCGCGCTTCTTGGAGAGAATCAGGCGGCCTTCTTTGTCTTCCTTGGTGAGGACCAAAGCTTCAACCTGATCGCCAACGGAGACAACGTCTCCGGGATCAACGTCGTGCTTGATGGAAAGCTCACGGGAAGGGATGACACCCTCGGTCTTGTAACCGATGTCGAGCAGGACCTCGTCGCGGTCAACCTTGACGACGGTACCTTCGACGAGATCTCCGTCGTTGAAGTACTTGATGGTTGCGTCAATGGCGGCGAGGAAGTCCTCGGCAGTACCGATGTCGTTGATAGCGACCTGCGGGGTACTGGACTTCTCGGTGGTGGTGATGGTCATGTAGTTGGGACTCCGATGTGGAAGTTGTTTTGTATTCCGGATGCGCTCCCACCGAACTCGGAGCAGCCGTTCAGGCCTGCCTCAAGACAGTGCTTGTTTGTCCGGAGATGGACAGAATTGGTAACTTACTGCGCAATTACGCGCCAGATCAGTCTAGCCGCAGCTTGCAACTCAGGTCAAAGCACCCAGAGTACTTTCAGGAAAGTAGTTCTGTATCGGCTAGAAATGAGTGCTGCAGTAGGGTGCCGGACCTGCTGTGAAGAGTGCATCAGTGATGTCCAACGCAGCACAGCTGCCGCGTATTCCGCCCGCTGCAGCCAGGGTGGAGGCGCTGACTCCGCCCAGATACAGGGACCCCAGGGCGGCAATGTCAATGTCGATGGCCTCTGCGCCTGCGGGAAGGGCCTCTCCCTCCGCCGGGCGGACAATGCCGGTTCCGCCGTGTGCGTCCAACTGCCACACTCCGTCGGCCAGCCCCAGCGGATCCCGGACGGTCAGGACAAGGGTGCCGGCCCCGGAGTAGTGCCGGGCCTCAAGGGCAGCCTTGGGATCCAGAATGCGAAGCCACAGCACATCCTCCACCGACGTAACGGAGTAGCGGCGGCGGTCGGCCAGCATCCACGGAAGCGGATCGGCTACCGGTGCCACGTCGAAGGTCACCAGGTTCACCAGGTCCAGCGAGCCCAGGTAACGCCACAGTTCCCGGTAGGCCCCGTCTGTGGCGGCTACCAGGTCGGTCACCTTGACCGTGTGCGGTTCGGTGCGCCAGCCCAGGGATTTATAGGCGGCGTAGCCGTCGGGAACACCGTCCTCTGTGTAGTGGATGACCGCACGAAGGGCCTTGTCCGGTTCAAAGGAGTCCTCGCTCCAGACTCCGGCGGCCCGGAGCCAGTAACGGTGCTGGCGGCCCAGCGCACCAAGAGTGCTCTTCAAGTGAGCCCGGTAGATCTCCGGCGCCAGGGACTCCAGCTTGGCGCTGTCCGCCACCGCGACGCTGCCGGTCGCAGACGCCGGAAAGTCCAGGCTGCCGCGGGTATCAACGGCCACCTCCGCAGTGGACGTGGCCGCACCAAATCCGAAGCGTCCGTAGATGGTGGCTTCCGATGCCGTCAATGCCGCCAGCGCCAGACCGGTTTCCTTGGCGCGGGCAAGGTCCGCCTCGATCATCCTGCGCAGGATTCCGCGGCGGCGGTGGGTGGACCGCACCGTTACCGCAGTGACCAGATGCGCCGGCAGCAGCCGGCCGCCGCCGACGTTCAGGTCATTCACCATCGTCGCGTAGGTGGCTACCGGAATCGACGGATCCCACGCATGTTCCGGAGCGCCGTCGTCATAAACGGCCGTCAGGATGCGGCCGTCCCTCCGGCACGAATCTACCTGCGCACTGTGGTGTTTCGGGTCTCCCTGGGGTTCGTGGAATCCGAGGTCCACCGCTGCGAACCAGTTGGCGGTCCGGGCATCCCCGGGTGAAAATGACTCCAGCCGAAGCCCGGTTTCCGTCTGCATGATCCCCCTGTTGGTTTAGTGGCGCGGGTCTAGTGCCCGGCCTCGTGCCAGCTGACGCCCACGCCCACGGATACGTCCAGCGGAACGGACAGGTCCGCCGCCGAGCCCATCTGTTCGCGGACCAGCTTCTCCACCGCATCCCGTTCCCCGGGGGCGACTTCGAGCACCAGTTCATCATGGACCTGCAGCAGCATGCGGGATTTCAGGCCCTGTGCCTTGATTTCCGTGTCAACGCCCAGCATGGCCTTTTTGATGATGTCCGCGGCTGAGCCCTGGATGGGGGCATTCAAGGCGGCACGTTCAGCCATTTCGCGCAGCTGCCGGTTGTCGCTGGAAAGGTCAGGCAGATACCGCCTGCGGCCTTCGATGGTGGAGGTGAAGCCGTCCTTCCGGGCCTGCTCGACGACGCCGCGCAGGTAATCGCGCACCGCACCGAAGCGGCTGAAGTAGTCGCGCATCAGGGTGCGTGCCTCATCCACCGGAATGGCCAGCTGCTTGGACAGGCCAAAGGAGCTCAATCCGTAGACCAGGCCGTAGGACATGGCCTTGACCTTGGAGCGCATGGCGCTGGTGACTTCTTCCGGCGGAACCCCGAAGATGTGCGAGCCGACAAACCGGTGCAGGTCCTCCCCCGCCCGGAACGCAGCAATCAGCCCCTCATCGCCGGAGAGGTGCGCCATGATCCGCATTTCCACCTGGGAGTAGTCAGCGGTCAGCAGGGTCTCATACCCTTCACCCACGGTGAACACTTCCCGGATGCGCCGGCCTTCTTCGGACCGGATGGGAATGTTCTGCAGGTTCGGGTTGGTGGAGGACAGGCGTCCGGTGGCTGCCGCCGTCTGGACGTACGTGGTGTGCACGCGGCCGTCGTCGGACACTGCTTTGCGCAGGCCTTCAACAGTCTGGCGCAGCTTGGTCGCGTCCCGGTACGCCATCAGATTGGCCAGGAACGGATGTCCGCCGGTCTTGATGATCAGGTCCGAGAGGGCGTCGGCGTCCGTGGAGTAGCCGGTCTTGATTTTCTTGGTCTTGGGCAGGCCGAGTTCGTCAAAGAGCACCACCTGCAGCTGCTTGGGCGAGCCGAGGTTGATTTCCTTGCCGATGATGCTGAACGCTTCGCTGCTGGCCTGGGCGATGGTGGCGCTGAAATCGTCCAGCAGCCGGTCCAGCTTTTCGGTGGACACCGCGATGCCGGCCAGTTCCATTTCGGCCAGGACCTCGGACAGCGGCAGTTCCAATCCGCCCAGGAGCTGGTTGGCGCCGCGGTCCACCAGCTGTCCCGCGAAGTGCTCGCTCAGCTGCAGTGCCGCGAAAGCCTGCATCACCGCCGGCGACGCGACGTCTTCTTCTTCGAGCTGCAGCTGGAGCTGGTTGGATCCGGGAGCGGACGGAGTCAGGGACATCCGCAGGTGGTGCTGGCTCAGGTCCGCGAGATCGTAGCTGCGGCGGTCCGGCTGAATGAGGTAACCGGAAATGGCAGTGTCATCAACTTCACCGGCCAAGTGCAGGCCGCGCGCCGCCAGGGCCTTATAGGCTTCCTTGAAATCATGGACGACCTTCGGCGCATCCAGGTCCGCCAGCCAGGCCGCGAGCACCTGCTCGGTGTCGGCGTCGATCTCGGTCAGCGGAACATACGCCGCCGCCGAGGCGGTCACCAGAGCCAGCCCGACGACGTCGCGCCCTGCCGCCGCACCTTCCGTCACCAGCTGCACCGCAGTCTTGGCTTGGTTGGTGGAGTCAATCCAGTTGGTCAGGGCTGCGGCGTCGGTGATGGTGACGTGCTCCGGCGGCAGGAGTTCGTGCCCGGTGGACGCGGTTTCCTCTTCGCCGTAGACGTCGAACAGACGCTTGCGCAGCGCGTTGAACTGCAGGGCGTCAAAGAGCTCTTCAATGGCTTCACGGTCGGGGCGCCGGGCAGCCATGGCGTCCAGATCAACCGGCAGGTCAAGGTCCCGCAGCAGGCGGTTCAGGCGGCGGTTGCGCTTAACATCCTCGATGTTGGCGCGGAGGGAGTCCCCCACCTTGCCCTTAATGTTGTCCAGGTTCTCGAGGATGCCCTCAAGTCCGCCGTACTGCTTGATCCATTTGGCAGCGGTTTTGGGGCCCACGCCGGGCACACCCGGCAGGTTGTCCGCGGATTCGCCCACCAGGGCGGCAAGGTCCGAGTACTTGTCCGGCGGGACCAGATACTTCGCCTCAACCGCTGCGGCGTCCATGCGCGGCAGGTCGGACACGCCCTTCTTGGGATAGAAGACGGTGACCCGGTCATCCACGAGCTGGAAGGCATCCCGGTCGCCCGATACGACCATGACGTCCCACTTCCGGGCCGAGGCTTTTTCGGCCAGCGTGGCCAGAATGTCATCCGCCTCAAAGCCGTCCATGGAGATGGTGGGGATGCGCATGGCTTCCATCACCTTGATGATGAGGTCGATCTGGCCGTGGAACTCCTCGGGCGTCTTGTTGCGTCCGCCCTTGTACTCCGAGTACTCCTCCGACCGGAAGGTGGGGGTGTCAAGGTCAAAGGCCACCGCGACGTGGGTGGGCTTCTCCTCCTTGATGAGGTTGATGAGCATGGAGGTGAACCCGTAAACGGCATTGGTGTGCTGCCCGGTGTCCGTGGAGAAGTTTTCCGCCGGCAGGGCATAGAAGGCACGGAAGGCCATTGAGTGGCCGTCGATCACCAGCAGCCGGCTGTGTCCTCCTGCTGAAACGGTTCCCAGCGCCTCGGGGGCGGCTGCGGAGACAGGCTCAGCGGTCTCGTCAACAACGGTTCCGGCAGGGGTTTCTGCTTGAATATCGGCCAGTTTGGTAGATTCACTCACAGATGTAAGCCTAGTTGGCATGAGCGACATTTTCACGCCGGGCACCGGCGCCTCCTCCGAGGCAGCCCGCGACTACACCGACGAATTGAACGAAGCCGGAATCCCGCCGGAGATGCACGGCTGGCTCAGTGCACACGGGGTTGGCCCGCTGGTGGTGAAGATGGGCATTCGTTTCTCGGAAATGAGTGCGGAACGGCTGGTGGCCACGATGCCCGTGGCCGGAAATGAGCAGGTGGCAGGCATTCTGCACGGCGGCGCACATCTGGTGCTCGCGGAAACCCTGGGTTCGTTTGGTGCGGCTATTCACGCGGGGCCGGGCCGGCAGGCACTGGGCATTGAGATCGGAGCCACCCATCACCGCGCCGCGCCATCGGGAATTGTCACCGGCACCGCAACGGCCATCCACTTGGGCGGCACACTGGTGACGCACGAGGTGGTCATGACCGACGAACAGGGCCGACGGCTCAGCACCGCCCGCATCACCAACATGATCCGCGACGAGCGCTAGGCCCCGGTTCCGGCGCGGTCTCGAGGCACGCAGTCCTGGGGCACGCGGTCACGAGGCACGCAGTCCTGAGGCATTCGGTCCTGACGCGTGGAGTGGTGACATGCGTAGGCCCGAGGGATACAGATCAGGCAGCACGCGGGCGAGCGCCCGGAGGAGCAGGCGCCTCCGACCTGTAGCGGTGGCCCGTGGGTGTGACTGTTTCTACGGTATGGCGTCCATCCGACGGAATGCCGTCAGCTCCGGCTATCCCGTCCTGTGCCACCACTGTTGAGCTACTCCACCCGGGTGCTTCTTTGGCCTGGTTGCAGGCTTCGCACAGTCCCTGCACGTTATCGGCGTTGGTTGGTCCGCCCCTGCTGTGGGGCTGTATATGGTCAAAGTGCCTCAGCGGTGCCCCGCACCACGGCATCCGGCAGGTTTGGTCCCTCGCTGCGATAAACCGTGCCATACCTGCAGGCACCAGCCGGGCCTTCGAATCCATGGCCACCAGCTGCCCGGTTGAGGGCGCTGTGTAGAGCCGCCGCAGCCAGACTTCTGCTGCCTTCTCCTGCTTACCGTCGACATTCTTCCCAAAAGACCCTGCGCTCCGGCGGACCAGATCCCGTGCAAACTGTGCCGGAACAACCCCGTAACCGGCGAGCGCGGCCGGCTCCGACGATGTTGCCAGCAATGAACCCTCGGTCATGATCAGCTGAACTTCAACACGCACGGCCCCAGCCTCGGAGCGTCCCGTAATGCGCTCCACCAGCGTGTCAGCCATGATCTGCCCGCGCCCCCGCGCATCGCCTGCGGCGCGGAGACGGTCCGCCTCCTGGGCTAGGGTTGCGTAGACCTCCACTCCCTGGGCCACTGGAAGCAGGCCGGTGAGGTACGTCATGGTGTCCGGTGCCGGACGGCAGGACACGAACCGTTCTGAAACAGCTTTCGCCGCACGGTTTACCACGGAAGCCGGGTCCATCCCGTAGGCCAGGGCTTTCACCCGTGCGATCAGCTGCCGGTCCCCCAGGGTTTGCAGCTCTGCCGGATTGCCGGCCACCAACTGATCGATCCGCAACCGGTCCTCCAATGCCAGACATGCGGTTTCCCGCACCAGGATTGTGGCCCGCCATTCACTGATGATGCCTGCAGTCAGAGCACGCAGCGTATGCGGCATTTCCTGCGTCAGGATCCGCGCCAACCCAAGCAGCCGGGTCCCCCGGTGCGGGGATTCGCGCCGCGCGAACCCGATCTGCGCCCCAACACCCTTTCCCAGTTGATCTCTTTCCACTCCGGCCGCCGCTTGATGCTGTCGCATGGCAGTGTCGAAAGCCGCGGCAGCTCGAGCCTGAGCAGCAGATGCGGCAGCCTTGAGCTCCTCCAAGGCTCGAATCTGATCAATCAGTGCCGCCGGTGCCGTTTTAGCGCCCATTGCCGCGGGGGCAACTCCAGCTTCCAGTCCCGCGGGGGCAGTTTTAGCGCCTGTTGCCGCGGGGGCAGTGCTAGCGCCCGTTGTGCTAGCGCCCGTTGCCGCAGAGGCAACAGCAGTTTCCAGTCCCGCGGGCTCAGTTGCACGTGCAGAAACGAATTCTCCGGCCTCTCCAGTTCGACGGGCTTCATCCCTTGAGTCCTCCTGGAGGGGAGCCACAAGGGCCAGTTCCTCCAACCATGCTCGGATGGGTAAGCAACCCGGCTCGAAGGAAAGCGGAGCAAGGCTGGCGGCAGGCGGCGCAAGCGGAGGAGGCGAGGCGGGCGTTCCTCCGGCTCGCTTCTCACTGTCACCGATCCGCTGACGTTCGAACATATTTACTATTTTAGGCCGCAGAGACTTATAAATGGCTGCAACTCCCCTGGCGGAGTTACTGGAGAATTACGCATATTTCTTGGTGGTCCGGGGTCGCTTCCCCTGTTCCAAACAGCACCGCATAAACCGTCGATCCAAAGAGTGTCGAAAGCGTCGGTGCAGGGCTTCAGCGCAGAGAGCGTCGTTCCAGAGGGAGTCAGCCTTGAAAGCGATAGTGCAGCCGTACCACTCCCTGACCCAGGGACCGTCCCTCAATCAGGGAGGCATTGCTCGTCGCTTTGCGAACAGGCAGCACGGGCCGTCCGCTGCCCAGGGCAACCGGAAGAACCATCAGCACCATTTCATCCACCAGCCCGGAATCCATGAACTGGGCGGCAAGATTCCTGCCGCCGCACAGCAGGATGCCCTGCTTTCCAGCGTCCAATTGAATGTCGTCATGAAACTCAGCAACCTCGCCCCGGACAAAAGTGATATCCGCTCCCGGAAGTCCCTCAAACTCCTGATGGGTAAATACCCACGCGGGAAGAGTTCCGTAAGGCCACGAATTCGGCGACCTTACAAAGGAGCGGTAGGTTTCAGCCCCCATCGCCACCGCCCCAAAACCAGCGGCGACACCACCAGCCTCAGCACCCGCCCCGCTGAACTCCCTCAACAGCTCCCCCGAATGCTGCGCGTCGGCAATAAACCCGTCCAACGACGCAGCAACGAAATAGACAGTCCCGGCCATGCCGCCCATGCTAGCCCGACCTATGTGTTGCGCCCCACGGAATACCTCGGCCGGTCTGCCGGTTGGCCCCAATAGACAGACATCAGCGCCGCACCGGAACCGGTCCGCGGCGCGCTCTACAGAAAGACTCCTGTGAATCTCTTTTCTCCGTTGACCCTCGGCAGCATTGAACTGCCCAACCGCCTGATCATGGCACCGTTGACCCGCACCCGCAGCGGCCGCGACGGCGTGCCCACGGCGCTGATGGCGGAGCATTACAGCCAGCGGGCCTCACTGGGCCTCATTGTGAGTGAGGGAACGTACCCGTCCTTCGCCGGTCAGGGTTTCACCGGCCAGCCCGGACTGGTCACTGACGAGCAGATTGCCGGCTGGAAGAACGTCACTGACGCCGTACACGCAGCCGGCGGGCGGATTGTCGCCCAGGTGATGCACGCCGGCCGGGTCACCCATCCCGGAACCAACGGCGGCCGCGAGGTGGTGGCGCCCAGCGCCATCGCGATCGACGGCGTGACCCGCACCTATGAGGGCAAGCAGCCCTTCCCGGTTCCCCATGCCCTCACCACGGCCGAGTTGCCCGGCATCATTGAAGAGTTCGTTGCCGGTTCCCGCGCGGCCATGAAGGCCGGTTTCGACGGCGTGGAACTCCACGGCGCCAACGGTTACCTGCTGCATGAGTTCCTGGCCGCCGGGGCCAACCAGCGGACCGACACTTACGGCGGTTCGCCCGAGAACCGCGCACGGTTTGTCATTGAGGTTTACCGTGCAGTGGCTGAAGCCATCGGTGCGGACCGCACGGGCATCCGCATCTCCCCGGAGCACAACGTCCAGGGCGCACTGGAAACCAACCCGGCAGAAACCCTGGCTACGTACACCGCTCTGGTAAACGGAATCGCCCCGCTGAAGCCGGCGTTCCTCAGCATCCTGCACAAGGACCCCTCGGACATCCTTGTCCAGGAACTGCGCCGCAGCTTTGGCGGCCCGGTTCTGCTGAACTCGGGCTTCGGCGTCATCACGACCCGTGAAGAAGCCATGGGCATGATGGCAGACGAACTCTGCGACGGCGTCGTTGTTGGCCGCCCTGCCATCGCCAATCCGGATTTGGTGCGCCGCTGGCAGGAAGACCTGCCGCTGAACACCCCGGACCCCGCTACGTTCTACTCCGACGGCTCCAATTCCGCTGCCGGCTACACGGACTACCCGGCATACGCTGAGGCCTCCTAGGGATCCCGCGCGGGGGCTGCAGTCCCCACGCAAAAGCCCGGCGCCGGCAACCACGAAAGTGGCTGCCGGCGCCGGGCTTTTGCATGTCCCGCTGCTAGCCGTGCAGGGCGGGAACAATCAGGTAGATGCCAAAGAGGACGCACGCGGCGCAGACAGTGAAGCAGGCGTAGGCGCCGAACTTCACGAGACCGAGCCGGCCGCGGGCCGCGGGCCCCGGCTGGGGATCACAGGCCACGGCGTAAAGTCGCACACCGGTTGAATACAGGCCGACGACGACGAGCGCGGAGACCAGGGTGACCAAAGCCACCACGAGGTAGGCGAGCCAGTTGATGCTCATTTTGCTGATTCCTTGACCTTGGTGCGAGCTGATGCGGAGCTCTTGGAACGGGACTTGCGCTTCTTGATGCGTACGGCAGCGCCGGCGTTGTCGATGTTGCTGACGGCGTTGTCATGGCCCACCTTGTTGCGGCGGGACCAGAGGAAGATGAAGGCAATGATGGCCACGCCGAGGATCGCGTCAATGGTGACTCCGACCATTCCCGTGCTGGCCAATGCCGCAGCCGCAGCACCCATCACGGCGGCGGCGGGCAGGGTCAGCAGCCAGCCGCCGGCGATCCGGCGCGCGGTTCCCCAGCGGACTTCGGCACCCTTGCGGCCGAGGCCGGAACCGATCACGGAGCCCGAAGCCACCTGCGTCGTGGAAAGGGCCATGCCCAGGTGCGTCGAGGCCAGGATGGCAGCAGCCGTGCTGGTTTCAGCAGCAAAACCCTGGGCCGGCTTGACGTCAGTCAGGCCGGTGCCCATGGTGCGGATGATGCGCCAGCCGCCGGCGTAGGTGCCGGCCGCAATAGCTACGGCACAGGAAGCAACCACCCAGAAGGCCGGGCCGGTGCCGGCTTCCTGGAAGCTGCCGGAAATCAACACCAGAGTGATGACACCCATGGTCTTCTGCGCGTCGTTGGTTCCGTGTGCAAGAGCCACCAGGGAAGAAGAGAAGATCTGCGCGTAGCGGAAGCCGCCGCGCTTGCGGGGCAGCTTGTCCCCGGAATCCGGATCATGCCTGCGGGTAATGGAATAGGCAAGTTTCGTGGCCAGATAGGCCACGGACAGCGCGATTGCCGGGGCGATGAACGCCGGCAGGATCACCTTGGACATCAGCACTGAGTAGTCAACGGAGCCGAAGCCGGCGCCAACAATGGCGGCGCCGATCAGTCCGCCGAAGAGTGCGTGCGAGGAGCTGGACGGAAGTCCCAGCAGCCAGGTAATAAGGTTCCAGATCACGGCGCCCAGCAGGCCGGCGAAAATCATCACCGGCGTGATCTGGATGCCTCCGTCCCCTTCCCTGATGATTCCGCCGGAAATGGTCTTTGCAACCTCAGTGGAGAGGAAAGCTCCCACCAGGTTAAGTACCGCAGCCAGGGCTACGGCGGTCTTCGGCTTGATTGCACCTGTTGCAATAGGAGTTGCCATTGCATTGGCTGTGTCGTGAAAGCCGTTGGTGAAGTCGAAGAATAATGCGAGCGCGATCACCAGCGCCACCATGAGGGTGAAATCCACCACGTACCCTAACTAAAAGACTGAAGGAAAAGGAGTCTGTCTAACCGGCAATGTAAAACATCGGTGCTGCGGCGGGGAACAAGCCCTCACGCCGGGCCCAACCGGGACCATAGACACTTTACGCCTGGTCGATCTTATGCCTTGACTCAAGCCCTGAGCAAAGACAGGAGTGTGGGCTTTCTCTCCTCCTGCGCCTGCAGTAATACCGCTAAGCGCAGGTGCCCGGCTGATAACCGCCGAAACTTTTCCTATATGCGCAGGCCCGTGGTGGGGGCGCCGCCGCCGAGCTCGACGTCAATAACGGTGTTGGGCGCCGGGAGGGTGACGCGCCGTGTGTGGGTCGTCACGCCGTCGGGCTCCACGACGGTGAGTACGTACGTGCCGGACAGGGGCAGCGGGAGCTCATAGTTGCCGCTGGTGTCCGACACGGCGGACACCGTCTTTTGGCTGGATACCTGGACAAGGATCACCAGCGCCCCGGAAACCGGACGGCGGCCGTGGGTGACCGTGCCTGTCAGGACCAGACGGGCGGCAAAGCGGACGTCGTGGCTGCGGGGCACGCCGGGAAATGCGAGGGTTTCGGCCACCGGCCGCCACTGGCGCTGCGTGGCCACCAGAACGTAGCGTCCGTCCCCCGGAAGTACGACGGCGTAGCGGCCGCCGTCGTCGGCTCGGTCCCAGTCCACCGGGTTACCGTGCCGGTCCATGACGGTCACCACGCCTCCCGGGACCGGGGTGCTGCCGTCGTCGGCCAGCATAGTTCCCTTGACCATGATCTCCTGCCTGGCATCCACCGAATCCGGCTGCTGCTGTCCAGGTTCCGCGTGCAGTTGCGGGTGGGTGGCCTCCCGGCGCGGGGACTTGGGAATGAAGCAGGAAATGCCGGTTGCTATCAGGGCGGCAGCGCACGCCATCGCAAAGATGCCGCGGAAAGCGTCCACACTGGGAAAGACTTCTCCGCCCACGCGAATGGTGATGGATGCCAGAAGTGTTGCGACGGCGGCGCTGCAGGTTGAGGTTCCCACGGACCGCAGGAGGGTGTTCACGCCGTTGGCCGCGGCCGTGTCGGTCAGGGGGACGTTGCTCATGATCAGCGTCGGCATGGCTGACATTGCCACGGCAGTTCCAATGGAAACGATCACCGCACCAATAATGATGCCGGTGACCGTGTGCACCAGCATCACGCGCGACATGTAACCCAATGCCATGATGGAGCAGCCAACCACCATGGTGACCTTCGCGCCGAACGTATTCGTTACGCGGGCGGACAGGGGTGCAGCTGCCACCATCGCCAGACCAGCGGGAATCATGGTCAGCCCGGCCACCAGGACGCTGAGGCCGAAGCCGTAGCCGGTTTCCTTGGACAGCTGCAGCTGCTGCGTGGTCACCAGCATGTTGGCGTACATGGAGAACCCCACCAGGACGGTGGCAGCGTTGGTCAGCAGCACCGGGCGGCGCGCAGACGTGCGCAGGTCCACCAGCGGCTCGCCCTGCCGCAGCTCCAGGGGAAACCACAGCGCCAGGAGCACCGCCGCGGCGGCAAAGAGTCCCAGGATCGAATCGCTGGTCCACCCCCACACGCCGCCTTTGCTGATTGCCAGCAGCAGCGCCGTCATGGCCGCGGAGAGCACAACAGCCCCCGCGTAGTCGAATTTGCCCGGCGTGCGCACCTGGGACTCGGGAACAAAAATCACGACGGCGACAACCAGGACCAGGGCAATGACGCCGACAACCCAGAAGGTTGCCTCCCAGCCCAGCTGTTGATAAATCAACCCGGAAAGGGGCAGCCCGAGCGCGCTGCCGATGCCGAAACTGGCGCTCATCAGTGACACGGCGCCGGCGATTTTGCGCTGCGGCAGCGCGTCCCGCAGGATGCTGATGCCCACCGGAATCACCGCCCCGGAGAATCCCTGGAGACCGCGTCCCACAAGGGCCCAGACAAACGTTCCGCCGATGGAGGCCGTAAAGGCGCCGACCACCATCATGGACATCGCGATCAGCAGCATCCGCTTTTTGCCGAACATATCCGCCAGCCGGGAGACGATGGGAGTAGCGACGGCCGCGGTGAGCAGGGTAACCGTGACCATCCAGGAGACGTCGTCACTCGTGACGCCGAAGATCCGGGGATACTCCGGCAGGAGGGGAACCACCGCCGTTTTTTCCAGGGACACCACGATGCCGCCGCATCCCAAGGTGGCAATGACCACCCAGTCCGGAAATCTGCGGCGTTGGGCTGTGCGGGTCTCCGGTGCTGGGTTGCTCATTGGGTCCTTCCGGCCGGAGCGGTGACCAGTGCGGTTTCGCCTGGCTGCCGGCTAACCCCGCGAAATGGGCACCTTCGTGGAGGAGGAGCCTGCCTCCGGCACGGGAACCCGGATTTCCAGGACTCCGTCATTGTAGGAAGCAGTAACGTTGTCCTGGCTGGAGCCGGCAGGCAGCGGGATGTCGCGGGTAAAGGAGCCGTACCGGAATTCGCTGCGGTAACCGAACTTGTCCTTGTGCTCGGACTCTTCGCGGCGCTCGCCCTTGATGCGAAGCACGCCGTCACTGACGGACACGTCCAGGTCCTTGTCCGGATCAATGTTCGGCAGCTCGGCCTTCACCACCATGGTGGCGCCGTCGCGGTATTCCTCCACGGGGAAGGCCGGCACTTCCCAGTCGCCTTCAAAGAATTTGCGGACGGGTTCTGGCAGTTCGAACCGGTCACGCCGTGCAAGTCCAGCCATGAATGTCTCCTCGAAGAAGGTCCCGGCGGTCTCCCGGCTGAACCGGGAAGCCGGGCTCTGGGGCTCGGTTTGGTGGTTCACACAGTACGCGGGCCACTCCTCGAGCCTCAACGGTTCGGCCCCTTTCGGACACCGAAAAAGGGCAGCCAAAGATGCTTTCCACTCCGCAACTGTGCGGCGGCGGTCCAGCCTAGTCACCCATTTTTGCCGCGCGTATAGTTTTGGATGCGCGCCCGCTTGAGGATCTCATGACCGCCGTTCACTACGGCCCGGTGTCAGCGCGACACCGCCGATGAAAGGTCGCAAATATGCCGCAGCAACGGGACAAAAATACCCTCACCGTCAATCCCCTCTTCGCCCGGCCGGGCGAAGAGACAGTGGCACTCAAAACCAAGCTTGCCGACGGGCAGATGATGCCGGAAACGGCTTATCAGATTGTCCATGACGAAGCCATGCTGGACGGAAACGCCCGCTTGAATCTGGCGACATTTGTCAGCACATGGATGGATGAGCACGCCAACAAGCTGTACGCCGAAACGTATGACAAGAACATGATCGATAAGGACGAGTACCCGCAGACTGCCCAGATCGAGCAGAACTGCTGGAAGATCCTCGCGGATCTGTGGCACTCCCCTGATCCGGAAGGGGCTATCGGGACGTCGACGGTGGGTTCCTCGGAGGCCTGCATGCTCGGCGGCCTGGCACTGAAACGCCTGTGGCAGAACGCTCGCAGGGCAGACGGAAAACCCACGGACAAACCGAACCTGATCATGAGTTCGGCCGTCCAGGTCTGCTGGGAAAAGTTCTGCAACTATTTCGACGTCGAAGCACGGCTGGTTCCCATCAGCGAAGAACACAAGTGTCTGGACGGCTTTGAGCTGGAGAAATACGTCGATGAAAACACCATCGGCGTGGTGGCCATCATGGGGGTCACCTATACGGGCATGTACGAGCCGGTGAAGCAGATCGCAGCGAAGCTGGATGAGATCCATGCTTCCACCGGACTTGATATCAACATCCATGTGGACGGCGCCTCAGGCGGCATGATCGCCCCGTTCATCCAGCCGGACCTGGAATGGGACTTCAAGATTGAGCGGGTGCACTCCATCAGCACATCCGGCCACAAGTACGGGCTCGTGTACCCGGGGCTCGGCTGGGTGGTCTGGCGCGAACGCCAGTGGCTGCCGGAAGACCTCATCTTCTACGTGAGCTACCTCGGCGGCGATATGCCCACCTTTGCACTGAACTTCTCCCGGCCCGGCGCCCAGGTTGTCCTGCAGTTTTACCTGTTCCTGCGGCTGGGCCGCGAGGGGTATGCCAAGGTCCAGCAGGCCTGCCAGGACGTGGCCGTTTATCTCTCCTCAGGAATCGCGGAAATCGGCCCGTTTGAGCTGTGGAACGACGGCACCGACATACCGGTGTTCGCCTGGCGGCTTAAAGAAGGCCATACGGACAAATGGACACTGTACGACCTGGCCGAACGGCTGCGCACAAAGGGGTGGCTGGTACCCGCTTATCCCATGCCGAGCAACTTGGAAAACCTCACGGTGGAGCGAATCGTGGTCCGCAACGGTCTGAGCATGGATCTGGCAGACAACCTTCTGGAGGATATCCGGAAGCAGACCGAGTACCTCGATCATCTTGAGTCGCCGATGCCGCAGGAGTCGGCACAGCCCGGCTTCCACCACTAACCTGAGGAGGTGAGTGGAATGACCGATTCCACTGCATCGAGCGGTTCCGCAGCCGCGGGCAGTCCGGGCGCACCCGGCCCAAAGGTACCTGCGCCGGGTCAGGCATCAAGAGCGAAATCCAAGCAGACCGCCACCATCACCATTGGAGCCCTGGCGGTCATGAACATCGTGGCCGTGGTCAGCCTTCGAGGTTTGCCTTCAGAGGCCGAATACGGATTGAGTTCCATCTTCTACTACGTGTTCGCCGCCCTTGTGTTCCTGGTGCCGGTCTCCCTGGTGGCCGCAGAGTTGGCCACCGGATGGCCGGAGACCGGCGGCGTCTTCCGCTGGGTTGGTGAGGCCTTCGGGCCGCGCTGGGCCTTCTTGGCCATGTTTATGCTCTTCATTGAAGTCACCATCTGGTTCCCCACCGTCCTGACCTTTGGCGCGGTTTCACTGGCTTATACCGGCGACAACCAGAATCTGGATGCGCAACTGGCAGGCAATAAAATCTTTGTCCTGGCCGTGGTGCTGGTGGTGTACTGGCTCGCCACCTTCATTGCTTTCCGCGGAGCAGCAGCCTTCTCCAAGGTGAGCCAGTGGGGCGGGATCATCGGCACCATTATTCCGGCGATCGTTCTCATCATTCTCGGGTTCTCCTATTACTTCGCCGGAAATACCCCGCAGATCCAGATGGGTTGGGGTGAGCTCCTTCCTGATTTCTCCAACTTCTCCAACGTCGTGCTGGCAGCGAGCATCTTCCTGTTCTATGCCGGCATGGAGATGAACGCCATTCACGTCAAGGAGGTCAAGAATCCTACGCGCGATTATCCGATTGCAGTCCTGATTGCGGCGGCCGGAACGGTCATTATCTTTGTCCTGGGCACGCTCGCCATTGCGTTTGTGGTCCCCCAGGCCGATATCAACCTGACCCAGAGTCTTCTGACCTCCTACAACGACATGTTCGAATGGGCCGGTATCGGATGGGCCGGACCGATTGTCGCCTTCATGCTCCTGATCGGTGTCTTGGCCGGCGTCGTCACGTGGGTGGCAGGCCCGTCAACCGGACTGCTCACGGTCGCAAGGGCAGGTTACCTGCCCCGCTTCTGGCAGCACACGAACAAGCATGGAATGGGTACCCACATCCTTTTCTTCCAGGCCTTTGCCGTGACCGGTCTGGGCATTATCTACGTGGTACTGCCGTCGGTGCAGGCCGCCTATCAAATCCTGAGCCAGCTGACTGTGATTCTCTACCTGATCATGTACATGCTGATGTTCGCCGGCGCCATTTACCTGAGGTTCAGCCAGCCGAACCGCCCACGGCCCTACCGGGTGCCGGGCGGAAACGTCGGGATGTGGCTCATTGGCGGCGTCGGATTCCTGGGTTCGCTGGTGGCCTTCGCCTTCAGTTTCATACCTCCCGACCAGATTGCCGTAGGTTCTCCCACGGTCTACGTGGGCATCCTGATTGGCGGGGCGGCAATCTTCGTCATCCTGCCGCTGGTAATTTACGCCCTGCGCAAGCCGCACTGGCGGGATCCCGCAAGCCGGTTTGAACCATTCACCTGGCAAATAGAGCACACCCATCCGGGAACGGTGTCCACATCCTCCGTTCCAACCGCGGTCCTCGTCGAGCAGGCCCTCGCCGGCACGTCCTCCGCGTCCGGCACGGAAGAAGCCGCATCCGGATCGGACGCAGCAGCAGAGGGCGACGCGTCTGCGCAGCCGGGCAGGACCACTGACACCGGCAAACCAGCCCCCAGGCCCCGACCCGGGCATGCGGCAGGCGGGAGCGCAGCCTTATGATGCCGGACAAATCAGCAATTGACCAAGCCGTCCAAACGGCGTACAGGGACCATGCCAAGGACACCGGCGGAGCCAATGCCAGCTACATTCCGTTCTTGGCGTCGGTGGATCCGGCCCTGTTTGGAGTCTGCGTGGTAACGGCCGACGGCGACGTGTTTGAGGCCGGCGACACCGGGTTTGAGTTTGCCCTGGAATCTATTTCCAAGGTGTTCTCCATGACCTTGGCGATGCAGGATGTGGGACTGCCGGAATTCCATGACAAGGTGGGCGCGGATCCAACCGGTGAACCGTTCAACTCAGTCATTGCGCTGACTCTGCATGATGACAAACCGCTGTCACCGCTGGTCAACGCCGGAGCCATGTCCACAGTGTCACTCATCCCGGCGAATTCCCCGGATGAGCGGTGGGAAAAAATCCTGGCTATGCAAAGCGCCTTTGCCGGAAGGAATATCCGTCTCAGCGATGCCGTCAACGATTCCGAGCAGTCCACCAACTTCCACAACCGTGCCATTGCCTGGCTGATGTATTCGGGCGGAACAATGTACTCGGATCCGATGGAAGCGTGTGAGGTGTACACCCGGCAGTGTTCCACTCTTGTGACTACCCGGGATCTGGCGACCATGGGAGCTACCATAGCCGCCAGAGGCCGGAATCCAATCACGGGCAAGCAGGTATTCGATTCCTCCCTGGTGCCGCCGATTCTGGCGGAAATGACCATGGAAGGCATGTATACCGCTTCCGGAGACTGGGCCTACAGAGTCGGCCTGCCGGGCAAGAGCGGAGTGGGCGGCGGCATCCTGGCGATCATGCCGGGAACACTTGCCATCGCTGCATTCTCGCCGCCGCTGGACCCGGTGGGCAACAGCGTGCGGGGTCAGAGGGCGACGGCACAAGTTGCTGCAGCGCTGAACCTGAACATTTACAACTCAACGGACTACGCACAGTAACTCCATGCCGGAAAGTCGGGGCCGGCAAGCCTTTCGCCGCCGGCCCCGGCTTTCGCTGAGCGTTTATAGGTTTTTCGGCAAATAGTTCCGGGCTTAGCCGCGTGTGCGCTGCTTACGCGCGGTCCAGGCCAGATAACCGCCCAGGGCACCGGTGGAGGCCAGGCCGGCAGTCATCAGCGGAGCCTGCCAGGACTTCCAGCGCTCAGTGTCCCCCAGGGCCAGTTCCCCCACTCCGCGGATGAAGGCCGCAGCGAATATGGCAGCGACCATGCGGTTGCCCACCTTCTCCAGCCGTACGACCAGCGGAGCGAGTTCTTCGGCCCGCAAGTGCACTTCGAAACCCTCGAAGTCCAGCGTATTCAGCACCCTGCGCACCTGATCCGGAAGCTCCGCGCCAAGCTCCAGCGTTTCCACACCGGCCTGGCCCAGCCGCCGGACAAAGGCCACCGGGTTCAGCTGCTCCATGGTCATTCGCTTGGCATAGGGTGCCAGCGTTTTACCCATGCTGAAATCCGGGTCCAGGACCTCGCCCATGCCCTCCGTCATGATCAGCATGCGCAGGAGCAGGGCCATCTCCCGCGGCAGCTGCAGGTGGTGGATGCGGATAATGCCCAGGGCTCCGCTGATGATGCGGCCCACGGGAGCGTCCCCCAGCGTCCGGCCCTGGTAGAGGCGGATCAGCTGCTGCAGATCCATGCGCAGACGGAACCGGTCCACCCGTCGGGCCGTCAGGCACATCCGGAGCAGAGCGGACGCCATTCTTTCCGGGTCGTTGCGGAGGATCGCCACAAAGAGTGCCGCCAGCTGGGACCGGAGCTTGTCATCCACCTCCCCCACCATGCCGAAATCGATGAGCCCGATCCGCCCGCCGGGTTCAACGAAAATGTTTCCCGGATGCGGGTCCGCGTGGAAAAAGCCGTCCTCGAAGACCATTTTCATCTCAGCATCGGCCGCTGCGGCTGCGAGCGCGCTGCGGTCGATTCCAGCGGCATCTATGGCGGCAGTGTCCGTCACTTTCAATCCGTACAGCCGCTGCTGGGTCAGGATCTTGGAGGTGCTGAACTTTGTGTACAGCACGGGTATCTGGACAACCGGGTCGTCTTGGAAATTGGCCGCAAAGCGGAGGGTGTTGCCGGCTTCCTGCGTGTAGTCCAACTCGCTCCGGAGAGTCTGCGCAAACTCGTCCATGAGGGCCTTCAGGTCATAGTCCCGGGCCGCCTCCCAGTGCTTCGCGGCATAGCCGGCGAGACTCTGCAGGATGTCCAGATCTTCGTTCACGTCATCCTCGACGCCGGGGCGGCGGATCTTCACCACGACGTCGGTGCCGTTCGGCAACCGCGCCGCATAAACCTGGCCGATGGAAGCGGTGGCAAGCGGATTCGTGTCAAAAGCAGCAAACCGGGTCAGCGCATCCGAGCCCAGCTCTGCCTCCAGGATGGGAAGGATCTGCTCCCACGGCACCGGCTCCGCGTTGTCCTGGAGCTTGGCGAGCTCCTGCTGGTACTTGGGCGGCAGCAAATCCTGACGCGTGGACAGCAGCTGCCCCAGCTTGATGAACGTGGGCCCCAGCTCTTCAAGTGCCCGGCGCAGGTATTCGGGGGTTGCGGCCCGCTGCTGGGGTCGGTCTCCGGACTGCGGCTTGCGCCGGAAAGGAATCCGGTTTTCGAGGCCCGTGGCAGCCACCAGATAGCCGAGTCCGTTGCGGTACAGGATTTCCGCCATCTGCCGGTAGCGGTCAAGGTGGGTTTTCACAGAGTGCTCCGTTCCGGCGGCAGTCCTTTGGCACGCTGCAGCCGTACCTGAACCCTACGGTTGACCACGGACGCTGGAACAGGGGTGGACACTCTTTCACGGGCCCGGACCGCGCCATAGACTCGGAGCCCACCGACAAGGGAGACACCCGTGGCTATTCCAGCCGTACCCCAGGACCTGACGCTGCAGGAAAAGATCATGCTGCTCTCCGGGGCAGGATTTTGGGAAACCGCTGCCCTGCCCCAACACGGGATTCGAGCCCTGGTCCTGTCCGACGGCCCGCACGGCGTCCGGCGTCCCTCCGGGAGCTCCACCCTGGGGCTCGGCGACTCGGTTCCCGCCACCTGCTTTCCCGCCGAATGCGCCACGGCCTGCTCCTGGGACCGTAGCCTGCTTGCGGAGCTGGGCACCGCCGTCGCCCGCGAGGCCCGCGCCCAGGGCGTGGACATCCTGCTGGGACCTGGCCTGAACATCAAGCGCACTCCCCTGTGCGGGCGGAACTTTGAATACTTTTCCGAAGATCCGCTGCTTGCCGGTGAACTGGGGGCGGCCTGGACCGCTGCGGTCCAGGCCGCAGGAGTTGGCACAAGCCCCAAACACTTCGCCGCCAACAACCAGGAAGCGGACCGGATGCGCGTAGACGCGAGGGTCGATGAGCGCACCCTGCATGAGATCTATCTGCGCGCCTTCGAAATTGTGGTCCGCACTGCCAAACCGTGGACCGTCATGGCCGCCTACAACAAGGTCAACGGGATGCACGCCGCAGAGAACCCCTATCTGCTCAGGTCCGTCCTGCGTGTTGCCTGGGGCTACGAGGGAGCGGTGATATCCGACTGGGGAGCGGTCACCAACCGGGTTGCCGCGCTCGCCGCCGGCCTGGATCTGGAAATGCCTGCCAGCGGCGGCATCGGTGCCGACGAACTGGCAGCAGGACTGGATGCCGGGACCATCACGGAGGCGCAGATTGATGCCTCGGTTTCCCGTCTGCTCGGTCTGGTGCACCGTGCCGCCGAGCAGATGGAGGAAAGCGGGCAGCCCCTGGAAAGTGGGCAGCTGCCGGAAGGCGGGAGTGAGGAACGCTTGGCGCGGGACGGCGACGGCGGGGCCCTCTATGCAGCCAGCCATGACCTGGCCCGGCGGGCAGCGGCCGCTTCCATGGTGCTGCTCAAGAACGACGGCGGGCTGCTTCCGCTGGCTGCCGGCGGCACGGTTGCCGTGATCGGTGAGCTGGCGCGCACGCCCCGCTATCAGGGCAGCGGTTCGTCCCGGGTGAACCCCGTGCATCTGGTCAGTCCCCTCGACGCGCTGCAGGAAGAGCTGCCCGAACTGCTCTTCGAGCCGGGCTACTCGCTGGCCGTACCCGACACGCCGGCCGGGGAGGCCTCAGCTTCCGGGCCCGAGGCGGTACCCGCGGACCTCGTGGAAACCGCGGCGGCGGCGGCTGCAGCCGCGGACACCGCCGTCGTCTTCCTCGGGCTGCCGGACGATGCGGAGTCCGAAGGATTCGACCGCACCACGCTGGACTTGCCCGACGCCCAGCTGGAACTGCTGGCCGCCGTCCTCGAGGCGAACCCGCGGACCGTCGTGGTGCTCTTTAACGGCGGGGTGGTGACCACGTCCTGGGCGGGTGCGGTGCCCGCCGTCCTTGAAGCGTGGCTGCCGGGCGAGGCGGGCGGCAGCGCCGTAGCCGACGTGCTGCTGGGCCGCGCGGATCCCGGCGGAAGGCTGGCCGAGACCATTCCCCACCGGCTGCAGGACACCGCAGCCTTCGGCAACTATCCCGGCGAGGGCGGCACCGTCCGCTACGGCGAGGGCCCGCTGGTGGGGTACCGCTGGTATGACACCCGCGGCATCGACGTCGCTTTCCCCTTTGGCCATGGTCTGTCCTACACCCGTTTCACATACTCGGATCTGCTGATCCGCAGCAGCGGAACCGGATCCGGGCAGTTCATCACTGTGGAAATGACCCTCGCCAACACCGGCAGCCGCAGCGGCGCCGAGGTGGTGCAGCTTTACGTCGGCGCGCCGGACGACGACGGCGCCCAGCAGCGGCCGCTGCATCCGCGCCGTGAACTGCGCGGGTTCGAAAAGCTCCGGCTGGAGCCGGGCGAATCCCGGCGGGTTGAATTCCGCCTGGGGATCCGGGACCTGTCCAGGTGGGATCCCGAAGCCCAGTCGTGGGTGGCGGACGCCGGCGAGTACCGCGTTGAAGTGGGTTCATCCTCCCGCGACATTCGCCTCGCAGGCGTTGCGGCGGTGGACGGCTCAGTGCCCGCCCCGGCGCTGACCACCGAGTCCTCCATCCAGGAATGGCTGGCGGACCCGGAAGCGGCGGCCCAATTGGTGGCCGCACTGTCCGGCGGAGCCGGAGGAGCTGACGGCGGAGCAGGAGGAGCTGCTTCAGCCGGACTGGCCGCCTCACTTGCCCTGGTGGGCAATATGCCGCTGCGGCGCATGGCACGCTTTCCCGGCTCTCCGGTGACCCCCGAACTCCTGCATCAGCTTCAGGACTGGCTGCGGGCCAGCCGCGGGGGACACTGATACGCAGCGGCCGCTAGGCCACACCCCAGCCTTCGTCCGCCGGCATGATCGCCCCGGTGACGTTGGCGGCGTCGTCGCTGAGCAGGTAGGTCATGGGAGAGGCAATTTGAGCCGACTCAATTTCGGGGGAAGTCAGCGTGGGTGAGGGCAGCGGCCCGGCGCCGCCGAGGGAACCGTAGTTGGACTCCAGGGCGGAGCGGGTGGGCCGGGGGATGACGGCGTTCACGCGGATGCCGCGCGGACTGTAGATGAACGCCGCACTGCGCGTCAGGCCGATCACCGCATGCTTGGACGCCGTGTACGCGGCTCCGGCAATGGAGCCGCGCAGGCCGGCCTGGGAGGAAACATTCACAATGGAGCCGGTGCCGCGGGAGAGCATCAGCGGAATCAGGGCGCGTGAGAGCCGGAAGGGTCCGTCCACGTTGATGCGGAAGACGCTCTCCCAGAGTTCGTCCTCGACTTCATGCAGGGCCACCATGTTGTCCGCGATTCCCGCCACAACTGCCAGCCCGTCCACGCGGCCCTGAGCCATGACGGCAATCCTGTTGACGTCGGACTGGTTGGAAATATCGGCAACCACTCCGGCGATGTCCAGATCCGGGGCGGTTTCGAGAAGCGCTTCCATCCGCAGCGTGCTGAGATCCACGGCAATCACGTGGCCGCCCTCGCGCGCGACGCGCAGCGCGGTGGCCCGGCCAATGCCCGACGCTGCACCGGACACCACCACCGTCTTACCGTCAAAACGGCCCTCCACCAGCGGCTCCACCCAGTCGTTCGGAGCCGGGGGCGGAGCTGAAGGGAAGAGATGGGCAGTGGCCGGCTGGACTGATTCATCCATAAGACGGTTGGCCGCCTCCACCATCAGGTCCAGATAATCCGTGGTCACCACACCGTTGCTCAGCGTTACCAGCGAGGAGAGCGGCAGCTTGCGGACGGCATACAGTGCCCGGGCGTCAGGGCTTCGGCGGGCCAGCAGATCGATCATGACCGTATGTCCGGCGGGATGGTCCAGCCAGTCCCCTATCAGGGAGTCAGTGGTCAGGGGCTGTACGGGATCCGGCATGCAGGCTCCGTTCCAGGCAACTGCGTCAGCTGCCCGGAACAGTTCCTGCGGGTGCGCCAGCGCAGCCGCACCTTATATCCAAGGGCTTTGCTGCTCTGTCGAGTATGGCACGGCGAACCGGACCCTGACTGCTTGGAGGGCCGGCCGGGAGGCCCGCTGTGCCAAATCCGCTGCGGCGCCGGTCAAGCCTTTTCAGGCACTGTTACCAGCTTTTAGGCATCGACTTCAATGGGAGCAATGTGCTCGGCGGGAAGCCGGTCCCGGTCATAGGTGATCTCGGTATAACCGTGCGGCATCGGGTGCCCGTGGGAGTCGAGGCTGACGAAAACGATCCGGTCGATCGTCAGGATGCTGCGGCGGGTGACCATGTTGCGCACTTCGGCGCGCATCGTCAGGGAGGTCCGGCCAAACTTTGTGGCGCGCAGTCCCATTTCGATCATGTCGCCCTGCTGGGCGGAGCTGACGAAGTTGATCTCCGACATCAGCTTGGTGACCACTCGGCCGTTGCCCATCTGCAGAATGGCATAAATTGTTGCTTCTTCATCGATCCATCGCAGAAGGCTGCCGCCGAACAGGGTTCCGTTAGCGTTGAGGTCTTCGGGACGGACCCACTTCCGGGTGTGGAAATTAATGTTTTCGAGGTCCATATTTCAAGATTACCGAGGCACAGGGGCCCTGAATGACGGCTGTGACGCACCTGACGGACCTCCGTCACATCTGCCGTTCGGGCATGAAAGGAGCGCCCCGGCCCCGCGCGTCCGGGCCCGGCCCGCGGTGAGGGAAAACACCTGCGGGTTTCCGGGCGGCGGCGGCAGCTCCGGGGTATTGGCCGGACGCTCTGCCCGGCAGGGTGTGTTAGGTTCAGCGTGCCGTGTGAGCCACTCTCACCGGACGGACACCACAGGCAGTTTTCCTTCAGCCGGGAGCCATCTTGACCAGCAAATTTGCTTCGCTTGCCCTTGACGCCGTTGATGTCCGCCGGCTGGCGGATTTTTGGACCCGGGCGCTGGATTACCGCATCGAGGAGGAGGGCGACGGCATCATCAGTCTTGCCCCCGTTGACGGCTACGGCCCGCCCATCGACATTGTGCCCGTACCGGAGCACAAATCGGTGAAGAACCGGCTGCACCTGGACCTGCGGGCGGACGGCTGCACGGGCGAGGAGGAAGTGCAGCGGCTGCTGGCTCTGGGCGCCGTCCGGGCTGACGTGGGCCAGGAACCCGATGTCACGTGGACCGTGCTGGCGGATCCCGAAGGCAACGAGTTCTGCATCCTCGGGACCTCCGCCTAGCCGGATCCTGGTCCCGGGCGGCCGAGTCCTGCGGCCTCGTCCCTGCGGTCCGCCGGGCCCTGGTCCAGGCGGAAGGGCGGATACTCGTCCCGCATCAGCGCGCCGTAGGCCAGCACGCGGTAGGACCACCGGTTCAGACCCATGATCAGGTCAAACAGATGGCGCGGATACCGGCCGCGGAACAACAGGATGACAGCGGCAATGAGGACCAGCAGCACCAGCAGGGACAGGCCCTGCCGGCTGACCACGGCCGGCGCCCCTTCCCATCCCTCATCCCACGCATCGGTCCACATCCCGCCCGGGACCATCCGGGACCATCCGCCGGTGTCGTCCTGGCTGCCCACGGGATAGAACCGGTTGACGACCACGGAGGCCTGGGTGAAGGCTGCGACCACCAGTGCCTGCGGAAGGACCAGCAGCCACCACTTCACCAGCACCAGCCAGCGGGAGAGCTCCCGGGGATAATCAACACTGAAATCCGCCGGGTAATCGGTGCGCTCCAAAGTGAACGGCGGATACCGGTCCGTCCCCAGCGCATGCGTGGCATAGAACGTCACCCGCCAGCTCCAGCGCACCACTCCCACATTGAATTCAAAAAGCCCCCGCGGATACCGCCCGGTGAAGAGGATGACGATCCCTGCAATCACGGTGGTGACGAAGAAGGCGATCCACAGGAAGAACAGCACAATGTAGTGCGGGATTGCCAGGAACCATTTGACCAGCCACATCCAGCGGGAAAGGTTGGGATCTATTTCGCCGTAGAGCCGCGCAGGATAGCGCGGACCGGCCAGTTCCGGGTCCCGCAGGCCGACGGCGGGGCCTCCTCCGTAAACTCCCGCGGCACCCGCGGCCGCAGCTGCCCCGGATGCCGGGCCGGCTCCGGCGGCGTGCGCACCGGCGGACCCTGCAGCGGAGCCGGCGGATTCTGCGGGCTCCGCAGCTGATCCGTACGGTCCGGGACGTCCGTACCGGTCCTGCATCTGGCCGTAAGTCTGAGGCGCTGCGGGCACCCCGGCGGGCTGCCCCGGTTGCCCTGGTTGCCCCGGATGCCCCGGATCACCGGTGTCCGCAGGACGGACGCCTCCGCCGCGGTGCCGAAGCCCGGAAGCCCCGGCAACCACCAGGGCAATCCCGGCAATGAGGAAGACGATGCTGGAGACCAGCAGGATCCACGTCAGCGGGCCAAGGAAATCAGCCCGCACCCCCGCCTGCAGGTCCGCGGCAACCGACCGGCTCCCGTCCGCGTTCATGATCACAACAGACCAGTCCCCGTCGTCCAGGTTCCATTCCAGAGACTGTTCACCGCTCCCGCTGGCGCTCTCTGCCCAGAAGTCCTGGCTGCCCGGAGGCGCGGGAGCCCTGGTGCCCTGGACCTCCAGGTAATCGACACGGAAAGGAGCGAGGGAAACGTCCTGCAGCTCGCTGCGCGGCACGTCCCGGAGGTAGCGGTCCACCTCGTCGCTTGGGCCGATACCGATGAACAGGTCCCGGCCCTGTACCGACTCGCCTTCCAGCTGCAGCGTTGCAACGGCGTCTTCCGCCCGCGCCCCGCCGTCCACGCTCACATCAGGCAGGGTCAACGCATACGAATCAACCTCATAGGTCTCTTCAGGAAGCGACAGGAAGCGGTCATCGCTTTGCCCGGCGTTGAACACCCCCGCAACAGCCGCGCCCGCCGCCAATCCCAAACCCATCAGGATCAGCAGGCTTCCGATGACGATCAGAACTACTTTGCCGGTTCTCAGCGTTTTGCCGCTCTCCGCGGTTTTGCCGGTTTGCGCGGTTTTGCCGGTTTGCACAGTGCAGACCTCCCCGGACCGCCCCCTACTGAAAAGGGTTCTCCGGGCCCGGGAGCCGTGTCAAGATTCCGGCTCCCGCCCGGCCCGGCTAGAAGTTGATCATGTGTCCGGTGAGGCCGTGGAACGCCTCCTGCAGTGCCTCGCTGAGCGTGGGGTGCGTATGTACGTTCCGTGCCAGCTCATAGGCGGTCAGGTCCCATTTCTGGGCCAGGGTCAGTTCGGGCAGCAGCTCGGAAACATCCGGCCCGATCAGGTGGCCGCCAAGAAGTTCCAGGTGTTCCTTGTCCGCCACCAGCTTCACGAACCCCACCGGTTCGCCCAGTCCGTGGGCCTTGCCGTTGGCCGTGAACGGGAACGTGCTCACCACCACGTCATGGCCAGCGTCGCGGGCCTGCTGCTCGGTCAGCCCAAAGCTGGCCACCTGCGGCTGGCAGAACGTGGCCCGGGGCATCATCCGGTAGTCCCCCAGGGGCATGGTTTCGGCCTTGCCGATGGTCTCGGCGGCCACTACGCCCATGGCTTCGGCCACGTGGGCCAGCTGCAGCTTGGCCGTTACGTCGCCGATAGCGTAGATGTGCGGGACATTGGTGCGCATGAACTCGTCAATGGCAATTGCCCCGCGGTCAGTGAGCTGAACGCCGGTCTTTTCCAGGCCGTATCCTTCGGTGCGCGGCGCAAAGCCGATGGACATCATCACCCGGTCCGATTCGATGGAACCGTCTTTGCCGTTCTTGTCCTTATAGGTCACGGTCACCGAGGAGCCGTTGTCCGTCACCGTCTCCACCTTCGTGGAGGTCATGATGGGGATGCCCAGTTTCTTGTACTGTTTGGCGATCTCCTTGGAGACGTCCGCGTCCTCATTGGGCAGGGCCCGGTCCAGGAATTCGATAATGGTCACGTCCACGCCGTAGCTGCGGTGCACATACGCGAATTCCATGCCGATGGCACCGGCACCCACAATCACGATCTTCTTCGGCAGATCCCGGTCCATGATCTGGGCCTCATACGTCACGACATTCTCGGAGAGTTCGACACCCGGCAGCAGGCGCACATAAGTCCCCGTGGCAATGATGGCGTTGTCGAAGGTGATGCTTTCACTGCCGCCCTTCGAGAGCGACACTTCAAGGGTGTGGTCATCAGTGAACACCCCGTGGCCGTCATACTCGGTGATTTTGTTTTTCTTCATCAGGAAGTGGACGCCCTTGACCCTGCCGTCGGCGACCTGCCGGCTGCGGTCGAATGCGGCGCCGAAATCAAACGAAACGTCTCCGCTCATGCCGAAGGTTTTCGCCTGGTTGGTGAAAATCTGGGCGAGCTCGGCGTTGCGCAGCAACGCTTTGGAAGGAATGCAGCCCACGTTCAGGCACACACCGCCCCAGTACTTCTCCTCCACCACTGCCACGCTCAAACCGAGCTGGGCCGCCCGAATAGCCGCCACGTAGCCGCCCGGTCCGGCTCCCAGAATCACGACGTCGTAATGTTCACTCATGCTGGCCAACTCTCCTTTTGCACGCTGCTTTATGCACCGCGTAGGGGCAAGACTTCCATAGCTGGGTTAACACTCCCACAGCCTGTCTGTGGACTCCATCACAAATAGCCCCGGTATCCCGCCCAGGCGCGGCGCCGCTCCGGGAACGGGTCCAGCTCGATCCGGTCCTCGACGTCGAAAATCCGGGTCCGACGCTCCACCGGTTCGTAGCGCGGCCAGTCAGGACCCGGGCACCCGGTTTTCGCCAGGCTCAGCAGGGTCCCCTGGAAACGCGCCGAGAGTTCCTTCAGGGCCGCTGCCCCGCCGAGCAGGGACAGGGCCCGCGTAATGGGCTCGCGGGTCTCACCGAACATCACGGGAACATCCATGGCGTGGGTCGCTCCGAAACCGAGCAGGTTCATCATCGGAGTGGCGAAGTCATACCGGTAGGACCAGGTGGGTGCCACCAGAGAATGGGATTCGGCCACCACGGTGGAGGGGTACCAGAACACGAGGTCGCCGCTGATTTCCACCGACTGTTCCCGGGACGGATACCCGGGATAAGCGGCAAGCACCCGGGACTGGGCCTGGGGGTCGGTGCCGGCAAACATCTTTTCAATCCGGTCCGGGGTGGAAGGGAGGATGTCCACAATCCGGGCGAACAGCGCTCCCTCCCGGGCCATGGTGCCCAAAACCAGCGGCACCGGAGCCGAGTTCCCCTTCATGAACGTGTCGAAGGGGTGCTCGGGCAGGAAGTCGCCGTCGATCACCGGCGAGACACTCAGCGAACCCGGCTTCGCGGCCGGTCCAATCTTGGACGTCAGCTCGCTGGTGGCACGCACCAGCGCGGAGGCCGGAAGGGTGGACAGGGCGTCAGCGGCATCGGACAGCGGCACCTTGAGGATCGCCAGCAGATCCCGCGCCCAGGACGCATGGAGCTCGCGGGAGTAGGCACTGGACGGGGCGGCACTCTGGGCATAGGCCTGATGGAAGAGCCCCCTGGCGGCCGGGATGCACATCAGCGATGTCACGGAGATCCCTCCGGCGGACTCTCCGAAAATGGTCACATTCTCCGGATCCCCGCCGAACGCTTCGATGTTGTCCCGGACCCATTCCAGGGCAGCCACCTGATCGCGGAGTCCCAGATTGGAGTCGAAGGTCCGGCCCGGGCCGGAAAAGGAACTGAAATCCATGAACCCCAGGGCTCCGATCCGGTAATTCAGGGAAACGTAAACCGCTTCCCCGGCCCGGACCAGATTGGAGCCCCGGTAGGTCTTCACAGTGGAAGACCCGGAACTGAACGCGCCGCCGTAGAAGTACACCAGGACGGGGAGCCGGTCGAACTCGGGTTCGAGGGGCGCGGAGATATTCAGCGTGAGGCAATCCTCATCCATGGGAGCCCGCCGCCTGGACCCGGTCAGGGACGGGTTGCGGGACTGCGGCGGTGCGGCGCCAAAGGCGGATCCGTCCAGCACCCCGCTCCAGCGGTCCGGCGGCTGCGGCGAACGCAGCCTCAGATCCCCCACCGGCGGCGCAGCAAAGGGAATGCCCCGCCACGTGCGCACGCCGTCTGCCACGGTTCCCCGGACCAGCCCGTTTGCCGTGGGAATCAGCAGGGATGTCACGTTTGTGGTCATGAGCTGCTCCATTCCTGGAAGGAGTCAGGTGCGACCTTTTACGTTAGACCTGCCTCCTGCCCGCCTCCTAGGGGCGGGCGCCACCCCGGCCGCTGCCCGCCCCTAAAAGCCGATCAGCGACAGCTGCGCGCTAAGCAGCGAAGGCCAGCTCACCCACACGGACCCCGGCCGGCTGCCGCCCGCCGGCGGCAAGACGCTGCAGGCGGCGGTGCACCAGGATCTCCTTCAGGCACAGCAGGGCCACGGCAGCCACATTGAGGGCGGCCTTGGTGCCGGTTGACCAGTCAGTTGTCACGCACAGGACCCAGACACTCAGCAGGACGGGCACGTCCATGACGCGCAGGCCCTTCACCGGTCAGTCCTTCCAAGCAGTTGCTGCAGTGAAGCCATGATAACTATTCCCCCCAAAAAGACTGAGACTAAAGACCGAGACTAAAAACCGAAACTATGCAATTGCGCCACATCTAATGCGTCGCATTTAATGGGGGCCTTTGAGACATAAAGCGTGTGTAATTTTTACCACATCCCGGCAGCCGACGGTACTCAGGACATCCTCACTGAATAGTGACGGATCCCCCGTCCACATTCCAGCGGGCATCCAGACGGACGTTTTCCAGCATCCGCCGGTCATGCGAGACGAGCAGCAGGGCGCCTTCATAGCTTTCCAGCGCCTCCTCCAACTGCTCGATGGCCGGCAGGTCAAGGTGGTTGGTGGGCTCATCCAGCACCAGCAGGTTTACTCCCCGGGCCTGCAGCAGCGCCAGTGATGCCCGGGTGCGCTCGCCCGGGGACAGGGACTCCACGCGGCTGGTCACCTGATCGGCCTTGAGCCCGAATTTGGCCAGCAGGGTACGCACCTCGGCACTGTTCATTTCCGGAACAGCCGCCTCAAAAGCGTCTCCCAGCGCCAGGGCGTGATCCAGCTGTCCGCGGGCCTGGTCGATTTCCCCCACGGCCACCGAGGATCCCAGAGACGCGCTGCCTTCGCTGGGCTCCAGGCGTCCGAGCAAAAGCGCCAGCAGCGTGGATTTGCCGGCACCGTTGGGCCCGGTGATGCCAATCCGCTCGCCGGCATTGACCTGCACGGAGACCGGACCAAGCGTGAACGACCCGCGCTGCGCCACGGCGGAATTCAGGGTGGCGACGACGGAACTGGAGCGGGGTGCGGATCCGATGGTGAACTGCAGCTGCCATTCCTTGCGCGGTTCTTCCACTTCATCCAGGCGGGCAATCCGGGATTCCATCTGCCGCACTTTCTGCGCCTGCTTTTCGGAGGATTCCATTGATGCCCGGCGCCGGATCTTGTCATTGTCCGGGGATTTCTTCATGGCATTGCGGACGCCCTGCGAGCTCCATTCACGCGTGGTGCGGGCACGCGAGACCAGGTCCGCCTTCTTGTCGGCAAATTCCTCGTAGGCTTCGCGGGCGTGCCGGCGCGAAACGTCGCGCTCCTCCAGGAAAGCGTCATAGCCGCCGTCATACACGGCCACCTTGTTTTGTGCCAGATCAAGCTCCACCACGGTGGTCACGCAACGGGCGAGGAATTCGCGGTCATGGGATACGAGGACGACGCCGCCGCGCAGGCCCTGCACAAATTCCTCCAGCCGGGCCAGACCGGCCAGGTCCAGGTCATTGGTGGGCTCGTCCAGGAGCACAATGTCGAAACGGCTCAGCAGCAGGGCCGCCAGGGCCACGCGGGCAGCCTGCCCGCCGGAGAGCGACGTCATCAGCGCCTGAGCGCCTACATCCAGTCCCAGCTCGGCAAGGACCGCCGGGATCCGGTCCTCCAGGTCGGCGGCGCCGCTGGCCAGCCAATGGTCCAGCGCGACGGCGTAGGCGTCGTCGGCCCCCTTGGCTCCGGACCCGAGTCCCTCCGCCGTGGCCTCCATGGCTTCGGTGGCTGCGGCCGCACCGGTGCGGCGTGCAATGTATCCGGCCACGGTTTCGCCCTCGATGCGTTCGTGTTCCTGCGGCAGCCACCCGATGAAAGCGTCGGCGGGGGCCGTGGACACGGTGCCGGCGAGCGGTTCGGCGGCACCGGCGAGCAGGCGGAGGAGGGTCGATTTTCCGGCGCCGTTGGAGCCCACCACGCCCACGACGTCGCCCGGCGCGACCGTCAGGTTGAGATGGGAGAACAGGGTGCGGTGGGCGTAGCCGCCGGAGAGGTCCCGGGCTACGAGTGTTGCAGTCATGCTTCCATCCTATTTTGTTTGCGCCTGCGGGTTTTTCGGCTCCCGGCAGGCCGCCGGGTTCCCCTGCCCTTATCCGGGCCGGCCCTGCGGCGTAAATTGGGGCCATGACCCAGAGCTCCCCCACCGGTCCCGGCGCCTTGCGCCTGATCTTTCCGCAATGGCAGGGCGCTTCCGGGCCCTCGACCCACCAGCTGCATCCGGGGGTGGACGCGCACGACACCCAGCTTTCGTTCAATCTCGGCCCGGCCCTGCTGGAACTGATGTCCCCGGACCATGACGGCCCCACCGCGTACGTGCCCGTGAGCACCGACACGAGCGACGAAGCGCTGGCCACGGTGGACGGCATTTACGCCCGGGATGCCGTGATGCGCCAGCTGACCGACGCACTGGACATCCTGCGGGAGGCCGCACCCGAGTCCGTAGTTACCTTCGGCGGTGAATGTTCGGTGAGCGTGGCACCCTTCAGCCACCTCGCCTCCGTCTACGGCGAGGACCTTGCGGTGCTCTGGATTGATCCCCACCCCGACACCGGTGTCCCCGGGGATTCCTACACCGGGTTCCATTCCATGGCCCTGGCCACCCTTGCGGGAGAGGGCGACGCCGGAATCATCGCCGCGCTTCCGGCACTGATTCCGCCGGCGAAAATCCTGCAGGTCGGGCTGCGGCAGTGGGACGCCGAAGGCATAGCCGTCAAGGAACGGCTCGGCATCAAGAGCGTGGGCATCACGGAGACTTCCGAGGACAGCCGCAGGATTATGGACTGGATTGCCGGCACCGGTGCGACGCAGCTGGCGGTCCACATCGATCTGGATGTCCTGGACCGGCGCGACTTCACCAATTCCCCCGGCAGCAACCCTGACGGCATGCGGATTGCCGACCTGGTGCGGCTGGTGGCCGATGTGTCCACCGTGGCCAACATCGCCGGACTCACCCTGACCGAACATATCCCGGTGGAGCTGATGCGGCTGGGCGGCCTGCTGCGGGATCTGCCGATCTAAACAGGCCCGGCCACATCGAACCCAACGTCCCGCGGCACTTTATTCCCGATGCGCCCGTAAAACTCGGCTGCTTAGCCATTAGCGGAACGGGTAGGTGCTTAAACCGTAAGCGTGCTTATGGTGGCTGGGACACTGATCCCCACGAAAGGACTCACCATGTCACGCATTGCCATCATCGGAGGCCACGGCAAAGTCGCCCTCCACCTGGCCAAGGACCTCACGGCCAACGGCCACCAGGTCACGTCACTGTTCCGCAACCCGGACCACACCTCCGACGTCGAAGCCACGGGTGCCGCCGCCGTCGTCGCCGACGTCGAAAACCTCTCCACCGAAGAAATCGCGCAGAAGCTTGCCGGCCAGGACGCTGTTGTCTGGTCCGCCGGTGCCGGCGGGGGAACCGCCGAACGCACCTACGCGGTGGACCGCGACGCCGCCATCCGCTCCATGGACGCGGCCAAGGCGGCAGGTGTCCCGCGGTATGTGATGGTGTCCTACTTTGGCGCGGGCCCCAACCACGGTGTCCCCAAGGACGACGGCTTCTTCGCGTATGCCGAAGCCAAGGCCGCAGCCGATGAATACCTGCGCAGCAGCGGACTGGACTGGACCATTCTCGGTCCCAGCGCGCTGACCATGGATCCGGGCACCGGGAAGATCGAAACCGGCCCCGGCATCGAAGGCACCCAGGTGTCCCGTGAAGACGTGGCCCTTGTTGCCGCCGCCGTGCTGGACCGTCCCGCCACAATCGGGCAGACTATCGAATTGAATAACGGATCGGTTCCCGTTGACGCCGCCCTTGATGCTTTGAAGGAGCAGAACTCATGAGTCTTGTTGTAGTAGCCACCATGGTGCCCAAGCCTGAGTTCCGGGACGACGTCATTTCCGTGCTGGAAGAGTCGATCGCCCGCGTGCACGCCGAGGATGCCGGCTGCGAGGTGTACAGCCTCAACGAGGGACGCGACCGCCTGGTCATGATCGAAAAGTGGGCCAGCCCCGAAGATCTGCAGGCCCACTCGGCGAGCCCCGCGTTCAAGGTCCTGACCGCTGCCCTCGACGGCAAGCTCTCCGGCGAAATGGACGTTCAGGTGCTCCAGCCCCACCCCGCCGGCAGCCCCGGTCAGGGACAGGTCTAGCAGCTGGTCTAGCAGGACAGGTCCAGCAGCACAGGCTTAGGCCGGCAGTTTCCGCCGGCCGCCGGACAAGGTCCGTGCCCGTTGTTCTCCCTCAGGGGATGCAACCGGCACGGACCTTGTCCGTTAAGCGGATGCGACGCCGGGCCGGACCGTCAGCTTCGCAGGACGACGTTCCTGGGCTCATGGTCCAGGGCAGCCGGCGCGTCGATGATCCGGAAGCCGGCCTCCTCCGCCAGAGCGGTGAAACCGTCCACATCAATCCAGTGAAGCAGCCAGTTCCGTTTGAGCTGCTGAAGCATGCCGTTGCTTTCGCGTTCGTAGCGAAGGGCGGTGATCTGCGTGCGGGCACTTTCGTCGCGTTCCACATTGACTACGCGGCAGGCGATCCACCCGTTGGCCGTTTCCTGCCGCGTCACACTGCCGGTGTCGTCGGCCGAAGCGGGCTCCGGAACAAAAAGCGGAACGACGGCAGTGCCGTTGGGAAGGAGGGCACGTTTTATGCTGTGCAGGGTCTGGCGCATCGCGTCGTCGGTGGGCAGGAGATTAAAGGTGGGCCCCGCCAGAAAGACCGTTGCATACTGACGTGACGGATTCATTGACTCCATCGGCGCCACCCATGCGCTCACGTCGAGGTTGCGGGTTTCCGCCCGCTGGTGAAGCCTGGCGATCATGTCGGGGGATGAGTCCAGGCCGTCAACGTCGATTCCGCTCTCCCTCAGATCCAGCAGGGGGTCACCGTCGCCGCAGCCCAACTCGAGGGCCGGTTCACCGTACTGCGCAATGAGGTCCCGGTATTGCAGGGGATCGAAGCTGGCGGACTTGAGCGGTTTGTAGAGATCGGCGACGAGCCCGGTGTAGAAGGATGCAGCTGACGTACCGGCCATGTGTGTTGCTCCCTGAGAGGCACAAACAGAATTGCGTGTCATTATGCCCCAGATCACCCGCTGTGCCGAGCACCGGCCGTCCGCCGGCATGGCTGTGATTAACGCCTCCTGTCAGTGCACACCCGGATACCTAAAATGGAAGAAGCACCGTACAGCCCGGATTCGATATGAAAGTTAGGAGCCATTGGACCTCACCACCACACTGCGCCGCATCGACTACGGCGAGCCTTCAGCGAACGGCGCAGCAACCTACATCCTGCACACGGCCGCAGGAGTCTTCCGCACCCAGCCGGACAATATCCGGCCCCGCTCCCTCGCCCTCGCAGTGCCTGTCAGTTCCAATCTTCCCGCCCGGCCCCGCCTCACACTGGTCCTCAACGATGAACAGAGCGTGGTCGACTGGCGGCCTGCCGCTGAAGTGGAGCAGCCGCCGAGCGAAGTCTCGCTGCACGGGGTGGAGTGGGACGGGCATTTCGGCCTGGCCGCGGACTACTACGACACTGCCGCCGCTGCCGCTGCCGCGCCGGACACCCGCTGGGCAGTCGTCCGCGGCGGCCCCGACCGCCGCTTCGTGCTTGGCCCCACCGCCGACTACGCCGAAGCCTTCCGCGCGGCCGTCAATCACAACCTTTCCGACGACTACCGCGCTGATACCTTCGATGACCGGTACATAGTGATTCAAGCCGCCCTCGCCGAGTGGGCCTGCTACGCCGCTGAAGGCCCGCGCGCTGACAGCTGAGTTCCGCTGCACCTGCTCCCCTGGCTGAGCATCCTGCGCAGCCAGTCAGCGAATGCTCTCGTATGCCTCCAGAGCGTTCCGGCGGGACTCCTTCAAATCCACGAGCGGCTCGGGATAGGCGGGAGTCAAGGCGTCCGGCACCCAGCGGGAGACGTACTCACCGTCGGGATCAAAGCGCTTCGCCTGCGTCTGGGGATTGAAGATCCGGAAGAAGGGTGCTGCGTCCGCGCCTGAGCCGGCGACCCATTGCCAGTTGGCGGGATTGCTCGCCGGGTCTGCGTCCACCAGTGTCTCCCAGAACCATTCCTCGCCCACCCGCCAATGGATGCCCAGGTTCTTGATCAGGAAGCTGGCGACCACCATCCGCACCCGGTTATGCATCCAGCCCATGCTCCACAGCTGTCGCTGGCCGGCGTCGACCAGTGGAATCCCTGTTCTTCCGGCCTTCCACGCATCCAGTGCGGCCAGGTCCTCCGGCCGGGATTCCGACGGCGGCTGCGCACCCTTCCCGCGCAGGATCGCCGGGGTCTGCGGTCCGGCGCCTTCCGGATGTTCCCAGGGGAACCCGTCGAAGGCAGGCCGCAGGTTCTTCATGGCCAGATCCGGGTTGTGAAAGAGCTGGTGCCAGCAGAACTCACGCCAGCCGATTTCGGTGCCGAACACATCCGGCCCGGGCCCGTTCCCGCGGACGCGGGACAGCGCGTGCCAGACCTGGAACGGACTCACATGCCCCCATCGCAGGTACGGGGAGAGCCGACTGGTTCCGGGCTTCGCCGGGCGGTCGCGGCCGTCGTCGTAATTCTGCACCGGGCCCGCCAGGAAGTCGCCAAGGGCGGACAACCCGGCTTCCTCGCCCGGGGTCCAGGCTTCCGCCAACCCTGCGGACCAGTCCGGATGCAGCGGCAGCAGGTTCCAGCCCGCCAGGTCCTCTCCGGCGGGGATACCGGCCGGCGGGGCGGCGGCCTTGTCCGGAGCCGAAAGGGGCGCCCGGAAGTCCATTGCGGAGACCGTGCGCCAGAACGGAGTGAAGACGCGGTACGGTCCGCCGCCGCCGGTACGCACGGTCCAGGGTTCGTGCAGCAGCGAAGCCTGGAAGCTCTCCGCGTGCACATCCGCGGCCGCGGCCCATGCCTTGACCGCGGTGTCCACCTCCCGCTCCGGCCCGCCGTAGCGCCGGTTCCAGAAGATCCGCTCGGCGCCCGCTTCCTGCACGAACGCGGGAACGACGTCGCCCGCCGGCCCCCGCTGCAGTACCAGCGGAATGCCCAGGGCCTCAAGGTCGTGCCGCAGGGTCTTCAACGCGTGGTGCAGCCACCACTTTGCGGCGGACCCCAGCGGCCGGATGCCCGGTGATTGCTCATCCAGAACATACAGGGCCACCGCGCCGCCTTCGGAGGCCGCGGCCAGGAGGGCGGGATTGTCAGCTGTGCGCAGGTCGTCGCGGAGCCAGACGATGGAGACCACGGGCAGGTCCTTTCCTTGGATACCACGACCCTACCCGCAGCCCTGGCCGGATTGCTGCGCCCTCAGATCCGGACGCCTTCGCCTGCAGATTCATCGAAATCTCCGGCCCGGCGCCGGAAGCGGGTCAGGATGTCCGTCAACTCGGTGAGGTCCTGCTGCCCGAACCCCGGCCGGGAAAACACTTCCGCGTTCAGGGCGGACGCGGCCAGGGGCACCAGTTCCCTGCCGGCAGGCGTGATTTCCACCAGGACCGTCCGCCCGTCGGAAGGATGCGGGCGCCGCTCGGCCAGTCCAGCCTGTTCCAGCCGGTCCACGGTGTTGGTGACCGACGTCGGATGCACCTGGAGCCGGGCCCCCGCCTTGGCCATGGGCAGGGCACCGCTGGCGGTAAAGCTCAGCAGGGCCAGCAGTTCGAACCGGGAAAAGGTCAATCCAAACGGCTTGAGAACGGTTTCCACCCGGGTGAACAGGATCTGCGAGGTCCGCATCACGGCAGTCACCGCAGCCATCCCGTCCGCGGCGTCCTCCCATCCGTGTTCCTCCCAGTGCCGCCGGGCCTGCCCGATCGGATCCTGCGCCAGGGGCTTGGCCGTCGCGGTCACCCCCGCAGCTCCGGAAACTCGTCGTCCCGGAATTCGACGCCGGACCGGACGGCACCGCCGTCGTTCTCCAGTGCCCGCAGCTGGACCCGGCGGATCTTCCCGGACATCGTCTTGGGCAGCTCGTGGAACTCCAGCCGGCGCACCCGCAGATAGGGGGCCAAATGTTCACGGGCATACGCCAGGATCGACAGGGCTGTCTCCCGGTTGGGCTCCCATCCGTCGGCCAGGGCCACATAGGCTTTGGGCACTGCCAGCCGAAGCTCATCGGGGGCGGGAACGACGGCGGCCTCCGCCACTGCCGGATGTTCGATCAGGACGCTCTCCAGCTCAAAGGGGCTGATCTTGTAGTCGGAGGCTTTGAACACGTCATCGGTGCGCCCGATATAGGTGATGTATCCCCCGGCATTCCGGGCGGCCATGTCCCCGGTGTGGAAGTAGCCGTCCTTCATGGCCGCTTCGGTGCGTTCCGGATCCCCCCGGTATCCGGTCATCAGGTTCAGCGGCACCGCGGAGAGGTCCAGGCAGATTTCCCCTTCCTCTCCCGGAAGTCCGGTGGCCGGGTCGATCAGAACCACCGGAACGCCCGGCAGCGGACGTCCCATGGATCCCGGATGCAGGTCGGCCCCGGGAGTGTTCCCCACCAGCGCCGTGGTTTCGGTTTGCCCGAACCCGTCACGGATGGACAGCCCCCACGCATCCTGCACTTTGGAAATCACCTCGGGGTTCAGCGGCTCACCGGCGCCGATCAATTCGCGCAGGTGTTCCGGGCGCTCCCCCAGGCTGGACTGGATCATCATCCGCCAGACAGTCGGCGGTGCACACAGGCTCGTGACTGAGGCCCGGTGCATCTGCTCCAGCAGCGCCTCGGGACGGAAGCGGGCGTAGTTGTAAATGAAGACCGTGGCTTCGGCGTTCCACGGCGCAAAGAAGCTGCTCCAGGCATGCTTGGCCCAGCCCGGTGAGCTGATATTCAGGTGGATGTCTCCGGGCTGCAGTCCCAGGAAGTACATCGTGGACAGGTGGCCCACGGGGTAGGACACCTGCGTGTGTTCCACCAGTTTGGGCCGGCTGGTGGTTCCCGACGTGAAATAGAACAGCAGGGGATCAGCTGCGGCCGTCACGGTCTGCAGCGGGACCGGGTCGGCAGCATAGGCCTGGCGGTAGTCCAGCCAGCCCTGCTCCCGCAGGCGCTCCGCACCTCCGTCGAAGGCTCCCCCTCCCACCAGGACCTTTCCGTAGTCCCCGGGGACGCCGTCGAACTTTGCAGCGTCCCCGGCGTTGGCGATAACCCAGCGCGCTCCCCCGCGGAGAATCCGGTCCGCGAGGTCGGCGCTGCCGGCGGCGGAGGCGGTGGGCATGATGACGGCGCCAAGCTTCATGGCCGCCAGCATGCTCTCCCACAGTTCCACCTGGTTGCCGAGCATCAGCATCACGGGATCCCCGCGCTGCACGCCGGACGCCGAAAGCCACGCAGCCACCTGGTCGGACCGGCGGACCATGTCATCGAAGCTGTATTTCTGCTCCGATCCGTCCTCTTCCACGATCCACAGTGCGCAGGCTGAGTTGCCGCGGGCCATGGCATCAAACCAGTCCACCGCCCAGTTGAATGATCCCTCCAGCCGCGGCCAGGCGAAGGTTTCCACTGCCTTTTCATAGCTGCCCGACAGGGCGAGCAGCTCATCCCGGGCTGCCCGGAACAAAGTGGTGGCGCTGGTCTGGTTCATCGTGCCTCTTCCTCGTGCTTGGTGTCGTCAGCGGTGGTGCCGGGTGCCGTTCCGTCAGGGAAAACCGGTCCGGTCCAGGTGAAACGGGGATCCTCCTTGGCAAGGAAGGCGCGGACACCGATCCCCGGATCCGGTGCCGCCGCCATCTCGTGCTGCCAGCGGCGGCTGGCCGCCTCGAGGCCGGGCAGTTCCACCGGAGTCCCGCCGGCCGCAATAATGTCCACCAGTTCTTTCGTGGCCTGCAGCGAGAGCTGGGACCTGCCGGCGAGCCGGTGCGCAAAGGCAGCGACGTCGGTCCAGAAGTCCGCCTGCGGAATCACCCGTTCCACCAGGCCCAAGCGCAGCGCCTGTTCGGCGGGAACAAAGTCGCCGCTGAACAGCAGGTACTTGGCTGCACCGGGACCCGCCAGCCGGACCAGCCGCTCAATGCCGGAGAGCGGATACACAATCCCGATCTTGGCCGGCGTGATGCCAAAAACGGCCCGGTCCGAGGCCAGCCGGATGTCGCATGCACCGGCCACCTGCCACGCCCCGCCCAGGCAGTACCCGTCCACGGCGGCAATGACCGGTTTGGGGAACGCTGCAATGGCTTCCTCCCCCGCTGTGACGTCGCCGCCGTCGTGCAGGCCGTTGTCCGGATTGTGCAGGATCGCTTTCAAATCGGAGATGTCCGCACCGGCGGAGAAATCTTCGCCGTCTCCGCGGATGATCACCGCCTTGACGTCGGGATCCTCCGCAAGCGGAGCAAGCACGACGGCGAATTCCCGCCACATGTGCGCGGTCAGGGTATTGCGGCGGCCGGGATTGGACAGCGTCAGCGTTGCCACCGGCCCGTCCCGGGTAAGGCGCAGGGTGCCTTTGCTCATGGATTCCTCAGCTGCCCGGCAGGGTTCAGCCGCGCAGCTTAACGTTGATCTGCTTGGTTTGAGTGAATCCAGCCAGCATGCCTTCGAGCGACACCTCACGGCCGATCCCGCTCTGCTTGTAGCCGCCGTAGGACTGGCCCACCACCTGACCGCCGCCCTGGTTGACCTGCACCCAGCCGGCATCGACCCGGTGGGCGGTGTTCAGCGCGTTGTCCAAATTGTGCGACCAGACGTAGGCGGCCAGTCCGTAATGCGAGTCATTGGCCATGCGGATGACGTCTTCGGTGTCGCGCCACGGAATGGCGACGAGCACGGGGCCGAAGATTTCCTCCTGCGCCAGGCGGAAATCGTTGCGGCCGCCGCCAAAGATCGTGGGCAGGTGGAAGTAGCCGTCGGTCAGCGGGCCCTCTGCGGGAACGCTGCCGCCCAGGATGGTGTCCATGGACCCGCGGCCGTCTTCAAGGTAGCCGCTGATGGAGGAGAACTGGCTGTTGTTGATGATTGCGCCCATGTCGGTGGCCTCGTCCAGCGGGTTGCCCACCTTCAGGGCGCCGAGCTTGGCAGCGAGCCGTTCCAGCACCTCGTCGTAGATGTCCTCGTGCAGGAACAGCCGGGACCCGGCCGTGCAGCTCTGTCCCTGGCGGGTGAAGCGGGAGGCGAGCAGCAGGCCGTCAATCAGGTCATCATCCACGGCATCCGGGAAGACGATGGACGGGTTCTTTCCGCCGAGTTCCAGGGACACATGGGCGAGCCGTTCCCCGGCGGTGCGGGCGACGCCGCGGCCCACCTCGGTGGAGCCGGTGAAGGAAACCTTATCCACGCCGGGGTGCTCGGCCAGCGCAGCGCCGATGACGCTTCCGCGTCCGGTCAGCGCATTGACGGTTCCGGCCGGAAGATGGCGCGAGCAGATCTCGGCCAGCAGCAGGATGGTGAGCGGGGCGTCGTCGGCGGCCTTGAGGATCACCGTATTGCCGGCAGCCAGGGCGGCCGGCAGCTTGAAGCCGGCAATCATCAGCGGCGAGTTCCAGGGCAGGATGCAGGCCACCACGCCCAGCGGTTCCAGCCGGGTGTACTGCAGCTGGCCGTCGCCGGCCGGCAGTGTCACGCCCTTGACCTCGCCGGCAATTCCGGCAAAGTAACGGAACAGCGCCACCAGCGTGGTGACTTCCGGGCGGGCCTGCGTGCGCAGGGCGTTGCCGGTGTCCAGCGCCGTAAGCCGGGCAAAGTCCTCCGCCCGCGACTCAATCTCATCCGCGATCAGGGACAATGCCCGTGCCCGGACCGTGAAGTGGACGTTGCGCCAGCCCGGGAATGCTTCCCGCGCAGCGGCCACCGCCCGGTCCACGTCCTCGGGGCCTGCGGCCGGAACCCGGGCAATCACGATTTCCCGCTTGGCAGGGTTCATGACGTCCCGCCAGGAGCCCGAGGCAGCTTCCACCGGTTCCCCGCCGATCCACATGGGCTGGTCCGTGCCGGACAGAAACGAGCTGTAATCGGGCGTTTCGGAAGCTCCGGCCGCGGGTTCCGCCGGAATGTTGAGCTGGGTCATGATGCCTCGTTCTCTGGGTGGACTGGGTGGGATGGGTGGAGAGGGGAACGGTGCTTAGCGGTGCTTGAAGTCCGGCTTGCGTTTTTCGATGAACGCAGCCATTCCTTCCTTCTGGTCTTCGAGGGCGAATACGGAGTGGAACACGCGCCGCTCCAGACGGATGCCGGAGTCCAGCGTTGTCTCAAAGGCGGCGTTCACGAGTTCCTTGCCGAGCATGGCCACGGGAGCGGACATGGAGGCGATGGTCTCTGCGGTGGAGCGGGCGTCGTCGAGCAGATCCGCGGCCGGCACCACGCGCGAAACCATGCCCGAGCGCTCGGCCTCCTCGGCACCGATGGTCCGGCCGGTGAGGATCATTTCCATGGCTTTGGCCTTGCCCACCGCACGGGTCAGGCGCTGCGAGCCGCCGATTCCGGGAATGACTCCGAGCTTGATTTCCGGCTGGCCGAACTTGGCGGTGTCGGCGGCGATGATGAAGTCGCACAGCAGGGCCAGTTCGCAGCCGCCGCCCAGGGCGTGGCCGGCGACGGCGGCGATCACGGGGGTGCGCACGGCCGCCAGGGTGTCCCAGCCGCGGAACCAGTTCCCCAGATACATATCCATGTAGGTCTTCTCGGACATTTCCTTGATGTCCGCGCCGGCGGCAAAGGCCCGTTCGGATCCGGTGATCACGATGGCGCCGATGTCCGGATCGTTGTCCAGGTCGGTGGCTGCGGCCACCACGTCCTGCATCATCCCGAAGTTCAGCGCGTTCAGCGCCTTGGGCCGGTTCAGGGTGATGATGCCCACCCGGCCGCTGCGCTCCAGGAGGATGTTCTCGTACTCGCTCATGCTGCTCCGCTCTTTCCTGCCGGCTGCTGCCCGGCAGTGTCACTGTTGTTTTTGACGCTGCTGCTGTCAGTGCTGCTGTCCGCTGCGCCGCCGGTGGCGGCGCGGATGGTCTTGATGACGGCTGAAAAGTCTTCCCCGCCGCCGCCGGAATCCGTCAGGTTCCGGAAGATTTCCCCGGCCCGGCGGCCGAGGTCGGCCTGCACACCGGTGGAGTCCAGGGCGTCGGCGGCCAGACCCAGGTCCTTGGCCATGAGGGCCGCCGCGAATCCCGGCCGGTAGTCCCGGTTCGCCGGGCTCGCGGGGACCGGACCGGGGACCGGACAGTTGGTGGTCAGTGCCCAGCACTGTCCGGATGCCGCCGAAGCGACGTTGAACAGCGCCTCATGCGTCAGGCCGAGCTCCTCGCCCAGGACAAAGGCCTCGCTGACGGCGATCATGGACACGCCCAGGATCATGTTGTTGCAGATTTTTGCTGCCTGCCCGGCTCCGGGCCCGCCGCAGTGCACCACGCGTCCGCCCATCACTTCAAGCACGGGCAGGGCCGAGGCAAAGTCTTCCTCCGCTCCGCCCACCATGAACGTCAGGGTTCCCGCTTCGGCTCCCACCACGCCGCCGGACACCGGCGCGTCCAGGCCGCGGTGTCCGGTTTCCAGCATGAGGGCGTGGGCGGTGTTGGCGTCATCCACGGAGATGGTGGAGCACTCGATGAAGAGGGTGTCGGGGCCGGCGGCCGCGAGCAGCCCCAGGGAGTCGCCGTCGCCGGAGAGGACGTTCAGCACATGCGTTCCCGTGGGCAGCATGGTGATGACGATGTCGGTGCCGGTGACTGCCTGATCGGCGGTCTCCACCATGCGCACACCGGCGGCTGCTGCCCGCTCGGCCGCAGCCGGGACGGGGTCATACCCGGTGACGCGGTGGCCTGCGGCCACAAGATTGGCGGCCATGGGGCCGCCCATGTTGCCCAGCCCGATAAAACCGATCCGGGTGCCTTGTTCGGATGTCATGAAAGCTCCTGGCTGGTTGATCGGTTGGGGGTAAGTTGCAGTTCGGCGCCCTCCAGCGGCGCAAAGTAGGCCTGAACATCGGCCTGCCGCACCTCGTCCAGCGTCGCCGGCTCCCACTGCGGGTTGCGGTCCTTGTCGATGACCTGGGCACGGACGCCTTCCGCGAAGTCGGGTGCGGCCAGGGCGCGGAGCGAAACGCGGTACTCCTGTTCCAGGACGCTTGCCAGGTCCGGCAGTTCCCGTGCCCGGCGCAGTGACGCCAGCGTCACCTTGAGCGCAGACGGGGACTTGGCCTGGATGGCCGCGGCTGCCGCGTTCGCATCCGCGGACTCCGACGCGAGCAGCGCGTCAACAATGCACTCCACGTCCTCATGGGCGTAGCACGCGTCGATCCAGCCGCGGGCTGCGGCGAGCGGGGCCTCGGGAGCCTCCGAGCCGAAGTCCTGCAGCACTTCTTCCACGGGTTTCTGTGCCAGTGCGGCGGCGAGCTCTTCCAGCCGGGAGCTGTCCACATAAACATCCGCCAGGCCCAGGAGCAGGGCATCGGCACCGGTCATGGTTCCCGCTGTCAGGGCCGCATGGGTACCCAGCTCCCCGGGTGCCCGAGACAGCAGATAGGTGCCGCCCACATCGGGCACGAACCCGATGCCGGTTTCCGGCATGCCGACCTTGGTGCGTTCAGTGACGACGCGGTGCCGGGCATGCGCGGAAACGCCGACGCCGCCGCCCAGGACAATGCCGTCCATCAGCGCCACATACGGTTTGGGATAGCTGCTGATCCGGGCGTTCAGCGCGTATTCCTCGGCCCAGAACCGGGCCGATTCGGCACCGCCGTTGCCCGCATCGCGGTAGATGGCCACGATGTCACCGCCCGCGCACAGCCCGCGCTCTCCGGCACCGGAGAGCAGAACGGTGGCAACGCCGTCGTCGTGCTCCCACTCATCCAGGGCAGCGCTGATGAGGGAGACCATGGTGGCGGTCAGCGCATTGATCGCCCGGGGCCGGTTCAGGATGATGCGGCCCAGGTGGCCGGTGCGTTCAAGGCGGACCTCAGGCTCGGTAGCCTCGGGCGTAACAGGTGTCTCGGTCATGTCAGGCATCCGCCAGCGTCCGGCCCACAATGAGCTGCATGATTTCGTTGGAACCTTCCAGTATTTGGTGGACCCGCAGGTCCCGAACGATTTTTTCCAGCCCGTATTCGGAAAGGTAGCCGTAACCGCCGTGCAGCTGCAGGGCTTCATTGGCCACCTTGAACGCGTTGTCCGTGGCCACGCGCTTGGCGATGGCGCAGAGCTTCACGACGTCGGGGGCGCCGCGGTCCAGCGCATCGGCGCCGCGCCACAGCATGGTGCGGGCAGTCTGCAGTTCCATTTCCATGTCCGCGAGCCGGAACAGCAGCGAGGACTGTTCGATGAGCGGCTTGCCGAAAGCGGAGCGCTCCTTGAGGTATGCCACGGTCTTGTCCAGGGCCGCCTGGGCTCCGCCGAGGGAGCAGGCCCCCATGTTGAGCCGTCCGCCGTTCAGGCCTTTCATCGCCATGCCGAAGCCGGCGCCTTCCTCACCGAGGCGGTTGGCCACCGGAACCCGCAGGTCGGTGAAAATTACCTGGCCGGTGGGCTGGGCATTCCAGCCCATCTTGCGCTCGGCCGGGCCGAAGGAGAGCCCGGGGGTGTCGCCGGGCACCACGATGGCGCTGATGCCGCGCGGACCGGCGCCGCTGGTGCGGGCCATGACGATGTAGTAACTGGAGGACCCTGCCCCGGAGATGAACTGCTTGACACCGTTGAGCACATAGTCGTCGCCGTCGCGTTCAGCCTTGGTGACCAGGGCCGCCGCGTCCGAGCCCGAACCGGGTTCCGTCAGGCAGTAACTTCCCAGTGACTGCATGGTGGCCAGCTCCGGCACCCAGCGGGCACGCTGGTCCGCGTTGCCGAAGGTGTCAATCATCCACACCACCATGTTGTGAATGGAAATGTAGGCGGCAATGGACGGATCCGCCTTGGAGAGTTCTTCAAAGATCAGCACAGCATCGGAACGGGAAAGACCCGATCCGCCGTATTCTTCGGACGCGTAGATTGCCCCCATGCCAAGTTCTCCGGCCTGGGCCAGGACATCCACGGGAAAATGCTTTGTTTCATCCCATTTTGCGGCGTTGGGCGCCAAAGCATCGGAAGCGAACTCCGAAACCATATCCCTGATAGCCCGCTGGTCCTCGGTGAGTTCGAACATGCCCTGCCCTTCGTTGGTGCTGTGACGCCAAACATACTTGGACTCCCTACTAATTACTAGGGGCAGGTCTGTGGCCCTGCTGCGGGACTAATGCCGGCGGGGCGGTTGGCGGACCCTGCGCTTTGCCCGCCGGCGGAAAAAGGGCGCACTAGGCAGAGGCGTTAAACATCCTTTCCATTCTCGATATTCCTGCTGGGTCACGGGGCTTCATCTGCGTTCACAGCGGGTTATTTTCTTTGGCCTGTCCGGATGCCCGGGTTTAGCGTTTCGAAACTGCGGCTCATTTCTGCCCGTACCCAAATCCCCCTCAAAGGAGCACCCATGCTTATCTCCGGCCTTTTTGTGGGCATGGCCCTGGGCTTTGTGATGCAGCGCGGCCGCTTTTGCGTCACCGGTGCCTTCCGCGACATCTGGGTGACACGCAATACGCGCTGGCTGACCGCTTTTCTGGTGGTTGTTGCCGTCCAAAGCGTGGGCGTGTTTGCCCTGGATGCCGCCGGTGTCATCACCCTTCAGTCCAGCGCCTTTCCGTGGCTGGCCACCATCGTTGGCGGCTTTATTTTCGGCTTCGCCATTATCCTGGCGGGCGGCTGTGCCACGGGCACCTACTACCGTGCCGGTGAGGGCCTGGTGGGCAGCTGGCTTGCGCTGATCACCTACGCCTTGTTTGCCGCAATCATGAAGACCGGCCCGCTTTCCGGTTTCAACACCTCCATGAGGTCCGTGACGGTGGAGCAGAGCAACTTTTATTCCGTCCTGAACGTTTCACCCTGGATCTTCGTGGCCCTGCTGGTGGTTGGCGTTGGGCTGGCCGTACGCCATCACCTCAACAAGCCCCGGTTCAAGATGGCAGCACCCCCGGCGTCCAAAACGGGTCTGGCCCATCTTCTCTTCGAAAAGCCCTGGCATGCCTTTGCCACCGCCGTGGTCATTGGTTTGATTGCCATCGCCGCCTGGCCGCTGAGCTGGGCCACGGGACGCGAAGCCGGGCTGGGCATCACCACCCCGTCCTCCAACGCCGTGAACTTCCTGGTCACCGGTGATCCCGAACTCGTGGACTGGGGAGTGCTCCTGGTGGCCGGGATCCTGCTCGGCTCCTACATTGCCGCCAAGGGCAGCGGTGAATTCCGTATCCGGGTTCCGGATGCCGCAACGGTGGTCAAAAGCCTCAGCGGCGGCGCCCTGATGGGAATTGGCGCGGCCCTGGCCGGCGGCTGCACCATCGGCAACGCCATGGTGGAAACCGCTCAATTCAGCTTCCAGGGCTGGACGGCCATGGTGTTCATGATCCTGGGCACCGGCCTCGGAGCCCGGCTGACGATCATGAACCGCCGGCCCGCCCGCGGATCCGGAGCAGGCGGATCCGGTGCTGCCGGATCGGGAGCAGGCGGATCGGGTGCTGCCGGATCGGGCGCAGTCCGCAACGCTTCCGTCTCCGCGGCAACGCGCAGCTAGCTCCCCCCCCCCCCGCGCCTAGCTCCATCCTCTGCCGATAGCTTGCCCCCAACAGATCCAAGCACTACTCCCGAAAGGACACTTTTCCCATGGCACAGGTAACCCTTGAAACCAACGGTCAGGTCTGCCCGTTTCCCCTCGTCGAAGCCAAGGACGCCATGACTACCATGGCGGCCGGGGATGAGCTGGTCATTCACTTCGACTGCACCCAGGCCACCGACGCCATTCCGCGCTGGGCCGCGGAGAACAATTACCCGGTAACGGATTTCTCCAAGATCGGTCCGGCGGAATGGTCCATCACGGTACAGAAGGTCTAGGCAGAACGCACCGTCAATAAATCACTGACAGAACAGGCGCCGGAGTTGCTGTGAAAGCAGCTCCGGCGCCTGTTCTGTTGCCGGTAGGTGGTCGGCGGGTGGTCGGCCCCTGACAACTTCGCCAGCGATCTCCTCTAGCGGCTCGCCTTGGCGGCGAAAGCGGCAATCCGCTCCCGCGTATCCGCGGAACCTGCCATGGAGGCAATGGTGGCCGCTTCTTCCTGCAGATGCGCTTCATAGCCGGCGATGCTGCGGGCACGCAGCAGCCGCTTGGTGGGTCCCAGCACCGCAACTGATCCCGCTGCCAGCTGCTCCCCCAGCTGCTGTGCCTTGAGGGCAAGGTCTTCGGACGGGACCAACTCGTTGATGAGCCCCCATTCCAGGGCGTCGGCGTGGCTGGCGGTCCGCCCGGCCAGGCACATCTCTGCCGCCCGCCGCGGGCCGGCCAGTTCGGGCAGCAGATACGAGACCCCGCAATCGGGGGTTAGTCCCACTCCGGCATAGGCGGCCAGGAACCGCGCCTTGGGCGAGGCCAGAATGAAGTCGGCGTTCAGCGCCAGTCCCAGGCCCGCGCCCGCAGCAGGTCCGTTCACCGCGGCGATGCTGATCAGCCGCGACTTCGCCAGGCCCAGCATCACCTCATGCAGCTTGCCGGCAAGTTCCTTGAGGAAACCACCCTGATCCGCGGCCACAGCCATGGCCCCCACGTCGCCGCCGGCGCTGAAGAAGCGCCCTGCACCCTGCAGCACCAGGACATGGCAGTCCGCGCGCGCTTCAGCCTCTGCGAGCGCGGCGCAGAGTTCCCCCGCCAGCTCCAGGTTCAGGGCGTTGGCCTGGTTGGGGCGGTTCAGTGTCAGCCGCGCCAGTGCGCCGTCGTACTCCAGGGTGAGGTGGCGGAACGTCATTGGGTGTTTCCTCCTTGTGGGTGGGCCGTGATCGGGACTGGCGGCCAGTCTAACCGGGCATTTTGATTCTTCCCCTGCGGGCGCCGGTGGGACACAATGTGGCAACGGGTCCGCTGGCGCACCGAAGGTGGGGCAGCGGCAAGCATTCAACTTCGGAGGTTCCGCGTGTCCGCAGCACCGCTTCTTGCACTGTCCCGCAGCCAGTCCCTGGGTGATCTGCCGCGGCGCAGCGCCCTGCGCTTTCCGGACCGCACCGCCGTTGCGGACGGCCCCACCCGCCTGACCTTCGCCGAATTTGAGCAGGCAGTGGCCAACACGGCGGCGGCTCTGTCCGCGCAGGGCATCGAACCGGGCGACCGGCTGGCCCTGCTCTCGCGGAACACCTGGCAGTACGCCGTCCTGGTTTTCGCCACCGCGCGCACCGGCGTGGTGCTGGTGCCGATCAACTTCATGCTCGGCGCCGATGAGATCGCCTACGTCCTGGACCACAGCGGCGCCACCGCTTTTGTGGCGCAGGATGCGCTGGTGCCGGTGGCTGAGGCGGCCATGGACGCTGCGGCGACAGACGCCGTCGTCGTGCGTTCCTGCATCTGCAGCGGTACCGGTGCCGCGCCGGCCGGGTGGGGAAATGTGCAGGACTGGTGCGAGTACGACGGCGCGGCGCCGGCGGTTGCCGTGGCTGACGATGACCCGGTGCGGCTGATGTACACCTCCGGAACCGAATCCCGGCCCAAGGGTGCGCTGATGTCCAGCCGGTCGCTGATGTGGGAGTACGTTTCGGCTGTGGTGGACGGAAACATGACTTCCGACGACGTCGACCTGCACACGCTGCCGCTGTACCACTGCGCCCAGCTGGACTGCTTTCTGGGCCCGGACATCTACCTTGGTGCCACCAGCATTCTCCTTCCGGATCCGGATCCGGCGGCCGTCATGGCGACAATCGAACGCGAGCGGGTCACCAAGTTCTTTGCCCCGCCCACAGTCTGGATCTCGCTGCTGCGCTCGCCGCACTTCGATTCCGCGGACCTTTCCTCCCTGCGCAAGGGCTATTACGGTGCGTCCGCCATGCCGGTGCAGGTGCTCAAGGAACTGCGGGACCGGCTTCCCAACGTCCGGTTCTGGAACTTCTACGGTCAAACGGAGATGGCTCCGGTGGCCACCATCCTGGGTCCGGAAGACCAGCTGACCCACGCCGGATCAGCGGGCCGCCCTTCCCTGAATGTGGAGACGGCGGTGGTTGACGGCAATGACGTCCCTGCCGGTACCGTGGGCGAGATTGTGCACCGCAGTCCGCATGCGACCCTGGGCTACTACCGCGACCCTGAGCGCACCGCCGAGGCTTTCACCAACGGCTGGTTCCATTCGGGAGACCTGGGCTATTTCGACGACGCCGGTTACCTCAGCGTTGTGGACCGCAAGAAGGACATGATCAAGACCGGCGGGGAAAACGTGGCCAGCCGTGAGGTGGAGGAGGCCATCTACCTGCTCGACGGCGTGGCCGAGGTTGCTGTCTTCGGGGTACCCCATCCGCACTGGGTGGAGGCCGTAGCCGCCGTGGTGGTGCCGCGTCCGGGAGCCGAGCTGACGCCCGAGGCGGTCATGACCCACACCCGCAGCGTGCTTGCCGGCTACAAGACACCCAAATACGTGGTCCTCGCCGATTCCCTGCCCAAGAACCCCAGCGGAAAAATCGTCAAGCGCCAGCTGCGCGGGGAACATTCAGGGCTGGGGCAGGAGGCTCCGGCGGCCGCAGGACAAGCTGCGCCCTAGGAGCACCCGCCGGACGTGTTTCGGCCACCTGTCCGGTGCCGGCGGATCTGCCACAGCGTCATCCCTGCCACGCACATGCCCGCGAAGGCGCCGCCGACCAGGTGTCCGGGGCGAATTTGCCCATCGGGGATTGCTTCCACAGCGATGACCACCACTGCCATCAGCACTCCGGAAAGGAACACGACGACGGCCACAGGAGCACGCCGCAGCGCCGCAACTGCCTTGCTGCCGGCCGTCGTCCGAAAATCCTTGTCCCCGTTGTCCCCGTTGTTCATGCCGCAAGTATGCGGCATGCTTCCGCCCCTTGCGGCACTGGCACGGCGGCCCGCCTGAAACTCAGCTCCCGGGCCGTCGGCTCCTGGGCGCCGGATCCTGTTTCGTCCGCCTCTTTGACGGAAAAGGAAAGCTGGCTTAGCTTTACAGCTGTACCAACGTGATTTAGGTCACTGACAATAATGGGCAAAGGAAGCGCAGCTATGGAACACAGATACCTCGGCAACAGCGGACTGAAGATCTCCGAAGTCATTTACGGCAACTGGCTGACCCACGGGTCCCAGGTGGAGAACGACGTCGCCGCCGAGTGCGTGCGGGCTGCCCTGGACGCCGGCATCAGCACCTTTGACACTGCCGACGCCTACGCGAACACCGCCGCGGAAACAGTCCTCGGGACCGCCCTGAAGAGCGAGCGCCGGGAATCGCTGGAGATCTTCACGAAGGTCTACTGGCCCACCGGCCCCGCGGGGCACAATGACTCCGGCCTGTCCCGCAAGCACATCATGGAATCCATCAACGGCTCCCTGCAGCGCCTGCAGACCGACTACGTGGACCTCTACCAGGCCCACCGGTATGACACCGAAACTCCGCTGGAAGAAACGATGCAGGCCTTCGCGGATGTCGTGCGGCAGGGCAAGGCCCTGTACATCGGCGTCAGCGAGTGGACGGCCGAGCAGCTCAAAGCAGGCCAGGCGCTGGCCCGGGACATGGGCTTCTCACTGATCTCCAACCAGCCGCAGTACAACATGCTGTGGCGCGTGATTGAAGCGGAGGTGGTTCCGGCATCGGAAGAGCTGGGCATTTCCCAGATTGTTTTCTCTCCCATGGCGCAGGGCATCCTCAGCGGCAAGTACAAGCCCGGGGCTGAACTGCCCGCAGGCAGCCGGGCGACGGATGAGAAGGGCGGCGCAAAGATGATCAGCCGCTGGATGCACGACGACGTCCTCACCGGAGTGCAGAAGCTGCAGCCTATTGCCGAGGAGGCAGGGCTGACCATGGGCCAGCTGGCTGTTGCCTGGGTGCTGCAGAACCCGAACGTGGCCGGAGCCATCATCGGCGCGTCCCGTCCGGAGCAGGTCACCTCCAATGTGCAGGCTGCCGGCGTGGAGCTCAAATCCGATGTCCTGGCCCGGATCGACGAGGCAGTTGGTTCCCTCGCCGAACGCGATCCGGCCAAGACCCAGACCCCCGAAAGCCGTCCCTCCTAGAGGTTCCACCTGAGGAATTCCATCTGAGCGCATCGATTTGAGCTTTCACCTGAGCTTTCCCCTGAGGGGACCTCCTGCATCCATGCGGGTGGTCCCCTCAGGGGTTCAGGCAGCTGTGAGCGGGGATCTCGTTTCCACCAGGTCGCGGGCCAGATAGAGGGCGCCCTGCACCCCGGCCCCGTCGCCCAGAGCCGGGGAGCAGACGTATCCGCTGTCCGGCCGGGTCAGCGGATGTGCGTCGAGCGCGCCGCCGACAAGCTGGGAGAGCTGGCTCCGGACGGCATCGAGCAGTCCGGGGATCCGCAGGACGCCCCCGCCCAGGATGATGCGGTCCGGGGCCACCGCATAGGTCACCGCAGCGAGCAGCTGGGCAAGGTAATAGGCCAGCACAGGCACTGCTTCGGTTCTGGCACCGGCATCCAGCAGCTCTCCGGGGCGGCCCCACCTCCCCAGGACGGCCGGTCCGGAGGCCAGACCTTCAGCACAGTCTCCGTGAAAGGGACAGGTGCCGGGAAAGTCATCTCCGGGGTAGCGCCGGAGCAGCTGGTGTCCCATTTCCGGATGGCTGCGCTTGAGGAACGGCAGGCCGTCCGAGGCGAAGCCCGCACCGATTCCCGTCCCCACCGTCACATAGGCAACATTGCGAAATCCGACTCCCGCCCCGGCCCGCTGCTCCCCTATGGCTGCGCCCGTTACGTCCGTGACCACCTGCAGCGGTACCGAGTCCCCCAGTCCCAGCGCCCGGGGGACGTCGGTGTTGCGCCATCCCGGCTTCGGTGTGGACGTAATCCATCCGTAGGACGGTGAGGAACTGTCCACAATGACCGGGCCGAACGCAGCAAGGCCGACGGCGTCCAGGGTGCTGCGGTTGGCATGCCGGTTCAGGAAGGACCGTACGGCGCCCAGGGTTTCCGCGGGAGACGTGGTGGGGATGCGGATCCGCTCAATAATGTCCCCCGGGGCCGATGTTTCGGCAACGGCACAGATGACCTTGGTGCCTCCGGTCTCGATTCCGGCAATCACATGTGCTCCCCTGCGGCACCCGCAGGCTGAGCCAAGGCAGCTGTGCCGGTGTCTGCGGCGGCATCTGCGCCCGCATCTGCGAGAGCACCATCATTGCCGGCCGAATTAGTGGCAGCAGAATCTCCGATGCAGCGCAGCACAGGCCAGGAACCGGCAGACACCGGTGCCGCAGACAGTGCCGCTCCGTCGCGGCGGGAAACCGTGAAGGTGATGCTCTCACCCGGCAGGACGGTCTGCATCATGTCATCCACCTGCAGCAGGGATGCCGGCACCCCCAGCTCATCAGCCAGGCGGTCGGCAAAGAGGCAGACATCCCGCAGGAGGGTCCCGGCGGAAACGGTGACCAGGAGATTGCCGCCGGAGAGCTTCACCGACGACTCGAAGCGGGGCGCAGCAGCATCGAACACAGCATCGGGAACAAAGAACCACAACGCCCGCCGCTCAGCAGTGGGCCCGGCACCTGACCCGCCATCCGGCCCGTCGCCCGGCACCGTGTAGTCGGCGACCAGAAACTCTCCGGTGCCGTGGACCGCTGACGCGAGTTCGTCGTCGAGCACCAGGCGGGACGTCGCATCAGGCGGCGTGTCCAGCCGCAGGGAAACGCTCGACCCCTCGGTGCCGTCCGAGCGCAGCCGCCGTACCCGCACCTCGGTGGACCAGGGGGCCCATCCGTCGTTGACGGCAACAAGTTCCAGCCCGCCCGTTCCGGTGGGATCCTCCGTATCGCCGGGAATCCGCGGAACGATGGTCAGCAGCTGCGGGGCGAAGGAGCGGCGCAGTCCAAACCAGACGGGTTTTTCAATGCCGGCATTGTCCACTGCGGACCAGCTGAGCACCGGCCAGCAGTCGTTGAGCTGCCAGATCACCACACCGGCACAGCGTTCGCGGGAGCGCAGCCACTCCGCGCCGGCGCTTTGGCTGCGGGCCTGGACCACCTGGGTCAGGTAATGCCAGTCCTCCGCCGTCTCCGGCGTGCCGAAATAGGGCGCCAAACCGCGGGCCAGCTTTTCCATTCCCCTGTCCGCCCGCATGTGATGGACAACCTGCGGGTTATCGTGCACCAGGTCGCCCTCCGTGACGGCTGCGCGCAGGGTGCTCCAGGCCGGCGGCGCGCACCAGCCCATTTCGGAGACAAAAGCCGGGTTCACGTCCCGGTAGTGGACGTAGTCGACGTCGTTCCAGACGGTCCAGATATGCACCGGACCGCTTTCGGGATTGTTGGGGTGCGCCTCCAGGGATCCGGACCACGGGCTGTTGGGCAGATAGGGCCGGCCGGGATCCACCCGGTTGATGACCTCCGGAAGGATCTCGGTGTAGAACTTCGCACCCCAGGGACGGCCCTGCAGGACCTCACGCCAGCCCCAGTCGAAGTCGCCCCACACGCATTCGTTGCCTCCGCACCAGAGGACCAGGCTTGGATGGGCGGACAGCCGGGCCACGGCCTGCTCGGCTTCCCGGGTGACGCTGTCGATCATGTCAGGTGACTCGTCATAGGCGCTGCAGGCAAAGAGAAAGTCATGCCACACCATGAGGCCGCGTTCGTCGCAGCCGTCCATGAACGCTTCGGTGGAGAAGTATCCGCCGCCCCAGACGCGCAGCAGGTTCGCCCCGCCGTCGACCGCCTGGTCCAGCCGCTGGCCGAGCCGGCCCGCAGTGACTTCGGCAATAAACGGATCCTCGGGAATCCAGTTGTAGCCGCGGACCCTGATCCGGCGGCCGTTGACCACGATGGCCCAGCCCGTGCCCGCTTCATCAGGGCTTTCATCGATGCTGACCGTCCGCAGCCCCAGCCGGCGCCGGCTGGAAGCCAGCGCTTCGCCGTCGTGCGCCGCCTCAACCGTGAGCGTATACAGCGGCTGGCCGCCCAGGCCGGCGGGCCACCACAGCCGGGGCTCGGGAAGCGAGAGGTCGAATGAGGTGTCACCGGTTGCCGTCAGCGGAACGCTGGTGCGGGCGGCTTCGTTGCCCTCCGGGTCGGTCAGCACTGCAGCCAGGGTCAGCCCCTCTGCCGCTTCGGCGAGTTCGACGCCGACGGTGACGTGAACGGCGGCCGTTTCAGTCCCCTTCAACGTGACGCTGGGGCGAATCGAATCGATCCGTGCCGCAGACCAGGTTTCCAGGCGGATGGGCTGCCAGATTCCGGCGGTGATGTAATGCGGCCCCCAATCCCAGCCAAAGTTGCAGGCGCTCTTGCGGAGGTAGGGATACGGTTCGGCATAGGGCCGCGGGAGTTCGCCCACAACGCTCTCGCACTCGTGCGCCGCGTCCCAGGCGGACTTGAAGGTAATGTCCAGGACGTTCTCCCCCTCCACCAGCAGGTGGCCGACATCCCAGCGCCAGGCCACGTGCTGGTCGGCGGTTCGGGCGACTTCCTGTCCGTTCAGGCGGACGACGGCAATGGTGTCCAGTCCGTCGGCGACGAGCTCGGTGCGGAGGCCGGGTTTTTTCGGGTCTGTGCCGCTCCGGTCTGTGCTGTTCCAGTCTGTGCTGTTCCGGTCTGTGCTGTTCCAGATGAAGGTCCGGGCATAGGTCCATGTGGAATGCCCGATCCAGTATTGCTCGAGTTCTCCGAAGCCGGCGTCGGGATCCTGCAGCAGTCCTGCCGCCATCAGGTCCGTGTGGACCTGTCCCGGAACAGTGGCGGACAGCGGTTTCCCTGAACGGGCGTAAGCCGGCGACTCGTCGGGGCCGCTCTGCCAGGTGAGGCTCCACTGGCCGGTGAGGTCCAGTTGCTGCTGCGTGCTTGCTGGTGTCATGGTCTCGTGTGCTCCAAAAAAGTTAGTGGACGGCAGGGCCGCAAATGGTCCGGACTAGGCGCTGAGCCGTTTCTCGGGATTGGGTGCGGCCTCGGCCAGGAGGCGGGTGTATTCATGCTGAGGGTTCAGGATGACGTCGTCCGCGGCACCGCGTTCAACAATTTCTCCCTTGAACATGACCAGGATGTCGTCGGAGAAATGCCGGGCAGTGGCCAGGTCATGGGTGATGTAGAAGACGCCGAGGTTCTCTTCGCGCTGCAGGTCTGCCAGCAGGTTCAGGACCCCGAGCCGGATGGAGACATCCAGCATGGAGACCGGTTCATCGGCCACCAGGATCCGCGGTTCGGGCGCGAGCGCCCGGGCAATCGCGATCCGCTGGCGCTGGCCGCCGGAGAGCTCATGCGGTTTGCGTCCGGCCATATCGGGGTCCAGGCGGACCCGTTCCAGCAGCCGCTGCACGCCAGCCATGACTTCGTCCCGTCCGGAGGCTTTGCCGTGCAGAATCAAGGGCCGGCCCAGGTGGTGGGCGATGGTGTGGTAAGGATTCAGGGAGGCAAAGGGGTCCTGGAAAACCATCTGGACGTCACTGCGGTACTGCTTCAGGCCTGCGCCCCGGCGGATGACGGGCTTGCCGTCCAGCACAATCCGCCCCGAGGTGGGCTTTTCCAGTTGCATCAGCAGCTTAGCCAGCGTTGACTTCCCGCTTCCGCTTTGTCCCACCAGGGCCACCGTGCGCCCGGTTTCGACGGCAAAGCTCACGTGATTGACGGCAGTGAGCGTCCGGGACTGCCTGCCGTCCCGCAGCCGGTACTCCTTCACCAGGTCCTGCACTTCGAGGACGCTCATCGCTGTACTCCGGTTTCATGATCGTGGACGGTTCCGCGGACAAACGCTCCGCGCTCACCAGTGAGGCTGGGAAAGGATGCCAGCAGGGTGCGGGTGTATTCATGCTGCGGGTTGGTGTACAGCTCCACGGCGTCTCCTAGCTCAACAATCTCGCCGTCCCGCATAACGGCGATGCGGTCGCTGATTTCCAGCAGCAGCGGAAGGTCATGCGTGATGAAAACGACGGCGAACCCCAGCTCTTCGCGCAGCCTGGTTATCTCGCGCAGGATTTCCCGCTGCACCACCACGTCCAGGGCAGTGGTGGGTTCGTCCATGATCATGACCTGGGGATCCAGTGCCATCGCCATCGCAATCATCACGCGCTGGCGCATCCCGCCGGAAAGTTCATGCGGATAGGACTGCAGGCGCGCCCGGTCCACTCCCACACGTTCCAGCAGCTCGCCACACCGCTCGCGGCGCTCCTTCTTTCCCATGTCGGGCCGGTGGGTGGTGAAAATGTCCTCCATCTGCGCCTGAACAGAGATCACGGGGTTCAGGGAATTCATGGCTCCCTGAAAGACCATGGAAATTTTGTCCCAGCGGAATGCACGCAGTTCTTCCCCTGAATTTTGCCGAGGTCAAGGGAGTTCCCTTCCCGGGAATGGAACGAGACGTTTCCTCCCGTTATGACCGCCGGCGGCTTGAGCAGCCGGTTAATGCCGTAGGCCAGCGTTGATTTCCCGCAGCCGCTCTCGCCCGCCAATCCCAGAATCTCGCCGCGGCCAAGGGCCAGCGTCACGTTGCGCACGGCTTTGACGGTGCGCTCGCCCTGATACTCCACGCTGAAATTCTCAACGGTTAGGACCGGATGGGTAAGGGCCTCAGCCGCGCGCTCGGCTCGGCCGTGCAGCGGTCCGCGGTGCGCTTCATCTTTGGCTTCGGCCAGGAATGCAGGTTGATCGATGCTCACAGGACACCGTCCTTATCTGCCAGCCGCAGCTGGGCTTTGGAAACATTCCATTTGCGGCGGGTTCCCCGGGTCTGGGCCCGGAGCTTGGGATTGATGATTTCGTCAATGGAGAAGTTGATCAGGGAAAGGGCAGCCCCAAAGGCGGCGATCAGCAGTCCCGGCGGCACAAACCACCACCATGCTCCGAGCCGGAGCGCCATCCCGTTCTGGGCGAAGTAGAGCATGGTTCCCCAGGTGAAGGATCCGGAGGCGCCAAGGCCAAGGAATGAGAGGCCGGCTTCTCCGAGAATGGCGAAGATGACGGCGAAGACCGCCTGCGACGCCAGCAGCGGGATGAGGTTTGGCAGGATCTCAACCCCCAGAATCCGCCAGGGCTTCTCACCGGACACCCTGGCTGCGGCCACGTAGTCGCGGTTGCGGACGCTGAGGGTAAAGCCGCGCAGCACCCGTGCTGAGCCGGCCCAGCCCGTGATGGCGAGGACCACTGCCACCAGATAGATGCTCTTGTCCGGAACGTAGCTGGAAATGATGATCACCAGGGGCAATCCTGGTATCACCAGCATGACGTTGCTGAAGAGGGAAAACGCCTCGTCCAGCCAGCCTCCGGCGTAGGCGCCGACAATGCCGAAAACAGCGGACAGGAAGACAGTCAGCAAGCCCACGATCAGCCCGATGGTCAGGGAGCCGCGGGTTGCGTAAGCCAGCTGGGCAAAAACGTCCTGCCCGGTCTGGGTAGTGCCCAGGAGAAAACCGTCGCCGGGACCGGAGAGGCCAATGTTGTCAACTGTTGAGGGATTGCCCACGAACATCGGCCCGAAGATGCCAAAAGCGATGATGGTTCCGGCAATGATGAGGCCCGAAGCGAGCTTGGGGGTCATCGGCGGAAAGGCTCGTTTGGGGCGGGTGCTGCGGGCTGCCGCAGCAGCAAGGTCGGGATCCTGCGTGATGCTGGTCATTGCCGGCCTTTCAGCTTCGCGCCCGGGTGCGGGGATCGATGATGGTGTAAAGCAGGTCTACAAGCAGGTTGGCCCCGAGCACCGAGAGGGTAATGACGAGGAAAACACCTTGCATAAGGGAGTAATCGTTGCTGCTGACGGCGTTCAAGAGCGCCGAGCCAATACCCGGATAAGAGAACACGGCTTCGGTGACAATGGACCCGGCCACCACAAACCCGAGCGAGATGGCGAAACCCGCCACTGACGGAAGCACCGCATTTCGGGCGGCATATGCCGTCATGATCCGCCGCGGCCGCAGGCCTTTGGCTTCAGCCGTGACGATGTAGTCGTCCGAGAGCGTGGACACCATCATGTTGCGCATTCCCAGCATCCAGCCGCCCACTGATGAGATGACGATGGTCAGGGCGGGAAGGGTTCCGTAATAGATCAGGCTGCCAATGAACTCCCAGGACCAGCCCGGCGAGGTGTTGTACACGTTGTAGCCGCCGTTGAGCGGGAACAGTTTCCAGGTACTGCCCAACAGGAACAGCAGAATCAGGGCCAGCCAGAAATAGGGCACGGACTGGAACATGGTGGTTACCGGAATGAAGTTGTCCAGCCAGGAACCGCGCTTCCACCCCGCGAGCATCCCCAGGCCGACACCCACGAGAAATGAGATGAGCGTTGCAATTCCGATGAGGCCGATGGTCCAGGGAAGGGTCTGCCCGATCACGGTGGTGACTGATGCTGGAAAATAGGCGACGGAGACGCCCAGGTCCAGGGAAAAGATTTTGCCCAAATATTCGACATACTGCACCGGGAGGGACCCCTGCGAGTTGGTCCCCAGGAGCAACTCGATAGCTTCACGTGCTTCTGGGCTGACGGGACCACGCTGGGCCAGCTTCGTCAGCATCATGTCCACGGGGTTGCCAGGCATCAGGCGGGGAAGGAAGAAGTTCAGGGTCAGCGCTGCCCAGAAGGCCACAAGGTAGAACCCGAGCTTTTGAAGGATGTGTCGCATGTACCACTACTTTCGGCGGCAGGGCAGGTAGTTATGCTCTGCTGCCGACCCCCGGGAGGACCGGCAGCAGAGACGGCTACTTCTCTGTAGGAGTGAGGTTCTTCAGGACAATCCCGTTGTCCCAGGCCTTCCAGGACGCCGGAAGCGCGTAGCGGTTGTCATCCGTGGGCCAGCCGGTGGCACGGTCCGTGTTGAACTCGGTCAGCATGGAGTTCACATAGATCGGGATGTAGGGCAGGTCCTTGGCAATCTCCTGCTGGATAATGCCGTACTGCTCTTTCTGCACGGCTTCATCGTTGGTGGCACGGGCAACAGCTATGGCGTCATTGACGATCGGATTGTCATATCGCGCGGCGTTGCCGGAGATTGCAGATTCGCCCACAGGGGTGGTGTTCTGGACGTTGTACCACTTGTCGTACGTGAAGTACGGGTTGTTGGAGGGCTGCAGGCCAATGGAATCCAGTGAGAGCTGGAACTGGCCCAGTGTCTGGTTGCTGCTCCACTCGTTGTACGTCACCTGCGTTGGCTTCAGCTCTATGCCGGCCTCTGCCAGCTGCTGGGTCAGGGCGTCATTGATGGAGATGTAGTCGCTCCAGCCGGAGACGGTCTGGATGGCCAGGCTCAGGCGCTCGCCGTCCTTCGACCGGATGCCGTCGCTTCCCTTGGTCCAGCCCGCGGCGTCGAGAACCTTCTCTGCTTCGGACACACTTGCCGACTGCGGGATCTCCTTCATCTTCGGATCGGCAATCCACTTCGCGTCACGCTCCGGGAGCGTCATGGTGACCGACGCCGGCTCGGCGAAACCTCCGCCTGCGAGCTGGTTCAGTTGGTCACGGTCCATCGCCAGATAGATTGCCTGACGAACAGCGGGGTCCGTCTGCGGCCCCTCACAGCCCAAGGCTTCATTGGCGCAGGTGAAAATGGCGGTCATCATGGCCGGCGTGTTCACGTACGACAGGTTTTCGTGGTCCTGCAGGATGGTGTCCAGGCCAGGCAAGTACGAACTCATCCAGTCGATCTGTCCGTCCAAGAGGGCTCCGGTGGCGGCGTCGGCAGATTCAAGTGCGATGTAGCGGACTTCCTGAACGGCCGGCTTGCCTTCTTCCCAGTAGGAATCGTTCTTTTCCATGAGGTAGCTCTGGGGGGTGAAATCTTTCACCTTGTAGGGACCCGTGCCTACCGGGTTGGAGTTAATGTCCGTGATCGGATCCGCCACGTCTTTCCAGATGTGTTCCGGAACGATTGCGCGGCCACCCAGCACCTCGGGCTCCTGCATGAAGGAACTCTGCGGGAACGTCAGGACCACGGTTGTTGCATCGGTGGCCTCGGCCGTTGCCGAAAGTCCCGTCGTGTTCAGCTCCGGCGTCTCGGCCACCAGGTTGAAAGTGAAAGCGACGTCCTCCGCCGTGAAGTCTTCACCGTCTGACCATTTCACGCCTTCGCGAGTGGTGATGGTCAGCTGAGTTCCGTCCTCATTCCATTCGAAACCCGTTCCCAGCAGCGGCGTGGGATCCGCCTCGGAGGCTGCGTTGTACCAAAACAGGGGCTCAAACACGACACCGAGCGTGGGCTGCAGAGCCGTCGTGGAGAACGGGTTGAAGTTCTCCGTAATCGTGCCGGTTGCACCGTTGAACACGGTGATGGAAGAGACGTCGTCGTCCGTGGAACCGCCGCCGCCTGAGCCACAGCCGGTCAGGACAAGTGCAGCGGAGCCCACGACAGCCACGGCGGCAAGACTCAGCCGTCTCCGGGCCGGCAGGGTGCCTGAAAGTTTGAAGGACATCGTTGTACCTTTCGAGTTTCGGACGGCTGTATCGCCGCCGGAGCAGTGTGAGGTTCACCACATCAAGAACCGCTGGTACTTTCTTAGGCGACTTTATTTGGTACGTCAAGTAACTTTCGAGTAAGCGCGTGGTTTATTTTTTGAGTCTGAGGCGGGCTGGGTCCGCGTAAATTTGAAGACTAAAGTAAGTGATCTGTGTTACATCGATACTTTTGGGAGAAACCATGGACCACGCTTTGCCCCGAACTTCCCGGCAGCGAACTGTCTTCACCGGCGACAGCGTCACTGACTGCGGGTGGCGCACTGACGGCGTCGGCGGCCTGGGCGACGGGTATGTCCGCCTCCTCGCGGGCGGAGAACTCTTGGCCGAAGCCGACGTCGTCAACCGCGGCACCGGCGGAGACCGGATCGAGGACCTGGCCCGGCGCTGGGATGCTGATGTCCTGGCCGAACGCCCGCAACTGATTTCCGTGCTGATCGGCATCAATGACACGTGGCGCCGGTACGACGCCGGTCAGGAAACCGATCAGCATACCTTTATGGCCAGGTACCGGGCGCTGCTGGAGCGGGTGTCCCCCGACACCACCCTGGTGCTGATGGAGCCCTTCCTGCTGCCGGTGTCCGCGGAACAGCAGGAGTGGCGGACGGACCTGGATCCCAAAATTGCCGCCGTCCGGCGGCTGGCCAAAGAGTTCAATGCGGTCCTTGTGAGAACAGATTCCGTGCTGACGGCGCTCGTCGCGGACGGCACGCCCCCGGAATCACTCGCGGACGACGGCGTGCATCCCACCCCGCGCGGTCACGCCGTGATTGCCGAAGCCTGGGCAGAAGCGGTGCGGCTGGAGCCCTAGCCGCACCGCTTCGCCGTCGTCCGGCTCCCAATCTGTCCGGTTCCGGCTCACCTCCCCCTTCCCCACCGCCCCGTCTCTTCCTCCGCAGTCCGCAAGAGCTGCGGCACCCCCCTCAAGCAGTTGCGCGTTAGGATCCCCGTGAAGCAAAATCACCGCCGCGAATCGTCCCGCGGGAAAATAATGGACCTGATTCGTGTCTCCGGGCCGATCAGCCGTGTGGAGCTCGCGGACATGACCGGTCTGACCCAGGCCACCATCTCCACTGCCGTGCGTTCGCTGCTGAACGACGGCGTCGTCCTGGAAACCGGACGAGGCGAATCCACCGGCGGCAAACCGCGGATGCTGCTCGAACTCAACCCCGCCTCCCGGCTGGGACTGGGTGTGCACATCGGTCAGGACTACATCACCTATGTGGTGGCCGACCTGAGCGGGCAGGTGGTGGGACGGCGCAGGGTCAGCGGGCCCGGCGAGGCATCACCCATGACGGTCGTCAGCCGCATTACTGAGGACATCGAGGGGCTCTTCGACGCGCTGGCGGTGGACCGGGAGACCGTGGTGGGCATGGGACTCGCTGCCCCGGGACCGCTGGACCGTACGGAAGGAGCCATGATCGGAGCCCCTTCCTTCCGGGATTGGACCGGTTTTCCGCTGCGCCGGGCTCTGTCCACCACCACCGGGTTGCACTGCGAGTTCGACAATGACGCGACAGCCGCCGCGATTGGTGAATACTGGCTCGGCGCAACGGAAGGATATACCAGCTATGCCTCGGTATACATGGGTTCGGGGATTGGCGCCGGCATCGTCATGGACGGAACCATTTACCAGGGTGTCAGCTCCAATGTGGGGGAAATAGGACACGTCAGCGTTGATGCAAACGGTTTGCCCTGCAGCTGCGGAAACATCGGGTGTCTCGAGCTCTATGCGAGTCCTCAGGTGGTGGTGGCTCAGGCTGCCGAAGCCGTTGCCCGCGGTGAACTCGATGTTCCCCTGACGGGCATTGTCACCGAGGATTTCGCCGCGATCGGCACCGCAGCGAATAACGGAGACCCTGTGGCTCTGCGGCTGATCAACCGGTCCGCCGAATATGTGGCAAGTGCTGTCATCTCCATGGTCAACCTTCTGGACCTGCAGCTTGTTGTCCTGGCCGGCAGCGCCTTCGCCACTGCCGGGTCCTTCTATGTGGATACCATCGCCTCAGCTCTGGACAAACGCGCCATGGCGCGGGCTATCCATCGGGTTGAGGTACGGATGTCAGTTAACGGCAACGATGCCGCTGCGTTGGGTGCCGCTACGCTGGTCCTCCAGGACAGGCTTTCTCCACGGACGCTGCGCTCCGTTTCCACGGCCTGAGCAATCGAGTTTTCACGCATCCTTGAGAGGACTTCATGAACACCCCGCTCCCACTGGCAGGACGCACGGCAGTCATCACCGGTGTCAGCCGCTTCCAGGGCATCGGCTTTGCTGTGGCCTCACGGCTGGCCCGGATGGCGCCAGCCTGTTCCTGGCCCACTATTCCCCGCACGATAAGAACCAGCCGTGGGGCGCAGACCCGATCGACGACGTCGTCGGCAAGCTGCAGAGCCTCCTTACCGACGGTGCGCAACTGGCCCACGGGAGCATTGACCTGTCAGAAGCCGACGGCGCCGGGCAGCTGATCCGCGATGCTGTCGGGGCTCTGGGGCATCTGGACATCCTGATCTGCAACCATGCCCGCAGCGGTGGTGACGGCCCGCTGGCGGAGATGACTGCTGAGAAACTCGATGCCCATTGGCAGGTCAACACCCGGTCGACCCTTCTTGCCACCCGCGATTTTGCCCTGCAGCACAACGGCCGCGCTGGTGGCCGGGTTATCTGGATGACCTCAGGGCAGATCAATAGAGGGGTAATGGAGAACGAAATTGCGTACGCAACCTCCAAGGCTGCGCTTGCCGGCATCACACCGTCGGTCGCAGCTGATCTGATTCGCCGCGGAATCAACCTCAACACCGTGAACCCCGGCCCGGTCAACACCGGCTATCTGGACCTCGAGACTGCTGACCGTCCGCCGGAAGTTCTTGAAGAGGTGCTTTCGCACTTCCCCGGCGGCCGGTTCGGTGAGCCGGACGACCCAGCCAGGCTAATTGCCTGGCTGGTCAGCGATGAAGGACAGTGGATGGTGGGCCAGGTATTGAGCAGCGACGGCGGTTTCCGCTAGCCAAGCTTCCGGCCGCCCACCTCGTCAGAAGGGCGGCGGGTTGTCGCCGTAGTCGTAGGGATCGGGATCGTCGGGTGCTCCCCAAAGCGACGACGACGGCGGCGGACCTGAGGCAGCACCTGGACTGCCCGTAACAACCCCTGGCATGCCGATGGATAGAGAACCGGAACCCGTGCCCGAACCCGAGGCAAGGCGAAGGTGGGGTTCGGTGCGGTAAGTCCGGCCTCCCGGTGAAACCCATTCGATAATGCCGGGTGAGTGCTGTCTGGCTTTCCAGAAACCTTGGGTTTTGAACATGTGATGCCGCCGGCACAAATGTTCCAGGTTGTCATGATCCGTTGTCCCGCCATGGGACCAGGGTCTGGTGTGGTCGATCTCGGAAATCAGAACATTGGTCCGGCAGCCCGGGAACCGGCAGGTACCGTCCCGTGCCCGCAGCCAACGCTGGAGTCCCGGCGGTACTTTGCGCCGGCGGCCGACCCGAAGGATCTCTTCGGTGTGCGGATCGCGTTCCACCGGAGTCCACCGGGCCGCCTGGCGTGCGAGCCTTCGGGCTGTTTCGGCGCTGATCGGCCCGTAACCATGCAGTTCCGCAGGATCCTCATCGGCTCCGAGCAGGGTTTCAGCGGTGATCAGGACCAGAATCTCGGTTCGGGCACCGGAACCGTGCCTGATGGGACGGTCCTGTCCACGGCCGCCCGACCTCTCAGCGTCGTTACTCTTGTCTGTGTTGCCGTCGCTGTTGCTGTCGCTGTTGCGGCCGTTGCCGTTGCCGTTGCCGTTGCCGTTGCCGTTGCCGTTGCCAGCGTCATCCTTGCCTGCCTTGATGCTGTTGCCGGCGTGACCGGCACCCGCGAGGTTTGTGCCACCGGTGCGGTTGATGTCCCGGCCGAGCCGATCACCGAGGCCGCGACCAGTACTTTCAACGCTGTCGGAACTGTCAGCGCTGGCGGGTGTGTCGGGACGATCAGCGCTGTCGCTCTCGCCCCAGACCCACGCACCGTCACCGGCAGCTTCCCTGCCGCCGCAGGTCAGCAGGTCAGCAAGGATGTCGGCACGCAACTGATCCACCGGACGGGGATCCCCGGCAGCCTGCTCACCCCGAGCCGCAACACTGAGCTGCGTATAGATCGCCTGCGCTTTCTGCGCCGGAAGAAACGCTGAGAGCCAGGACATTCCGTCCGTGTCCGGCTGCAAACATACCCGGCGGGTTTCGAATGCGTTTTTGTGCCGGACCGCAATGGTCTCCGGGTAGCGGGTTTCGCGCAGCCGGCGCGCTTTGACCCGGAACTGTGCCAGGGTCAGACTCCCGTCATGCTGCCCGGCCGCCGTCAGCAGATCCTTCTCGAATCCGGGCAGGTCGGGGGCAGGAATGTTCTGGGACTGCTCCAGCACGGTCTGCACCTGCCCGTAACCGAGGGCTCCCGCTTCCAGGCGCTGCAGGGTGGCCGTGTGGGTATCACAAAGGGTTCCGGCGTCCATCATGAGCATCTTCGCGGTGCCGGTGGGCAGATGCAGGATCGCTGCTGCTTCCTCCGCCGCGAGACTGAAAGCCAAACCCGGGTCCAACTGCCGGTCTTCGTTCGATCCTGTTTCCGGCAGGAAGCCGTTCCGGAAGATCCCTTCCAGCCGGTTCAGGACCCTGGCCTGCTGGGCCTGCGCCCACCGGACAAGGTGATCCAAACGGGCCAGGACAGCACCGGCTTCATCCTGGTCAAAGACTTCAACACCTTGCAGAGCCAGGCTGCCGGTGAACCCGTCCCGGCAGGACGGGGCGGAAGGAAGACTCTCAACGGTGCCGGGCTCAGCGGAATAAACGGCTACATTCCGCGCCGTTGCCGTCCACGCACCTGACGTGTTCCCTGAAGAAGATCCGTGCTGATCCATGTCCTCAGGCTTTCACCCGCCACTGACATTCCCGACCCGAAAACAGCTCCGAAAGACCCAAAATCGGCCCTTCTACTACCGGCCAAATACTCGTCTTTTCTGGCGGAGCAGATTCTCCCCGAGGTCACCGCCAATGACGAAGCGAAGCCGGAACCACGGACACCGCGCCACGCACCTCAGCGGGCGACGCACCCCCGCACGGCCCCGGCCCCCAAACGTCTGCCCCTTAGACAACTGTGTGGACCTGCCTCGCATAAAGCGAAGCAGATCCACACAGAAAACTGACAGGTTGCCTGACTAGCCGGCGTGAGCCACAGCCGGAACCTTCATCAAGTCTTCCTTGGCCGGACGGATCATGAAGAAGCCGATCGGCGCGGCAAGGAACAGGGCGACGCCGGCCCAGATGAAGGCGGTGGAGTAGCCGCTGACCAGCGCCTCCAACTGCGCGGCAGGCCGGGCAGCGTTGTCGCTCAGGTAAGCGGTAATGGCGGCGGTGTAGATGGCAGTGAACAGTGCGGTGCCAATGGAACCGCCGATCTGCTGCGTGGCCGAAACAGCGGCACTGGCTACACCGGCGTCGTGCTCATCAATGCCGGCCAGCGCCACGTTCTGCAGCGGAACAAAGATCATGGCCAGGCCGAAGCCCAGCAGGATCAGGCCGGGCAGGACCTCTACGGCGTAGTTGCCCTCCACCGAGATGAAGGACAGCCAGACCAGGCCGGCCGCACCCACAATGGGACCCAGGGTCATGGGCAGGCGGACGCCGGTGCGCGGCAGCAGGTTCGACAGCACGCCGGCACCGACCATGATGGACAGGGTCATCGGCAGCGAAGCCAGGCCGGACTTCAGCGGCGAGTATCCCAGCACAATCTGGAAGTAGAAGATCAGGAACAGGATGCCGCCCAGCAGGGCGGCGCCGGTCAGCGCGGAGGTCAGGAATGCTCCGCCGCGGACGCGGTTGGCGAGCACACGCAGGGGCAGCAGCGGATTCGAAACCCGGCTCTCCACCCAGACAAACAGAGCGAGGATAACGACGCCGGCGGCAAGGAAGGCGATGGTCTCCACCCGGCCCCAGCCGTTCTCGGCCTGCGAGAAGCCGTAGACCAGCGAAGCCAGTCCGGCCACCACCAGGACGGCACCGGGCAGGTCGTAGCGTGTGTTGCCGTGCGCCTTGCTCTCGCGGATCAGCGGCAGGCCGGCGATCATGGCGACGACGGCGATGGGCACGTTCACGAGCAGGCACCAGTTCCAGCTGGCGTACTGGGTCAGCACTCCGCCGAGAAGCAGGCCGATGGCCGCCCCGCCGCCGCCGATGGCGCCGTAGACGGCAAAGGCCTTGATGCGGTCCTTGCCGGTGGGGAAGGTAATGGTCAGGATGGCCAGCGAGGCGGGCGCAAGGAGGGCGGCAAATGCGCCCTGCAGGCCGCGGGCGGCCAACAGCATTTCAGTGCTCGTGGCAAAGCCGCCAATGGCGGAGGCGATGGCAAAGCCGGCCATACCCACCATGAAGGTGCGCTTGCGTCCCCAGTAATCGGCGATGCGTCCGCCGAGGAGCAGCAGGGATCCAAAGGCCAGCGCATAGATGGTGACCACCCAGGTGCGGTCGCCGTCGGACATGCCGAGCTCACGCTGGGCGTCGGGCAGAGCGATGTTGACGATGGTTCCGTCCAGGACCACCATCAGCTGGGCCAGGGCCAGCACGGCCAGCAGCAGCCAGCGGTGCGGGTGCGCGGAATGATCGACGGCCGGATGGGCTCCGGCGGGGGTGGTGCGATCCATGTAGGGGAAATCCTCATCAAAACGAACTGGTTGGTTGGCTTAGCTATACTACAGGTATGAGAACCGACGGCGAAGCAACGCGGGCACGAATCATGGCAGCAGCGCGCAAGGAATTTGCCGCCCATGGCCTGGCCGGCGCGCGCGTGGACCGGATTGCGTCTGAGGCGCGGGCCAGCAAGGAGCGGCTGTATGCCTATTTTGGTGACAAACGCTCGCTCTTCGCTGCCGTCCTGACGGAAAACCTGCAGGAAACCACGGAACAGGTTCCGCGGGATGTCGAAGACCTGCCCGGCTTTGTGGGCGCGATGTTCGACCATGCGGTGGAAGAACCCGAGCACCTGCGCATGCTGGACTGGGCCCGCCTCGAAGAGGAACCGGAACTGCTGCCGCAGAGGCCCTGCGGCCGCCCCGGCCCCCGCAATGAAGACATCGTCCGCGCCCAGGAAAAGGGAATCATCGACGGGCATTGGAACCCGGATGACTTGATGACGCTGCTTTTTTCCATGGCTACGGCCTGGACGCAGTCCCCGGAAACCCTCTTTACGGGAAAGTCGGAGACCTGCACCGAATCACGTGCCCGACGCCGGGCGGCGGCCATCGAGGCTGCCTGCCGGCTGCTGGAGCCCAGACCGCAGGTTTAAGCGCCGCGGCAGGGGCCGAGAACACCCGGACTGCCGCCCCGAGTCACGAAACACGGCGTCTTGATCCATTGGCGGATCCTCCGGGCGGGGCAATACTGGGAGAGTCCACGCCACCTGCCCGAAAGGCCTCCCGTGCCCGAGTCCGTTCCAGAGCGAACCATCGTCATCACCGGAGCAAGCGACGGCATCGGAGCCGCAGCGGCCCGCAGCCTGCACAGCTTGGGCAACCGCGTCGTCGTCGTTGGCCGTTCCCCCGAAAAGACCGCGGCGGTGGCCCGTGAACTGGGCGCCGATTATCTGCTGGCGGATTTTGCCCGCCTCGACGACGTCCGCACACTGGCGCAGACCCTGCTGGAGCGCTATCCGCGCATCGATGTCCTGGCCAACAACGCCGGCGGCATCATGGCCAAGCGCGCAGACACCGTGGACGGCCATGAAAAGACGCTGCAGGTCAATCATCTGGCGCCCTTCCTGCTCACCAACCTGCTGATGGACCGGCTCGTGGAATCCCAGGCATCGGTCATTAATACCTCGAGCGTGGCTAACAGCATCTTTGCCCGCTTCAGCATTGAAGACCTGGAAGCACACCGAAAATACACGCCGAACCGGGCCTACGGAAACGCGAAGCTGGCGAACATCCTGTTCACCCGGGAGCTGGACGCCCGGTTTGGGACCGCAGGCATATCCGCCGCAGCCTTCCATCCCGGCGGTGTTGCCACATCCTTTGCCTCTGAATCCACCAGCATGATGCGGCTGATGTACCGTTCGGTGCTGAACCGGTTCCTGATCTCCCCGGACGAGGGGGCGCGGACGCTGGTCTGGCTCGCCACCGCCGAACCCGGAACGCAGTGGCAGTCCGGCAAGTATTACTACAAATGCCGGATCTCCACTGCCAACAAGGATGCCTACGACGCCGCCCTGTCCTCCCGGCTCTGGGAAGAAAGCGAACGGATGGTGGGGCTGGCTCCGGCTGCCCGCTGATACGTCACGGCACTGGCCTACGGGGTGCCGGGCTACGGGGTGCCGGGGCGCCGGCCGATGAAGAACCAGGCGACGGGGCCGAGCACCGGAAACGCGAGCACGATCAGAACCCATACCGCTTTCGCGGTGGCTGTCAGCTGACCGGAGCGGGCTATGCCGATGAGTGCGCCCGCCAAGATGACCAGCATCAACAGGCCGGTGCCCAGCACCAGAAAATTCCAGGCATCAGGCACAAGCGGATTTGATCCCTCGGCAACCAACAGCACAATAATCCCCCGTCGTTGATACCCGGCTTCCCGGGCAAGCACCCACCCTAACAGTGCAGATCTGTACCGGAGCTGAGCCGCTGGACAATCATTCTCCCCCGGCATCTTTCACCGCTGCATCTGTCACACCTCCGCACCGGTGGCTACCGTTGGAGGACACAGGGGTGGCTCTGCCGAGGAGTAATTGACCATGTACGACTCATCCGGCATCAACGTTTCAGTACGGCCTTCAGGCCCGGGCTGCGTGGAGTGCACGGCACAGGACGGCTGGTGGTTCCACCTGCGGCGCTGCGCCGAATGCGGCCATATCGGCTGCTGCGACAACTCGCCGGGCCAGCATGCCACCGGGCACGAGGAGTCAACCGGACATCCCGTGATCCGCAGCTACGAGCCCGGCGAAGAGTGGTTTTGGGACTACCGGACCAATTCCGTATTTGAGGGGCCGCTTCTTGCCCCGCCGCAGAGCCATCCGTTGAGCCAGGGAGTCCCCGGCCCCGCCGGACGCGTTCCCCCGAACTGGCCGGACGAACTGCGCTAGGGGCTGGATCATGCATCTGGAACCGGGATCGCTGCTTTCGTCTGGAACGCAGGGCCGGCGCGGTGTTGAAGACAGTCCCCAAGAGCTTAAAACGATGCGCCGCGCAAGTCAGTCCTCTCCCGCTAACTGCCGGCGGCTGGCGTAATCTTGAGGCATGGCACGTACATACATAGTCACTGGATCAGGATCGGGAATCGGCGCCGCTACAGCCGAACTGCTGCGCGAGCGCGGCAACACCGTTGTGGGAGTGGACCTTCGCGGGGCCGAGGTCGAAGCAGACCTCAGCACTTCCGAGGGCCGCCGAGCAGCTGCAGACAAGGCGCTGGAGCTGGCCGGCGGCAAGGTGGACGCAGTCATCGCCTGCGCCGGAATCTCCGCACCGGCAGCCATCACGGTGGCAGTCAACTTCTTCGGCGTTACGGAGTTCCTCGAACTGCTGGCACCGACGCTGGCCAAGAGTGATGCTCCGCGTGCTGCAGTGGTCAGCTCCATGGCATCGCTGCAGCCGAACTCCCCGGAGCTCGTCGAAGCAATGCTGGCCGGCGACGAAGCACTTGCACTGGAAATCGGCGGCAAGCTCGCTGCAAAGGGACCGGCTGAGGGATACCTTAACTACCCCTCCTCCAAGCGCGCCCTCAGCCGCTGGGTCCGCCGGGCAAGCATCACCGACACCTGGGCAGGCCACGGCATTCCGCTGAACGCCGTTGCCCCCGGCACGGTTGTCTCGGCCATGACCAAGGATCTGCTGTCCACCCCCGAGGGACGCAAGATGGTGGATTCCTCGGTACCCATGCCGCTGAACGGCCACTCCGAGGCAATTGTCATTGCACGGCTGCTCGCCTGGCTCACCAGCGAGGAGAACACGCACACCACCGGCCAAACGATCTACACCGACGGTGGTGCTGACGCCACGCTGCGCGGAGATGACATCTGGGGCGCCTAATGCCCTGGACTCCCCGGCCCCGGGGCTAAGAACGCCCTGAGGACACAGAAGCGGCTCCGGAACCTTTGTTCCGGAGCCGCTTCTGTGTCCGCCGCAGGATCCCCAGCCGCAATGACAGGTAGGCCAGCGCGCCAACGGGGATGGGCAGCCAGAACTGCACCAGGCGCCAGGAGAGCACTCCGAGGACGGCAACATGGCCCGGAGCTCCGAAACCTGCGAGCATAGGCACCAGTACTCCCTCAACCAGGCCCAGCCCGCCAGGCGTGAGCGGGGCCAGGGCCACCAGTGAGGCCAGCGAGTAGGCCAGCATCAACTCTGCGGGGGAGCTCACATGCCCGTAGGCTGCGAGGAAAACCCACAGGCAGGCCGCATCAAAGACGTAGCGGGCAGCGGCCAGGACCACCGCCGCCGCCAGCCGGCGCGGTTCCTGCCGGAACATCTGGACTTCAGCAGCTACGGTCCGCACAAACCCCTCCGCCGAAGCAGGAGAGATAATTCTCACTTTTCCGGCGATGGCCCGCACGGTTCGGACTGCACCGGGCAAATGCTGATCCAGCACGGTCAGCGCCGCAAGGGACAGTCCCAGCAGCACCAGCACCACGGCTCCGGCCGTACTGAGATATTGGCCTCCCGCAAAGCTGCCGTGAACGCTCAGCAGCGCCGCACCGAACAGGCCGGCCAGCACCAGATTCGCACCAACCACCTGGATGGTGGCGGCACTCAGCGCGTCCTCCGACTGCACTCCGCAGCGCGTGAGCAGCCGAAAGCGGACGGCGGCCGACGTCGTCCCGCCGCCGGGAACGGTGTGGTTCACCGTGAGATCCGCAAGATCAATCCGGAACAGAGTGAAAAAACCGGGCCTGGCATCACCGGTGAGCACCTCGCGCGTGAGCCAGCTGTAGCTGGCCAGCGACACCGTTTCCAGGAGCACTGCCAGCAGGATCAGGATCACGGGCAGTCCGCGCAGTGCCGAAATGACATTTCCGGAGCCAACCAGCTGGGGCAGGACAACGTACTCAACAACCAGGACCACGGCCAGGATGCCGATGATCCACTTCAGCCACCTTGAATGCTCGGCCCTGTGCCAGTCCGCGCGCAGGTGCAGGGTCATGCCTCAAGCAGAGCAGAACGACACAGAGGAGACCAGAGCCGGCCGCGCCGCACCGGCGGGCGCAAGCCAACCGGGACCGGGAAATTGCCCCGGACCGGATGTTTCTGACATTATGTTGGCATGATGCCGACACATTGTCGGCATCAACATCCCACAACCCACGGAGTTTTCCCATGTTTCTAGCGCTGCGTGAACTGCGCTTCGCCCGGGCACGGTTTGGCTTGATGGGTGGCGTCATTGCCCTGATCGCCATCCTCATGGTCCTGCTGTCCGGCTTGTCATCGGGCCTTGTTAACGACGGCGTTTCCGGCCTCAAGAGCATGCCCGCCACTGCCTTTGCCTTCAATGAGGGCACCAAGACCGACAACGCGTTTTCCCGAAGCGTGGTCGACGAGTCCCAGGCAGAGGCCTGGCGCGAACAGCCCGGCGTCGCCGACGTCACCCTGATGGGCACTTCAATGATGAACGGTGCCACCGACGACGGCACCCAGGTGGACCTGTCCCTCTTCGGCATCGACGGCAACTCTTTCCTCGCCCCTGAAATCGGTGAGGGCCGTGCAGCGTCAGCACCGAATGAGATTGTTGTCTCCCCCACCGGGGCGGACGAAGGTCTGGAGCTGGGCACGGTTGTCACGCTGGAGCGGATCGGCACGGAGCTCACCGTGGTCGGTTACACGGCAGACCAGGCAACCTTCGGACATGTCACGGTGGCCTACCTTCCCCTGAGCACCTGGCAGTACATTGCCGGCGGCGACGCGGCGCCCGGCGCACCCACGACAGCACAGACGGCAGCCACGGACTTCGCCACGGCAAGCACCGTTGCCCTCCTTGCCGAAGACGGCGAGAACATCGACTTCGCAGCCGGAGACGAAGCCGCGCATACCGTGACGTCCTCGCTGAAGGAATCCTTCAACGCCTCCCCCGGCTACAGCGCCGAAACCATGACCCTGCAGATGATCCAGGTTTTCCTCTACGCCATCTGCGCTCTTGTTGTCGGAGCCTTCTTCACCGTGTGGACCGTCCAGCGCAAGCATGAACTGGCCGTACTGCGTGCCATCGGCGCCTCCACCGGCTACCTCCTGCGGGACGGACTGGCCCAGGCTGCCATAGTCCTCGTCGGTTTCACCGCCGTGGGCGTGCTGCTGGGCCTCGGAATGGGCGCAGGCCTGGCCGGAACCGCCATGCCGTTCGCCCTGGAGGCAGGCCCCATTGGCCTGGCAACCGCCCTGACCATCCTTTTGGGACTGCTCGGAGCAGCCGCCGCTATTATCCGAATTTCCCGGGTTGATCCCCTGGCTGCCTTGGGAGGACAGCGATGAACACGCGAACCGAAACCCTGCCGGACACCGCTCTTGGACTGGTGATTGAAGGAGCCAGCCTTGCCCTGGGTGACGGCGACGCCACTGTGCAGGCACTGGACAATGTGTTCCTTACCGTGCGCCCCGGCGAACTCGTCGCCGTCGTCGGCCCCTCCGGAGCCGGCAAATCAAGCCTGCTGGCAGCGGCCGGCGCCCTGACTACACCGGACGCCGGAACCATCACCATCAACGGGACGGACCTGGCAACGCTGAACAGTGCAGCCCGTGCCCGTTTCCGGCTGCGCAACATCGGCTTTGTTTTTCAGTCCGGAAACCTGATTCCCGCACTGACTGCAGGCGAGCAGCTGGAGCTCGTGCACCGGATGGCCTTTAGAAAGAAGAGCTTCGACCCGCGGGAGCTGCTGGCCGCCGTGGGCATGGACCACAAGCTCAAGAGCCGCCCCGATCAGCTCTCCGGCGGTGAGCGCCAGCGGGTCGGAATTGCCCGCGCCCTGGTCACCCGGCCGCCGCTGCTGCTCGTGGATGAACCGACGGCCGCCCTGGACCGGCGCCGCAGCCAGGAAGTTGTGGCACTGCTGGCGCGCGAAACCGCAGAGCGCGGCGTTGCTACAGTTATGGTGACGCATGATCATGACGTGCTCCCCCACTGCCACCGCGTGGTGGAAATGGTTGACGGACGCCTGATCAGCTAGACGACACACAGCAAGTAACAAACAGGAGGGCATGTGCCCCGCATAACCGCCCCCACGGTCGCAGAACACCGTGTGGCCCAGCAACGGGCGCTTCTTGATGCGGCACGCACCCTGCTGGCCCAAACGGGCGAGGCTCCCAGCATGGCCGATGTGGCCGCGCTGGCCGGCCTCGCCCGTCCCAGCGCCTATCAGTACTACAAGTCCCGCCAGGACCTCCTGCATGCATTGGTCCTGGACGTCTTTCCGCGCTGGGCCCAGCGGGTGGAGGAAGCCATGCAGGCCGAAGCAGACCCGGCCGACCGCATCCTCGCCTATGTGCTGACCAACATCGCACTGGTCGCCGAGGGTGAGCATGCAGTCGGCAACGCACTGGCAGCCGTGGCCCCCAGTGAGGAACTCAACACCCAAAGCACCATGATGCATTCGAAGCTGCTGGATCCCCTTGTCGGCACTCTGCGCGAGCTGGGGTCCGAGGATCCCGCAGCAACTGCCGAACTGATCAACGGCATCGTCCACAGCGCCACCAAGCAGCTGGAGTCCGGCTCACCGCAGCAGTCGGTCAATGCACGGGTCACCGAACTTCTGGAACCCTATGTACGGGAGCACCGCCGCAACGGTGCCGGAAAGCAGCATCCGTGATTCACCCTGACACCCCCTCGGCCCCCCTTCCGGCTCCTTCGCCCCGCGCAGACCGCGCCGGCCGCAGCACCGCAGTGTTCCTGGCCCTCGACGTCGTCCTGATCCTCCTTTTCGCCGCACTGGGCCGTGACACGCACCGGCACGGGCTGGATCCGGCCGGAATCCTCATCACCGCCTCACCGTTCCTGATTGCCTGCCTCGCGGGCTGGGCGCTGCTGAGCCGCAGGCTTTTCCCCGCCCGCCTCTGGCCCGGCGGCGTTGTGCTGTGGATCATCACGGTTGTGGCCGGGCTTGGCATCCGTGCGCTTTTCGGCGGCGGCGTCGTCCTCAGCTTTGCAATCGTCACCCTGTGCGTCCTCGGGGCGTTCCTGCTTGTTCCCCGGGCTGCAGCGGCACTTATTGCCCGCAGGCGCGCTGCCCGCATCCGCCCGTAGAACCGCCGTCCGATAGGCTCGCTGTAGTGCGCCGGCTGCAGCAGAGCAGCGGCCCCGCCGCAGCATTACGAAAGGCTCCCCATGATTACCGCTTTTGTCCTCATCCAGACCGACTCCGCCCGCATCCCCGAATGTGCCGAGGAGATCTCGGAGATCGAAGGCATCAGCGAGGTCTACTCCGTCACCGGCGATTGTGACCTGATCGCCATCGCGCGCGTACGCCGCCACGAGGACCTCGCCGACACCATCGCCAACCGGCTCTCCAAGGTGGAAGGCGTCATCGGCACCACCACGCAGATTGCCTTCCGGGCCTATTCGCAACACGATTTGGACGCAGCTTTTTCGCTCGGTTTCGACAGCTGACGGCACTAATCAACAGCGTCCGGATAACACTTCCATAACAAATCAGAGCCCTTTTTCCTCCCGCCGCCGGAAGGAAAAAGGGCTCTGATTTGTTGGATTTAGTGCGGGCCGGCAGCCGCGAAAATCACCGCTGCACCCGGAAAATAAGGCTTACTGGGTTACTTCAATCCAGCGGTCCAGCGCCGCCTGGGCGGAGCCGGAATCAATGGAGTCCTCCGCCTGCCGGATGCCTGCCGCCAGTCGTTCGGACAGCGTTCCCTCGGCCTCGGGGCTCAGCGCCACCAGGGCCGCGGCAGCGTTGAGGACGACGGCGTCGCGCACCGGCCCCCGGTCCCCCGCCAGCACACTGCGAACCACGGCAGCGTTGGCGGCGGCGTCTCCGCCCCGCAGATCGTCAAGCGTGGCCCGGGGTATGCCGAGATCCAGGGGGTCCACCGTCGTCACGCTCACGGCACCGTTACGGACCTCCCAGACGGTGGAGGCGCCCGTCGTCGTCATCTCATCCAAGCCGTCTTCGCCCCGGAACACGAGCGCCCGTACGCCGCGGGCAGCCAGCACCCCTGCCATCAGCGGCGCCAGCCTGGCGTCGGCCACCCCGATGGCGGAGGCGGTGGGGCGCGAGGGGTTGGTCAGCGGACCCATGAAGTTGAAGGCCGTGGACACGCCCATTTCCCGGCGCGGGACAGCGGCGTAGCGCATGGACGGATGGAAGACCTGGGCAAAGCAGAACGTGATGCCGGCCTTCACTGCGGCCTCCGCAACCCGGTCCACCGTCAGGTCCAGGCGCACCCCCAGGGCTTCAATCACATCTGCGGACCCCGAAGCCGACGACGCCGCCCGGTTTCCGTGTTTGACCACCTTTGCGCCCGCACCCGCACAGACGAGCGCAGCCATGGAGGAGATGTTGACCGTATTGTGCCGGTCACCGCCAGTGCCGACGATGTCCAGGGTCTCGCCGGGGATGTTGATGGGCCGGGCATTCTCCAGCATGGCTTCCACGAGCCCGGCCAGTTCCTGAACCGTTTCACCCTTGGCCCGCAGCGCCACCAGGAACCCCGCCATCTGGGCGTCCGACGCCTCGCCGGCCATGATCGAATTCATCGCCCACCGGGTCTGGTCGCTGCGCAGATCCTCGCGCAAAATCAGGGCGTTGATCAGCGTTGGCCAGGTGTGTTCAGAGCTCGGATTCGTAGTCACATCCCCAAGGTTATCTACGAATCGTAGAAAATGCTGATTTCTTTCTGGGGAGCCACTTCCGCGCCGTTACTGGGATCCGCGGGCTTTCGGCACTATTTTGACGCGCCGAGCGTCTATATCTGTTGGAGAACTGGGTACTTTTACGTCCATAATGACTATGTGACAACAGCGACCCATGCCCCCAGTACCCCGGCTCACCCCACGCTGAACCGCCCCAACATGGTTTCCGTCGGAACCGTTGTGTGGCTGGCCAGCGAACTGATGTTTTTCGCCGCACTCTTTGCCATGTATTTCACCCTTCGCTCCACGTCGAGCGATCTGTGGGCCATGGAGACGGAAAAGCTCAACGTTCCGTTTGCGTTCGCGAACACGGTGATCCTTGTTCTAAGTTCCGTTACCTGCCAGTTCGGCGTCTTCGCCGCAGAACGCCTCCAGCCGCGCCGCACCGGGGGACTGTTCAACGTCTCCCGCTGGGGCATGGTCGAGTGGTTCCTCCTCACCTTCCTCATGGGATCGATCTTCGTGGCCGTCCAGGCTTTCGAGTACGCAACGCTCGTCACTGAAGGAGTCTCGCTCTCGTCGAACTCCTACGGTTCGTCGTTCTACCTGACCACCGGATTCCATGGCCTCCACGTGACGGGCGGGCTCATCGCCTTCCTGTTCATCATTGGACGCGCCTATGCGGCGAAGCGGTTTGGCCACTTTGAAGCAACCTCTGCGATCGTGACTTCCTACTACTGGCACTTCGTGGACGTAGTCTGGATTGCCCTGTTCGTCATCATCTACTTCCTCAAGTAACACCTGCTTGAGCCGGCAACCCCCTCAGATATCCACAGTGGCACCAGCACACCAAAGACCACACAAGTTAGGAACCACCAAGTGAAGGCACTATCGCAAAGGCGACGTCATCCCCTAGCAGCAGTTGCGCTGCTGCTGCTGGGACTCCTCGTTACAGGTGGGCTCTATGCGGCAGTCAGCGGCGCAAACGAAGCCCAGGCTGCCAGCACCGCCTACACGGCTGATGACGAAAACCAGGGCGAGAAGCTTTTCATCGCCAACTGCGCCACCTGCCACGGCATGGACGCCTCCGGCTCCGCCAACGGCCCCTCGCTCGTGGGCGTCGGCGCCGCATCGGTCGACTTCCAGGTTGGAACCGGCCGTATGCCCATGGCCATGCAGGGCCCGCAGGCCCAGCAGAAGCCGGTCCAGTTCACTGAAGAACAGACCACTCAGCTCGCTGCCTACGTAGCAAGCCTGGGCGCCGGTCCGGCCGTGCCGGACGCCGAAGCCACCGATGCAGCAGAGGGCAACGCAGCCGAGGGCGGCGAGCTCTTCCGGGTCAACTGCGCAATGTGCCACAACGCTGCAGGCGCCGGCGGCGCCCTGACGCAGGGCAAGTTCGCTCCGTCCCTCGAGGGTGTCAGCGAGAAGCACATCTACGAAGCCATGGTCACCGGCCCGCAGAACATGCCCGTCTTCAATGACGCCAACATCTCCCCCGAGGACAAGCAGAGCATCATCGCGTTCCTGAAGAACATCGAAGCCAACGGTTCGCCGGGCGGCGCCGAGCTCGGCTCGCTGGGTCCCGTATCCGAAGGCCTGTTCATCTGGACCGCAGGCCTCGGCCTCGTCATTGCTTTCACCATTTGGTTGACCTCCCGGTCTTCCTAGACATCACCCGCGCTCACCCACCTGGGTGACATCACAGTTACACATAGGTCTATAAATGCAGTTTCAAGAGAAGGATGAGGGGGATCATGGGCGACCATAGTCACGGCAGTCCGAACACCTCGGGCACCGTCGCTACGGCTGGCCAGGGCGACGAAGAGAAGTTCCGGAATCCCGGACTTCCTCCGCACCGCCCTCGCCTGGCCGATACGAATCCCCAGGCTGAGAAGCGCGCCGAGCGGCAGGTGGCGGCACTGTTCGTCATCTCCATCATCGGCACGCTCGTGTTTTTCGTTGGGTACTTCGGGATCAAGCTCGAAGGCGGCCACACCATTGCCGACATCCGGGTGCAGAACCTGCTCCTGGGCCTGGGCACCGCTTTCGCGATGCTCGGCATCGGCCTCGGCATTGTGCACTGGGCCAAGACGCTCATGCCGGACCACGAAATCACCGAGGAACGGCATGAGATCCGTCCCGAGGAAGACCGTGTCATTGCTGAAAAGATGGTTGGGGACATCATCGAGGAGACGGGCATCAAGCGCCGTCCCCTGATCCGGAACACGCTCCTCGGAGCCATGGTTCTGGCACCGCTCCCGGCCATCGCGGTTTTCCGCGACCTGGGTCCGCTGCCGAAGGACACGCTGCGGCACACCATGTGGGACGCAGGCGTTCACCTGACCCGCGACCCCAGCGGCACCCGCATCAAGGCTTCGGACGTGACCCTGGGCTCAGCCTTCCACGTCATCCCCGAGGGCCTGAACGAGTCCGAGCACAAGCTGGAGGAGAAGGCCAAGGCTGTTGTCCTGCTCATGCGCCTGGATCCGGACTCGCTGAACCCCTCCCCCGAGCGCAAGGACTGGAACGTAGACGGCATCGTCGCCTACTCCAAGATTTGCACCCACGTGGGTTGCCCGGTTGCCCTGTACGAACAGCACACCCACCATCTGCTGTGCCCGTGCCACCAGTCCACCTTTGACCTCACGCAGGAATGCAAGGTCATCTTCGGACCGGCTGTGCACCCGCTCCCGCAGCTGCCCATCGCCGTTGACGATGAAGGCTACCTGATCGCCACCAGCGATTTCCATGAACCGGTTGGACCGAGCTACTGGGAGCGTGGCTAGCCATGAGTGTTCCCTCTGTTACTCCCTATGAGCCCAAAACCCGTTTGGGCCGCGTCACCAACTTCGTTGACTCCCGTGTCAGCGGTTCGGCCATGGTCAAGGAGTTCGGCCGCAAGGTCTTCCCCGACCACTGGTCGTTCATGTTCGGTGAAGTTGCGCTGTACTGCTTCGTCATCCTGCTGATCTCCGGCACGTTCCTGACCTTCTTCTTCGATCCGTCCATGGCGGAAACGGAGTACCTGGGAAGCTACGTACCGCTGCACGGCGTTGAAATGTCGGTGGCTTACGAGTCCTCGCTGAACATCTCCTTTGATATCCGCGGCGGCCTCTTCATGCGCCAGGTTCACCACTGGGCCGCCCTGCTGTTTGTTGCAGCCGTCTCCGTGCACATGCTCCGCGTGTTCTTCACCGGCGCATTCCGCAAGCCCCGCGAGCTGAACTGGGTGGTGGGCGGCGTCCTGCTGATCCTCTCCCTCGCAGCCGGCTTCACCGGTTACTCCCTCCCCGATGATCTGCTCTCCGGCAACGGCCTGCGCATCATCGACGGCGTTATCAAGGCAGTTCCGGTCGTTGGTACCTACATCAGCTTCTTCCTCTTCGGAGGAGAGTTCCCGGGTACGGACATCATCAGCCGCCTGTACATGCTGCACATCCTGCTGGTTCCCGCCCTGATCCTGCTGATGATCGCCATTCACCTCTTCATGGTGGTTATCCACAAGCACACCCAGTTCCGCGGCCCCGGCCGTACGAACATGAACGTGGTGGGTTACCCGGTTGGACCGGTATACGCAGCCAAGGCCGGTGGATTCTTCTTCATCGTCTTCGGCATCATCGCCATCATCGCCGGTCTGTTCACGATCAACCCGATCTGGAACTACGGACCCTACGATCCCTCCCCCGTGTCCGCCGGTACCCAGCCTGACTGGTACATCGGCTGGGTTGACGGCGCCCTGCGCCTGATGCCGGGTTGGATCTTCAACATCCCGATGGAATGGAACATTCCCTTCCCCTGGGGCACCAACACGCTTTCCATGAACGTGCTGTTCCCGGCGCTGGTTCCGGCCGGCATCGTGTTCACTCTCCTGTTCACCTGGCCCTGGATTGAAGCCTGGCTGACCAAGGACAAGAGCGTCCACAACCTGCTCGACCGCCCGCGCAACGCTCCGTTCCGCACCGGCGTCGGCGTTGCCGGCATCATCTTCTACTGCACCATGTGGGCTGCTGCCAGCTCCGACCTCATCGCCACGCACTTCCATGTGTCGCTGAACGATGTGACGTACTGGCTGCGCTTCCTGGTGATCTTCGGACCGTTGATCGGCTTTGCCGTGGCCCGCCGCATCGCCCTGTCGCTGCAGCGCAAGGACCGCGAGCTTGTGCTCCACGGTGTGGAGAGTGGCCGCATTGTCCGCCTCCCGCACGGTGAGTACATCGAGGTCCACGAACCTGTGGACGAGTACAAGCGCTACAAGCTGGTGGACTTCGAGTCCCCGCAGGTCTCCCCGGCCCAGCCGGATGCCCGCGGCAAAATCTCCGGCAAGGAGAAGCTGCGCGGCCGCCTGTCACGCTTCTTCTTCGAAGATCGGGTTGCTCCCGTTACTCCGAGTGAGCTGGAAGCAGCGCACCACCACGAGTCACCCGCTGAAATTGAAGCGGTTGAGGACGACCAGGCTTCGATCACGAACCGGTAGTCCTTTGGGATAAACCAGCTCCATCAAGAAAGGGAGCCGACCAGCATCTGCTGACCGGCTCCCTTTCTTTGTGCCCGGGTTCTTTTATATCCGGGCTCTTAGTCCAAGGTGAAGGGCTGCTTGGCCGGAAGCGGGTGCCGGCGCTTCCACTGTGACGTATCGGCAACCGGTGCGGAGCCGATGCTCAGCTTGGTGAAATCAAGGTTGGCGTCCCGAAGGGCCACCAGCACGCCCTTTACGGCCTTGGGTACGTCCGGCACCAGGATGAAGATGTTGAGCTTGCCCGGGGCGAACTCACTCTCCTCGACGGAGCCCAGACCCCGCCAGGAGAAGTAGGACGCCAGAGTGGTGCGTGCCTTGTGTTCCAGGTAGCGGTCACGCTCGGTGCCCTCAGCCGACTTCAGTGCATACTGGGCAACCACCCAGTGCTGCTCCTCGGCGGGAATCTCCGCGTACCCCAGTTCGGCAGACTTTGCAGCGAAGGCAGCAAACTTCTTTTCGGCGGCGGCCTCATCCACACCGGCAGTCGCACTGCCGGTTCCCATGTTTCCGACTTTGCCCTGGTTCAGCATGAACTCCTCGGAGTCCGCGTCGTACATGGCCTCGCGGAAATACAGGACCCCCTTGCCGTCACGGTGGTACATGATGCTGATGCTCATTTCATAGCCTTCCTGGCTGGTGTTAGGTCAGTGGACGGACACGGCAGCGGCGCCGGTCCCTCACATTCAATTTGGTCTTAGGGGCATCCAGGCGGGAGTTTGGACATCCATCGCCTACCACGGCCCGGGCGCGGGACGGCGACCGGCCTTCCCTGCCGCTCCCCCGCTCCCCGCAGCGCCTCAGGAGCCCGGATGCCGTCCCGGGTGGTACGAGCGCGGTGTGCGCATTCCGGGACGCTGGAGGGGCACCCAGAGCTTGTACCGGTCGGCACGGTAATAGGAGACCGAATAGTCCACCATGGACCGGGACACGTAGGCATGGCGCTGGATCTTGAGCAGCGGTGCACCGAGCTCCACATTGAGCAGCCGGGCAATCGAAGCTGAAGCAGCAGTGGCCTCGATCGTGTCTTCGCCCCACTCCATCATCATCCCGTAGCGTTCGCTGAGCACACGGTACAGCGAGGTGGGAGGCTCTTCGTCGAGCATTCCCGGAACATGCACCGCCGGAATGAAGTTTTCATCCACGCTCATGGGTTCACCGTCGGCAAGCAGCTGACGCCGGAAACGGATGACCGGGGTGCCGGGGTCTATCTGCAGCTCCCGGGCCACCAGATGGCTAGCACCGACCTGCTCGAAGCTCAGCACGCGTGCGTCAGGGACCATGCCCCGGCGGGCCATTTCCTCACTGTAGGAGGTCAGCTTTACCTGCAGGTCCATCTTGGGGCGGGCCACAAAAGTCCCGAGGCCCACCACCCGCTCCAGGACTTCATCTGCCACCAGCGCATCAATTGCCTGGCGGACCGTCATCCGGGCCACGCCAAAGTGATCGGCCAACACCCGCTCGGAGGGAATGGCCGCACCCGCTACAGCGTGCTCATCCACGAATTTCCGCAGGATGCCCTGGAGCTGCAGGTGCTTGGCCACGCCCGCTCCGGCGCTGATCACGTCCGGCAACCGCCGCAGGGCCTGCTCCGTCATTTCTGCCCGGTCCCGGAGTCCGTCATCCTGCGCATGCGGTTCCTTTCCCTGGCCCTGCAGCTCATCAAATACTCATCCAAGGATAGCCGCTGATACCTGCAGGCGCGTCCCCTGCCCTGCTTTGCGAACAGGTCCGGATACACGAACAGAGGGCCCGCAGTTTCCTGCGGACCCTCTGTCTGAGCCGGCTGTTGTTCTGTGCCGGCCTGTTGTTCTGTGCCTTGCCGTTGCCCTAGTGGGCGTGGGCTCCGCGGCTGTACTCGAATACCCAGCCGACCAGTGCGATCAGCGCGAGGCCTGCACTGATGTACAGGACCCACCAACCCACGGCCATGCCCAGGAATCCGCCTGCAGCGGCTGCACCGAGCAGAAGCGGCCACCAGCTCCAGGGGCTGAAGAAGCCCTGTTCGCCGGAGCCCTCGTGGATTTCCGCGTCAAGGCGGTCTTCCGGACGGGCACCGACGCGGCGGCCGGTGAAGCCGATGTAAAAGGCGATCATTGCGGACATGGCAGCTGTCAGGAACAGGGCCAGGTAGCCTACCGGTTCCATCCACTCGACCATGAAGCCGTAGACAACACCGACTACCAGGAAGAACGGTGCCATATAGGCGAAGAGCTTGGACTCTACCTTCACTTGACTGCCTCCGTACGATCAGCGGCGCCCATAACCTTGCCGGCGGCCGACACGTCAGTTACCTTCTGCTGCAGTTCCGGGTGGTGCAGGTCCAGTGCAGGACGCTCCGAACGGATGCGGGGCAGGGAGGTGAAGTTGTGGCGCGGCGGCGGGCAGGACGTGGCCCACTCCAGAGATCCGCCGAAGCCCCAGGGGTCATCAACTTCAACCTTCTTGCCGTGGCGCCAGGTGATGTAGACGTTCCAGAAGAACGGGATCATCGAGGCACCCAGCAGGAAGGAACCAAAGGTGGAGAACTGGTTCATCAGAGTGAAGTTGTCCTCCGGCAGGTAGTCAGCGTAGCGGCGGGGCATGCCGATGACGCCGAGCCAGTGCTGGATCAGGAACGTGGCGTGGAAGCCAACAAACAGCATCCAGAAGTGGATCTTGCCCAGACGCTCGTTGAGCATCTTTCCGGTCCACTTGGGCCACCAGAAGTAGAAGCCGGCGAACATCGCGAAGACAACGGTTCCGAAGATCACGTAGTGGAAGTGAGCCACCACGAAGTAGGTGTCGGAAACGTGGAAGTCCAGCGGCGGCGAAGACAGGATGATGCCGGTCAGGCCACCGAAGAGGAAGGTGATGAGGAAGCCGATGCTCCACAGCATGGGGGTCTCAAAGGTAATTGAACCCCGCCACATGGTGCCGATCCAGTTGAAGAACTTCACACCCGTTGGCACTGCGATCAGCATGGTCATGAAGGCGAAGAACGGAAGCATCACGGCGCCGGTGACGTACATATGGTGTGCCCACACGGTGACGGACAGGGCTGCAATGGCGATCGTTGCGTAAACCAGGCCCTTGTAGCCGAAGATCGGCTTGCGGCTGAAGACCGGGAAGATCTCCGAGACGATGCCGAAGAACGGCAGGGCGATGATGTATACCTCGGGGTGGCCGAAGAACCAGAACAGGTGCTGCCACAGGATGGCACCGCCGCGCTCGGGGTCAAAGATATGTGCTCCGAACCGCCGGTCCGCACCCAGTGCAAACAGCGCTGCCGCCAGGGGCGGGAAGGCCATAAGGACCAGGATGGCCGTCACCAGGGTGTTCCAGGTGAAGATCGGCATGCGCCACATGGTCATGCCCGGGGCACGCATGCAGATGATGGTGGTGATGAAGTTGACCGCACCAAGGATGGTTCCGAAACCGGACAGTGCCAGGCCGAAGACCCAGAGGTCTCCGCCGACGCCCGGTGAGAACGTGGTGTTGGAAAGCGGTGCGTAGGCGAACCAGCCGAAGGAGGCGGCACCCTGCGGGGTGATGAAGCCGGCGACGGCGATGGTGCTGCCGAAGAGGAAGAACCAGAAGGCCAGTGCGTTCAGCCGCGGGAAGGCAACGTCGGGAGCACCGATCTGCAGCGGCATCATGACGTTGGCGAAGCCCGAGAACAGCGGCGTTGCGAACATGAGCAGCATGACTGTGCCGTGCATGGTGAACAGCTGGTTGTACTGTTCCTTGGTCTGCAGGATCTGCATTCCGGGTTCAAACAGTTCCGCACGGATGACCAGAGCCATCACGCCTGCGAGACAGAAGAAAATGAATGATGCGATCAGGTACATGAACCCGATCGTCTTGTGGTCAGTGGAGGTAATCCAACTGACGATGATGCGTCCCTTGGAGACGGGGACGACGCGTGGTGCAACTTGAGTATCTTCCGAAGTGTATTCGAGAGTAGTCACAGCTTCCTCCTACCTCCTTACTTCGCTTGAATCTGAGTTGTACACGCGGTCATACTCGGCGCCGGCCTGGCCCTGGGGCAGGGTGTCCAGGTACGCGTCGTACTCGGCCTCCGAAACCACCTTGACGTTGAACAGCATTTCCGAGTGGTACTCGCCGCAGAGTTCGGCACACTTACCTTCGTAGGTGCCCTCAACTCCGGGAGTGAGATTGATGTAGTTGGTGCGTCCCGGGTAAAGGTCCATCTTCTGAAGGAAGGCGGGAACCCAGAAGGAGTGCTGCACGTCGCGGGAGTTCAACTGAAGCTCAACGGTCTTGTTGACCGGCAGGTAAAGGGTGGGCATATCTGCCTCGGTCTTTTCCGTGCCGTCCAGGTTCACCTGGACGTTGACGTCGTACTTGTCCTCATTGACGTAGTTGAAGTCCCAGGACCACTGCTTTCCGCGGACGTCCACAACGACGTCGGGGTCATCTACGCGCTCATTGATGGCGCGGATGTCCTGGTCGGTGAAGTAGAAGAGCACCAGCACCATGAACAGCGGAATGGCTGTGTAGAAGATTTCCAGGGGCAGGTTGTAGCTCAGCTGCCGTGGGTAACCGGTCTCATTCTTCCGGCGCCGGTAAGCAATGATGCACCAAAGGATCAGTGCCCAGGTGAGCACGCCAACCGCCAGCGCCGCAATCCATGAATTGACCCAGAGGTCCATGATTCGGCCGGTGTGGTTGGTCATGTCGCGCTCCGTGGGCAACCAGCCTCTTTGGACTTCTGACGAACAACCCGATAAAAACAACGCGCCGGCCGACGTTACGGCTGAGATCTTAAAGATCCTGGCGCGTCGGCTGCTGGTTCGGTCCTGCGAACTCACAGACGGCCCTTCCTCTTGTTACGTGCAAGTGCGGCACAGCAGGCAAACGAATTCCCCACTGCGCACGATCAGTTTTACTACTACGTGTAGAGCTTACCCGCACGCGTGGCCATCCAGTGACAGACCGCACCGCGTCCCGGCAAAAAACCGTGATTCCACGGCCTCCGGCTACAAGGCCCCGTCAGTGAAACGGGGCCTTGGAACGCAGCTTAGTGGAACGAGTCCCCGCAGGCACATGAGCCGCCTGCGTTGGGGTTGTCAATGGTGAAACCCTGCTTGGAAATGGTGTCTTCGAAGTCGATGGACGCACCGGACAGGTACGGCACGCTCATCTTGTCCACAATGACCTCAACGCCGTCGAAATCCCGTACGGCGTCGCCGTCGAGGACGCGCTCATCGAAGTACAGCTGGTAGATCAGGCCCGAGCAGCCGCCGGGCTGGACGGCCACGCGGAGCCGAAGGTCGGTGCGGCCTTCCTGCTCCAGAAGGCTGCGGACCTTGCCGGCAGCAACCTCGGAGAGGGCAACTTCGTGGGTGGGCAGCTCAGTGTCCGGGGCCGCCGTGTCCACGCTGGTGCCGGTTTCGCTGGTGGAAGTGCTCATTGCTTCTCTCTTTCCTCGCTTGGACCGTGCACGGGAGGGCAGTTGCGCTCCCCCGAAGGCTCCGGGCCAGGTCCTTCTCAATGGTACGTCTGTGCCTACACCCAGACGCAACGCAGCCGGGCCCGAAAAGATTTCCCGGTCCCGGCTGCACTGACTCTTCGGTCAGAGGATCCGTTAGGAGCCGGACACCTGTCCCAGGCTGGCGAGCATCAGCGCTTCAGCGAGGACGGCGTTACGGAAATCACCCAGGTCCAGGGATTCGTTGGCGCTGTGGGCGCGCGAATCAGGGTCCTCGACGCCGGTGATCAGGATCTGCGCCGAAGGGAACAGTTCCGTCAGGTCGGCAATAAACGGAATGGACCCGCCCATGCCCGATTCCACCGGCTCCACTCCGTCCCAGGCTTCACGCAGTGCCCAGAGAGCGGTGCGGGCAGCGGGTGCCGAGGTGTCGGTGGCGAAGGCCTGGCCCTGTTCACCGGGGGTAAAGGTGACCTTTGCACCAAAGGGAGCGTGGGCCAGGACATGGCGCTCGACGGCGGCCATGGCCGCTGCGGGATCCTGTCCCGGCGCCAGACGGAGGCTGAACCGGGCACGTGCCTTGGGGGCAATGGTGTTGGAGGACACATCAACGGGCGTCACATCCATCCCGATGATGGCCAGGGCAGGCTTGATCCAGAGCCGGGAAGCGATGGATCCGGTGCCGGCCAGCTGGACGCCGTCGAGCACTGAGGAATCGGCACGGAAGTCCGCCTCGTCATATTCCACGGCGGCGGTGTCGGAGGCGACCAGGCCCTCGACCGCCACGTCCCCGGCGTCGTCGTGAAGGGTGGCAATCAGCCGCGCCAGCAGCGTGGGAGCGTCCAGCACGGGTCCGCCGAACATGCCCGAATGCACGGCGTGGTCCAGCACCTGTACTTCGAAGGTTCCGTCGACCACTCCGCGCAGGCTGGTGGTCAGCGCGGGTACGCCCACTTTCCAGTTGCCGGAGTCAGCCACGACTATGACGTCCGCTTCGAGGAGGTCACGGTACGTTTCGAGGAAATCGCGGAACGTGGGCGAACCTGCTTCTTCCTCCCCTTCAATGAAAAGCGTGATGCCGACGCCGGAATTCTCACCCAGTACCTCATCCAGGGCACGGATGGCGCCGATGTGGGCCATGATGCCGGCCTTGTCATCTGCCGCGCCGCGGCCGTAGAGCCGCCCGTTGCGTTCGGTGGCGGTGAAGGGCTCCGACTCCCACAGGGACAGATCGCCCGGCGGCTGGACATCGTGGTGGGCGTAGAGCAGGACGGTGGGCTTGCCGGCCTGCGCCGGACGGCGGGCGACGACGGCGGGGCCGCCGGGCTTGCCGTTGTTGTCCACCCGCAGGATCTGCACGTCGGAAAGCCCTGCTCCGCGGATCAGGCCGGCCACCGCTTCGGCGCTCTCATTCAACCGCTCCGGGTCAAAGGAGTCCCAGGCGATCCCGGGAATGGAAACGAGGGACTTGAGCTGCTCCACCGTGCGGGGGAAATCTGCGGCCACTGCGGACCGGAGGGCATCAACGTCCACGGCTGAAGAAGAAGATTCTGAATTCAAAGTCATAACAAAACAGTACATGCGGGCTGCCGGTGCGCGGCCGTCCGTAACGTTCTCCGGTGCAGAAGACGGATCTTCGCGGCACCCCGGTGCTCCCGCGGGTCACGGCAGCGCGCTGATGGGCGGCGCCCGGCCGCGCCAAGGTATCCTTTAAAGGTGTTCGGACGAAAGAATGAAGCGCCCACCGCGCAGGAAACTGTGGACCAGGCTGCTGCGGCGGCCCAGACGAGCTCAGCCCGTACGGCCGCGGGGAAGGGAACTCCCACCCCCAAGCGCCGGGACCAGGTTGCTGCCCGGCAGCGCCCGCTGGTCCCCACGGACCGCAAGGCAGCCAAGAACGCCAGCCGCGATGCGCTGCGTGAGGAGCGGCTGCGGACCCGCGCTGCCCTCGACACCGGAGATGAGCGCTACCTGCCCCTGCGTGACAAGGGTCCCCGGCGCCGGTTTATCCGGGACGTTGTGGATTCGCGCTGGAACATCGGTGAGTTTGTCATGATCGCCGCCCTCGTGTTCGTGGTGGTCAGCTTCATCCAGGACCTCACCGTGCAGAGCATCGTCATGCTGGCCTTCTGGGTGCTGATCCTTGCGGTTGTTGTGGACAGCTTCATTCTGCGGGCGATCATCCGCCGCCGTCTGAATGAGAAGTTCGACGGCCCCAACCCGGGTGACGTCTGGTACGGAATTTCCCGCTCCATTCAGCTGCGGCGTTTCCGCCTTCCCAAGGCCCAGGTCAAGCGCGGCCAGAAGCCCGCATAGGCCCGCTGCGGGGTCACAATAATCTTGCGTCAAACAGAAGGGCCGCTCCTGCCGGAGCGGCCCTTCTGTTTGTGCTTAGTGCCCCAGTTGTGCGTCACGCCTGGGTTTATTCCTCAACGTCAGGGTTTCTTCTTCAGGGTGCGGGCAAGCTGCCGGTTGATCCGGGCGGCCCAGAACGGGCCCTCATAGAGGAAAGCGGTGTAACCCTGCACCAGGGTGGCTCCGGCAGCAAGGCGCTCCCGGACGTCGGCTGCCGATTCCACGCCCCCCACCGAGATGATGACGGGGCCGCCGGCGCCAAGAGCTTCATGCAGGCGTTTGAGCACTTCCAGGGAACGGCTGCGCAGCGGAGCTCCGCTCAGTCCCCCGACTCCGCAGGCCGTCACCCGGTGCGGGTCGGTGACGAGGTTTTCGCGGGTGATGGTGGTGTTCGTGGCAATGACGCCGTCAAGCCCCAGGTCCAGGGCCAGCCGCGCCACGTCGTCGACGTCCGCATCCGTGAGGTCCGGGGCGATCTTCACCAGCAGCGGCACATGCCGGCCCGCCGCGCCGTCTGCCGTTTCCCGCACAGCAGTGAGCAGGGGGCGCAGGGAATCTATGTTCTGCAGCTGCCGCAGCCCGGGCGTGTTGGGTGAGGACACGTTGACCACCAGGTAGTCAGCCTGCGGGGCGAGCTCGCGCGTGCTGATCAGATAGTCGTCCACCGCGTCGGCCAGATCCACGGTCTTGGTTTTGCCGATGTTGACGCCGATGACGGGCCTGCCGGTCCCCCAGGTCTTGCGAAGCGCCGCACGGGCACGTGCCACGCGGGGTGCGACGGCGGCGGCGCCGTCGTTGTTGAAGCCCATCCGGTTGATCACTGCACGGTCCTCGACCAGCCGGAAGAGCCGGGGTTTGGGATTGCCGGGCTGCGCACGGCCGGTAACGGTGCCCACCTCCACATGTCCAAAGCCCATGTTGGTCAGGGCGACAATGCCGGAACCTTCCTTGTCAAAGCCCGCAGCCAAACCGAACGGCGAGGGAAAGTCCAGCCCCAGGGCGGAAACGCGGAGCGACGGCGACGGCCGCATCAGCCGCCTCATCAGCGGGCCGGCGGGCGTTGCCGCGGACAACTTGATCAGGTCGAAGCCGATTCGGTGGGCCTTTTCGGGGTCCATGCCGGCAAATACGACACGAAAGAAGGCAGGGTAGAGGCGCATGATTTCATGCTTCCACTGCGGTGCCCCGCGACCAAATCAGGTGTCGTGAGGGGTTTGCGGATCTTTTGCAGGCCGGTTGAGCCCGGTTAGGGGAGGATAGGGGCATGGGTGCTGCGTGGAAACCTGATTTTCTGGGCGACGGCTACCGGTTCCTGACCCTGGAACTCGGTGAAGATGACGAAGGTCCGGTGACAGCCACACTGGTGTCCTACACCCCGGAGCCTCCAACGGCACCCACGCAGGCAGTCCTGTATCTCCACGGCTGGACCGACTACTTTTTCCAGACCGAACTGGCAGAGTTTTGGAGCGGGCTCGGGGTGGCGTTCTACGCGCTTGACCTTCGCAAGTACGGCCGCAGCCTGCGGCCCGGGCAGACACCGGGCTACATCACCAATCTGCAGGAGTATGACGCGGACATCGAAGCGGCGATTTCCGCACTGACCGAGCATCTGCGCTCCGGCCGCGGAGCGGATACCCCGGTGAGGCTCAGCATCATGGCCCACTCCACCGGCGGGCTGGTTGCTTCGCTGTGGGCCCACCGGAATCCCGGCCGTATTGAAGCACTGATCCTGAACAGTCCCTGGCTGGAACTGCGCGGCTCGTGGATTGTCCGCACAGCCACAGCCGGGCTGCTGGAGCCAATGGCCCGGCTGCGGCCAAAGGCCCGGCTGAAGGTCCCTGAGCTGACCAACTACTGGCGCAGCATCAGCCGTGAAGGCGACGGAGAATGGGATCTGCATCCCGGCATGAGGCCGCCGTCCAGCTGGCCGGTCCGGGCGGGCTGGATGAAGGCGGTGCTCGCCGGACACGCCCAGGTGGCACGGGGACTGGATATCCGGGTGCCGGTCCTGCTGATGGCATCAGCAACCTCAACGGTGGCCGTTTCCTGGACCGACGCCATGAAAACCTCGGACAGCGTCCTTGATGTGTTCCTCATGGTCCAGCGCGGAGTCCTGCTGGGCCCTGAGGTGACGGTGTTCCGGTTCGCTGGTGCCCTGCACAACGTGCTGCTATCGGCGCTGCCGGTGCGGCGGCACGTTTACGGCAAGCTCGAGCAGTGGTCGCGGGCCTTTGTCCTGAAGCCGCTGAAGGGCGTGCAGACTTAGGCCGGAGCGGCCTGGTCCACCGCTCCCCCGTACCGCCGGTCCCGGCGGGCATAGATTTCCACTGCTTCCCAGAGGGTCCGGCGGTCAACATCCGGCCACAGCGTGTCCATGAAGACCATCTCCGCGTAGGCGGACTGCCACAGCATGAAGTTGGACAGCCGCTGCTCGCCGGAGGTCCGCAGGAACAGGTCGACGTCCGGCAGATCCGGTTCATCCAGATACTTCTGGATGGTTTTTTCACTGATGGATCCCGGACGCAGCTTGCCCCGTGCCACGTCCGCGGCAATGGCCGACACGGCGTCCGTGATCTCCGCCCGGCCGCCGTAGTTCACGCACATGTTCAGGGTGCACACGGTGTTGTCCCTGGTCGCTTCTTCGGCGATCTCCAGTTCCTTCACCACGGACTGCCAGAGCCGGGGACGCCGGCCGGACCAGCGGATCCGCACGCCCCATTCGCTGAGCTGGTCCCGCTGCCGGCGCAGCACGTCCCGGCTGAAGCCCATGAGGAAGCGGACCTCCTCCGGTGACCGTTTCCAGTTTTCGGTGGAAAAGGCATATACCGAAACATGCCGGATTCCCATTTCCACCGCACCGGCCATGACGTCCAGGAGTGCAGCTTCGCCGGCACGGTGCCCTTCGGTCCGGGGAAGGCCGCGCTGGTTGGCCCAGCGTCCGTTGCCGTCCATGACGATTGCCACGTGCCTGGGCACCAGATCTGCAGGTACCGGCGGCGGAACGGCTCCGGAGGGGTGCGGTTCGGGACGGACCGGTGAGGGGGACTTTGAAGCCAAAGCTTAGACACGCTCCACATGTTGAAGTGACTTGACGACCCGTTCCAGGTGCCATTGAAGATAGCCGCCCACCAGGCCGGCGGACTCGCGGCGGGACTGCTGACCCGCGGCGTCGGCGGTGGCCCAGTCTCCGGAGAGCAGCGCAGCCAGCAGGATCATGGTTTCCGGTGACGGCGACGCAGAGCCGGGAGGCCGGCAGGCAGAGCAGACGGCGCCACCCAAAGCTGCAGAAAAGGCCGTGTGCGGTCCCGGCGCGCCGCAGCGGGCACAGACCGTGAAGCTCGGCGCCCAGCCGGCGGTGGCCAGCGCGCGCAGCAGGTAGGAGTCCAGGATGAGTTCGGGGGCGTGCGCTCCGCGGTTCAGTGCTGCCAGTGCCCCGATGACCAGGTGGTAATGGGCGTTGGCGGACTCGCCGTCGACGTCGGTGAGCCGCTCTGCGGTTTCGGCGATGGCGGCGGCCGCCGTATACCGGGCGTAGTCCGACACAATTCCGTGCCCGTACGCACCGAGGGTTGACGCCTGCGTGACGATATCCAGGTTGCGCCCGGAGGAGAGCTGCAGATCGGCCACCATAAACGGTTCCAGCCGGGCGCCGAACTTGCTGGAAGTCCGGCGCACTCCCTTCGCTACCGCCCGCACCTGTCCGTGGCTGCGGGTCAGCAGCACCAGGATGCGGTCAGCCTCGCCCAGCTTGTGGGTGCGCAGGATGACGCCCTCGTCCCGGTATGTCCGGGAAGCAAATGATTTTCCTGCCACGTCTCCTATTTTCCCACGGCCGGCCCCTGCTGCGGCGCACCCGGGCCCTTCGGCCCGGGCGCGCCTGCTTCAGAGGCTAGGCCCGGTCCCGAATTGCCCGGTTGACGGCCGAAACCACGGCCTTGAGCGCGGACATGGTGGTGTTGGAATCGATGCCGGCGCCCCAGAGGACCCGCTCTCCCACAGCCAGTTCCACGTAGGCAGCCGCGGCAGCGTTTCCGCTGGCCGAGAGCGCGTGCTCGGTGTAGTCCAGCAGCCGGACATCGATGCCGTCTTCGCTGAGGATCTTCAGCAGCGCATCGATCGGGCCGGTTCCCGAGGCGGTGCGGTTCTGCTGCACTCCGCCGGCCCGCAGGGAAGCCGTCAGCTTGAAGGAGCCGTCTTCAGCGGTGTCTGCATTGACCGAGGACAGGGCGTAATGTCCCCAGGGTTCGCCGTCGGACTCCGGCGTGTGCGGCAGGTACTCGTCCTGGAACACCTTCCACAGTTCAGCTCCGGTGACCTCCCCGCCTGCGGTGTCGGTGCGGCGCTGGACCACGCCGGAGAATTCGATCTGGGCGCGGCGCGGCAGGTCCATGTTGTGCTCGTTCTTGAGCAGGTAGGCCACCCCGCCCTTGCCGGACTGGCTGTTCACCCGGATCACGGCCTCGTAGCTGCGGCCAATGTCCTTCGGATCGATCGGCAGGTAGGGAACCGCCCAGGGAATGCCGTCCACCGTGGTGCCGGCGGCCGCCGCATCCTTCTCCATGGCTTCGAAACCCTTTTTGATGGCGTCCTGGTGGGAACCCGAGAACGCCGTGAACACCAGGTCACCGCCGTACGGGGAACGCTCCGGCACGGGCAGCTGGTTGCAGTACTCGACGGTCCGGCGGACCTCGTCGATGTTGGAGAAGTCGATTTCCGGGTCGATGCCCTGGCTGAACATGTTCAAGCCCAGGGTCACCAGGTCCACGTTGCCGGTACGCTCCCCGTTGCCGAAGAGGCAGCCCTCGATGCGGTCGGCACCGGCCAGGTAGCCCAGTTCCGCTGCGGCCACGCCGGTGCCGCGGTCATTGTGCGGATGCAGGGACAGAATGATGGAATCGCGGTTGGCCAGGTTGCGGTGCATCCACTCGATGGAGTCGGCGTACACGTTGGGCGTGGCCATCTCCACGGTGGCGGGCAGGTTCAGGATCATCTGCCGGTCCGGTGAGGCCTCGAGGACTTCGGCGACGGCGTTGGAAATCAGCAGGGCGAAATCCAGTTCGGTGCCTGTGTAGGACTCGGGCGAGTATTCGTAGGTGACGTCCACGCCGCGCAGCTGCTCTTCATACTTTTTGCACAACCGGGCTCCGGAGAGCGCGATGTCCACAATTCCGTCCTGGTCCGTGTTGAACACGACCCTGCGCTGCAGCACCGAGGTGGAGTTGTACAGGTGGACGATGGCGCGGTCCGCACCTTCGAGGGAATCATAGGTCCGCTCGATCAGGTGCTCACGGGACTGGGTGAGGACCTGGATGGTGACATCGTCGGGGATGCGGTCGCCCTCGATCAGCTGGCGGACAAAATCGAAGTCCAGCTGCGACGCGGACGGGAAGCCCACCTCGATTTCCTTGTAACCCATCTGCACCAGGAGATCGAACATTTTGTGCTTGCGGTCCGGCGTCATGGGATCGATCAGGGCCTGGTTGCCGTCCCGCAGGTCCACTGCGCACCAGCGCGGGGCCTTGGTAATGAGTTTGTCCGGCCACGTCCGGTCGGGGAGTTCAAAACTGATTTGATCCTGGAACGGCGTGTACTTGGAGACGGGCATTCCCGAGGGCTGCTGTGCATTTCGCATGTTTGGTGGGGCCTTTTCTAGGAGATCAGAAGAGCGGCCGGGCAACACAAACTCCGCAGCGAGGGGCGGCCTATACGGAAGTCATGGCCTCGCCACGGCAGCTAAGGAGAAGGAGCTCTGCGCGCACGTGACCACCCTAACAGTGCGGGTGGACCCTACCCAATTGTTAATTTCCGAAGGCGCTCTGGCACGTAACCTGGGCTGCCGTCTGGCCGGACAAACCGCCAACGTCGCCTTCATCGGGCATGGCGGTTCCACTGGTGAAGTCCTGGCCCACCTGGACGCTGACACCGGCAACCAGGTTGCTGGCAACCACCTGGACAGCGGGGATGTGCAGTGCTTCGGCCACCTGCTGCGCCATTTCAAGGTACCCGGGAGCGTAGAAGATCTGCGTGGCCGGGCTGGCTGCGTCCGTCTGCCCGCCGGCCACGGCCTGCGTGTACCCCTGCGACAGCAGATGTGCGGCGAGGGCCTTGTCGCGGGTTTCGGAACCCTTGGCGTTCCCGGTGGCGTTGAGGATGGTCACGGGGATGTCGGCCGCCGAGAAGAGCGGAGCTTCCTCCACCGGAGCGGACGGTGCGGGGGTCTCCCCCGGCGTGGTGCTTTCCGGCGCGGGTTCGGGCTCGGTGATGTCCCGGTCTTCCACCAGAGCTTCAAAGAGGGGCTGCGCGGCTGCTTCATCCAGGACCAGCCGGTTGTTGTCGTATTCGTACGGAACCACCGGTGCGGTGACAAAGGCGACCCGGCTCAGGTCAACTTCCTTGAGCCGTCCGGCCAGGGCAATGAGCGAGGAAACGTCCGTCAGGTCCTTGTCGACGGTCAGGTTGCGGGTCACCGTTTCCGCAATGGAGTACAGCTTCGGAAGGTTGTTCAGCGTGCCTTCATCATTGACCTTGCGGACCATGGAGGCCAGGAAGCTCTGCTGGGCGCGGATGCGGCCCTCGTCTCCTCCGTTGCCGAAGCCGTGGCGGGTCCTCAGGAAGGCCAGGGCCTGGTCGCCTTTGATGCTGCTGACGCCGGCGGGGAGGCTGAGTCCGGACAGATCGTCCTCGATCGGCTGGTTCACGCAGACTTCCACGCCGCCCAGAGTGCTGGACAGCTCCTTGACGGCATTGAAATCAGCCATCATGAAGTGGTCAATGCTGAGGCCGGTGAGTTCGTTGATGGCCGCTACGGTGCAGCCCGGGCCGCCGTTGCCCAGGGCGCCGTTGAGCTGGCCAAGCTCGACGGCGGGGTAGGTGTTTCCACTTTCCGGATCCTTGCATTCGGGCAGGGGCACCAGCAGGTCACGGGGGAAACTGACCACCGTGACGTGGGAGCGGTCCGCAGACATGTTGGCGAGCATCATGACGTCGGAGTTGTTGCTGTCCTGGCCCTCGCGGTTGTCCGTACCCAGAATGAGGATCTGGAGCGGGTCGGTGTTGGTGTCCACCGGAGCGGCGGACTCCTGGTTGGAGCCCAGGTTCAGCGGTTTTGTCTCGAAGTTCTGCTGCAGCCGGACCAGCTGCACGCCCACAAACACCAGTCCGGACACCAGGGTCAGGGACAGGATCAGGGCAACTGCCCGCAGCACGGGGTGCGGGGCGTTCCTGCGGCCAAGGTGGCGCCCGCCCGGGGCGGACGGCACCTTGGGTCCGGAAGCAGAGTTTCCGGAGGCACCGGCACCCGTATCGGCAGGGCGAGATGACATGGGCCGGTCCCCTTCAAGAATTCGGATTAGGTCTTGCTAAACGGCAGTGGTGCAGTCAGCGGCTGTTCAAAGTGTACGCGGCGCCCCTGAAAAACGTATTCAGGGGCCGGCTCAGCAGCTAATGCTAGAACCCCAATTTGACCAGCTGCTTGGGATCGCGCTGCCAGTCCTTGGCGATCTTGACGTGCAGGTCCAGGTAAATCCGGGTACCCAGCAGCGCTTCGATGGCCAGGCGCGCGTTGGTGCCGACTTCGCGCAGCCGTGCGCCGCCCTTGCCGATGATGATGGCTTTCTGGGAGGACCGCTCAACGTAGAGGTTGACGCGGACATCCAGCAGCGGGTTGTCTTCCGGGCGTCCTTCGCGCGGAACAATTTCATCCACCACCACGGCCAGGGAGTGGGGAAGCTCATCACGGACGCCCTCCAGGGCGGCTTCGCGGATGAGTTCGGCCACCATGACGGCCTCGGGCTCGTCCGTCAGTTCCCCGTCCGGGTACAGGGGCGGCGAGGACGGCATGTAACCGGCCAGGACCTCGGCCACGGTGTCCACTTGGAAACCATCGGCGGCGGAGACGGGAACGACGTCGGCCCAGCCGGCTTCGCCCAGGACCTCGTTGCCCAGTGCGGTAACGGACATCAGCTGCTTGGCCAGGGCGGCGCGGTCCACCAGGTCCGTCTTGGTCACCAGTGCTATCACGGGCTTCTTCTTCAGCGCGGCAAGCTGCTTGGCAATGTACCGGTCGCCCGGGCCCACGGCTTCGTTGGCCGGAAGGCAGAATCCAATGGCATCAACTTCGGCCAGCGTGTCAGCCACCAGGTCGTTCAGGCGCTTGCCCAGCAGGGTCCGCGGACGGTGCAGCCCCGGGGTGTCCACGAGGATCAGCTGGGAGTCTTCGCGGTGCACAATGCCGCGGATGGTGTGCCGGGTCGTCTGCGGCTTGGCGGAGGTGATGGCAACCTTCTGCCCCACCAGGGCGTTGGTCAGCGTGGACTTGCCGGCATTGGGCCGGCCGACCAGGGAGACAAAGCCGGCTCGGAACTGTGGATCAGTCATTGCGTGGTACCAATTCTGTTGAGGCGACGCGGGAGGATGACCTGCCGTCGTCGGAGGATGTATCTGTGTCTGTGTCGCCGGGTTGTTTCCAGGCAATAATGTGGGACACCCGGTTGCGGCGGCCCTCCAGGCGCTCGGCGTGCAGGACGACGCCGTCGATCACCACTTCGCTGCCGACGATCGGCACCCGGCCCAGGGCCTTGGCCAGCAGGCCGCCCACGGTGTCCACTTCGTCGTCTTCAAGGTCGACGTCGAACAGTTCACCGAGGTCGTCGATGCCGGCACGGGAGCTGATGCGGTAGCGGCCTTCGCCGAGGTTCTCGATTTCGGGGCGCTCGGAGTCGTACTCGTCTACGATCTCGCCCACGATTTCCTCGATGAGGTCTTCGAGGGTCACCAGGCCGGCGGTGCCGCCGTATTCATCGATGACCACTGCCACATGGGTGGATTCGCGCTGGAGTTCCTGCAGCAGTTCGCTGACCGCCTTGGACTCCGGTACATAGCGGACGCCGCGGGCAAAATCCTCCACCCGGCTGACGGCGGCCTCCCCGGGATTGGAATGCATCTGGGCAGCCACATCCTTGAGATAGAGGATGCCCACAATCTGGTCTGCGCTGTCCTCGATCACCGGAACGCGGGAATAGCCCGAGCGCAGGAACAGGGACATGGCCTGCCGAAGGTTGGATCCGGCGTCGATGCAGACCATGTCCGTGCGGGGCACCATCACGGAGCGCACCTTGGTGTCGCCGAGCTCGAACACCGAGTGGATCAGTTCCGCCTCGGTGTTTTCGATCATGTCCGCCTCGGAGGCACGGTCCAGCAGTTCACGGAACTCCTCTTCGGTGAAGAAGGCCGCGTCCGGTCCCTGGGTGCCGGGGGCCACAGCGGTTCCCAGCCGGACGAGCCAGCCGGGAACCGGGCCCAGGACCACCCGCAGGAAGCGCACCATGCCCGCTGTCAGGACAACGACGGCGGTGACGTGCTTGCGCCCGATCTGCCGCGGAGAGACTCCCACCAGGACAAACCCGATGCCTGCCATCACGACTGTGGCCAGCAGGCCGGCCAGCCAGATGTTGTCCAGGAGCATCTGGAACAGGGTGGCCACCGAGACGGCGGTGGCCATTTCGAACCAGACGCGCCAAAACCGCAGCGCGTGCATGTGGGCTACCGGGTGCTGCAGGATCTTGCGCAGCGGTTTGCCGGACTTGCCGTGCAGCAGTGCTTCGGCTTCATGCCGCGGCAGGTAGCCGTAGGCGGATTCCGCCGCAGTCAGCAGCCCGGCCAGGACCATGAAAGCCACGGCCATGAAAATCAGCAGGGCAACGCTCAACTGCGGGTCTCCTTCGGGGCGTCACGGCCCAGGTAGGAGGACAGGAGCTCACGCTGCAGGCCGAACATTTCCTTTTCCTCTTCGGGTTCGGCGTGGTCGTACCCCAGCAGGTGCAGCACGCCGTGGGTGGTCAGCAGCAGCAGTTCTTCCTGCATGCTGTGGCCGGCCGTTTTGGCCTGGTCCGCAGCCACCTGCGGGCACAGCACAATGTCCCCGAGGACTCCGGCGGGCGTCGGACGGCCGGGAACACCGGGACGCAGCTCATCCATCGGGAAGGACAGCACGTCGGTGGCACCGGGGATGTCCATCCACTCGATGTGGAGCTTTTCCATGGCGTCCTCGTCCACCAGGATGATGGAGAGGTCCGCTTCCGGATGCACGTAGAGGTTTTCCAGCAGGAAGCGTCCCAGCCGGGACAGCTCTTCTTCATCCACGGCAACCGCGGACTCGTTGTTTACTTCGATGCTCATTTGGCGGTTCCCCGTCCTGCACCGCGGCCGGCCGGGGCGGAGCCCTGCGCGCTGCCGCGGCGCGACTCATCCCATTCGCTGTAGGCGGTGACGATGCTGCTCACCAGGGAATGCCGGACGACGTCGGACGCCGACAGTTCGGAGAAGTGCACGTCATCAATGTCGCCGAGGATGTCATGCACGATCCGCAGCCCCGAAGCGGTTCCGCCGGGCAGGTCAACCTGCGTCACGTCGCCGGTCACCACCATCTTGGAGCCGAAGCCAAGGCGGGTCAGGAACATCTTCATCTGTTCGGGAGTCGTGTTCTGGGCCTCGTCCAGGATGATGAACGCGTCATTGAGGGTGCGGCCGCGCATGTACGCCAACGGAGCAACTTCAATGGTTCCGGCGGCCATGAGCCGCGGAATGGAATCGGGATCCATCATGTCGTGCAGTGCGTCATACAGCGGACGGAGGTAGGGGTCGATCTTGTCGCTGAGCGTTCCGGGGAGGAAGCCCAGGCGTTCTCCGGCCTCCACTGCGGGACGGGTCAGGATGATCCGGCTGACTTCCTTCTGCTGGAGCGCCTGGACCGCCTTGGCCATGGCGAGGTACGTTTTTCCCGTACCGGCCGGGCCGATTCCGAACACAATGGTGTTCTCATCGATGGCGTCCACGTAGTTCTTCTGGTTCAGCGTCTTGGGCCGGATGGTGCGGCCGCGCGTGGAGAGGATGTTCTGGGTCAGAACCTCCGCGGGGCGCTGGGCACTCTGGTCCCGGAGCATGGTGATCAGCTGCTCCATGAGCTGCGGGGTGACCTTGGTCTGGCTGCGGGCGAGCACCCGGACTTCATTGACGAGACGGAGCGTCAGCTCAACCACCGGGGCCGGACCCGAAATCGAAAGCTCGTTGCCGCGTACGTGCAGGCTGGCCTCCGGGTAAGCGGCCTCAATAATCTTGAGTGCCTCGTCATTGGCGCCCAGCGACTGGACCATGTGCTCGGTGGAATCAAAGATGATGGTCTGGCGATCCAGCCCGATAGTGCCAATTCCTGAGGATTCAGTCATATGTTCGGCCTTCCCAGGCCTTTCATCGCCCCTTTGCAGAGTGTGTTGGAGAAGCAGTGTGTCAATACACAGTCACCTCAATATTACTTGATGCCTCAGCGCTCGTCTGCTCCCATTTATTCCGCTTTGAGCCGGAACCGGCACGTCTCAATCAGGTCTCAGTCCGGTCGCAGGACGGTTAAGACCGCCGGTCCGGGGTTCCCGGTGTGCCAAGCTGGAAAGCGACCCATCGGCGAAAGGAGGAAATACGTGCGCGCAATTTCGCAGCACCGGCATCTGTTGCGTCCCAGGAATCTACTGGGCCTGGCGGCCGCTTCCTCCCTTTTTCTGAGCGGCTGCGGTGTGGTTGCGGTTACTCCCACCACCACCATGCCCACCCAGTTCAGCGAGGCCGCGGGCTCACTGGCCGCCCCGCTGGGAACCACTCCCCCGTCCGAAGGAAAGCCTGCTCCGGGCCGCCTGCCCGTGTACTGGCTCGGCCTGAACGGTGACAACGTCTTCCTCTACCGCGAGTTCCTGCCGGCCGAATCCAGCAGCGACCCCATTGTTGAGGCGGTCCTGGCAATGACCGCAGGCAGTCCGCTGGATTCGGACTATTTCAACCCCTGGAACAAGGCCGGAAGAGTAACCGCCTCCATCTCCGGCAAGAACATCATTACCGTGGACATCTCCGCCGACGCCTTCAAGGCTTCGCTGGATGCCGGAATCGCCCACCGTGCCGTCCAGCAGCTCGTTTACACGGCCACTGCTGCGGCATCAAATGCAGGTCTCACCACGGTGGGCCATGACCCGCAGGTGGTGCTGCTGGTGGACGGCATGGCGGGCTACCGGGCATTCGGCCATGAAGTCCTGGAAGGGCAGATCGAGCGTGACCCGGCTTTGATGGCCCCCATCTGGATTATTGATCCGCAGGAAGGGTCCTCGTCGCAGTCCGCCCTGACGGTCCACGGCACCGCATTGTCCGAGGGCGGCCAGCTCTCCTGGCGGGCGGAACCCATTGTGGACGGCCGTCCGGCCGAGGACGCCGTGCAGACCGGTTATGCGGAACTGCAGGACCCCGCGGGAGGAACCTCCCTGTTCAGCTTTACCGCCGAGCTTCCGCCGGGCGAGTACAAGGTGAGCGTCTTCCACGGCTCAGGCCGGCAGGACGAGGACTCCAAGCGCGTCACCATCCATTCCCCGGCCCAGTAACAGCCCAGAGCCTAGTAACAGCCCAGTGACTCGGGCCGCCGGACCGGCGGCCCGAGTTTGCCTACCAGCGGCCGAGCGCGTGGTTGAGGACGGCCAGCGCCGCCGGTCCGGCCGTTGAGGAGCGCAGCACATGCGATCCCAGCCGAACCGCCACGGCGCCGCCTGAGCGGAGCAGATCAACTTCGGCGCTGCTGATGCCGCCCTCGGGGCCCACAACGACCGCGATGCTCAGCGGCCGGCCGCCGTTTTCGCGGCGTGCTTCGTCCACCGCCGGCACCAGGGCGCCGTCGGCTTCTTCATGAAGCACCAGGACCAGATCCACGTCCGCCAGCCTCCGGGCCAGGGCCTTGGTGTCCAGCATCTCCTCAGCGTCGGGAATCTGTGAGCGGCGGGACTGCTTTGCCGCCGCCGTGAGGATTGCCTGCCATTTCATCCGGCCCTTGGACGCCTTATCCGCACGCCAGCGGACAATGCTGCGCTCGGACTGCCAGGGGATGACCCCGTGCACGCCAAGCTCGGTGGCCGCTTCAATGGCCTGCTCGTCCCGGCCGCCCTTGGCGAGGGCCTGGACGAGCAGCAGCGTATCCGCGGCCTCATTTTCCTCGGTGACGGCCTCCACGGAGACCTCCAGCCTGGACGGTTCAGCGGCGGCTACGGTGCCTGTCAGCCGGCGGCCGGCGCCGTCCACAATGTCCACCTGCTCGCCCCGGGCCAACCGCTTCACGGCTACGGCGTGGTGCGCCTCGGGTCCTTCGAGCACAAACACGGAGCCGGGCCCGGCGGAGCGGACAGCATCCGGTTCACCGAAGAAAATGGGATTGGTCATCTCAGTGGTTGCCGAGGCGGTCCCGGAGCCGGGCAAAGACGCCGGTTCCGTTTCCGGCCAGGCGGCCCTCTGCGTATTCCTCGCCGCGCAGTTGTGCCAGCTTGCGCAGCAGTTCCTCCTGCTCGCCGTCCAGCTTCTGCGGGGTTTCCACGTGCAGGTGGACCAGCAGGTCGCCGCGGCCGTAACCGCGCAGGTGCGTCACGCCGAGTCCCTTGAGGGTGGTGATCTCCCCTGACTGGGTGCCTGCCTTGACCGCAATCTCGCGGTCGCCGTCGAACGTTTCAAAATTGATGTTGGAGCCGAGGGCGGCCGCCGTCATCGGAACCGTCAAGGTGGCGTGCAGGTCATCGCCTTCACGGACAAACGTGGGATCGGCATTGACCCGGATTTCCACGTACAGATCGCCCTGGGGTCCGCCGGCCGTGCCGGCTTCACCCTGTCCGCCCAGCTGGATGCGGGTACCGGTGGCAACACCGGCGGGGATCTTGATGTTCAGGGTGCGGCGGCTGCGGACGCGGCCTTCGCCGGCACACTCGTGGCACGGGTCCGGAATGACCGTTCCGTAGCCCTGGCAGGATCCGCAGGGCGCGGTGGTCATGACCTGGCCGAGGATGGAGCGCACGGCGCGCTGCACCTGGCCGGTGCCGTGGCAGATGTCGCAGGTGCGCGGCGAGGTGCCCGGCTGGCAGCAGCTTCCGTCGCAGGTGGGGCAGGTGACGGCCGTGTCCACTTCGATCTTCTTGTTGGTGCCGAAAACGGCATCCTTCAGGTCGATGCGAACGTTGATCAGGGCGTCCTGGCCGCGGCGTGTGCGGGACGCCGGGCCCCGGCCGCCGCCGCCGGCTGCTCCGCCGAAGAACGTGTCGAAGATGTCCTGGAATCCGAAGCCCTGGCCGCCGAAGCCGGCGCCCCCGCCGCCGAAACCGTTGTCATTGCCGTTTTCGTTTCCGGTGGTGTCATAGATCCGGCGCTTCTGCGGGTCGGCGAGGACCTCATATGCGTGGGTGACGGCCTTGAACTCGTCCTGCGCTCCGGGAGCCGGGTTGACGTCCGGGTGCAGCTTGCGGGCAAGCTTCCGGTACGCCTTCTTGATTTCTTCTCCCGTGGCATCGCGTTCGACGCCAAGGACCTGGTAGTGATCGCTCACTCGTGCACATCGCTTCCTGTAATTGGCAGTATCCGCGTTCTCCGCGCCGCCCTCGATTCGAAGGCGTCCGCCGGCCGGTGCCGCCCGCTGGCGGCCGCAGCCGGTGTACTGCTGATGTATTCTCTAACGCTTTTCTAGTTGTTCAAGATCCGGGAAAGATAACGGGCCACGGCCCGGACCGTGGCCATGGTGTTGGGGTAGTCCATGCGCGTGGGGCCGAGCACCCCCACCTTTGCCGAAGCATCGGGTCCGTAACCCGTGGCAACCACCGATGCTTCGGAGAGGGAACCGTGCGGGTTCTCACGCCCGATCCGGACAGAGACACCCCGGGCGTCCTGCTCCATTTCCGACAACAACCGGAGCATGACGACTTGTTCCTCAAGTGCCTCCAGAATCGGACCGATTGTCAGGGGAAAGTCTACTGTGGAGCGCGCCAGGTTGGCGGTGCCGGCCATGACCATGCGGTCTTCGCGGTTGATTCCGGCCAGCTGTTCCAGGGCGTGGGCCAGCGCGGCGGCGTTGCGGCGCTTGCGGGCCGGAACCAGGGCCAGGCAGTCGGCCAGCTGGCCGGTGATGCGGGTCAGCGGGGTTCCGCCGAGCGTAGACAGGAAGTGCTGGCGCAGCTCCAGCAGGTCCGGCTCGGTGACCTGCTCCGGAACGGTGATGACGCGCTGCTCCACCCGACCGGTGGTGGAGATCAGGACCACCAGCACCTGCGCCGGGGCCAGGAGGACAAATTCGATGTGCCGGACCTGGGCGTTGCCCAGATGCGGATACTGCAGCACCGCCACCTGGTTGGTCAGCTGCGAAAGCAGCCGGACGGTCCGTTCCATGACGTCGTCAAGGTCTTCCGCACCCTCAAGCAGGGACTGAATGGCCCGGCGCTCAGCCGCAGACAGCGGCTTGACGTCTGAAATCTGGTCCACGAACAGGCGGTAGCCCTTGTCAGTGGGGATGCGGCCGGCCGAAGTGTGCGGCGCAACAATCAGGCCCTCTTCTTCAAGGGCGGCCATGTCATTGCGGATAGTGGCGCTGGAGACCCCCAGCTGATGGCGCTCCACCAGTGCCTTGGAACCCACCGGCTCGCGCGAATGGACGTAGTCCTCAACAATGGCCCGGAGCACCTCGAGTCTGCGTGGTTCACTCATGGTTTTCACTCCCTCGCTGACGGCCAACGGATTAGCACCACCGGATTAACATTGCACTGAAGAATGGCGGTTAGCACTCACCATGCTCAAGTGCTAAGTCTAATACGGATCGGCGGCGTTGCTAGCATTGAAGCTCCCGTGCCCGCGTCCGCGGAACGGACTCGGAAACCAGCCGGAGCACCCAGAGTGAGGACTACACCCGTGTCGAATTTTTCGTGGGGGCCGCAGGACATCAGCGCCCCGGCCCGGCGCGTGCTGCCCAAGGTGGGAGCCGAAATGGGCCTGGTGCTCGAGGACGTGCAGACCGGGTGGGTGGGCGCCGTCGTGCGGGTGGAGAAATCCGGCGGACTGCACCTGATGGTGCTGGAGGACCGCCGCGGCAAGACCAAGTCCTTTGAGCTGGGCTTCGGGTTCCTGCTCGACGGCGAGCCGGTGGAGGTGGTTCCCGCGGTGAAGGCCGCGGCGCCGGTATCGCGGCGGACGGCGTCGGGCTCGGTGCGGGTGGACAATGTGCGGGCGCGGACCGCTCGGGCCAGCCGCATCTGGGTGGAAGGAAAGCACGACGCCGAGCTGGTGGAAAAAGTATGGGGCGATGACCTGCGCGTGGAGGGAATCGTGGTTGAGCCGCTCCACGGCGTGGATGACCTGCAGGCCGCGGTCCGCGACTTTGCTCCGGGACCGGGCCGCCGGCTGGGGATCCTGGTGGATCACCTGGTGGCCGGCTCCAAGGAATCCCGGATTGCCGCCGAAGCCATGGCGGTTCCGGGTGCACGCGGCAACGTGCTGATTGTGGGCCACCCCTATGTGGACGTTTGGCAGGCCATCAAGCCCGGCACCATCGGGCTGCCCGCCTGGCCGGTGGTGCCCCGGCACGAGGACTGGAAAACCGGAATCCTCAAGGGCCTGGGCTGGCCCCACCGCGACCACACCGACGTGGCGGTTGGCTGGAAAAAACTCCTGGGAAGCGTAAGCTCCTATTCCGATCTGGAACCGTCACTGCTGGGGCGGGTGGAGGAAGTCATTGACTTCCTGACCGTCCCCTAGCGGCCGGCAGCCGCCGCGCCGTTGCGGGCTGCGGGCTCCGGAGCCGCTACCCTAGATGAGAAATACCGCAGCCGGCCGACCCCGATCCGTACAGTCTCACCGGGAACCAGAGGCGAAGACCCACGAGTCCAGAGTCAAAAGGAAACAGCAGTGTCGAATATCCGTTCCAATCCCCAGCCCCAGCCCAGTGAACGGGGCGGGGAGCGTCCCGCATATCAGGGCGCCCCGGCAAATGCACTGCCCCTGACCGCGTCCGAGGACCGGCAGTGGGCAACCGTGGCCCACTTCGGCGGGATCCTGGGCTTCATTCCGTCAATGATCATCTATTTGGTCTTCCGCTACCGCGGACCGTTCACGGCACAGGAGTCCAAGGAGGCGCTGAACTTCACCCTGCCTCCCACCCTCATTGCCCTGCTGGCGTGGCTGCTGTCCTTCATTCCGGTGATCGGCGGGTTCTTCGCCCTTGTGAACGCCCTGCTGTGGGTTGCCATTGCAGTGTCCTCGATGATCGCCGGTATTGAGGTTAACCGCGGACGCCCGTACCGCTACCGCTGGAACCTGCGCCGCATCCCCTAGCCTGCGCTGCCGGCGGACAACTGCCCGCGGCAGAGAAAAGGGCCCCCGGGCCGGCAGTTTTGCCGGCCCGGGGGCCCTTTTCCGCGTTCAGGACTGTGTCAGCGCTGTGCCTTTAGCACGCAGGTCAGTCCGGCAGCAGGCGGCGCACGACGGCGTCCGCGAGCAGGCGGCCCTTGGTTGTCAGCAGCACGCGGCCTGTCAGCGCAGCCTTGGGGTCCACCAGGCCGTCCGCCATCAGGCCCGCAACGGCCAGCCGGCCTGCTTCCTTCAGCCGGGACAGTTCCAGCCCCTCAGCCAGCCGCGTGCGCAGCATGATGTCTTCCACGTACCGGGTTTCGGCGTCGAGCGTTTCGCGCCCGACGGCGGGTGACTCCCCTGCCGCGATGCGCTGGGCGTAGGCCGTGGGGTGCTTGGCGTTCCACCAGCGCACTCCGCCGGCGTGGGAGTGGGCACCGGGGCCGATCCCCCACCAGTCGTCGCTGCGCCAGTAGGCCAGGTTGTGCCGGCACTGGTCCGCCGGAGTCCGGGCCCAGTTGCTGACCTCGTACCAGGACAGGCCCGCGGCCGCCATCATTTCATCCGCCACCAGGTATTTGTCCGCGTGGTCGTCGTCGTCGATGGGCGGCACTTCGCCGCGCCGCATGCGCGCTGCGAGCTTGGTGCCCTCCTCGATGATCAGGGCGTAGGCGGAAATGTGGTCCGGCTCGTAGCTCAGGGCCTCATTGACGGAGACCTTCCAGTCCTCCATCGACTCCCCGGGCGTCCCGTAGATGAGGTCCACGCTCACGTGCAGTCCGGCGTCGCGCGCCCATTTCACGGCCTCCGGAACGCGCGACGGCGTATGCGTGCGGTCCAGGACGGCCAGGACGTGCGGAACGGCCGACTGCATGCCGAAGGACACGCGGGTGAATCCGGCGTCGGCCAGCAGCTGCAGGGACTGCGGAGTGACGGAGTCCGGGTTGGCCTCGGTGGTGACCTCGGCGCCGGGCGCCAGGCCCCACGCGTCAACGGCCGTTTTCAGGATGCCGGCCAGGTCCTCGGCGGGCAGCAGGGTGGGCGTGCCGCCGCCGAAGAAGACGGTACCCATCGGCCGCTCGGGCATCCCGGAGCGGCGCAGTGCGTCCGCGGCGAAAACCACCTCACGGGCGGCAGTGGCGCCGTAGGCGGCCTGCGAGGCGCCGCCGCCAAGCTCCGTGGCGGTGTAGGTGTTGAAATCGCAGTAGCCGCAGCGGACGGAGCAGAACGGAATGTGGACGTAGAGCCCAAAGTTCCGGTCCGCGGCTCCGTCCGCGGCCTGTGCGGGCAGGAGACCGTCGGCCGGTGCCGGGTCTCCGAGGGGTAATGCGCTGGGTGTCACTTCTTGGCTTTGTCCTTGGAGTCGTCGGAGGAAAGTGCTGCCACGAAGGCTTCCTGGGGAACTTCAACGCGTCCCACCATCTTCATGCGCTTCTTGCCTTCCTTCTGCTTTTCCAGCAGCTTGCGCTTACGGCTGATGTCACCGCCGTAGCACTTGGCGAGCACGTCCTTGCGGATGGCGCGGATGGATTCGCGGGCAATGATCCGGGAGCCGATGGCAGCCTGAATGGGCACCTCGAACTGCTGGCGCGGAATGAGTTCGCGCAGCTTCCCGGTCATCATCACGCCGTAGGCGTAGGCCTTGTCCTTGTGGGTGATGGAGCTGAAAGCGTCCACCTGTTCGCCCTGGAGCAGGATGTCCACCTTGACCAGGTCGGCAACCTGGTCGCCGTCGGCCTTCCAGTCCAGCGAGGCATAGCCGCGGGTCTTGGACTTGAGGATGTCGAAGAAGTCGAAGACGATCTCGGCCAGCGGGAGGCGGTACCGGATTTCCACCCGGTCCTCGGAGAGATAGTCCATGCCGCCCAGGACTCCGCGGCGGGCCTGGCACAGCTCCATGATGGCGCCGACAAATTCGTTCGGCGCCAGGATGGTGGCAGAGACCATCGGCTCGCGGACCTCTTTGATCTTGCCTTCGGGGTACTCGCTGGGGTTGGTCACGGTGACCACCTTTTTGTCCTCCAGCGTCACCTCGTACTCCACGTTGGGCGCGGTGGAGATCAGGTCCAGGTTGTACTCGCGCTCGAGCCGTTCACGGGTGATTTCCAGGTGCAGCAGGCCCAGGAAGCCCACGCGGAAACCGAAGCCCAGCGCCGCGGATGTCTCGGGTTCGTAGACCAGCGCGGCGTCATTGAGCATCAGCTTTTCCAGCGCCTCGCGCAGCACCGGGTAATCCGCGCCGTCGATGGGGTACAGCCCGGAGAACACCATGGGCTTGGGATCTGCGTAGCCGGGCAGCGATTCCGTGGCCGGCTTGGCCAGGTTGGTGACGGTGTCGCCGACCTTGGAGAGGCGAACGTCCTTCACACCGGTGATCAGGTAGCCCACCTCGCCGACGCCCAGTCCCTTGGAGGGAGTGGGTTCCGGGGAACTGACGCCGATTTCCAGGAGTTCGTGGCTGGCCCGGGTGGACATCATCTGGATGCGTTCGCGCGGTGACAGGGAACCGTCAATCACGCGGACATAGGTGACCACTCCGCGGTAGGTGTCATACACGGAGTCGAAGATCATGGCGCGGGCGGGAGCGTTGGGGTCGCCCTGCGGTGCCGGAATCTCGCGGACAATCTGGTCCAGCAGGGCCTCGACGCCCACGCCGGTCTTTCCGGAAACCCGCAGGACGTCCGCCGGATCGCCGCCGATCAGCTTCGCCAGTTCCTCGGCGTACTTCTCCGGCTGCGCTGCCGGGAGGTCAATCTTGTTCAGGACCGGAATGATCGTCAGATCGTTTTCCATGGCCAGGTACAGGTTCGCCAGTGTCTGGGCTTCGATGCCCTGGGCGGCGTCCACCAGCAGGATCGCGCCTTCGCAGGCCGCCAGGGAACGCGATACTTCATAGGTGAAGTCGACGTGGCCGGGCGTATCGATCATGTTCAGGGCGTAGGACTTGCCGTCGAGTTCCCACGGCATGCGCACGGCCTGGGACTTGATGGTGATGCCGCGCTCACGCTCAATGTCCATGCGGTCCAGGTACTGGGCCTTCATGTTCCGATGCTCAACGACGCCGGTGGACTGGAGCATGCGGTCGGCCAGGGTGGACTTGCCGTGGTCGATGTGGGCGATGATGCAGAAGTTTCTGATGATCGCCGGATCCGTCGCGGCAGGCACCGGTGAGAAGCGGGCCATAGGTGACACTGTGGCGGTTCCTTTACTGTTCACAGGACTTCACGGCGGCCGCGGCGGCGGAGGCCGCGTGCCGGAACCGGATAGGGCGCGGTTCGTCGGTTTTTCCTGGTGGGTTATCTACTGAATTAACAGTCTCCCACGAATGCCAGCCCGCGCTGGAACCGCAGAACGTAATAGCGTGGGGTGATGCCCTTCTCAAGCCGCTCCCTTCTTTCCCTGGCCCGCACGGCCATCCGCCTGCTGACCCGTCCCGAAACCGGTTCCGGGACGGGGACTTCTCCCCGGACCGGGCAGTCCCGCACCCGGAGCACGCCCGCCCGGCCGAAGTCCGCACCTTCGTCCCCTGCTCGGACGTCTTCTGTTCCGAAGTCCTCCGCTCCGAGGTCGGCGCCTCCGAAGCCTGCGTCAAAATCCGGCGGCACCACGTCCTCCCCTGCCGGCAAGCCGGCTGCCCCGGGCGCTTACCCCGGTGACTACCGGGGTAAGGTCACCCCCGTTTATGCTCCCTCGCCGGACGGGGCACCGGATCCGGGCGAAGTGGTGTGGGCGTGGGTTCCCTACGAGGATGACTACTCGCAGGGCAAGGACCGTCCGGTGCTGCTGATCGGCCGCAGCGGCTCGAAACTGCTGGCCCTGATGATGACCACCCGTGACCGCAACAATGCCCGGGAATCGGATCCGGACTATGTGGATGTGGGATCCGGGCCCTGGGATGCCCAGGGCCGGCCGAGCGAGGTCAAGCTGGACCGCGTGCTGCAGCTGGATCCGGCCGCCGTCCGGCGGCAGGGTTCCGTTATGTCTGCAGCAGCGTTTCAGCGCGTTGCCCAGCGTTTCACCGCCCGGAACTGACCCGCAAAGATGCGCCGCGGAGCCCGGCCGCGCACCCGGGAGGAGAAACGCCGTCGGCCGCCCTCCACCGTCAATGGGCCTTCGGGCCCAAGTTCTGCTAACATTTATTGCTGTGTGTCCGCGCAGGTCGACGGGCACTTCAGTTCAGGCGCCATTACGGTATCCCCACGCCGCTCAGTCAATGTCTGGGCTGAAATTCCCTCACCGACCAAGTCCGCAATACAAAGAGAGTTTATATAAGTGGCCAATATTAAGTCCCAGAAGAAGCGCATCCTCACCAACGAGAAGGCGCGCATGCGTAACAACTCGGTGAAGTCCGAGCTGAAGACCGCAATCCGCTCCGTTGACGCAGCCATCAAGGCCAGCGACAAGGATGCAGCAGTAGCAGCTGTGGCCACTGCCAGCCGCAAGCTGGACAAGGCTGTCAGCAAGGGTGTCATCCACAAGAACAATGCTGCCAACCGCAAGTCGGCCATCTCCAAGAAGGTCCGCGCGCTCTAAGCCGTTGTTTTTGCTTTAGTCTTCATCAGTCTGGCCGGTCCCCTCGGGGGCCGGCCAGACTGCTTTAAGCGGCCGTGTTGCCGACCGTTTGGCGGGCCGGGACGGGCACGCGCAGGCAGGACCGGCGTTTCCGCCGGCCCTGCAGCCTCAGCGGCCGGCGGCGGCCAGGGAAATCACGGTAACCGCGTGCTCGACGGCGTACACCGGATCGCGTCCGGCACCCTTGACCTGGGCATCTGCTTCGGCCAGCACCTGCACGGCCTTGATCAGCGACTCCTGGGACCAGTGCTGGGCATCCCGCCGGGCCTGGTCCACCTGCCACGGCGCCATGCCCAGTTCCTTGGCCATGGAGGCGGAGGAACCGCGCAGGTTTGCCACTTTGGCGACGGCACGGACCTTCATGGCCAGCGCACCGACCAGCGGCACGGGGTCCACGCCGGTGTCCAGCGCGTGGCGGAGCATGGACAGAGCCTGTCCGCCGCGGCCTGCCAGCGCCGCGTCGGCAACCTTGAAGGCTGTGGCTTCCACCCGGCCGCCGTAGTACTTCTCGACAAGCTCCTCGGTGATCTCCCCGGTGGCGTCGTTGATCAGCTGCCGGCAGGCTGCTGCCAAATCCGCCAGCTTTGAACCCACTGCGGCAACCAGGGCACGCGCGGCAGCAGGATCGATGCGGCGGCGTGCGGCTCGGAATTCCTGGGAGACGAAGTCCAGCTTCTCGGCGTCTTTCTTGAACGGCTGGCATTCCACCACCGGAGCGCCGGCGGCTTTGACCGCATCGAGGAGTTTCTTGCCGCGGTTGCCGCCGCCATGGTGCAGAACCAGCACGGTATCGGGTGCGGTATCGGTCAGATAAGAAAGAGTGTCCGTCAGGAATTCATCGTTCATCGCGGCCAGGTTGGAGGCTTCGATCAGCTTTGCCTCCCCGAACAGCGACGGGCTGGAATGCAGCGTCAGTTCCCCGCCGGCGTAGGCAGAAGCATCCAGCCGGACGATTTCCGTGTCCGGCTGCGCCTGGCGGAGCGTGGCGCGGATCCGTTCCAGGGCCCGCCCGGCCAGATAGTCCTCGGGACCGCTGAGCAGCACCACGGGCGCCGGTTCCACCTCGCGCCAGGAAACGACCTTTCCTGCGGACTTGCCGGCGGATTTCGCGGGGCTGCGCTTGGACGGGACGGCCGGATTCACAGCGAACAGACTCCTGGGATGGGGAAACGTTTAAGGGAACGGAAACACTTCAAGATTACCCGCCCGCCTTCACGGCCCGGCCATCCGGGCGGCATCGGCTTCCACCGTGGACCCTTCCACATGGCTGCTACCCGAACCAGGGTGCCTTGGCAGCATCGTAGGTTCCATCGTTGAAGCTCATGTTCAGCCACTGGTTCAGATATTCCTGAAACACACCGTCTCCACGCGGGAGGAGATACGCCTTTTGGGAGAAGTTGAACGGGTTCTCCGGATGTACAGCGCACAGCTCGGGATGTTCGTTGGCAACCCACAGGGTCTCCGACGCATCCGTGGTCATCACATCCGCACGGCCGGCGATGATCTCATCAAAGATGGCATTGTTATCCTCGAAACGGATGATATCCCCGGCCGGATAATTCGCTTCGGCAAACTTCTCATTGGTGCCGCCAATGGGGGTGATGGATCGGACACCCGGCTGGTTTATTTCTTCGACGGTGTCGTACTTGTCCACATTTTCGCACAGTGTGATGGGGGTTTTTCCCTCGTCCAGCGTCGCCATGGTGTAGAAGGCCTGTTCCGAGCGTTCCATAGAGATGGAGATGCCGCCGACGGCGATGTCGCATTTGCTAAGGAAGTCCGGCATCAATGTAGCCCAGGAGGTTTGAACATACTCCACGTCCACGTCCATTCTGGCTGCCAAGTCCTTAGCCATCTCTATGTCGATACCGCTCCATTCACCTGTTGCGGGATCAAGATATGTAAAAGGCCGGTAGTCACCTGTGGTGCAGACCTTTAAAGTGCCGTTGGCCAATACAGCATCCAGCCGGGAATCCTGCACGGGTGCGGCGTCCCCGCTGCTGGCCGCGCTCGGGCTGGGACTGGGGCTGTCACCCGACTCTGCAGCAGAGGTACACCCGGTAAGAACTACTAGGCCCACACCAATAAATGCACTGAGGGGATGGGTCTTCATGCGGGACCTGCTTTCTTCGTGAGACTTCGGTGCCCCTTCGGCCACTGGGCAGAGCATACATAGCTTTCGCTCTGATCCAGAAGGAAAAGCCCAGGTACAGAAGGAATAACTCAGGGCAGCTGCCGCGGACGGGCAACTCAGCAGTTGATTTCATACAACCCCGGCCAGGCCGCGTCCGGACCGCTGTGAAGAATGAGCGAACCGCCGTCGGTGTGGCACTTAAGCTCATAATTTTGCGCTGCTGAACGGTTTGTACCCAGTCATCGGATCTTTAGGAACCGACTTTTTGTCCAGCGCCTCCGACTCGAATTACATAGACATGCCTCTCCCGGCAGCAGGAAAGAGAACCCGCTGCTTCATTGCCCGGCCATCCGGGCAATGTGCAGCGTAGTCCCGTCCACGGTGAGACTGACCGAGCCCAGCTGATCCGTTCGGGCCACAACCGTCCCGTTTGAACTCAGCGCTTGAAGGATTTCCGGTCCGGGATGCCCATAGTCATTGTCAGCACCGACTGAGATCAGCGCCAGCCGCGGGGCCAGCGCATCGATCAGTGCTGTACCGCCGTTGCGGGCACCGTGATGGGGAATCTTGAGGACGTCCACGTCCACACTTCGTAACTCGGCATGCCGGGAGAGCAGGACGGCGGACGCATCTTCTTCAATGTCTCCGGTCAGCAGAATGCTTAATCGGGCGACGTCATCAGCCGGCGTCTGCTGGCCGTTCTCAGTCAGTGCCGCCGCGGGGTCCACGGTCATCAGAATCACGGAGCTGGCATCGTTTTCGTTGTCGGGCGTACTGCCAACCTCCGGCCACAGAACGTCCCAGTCAGCAGCACCGGTCCGGGTTCCCATGCCCTCGGTCAACCGGGTCGTCTCGGCTCCTGAGCCTTCCAGAACTTCTTGAAGCGGGGCGGGCAGATCCGGCTCCGCCGACGAATAGGCGATCTGCTGTACCGTGCGGCCGCGCAGCACACCGGAGGCTCCGCCGTAGTGGTCCAGATGGGCATGAGAAAGGATAAACAGGTCGACGACCTCCACCTGCAGCCGGGTGAGGCAGCGGTCCATCATCTCCGGATCGGGCCCGGCGTCAATGACCACGGCTCGGTGCTCCGCCGTGCGCACCACCAACCCGTCCCCCTGCCCCACATCACAGGCGGCGACTATCCATTCGGCAGACACCGCACCGGGCCTCAGATGCGTCCACGCAGCGGCACCCAGCGCGGGCAGGACCAGGAACGCTGCTGCGAAAGCGAGCCAGCGCGGCCGGGCCGCCCGGATCCGTGCCGGCGCTGCCCGCACCACGGCCTGTTGCCCGGCGTTTGCTGCCCCGCGCACCGCGTGTGTCGCAGAGGCTGCGCCGCGGCGGGTCATTGCCCCCGCTGCCACAGCGCTCTGTTTCTCCTCACCGGGTGGTCCGACACGCCACAACAGCCAGACACCGGCACCGGCGGCGGCCGCCATGAGGAGAACGCCCGCTGTGCCCGGCGGCCAGGGCAGCAATGATCCGGGCAGCCCGTCGAAGAACTTCGCGACCATGGCCGTCCATGCTGCGCCGCCTCCTGAGAGGACCACCAGCGGCCCCGCCGCAGCCGGGACTGACGCCGCGGCGACCGCTGCGAGCATGCCGACCACGGTCACCAGGGGCACCACAGGCGCGACGGCCACGTTGGCTGGCAGGGAGAACGCCGGAACCTGCGGCTGCAGGAGCACCAGGACCGGAGAACAGAAAAACTGGGCGGCCAGCGGCACGGCAAGGGCTGCTGCCACCGGCCACGGCAGGGCGCGGGCGAGGACCTCGGTCAGCCGCGGTCCGAGCAGCACCAGCCCCAGCGTCGCCAAAACCGAGAGGATGAACGCGTAGCTGCCGCTCAGCCAGGGATCAATGGCCAGCAGGACCGTGATGGAAAGGCTCAGCAGTGCAGCGGGGAGCTTTCCTCGCCCGGACAGCACAGCGAGCGTACCGAGGCTGCCCATGACCGCCGCCCGCAGGACGCTGGCATCGGGGCGTACCACCAGAACAAATCCCAGCAGGGCTGCGACGCCGGCGGCGGCAGCCACCCCGCGCGGTAGTCTCGCCGCCCTGGCCAGGAGAAAAACGAAGGCCAGCAGATATCCGCAGTTGGCTCCGGAGACGGCAACAATATGAGTCAGGCCCGTGTTTTTCATGGCGGTTGCCACCGAGTCATCCAGGGCGCTCCGGTCCCCCAGAACCATACCCGGGAGCAGGCCGGCCGCGTCATTGCCGATACTCCCCGCACGTTGCCGGGCAGAAGCGGCAAAGGCTGCCCGGATGCGCGCCGTTTCTCCGTACCAGCCGCCTGCCGCCTGCACCTCCGGCTGCCCGTTCGCGAAGAGCAGTGCCACTGACCATTCCCCGGGGTCGGTGGCCTGCAGGGTCCCGGCTGCACGGAACCGGTCTCCCAGCTGAACTTGTCCGTAACCGCTGCCGCCCAGGACCAGGACGGTTGCCGCGGCGGAGAACTTCCTGCCGTCTCCGGTTGCCTCCTCCAGCACGGCCTCCGTGACGTACCGGGGGCCTCCGCTGAAACGATCGGCCGCTGCGGCACGCGAGTCTGTGGTCGCACGGAACGTGCCTGTGATCGAACTTCCGTCAGCTATGGCGGCCGCCACGGGACCGGCAGTGCGCTCAGCGAGCAGAATGCCGGAGCACACGCAGACCAGCGCCGCGGCTGCCAGAGGTACCGCGGCAGCCCGGGCAGCGGTTCTGAAGATGAGATGGGCGCCGCTGGTTCTCACACCCGGGACCTGGTCTCTTCTCGGAACGAGAACGAGCACCACAAGGATCAGCGACACGACGGCGAGGACGACCCCAACCGTCTTGGCGTCGCCGCTGTCTGAACGGACCGCGAGCGCCGCCGAGCCCCACGACGCTGCTGCCACCGGCACAAGCCTCAACTCCAGCAGCGGACGGATTCGGCTCTCGGCCGGCCGCTCCGGTGCCCGGGCACGAAGGCGTTGCCCAAGGCCAACGAGGCGGTCTTGGTGTCGAAGTACCCCGTGGAGGAATCGCGGAGGCCGGATGCCGGATCCAGGGTGTCCCGCGGGTAGCGGGCTGTCCGCAGAAGGTGTTCCTGTCTCCCCCGGTCCGGGGCCCAATGATCCGGGACCGCGAATAGCTGCACTGGTGTATCGCTGCCAACGGCTGGGCTGGTGAAGATCACGCCGCAGCGGTTGCCCTGCTCCTCCGCGAGCTTCTTGTCCGGGCCCTTGAGCCTCGTGTCCCCTCGTCACCGCGCGGCTGTCAGACCGCGATGAGAGGAAGCAGCGCGGCCAGCATCGCTTCTCCTATGCCGGGAACTGCATCCAGGTCTTCAGGCCGGGAAAATTTCCCGTGATCGGCCCGCCAGTCGATGATCCGCTGCGCGATGACGGGTCCCACCCGAGGGAGGGCATCAAGTTCCTGCAGGGATGCCGAATTGATGTTGACCAGGGCACCCGACCCGGGAATCGACGCCGTACCCCCGGTTCCGCCTGGCCCCGTTCCGTTGCCGGCTGCTTCGCCGGCCGGCGGAGCGGTGACGGGTGCCGGGTTTTCAAGGGTTTCACCTACCCGGGGAACGATGACCATCATCCCGTCCTGCAGCGGCGCCGCGAGGTTCACCGCGGTGAGGTCCGCATCAGCCGCTGCTCCCCCGGCCGCATCCACGGCGTCGACGGTCCTGCTGCCGGAGGGCACTTGGACGACACCGGGCCGGCCCACGGCGCCGGCGACATGGATGACCAGGATCGATGGACGGGTGGGCGACTCCCCCGCTGCCGATTCAGTGGAAACCCCCGTCGGCTCGCTCCGGGACGCGCCCTCAGCGCCGGCTCCGGAACCGGCGGGACCTCCGGCGGCTCCATTCCCGTCGGCATCTGCGGCGGAGCCCGTACCGGTACCTGCTGAGGGATCTCCGGCCTCCGGACCGTCAGCAGCCAGGTCAACACTGCTGACCTCGGTATCCGCCCCGGCCCCCTTGAAGACCGCCAGGCCGGCGGTAATCCCCACCAGCAGACAAACCGCCAGAGCAGCGGCGCGGAAAGACATCATCCAGCGCCGCGGTGCAGGGACATCACCCGGGGCGTCCGCTTCACCCCGAGGGTCCTCGGCTGCAGAGACCGGAGGCGGTTCCTGCTGCGCAGCCCCGGAAGCCGGCCATGGAGAGTTCAGCCTCGATGCGGAGGGGGCGGTGTCCCAGCGGTGTTCTGCCATGCAGGCAAAGTTAGGGCGGCGCTGGGCTGCCCCGAACGGCGCGGACGTGACCTGTGCAGATCAACTGCTTTGCCTGGATGCAAGGCACCCTGTGCAGGATGACTTTCATCGGAGAAATTCAGGTTAAACGACCACAATCTCCGTTCCGTCTGCCTTGTAGTCCGCCATCGCCACGCTTTGGATAGCCGGGTCGTCGTACGTGTTCCAGTAATAGGTCATGGTCCGGGAGGAGAAGAGCCCGGTGTACGTGGTCTTTTCGAACTCGCCGGAACCCATGGCTGCACTCCCCTCCACCATCGCAATCTGCTGCAGGGTGTGGAACGCACGGCTGACGTTCTCCTCCTCAGTCGTCTTCTGCGGGTAGTGCGCGTTGACATAGGCCGCACGCACAAACCTTGACGGAGAGTAGTAATCGCCCGGTATCCCGCGCATGAGGGACCCGGATCCGAACGGCGTCAGATGCGCCTGGTTGATCACAACCTCCTCCGGGAAGTCCGGGGACGTGTTGAGGTAGTTGCGGAGGTTTTCATGGTGCCAGCCGAAACCGGGCTGGTTGGTGAGGACGTCGACGTCGTCGTGGAAGACGTTCATGCCCTCGCTCGTATGCTCCACCACGATGGCACGGGTCTTGTCGACGATTAGCCAGTGCAGCAGCGAGCTGGGGTACTTGTCATTGATCGGCCTGTCCACGATGACGACGTTTTCCAGTGCCGCCTCGACCTCGTCAACAGTGGTGAACTGGGAGGCAACCCAGAGCGGGAACTCAAACGCGGGAACGTTCGTCTTGCCCTCAACCGGCCCCGGAGCGTACTGCGCGTATCCCGGAAAATTCAGGCCGCCGACAGCCAGGCCCGCATCATTGCCGCAGTCGAAGTACAGCGGGGTGTCCTCCTGCACGATGCCCATGCCGATCACGGCGTGCTGGATGCGCGGCACCGCACCGAACGGAGACTTGGTGGCATAACCGGTGGGGGTCACCACCACCCGTTCCCCGAAGTCCGACGTCCAGTCGAGGTTGCGTGCGAAATAGAGGTTGCCGTTGCCGTCTGTGTACCTGATGCCTGTGCACATATCGATGCTCCCTGTTAGCGCGAAACTTTGACCAAAGCCTCGCTTGTCCGGTGGGCCCTGCGCGGGGCGCTCGAGGGCGATCAGAAGTGATCCGGGCCCGTTGTCCAGCCGTATCCGTCCTGCCCCGTTCAGCTTAGGTCCGGACCCCCTGCAGGTGTCAGAGGGATGAGTCAAACGCGGACCCGACGGATCGTATTCGCCGAGTGCATTCCTAGATCGCGAGTGGCAGGGACCAGGGACCACGAAGCTACACGCCATCAGTGGAAGCGGGCAGAGCACGGCCCGGTAACATCGAAGGTGCGAATCGCCCCGCAGCAGGGGCGCTGCGCCAGCCACATCCCGCCCGTCCAGATCCAGGAGCCCCCAACCGTTGAACAAGAAGTCCCTCACCGCCGACGGGTTCACCGGATTCCGGCCCATTGCGGCCCTCGACATCAACCGGATTCCGCAGCGCCAGGGGATCTTCATGGTGCTGCGGCCCGCCGGATTTGAGCCCCGGTTCCTTCCCCAAAGCACTGCCGGCACTTTCAAGAAGAAAAACCCGTCCCTTCCGAAGGACCAGCTCGCGGCCGAATGGGTGGCGGACGCAGATGTCCTGTTCATCGGCAAAGCCAGCCCGGGCAGCAAGGGAAACCGCGGGCTCCGCCGCCAGATCTCCGAATTTGTGGACTTCGGAAACGGCCGGCCCACGGGGCACTGGGACGGGAGGCTGATCTGGCAGCTAGCAGATGCGGAGGACCTTTTGCTGGCGTGGAAGGAACTGCCGGCGGAGGAACTCAATGGTGCGCTGGCTGCTTACCATGCGCAGTTCCTGCAGGTTCACGGCAGGCTGCCGTTCGCCAATCCGGTTCAGGCCCGCGGCTAAGACCGCTGCCTGAAGGCCCGCGGCGAAGCCAGAGCGCCCTACTGCGGCTCCGGCCCGGCAGCCCGTACCTGCGGTGAAACGCCGGAGTCCCCGGATACCGCCACCGCCAAAACCCCCAGCCCTGCGTGGGCCGCCAGGACTGCCGGCAGCGAGCAGATCGTCAGCTCAACGTCCGGAGATGTTTCCTCAATGGCACCGGCCAGCCGTTCGGCCTCGGATTCATTCCCGAAGTGGTGCACGGCCACGCGCACCGGGACGGTCCGTGCGGCGATTTCCTGTTGGACCAGTTCGGTGAGCCGGGCCAGTGCCCGGGGCGCCGAACGTACCCGTTCCAGCGGAACCACCTTGCCCGCCTTCACCACCAGGATCGGTTTGACGGCAAACAGGGTGCCGAACCAGCCTGCTGCTGCCCCGATGCGGCCGCCGCGGCGCAGCTGATCGAGGCTGGGTACGTAAAAGAGGATGGCGCTGGAGGCGGCGGCGGCGCGGGCAGCAGCCTCCACAGCCGCAGCCGAACCTCCGTCGCGCGCTGTTTCGGCAGCTGCCGTCACGGCGAAGCCCAGACCCATCGCCACGCTGGCCGTATCGACGACGGTCACCGGGAGAGGGGCGGAGCGGGCCGCCAGCCGGGCGGAATCCACGGTTCCGGACAATTCCCCGGACATGTGCAGTGAAACCACCGAGCTGCAGCCCAGGGCGGCGAGTTCTGCATAGGCAGCCTCAAACTGGCCCGGAGCCGGACGCGAAGTCCGCACGTCGGAACCCTGCGCCAAAGCCAACGCGAGGGCACCGACCAGGCGGTCGGTGCCCTCGCTGTAAATCTGGTCGCCAATCATGACCGGCATGGACACCACGCGCACCAGGTCGGTGACCTCGGCGGAACGTGCCCAGTTAGCCGGCAACGCGGCGGCGGAATCCGTAACTACACCTACACGGGGCACGGGGGCGGCACCGGTTTCCCGAAGCCGCCTCCGTTTTGCGCGCGCACTCAGCTTGTCCAGCCAGTCCACGTTCATCCGCCCCTCGTATCGCCGCGCGCCGCGCTGCAGCCGCGCCGTGCTTCCTGTTGAAGCGCCAGCTTACGCCGGAACGATGTTCACGAGCTTCGGCGCGCGCACGATCACGGTGCGGATTCCGCGCCCGTCCAGAACCTTCTGCACGGCGTCGGAGGCCAGCGCCAGTTCGCGCAGGTCATCCTCGCTGATGTCTGCGGACACCTCGAGGCGGTCGCGCACCTTGCCCTGCACCTGGACGACGGCGGTGACCGTGTCCTGGACCAGCAGCGTTTCATCCACGGCCGGCCAGCCGGCGTTGACCACGGAGGCCGGACGGCCCAGCAGTGCCCACAGGTCCTCGGCGGTGTACGGGGCGAACAGGCTCAGGATGATCGCCACGGTCTCGGCGGCTTCGCGGACCGCGGGGTCCGCTCCGCCGACGCCGGAGTCGATCGCCTTGCGGGTGGCGTTGACCAGTTCCATGGTCCGGGCCACCACCACGTTGAACTTGTTGTTCTCCAGCAGCTCGGTGGCGTCGGCAACCGTGCGGTGCGTCAGCGCGCGCAGCTTCTTGTCGCCCTTGGCGAAGTCGACGCCGGGTTCGCTGGTGACACCCTGGCCCAGGCGCCAGGCGCGGGCCAGGAACTTCGCGGAGCCCGACGGCGAAACGTCCGCCCAGTCGACGTCGTCCTCCGGCGGGGAAGCGAAGATCATGGTGAGGCGCACGGCGTCGACGCCGTACTTGTCCAGCTGCTGGCCCAGGTCCACGCCGTTGCCCAGGGACTTGGACATGGCCTTGCCGCCGTTCAGGACCTGGCCCTGGTTCAGCAGCGAGCTGAAGGGCTCGCTGGCTTCCAGCAGGCCCATGTCATGGACCACCTTGGTGAAGAAGCGCGCGTAGAGCAGGTGCAGGATGGCGTGTTCGACGCCGCCCACGTACTGGCCCACGGGCATCCAGTTCTTCGCAGCCTCCGGATCAAACGGTCCGTCGGTGTAGTGCGGGGAAACGAAGCGCATGAAGTACCAGGACGAGTCCACGAAGGTGTCCATGGTGTCCGTGTCGCGGCGGGCCGGGCCGTCGCAGGTGGGGCAGGAAACGTTGACCCAGTCCTCGGCGGAAGCCAGCGGGGAGGTGCCCTTCGGCGCCAGCGCCTCGCCCTTCAGCCCGGTGGGCAGGGTGACGGGCAGCTGGTCGTCCGGGACCGGAACCTCGCCGCAGTTCTCGCAGTGGATGATCGGGATGGGCGTGCCCCAGAAGCGCTGGCGGGAGAGCAGCCAGTCGCGCAGGCGGAAGTTCACGAACTTCTCGCCCGTGCCCTGTTCCTCGAGCATCTCGATGGCAGCGGGAATGGCCTCGGACTTGGGCAGCCCGTCCAGCTTGCCGGAGTTGATCAGGGTACCTTCACCGGTGGTGGCGATGCCGGTCTCTGCCGGATCCTCTTCCCCGGTGTCCAGGACGGCTTTGACCGGCAGGTCAAAGGTCTTGGCGAAGTCCAGGTCGCGCTGGTCATGCGCGGGCACGGCCATGATGGCGCCGGTGCCGTAGTCGGCCAGCACATAGTCGGCGGCCCAGACGGGCAGCTTTTCACCGTTGAGCGGGTTCACGGCGTAGCGGCCGGTGAAGACACCGGTCTTGGTGCGCTCGGTGGACTGGCGCTCAATGTCCGAGAGGGCCTTGACCTGCTCGCGGTAATCCTGCAGGGCGTCCATGTTTTCGTCGGTGGTCAGCTCGACCGCCAGCGGAGCATCGGCGGCCACCACGAAGAACGTGGCTCCGGCCAGGGTGTCCGGGCGGGTGGTGAAGACGGTGACCTGCTCGGCCGGCTTGTCGCCGTCGGCCTCGATGGTGAACCGGACGTGCGCGCCTTCGGAGCGGCCGATCCAGTTCTTCTGCATGGCCAGCACACGCTCGGGCCAGTGGCCCTTGAGCTGCTCCATGTCATCGAGCAGGCGGTCCGCGTAATCAGTGATCTTGAAGTACCACTGGTTCAGTGACTTCTTGGTGACCTGGGTGCCGCAGCGCTCACAGGCTCCGTTGACAACCTGCTCGTTGGCCAGCACGGTCTGGTCCTTCGGGCACCAGTTGACCGGGGAGTTCTTGCGGTAAGCCAGGCCCCGCTCGTAGAAACGCTTGAACAGCCACTGCGTCCAGCGGTAGTACTCCGGGTCCGAGGTCTGGATCCGGCGCGACCAGTCAACGCTGATGGCGTAGCGCTTGAACGACGCAGCCTGCGTGTCAATGTTGCGGTAGGTCCAGTCGCTGGGGTGCGCGTTGTTCTTGATGGCCGCGTTTTCAGCGGGCAGGCCAAAGGAGTCCCAGCCGATCGGGTGCAGCACGTCGTAGCCGAGCTGGCGCCAGTACCGGGCGACGACGTCGCCCATGGCAAACGCTTCGGCGTGGCCCATGTGCAGGTCACCGGAGGGGTACGGGAACATGTCCAGCACGTAGCGGCGTTCCTTGGAACCGTCGTCGGCGGGCTGAAACACACCGAGCTCGTCCCAGACCGCCGGCCACTTCTGCTCGATGTCCGCAAAACTGTATACGGCCTCTTCAGACTCATCCGTCTGTGACTGCGTACTCACTGTTGTCGCCTCTGTCCTCAAAGAAATCCTGTTGATCCGCGGTCGCCGGTCCGTGCCGGTCCCGCCGCTTAAAACTCAAGTTTCGCCACGCTCTCCCCCAGACACACAAAAGCCCCTCGGCAGGCAAGGGGCTGGGCCGCGCACGGACGGTGCGCGGCTACCTAAGGAGGAGGGAAACGTTCATCTTTCCACTTTACAACAGCCGCCCCTTTGCGGCAGCCGCGCCACAGCCTATGACGAAGCGATCGCATACAGCAGCGAATCTTCCCACCGGCCCCGGATGAGTTTGTGCGCGGGCAGCCGGGCTTCCAGCACCATTCCGGTCTTCTCCAGCACCCGGGACGAAGCGGCGTTGGCCGGCCGGCAGGTGGCGGTGATCCGGTTCAGTCCCAGCGTGCCGAAGCCAAAGCCGACGACGGCGGCCGCGGCCTCCGTGGCATAGCCTCGGCCCCAGTGGTCGGCGGCCAGGACGTACCCGACTTCCCCCGTGGACCCTGCGGTGCCGGATCCGGTACCGGTACCGGCCCCGTTCAGTGTCAGCCCCACGGAGCCGAACGGCTCGCCGGATCCTTCGCCGCCGGCTCCGTCACCGCGAAATCCTTCGCCGCCGTCGGGCGCTGTCAGCGCAAAGGTGAAGGCCCGCCGGGGAGTCTGCTGCTCCTCGGCGAGGCAGGAAGCCAGGAAGTCGCGGCTGTCCTGCAGGGTATTGGGACCCCATTCGACGTATTCGGTCAGCCGCCGGTCGGAGGCGAAGCGGTGCACGGCAGCCACATCCGCTTCCCGGTAAGGGCGCAGGAGGAGGCGGGGCGTGTGCAGTTCCATCCGGCGATTCTGCCATGCCTTCACAGAGATTCCGTCCGCTCCGTATCTTTTTGGCCACCCAGTGCGTCTACCGGTTAAGAACATGGCGCAGTGCCATGCTTTGCATCAGGCACCGCCTCGGCGGGGAGAGAGGGGATACCGGCAATGACACTCGGAACGGGAACGGCCATGGAAGCCGGAACGGCGGAAGAGAGCGCAGCTTTCGCGGAAAACAGGAGGGATCTGCGGCAGGCACGCCGCGATTTCCTGGTAGCGCTGGAGCCGGTGCGGGCCTCCGTGTACGCGTACTGCCGCAGCCTGACTCCCACGGTGTGGGATGCCGAGGACCTGCTGCAGGAAACTCTGACCAAGGCCCTGGCGGAGGCGTCACAGCGGCACGAACCGATTCGAAATACGCAGGCCTGGCTGGTGCGGATTGCCACGAACACCTGGATAGACTCCCTGCGCCGCAGCAGCAGGGCCGCGCTGGAGTGGACCGGCTCCGGCGCAGACCTTCCGGACGATACGGCCGCGGACCCGCTGGTGAGCCTGGAGGTGGAAGCTGCGCTGCGGCATCTGCTGCAGCTGCTGCCGCCGCGTGAACGTGCGTGCGTGGTCCTCAAGGACGTCTTTGCCTATCCGCTGGCTGAGGTGGCCGGGATGCTGGACACGAGCACCGGGGCGGTGAAGTCGGCCCTGCACCGCGGCCGGGCAACTTTGCAGGCAGCCCGCACCGGGGCCGGCTTGGCTGCAATTTCCGCGGATTCCTGGACCGGAACCGGCACCGCTCAGCCGGCCGAACATGCGCTGCTGCTGCGCCGGCTGACCGAAGCCTTCAATGCTTACGACATCGACGCCATGGTGGAGCTGTTCCTGTCCGGCGGACGCACCGAGGTGGTGGGCAACGTCAGCGAGACCGGACACGAGGAGATCCGCTCCGGGTCCATGAGCCACAACTTCGGTCCGGACGCCGGGGAGCTGTTCCGGGCGAGCATCCATCACTTCGACGGCGAGGACGTCATCCTGATGTGGGAGCGTCCGAAAAACGCACCGCACGAGCCCGAAGTGGTGGGCGACGTCCTGCGCCTCCGCGGCGCGTACGGGGCACCGCTCATTGCCGAGCTGAAGTGGTACTACTTCTGCCCCGAGGTGGTGGCGGAGGTGGCCGGCGGACTGGGCCTGCCGTTCAAGACCAGCGGTGTGAGCTACTTCTAGCCAAAGACGAAGGGCCCCGGCGGTTACCCGCCGGGGCCCTTCGCGAGAAAGCCCTGTGTCCTTACACCGTCCGAAGACCTGGTGCCGGTTCACAGACGCTCACGTGCCTGGGTTAGAGCACGTCCTCGTCAACCCAGTCAAAGGTCCGCGTTACGGCCTTGGACCACAGACGCATCTGGCGCTGGCGTTCGCTGTCTTCCATCTTCGGAGCCCAGCGCTTGTCTTCAGCCCACTTGGTCTCCAGCTCATCGGTGTTGTTCCAGAAGCCCACTGCCAGGCCGGCTGCGTAAGCAGCGCCCAGAGCCGTGGTCTCCACAATCTTGGGGCGGACTACGTCCACGCCCAGGATGTCTGCCTGGAACTGCATGAGTGCCTCGTTGGCAACCATGCCGCCGTCCACGCGCAGCTCGGTGAGCGGAACGCCCGAGTCGGCGTTGACGGCGTCGAGCACCTCGCGGGTCTGGAAGGCCGTGGCCTCCAGAGCAGCGCGGGCAATGTGGTTCTTGTTTACAAAGCGGGTCAGGCCCACAATGGCGCCGCGTGCGTCGGAGCGCCAGTGCGGAGCGAACAGACCGGAGAAGGCCGGCACAATGTAGACGCCGCCGTTGTCGGTGACCTCATTGGCCAGGGCCTCAATCTCCGGTGCGCTCTGGATCATGCCCAGGTTGTCCCGCAGCCACTGAACCAGTGATCCCGTGACGGCGATGGAGCCTTCCAGTGCGTAAACCGGCTTGGCGTCGCCCAGCTGGTACGCCACCGTGGTGATCAGGCCGTTCTCGGAACGGACAATTTCTTCACCGGTGTTGAAGATCAGGAAGCAGCCGGTGCCGTAGGTGTTCTTGGCGCTGCCCTGTCCGAAGGCTGCCTGGCCGAAGGTAGCGGCCTGCTGGTCGCCCAGGATGCCGGCAACCGGGGTTTCACGCAGCAGCTGTGAGGTGTGGACCGTGCCGTAGACCTCGGAAGAGGACTTGATCTCGGGCATCATGGACAGCGGCACGCCGAAGTCCTTGAGGATGTCCTCGTCCCAGGTGAGCGTCTCCAGGTTCATGAACAGCGTGCGGGAGGCGTTGGTGACGTCGGTGATGTGCACGCCGCCGTCGGTGCCGCCGGTGAGGTTCCAAACGATCCAGGAATCGGTGTTGCCGAAGATCAGGTCGCCGGCTTCGGCGCGCTCCCGCGCTCCTTCAACGTTGTCCAGGATCCACTTGATTTTGGTGCCGGAGAAGTAGGTGGCCAGCGGCAGGCCGACGCGGTCCTTGTAACGCTCCAGGCCGCCGTCGGCTGCCAGTTCGTTCACGGTGGGCTGCGTACGGGTGTCCTGCCAGACAATGGCGTTGTAGACGGGCTCACCGGTGGTCTTGTCCCAGACCACTGCGGTTTCGCGCTGGTTGGTGATACCGACGGCGGCAATGTCGTGCCGGGTCAGGTTCGCCTTGGACAGCGCGGTGCCCACAACTTCGCGGACGTTCGTCCAGATTTCCTGAGGATCGTGCTCCACCCAGCCTGCACGGGGGAAGATCTGCTCGTGTTCTTTCTGGCCGGTCGAGACAATGTTGCCGTCATGGTCAAAAACGATCGCACGGCTGCTGGTGGTGCCCTGGTCGATGGCAATGATGTACGTGGGGTCAGTCATGGTTCGCTCCTTTTACTGCTGAATGGACGAGGGGGTGGAGTCAGTTAACCGGTATGCGGTCTTAGACAACGGGCATCGGAATGCCGTTGAAGACAATGCCGGCCAGTGAACCGCCGATGATCGGTCCGACAATCGGCACCCAGGCATAGGCCCAGTCGCTCTTGCCCTTGTTGGGGATGGGCAGCAGGGCGTGCACGATGCGCGGGCCGAGGTCACGCGCAGGGTTGATGGCGTAGCCGGTGGGGCCGCCGAGGGAGGCGCCAATGGCAACCACCAGGAGGCCCACGGCCAGCGGGCCGAGCTCGTTGGGGGTCCCGCCGAAGGCCAGAATGACGAAGACCAGCACAAATGTGCCGATGATCTCAGTCACGACGTTCCATCCGTAGGAGCGGATGGCCGGGCCCGTGGAGAACACCCCGAGGATGTTCTCGGCGTCGGGCTCGTCATCGAACTGCTTCTTGTAGGCCAGCCAGGTCACCACGGCACCCAGCATTGCACCGAGCAGCTGAGCGCTCAGGTACACGAGCACTGAGGCAAAGCTTGTCTCCACACCGGGAGCCAGTTCCGAACCGTTGAACAGCAGCCCGAAGGTCACCGCCGGGTTGAGGTGTGCGCCGGACTGAACAGCCACGAACACACCTGCGAACACGCCCAGGCCCCAGCCAAAGTTGACCATGAGGGTCCCGCCCCCGCTGCCCTTCGTCTTGCGCAGGGCAACATTCGCCACCACGCCGCAGCCCAGCAAAATCAGTATTGCTGTTCCCGCAAACTCACTGAGGAATACCTCACCGAGAGTCACCATTGACTTCTCCATCCTTCTCATCTGATGTACCAGCAGATTTTTCGCTGGTTTTGGTTAACTCTGCCACGACTCCATCCCCAGTCAGCCACGGGAAGCTGAAGTACCGCTGTCCCGCTTGAGCAGTGTTGCCGTCGTGCACCATGCAATCAAGATTCTCCACCAAAACGCCACAGCCCACGGAAAGTACAGGTACTTTTCCGTGCCGGGCGGCCCCCTCATCCAGTGCCGCGGTCAGAAACGATTCCAACGGCGGGCGCCATCCTCGGTAGAGTCTTCTGCATGGAACCGGCACCCAAACTTACACTCAATAACGGCGTTTACATGGATCAGATGGGTTTTGGCACCTACAAGGTTCCCGCCCCGGATGCAGCACGACTGGTCCTTGACGCCCTCAAAACGGGCTACCGCCACGTTGATACCGCAGCGTTGTACGGCAATGAGGAGGGTGTTGGGGAGGGTCTGCGGACATTCACGGAAGAGACCAATACCGTCCGCGATGAGATCTTTCTCACGTCAAAGGTGTGGAATACGGACCAGGGTTACGACTCCACCCTGCGTGCCTTTGACGCCTCCATGTCCCGTCTCGGCCTGGACGTTCTGGACCTGTACCTGATCCACTGGCCCTGTCCCGAGCGGGGTCTGTTCGTCGAGACCTACCGGGCCATGGAGGAGCTGTACCGTGCCGGCCGGATCCGGGCGATCGGCGTGTCCAACTTCCAGCCGGACCACCTGCGCACCTTGATGAATGCTGCCGATGTGGTTCCGGCAGTCAACCAGGTGGAGCTGCATCCCTGGCTCCAGCAGCGCGAACTGATCGCACTGCACGAGGAACTGGGGATCCGCACGGTGGCGTGGAGTCCGCTGGGCCGCGGCGCGGTCCTCGCCGATCCGGTCATCACGTCCCTTGCCGCCGATCTGGGGGTCTCCCCCGCACAGGTCATCCTCCGCTGGCACATGGAGCAGGGCATCACCGCGATTCCCAAGGCCAGCTCCCCGGAGCGGATGGCAGAGAATCTTGACGTCTTTTCCTTTGAGCTAAGCCCCGCACAGCGCAATGCCGTTGCCGGCCTGGACCGGAACCAGCGCTCCGGCTCGCATCCCGACACGGTCAACTAGTGCGCACCGCCTTTCGGGGAAGCACGACGGCGGAGGTTACCTTCTCCCGCCGGGCCGTGGTCCGGACCTTTGCCGTGGACGGCACGCTGCAGCGCTGCTGGGATTTTCCCGCGGTACCCGGTGCCGGGGACGGCACGGCATCCAGCGGGCCCGAGGCTGAGGCGCCGCCGATCTTCATGGTCCACGGCTTCCGCGGCGACCACCACGGCCTGCTGCGCATCGTGGAGGCCCTCCCCGAGCACCGGGTTCTGGTTCCGGACCTGCCCGGCTTCGGCTCCGCCCAGCCCCTTCCGGGAACGCACGACGTCGGCGCTTACGCCGGCTTTGCGGCGGCGGCCCTCGCAGGCGGACTTCCGGACCTGGGCCCGGACACGGTGCTGCTGGGACATTCCTTCGGTTCCATCATTGCGTCCCGGGTGGCGGCCGAACATCCGGAACTCATCAGCGAGCTCATCCTGGTGAACCCCATCTGTGAACCTGCACTGGAGGGTCCTAAAGGCATCACCAGCAAGGCCGCGGAGCTGTACTACCTGGCCGCTGCCCGGCTGCCCGAGCCGCTGGGCATGGCCCTGCTGCAGCATCCGGCCATCGTCCGCGGCATGAGCATTTTCATGGCCAAGACCCGGGACCGTTCACTGCGGCGCTGGATCCACGGACAGCATGACGCGTATTTCAGCGCCTTCGCCAACCGGAACGTGGTGCTGGATGCCTTCCGGGCGTCGATTTCCTCCACGGTGCGGGACAGTGCCGGCGCGCTCGGCATGCCGGTGCTCCTGATTGCCGCCGAACGCGATGATCTGGGGTCCGTTGCCGGACAGCACCGGCTGGCTGCGCTGATGCCGGACGCGGAACTGCACGTGCTGCCGGGGGTCGGCCATCTGGTCCACTATGAGGCGCCGGCCGAGGCGGCGGAACTCATCTCCGATTTCCTGCGCCGGAGGCAGTCATGACCCTGCGCATAGCCATGGACGCGCGGTTCACGCGAACGGATCACCACGACGGGATCAGCCGGTACGGTGCCTCCCTGATCGAGGCCGTGTCCCGCCACGCGTCCGTGCTGATGCTGATCTCCGATGAACGTCAGCTGGCGCTGCTGCCGGACCTGCCCTGGGTGAAGATCAACAGTCCGCTCTCCCCCGCGGAACTCCTGGTGGCTCTGCGCGTAAACCGGCTTGGCGCCGACGTCGTCGTTTCCCCCATGCAGACCATGGGCAGCTGGGGACGGAAGTATCCGCTGATCCTGACCCTGCACGACCTGATTTATTACTCGAACCCGACGCCGCCGGGCTTCCTCCCGCTCCCGGTGCGGGGTCTGTGGCGGCTTTACCATCTGGCGTACTGGCCGCAGCGGCTGCTGCTGAACCGGGCCGACGTCGTCGCCACCATCAGTGACACCACCCGGTCGCTGATGGCCCGGCACCGGCTCACCAGGCGCCCGGTGCGCATTGTCGGCAATGCTCCGCAGCCGGGAACACCTGTCCGCGAGACCGGAGCTTCGCCTCAGAAGTCGCTGCTCTACATGGGCTCGTTCATGCCGTACAAGAACGTGGAAACCGTGGTGCGCGGCATGGAGCACCTGCCCGGTTACACGCTGCACCTGCTCAGCCGGATTTCGCCGGCGAGGCGCAGCGAACTGCAGGCGCTGGTGCCCGACGGCGCCCGCGTAGTGTTTTCCAACGGCGTCACCGACGCCGAGTACGGCGATTTGCTGCGGACGGCCACCGCCCTCGTGACCCTGTCCCGGGCCGAGGGGTACGGGCTGCCGATGATTGAGGCCATGGCAGCCGGCACCCCGGTGGTGGCCAGCGACATTCCGATTTTCCGGGAGGTCTCCGGCGGTGCCGCACTGCTGGTGGATCCGGACAGCCCGGAAGCCTTTGCAGACGCCGTCCGCACCCTGGATGATCCGCAGCGCTGGCACAGCGTCTCCGAGGCCGGGCTGAAGCGGGCCGCCGAGTATTCCTGGGAGACCTCCGCCGCGGAACTCCTTGCCGCCGCCGGTGAGGCCGTCCGCCTGTTCCGGAAGCGCTGACCGGCAATTCCAGCACAAAGCGGTCCCGGGCTTGGAGCCCGGGACCGCTTTGGAGGCAGGAGTCAGTGCGGAAGCACCGCCTCAGAAGGCCGGAATCAGGCCTTCAGGGTCACAATCATCTTGCCCTTGTTGGCGCCCTTCATCAGGTCAATGAAGGCCTGCGGGGCATTTTCCAGTCCGTCCACGAAGGTCTCGTCGTAGCTGACGGCGCCGTCGCGCAGCCAGCCGGACATCAGGGACGCAAACTCGTCAGCGTACTGGTTGTAGCTGCCCACGATGAAGCCGCGCAGAGTCAGCTCCTTGCCGATGGCCAGGGCCAGGTTGCGCGGGCCCGTGGGAGCGTCGGTGGTGTTGTACTGCGAGATGGCACCGCACATGGCGATCCGGCCGCCCTTGTTCATCACCGCGATGGCAGCTTCGAGGTGCTCGCCGCCCACGTTGTCGAAGTAGACGTCAATGCCGTCCTCGCCGGCAGCCTTCTTCAGCTGCTCCTTCACGGGGCCGTCGTGGTAGTTGAAGGCCTCATCAAAGCCGAGCTCCAGCAGGTGCTGGACCTTCTCGGCGGAGCCGGCGCTGCCGATGACCTTCTTGGCACCCATGGCCTTGGCGATCTGCCCGACGAGGGAACCCACGGCTCCGGCGGCACCGGAAACGAAAACAACGTCGCCTTCCTTGAACTCCGCGACCTTGGTCAGGCCGGCGTAGGCCGTCATACCGGTCATTCCCAGCACCCCGAGGTAGGTGGTGGCCGGTGCAATCTCGGTGTCAATGACGCGGGCGCGGGCGCCGTCCAGGACGGCGTATTCACGCCAGCCAAGGCCGTGCAGGACCTTGTCTCCGGGCTTGTGACCCTCGGAACGGGACTCAACAACTTCACCGATGGCGCCACCGTCGAGCGGGGCGTCAATCTGGAAGGGCGGAACGTAGGACTTGACGTCATTCATGCGGCCGCGCATGTACGGATCCACTGACATGTACAGGTTGCGGACCAGGACCTGGCCCTCCTGGAGTTCCGGCACCGGCACCTCGGCCAGGCGGAAGTTCTCATCCGTCGGCCAGCCTTCCGGACGGGAAGCGAGCTGGATCTGGCGGCTGGTCTGGGGGGAATTCGTCATGGACGATACCTTCCTTGATGCGGGCTTGGGGGCCCGTTGGGGACAAAAAATGGGGAAATCTGGCGGGGAAATCAGCTGAACGGAAATCGGTGGACGGGCGTCCGGCAAAGGCTAGCCTGCGGCAGTGCGCAGGGCGCGGGTAACTTTGACCAGCGTCTCCTGCAGTGCCCGCAGTTCCTCCGGTGCCAGTCCGGCTGCTTCGGCAACGTGCTGGGACAGCGGCAGGGCTTTTTCCCGCAGGCTGTGCCCGTCCTCGGTGAGGTGGACTTCCACACGGCGCTCATCCGCTGCGGAGCGGATGCGGCGCAGCAGGCCTGCGGCTTCGAGGCGCTTGAGCAGGGGCGAGAGCGTTCCGGAATCCAGTTCCAGGGCGCGGCCCAGGTCCCGGACGCTTCTGCCGTCCTCTTCCCACAGAACCATCAGCACGAGGTACTGCGGGTAGGTCAGGCCCAGCTCTTCCAGCAGCGGCCGGTACACCGCGGTGGCGGCGCGGGAAGCCGAGTACAGCGAAAAGCAGACCTGGCGGTGGAGGACGTCGTTCATAGTCCGAGCCTAGCCCACAATTTAGTTGTGCACAACCGAATCGGCAGTAGCCTGGGCTTTCCCTCGATTTTTCCGTGCATCAAACGCCGTCTTAAACTGCAGATGAACAACTTCCACCCGGACACCACGCAGGAAGGAGTTTGATACGCATGGCCTTCGGGTTCGGCCAACAGCCGGGACCGGAGGGTTCCGGACACCACCGCCCCGAATTCCCCTCCGCCGCTGCTTCGAACAGCGCCGTCCCCGTTGATCTGTACCGCCACGGGGACCATTACATCCTGAATGCCGATCTGCCCGGCGCGGACCCGGGCTCAGTGGAAATCACCCTGGCCGGCCAGCTCCTGACCATCCGTGCCCACCGCACCCTTCGGGATTGTTCGGGTCCCGGCTGGAGGGTTCATGAGCGCGGATGCGGCACCGTTGAGCGGCAGGTCCTTCTGGGCACGGGGATCAACACTGACTGCATCAATGTGCAGTACAACTGCGGGATACTCAGCCTGCTCCTTCCGGTAAAGCCGGACCACCGGACACGGAAAATCGGCGTGCGCGTGCGCTGAGCGCTGCTCGGTCCTTACAGGACGTCGGTTCCATCCACTCGGATGTACACCGGGTCTCCGGTCCTCTTGGCCGACACCGCTGCCTTTGTGGCCCGCATGGCAGCCGTCACCGCGGGAGCGGCAGCGTAGGGAAAGAACAGCAGCGTACGGTAGCGGCCGCCGGAGCCGCCCAGCTGTCCGTCCCGGTGAACGGGCGCGGGGCCGGGTGGATCTTCCAGCGGTGCAGGGCCCACCACACGGGCGTCCGGCGGCAGGTCCAGCCGCGGCACAAAAGCGCTGAGTGCCTCGCGGGAGCCGGTGAGCTCGGCATACCTCACCGCGGGCGGCAGACCCAGTTCCCGGCGCAGCTCCAGCTCCCGCTCAGCGGCGCCGGCCGGGTCCCAGCGCAGCAGGTGGCCCACCGTTGAAGTGTCATCGGCAGTGACCACTACCAGCCCCTTGTCTCCGGCGGGCCGGACCAGGGCGGCCGCGCTGAACCAGCGCCGCAGCGTCTCCTCCCCCGCGCGCAGGGATTCCCGCGACATCATGGCGTTGCCGTCCAGCAGCACGGCGGCCGCATAGCCGCCGGCCGCCACCGGCTCAGCCCCCGGCGTCGCCACCACCAGTGCCGGGGCATCGGAAACCTCGGCCCGGACATGGTCTCCGGCGGAGGATATGACCGTGACGGAAGGAAAGGCCCGGCCGAGTTCTTCCGCCGTTCGTCCGGCACCGGCCGCAGATCCGCGCAGCTGGGTGCCCCCGCAGTTTCCGCAGCTCCACATTGGTTCCGGGCGCCCGCACCAGCGGCAGGCCGGTACGCCGTTGCGGCTGGCCAGGCCCAGCGGTCCTGCGCAGGCCCGGCAGCGCGCCGGTTCCCGGCACTCCTGGCAGGACAATGCCGGCGAGAAGCCGCTGCGGGCCACCTGCACCAGCACCGGGCCGCGGGTCAGCCCGTCCTGCGCCGCCTTCCACGCGGCATGCGGAATCCGGGCGCGGGCCGCCAGCGGATCACGTTCCATGTTGAAGGAATCGGCGGTGCTGACCACGCGCGGAGCCAGCTGGCGCACAGTGCTGCGGTCAGCGGCGATGCTCGCAGCCCAGCCGCTGGCCACCAGCCGCTGGGCTTCGGTGCTGCGTGAGTGCGAGGCCAGCAGCAGTGCGGTGTTTTCCGCGGCGGCACGCAGCAGCAGGACATCGCGCACGTGCTGGTAAGGCGCGCGCTGTTCGGCGTGGAGGTCATCGGCGTCGTCCCAGATCACCGCGAGCCCCAGGTTGCGCACCGGCGCGTAGGCCGCTGACCGGGTACCGATCACCACCTGCACATCCCCGTGCAGGACCTTCAGGAAGGCACGGTAGCGCGGGGTTGCGCCGTCGTCGGCCGTCAGCCGCACAAAGGCAGCGGCGCCGATGCGCGCTGCCAGCGCGGTTTCCAGCCGGGCCAGGTCCTTGGCATCGGGCACGACGACGACGGCGCCGCGCCCGGAGAGCAGGGTGTGCTGTACTGCCGCGGCGATTTCGTCCGGCCACGCCCCGGGGCCGTAACCGCCCAGGGAGGAGAGCACGGCGCGCGGGCTGTGTCCGGCCGCCAGATGGGTCAAAAAACGCGGACCGTGTGGATACCGTGCCCAGGGATTGGGCCCGGAGCCTTCGGGGCCGTCCGGCACATCGGCGCCCGCCTCCGCAGCCTCGCATGCCTGCGGGGTGAATTCCTTTTCCACGCGTGCGGCGCGCGGCGGCACAGCCACCCGCAGCACGTCATGGACGGTGCCGGAATAGCGGGCCGCCACCGCCTCCGCGAGCTGCAGGATCTGCGGTGCCAGGACCGGCTGCGGGGAAACAACTTTGCCCAGCGGAACCAGGCGGGCGGAGGTGTCCGCAGCAGCTGCCCGCCCGATAATGAATCCGGGCAGCTGCTGCCCGCCGAAGCGGACCTTGACCCGCGCGCCGGGCACGGCGTCCCGGTCCAGGTCCGCCGGCACCAGGTAATCGAACGGCCGGTCCAGGTGCGGCAGCGGTGAATCCAGCAGCACCCGCGCTATGGGCAGCTCGGGTGCTGCGGGCTGCGTGCCCAGGCTCCGGGCCGGGGCAACAAACCCGTGCAGCAGGGAGAGCTGCCCGTTGTCTCCGGCCGGATCCTGGCGCATCGGAGCCTCCGGGCTAGGCGTTGAAGTAGCTGCGGAGGGCTCCGACCTTGTCCTTGCGCTCCCAGGTGAATTCCGCATCCTCACGACCAAAGTGGCCGTTGGCTGCGGTCTTCTGGTAGATCGGGCGCTTCAGGTCCAGGGCGTTGATGATGCCCAGCGGACGCAGGTCAAAGACTTCGTGGATGGCGTCGGCAATGCGGGCCGGGTCCACCGTTTCCGTGCCGAACGTTTCCACGTAGATGCCCACGGGGTGTGCCATGCCGATGGCGTAGGCCACCTGGATTTCCGCGCGGCGGGCGAGGCCGGCCGCAACAACGTTCTTGGCCACCCAGCGCATGGCGTAGGCCGCGGAGCGGTCCACCTTGGACGGATCCTTGCCGCTGAACGCGCCGCCGCCGTGCCGGGCAAATCCGCCGTAGGTGTCCACGATGATCTTGCGTCCGGTCAGGCCGGCGTCTCCCACCGGACCGCCGATGACGAACGGGCCGCCCGGGTTCAGGATGTGCTTGACGCGGGAGGTGTCCAGCTCGGTTCCGGCCAGGACCGGCTCGATGACGTGGACGGCGAGGTCTTCGCGCAGCTGCTCAAGCTCGACGTCGGCGGCGTGCTGTGAGGAGATGACCACGGAATCCACGGAGACCGGGCGGTCGCCGTCGTATCCGATGGTGACCTGGGTCTTGCCGTCCGGGCGGAGGTAATCCAGCGTGCCGTCCTTGCGGACGGCCGTGAGGCGCTCGGAGAGCCGGTGCGCCAGCCAGATGGGGGTGGGCATGTACACGGAGGTCTCATCCGAGGCGTAGCCGAACATGATGCCCTGGTCCCCTGCGCCCTGCACGTCGAGGGGGTCGGAGGTGCCGGCCCGGTTCTCCACGGAGTTGAAGACGCGCGAGGCAATTTCCGGGGACTGCTGGCCGATGGAGACCGAGACGCCGCAGCGGGCGCCGTCGAAGCCGTTGGCGGAGGAGTCGTAGCCGATGCCCAGGATGGTGTCCCGGACCAGCTGCGGGATTTCCACATAGCCCTCGGTGGTTACTTCACCGGCCACATGGACCAGGCCGGTGGTGACCAGGGTCTCCACTGCTACGCGGGACTCGGGGTCCACCTTGAGCATGCCGTCCAGGATGGCGTCACTGATCTGGTCACAGATTTTGTCCGGATGACCCTCGGTGACGGATTCCGAGGTGAATAGGCGCAGCCCGTCGCGGGCAGCCGAAAGTACTGAAGTATCTGGGGAAGTCACGGAATTTACTCTACTGGTTCCGGGCCGGGTCCTCCGAATGGGGGCCGGAAGGCTGTGGATCCGGCAGGCCCCGGCGGGAAACTTCAGCTGACCACAGGGACTGCTTGAAACTCCTGCTCGATGCGGGCAATGATGCTGCGCGCCACGTCGGACTTGGTGCCGGTGTAGGTGGCCGGCGGGGCCGTCTCGGAATCCTGCGGTGAAAGCAAAGTCACTTCGGTGCTGTCCTGGCCAAAGACCAGGGAGGTTCCCACCCGGTTGAGCACCAGGAGGTCACAGCCCTTGCGGACCAGTTTCTGCCGGCCGTAGTCCAGGACGTCGGCGCTGCCGTCTCCGGTTTCTGCGGCAAAGCCCACGATCAGTGCCGGACGGGCCGGTCCTGCGTTCGCTGCACGCTGCTGGACGGCTTCGGCCAGAATGTCCGGGTTGCGGATCAGTGTGATGACCGGATCCGCGCCGTCGTCGCGCTTTTTGATCTTGGTGTCGGAGAGTGTATCGGGGCGGAAATCCGCCACTGCGGCCGCCATGATCAGCACGTCCGATCCGGGAGCGGCGGCGTGCACGGCTTCGCGCAGTTCCAGGGCTGTTTCCACTCGGGTGAGCTCAACGCCGTCGGGGGCGGAAATGTCCATGTGCGCCGCGATGAAGCGGACCCGCGCTCCGGCGTCGAGGGCAGCCCGGGCCAGGGCAGCACCTTGCTTGCCGGATGAGCGGTTGCCCAGGAAGCGGACGGGATCCAGGGGTTCACGGGTGCCGCCGGCGGTGATGGTGACGGTTTTGCCGCTCAGCGGACCGGGTGCGGATTCCGGCTCGGCCGGCAGGCGGTTTACCGCGGCCATGGCGGCGGCGAAAATGTCTTCGGGGTCCGGCAGGCGTCCGGCCCCGGAATCCTTGCCGGTCAGGCGTCCGATGCCGGGTTCCATCACCAGGGTTCCCCGGCTGCGCAAGGTCTGGACGTTGGCACGGGTGGCAGGATGCGCCCACATTTCCGTGTGCATGGCGGGCGCAAAAAGGACCGGTCCGCGCGCCATGAGCAGGGTATTGGTGAGCAGGTCATTGGCCTGCCCGGAGGCCGCCCGGGCCAGCAGGTCGGCGGTGGCAGGAGCCACCACAATGAGGTCGGCCTCGTGTCCGAGCCGGACGTGGTTGACCTTCTCGACCTCGTCAAAAACCGAACTGGAGACGGGGTTGCCGGACAATGCCTCCCAGGTGGCCACGCCCACAAACCGCGTGGAGGCTTCCGTGGGGATCACTGAGACGTTGTGTCCGGCTTCAGTGAAAAGACGCAGCAGCGACGCGGACTTGTAGGCGGCGATGCCGCCGCCCACACCCAAAACTATGCGCACCGCTGCTGCTCCTGACCCTGACCGCTCGGGTCAGCTTTTACTGGTGTTATCCGGCGAAGTTATTCGGCGGATTCCACGGGGCGGCTGACCAGCATGCCCTCGTTGATTTCGCGCAGCGCGATGGACAGCGGCTTCTCGTTCAGCTTGGTTTCCACGAGCGGGCCAACGTATTCAAACAGGCCTTCGTGCAGCTGGGAGTAGTAAGCGTTGATCTGGCGTGCGCGCTTGGCGCCGTAGATGACCAGCGCGTACTTCGAGTCCGCTACGTTCAGCAGGTCGTCGATCGGCGGGTTGATGATGCCTTCAGACACAGTAGACACAGATTCTCCAAAATTCTTGATACGGGATATTGCGGTACGTCAGCGCGGACGCGGACTGATTCCCATGAGTGATACAAGCTCAGCTGCTGCCCGCTGGACGTCATCATTTACCACGGTGTGATCGAACTCGGGCTCGGCAGCAAGCTCCAGTTTAGCGGTTTCCAGCCGCTGCTGCTGTTCTTCGGGCGTTTCCGTGCCGCGTCCCACCAGCCGGCGGACCATTTCGTCCCACGACGGCGGAGCGAGGAACACGAAATTAGCCTCCGGCATGGTCTTTTTGACCTGCCGTGCACCCTGCAAATCAATTTCCAGGAGCACGGACCGGCCTTCGGCCATGGCCGACTCTACCGTGCTGCGCAGCGTGCCGTAACGGTTGCGGCCGTGGACAACGGCCCACTCCAGCATTTCGCCCTTTTCCACCAGGGAATCGAATTCCTCCGGGGAGACGAAGAAGTAATGCACCCCATGCTCTTCGCCGGGACGCGGCGGCCGGGTGGTGGCGGAAACGGACAGCCACACCTCCGGGTAGTTGTCCCGAATGAACGTGGACACCGTGCCTTTGCCAACTGCGGTTGGACCTGCCAGGACTGTCAGCCGCGGTTGCGACACTGAGGACCTTCTTTGCTCTCGTTGTGGTTCGGCCCCGGCGGGCCGCAGCGAAGCGCGGCCCTAGTCGGATGCCAAAAGTTCTATCAGCGCCTTGCGCTGGTGGATGCCCAGACCGCGCACTCGGCGGGTCGGAGCAATGCCCACGGTGTCCATTATTCCAGCTGCGCGGCGCTCTCCGACGCCAGGCAGCGCCCGAAGCAGGTCCACCACCTTGAGCCGGCCCACGGCTTCCTCGGAAGAGCGGGACAAAATGACCTCTTCGACGGACATTTCTCCGGTCTTGATCTTGGCCTTAATCTCGGCCCGAACGGACCTGGCGGCGGTTGCCTTTTCGCGCGCCTTGGTGCGTTCATCTTCGGTCAGTGGCTTGAGGTTCAAGAGACCCTCCCGGGCGGAGACCGGCCCGGCACTGCGGCACATGGCGCAGCTGCGGTGCTGGGGCGGTGCTTGGTGTATGGGGGTACGGTCTGAACCGTAGCCTCATCCGAACCGCAATTGCAACGTGCCGCGCTACCCGATCCGCGCCTCGTGCGGGGCCGCACATGCCAGTGCGGCCCCGCACGCAAGCTACCGGGCCAGTTCCGCCAGGGTCCGCCGGGCGGCGTCCCGCAGGGCGGCCGGTTCCGGTCCGGCCCGCAGGATGTCCCGGCTGGAGGTGGCCAGGACATTGGGGTAGGCGGCCCCGAAGGTGGCCGCCAGATCCGCTGCGGTGGCGCCCTGGGCGCCGAGACCGGGCGCGAGGATAGGCGTGTGTGCAGCAGCCAGATGGATGCCCAGTTCCGCCAGCGCAGTTCCCACCGTTGCGCCGATCACCAGTCCGGTGGAACCCAGGCGCGGATTTGCGGGAACGGAGGCCGCCCCGGATGCTGAGCCGGAAGCATCCCCGGCAGCGGATGCGGCGGCCGCTGCCCGTCCCAGTTCACGGCTGTTTTCAGCTGCGGCGGCGTCCACGATCCGGGCCGCCACGGAGTGGTCCCCGCCTGCGTGCTGCACCGACTGGCCTTCAGGGTTGGAGGTCAGTCCCAGGACGAACACTCCGCGCCCGGTTGCCTGGGCCAGATCCAGTGCGGGACGCAGCGATTCGAAGCCGAGGTACGGGCTGACGGTAAGGGCGTCCGCGGCCAGGGCGGAGCCGTCCCGCAGCCAGGCATCTGCGTACGCGGCCATGGTGGAACCGATGTCTCCGCGCTTGGCATCGGCGATGCTCAGCACGCCCGCCTCGGAGCAGGCGGCCAGCACCCGCTCCAGGGCGGCCATCCCGGCGGAGCCGTGACGTTCAAAGAGAGCCACCTGAGGCTTCACGGCCGCGGCCTGCTCCCCCACCGCGGCCAAAACGGTGAGGGAGAATCGCTCCAGGGCGGCGGCGTCGTCGTTCAGTCCCCAGGCGGCCAGCAGCGCCGGGTGCGGGTCGATGCCCACGCACAGCTGGCCGCGGGCGTCCATGGCCTGCTGCAGCCGGATGCCGAAGGACGCCCGCGCCGGCTCAGGCTCAGACACCGGATGAAGCCTTGAGCTTGGCGGCGTGCTCCTGCAGGGAGGTGACATCCCATTCGTAGGAGCGCATCGCTTCAATCGCCTGCACGGCGGCGCCGAATTCGGAGACCGTGGTCACCACCGGGCAGCCGATGGAGGTGGCGGCGGCCCGGATTTCGTAGCCGTCGCCGCGGGCCTGGCCGCCGGAGGGTGTGTTGACCACCAGGTCAATTTCCCCGGCAGTGATCAGGTCCGCGACGGTGCCCTCGCCGTTCGGCCCGGTGCCCTCGCTGACCTTGCGGACCGTGGTGGCGGTGATCCCGTTGCGGCGCAGCACCTCGGCGGTTCCGCCGGTGGACAGGATCTCAAATCCGAGGTCCACCATCAGCTTCACCGGCATGATGATGGAGCGCTTGTCCCGGTTTGCCACGGAGACAAACACCTTGCCGCCGGTCGGCAGCGCGGAGTTGGCCGCGGCCTGGGACTTGGCGAAGGCGGTGTCAAAGTACTTGTCGATGCCCATGACTTCGCCGGTGGAGCGCATTTCCGGGCCGAGCAGGGAATCCACCACGGTGCCTTCGGGGGTGCGGAAGCGGCTGAAGGGCAGCACGGCTTCCTTCACGGCCACCGGGGCGTCCAGCGGCAGGACTGAACCGTCGCCCACGCTGAACAGCTTGCCGGCCGCGCGCAGCTCCGCGATGGACTGCCCGGTGCCGATGAGCGCCGCGGCCTTGGCCAGCTGCACGCCGGTGGCCTTGGAGACGAACGGCACCGTGCGCGAGGCGCGCGGGTTGGCTTCGATGACGTAGAGCACGTCGGAGGCCAAGGCGAACTGGATGTTGATCAGCCCGCGCACTCCCACGCCGGCGGCAATGATGCGGGTGGCTTCACGGACGCGGTCGACGACGTCGGTGCCCAGGGTGATCGGCGGCAGGACACAGGCGGAGTCGCCGGAGTGGATGCCGGCTTCTTCGATGTGTTCCATGATGCCGCCCACGTACAGGTCAGTGCCGTCGAAAAGTGCGTCGACGTCGATCTCGATGGCGTCTTCCAGGAACCGGTCCACCAGGACGGGGTGGTCCGGGGTGATTTCCGTGGCGTTGGCGATGTAGCGCGAAAGGTTCGCTTCGTCGTAGACGATTTCCATGCCCCGGCCGCCCAGGACGTAGGACGGGCGCACCAGGACGGGGTAGCCGATCTCGTCGGCAATCTTCTTGGCGTCGTCGAAGGACACGGCGGTGCCGTTCTTCGGGGCGATCAGTCCGCCCTCGTCCAGGACGTGCTGGAAGGCGCCGCGGTGTTCGGCCAGGTCGATGGCTTCCGGGGAGGTGCCGAGGATGGGAACGCCGGCGTCGGCCAGGGACTGCGCCAGCTTCAGCGGCGTCTGCCCGCCGAGCTGGACGAAGACGCCCAGCACTCCCCCGGTGCGCTGCTCCGCCGCGATGACTTCCAGGACATCCTCAAGGGTCAGCGGCTCAAAGTAGAGGCGGTCGGAGATGTCATAGTCCGTGGACACCGTTTCCGGGTTGCAGTTGATCATGACGGTCTCGTGGCCGGCCTCGCGCAGCGCCATGGTGGCGTGCACGCACGAGTAGTCAAACTCGATGCCCTGCCCGATCCGGTTGGGTCCGGAGCCCAGGATGATGATGGACGGCTTTTCGTGCTGCCCCACCTCATCCTCCTCGTCATAGGAGGAGTAGTGGTACGGCGTATAGGCGGCGAACTCGGCGGCGCAGGTATCCACCGTCTTGTAGACCGGCCGGATGTTCAGGGCGTGCCGGACACCGCGGATGACCGCCTCCGGAGTGTTGGTCAGGGCGCCGATCTGCTCGTCGGAGAACCCGTGCCGCTTGGCCAGGCGCAGGATCTCCTCGTTGACCGTGCCGGCGCCGGAAATTTCCGCTGCCACCTCGTTGATCAGCTGGAGCTGGTCCAGGTACCAGGGATCAATGCCGGTGGCGTTGTAGAGGTCCTCCACGGTGGCGCCGCCCAGCAGGGCCTGCTGGACCTGCTGAAGCCGGTTGGTGGTGGGCCGCTTGGCGGCTTCGATCAGGGCGGGCACGTCAGCGGGATCCACGGGGGCGAAGGACAGCGAGGCGCCCTTCTGTTCCAGGGAGCGCAGCGCCTTCTGCAGGGCTTCGCTGAAGTTGCGGCCGATGGCCATGGCTTCGCCCACTGACTTCATGGTGGTGGTCAGCGTGGGGTCGGCGGCGGGGAACTTCTCGAACGCGAAGCGCGGCACCTTCACCACCACGTAGTCCAGGGTGGGCTCGAAGGAGGCCGGGGTCTTCTTGGTGATGTCGTTCGGGATCTCGTCCAGCGTGTAGCCGAGGGAGAGCTTGGTGGCGATCTTCGCGATGGCGAAGCCGGTGGCCTTGGAGGCCAGCGCGGAGGAACGCGAGACGCGCGGGTTCATTTCAATGACGACGACGCGGCCGGTGTCCGGTTCGATGGCGAACTGGATGTTGCAGCCGCCGGTGTCCACTCCCACCTCGCGGATCACGGCGATCGCGATGTCGCGCAGCTTCTGGTATTCACGGTCCGTCAGCGTCATGGCCGGAGCCACCGTGATGGAGTCGCCCGTGTGCACGCCCACCGGATCGAAGTTCTCGATCGAGCAGACCACAACCACGTTGTCATTCTTGTCCCGCATCATCTCCAGCTCGTATTCCTTCCAGCCGAGGATGCTCTCTTCGAGCAATACCTCGGAGGTCGGGCTGTACTGGATGCCGGCCCCGGCGATGCGGCGCAGGTCTTCGGCGTTGTAGGCCAGGCCGGAGCCAAGTCCGCCCATGGTGAAGGAGGGGCGGACCACCATGGGGTAGCCCAGCTTCTCCGCGGCGGCAAAGGCTTCATCCATGCTGTGCACGATGATGGATTCGGCCGATTCGGCGCCGCAGCGTTCCACGACGCCCTTGAACTTCTCGCGGTCTTCACCGAGTTCAATGGCGGCAATGTTGGCGCCGATCAGCTCCACGTTGTACTTCTCCAGGACGCCGTTCTTGTCCAGCGCGATGGCGGTGTTCAGCGCGGTCTGCCCGCCGAGGGTGGGAAGGATCGCATCGGGGCGTTCCTTGGCGATGATCTTTTCCACGATCTCGGGGGTGATCGGCTCCACGTAGGTGGCGTCGGCAAACTCGGGGTCCGTCATGATGGTGGCCGGGTTGGAGTTCACCAGGATGACCCGCAGGCCCTCCTCCTTCAGCACGCGCAGCGCCTGGGTGCCGGAATAGTCGAATTCAGCGGCCTGGCCAATGACAATCGGACCGGAGCCGATAACCAGGACGGACTTGAGGTCGGTTCTGCGGGGCATTAGTGGGATTCCTTGATCTTGCTGGCGGCCATGAGGTCCACGAAACGGTCGAACAGGTAAGCCGAGTCGTGCGGCCCGGCGGCGGCTTCAGGGTGGTACTGGACGGAAAAAGCGGGGATGTCCAGGCAGGCCAGGCCTTCCACGACGTCGTCGTTGAGGGACACGTGGCTGACCTCCACGCGGCCGAAGCGGGGAACGGGCGCGGTGACGGGTCCCTCCAGCGGCGCGTCCACGGCAAAGCCGTGGTTTTGGCTGGTGATTTCCACCTTCCCGGTGCGCCGGTCCAGCACGGGCTGGTTGATGCCGCGGTGGCCGTAGCGCAGTTTGTAGGTGCCGAAGCCCAGGGCACGGCCCAGGATCTGGTTGCCGAAGCAGATGCCGAAGAACGGAATGCCGGTGTCCAGCACGTCGCGCAGCAGGTCCACCTGCACGTCTGCGGTGGCGGGATCGCCGGGGCCGTTGGACATGAACACACCGTCGGCGTTCAGTGCCGTAATGTCCGTCAGCGCGGCGGAGGCGGGCAGGACGTGCACCCGCACGCCGCGCTCGGCGAAGCGGACCGGGGTCATGGATTTGATGCCCAGGTCCAGGGCGGCCACGGTGAAGCGCGGCTCCCCCTCCCAGCCGTGGTCCTTGGGCTCGATGACGTAGGCGGCGTCCACGCTTACTTCCTCGGCAAGGCGGGCACCGGCCATGGGTTCCTGGGCCAGGACGTCGGCGAGCAGCTCGCTGTCCGGGCGGGCGGCGTCGGCTCCGGAGAAGATTCCGGCCTTCATGGCGCCGCGCTCGCGCAGGTGGCGGGTGACGGCGCGGGTGTCCACGCCGGAGATTCCGACGACGCCCTGGGCGCTCAGTTCCTCGTCCAAGGTGCGCTCGGAGCGCCAGTTCGACGGGCGCCGGGCAGCGTCGCGCACAATGTAGCCGGCCACCCAGATGCGCCGGGATTCGGCGTCGTCGGTGTTTACGCCCGTGTTGCCGATGTGCGGCGCGGTCTGCACCACTAGCTGGCGGGCATAGGAGGGATCCGTGATGGTCTCCTGGTAACCGGTCATGCCGGTGGCGAAAACGGCCTCGCCGAGGGCGGTTCCCTGCACGCCGTAACTGCGGCCGCGGAAGGTTCGGCCGTCTTCAAGCATCAGGACAGCCGGGGTGGGAGCGGATGTGTTTGAGACGGTCACAGTTGTTCCTCGCTTGTTTCTGACGGCTCTGCCGGCAGGATTTCGGTAATTGCTGTTACCAGCGGTGTTTTCTCTTCGGGGGTTCGGTTGCGGAAACCGGTGTCCACTTTCGTGCTGCCCAACTTCCAGGTGACGATCACCAGGCCCTCTTTTTCCACGAATTTTCCGGCCATGCCCCGCTCCAGGCGGACGCTCTCCAGGTCTTCGCGGGGGATCCAGATGTCGGGGGCACCGCTGCGGACAAACAGCAGCCCCTCATCGAAGACGGCGGCGGTGGCGTTGGACTTCACGCCCAGGCCGTAGACGGCAATCCGGTCCAGCCAGTCCCCGGCGGTGGTGGTGCAGACGTACTGGCCCAGGGCCTGGAAGCGGGGTACTTCCAGGCCGTCAGGCATCGGCACCGGCCGCGGTACGCCCGCCTGGCGCTGCTGGCGTCCGCGCCAGCTCCAGGCAAAAAGGCCCAGGAGCACCAGGATCAGGGCAAGCGTGCCCAGGGCGAACATCAGGCGATCCATGCGGACTCCTCTGTGGAAACGGGGGAAGGCGTGTTGAGGGCGGCATCCAGGACCGTGGGATGGCCGGCGAAGAATGTTGCCTGCACGACGCCGGGCAGTTCCAGGCCGGCAAACGGTGAGTTGCGTCCCTTTGAGGCCATCTTAGAAGGGTCAACCGTCCGCCGCGCAGACGGGTTCACCAATATGACGTTCGCCGGTTCCCCGGCTGCCAGCGGCCGGCCCTGGGTTTTCACGCCGCCAATGGCGGCCGGAGTGACGGAAGTCACCCGGGCGAAGCCCTCCCAGTCCATCAGCCCGGTGTCGATCATGGCGTGCTGGACCACGGAGAGCGCCGTTTCCAGTCCGGTCATGCCCATCGCCGCCTGCGCCCACTCGCATTCCTTGTGCTCGGAGGGGTGCGGTGCGTGGTCGGTGCCGACGATGTCGATCGTGCCGTCGGCCAGGCCCCGGCGCAGCGCCTCGACGTCGGCCGCTGTGCGCAGCGGCGGGTTCACCTTGTACACCGGGTCGTAGCTGCGGACCAGGTCGTCGGTGAGCAGCAGGTGGTGCGGAGTGGCTTCGGCGGTGACGTTGATGCCGCGTTCCTTGGCCCAGCGGATGATCTCCACGGAGCCGGCAGTGGACACATGGCACACGTGCAGCCGGGACCCGGTGTGCTGGGCCAGGAGCACGTCGCGGGCAATGATGGATTCCTCGGCGACCGCGGGCCAGCCGGCCAGGCCCAGATCGGCACTGACATCGCCCTCGTTCATCTGGGCGCCTTCGGTCAGGCGCGGTTCCTGCGCATGCTGGGCGATGACGCCGTCGAACGCCTTGACGTATTCCAGCGCGCGGCGCATGAGCACGGGGTCGGAGACGCATTTGCCGTCGTCGGAGAACACGCGGACCCGGGCGCGGGAGTCTGCCATGGCACCGAGCTCGGCCAGCCGCTCCCCTTCCAAGCCCACGGTGACGGCGCCGACGGGACGGACATCCACCCAGCCGGACCGGCGGCCCAGGCTCCAGACCTGTTCCACCACGCCGGCGGTGTCCGCCACGGGGTTGGAGTTGGCCATGGCATGAACAGCGGTGAAGCCGCCCAGCGCGGCGGCGCGGGTGCCGGTTTCCACGGTTTCGGCGTCTTCGCGGCCCGGTTCGCGCAGGTGGGTGTGCAGGTCCACCATGCCGGGCAGGGCAATCAGGCCGGCAGCGTCGATAACGACGGCGTCCTGCGGCGCCTCAAGCGCCGGTCCGACGGCCTTGATCCGGCCGCCCGAAATGAGGATGTCGGCGGTTTCCCTGCCCAGCAGGGAGGCGTTCTGAATCAGATAGATGCCCGGGGCGGGCGGGAGCTGGGGGGTTGTCACTGTGCGTTCTCCAAGGTGGCGGCGGCAGCGGGGGTGTCCCCGCCTGCCAGCAGAAGGTAAAGGGCGGCCATGCGCACGGACACTCCGTTGCTGACCTGCTCCAGGATGGTGGCCCGGGGCGAGTCCGCGGCACTGGAGGAGATCTCCAAGCCGCGGTTCATCGGTCCGGGGTGCAGCAGGATCGTGTCGGTCAGGCCAAGGGCGTCCAGCCGGCCGAGCCGCACGTCGTCGAAGCCCCAGCGCCGCGAGTATTCACGGACAGAGGGGAAGAACGCGGAGTGCATGCGTTCGCCCTGCACGCGCAGCATCATGACGGCGTCGGGCCGGGTTTCCAGGGCAGCATCGAGGTCATAGCTGACCTCGCAGGGCCAGGATTCGACGCCGAAGGGCAGCAGGGTGGGCGGCGCCACCAGCGTGACCGACGCCCCCAGCGTGCGCAGCAGCCACAGGTCGGAGCGGGCCACCCGGGAATGCAGCACGTCGCCCACAATAACCACGTGCATGCCGGTGAGGTCGGTGCCGGTGGAGGCCGTGCCGTGCAGCCTGGCCCAGTGCCGGCGCATGGTGAACGCGTCCAGCAGGGCCTGGGTGGGGTGTTCGTGGGTGCCGTCCCCGGCGTTGAGCACCGCGGCGTCGATCCAGCCGGAACCGGCGAGCCGGGCCGGCGCACCCGAGGAGCCGTGGCGGATGACGACGGCGTCCGCCCCGATGGCGGCCAGGGTCTGCGCGGTGTCCTTCAGCGATTCGCCCTTGGAGACGGAGGAGCCCTTGGCGGAGAAGTTGATGACGTCTGCGGAGAGCCGTTTGGCGGCCGCTTCGAAGGAGATGCGGGTGCGGGTGGAATCCTCGAAAAAGAGGTTCACCACGGTACGTCCGCGCAGCACCGGCAGCTTTTTGACCTCGCGCTGGGAGACGGCCGCCATCTGCTCGGCGGTGTCCAGGATGGCCAGTGCGTCGGTGCGGTTGAGGTCCCGGGTGGAGAGCAGATGCTTCACGGGGCAGCCTCGATAACCACTTCGTCCACAGCCGGATCATCGGTTTCGTGCAGCCGGACACGGACTTTTTCCGCGGCGGCGGTGGGCAGGTTTTTGCCCACATGGTCAGCGCGGATGGGCAGCTCGCGGTGTCCGCGGTCCACCAGGACCGCTAGCCGGACAATCCGGGGGCGGCCCAGCTCGGTCAGCGCGTCCAGGGCGGCACGGATGGTCCGGCCGGAGTAGAGGACGTCGTCAACGAGGACCACCACTTTGTCATCAATTCCGGACAGTGGAACCTTGGTGGCATGCGGTGCGCGGGTGGGCTGCCGGGCCAGGTCGTCACGGAACATCGTGACGTCCAGCTGCCCCACTATTGCATCGGCATCCACTGACGCGTCAGCGGCGGCAATCTTGGCGGCAAGGCGGCGGGCGAGCGGGTAGCCCCGGCGCGGGATCCCCATTAAGACGAGGTCATCGGCGCCTTTGTTGGCTTCCAGGATCTCATGTGCGATCCGGGTAAGCGCGCGGTCAATATCAGCTGAAGCCAGAACTGTGCGTGCGGGCGCGGGTGCGCCCGGCGAATTGGACAAGTCCATAGTCTGCCTCCTCCTTCCCCGCCTCACAGGACGGAATTTAAAGGGTGAATGCGTGTTCAAGCTATCACGGCAACCGGTGTGCCCGGTGAACTGTTACGGCGGCCCGGCAATCCGGCTGCCGGGGTCCAGGTTTCCCGCACATGCGATTTAGGTCACAAGGGGGGCCGCCGACGCGCCGGGTCCGGCGCAATGGAGCCTCTTCCTTTTATGGTTGGCCTATGACAGGCGGAATTTCATGAGCGGCCACGGTCCCGACCAGTTTCCGGAGCGGGACCGTGTTCCCTGGACGCCGCCGCCGGGCGCCCCGCAGCCGGCACAGGTTCAACCCCCGAACCACGGCCCGGTACCCGTGCAGCCCCTCTGGTCCGCCGCCCCGCGGGGAGGCAGGGGCACCGTCGTCACCGTTGTGCTGATCATCGCCGCCGCTGCCGTGCTGCTGGCGGTGGCTTGGTTCCTGTGGTGGCAGCTGGGAACCGCGGCGTTTGCCCTCTGCGGCATCCTTGCACTGGTTCCGCTGGGAATCTGTTTGCTGGGGCTGCGCTGGGTGGACCGGTGGGAGCCGGAGCCGCGCTCAGCACTGCTGTTTGCCTTCCTCTGGGGTGCGGGCGTATCGGTGGGCATCAGCCTGCTGGTCGGGCCCTTCTTTGCCCAGTTCCTGTACCTGCTGCTGCCCGGAATCCTGCCGGAATACATCGGCCCCGTTTTCGAGGCTCCGATCGTGGAAGAAACCGCCAAGGGCCTGGGTGTGCTCATCCTGGTGTTTGTGCGGCGCAGCCACTTTGACGGCCCGGTGGACGGCGTGGTCTATGCCGGGACGGTGGCGGCCGGGTTCGCGTTCACCGAGAACATCCTGTACTTCGGTTCAGCGCTGATCAGCAGCGGCGGTCTGGGTGTGCATCTGGGCTTTGTCTTTGTGCTGCGCGGGCTCCTCTCCCCCTTCGCCCACGTCCTGTTCACCTCGGCCCTTGGCCTGGCGCTGGGGTTCGCCGTGCAGCGCGGCGGAACAGCCCGGATTATCGGGGCGTTCTTCGGCGGCCTCGTGATTGCCGTCCTGGCGCACATGCTGTGGAACGGGGGAACTGCACTGGCCTCCGGCAACTTCTTTTCCTTCTACTTCCTGCTTCAGGTGCCGCTGTTTGTGCTGGCCGTTACGGGAGTGATCCTGCTGCGCCGCGCGGAGCAGCGCCTGACCCGGCAGCGGCTGGGCGAATATGCCGCGGCCGGGTGGTTCACTCCCCAGGAAGTGCTGATGCTCTCCACCCGTGCCGGCCGACACCAGGCGATGGCTTGGGCCTCCGGGTTTGGTGCGGGGCGCACCATGAAAACCTTTATCTCCGATGCCACCCGGCTTGCCCTGACACGGCAGCAAATTGCGGCCGGCAGGGATGTGCCGGCCAATCAAGCCACGGAACGGACCCTCCTGCACGATGTCACCCGTGCCCGCTCCATGATGCTGGCACGTTCCGCCGGCGCCTATTAGCGTCCGGGAGAACAAGGGGACAGCATGCGGACAGCAAAAAACCCGCCCGGCTCCCCTTGGGAAGCCGGGCGGGTTTTTGGTGCCGGAACCTGCACTGTGCACAGGTTGCGGCCGTTCAGCTCTCGATCAGGCAAGCAGCGAGGGCTTGAGCTGGTGGAGCCGTCCCAGCAGTCCGTTGACGAAAGACGGTGATTCGTCCGTGGACAGGGTCTTGGCCAGTTCAACGGCTTCGCTGATGGCCACCTTGTCCGGGATGTCGTCGTTGTACAGCAGCTCCCAGGCGCCGATCCGCAGGATGATGCGGTCCACGGACGGCATGCGTTCCAGCGGCCAGCCCTGCGAATAGGTGCTCAGGAACTCGTCGATGGTCTCCTGCATGGAAACCACACCCTCCACCAGGTCCATGGTGTAGGGGTTGATCGTCTGATCGGTCTGTTCCCTGCGGGCCTTGATCATGTCAAAGGCTGATGCTGAACGCTGTTCAGCTTCAAACAGAACTTCCAGTGCCCGGGTCCGGGCCTTTGTGCGTGCACTCACTCGTTAACGCGTCCCAAATAATCGCCGTTGCGGGTATCTACCTTGACCTTGGTTCCCTGTTCCAGGAACAGCGGAACCTGGATTTCGTAACCGGTTTCCACGGTGGCGGGCTTGGTGCCGCCGGTGGAGCGGTCGCCCTGCAGGCCCGGCTCGGTGTACGTGATTTCCAGAACCACCGACGGGGGCAGTTCGATGTACAGCGGGGAGCCCTCGTGGATGGCAATGGTCACCATCATGGATTCGAGCATGAAGTTGGCGTTGTCGCCCACGATGGTCCCCGGTACGGTCAGCTGATCGTAGTCGGAGGTGTCCATGAAGACGTAGTCGTCGCCGTCCTGGTACAGGTACTGGTAATCGCGGCGGTCAACGGAGGCCGTTTCGATCTTGATGCCGGCGTTGAACGTCTTGTCCACTACCTTGCCCGAACGCACGTTACGCATCTTGGTACGGACAAACGCACCACCCTTGCCCGGCTTCACGTGCTGGAACTCGATGATGCTCCAAAGGTTGCCTTCAAGCTTCAGCACGGTGCCGTTCTTGATGTCGTTGGTCGTCGCCACAGTTTCTCTTTCGTTGATTCGCCAAGTTTCGTTTTAAGTCCGTCGACCATTCTACCTGTTCGGCGGCAGCCCGGCTGTAACCGAGGATCAGGAGAAGACGGCAACGAGGTACACGCCGAACACCGCAAGGTGCGCGGCCCCGTGCATCGCTGTCACTTTCCCGGCGGCAAAGGTCGTTGCCGAGAGCAGCAGGGTGACACCCAGGAGGAGCAGGTTGACCGGTGTTTCCGCCAGCACGACGTCCTGTCCGGTAAGCAACCCGATGATGAGGACGGCGGGGATGGTCAGGCCAACAGTGGAGACGAGTGCGCCGTGGCAGAGGTTGCTCACCCGCTGGATCTCGCCGTTCAGGGCCGCGCGCACCGAAGTGATTGACTCGGGCAGGAAGACGATCATGGCGATCAGGATTCCGGACAGCGCCACCGGCGCCCCGATGCGGTCCAGGCCGTCGTCCAGGAGGGTGGCCATGTCATGCGACAGCAGGACGATGGGCAGGACCGTCACAATGAGCAGCGCCATCCGCAGTACGAGCTCGGTGCGGTGCTCAGCGATTACTGCCGTGATGTTGGAGCGCTCGTGCCTCACCCCGGTTTTTTCGGATGTTGATGCTCCGGCAGCCGGAAGCGGGTCCACCTCACGGAAGTTGTCCGCTTGGCTGCCTGTCTGCTGACTAAGAAAGAAGACGTACAGGGCCAGGGTCAGCACGATGATGGGGATTTCCTGCCCCGGCGCGTAAGAGCCCTCACTCCCGATCACGGCCGGCAGTGCGAGGGCCAGCGCGGTGAGGACGACGAGCAGTGCCAGGTAGACCGAGGTGCCGGTGCGGTTGTGCTGCAGGCTCCCGTGCCTGATGCCCCCGACGACGAGGCAAAGCCCGATAACCCCGTTGAGGATGATCATCGACACGGCCATCACCGAGTCGCGGCCGATGGTGTCATGCTCACCCGGCCCCAGCATCACGGCGCTGATGAGTACCACCTCGATCAGCACAATTGACAGGGTCAGAACCAGGGAACCGTAGGGATCGCCCAAGCGGCGGGCGAGGTGTTCAGCTTCGTGTACGACGCCGAAGGAACAGACCAGGATGACGGCAACGATCGCTGCGAGTGTACCGATGAGCAGAGGGGCGGGAACCGGTGGCGCAAGCAGCGGCCCGGCGAAGACCAGGCCAAGAACGGCGCCCCACCCGATGACCAGCCGCACAATGGCGGCAGGGGTGAGAATGGATTGCACAGCGGAGGAGTTCAAGGGTTGAACCTGTTCCACGGGGCCGTCCCCGTATCCGATCAAACGAACGGGCCGTCCCGTCCGCTGTTACGGTCGCATCCCCCTGTCCGCAGCGCGGATCCGGTACATCTGGCAGGGGACGTCGCCTTCTAGGATATGACACCCGCCGGCACCTCGGCCCCCGCAGTGTCCAACGCAACAATGAACCGCAGGGTGGTCCCGTGTTGCGTACGCTGCAGGCTACAAGCTGAGGCGGATCCCGCCCTGCGGCTCCGAAGCGATTTCCTGATAGGCCGCAAACAGCAGCGATGTGTCGGGGACCTCAAGCATGGACGGCTTGGCGAGCCCGTCCAGGACCACGAAGCGGAGCAGGTCGCCGCGGGACTTTTTGTCCCGGCGCATCCCGTCCAGGAGGGCCGACCAGCGGTCCTTCCGGTACGTCACCGGAAGGCCCAGGGACTGGAGGATTTCCTTGTGCCGGTCCGCGGTGGCGTCATCGAGCCGTCCCACCATGCGCCCCAGTTCGGCGGCAAAAACCAAACCCACGGAAACAGCGGCACCGTGGCGCCACTGGTAGCGTTCGGCCAGTTCGATGGAGTGGCCCAGGGTGTGCCCGTAGTTCAGGAACTCCCGGCGGCCGGCTTCGCGCAGGTCCGCGGAGACAATTTCGGCCTTGACGGCGATGGAGCGTTCCACGAGTTCACGCACGACGTCGGAGGCGCCGTCCCCCACAGCTTCGGTATTCGCTTCAATGAGGTCCAGGATGGCCGGGTCGGCAATGAAGCCGCACTTGACCACCTCGGCCATGCCGCTGAGCAGTTCATTCTTGGGCAGGGTTCCCAGGGCGTCCAGGTCCGCGAGCACGCCTGCCGGCGGATGGAAGGACCCCACCAGGTTCTTGCCCTCGGCGGTGTTGATGGCGGTCTTGCCGCCTACGGCCGCATCCACCATACCCAGCAGGGAGGTGGGGATGTGCACTACCTTGATGCCGCGCAGCCAAGTGGCGGCCACAAAGCCGGCCAGGTCGGTGACGGCGCCGCCGCCCACCGCAACAATGGCGTCGGAGCGGGTGAAGTCGTTCTGGCCCAGAACCTGCCAGCAGAAGGAGGCAACCTGGATGTGCTTGCCTTCTTCCGCGTCGGGAATTTCGGCGGTCACGGCGGTCAGGCCGGTGGCGGCCAGTTCGTCGCGGACAGTGTCGCCGGTGGCGCGCAGAGCCCGCGGGTGGATGACCAGGACGCGCCGCACGCGCTCCCCCAGCATGGCCGGGAGGCGGTCGAGCAGCCCGTTGCCGATGACGACGTCGTAATTGTTGGCGGGGCTTTCGCCGGTCACCGGGATAACGGTGGGATCGGAGGCCATGGGATTAAGCTCCTTCATTGAGGGCAGTTGTCAGCCGGTTGATGACGGCCGGGACGGTGAGTCCCCTGGTGTCGACGGTGATGTCGGCCAGGGATTCGTAAACGGGGCGCCGGGCCTTGGCCAGCTCTTCCCAGCGGCGCAGCGGGTCGCCTGCGAGCATGGGGCGGTTTCCGGAACGGAGGATGCGGGGGCGGACCGTGTCCAGGTCCGTGTCCAGGAACACGACCGTGGCCCGGCGCAGCAGCTGCTGGGTGCCGGTGTCCAGGACCGCTCCGCCGCCGAGGGAGATGACAGCACGGGGCTTGTCCGCCAGCGCCGAGGCGACACAGCGGGCCTCGAGTTCACGGAAGCCGCATTCCCCGCGTGCGGAGAAGATCTCGGGAATCGGACCGTGTTTTTCCACGATGAGCTGATCCGTGTCCACGAACTTGAGCCGGTGGCGGGCAGCCAGTTCCCGTCCCACCACCGACTTGCCGGCGGCCATGAAGCCGATCAGGACAATGTGCGCAGAGTCACGGCTGCCGGACATTGGTGCCAGCCGACTCGAGGGCAGACGGAATGTTCTCCAGGTAGGTCCGGAGGTTCCGAGCGGTTTCCGCCACCGAATCCCCGCCGAACTTCTCCGTGACCGCTTCAGCCAGCACCAGGGCCACCATGGCCTCGGCCACGACTCCCGCAGCGGGAACCGCGCAGACGTCGGAGCGCTGGTGGTGGGCACGTGCGGGTTCGCCGGTGCTCACGTCAACGGTCTGCAGTGCATGCGGCACGGTGGCGATGGGCTTCATGGCGGCCCGGACGCGCAGGACTTCGCCGATGCTCATGCCGCCTTCGATGCCGCCGGCGCGGTTTCCGGAACGGATGACCCGGCCGCCGGCATCCTGCAGGATTTCATCGTGTGCTGCGGAGCCCCGGCGCGCGGCCGTAAGGAATCCGTCTCCGATTTCAACACCCTTGATGGCCTGGATTCCCATCAGGGCTCCGGCGATGCGGGCATCCAGGCGCCGGTCCCAGTGAACGTAGCTGCCCAGTCCCGGCGGCAGGCCGTAGGCCACAACCTCCACCACGCCGCCGAGCGTTTCGCCGTCTTTGTGGGCGGCGTCCACCTCGGCCACCATGGCGGCGGAGGTGTCCCGGTCAAAGCAGCGCAGCGGATCAGCGTCCAGCGCGGCAACGTCGCCGGGGCCGGGCAGGGCGGACCCTTCGGGGCTGGCCACGCCGGCGATGCTCACCGTGTGCGAGACCAAATCAATGCCCAGGGATTTCAGGAAGGAGGACGCGACGGCGCCGAGGGCCACCCGGGCAGCGGTTTCGCGGGCGCTGGCACGTTCCAGCACGGGGCGGGCTTCGTCAAAACCGTACTTCTGCATGCCGGTAAAGTCGGCGTGGCCCGGCCGGGGCCGGGTCAGCGGGGCGTTGCGCGCGGAATCGGCCAGCAGCGCGGGGTCCACCGGGTCCGGGGACATGACCTGCTGCCACTTGGGCCACTCGGTGTTCCCGACTTCAATGGCCACCGGGCCACCCTGGGTGAGGCCGTGGCGGACACCGCCGAGGATCCGGACCTGGTCCTGTTCGAATTTCATCCGGGCACCGCGGCCGTAGCCGAGACGGCGGCGCGCCAGGGCTTCCTGGATCAGGGCCGTGTCCACTTCGACGCCAGCGGGGACGCCCTCAACTATTCCTACCAGTGCAGGCCCATGGGACTCACCGGCGGTCAACCAACGCAACATGGTTTCAATACTGCCATGTTCGGTGCGCGCGTTCAGCGCCGCGGTACTCCGACTGCGTCACACATCACATTTGTGACGGCCTGCCGGTCACGGAATTGGTCTCCGGTAAAAAGGCGCACCTGTTCCACCGCCTGGTAGAGGAGCATTTCCAGGCCCGGCACAATCCGCCCGCCCCGGTTCTCCCAAACACCGGCGATGCGGCTGGGCCACGGATCGTAGGCGACATCCAGCAGTACCGTGCCGGCAAGATCCGCGGTGCCCGCGGCGACGACGTCGGCCAGGGAATCGGCGGCACGCGGCGGCAGCGTGGAAATAACGACGTCGGCGCCTGCACAGGCTTCCGCTGCTTCCTCCCAGGGATGCCGGGTAAGCGCGGTTCCGGTGCGGATTCCGGCTGCCTCCACGGCAACTGTTCCATCGGCGGATTCCGGGTAGCGGCGGGCATAGACATCCACGGAGGAGGCACCGAGCTTTCCTGCAGCAGCCACCGCCGCGCAGGCCGTGCCGCCGGAACCCAGAACAACGATCCGCGGTGCCGGGCGCGCCCCGGCATGCGTCAGCGCGCGGACGATCCCCTCGACGTCGGTGTTGTGACCCGTGAGGACCACGCCGCTGTCCGTGTACTCAAAGGTCACGGTGTTCAGTACCTGCAGGGCCTGTGCCATGGGCGTCAGCCGGTCCATGGCGGGGAGCAGGGCTGTCTTCAGCGGCATCGTCACGGACAATCCGGCCCAGCGCGGCCGGGCCGGATCCGGTTCCCGGAGGGCCGCCGCGAAGGCGGCGGCGTCCTCTTCGGGAACATCGACGGCGTCGTAAGAACAGCTAAAGCCGAGAAACCCGTAAGCGGCGCGGTGCAGGAGCGGAGATTTCGAGTGGCTGATCGGATGCCCCAGGACTGCTGCCCGTGCGGCGGAACCGTTCAACTACCCGCACCTGCCCGGCTTCTGCGTACCGCACCACTGCTGGTACTGCTCCACGAATTTGGCGTGCTCGGCCAGGGTGGAGGAGAACTCGGTCTGGCCCGTATCCAGGTTCACGGTCACCCAGTAATAGAAGGGAACGTCGGCAGGGTTCGCCGCCGCGTCAACGGCCTCGGTGCTCGGTGAGCCGATGGGTCCTACCGGCAGCCCCGGGTTCGCGTACGTGTTGTACGGGTTGGACGTGTCCGCCTTTTCTTCAGGCGTCAGCTCGTAGCTCTTGCGGCCCAGGCCGTAGGTTACCGTCGCATCGGACTGGATCAGCCCGGACGTTTCCACATTGTCGGCGCGCAGGCGGTTCTCAATGGCTCCGGCCACCTTGGCGTAGTCGGCTTCACCGGCTTCCGCCTGGATGATGCTGGCCTTGGTCAGGGTCCGGTACTGCTCATCCGGGTCCGTGATGCCTGCATCCTCCAGGGTCGTGAAGGTGCTGTTCACCATTTCCGTGACAATCGAGGTTGCGTCCTGGTCCAGCGGGAAGCGGTATTCACCCGGATGCAGGTAGCCTTCAAGGCTCACGGCTGCCGCCGGCAGGCCGAACGACTGGGGGTTCTTTGCCAGGGCTTCGAACTCGGTCAGCGGAATTCCGGTGGAAGTGCTGAGGACTTCAAACACTTCGCCCTGGCGCAGGTCGCGGGCCACGGCGGCGTAGTGAACGCCGGGATCCTCTTCACCCAGCAGTGCCTCGACCGCCGAGGAAGAGGACATCTGCTGCTTCATCTCGTAGGAGCCCGGCTGGATCTCGCGCCCGGCGGACTCCTGCTGGAACGTGTTGATGAACTCCTTGGAAGTGGCAACAATATCCGCCGCTTCCAGGTTGGTGCCGATGACCATGGGACCGTCACCCTCGGCAACGGTAAAGCTCACGCTGCCGGTCCCGGACCCTTCATAGTCCTTGACCTCATTCAGCCCCAGCAGGTCCCGCACGAACACGGTCAGGCCGAACACCACGCCGGCGAAAATCACCGCGACCACCACCATGACAATGGTGCGGCGGCGACGGCGTCGCTGCGTGGCGGGTGACGGACGGCTCTTGCGCGTCTCTGCAGCTTCCTCGAAAAGTTCGGCCACGGGGGCTGTACCGTCAGGGGCATAGTCCGCGTCGTGCTGCGGTGCCGGGTCAGAATCGGGGTCCGTTCCCATCGAAGGGTAGTCCGGATACCTGTGGCTCACAGCGCAGAACCGTTTCCGCGCTTGTTGTCCTGGGAAATGATTGGCTCCTGTGTCGGGGCCGGCAGTGCGTCGTTGGGACGCTGCTGCCGGCGCGTTGTAACCGGTTCCCCCACATCGCGTTTCTGGGAACGCTGCATGTCAATAGCGTGCTGCAGAATCGCCACAGCGGCCGCCTGATCCACCACTCTACGGTGATCTTTGCTGTTCAAGCCAGCCTCGTGCAGAGACCGGTGGGCCGACACAGTGGTCAGGCGCTCATCCACAAGCGAGACCGGAAGCGGATTTCCACTGCGTTCCAGCTCTGCCACCAGAGTGTCTGCGTAGTCGCGGGCCATTTGCGTGGATGCGGTTTCTGTGCCCCGCATGCTGCGCGGCAGACCCACAAAAACCTGTACGGCGCCCCGGGTTTCCGCCTCACGGACGACCACACGAATGTCGCTGTTCTTTTTAGCGTCCCGTTTCAAAGTCTTGACCGGCATGGCCAGCATGCCGTCGGGATCACTGACAGCCAGTCCCACACGGACCTGGCCGACATCTACCCCCAGCTTAACCCCGCGGGGGTAGACCTGCTGTTCCACATTCAGCCCCGGTTGGCTACTGCGGCTTTGACGGCAGTCAGGGCGTCGCCGAGCTTGGCGGCGTCCGAGCCGCCGCCCTGGGCGACGTCGTCCTTGCCGCCTCCGCCGCCGCCGAGGACCCCGGCAGCAACCTTGACCAGCGCGCCGGCCTTGATGCCGGCAGCGCGGGCCTCCTCATTAGTGGCAGCAATCACTACCGGGCGGGAGTTGGAGACGCCCGCAACCGCAACAACGGCTGCACCGCTTCCGAGGCGGGACCGCAGGTCCAGCGCCAGGGTGCGCAGGTCATCCGCACCGGCACCGGTCCCGGCGTCGTGCACCAGGACACGCACACCGTCAACGTCCACGGCCTTGGAAACCAGGGCTGCGGCTGAAGCAGCCAACTGCTCGCGGCGCAGGCGCTCCAGTTCCTTTTCCGTTGCCTTCAGCTTGGCCAGGGTGGCGGCCAGGCGGTCCGGCAGCTGCACGGACGGGACCTTCAGCATTTCGGACAGTTCGTTGACCAGTGCACGCTCGGCGGCAAGATGGCGGAACGCGTCCATGCCCACAAAAGCTTCCACGCGGCGGTTGCCGGATCCGACGGACTGTTCGCCCAGCAGCGTGAGGCTGCCGATGCGGGAGGTGGATTCCACGTGGGTGCCGCCGCACAGCTCGCGGGACCAGTCGCCGTTCATTTCCACGACGCGCACGGTGTCACCGTAGGCCTCGCCGAACAGCGCGGTGGCGCCCAGTGCCTTGGCGTCAGCCAGGGACATGATCTTGGTTTCCACCTGGAAGTTGCTGCGGATTGCCAGGTTGGAGACTTCTTCGATTTCGGACTTGGCGGCGTCGGAGAGACCTTCACCCCAGGAGAAGTCAAAGCGCAGGTAGCCGGCCTTGTTGAAGGAACCGCGCTGCAGGGCCTCCGGGCCCAGAATCTGGTGCAGGGCGGCGTGCACAATGTGGGTGCCGGAGTGCGCCTGCTCCGCCTCGTGGCGGCGCTGGGCGTCCACGGCAGCCAGAACACTGGCACCTTCAGCGATTTCGCCCTCGCGGACAATGGCCTTGTGCACGCTCAGTCCCTTGACCGGGCGCTGGACATCCTGAACTTCCAGGACAAAGCCGTCACCGGTGATCAGGCCGGTGTCTGCGGCCTGGCCGCCGGCTTCTGCGTAGAACGGGGTCTCGTTGAGCACCAGGGAGATTTCAGTGCCCTGGCCGGCGTACGGCACCCGGGATCCGCCGGAAATGATGCCGCGGACCGAAGACTGGCTGGTCAGCTCGTCATAGCCGGTGAAGACGGTCTGTCCGGCGGCAAGGAGCTCGTTGAACACCGAGACGTCGTCGTGGCCGTGCTTCTTGCCCCGGGCATCTGCCTGGGCGCGCTGGCGCTGTTCGAGCATGAGGGCGCGGAATCCGGCCTCATCCACCTTCAGTCCCGCTTCCTCGGCCATTTCGAGCGTGAGGTCGATCGGGAAACCGTAGGTGTCGTGCAGGGTGAAGGCGTCTTCGCCGGACAGCGGCTTGTGGGCGGCCTGGGACTCCTTCACGGCTTCTTCAAGCCGTTCGGTGCCGGAGGCGATGGTGCGCAGGAACGCCTTTTCCTCGGCGTAGGCAATGCGGCTGATGCGGGCGAAGTCGGTCTCCACCTCCGGGTAGACACCCTTCATGGCGTCGCGGGAGACGGGCAGCAGTTCCGGCAGGACGGCGGTCTCCACGCCCAGCAGGCGCATGCTGCGCACTGCACGGCGGATCAGGCGGCGCAGCACGTAGCCGCGGCCTTCGTTGGAGGGGCTCACGCCGTCGGAGATCAGCATCAGCGCGGAGCGGACGTGGTCGGCAACAACGCGCATCTTAACGTCATCGGCGTGGTGCGGATCCGAGGGGTCTTCGGCGGAGGTGTAGGTCTTGCCGGAGAGCTCGGCGGCCTTGTCCAGCACAGGACGGACCTGGTCCGTCTCGTACATGTTTTCCACGCCCTGGAGGATCATGGCCAGACGCTCCAGGCCAAGGCCGGTGTCGATGTTCTTCTGCGGCAGTTCGCCGGCCACGTCAAAGTCGGTCTTGGACCGGACCTCGGAGAGCTGGTACTGCATGAAGACCAGGTTCCAGATTTCGATGTAGCGGGTCTCATCGACGGCGGGGCCGCCTTCGAGTCCGTATGCGGGTCCGCGGTCGTAGTAGATCTCGGAGCAGGGGCCGCCGGGGCCGGCCTGTCCGGTGTTCCAGTAGTTATCTGCCTTGCCGGTGCCGATGATGCGCTCGTCCGGCATGCCGATCTTGTCGCGCCAGATGGCGCGTGCTTCGTCGTCGCGCTCGTCGCCGTCTTCGTAGACGGTGACCCAGAGACGCTCAGGGTCCAGGCCGAAGCCGCCCTTCTCGACGTCGGACGTCAGCAGCTCCCACGCGAAGGTGATGGCTTCTTCCTTGAAGTAGTCCCCAAAGGAGAAGTTTCCTGCCATCTGGAAGAAGGTTCCGTGCCGTGCGGTCTTGCCCACTTCTTCGATGTCCGCGGTGCGGATGCACTTCTGCACGCTGGTGGCCCGGCTGTACGGGGGCTTTTCGCGTGCGGTCAGGTACGGGATGAAGGGCACCATGCCGGCTACGGTGAACAGCAGCGACGGGTCATTGGTGACGAGCGACGCGGAGGGAACCACCGTGTGGCCCTTTTTGCTGAAAAAATCCAGCCAGCGGCGTGCAATCTCGTGGGACATCATGGTGCTTTTTACCCTTCCGGTAATTCAGGTGTTTGCAGCATTTGGCTGCGGGCAGGCAGTGCGCGGCGGTGCGGGCCGGTGGTTCAGCGGCGGGCGGCGGCCATGGTGCCGGCAACCGTGTCGCCGGTTTCCACACCCAGGGCGGTGCGCAGGTCGCCTTCCCGTTCGGTCATGCCTTCACGAAACGCATCGGCAAAGTTCTGCAGGGCGTCGGCGGCGGTGCCAACGGCCTTGTTGAGTCCGGCCGGACCCAGGGTGTTTTTGGCGTCCGAGAGGCGGCGGACGGCGATGACGCCGATCGTGACGCCGATGGACATCCAAAAGACTCGCTTGATCATTCTCTTCGCTCCTGTGCTGGTGGCGGGTTAGCGGCTGCTGCGGCGTCCGCGGCTCTTGCCGCGGGAGGAAATGGCCGAACGGACACCGTAGCTGAAGGCGGAGACCTTGATCAGCGGCGAACCGACGGTGGCGGCCACCAGGGAGGACAGCGCGGAGATGTTCGCCGTGGCGTCCGAGACATTGGAGGAAATGCCGTCCACCTTCTGCAGCTGCAGGTTGGTGGTGGACACGGTGGTGGTGACTTCCTCGATCAGCGGAGTCGTTTCATTGCTGATGGTGCGGATGGCACCGCGCAGCTCGTCAAACACCTTGCCCAGCTTCCAGATCGGGACGGCCAGCAGCACCACCAGCACCGCAAACACACCGGCCGCAATCAGACCGGCAATATCTCCACCCGACATGGTTCTCCTCTTTGGGTTAAAAACTAAAAACTTCCGCTATGTACCTTACCTACTTCAAGGCCAGAGCACTTACTTGCCTCCGCGGCGCGCAGTGCACCGGCAAAGGGGGCCGCTTAAGCGAACAGCCCGCGGCACGGGCCGCGGGCTGTTGCAAAAATCGAGAAGACTCGAGATTAGCGTGCGTAGTATTCCACGACGAGCTGCTCTTCGCAGGTCACGGGAATTTCCGAACGCTTCGGGCGACGCACGAGGCGTGCCTGCAGCTTGTCCAGGGAAACATCCAGGTAACCCGGAACAGCAGGCAGGACGTCGCGGTGGGCGCCGGCAGCGGCAACCTGGAACGGCGTCATGGTCTCGCTGCGCTGGTGCACATGGATGAGCTGGCCTTCGGAAACGCGGAACGACGGGCGGTCCACGCGGGCGCCGTCAACCATGATGTGACGGTGCACAACAAGCTGGCGGGCCTGGGCGATCGTGCGGGCAAAGCCGGCGCGCAGCACGAGGGCGTCAAGACGCATCTCGAGCAGCTCGATCAGGTTTTCACCGGTCAGACCGGCGGTGCGGCGGGCTTCCTCGAAGACACGGGTCATCTGTGCTTCGCGGATACCGTACTGGGCGCGCAGACGCTGCTTTTCACGCAGGCGTACCGCGTAGTCGCTGTCCTGCTTGCGACGTGCGCGGCCGTGCTCACCCGGCGGGTAAGGACGACGCTCGAAGTACTTGGCTGCCTTGGGGGTCAAAGCAATGCCGAGGGCGCGCGAAGCGCGGGCCTGACGGCGTGCACGTGTGTTGTTAGCCACGTTCACCTTTCACTGTTTTGGCGGTTTGGCCACCGCAGTCCTGGCTTTCACCGGGATACCGTGATGACTGATACGTAAGTACTGGCCTCCATTAGGGAGAGCTCGGGCCAACCGCTGCCTTCTGCTACAGAAACGGCGCCGGGCACACCTGACGCTCGTAAAAGCGAAAGGGGGGCTTGGCGTCGCACTTGCCAGTCAACCATCAATGCTAGCACGCACCGGCAGGCGCCCGGGTCCGCCGCGGGGGGCCTGCGCCGCCTGCGCTGCGCCACCTCACTAGCCACCTCACTTCGCGCAGCCTAACTTCGCGCCGGTTGACTCCCCGCCGGTCACTTCCCGCCGCTCACTTCCCGCGGACAATCCCCCGCAGCCGCTCCAGCCGCGCCGCGATGTCGCGTTCCACGCCGTTGGCGGTCGGTTCGTAATAATTGCGGCCCACCAGGTCATCCGGCGGGTACTGCTGCCGGGCGATGCCGTGGGGTGAGTCGTGGGAGTAGATGTACCCCTTCCCGTGCCCCAGCTGTTTCGCCCCGGGATAGTGCGCGTCCCGCAGGTGGGCGGGAATCCCCTGGCCCCGGCCGGCCCGCACGTCAGCAATAGCGGCATTGATGCCGTTGTACGCGGCGTTGGACTTGGGTGCGGTGGCAATGTGGACCACTGCCTCGGCCAGGATGATCCGCCCCTCCGGCATGCCGATCATCTGCACCGCCTGGGCCGCCGCGACGGCGGTCTGCAGCGCGGTGGGATCCGCCATGCCCACATCCTCGGCGGCGGAGATCATCAGGCGGCGGGAAATGAACCGCGGGTCCTCCCCCGCTTCGAGCATCTTGGCCAGGTAATGCAGGGCCGCGTCCACGTCGGAGCCGCGCAGGGATTTGATGAAGGCACTGGTGACGTCGTAGTGCTGGTCTCCGGCCCGGTCATAGCGCAGGGCCGCCACGTCCAGCGCCTTCTCGGCATCGCTGAGGGTGACCTCCGGGATATCCTCGCCCGCGGTGCGTTCGGAGTACGCGACGCCGGCCGCGGCTTCCAGTGCGGTCAGGCCGCGCCGGGCGTCCCCGGCGGCCAGGCGCACCAGGTGTTCCAGGGCTTCGTCGCTGAGGCGGACACGGCCGGCGAGGCCCCGCTCATCTTCCACGGCGCGCTTGAGCAGGGCGGCAATGTCCTCTTCGGTGAGCGGCTTCAGGGTCAGCAGCAGGGAACGCGAGAGCAGCGGGGAGACCACTGAGAAGGACGGATTCTCCGTGGTGGCGGCCACCAGGACCACCCAGCGGTTCTCCACGCCCGGCAGCAGTGCATCCTGCTGTGCCTTGTTGAAGCGGTGGATCTCGTCCAGGAACAGCACGGTGGTGATGCGGTGCAGGTCGCGGTTGGTGAGCGCCTCCTCCATTACCCGGCGGACGTCCTTGACGCCGGCGGTGATCGCGGACAGCTCCACGAATTTCCGTCCGGATCCGCGTGCCACTACATGTGCCAGGGTGGTTTTGCCGGTCCCCGGAGGCCCCCACAGCATGACCGACGAAGGCCCGGCCGGACCCCGGTCATCGGCGGACTCCGCCAGGGTGCGCAGCGGTGATCCCGGCCCGAGCAGGTGCTGCTGGCCCACTACTTCATCGAGGGTGCGCGGACGCATCCGCACCGCCAGCGGGCTGCGCGGACGTTTGGGGGCGCCGTCGTCCGCGCCTGCATCGAAATCCGCGCCGTCGTCGTACCGGTTGTCCGTGCCGGTGGCACTGTCACTGTCGTCGCTGCTGAACAAATCACTCACGTCCCAAGGCTACTCGTGCCGTAGCGTGGGAGTTGGTCCGGCAGGCGCCGGACGCTGCGACACGCTCGGTGGGCAGCATCACCAGGAGAATCGCGATATGCCCGCCACACGCCACACCTTCGTTTCCGCGCAGCGCCTGCCGGGCTGGCTGGACCGCCTGGCCGCCGGGAACGGTGCGCTGGACATCACACCCGAACACGGCGGACTGCACGTCCGCGCGGCCAACGGCACCGAAGCGGATCTGCGGGCGCCCTGGCCCGACGACGGACGCCCGGGACGCGGGACCAACGACGTCGAACGCCTGGTCTCCCTGGCCGGCCAGTCCCGCACCCTCGGGATCGTGCTGCTGCGCCGCGGCGGGTACGCCGCCGGTGTGGCCCGTGAGGGGCTGCTGCTCGCGTCCAAGGCCGGCAACCGGTACGTGCAGTCCCGGACCGCGGCCGGCGGCGGGTCGCAGCAGCGTTTTGCCCGGCGCCGGGCCAACCAGGCGGACGCGCTGGTGGAGACCGCCGCCGAGCAGGCCGCGCGGCTTTTCGCCGACCATCCGCCGGAATACCTCGTATTCGGCGGAGACCGGACGCTGACTGAACTGCTGGCCCGGCAGAAGGTTTTTGCTCGGTGGAGCAGCCTGCCGCGGCTGCAGCCCCTCGATGTCCAGGACCCCAAGCTGGCCGTGCTGGCTCAGGCGGCGAAGGATGCCTGCTCGGTTTCCATCCGGATTACGGTGCCCTGAGGCTTCCGTCCTGCAGTCTCACCCGGGGAACAACCGGCGGACGCTGGCCTGTGCGGGCTCTTCAACCGCGTGCCGGTAGCCTGTTCCCGCCCACAGGCTCACTCCCTCGGGGTCCCCGGAAGCCGCTGCTGCTGCACGGAGCGGCCCGGTGATCTGGTTCAGAAACGGATAGGCGTCCGGGGCATCCGGGTGCGCGCGCATGAAGCCGTTGGTCAGCCCGCGGGCCGGACGGCCGGAGAAGGCACGGGTAACCGAGGTGCGCGGGTCCCTGTGTCCCAGCACGGCATCGCGGAGGGCAGTCCGGTGCACCACTGAGGTGCCCGCCTCATTGGCGAGCAGCAGCAGTGTTCCCACCTGAACCGCCGAGGCCCCGGCGTCGAGGGCCGCAGCGGCACCGTGCCGGGTGGAAATTCCGCCGGCAGCCACCAGCGGCAGCGGGCAGGCATCCCTCACTGCGCTGAGGAGCTCCGGCAGCGCAGTTTGTCCGGGGACTGCGGCGCTGTCCAGGGTTCCGCGGTGCCCGCCGGCCTCCGGACCCTGCACACACAGCAGATGCGCACCCGCTGCGGCGGCGGCACGGGCCTCATGTTCGTCGGTGACCGTCACCACCGTGCAGATGTCCCGTCCGGCAAGCTCCGCGAACACGTCGGGCCCCGGCAGCCCGAAGGTGAAGGACACTACGGGAACCTGTTCCCGCAGGACCAGCTCCAGTTTGGCGTGCCAGCCGTCGTCGTCCTGCGGATCGGGAAACCCGGGTTCGGGAATTACCGTTCCGACCGGTGCTTCCCGGGCTGCGGCCAGGCTTTCGCGGTAGGCCAGCGAGGCCGCGAGCTTTCCGGCCTGCTTCTCCTCCGACGTATCGGCATACGTGTTGGCATGATCAGGCACAAAGATATTCACGCCAAAAGGCCGCCGGGTCAGTTGGCGGGTCCGGGTGATTTGACCGCGGACAGCGGCAGGGCTTTTATAGCCGGCCGCCAGGAAGCCGAGTCCGCCCGCATTGCTGACGGCCGCGGCCAGCTCGGGTGTGGAGGGACCTCCGGCCATCGGCGCGCCGAGGATCGGAAGAGACAGCGAGTCCAGCTTGAACATGGTTCCCGCTTACAGCGTGAGCGTGCCGTCAATGCAGGTGACGGTGGAGCCGCCCACCCAGATTTTGCCGTCGCGCGTGAAGACCCGCACCCGGCCGGACCGCTGGACGGCAGTTCCCTGCGTGACGACGTAGCGTTCCGGCGCAAGTGAGGCTCCGATCAGCCACTGGGCCAGGCCGGCATTGAGGCTTCCGGTCACCGGATCCTCGGCAACGCCAAGTCCCGGCACGAAGGCGCGCACTTCAAAGTCCGTTTCAGCGTCCGCCGGCTGCGCGCCGATCACGCCCACGCGCAGGTTGCCCATGATGGTGGGGTCCGGTAACAGGTCCAGGACAGTCGCGGCATCGGGCAGCAGGAGTCCGAGCCAGCCCGGTCCGTTGTCAATCCAGTTGGAAGCCAGCACCTGCCCCGGCTCCAGGTTCAGGGCCCGCCGCGCCTGGTCCAGGATTTCTTCCTCCAGCGGGCCCGAGCGCTGCAGCGGCGGGGCGGCAAACGCGGCGATGCCGGCATTGGCGTGCAGCGTCACCAGGCCTATGCCGCATTCCTGGACGACGACGTCGGGATAGCGGCGCTTGGCCCCGGTCTCCAGCCAGGCGTGGCATGTTCCCAGGGTGGGGTGTCCGGCGAACGGGAGTTCCCCGCCCGGGGTGAAGATCCGCACCCGGTAGTCGGCGCCGTCCACCGTGGGCGGCAGCACGAACGTTGTTTCGGACAGGTTGGTCCAGCGTGCGAAGGACGCCATTTCCGCGTCGGTGAGTCCCTCCGCTTCCAGCACCACCGCCAGGGGGTTGCCCAAATAAGGTTCGCTGCCGAAAACGTCCACCTGTTTAAACCACCGCTGTCTCATGGTGAAAACTGTATCCCTTTGGCTGCGGGAGTTTTATGAAGCGGAGTTTTACGAACTGTGGCGGGGGTTTGCGCGGCTGTGCTGCCGGACCTACCGTGGAACCAGAATCATGAGTTCCAGCCACAGGCCCTGGCCGGCTGGGCGGCAACCCTCTCGCCGTAGCGGGGTGCTCCAGGTGACGATTCGGCCGCCGGTTGTTCCAACCGGTCCGGCAAGTACTGCGTTTCGCTGCCGTGTTGGTCGCGGCGGCCGGACGCTTGAGGCAGAGGACATTTTCCGCATGACTCTCACAACCGACCTTCAGCCCGCAGCCCTGCGCCGGGCCTTCTCCCGGTTCCCCTCCGGCATTGCCGCTCTGTGCGCCGTGGTGGACGGCGAACCGCAGGGCATTGTTGCTTCATCCTTTACCGTGGGCGTTTCCATGGATCCGCCGCTGGTGCTGTTCGCCGTGCAGAACACCTCCCGGACCTGGCCGCTTCTGCGGGGCGCTGCCAGGATCGGAGTCTCTGTCTTGGGTTCCGGGCACGAGGGCATCTGCCGGCAAATTGCATCCAAATCCGGCGACCGTTTTGCCGGCCTTAACCTGCACACTGACGACTCCGGCTCCCTGTTCCTGGACCGGGCTGCCCTGTGGCTGGAGTGCTCCGTGGAGAACGAAATTCCCGCCGGGGACCATGCGGTGGTGCTGCTGCGGGTGCACGGCCATGCCGCCCATGACAATGCCCATGAGCCGCTGGTCTTCCACGGCTCGGCCTTCCGGCATCTGGGCGTGCCTTCCTTCGCCTGAGTTCACTGGGCAACACCGGCAGGAAATCCCGACCGGTTTGGGAAATTCCGGCCACTTTGGGAAATCCCGGCCACTGCGGACCGTCCGGGTTTTCCCAAACCGCACGAAATCGGGCAAACCCGGCGGTAAATCCCAGACAGCTTCCACGATGCTCGTGCTGCTGCGCGTCCACGGCCATGCCTCACACGACGATGCCCACGAGCCCCTGATATTCCACGGTTCAGCGTTTCCCCGTCCGGGTGTTCCCGAATTCGCCTGACCGGCAGAAATGTGTCGGCACCGGAAATAGTGGGCCGGGAATTGTTCCACGGGTTTATGACAGCGGCCGCCCGTTACCAATCCTTTACATACGGATCCGGGTCCACTATCGTTCTTCGGATTACTTCGGAAGGAAGTAGCGGAGATGACCAGAAACAGAAATGCCAATGGAACATCACGGACTAAGGCAAGGCCGGGCAGAGTGTCGGATTTGCCGTTTATGCATAAGGCCCTGCTTCCCGCAGCGGTGCTGGGCTTGGTGCTGACAGGGTGCAGCGCCCAGGAGGAGCCCGAGGCCGTTTCCTCGACACCTGCCACATCGTCGGCCACTGCTGAGGAGACCGCCACGGCGTCCCCCTCAGCCCGTTCTTCCAGCCGGAGCAGCATCGGCGTGGAACTGCCCCCCGGAAGCACGGAGCCTCCTGTCCCCATTGACCCGGCCATGACGGCACTGTTCCGGGCGGACAATCCCATCAGTCTCGAGAGTTACTTCCAGCAAAGCCCCCAGGGGCGCCCTCTCAACGCCAGCCTCGTGCTCGAGGAACCCGGCACCGGGAGGAGCACCTTCGATCTGCCCGCGATGGAACCGGGGACCAGCTTCAGCGTGTACCTCACCTGCAACCAGCCCGGGGATTACAGCATCGAGGTTCTGGACGCTGAATCAAGCCCAGTTACCGCTGCCAGCAGCAACAACTGCAATTGGCCGGTTCTCACGTCTTTCGAACACATCGTCACACCGGACCAAACCCCGGCATCCATTACAGTGGACGGGCCGGACGGAGATTACTGGCTTGTTGTCTATAATCTGCCGGTCCCCACTATGGCGCCCGAAACTTCCATGGGGCCCGCAACTGCGGCACCCGCACCGGGCTAAAAAAGGCTGTCGGAATAAATCACCGAGAATTACCGGTGCGTCGAAATATGAAGTCGAAATATGAAAGTGCCCGGCCGCATCAGCGGCCGGGCACTTTCATCATTCTGGAATCCTGCGAAAGACCTAGTCCTTCTTGGCGTCGTCCTGCTTGGCCTCAGCCTTCTTCTCCGGCTTGAAGTCCACGCCGGCTTCCTTGCGCTGCTGAGCAGTGATCGGAGCCGGTGCCTGGGTCAGCGGGTCATAGCCGCCGCCGGACTTCGGGAAGGCAATGACGTCGCGGATGGACTCGCTGCCGGACAGCAGGGCAACCACGCGGTCCCAGCCGAAGGCGATGCCTCCGTGGGGCGGTGCGCCGTACTTGAAGCCCTCAAGCAGGAAGCCAAACTTCTCCTGTGCGTCCTCCTGCGAAAGGCCCATGACCTTGAAGACGCGTTCCTGCACGTCGCGCTGGTGGATACGGATGGAGCCTCCGCCGATTTCGTTGCCGTTGCAGACAATGTCGTAGGCGTAGGCCAGCGCCGACGCGGGATCCGTGTCGAAGGTGTCCATGAACTCAGGCTTCGGGGAGGTGAAGGCGTGGTGCACGGCCGTCCAGGCTCCTCCGCCCACTGCCACGTCACCGGCGGCGACGGCGGCGGAAGCCGGCTCGAACATGGGGGCGTCAACAACCCAGACAAAGGCCCAGTCGTTGGGGTTGATCAGGCCGGTGCGGTGGCCGATTTCCACGCGTGCCGCGCCGAGCAGGGCACGGGCTTCGGTTGTCTCGCCGGCACCGAAGAAAATGCAGTCGCCGGGCTTGGCGCCAACCTTTTCCGCGAGGTTTTCGCGCTCAAAGTCGGTGAGGTTCTTGGCGACGGGTCCGGTCAGCGTGCCGTCTTCCTGGATCAGCACGTAGGCGAGTCCCTTGGCGCCGCGCTGCTTGGCCCATTCCTGCCAGGCATCCAGCGTGCGGCGGGGCTGCGAGGCACCGCCGGGCATAACGACGGCGCCCACGTAGGGAGCCTGGAACACGCGGAAGGTCGTGTCCTTGAAGAATTCCGTCAGGTCCGTCAGCTCCAGGCCGAAGCGCAGGTCCGGCTTGTCGGAACCGTAGCGGGCCATGGCGTCCGCGTACGTCATGCGCGGGATCGGAGTGGTGATGTCGACGTCGATCAGCTTCCACAGCGCCTTCACCACGGACTCGCCGAGGGCGATGATGTCATCTTCCTCGACAAAGCTGGCTTCGATGTCCAGCTGGGTGAACTCCGGCTGGCGGTCAGCACGGAAGTCTTCATCGCGGTAGCAGCGGGCAATCTGGTAGTACTTCTCGAACCCGCCCACCTGAAGCAGCTGCTTGAAGAGCTGCGGGGACTGGGGCAGGGCGTACCAGGATCCCGGTGCCAGGCGTGCGGGAACCACGAAGTCGCGGGCACCCTCAGGGGTGGAGCGCGTCAGCGTGGGAGTCTCGATTTCCACGAAGCCTTCGTCGTGCAGCAGGTTGCGGGCCACCCGGTTGGCTTCGGAGCGCAGGCGCATGTTGCGTGCGGGAGTGGGACGGCGCAGGTCCAGGTAACGGTGTTTCAGGCGGGCCTCTTCGCCGACTTCCACGTGCTCGTCAATCTGGAACGGCAGCGGGTCGGACGTATTCAGGACCACAACTTCGTCCGCAATGACTTCCACTTCACCGGAGGCCAGCGAGGGGTTTTCATTTCCCTCAGGGCGCTTCTGCACTGTGCCGGTGATCTGCAGTACATATTCGTTGCGCAGTCCGTGGAAGACGTCTTCTTCCCGAACCACTACCTGGGCGATCCCGGAAGCGTCGCGGAGGTCGAGGAAGGCAACGCCGCCGTGGTCCCGGCGTCGGGCCACCCAGCCAGCGAGAGTGACGGTCTGTCCAATATGCTCGGCCCTCAGGGAACCAAGGGCATGAGTGCGCAGCACAGCAGTCCTTTCAAGATTGCTTGCGGAAAACACTGTTCCCGCTCATTGTGAATACAAGGTCTCTTTAGAAGTTTACCGGTGTTCACTTCCTTTCCCAGCCAAGGACTCCAGCGCGCAGCCGTTGCGGCCGCACTGCCGGCCGGGCCCGACTGATCGGAGGGACGCGTGTCCGGAAGCTCCGACGCGATACTTCCGCTGGGCGGCTTCGACGCCACCACGGTGGGCATCGGCTGCATGGTGGGCGGAGGGATTTTTGTGGTCCTGCCCCCGGTTGCGGAAGCTGCCGGTTTCGCGATGGCCGCGTCCCTCACCCTGGCAGCCCTGGTGGCGTACTGCTCGGCAGCATCGACTTTCCTGCTCGGCGCCGGGCTTCGCGCCAGCGGCCACTCGAATGCCGGGGGCACAACGCGCTCCGCGGCCCGGGTCATTTTTGGTACCCATGCGGGTTTTTTCACCGGCTGGACCATGGTGTGTGCCCTGGTGACGTCCGCCGCCGTCCTCTCCCTGGCTTTTGGCCTGTACGTGCTGCCCGGCCAGGCGCGTCCTGCGGCGGTTGGAGCCGCGGTGGCGGCAACCGCACTGAATCTGTTCGGCCTGCAGCGCAGCACCTGGGTGATCCGTTTTGTGCTGGCGTTCGTGATTGGCGTGCTGGGCTTCGGGGTCGTGGTTGCCTTCAACGAGGCCGGAGGACCTCCTCCGCAGCCGGGCGTTCTGGAGGACACGGAGTCCACCGCCGGCTTGCTGCAGGGAGCGGGTTTCGCGTTCTTTGCCTTCGCGGGGTACGCCCGCCTGGCGTCGGGCGGCTTCCGGGTCCGCGCACCGGACCGGAACCTTCCGCGTGCCATCCCGGCTTCCATCCTGGTGGCCCTCGGGCTGTATCTGTTGGTGAACCAATCCCTGCTGGCCTGGTTCCACGGGCCGGCGGGCCTGGCGGCGTCGCTGGCTCCGCTGCGTGAGCCGGTGGCGGAGGTGGGCCTGGGCATCGGCACCGGGGCCGTGGCCATCGCCGCCGGTGCGGCCAGCCTGTCCGGCGTGTGGCTGCTGACGGAGGGAAGCGCGCACACGGCGGCTGCCATGGCCGACGACGGCGACCTCCCCCGGGTTTTCGCCCGCACGGGCCGCAACCGGCGGGTACCGTGGCCGGCAGCCGCTGCGGCAGGCGCCGTCGTCGTCGTGCTGGTACTGACCGCCAGCCTGGGAACACTCCTGGCCCTGGCCTGCTTTGCGCTGCTGCTGCACGCAGCCATCACCAATCTGTGCGGCTATGCGCTGGAGCAGCGGCGCTGGTACACGCCGCGGGCCGTAAACCTGGCCGGCCTGGCCGGGGCCCTGCTGACGGCGCTGAGCCTGCCGCTGGCGGCGGTCCTGATGATGCTGATCGTGCTGGTGTTCGGGCTGGTGGTGCGGCTGACATTCCACCGGTCCGGCAGCCCGCCGTCGGGTGCAAAGCCACCCGCCCCGCCGCAAAAGTCCTAGCTCAAAGTCCTAGTTCAAAGCCCTGGCTCTAAGTCCTGGTCCGGACTTCAGTCTTGAATCGACCGCCAGGAACGAATCAGCTCCAGCAGCTCGGCCTTCCGGTCCGGCTGCGCAAAGGAGGCCTCCACCGAGTTGGCCGCCAGTTTTGCGAGCTGGTCAGGGGTCAGATCGAAGGTCTGCCGCAGCTGCGCGAAGATGTCGTCCACGTAACCGCCAAAGTAGGCCGGGTCGTCGGAGTTCACCGACACGTTCAATCCGCGGGCCAGCATCTGCGGCAGCGGGTGGTCCGCCAGTGTGTCCACCGAACGCAGCCGAACATTGGAGAACGGGCAGAGGGTCAACGGCACCTGTTCCCGGACGAGGCGTTCCACCAGTTCGGAATCATCCAGGCACCGCAGGCCGTGGTCAATCCGGTCCACCAGCAGCAGGTCCAGCGCCTGCTCGATGTAGTGCGAGGGACCCTCTTCCCCGGCATGCGCAACGCATTTGAGGCCGGCTTCGCGGGCCATGCGGTACAGCTGGATAAATCCTTCCGGCGGGTAGCCCACCTCCGCGGAGTCCAGACCGACGGCGGCGATCGGCGCCTTGGACTCGATCAGCTGGGCCAGGACCTCCTCAGCTTCGGCGGCCGGACGGTCCCGCAGGAACGCGGCGATGAGTTCGGTGGAGATGCCGAACTCCTCAAGGCTGGTGGCCAGCACTCCGGCCACCCCGTTGATGCAGTCCGCCACCGGAACACCGCGGAGCAGGTGTGCCTGGGGATCAACCATCATTTCCACGTGGCGGATCCCGGCCGCTGCGGCCCGGCGCAGATAAGCCCGGGTCATATCGGCGAAGTCCGCCTCGGTACGCAGCACGTCCATGTTGGCGTAGTAGAGGTCAAGGAAGGACTGCAGATCGGTGAACTCGTACCGGCTGCGCAGCTCGTCAAGATCCGCGTAGGGAAGTGAGATTCCGTTCCGGGCCGCCAGTTCAAAAATCAGCTCCGGCTCGAGGGTTCCTTCAATGTGCAGATGGAGTTCAGCGGAGGGCAGCAGGGGTTCGATGGGTGCAGTCGACATCCTTTAAGCCTAGGCGATGCCGGAAGCGCCTTCAGCTCCGGACAGTTGGCCCGGGCTGGGCCGCCGGAGCCTGTCCCGGCCGTTCAAACATCCCGTACACCGGACCGGCAACCAGCCAGATGCCTGCCACCACGCCGGCCCGTTTCACCCAGTCCCACAGTTCGCCCGTCTCGCCGGGGGCAGCCAGGAACGCGATCATGATCAGCAGCACTGCAACCGCAATGGCCATGGCGATCAGGACCCGCCCGTATTCGACCCACAGCGAATGCCGGTAAGCGGCGGTGCCCTTCGCCGGTTTGACCGGGGCCGGGCCGCCGGCGAAGCGGTGCGCAAACCGGACATCGGCCCAGCGGATCAGGGTGTGGCCAAACGCCACGCTAAAGCCCAGATAGAAGGCAGCCAGTCCGTGCACCATTTCCGCGGTGCCGCCCCGTGCGAGGTCCGTTCCGGCGGCTGCCAGCAGCACCGCGTCCAGCAGCGGAACACAGGCCAGCAGCACCAGCCCCAGGCGCTTTTGGTGCAGCAGATAACGGGTGCACAGTCCCGCCGCGAGCAGTACCCAGAAGCCGATTTCGCAGCCGATGATGAGATATACCAAAACATCCATGGCAACAGCTAAGCCCTCCCACGCCGGCGCCGTCGTCGGTACTTGGTGCCATCTCCCGTGTCCGCCGTCATCCCTTTGGAGGACCAAGGACCGGGCGTCCTTCCACAGCCCGCTCCGATGGCTACGCTGTAGGCATGTCCGCCTCTAAAAGCCGCTATTCCCTGGACGGAGTCTGGGAGTCCGGCATCGCCTCCGCCGTGGGATACCTGCTGGCCGGCAGCATCCTGATGCTTGCCGGAGTGAACGGGGCCGATCTGGTGCCGCCGTTGCTGGGGGCGCCGGACTGGGCCTGGCTGCCGCTGCTGCTGCTCGGGTGCGCCGGCCTGGTATTCCGACGGCGGAGCGTGCCGGTGATGCTCGCGGTGACAGGTGCCGCCGTTGGAGGCAGCGTGCTGCTTGGCGGCGGCATCATCACCTATCTGCTGGTGTTCGAACTCTTCTACTCCGGCATCCTTTACGGCTCGGAGCGCCTCAGCCGGGCCGTCCAGAACGCCGCGGTTGCCGGCACCGTGATCCTTCCGCTGGCTGTGGGGCTGAGCTACGGGGGTTGGCCGGCAGCTCTTCTCGGCCTGTTTCAGGCTGTCCTGATCTGCCTCATGCCGCTCTGGTGGGCGAGCTCCGTCCGGCACCAAAGCGACCGCGCGGAACAGGAGCGGCAGCGTGCAGAGACCGAGCGGCTCCGCGCCGAACGCACCGAAGAACTGGCCGAATTGAATCTGCGGATGGCCGTGACCGCTGAGCGCGGCGCCATGGCCCGCGAACTTCACGACGCCATTGCCGGCCACCTTTCGGCCGTGGCGCTGCAGTCGGCAGCCGCCCTGGCCGCCGAAAACCCGGACCTGGACCGACGGGTACTGGCGCAGGTGCGCACTGAGAGCGTGCAGGCCCTGCAGGAAATGCGGTCATTGATCGGCCTGCTTGAAGCCGACGGCGGGCCCGACACAGCGCCTGCGGACACCGCAGCCGGCGGACTGCAGCAGCTGGAAGCGCTGGCAGCATCCGCGAGGCTGGCCGGCAACCCGGTGGAGCTGGAAATGGAGCCCGGCATCGAAGTCCCCGCCCTGGTGGGCAGCAGCGCCTATCGGATTGTGCAGGAATCCCTGACCAATGCAGTGCGGCATGCGCCCGGCAGCCGCATCGCTGTCACAGTCCGGCAGCGTGAAGGCTCCGTGGATCTGAGGATCAGCAACGAGGTGCCCGAGGCAACCGGAGAGGTCTCCGGCGGAAAGACTACCGGCGGGAACGGCACCGGGGGCAACGGCACCGGGCTGCGGAACATGTTCCTGCGGGTCGGACAGCTGCAGGGCAGCTTCAGCGCGGGGATCACCGAACCGGACGGCCGGGCCGCGCGCCACTGGGTGGTGCAGGCGCTCCTGCCGGCAGGACAACCCGGGCCGGCAGTACCCCGGCCGCAGCCTTCGATCCAGGCCCAGGAGATGCAGTGACCACAGGAACAGCAGAAACAACCCTCAGCATCCTGCTTGCGGATGATCACTCAGCCATCCGCGCCGGACTGCGGATGATCCTGGAGTCCGTGGGCGGTTTCACGGTGGTGGGCGAGGCGGCCGACGGGGCCACGGCGGTGCGCATGGCACGCGCCCTGCGCCCCGACGTCGTCCTCATGGATTTGCGCATGCCGGGCATGGACGGCATCGCCGCTACGGCCGAAATCACCGGGGAGAAGCTCTCCGCCGTATTGGTGCTGACCACGTTCGACATCGACGACTACGTCTACGCCGCCCTGCGCGCCGGGGCTGCCGGGTTCCTCCTGAAGTCCGTGGAGCCGGCGGAGCTGGTGCGCGCAGTCTCCAGCGTGGCCGACGGCGACAGCGTCCTCTCCCCCGAAGTCACCGGCACGCTGATCTCGGCATTCGTGCAGGGACAGCACGGCGCAGGGAGCCCCGGCAAGGCCCTGCCGGGGCCCGGCCCGGACAACGGTCCCGCGCTGCCTGCCGGCCTCGCCGATCCGCTGACCGCGGACCCGCTGACTGCCCGGGAAGAAGCGGTCCTGGCCTGTCTCGGCGAAGGGCTGTCCAACCAGCAGATTTGCCGCCGGCTGGGCATCGCCGAAACCACGGTGAAGACCCATGTGTCCCGGGTGCTGGCAAAGCTCGGGGTTGCCTCCCGGGTGCAGGCTGCGCTCGCCTACCGGGCACGCGGGCACCGGGAACAGCCCGGCAGCCGGGCCTGAGTTTTCAGCGCCCGGGTGCGCGGCAGCCGGACCCGGGAGTTACTGCTGGGCGGGGGTCACCTGGACAAACAGGTCCTCGGCCGGCGGCGTCCAGGTCTGCGGATCGGCAGGCACCTGCTCGCCGGAGCGGATGTCCTTAACCTCGTGTGTGCCGTCTTCGGAGGTGAACCAGACAAACGGAATCCCGCGGCGGTCCGCGTACTTGATCTGCTTGCCGAACTTCTCCGCCTTCGCGGCCACTTCCACTGAGATGCCGCGGGAACGCAGGTCCGCGGCGATGTCCTGGGCAGCGGACCAGGAGTCGTCGCTGGTGAGGGCCACCAGAACGGCGGTGGGAACGCTGCGGTTGGCTGCAGCGAACTCCTGGCTCAGGATGCGCATCACCAGCCGGGTCACGCCGATGGAGAGACCGACGCCGGGGAACTTGCGGTTGCCCTTGGAAGCCAGGGAATCGTAGCGGCCGCCGGAGCAGATTGACCCCAGGGACTCGTGTCCCACCAGCACGGTTTCGTACACAGTGCCCGTGTAGTAATCCAGTCCGCGGGCGATGCTCAGGTCCGCAACCACGCGGCCGGGGGCACGCCGAACGGCTTCGGCGATGACCTGGGAGAGCTCGTCCAGTCCTTCTTCGAGCAGTTCGTTGGACACGCCCAGGGCGCGGACCTGATCCACGAAGGACATGTCCTCGGTGCGGATGGAGGCCAGCTTCAGGGCAGCGTCGGCCTGTTCAGCAGTGGCGCCGAGTTCTTCCTGCAGCAGCTCAGCCACCCGTGCGGCACCGATCTTTTCCAGCTTGTCGATGCTGCGCAGCACGCCGGCGGTGTCTTCCAGGCCGATGCCCCGGTAGAAGCCCTCGGCCAGTTTGCGGTTGTTGACCCGGATCTTGAAGTCGGGAATGGGCAGGGCGCCCAGCGCCTCGGCGATAACCAGCGCCAGCTCAACGTCGTACCGGAACGGGAGTTCGCCGTCGCCCACCACGTCAATGTCCGCCTGCGTGAATTCGCGGGCGCGGCCTTCCTGCGGGCGCTCGCCGCGCCAAACCTTCTGGATCTGGTAGCGGCGGAACGGGAACGCCAGGTGTCCGGCGTTCTCCACCACATACCGGGCAAAGGGAACGGTGAGGTCAAAGTGCAAGGCCAGGGCGTTGGGATCCGTCTTGCCGGCGGCTTCGCCTTCTTCAGCCTGCAGCCGGCTCAGCGCGTAGACTTCCTTGTCAATTTCGCCCTTGCGCAGCAGCTGGCCCACGGTTTCCACCGCGCGCGTTTCAATGTTCGTGAAGCCGTGCAGTTCAAAGGTGCGCCGCAGAACGTCCAGGACATGCAGTTCAACCAGGCGTTCCTGCGGCAGCCATTCGGGGAAACCGGACAGTGAGGCCTTGCGTGCCATGAGGGCGAGCTCCTTCTGGGGATTGAGGCGGACTGCTGCAGGGAAATCGCCTGGCGGCATGCCTAAACTAAGTGCGGCACTCATTTTAGGTCGTCCGCGCACGCCAAGGCGAACCGGAAGGACCAGCACTGCTGCGGCCGGTGCTCCCCGCCCGGCCGGCGATGTCCATCCGCTGCATCAGGAGAACCCGTGGCCGCTCCCCGCCAAGACCGCGAAACACGACGGCGCATTGCCCGCATCCAGGCGAAGCGCGCCCTGCAGCAAAGCCAGGCCAAACGCAGGAAACGGGACAATGTTTTCGCCGGTGCGGCTGCCGCCCTGGCACTCGCGCTGGCGCTGGCCCTGCAGGTGGCCTGGTTCTCCTCCAATCCCACCCCCGAAGAATCCCGGCTCATCGAGCAGCAGGCCGCAGCCGCCGAACCCTCGGATCCAGCCACTGCCCCGGCGGTCCCGGACCCGTCGATTGCCGAAGGCAGGGTCTTCACCGGAACACTCGCCACCAGCGCCGGGGATTTGGGCGTGGAGCTGGACGGAAATGCAGCACCGCAGGCAGTGGCCGTGTTCACCTCGCTGGCTGAATCGGGCTTCTTCGAGGGGAAGACCTGCCACCGGCTCACCACGGCGGAGACCATGGGCGTGCTGCAATGCGGTTCCCTCAACGGAGACGGAGCCGCAGATCCGGGCTACCAGTGGGGTCCCGTGGAGAACACGCCCGCCGACGGAAAGTACCCGGCGGGTTCGATTGCCGTGGCCCGCGGCGATACCACGGACAGCAACGGAACGCAGTTCTTCATTGTGTACAAAGACTCCGTTATTCCGCAGGATACGGGCGGCTACTCGATCATGGGTAAGCTAACGTCAGGGCTGGACGTTTTGGAATCCGTCGCTGCACAGGGAGCCGTGAAAGACGGCGCCGCTGTCCAGGACGGCACACCGAAAACGCCGGTGACGATAGACTCGTTTACCCTGAAGTAAATGGCAGCGCGGGCTTCGCGCACTGCCAAACCTCGAGTGAAAGACTTTTAGCGGTGACAGACAGTCAGAAATCCGACGAAACAGTTTCCGGCCCCGGCTCGGAGACTTCCGAAACCCCGCGGCCCGCAGCGCCCACCCCGGCAGCCTTCGCTGCACGGCGTCCGGCGCCCGCAGCAGCTGATGCAGAAGGTTCAGCTCCTGCCGCCGCGCCCAAGCCTGTCATCAGTGCACCCCCGGTGCACTCCACCTCCCTTGAGGACGCAGCCCGCTTTGCGCGTGTTGAGGAGGACGGCCATGTCTTCCTGATCGTGAACGGCGAAGAATTCCCGGTGGGCCAGTACCCCGATGCCAGCCGTGACGAAGCGCTGGCCTACTTTGTCCGCAAGTACGACGACGTCGCCAGCCAGCTTGCGCTGCTGGAGGCCCGGGTGCAGGCCAAGGCTCCCACCACGGACATGCTCAAGACCCTGAAGCACCTCGGCGAGCAGGTTGCCGAACGCAAGATGGTCGGTGATGTGCTGGCTCTTGACGCACAGATCGAAGCCCTGCGCAGCAGCATCAAGGAAGCTGAAGCAGCCGAACGTGCCGAAGCCGAGGCCGTCAAGGCACGCGAGCTTGCCGCCCGTGAAGCCATTGTGGCCGAGGCCGAAGAGATTGCCGCCAAGGATCCCGCCACCATCCAGTGGAAGACCAGCAGCAACCGGATGAATGAGCTCTTCGAGGCCTGGAAGGCGGCCCAGAAGAACGGACCGCGGCTTGGCCGCAGCAATGAGGACAGCCTGTGGAAGCGGTTCCGTTCCGCCCGCACTGTCTTTGACCGCCACCGCCGCGCCTACTTCTCTCAGCTGGACAGCGAAAACACCGCTGCCAAGCAGGCCAAGGAAGCGCTGATTGCCCGCGCCGAGGAACTGGCTACGTCCACGGACTGGGGCAACACTGCTGCAGAGTACCGCCGGCTCATGGACGAGTGGAAAGCGTCCAAGCGCGCCAGCCGCAAGGATGACGACGCCCTGTGGGGACGTTTCCGTGCCGCGCAGGACACCTTCTTTGCCGCCCGCCAGGCAGCCAATGAGGTTATTGACGAAGAGTTTGCCGCCAACCTCGTGGTCAAGGAAGAGCTGTTGAAGGAAGCCCAGGCCATCCTTCCGGTCCGCGACCTCACGGCAGCCCGCAAGGCGCTGAACTCCATCCGGGACCGCTGGGAAGAGGCCGGCAAGGTTCCGCGCGCGGACATGGGCCGGATGGAAGCCGGCATCCGCAAGATCGAGGAGGCCGTCAAGGCTGCCGAGGATGAGCACTGGCAGAAGAGCAACCCGGAAACCAAGGCGCGCACCAACAGCGCCCTGAGCCAGCTCGAGGCCACCATCGCTTCCCTCGAGGAAGATCTGGCCACGGCTGAAAAGGACGGCAACGCGAAGAAGATCGCCGACGCCCGTGAAGCCCTTGAAGCCCGCCAGCAGTGGCTGGCCATGCTGCAGAAGTCTGCGCAGGACTTCTCCTAACGTCCAAAGGCCCGGCATCTTCCCTGTCCACAGGAAAGATGCCGGGCCTTTTGCTTTTTCCGGAAGTGGGTCAGGGTTGGCTCATGCCGGCAACACTGTTTCCTTATCCGGGTGTGCTGCCGGAGTTCACCTCCACCGGCGGGGCGCTGTTTTATGCCGGCGGTGACTTTTCCGGTCCTGAACTGCAGGCAATGGAAGCTGACGGGCTGCTGCGCTGGGTCTATGCGGGGACCTATGTGCGCTGGGACGTCGAGCCTGACCCGGTCTGCCGTGCGCTGGCCGCCCTGCATACGCTTCCGCAGCGGCTGCGTGCAAAGGCCATGCTCGGACGGTTGACGGCGGCCTGGGTGTACGGCTGTGCGCCTCCGCCCCGTCGCCTGCAGCTGCTGGTTGACCACCGCAGCCGGACCACGGCCCTGCCGCCCTTCAGCCCCGCGGTCCTCCACGAGGTCCGGCTGGCGCCCGGGGACGGCATGGACATTGCCGGCATGAAGGTTAGCACTCCCCTGCGCACGGCGGTGGATTTGGCCCTGCACGGTCCGGAGGAAGAATCACGGCAGGCGCTGCTGGCCATCGCCGCCAACCCGGTGCTGGACTGTCCCCTCACACGGGTCCGCAGCGCAGTGGACGCGGGAGCCCGGCAACCGGGACGGTCCGCCGCCCTGCGGCGGCTGGACCTTGCGCTCCGGCAGTCCCAACAGGACCGCCGGAGCGTTTAGGGCACCCGGGCCCTCCTTCGGCAGGCGGCCCGGCATCTGATCAGACGCGCCGCTGGGAACCCGTGGTCCGGTAGACGTCAAACACGCCGTCGATCCGGCGAACGGCGCCCAGGATGTGGTCGAGATACTTGGGATCGCCCATCTCAAACACAAACTTGGACATCGCCACCCGGTCGCTTGAGGTATTCACACTGGCGGAGAGGATGTTGACATGATTCTCCGAGAGCACCCGGGTGACGTCGGAGAGCAGGCTCTTGCGGTCCAGTGCTTCCACCTGGATTTCCACCAGGAAGACCGAAGACTGAGTGGGGGCCCATTCCACCGGCACAATCCGGTCCGGCTGGTCCCGAAGCTCGGAAACGTTGCGGCAGTCGCTGCGGTGCACCGACACCCCCGAACCGCGGGTGACAAAACCGATGATCGGATCCGGCGGCACCGGGGTGCAGCACCGGGCCAGCTTGACCCATACGTCACCCACTCCGCGGACCGTCACTCCCGAATCGGAGAACTTGGGCCGGCGGGCCGCCGTCGAGACCGGTGTTTCGGCCAGATCCTCTTCGGCGCCCTGGTGTCCGCCCATCAGCGAGACCAGATGCTCGATGACATTCTGGGCCGAGGTGTGCCCGTCCCCCACCGCCGCATACAGCGCCGAGATGTCCTGGTGGTGCAGCTCCTGGGCGACGGTTACCAGGGCGTCGTGGGTCATCAGGCGCTGCAGCGGAAGGTTCTGCTTGCGCATCCCCCGCGTCAGCAGTTCCTTGCCCTTGTCGATCGCCTCTTCACGGCGTTCCTTGGTGAACCACTGGCGGATCTTGTTCCGGGCGCGGGGGCTCTTGACGAACCCCTGCCAGTCCTGGCTCGGGCCGGCGCCCTCAGCCTTGGACGTGAAGATCTCCACCCAGTCACCGTGCTGGAGTTCGCTGTTCAGCGGCACCAGTTTTCCGTTGACGCGGGCGCCGATGGTCCGGTGTCCCACCTCGGTGTGAACCGCGTAGGCGAAGTCCACCGGGGTGGACCCGGCGGGCAGCGCCATGACCTCGCCCTTGGGGGTGAAAACAAAGACCTCGCGGGCATTGATTTCAAAGCGCAGCGAATCCAGGAACTCGTCCGGATCCGACGTCTCCTGCTGCCAGTCCACCAGGGACCTCAGCCAGCCCATGTCATTGTTTTCCGGCCCCACGGGAGTGCTGGAGCCGTCCTTGTACTTCCAGTGGGCCGCCACGCCGTACTCGGCACGGCGGTGCATGTCATGGGTGCGGATCTGGATTTCCACCGGCTTGCCGCCGGGGCCGATCACCGTGGTGTGCAGCGACTGGTACATGTTGAACTTCGGCATGGCGATGTAGTCCTTGAACCGCCCCGGCAGCGGGTTCCACCGAGCATGCAAGGCTCCAAGGGTGGCGTAACAGTCGCGCACCGAGTCCACCAGGACGCGCACGCCCATCAGGTCATGGATGTCGTCGAAGTCTTTGCCCCGGACAATCATCTTCTGGTAGATCGAGTAATAGTGCTTGGGCCGGCCGGTGATGGTCGCCTTGATCTTCACCGCATGCAGGTCATCGGCAATCTGGGTGCGCACGGTGGAGAGGTACTTTTCGCGCTCCGGGGTCCGGTCTCCGACCATCCGCACAATCTCGTCATACACCTTCGGATGCAGGGCGGCGAAGGACAGGTCCTCCAGCTCCCATTTGATGGTGTTCATACCCAGCCGGTGGGCCAGCGGAGCGAAAATCTCCAGGGTCTCGCGCGCCTTGCGGGCGGAGGATTCCTGGGACACGAAACGCCAGGTGCGGGCGTTGTGCAGCCGGTCGGCGAGCTTGATGACCAAGACCCGGATGTCCTTGGCCATGGCGACGACCATTTTACGCACCGTCTCCGACTGAGCGGCGTCGCCGAAGGTCACCTTGTCCAGCTTGGTGACGCCGTCCACGAGCATGGCAACTTCGGGGCCGAACTCCCGGCGGAGCTCGTCCAGCGTGTAGCTGGTGTCTTCCACCGTGTCGTGCAGGAGTGCGGCAGCCAGCGTGGTACCGGTCATGCCCAGCTCGGCAAGAATGGTTGCCACGGCAACCGGATGCGTGATGTAGGGATCGCCGCTCTTGCGCTTCTGTCCCTCGTGGCTGCGTTCAGCCACCAGATAGGCCCGCTGGATCAGGTCCAGGTCCTCTTTGGGATTGTTGGCCCGGACGGTGCGCAGCAGCGGCTCAAGCATGGGCGAATAGCCGGTGGAGCCGCGTCCGGCAAGCCGTGCCAGGCGCGCCCTGGTGGAGGTACGGCGGACGGGCGCCGGGCGGACCGGCGCAGCACCGCCCGCGCCTGCCGGCACGGTTGATGCTTTTCCGTCCGAATCGGGCAAAGCCTGCGGCGCACGCGCAGGCTTGCCCGCAGCAGCAGCCTCCGGAGCCTGCACCGGCACGGGAGCCTTGGCGGTTTTCCGGGAATCGGCCAGCTGGGACGCAGCGGAAACCGGAGCTCCCGGATCTGCGGTCGCGGGTGTTCCGGAAGCCCTTTCTGCGCCTGCCTTATCGGCCGGTGTCGCGCTCTCTCCCACTGCTGCCCTCTCTGAGACGTATCCGACCTTTTCCACCTTAGGCGCTGCCATTCCCCCAAGTCACGGAAGCACCCAACGTACCGGTCTTTACTTCAAGTCTATGCCTATGCATCTCTTGCCCTAAACCGCGCAATCCCCGCTCCGTTCCGTTACGCCGAAGAGCTGCGGATTACGCAGAAGGCCTCCGGACGGGGTGTTCGGCAAACGCGAACAACCCCGTCCGGAGGCCTTTTTCAGCCAGGTGCCTGTCCGGATATTCTCCGGGTCAGGTTCCGCGCAGCTAGCTGCCGGATGAGACCGCCGTGGCACCCGCAGGCGATGCCGCGGCTGCTTCCTTGGCTTCCTGCGCCCGGCGGTCCATCACGCGCTTGGCCTGCTTCACAATGTCCGGCTCGTTGCGGCGGAGCACGGCGTACAGCGGTGCGGCAATGAACACGGTGGCCACCGTGCCCAGGATGATGCCGATGAACAGTGCCAGCGACAGGTCCTTCAGCGTGCCGGCCCCGAGCAGGAAAGCGCCAATGAACAGCACTGAGGCCACGGGAAGCACTGCCACCACGGAGGTGTTGATGGACCGGACCAGGGTTTGGTTCACGGCCAGGTTCACCTGCTCCATGAACGTGCGTTTGGTGCTCTTGTCCAGGTTCTTGGTGTTTTCCCGAACCTTGTCAAAGACCACCACCGTGTCATACAGGGAGTAGCTGAGCACGGTCAGGAAGCCAATGATGGCCGACGGCGTGACCTCGAACCCGCTGAGCGAGTACAGTCCGGCGGTGGTCACCATAACCACCAGCAGGGCGGTAATGGCAGCCAGGGACATCTTCCAGGTGCGGAAGTACAGGGCCATCAGCACCGCCGCCAGCGCCACGAACACCACCAGGCCGATCAGGGCCTGCCGGCTGACGTCCTGTCCCCAGGTGGGGCCGATGTACGTGGACGTGATCTGGTCCTCGTTGACCCCATAGGCCTCTGCCAGGTTGGCTTTGACCTCCAGCGTCTGGTCATCGCTGAGCTGCTCGGTCTGCACCCGGATGGTCCCCGGAGCAATGTTGGTCACGCGGGACTCGCTCGCGACGTCGCCCACGGCTTCCTCGCCCGGGCCGACCTGGCTGTTCTCGGTTCCGGAGACGGTGAATTCGGATCCGCCGCGGAAGTCGATGCCCAGGTTGAATCCGCCCTTGGCCACCGGAATGAGGATGGAGATGAGGACGGCGACGGCTGCGATGATGAACCAGAGCTTGGCCTTGGGCACAAACGGGTAGGAACGCTTGCCGGTGTAAAGCTCGTTGCCGAACGTGGCAAACTTTGGGAGCTTACTCATTCCTAGCCCTCCTTTTCAGTGCTGCGGCCGGATCCGGCCAGTGAATCCTGCTTCTCGGCGAGGCGGCGCTCGGCGATGGTCATCCGGCGTTCGGCTTCCTTCGAAGCTGCCTTGTTCTTGACCCGCACCGGAGCCGTCCCGGGTTCGCGGATACGTCCGGCACCGCGGTACAGCGGCACGGCGCCCAGGCGGGTGGTGTCCAGGCCGGACCATTTGTGGCCCTCGCCGAAGAACTTGGTGCGGGCCAGCAGCACCATGGTCGGGTGGGTGAACATGAACACCACAATGAGGTCGGCAACCGCGGTCAGGCCCAGCGTGAAGGCGAAGCCGCGCACGTTACCCACAGCCACGAAGTAGAGCACGACGGCGGCGAGGATGTTCACTGCCTTGGACGCCAGCACCGTGCGCTTGGCACGCTTCCAGCCGTTGTCCACGGCAGCCGCCAGTCCGCGCCCGTCGCGCAGTTCATCACGTATTCGTTCGAAGTAGACGATGAAGGAGTCGGCCGTCTGGCCGATCGCCACAATCAGGCCCGCCACCCCGGCGAGTGAGAGCCGGTAGTTCTGCCCCCAGCCAAGCAGGCAGATGGCGAGGTAGGTCAGCAGACCGGCCACCACCAGCGAGATGATGGTGACGAAGCCCAGGGCGCGGTACTGGAACAGTGAGTAGACAGCTACCAGTGCCAGGCCGATGACACCCGCAATCAGGCCCATCTTGAGCTGGTCTGCGCCGAGGGTTGCCGAGATCTGCTGTTCGCTCTGGATATCAAAGCTGATGGGCAGTGCGCCGTACTTCAACTGCTCGGACATCGCCTTTGCCGATTCCTGCGTGAAGTTGCCCGTGATGCGGGGCTGGCCGTCGGTGATGACGCCCTGAACAGTGGGGGCGGAGATGACCTGGCCGTCCAGCACAATGGCGAACTGGTTGTGCGGGTCTCCCTGCTGGAAGGCGAAGAGACGTTCCGTCACATTCTTGAAGACGTCGGTGCCTTCACCGTTGAACTTAATGTTTACGCCCCACTCGTTGATCGAGGCGCCCTGGCTGCTGGTGGACATGCCAAAGGTGGCATCTTCAATGTCCGAGCCGGGAACCTCGACAGGGCCGAGGATGTACTTGGCGCCGGTGCCGGGTTCGCAGGCGATCATGGGCTTGTCTGCCGGTGACGGCTCCACCGAAGCCTCCAGGGTGGCCGGATCCGTGCAGTCAGTGCTTTCGAATTCGCGGTACAGCTCCGGAGTGATCCAGTTGTCATCGGAGGCGTTGGCCGGCTCAGCGGCCGGCTTCGGCAGCTGGTCATCCGGAACCGGCTCGGCGGCTGGTGCCGCAGCACCAACGGAAAGGACCGGACGGAATTCCATCGCGGCCGATGCCTGGATCAGTTCACGGGTTTCAGCCGACGGAACGCCCGGCAGTGAGACCACTACGTTGCGGCCGGACTGCGTGGTGATTTCCGCTTCGGAAACACCGCTGCCGTCCACGCGCTGGCGGATGATTTCCACGGCTTGGTCCAGCTGTTCCTGCGTTATTTCGGTACCGCCCTGCACCTGCGGCGCAAGGATCATTTCGGTGCCGCCCTCCAGGTCAAGGGCAAGTTTCGGGGTCCAGCTGGCGTTGCTCCACATGGAACCGCCGCCGAGTAAAAGGGCCAAAGCAGCAAAAATGACGCCCAACCAGAGGAGCGTCTTTTTTGCGGCCGAGCCGGGGCCGGTACGAGGCATAGGGGATATTCCTTTTAGCGTGAGACACCGGAGGCCAGGTGACCCCGGGCAGCCTGCGGAGAATCTGGCTCCGCAGGCCCGTGGAGAGTCTAGTTCTCTTTATTGTTTTCGCGGTTCAGGCGCTCGAGTGTTTCCTCGGCCGTCTCACCGGCGCGGGCAGCGGAGTCATCCTGCTGCACGTGATCGGCCGTGCGGGCAGCGTCGCTGCGCTGATCGCCGGCAGTGATCGAGGAGGCATCATCCGGAACCACCGGGGTGTCTTCAGCGGCTGCGGGCTCGGTGGTGACAACCTTCGTCAGCGCCTGCAGGTGCACGGTGGCGGTGTTGCCGGGAGAGAGTTCCAGGACAGCTTTGTTTTCCTCGGAGTTAATCGAGAGGATGGTTCCGAACAGACCGAACTGGGTCATTACCTCAGTGCCGGGAACCATCTGGGTCCGCTGTTCCTGCACCGTCTTCTGCGTCTTCTTCTGCTTGCGGAACATCATGAAGATGAACAGTGCCAGCAGGATTGGCAGCAGCAGGCTGCTGAAGCTGAAACCTCCAGCGGACTGATCGGCGGTGTTTTGGGCCAAGACGTTTAAGAACACAGAGTGGTTCCGTTTCTGTTGTGGAGATGGTGTGCAGGTATGGGGACAGGCGATCCGGCGGGGCCGGCGATGTCCGCAGTCGCTTGCGCTTCAGTCTTTTGTGCGCCACGACACAAGGGTGCGGCACAACAAATGACCAGTCTAAAGGTAAAACGTCCGCAACGGCAGAAAAGTTTCTCCCTGCACTGCATTTTCTCTCCTGCGGCCGGTATCCTCAAGCCGCTCCGAAAGGAGAATCGGGGTGCCGGTTTAGTGGAACCCGGACCCATCCTCGGCGGACGTGTTGGTGCCGGGGCCGGAGAACATGTTCTCCGGCAGACCCGCCGCCACGTTGTCCGGCATGTCCAGGCCGAGGTGTTCCCAGGCGGCCCGGGTGGCAACGCGTCCGCGCGGTGTGCGGCCCAGGAGTCCTTCGCGCACCAGGTAGGGCTCGGCCACCGTTTCCACAGTTTCCGGTTCTTCTCCGACGGCGATGGCCAGGGTGGACAGGCCCACCGGTCCCCCGTTGAATTTGGTGATGAGTGCGCGGAGCACCGAGCGGTCCAGCCGGTCCAGCCCGCGGGCGTCCACTTCATACATGTCCAGGGCGGCTCCGGCGGTGCGGGCGTCAATCTGGTCCACGCCGTGAACCAGCGCCCAGTCGCGCACCCGGCGCAGGAGCCGGTTGGCGATGCGCGGGGTGCCCCGCGAGCGGCCGGCCACCTCGGCGAAACCGGCGGAGTTGACCTTCATGTCCATCAGCATGGCGGAACGGCGCAGCACCAGCTCCAGTTCGGCGGTGGAGTAGAACTCCAGGTGTCCGGTGAATCCGAAACGGTCGCGGAGCGGCCCCGGCAGCAGTCCGGCACGGGTGGTGGCGCCCACGAGGGTGAAGGGCGGCAGGTCCAGCGGAATGGCGGTGGCTCCGGCCCCCTTGCCCACAATGATGTCCACGCGGAAGTCTTCCATGGCCATGTAGAGCATTTCCTCGGCGGGGCGGGACATGCGGTGGATCTCATCAAGGAACAGCACCTCGCCCTCGGTGAGCGAGGACAGGATGGCCGCCAGATCTCCTGCGTGCTGGATGGCGGGGCCGGAGGAAATACGCAGCGGCGCGTTCATTTCAGCCGCGATGATCATGGACAGGGTGGTCTTGCCCAGGCCGGGAGGCCCGGACAGCAGCACGTGGTCCGCGCTGCGGCCGCGGAGCCGGGAGGCTTCCAGGACCAGCGAGAGCTGCTCGCGAACACGCTTCTGGCCGACAAAGTCATCCAGGTTCTTGGGCCGGAGAGCCGCCTCAATCGCCTTGTCATCCGGGTCGCCGGCAGCGGCAACCAGTCCGTCGCCGGGAAGGACCGACACCTCAGCTCACCTGCTGGCGGGGAGCGCGGGCACGGGCGCCGTCGGTGCCCAGCCGGCGGAGCGTCAGTTTCAGGATTTCGCCCACGTTGCCGCCGGCGGCAATCTCGGGAGCTTCGGCAACGGCGGCATCAATGGCGGCGTTGGCGTCCTTCTCGGACCAGCCCAGGCCGGTCATGGCGGCCAGGACCTGGTCCTGCCAGCGCGCTGCAGCGGGGTTGTCCGCGGTGCCCAGCGGCACCAGCTTGTCCGCCAGCTCCAGCACAATCCGCCGGGCACCCTTGGGACCGATGCCGGAGACCTTGCTGAATGCCTTGTCATCGCCGGAAGAAGCGGCAACGCGGATGGCTTCGGGGGTGTGGACGGCCAGGACGGCCAGGGCAATGCGCGGGCCCACTCCGCTGACGCTCAGCAGCGTTTCAAAGACTTCACGCTGATCCGCGTCGGTGAAGCCGAAGAGGGTCATGGAGTCCTCGCGGACAATCAGGGCCGTCTGCACCACGGCCTCGCGGCCCGCGTGCAGGGAGCTCAGTGTCTGCGGCGTGGCCTGGATGAGCATGCCCATGCCGTTGACGTCGATCACCGCCGAGTGCAGGCCAACGTGCGTTACGGTCCCGCGCAGGGATGCGATCATGACAAAACTCCAGGGGCTGTGTAGAACATATCTACGAATACCCTACTGTGTGCCGGCCCGAATCCGCGGTTCCGGCACGCTGCGGTCAACGCCGGGCCCGGGCTTCCGCCTCGGCCCACAGCCGCTGGGCCGGCGTCAGCCCGTTGCTGGGCGGGCGAACTGCCGCCCGCGCTCCGGAAGCCGATCCCGCCGTCGTCTGCCCCGGGCCGGCCACGCCGCGCCGCCAGGCGTGGGTGATGGCCAGCGCCAGGGCGTCGGCGGCGTCCGCGGGCTTGGGCATTTCATCCAGCCGCAGGATCTTGGTGACCATTTTGCCCACCGCGTCTTTGTTGGCCGAGCCGGAACCCGTCACCGCCGCCTTGACCTCGGTGGGCGTGTGCAGGGCCACGGGAATGCCGCGGCGCGCCGCCGCGGCAATGACGACGCCGGACGCCTGGGCGGTGCCCATCACCGTGCTGACGTTGAGCTGGCTGAAGACGCGTTCAACGGCCAGGACATCCGGTTTGTGGGTGTCCAGCCACAGGTCGATGGCGTTGGAGATCACCAGCAGCCTGGCGTCCAGGGCGGTTCCGGCCTCCGTGCCCACCACGCCGACGGCCACCAGGGTGGCACGGCGGTTGCGTTCAACTTCAACGACTCCCAGCCCGCAGCGGGTAAGACCCGGATCAACGCCCAGGACGCGCAGGCTCACCGGCTGCTCAGTCCTCTTCGAGCTGGGCGAAGACCTCGGCGGGGATGTCAGCGTTGGAGTACACGTTCTGGACGTCGTCCAGGTCCTCCACAGCGTCCATGAGCTTCAGGAACTTCCGGGCGTTGTCCGCGTCCAGCTCCACGTGCATGGAGGGCAGGAACTCGGCCTCATCGGTCTCGTACTCAATGCCGGCTTCTTCGAGGGCGGCAACCACGGCGCGCAGGTCCGCAGCTTCCGAAATGATCTCGAAGTTATCACCGGATTCCTTCACCTCGTCGGCGCCTGCATCCAGCACGGCCATCAGCAGGTCATCCTCGGTGAGGTCCTTCTTGGGCAGGGTGACTACGCCCTTGCGGGTGAACATGTAAGCCACGGACCCGGGGTCTCCCATGTTGCCGCCGTTGCGGGTTACCGCAAGGCGAACCTCGGAGGCGGCACGGTTCTTATTGTCCGTGAGGCACTCGATCAGCAGAGCGGTGCCCTGGGGGCCGTAGCCCTCATACATGATGGTCTGATAGTCAACGGCCTCGCCCAGGAGCCCGGCGCCGCGCTTGACGGCGCGGTTGATGTTGTCAATGGGAACAGAGGTCTTCTTGGCCTTGGCGACGGCCAGTTCAAGACCGGGGTTGCCGGCCATGTCGGCGCCGCCTGCGCGGGCCGCAACTTCAATGTTCTTGATCAGCTTGGCGAACGACTTTGCACGCTTGGCGTCAATGACTGCCTTCTTGTGCTTAGTGGTTGCCCATTTAGAGTGGCCCGACATGCTCTACGCTTCTCCTCTGATCATCTGGATAAAAAGTTCGTGGACCCGGCTCTCCCCCGTTACCTCCGGATGAAACGAGGTGGCCAGCAGGTTTCCCGAACGCACTGCCACAATTCTAGCGACCAAATCCTCAGCAGACGCATGACCGCCCCTCTGCGGCGGGACCTCGGCGAGGACCTGGACCGAACTACCCGTCTTTTCCACCCAGGGTGCACGGATAAAAACCGCGTGTACGGGGGCAGTGACTGCGCCGGATTCCCGGGCCGACGGAAGATTTTCGAGGCCCTTGAAATCCAGCAGTGTTTCGAAGGATTCCCGCTGGCGGCCAAAGGCGTTGCGGCGGACCACCATGTCCAACCCGCCCAGGGTCTGCTGCGGCTCTCCGGAGGCGTTGTGCGCCGGATCCGCGATGCGGTCCGCCAGCAGGATCATTCCGGCACAGGAACCGTAGACCGGAAGGCCGTCCCGGATCCGCCCCTGCAGGGGTTCATATACGCCGAAGGTGCGCATCAGCTTGTCAATGGTGGTGGACTCGCCTCCCGGCAGCACCAGGCCGTCCAGCCCGTCGAGTTCTCCCGGCCGCCGAACCGGAACTGCCGTGGCACCTGTGGCCTCCAGCGCTGCTGCGTGTTCGCGGACCCCGCCCTGCAGTGCCAGCACGCCCACCCGCAATTTCCGCTCCTGTGTCATCGGGCCAGTCTACGGACCCGGGAGGAGCAACGCCTGCCGCCGCCCCCGCTGTCCGGTGCCGCCGTCGGGGCCGGAATCAGCCCGGCGGAGCTGCTTGCGATATATTCATACACCATGAGTTCTTTCTCCGTCCTGACAGGCAAGCTGGTCCGCAGTGCCTCCAAACTGCGCGGCGGCGGCTCCGCACTGCCCGGTCTGGTGGTGGAGAAAATTGATCCCGATTTCATCCGCCGCACGCTGGCCGATCTCCCCCTTGGCGTTGCCGTGGTTTCCGGCACCAACGGCAAAACCACCACCACCAAAATGGTGGTCGAGCTCCTCGAAAGCCAGGGCCTGAAGGTCTTCACCAACCGCACGGGCAGCAACTTCACCCGCGGCGTCGCTGCCGCACTGCTCGGCGAGGTGGACTGGCGCGGGCGGCTGGATGCCGACGTCGCCGTCCTGGAGCTGGACGAAGCGCACGCAACGCACTTCGTGAAACTCATCCAGCCGCGTTATTCGCTGCTGCTGAATGTGCTTCGCGACCAGCTGGACCGTTTCGGAGAAATCGACAAGACCACCAGGCTGCTGGAAACCATTGCGAAGGCCACCACCGGCACCGTGGTCCTGAACCGCGAAGACCCCCGCGTGGCCGGCATTGCCGCCTCCCTGGACAAGCAGGACGTGCGCTACTTCGGCCTCGACGCGTCGCTGCGCAGCACCTTCCCGAACGACGACGAGATGCGCGGCTCCTCGGCCGAAGCCGCCGCAGCCGTGCTGCCCGCCGACGTCGTGCTGGAACGCGTTACCGAAACCGACGCCGATTTCCGCGTGGATGAGACCGTGGTGAACACCTCGCTCAAGCTGCGCGGCGTCTACAACATCTTCAACGCCGCCGCCGCGCTCACCCTGGCACGCGTCATCGCCGGGCCGCAGGCCAACGCGGAGGCACTGTTCACGGCGCTGTCCAACGTGGAGCCCGCCTTTGGCCGCGGCGAATCGCTGGTGGTCAACGGGCAGCCGCTGGAGCTGGTGCTGGTGAAGAACCCCAGCGGTTTCCGGCTGGGACTGAAGTCCTTTGCCGCCCACGGCTACGCCACCATGATCGCCATCAACGACAACTACGCCGACGGCCGGGACATGTCCTGGCTGTGGGACGTGGACTTTGAAACCCTCGCCGAAAACGGCGTGAACATGGTCACGGGCGTGCGCGCCTATGACATGGCGCTGCGGCTGAAGTACGACGACGTACCGGTCGCGGATATCGACCCGGACATCACCGACGCGCTGAAGAAGTTCATCGCATCCGCCGGGTCCTCCCCCATGCGCATCTTCTGCACGTACACGGCCATGCTCGCCGTGCGGCGGGAACTTTCCAAGATCACGACAGTAGAGGTGGTCTCATGAGCGAGCCGCTCAACCCGCAGGCCGGCGAAGACCGGACCATCAACATCCTGCAGCTGTATCCGCGGGAAATGAACATTTACGGCGACTGGGGCAACGTCCTGGTCCTGAAGCAGCGCCTGAAATGGCACGGCTACACCGCCAACGTCCTGGAATACAACCCGGGAGACGAGTTCCCGGCGGATGTGGACCTGCTGGTGGGCGGCGGCGGTCAGGACAGCGGCCAGGTGGTCATTCAGGACGATCTGCAGGCAATTGCGCCGACCCTGCGCGCGATGGCCGAAGACGACCTGCCGATGCTGGCCATCTGCGGGCTGTACCAGCTGTTCGGCAACTTCTTCAAGACGCACACCGGGACCGTGATTCCGGGCATCGGACTGCTGGACCTGGAAACCCACGGCGGCACCGAACGGCTGATCGGCAACGTGCTTTCCGTCAGCGAGGAATTCGGCGAAATCCACGGCTACGAGAACCACTCGGGCCAGACGTTCCTCGGCTCGGGTGTTAAGCCGCTCGCCGAGGTGCGCAAGGGTGAGGGCAACAACTCCAAGGACAACTACGAGGGAGCCCGCTACCGCAATGTGGTGGCCAGCTACCTGCACGGATCCCTGCTGCCCAAGAACCCGGCTATTGCGGACTTCCTGCTCCAGCAGGCCGTGATCCGCAAGTTCGGCAGCTTTGAACCGCGGCCGGAATCAGCGAAGGATCTGGCGGAGCTGGCCAAGCTCTCCGAGCTGGCACGGCAGCACGCCTCGCAGCGCCCCCGCTAGGACGTCGCTGCTCTGCCGAATTGCGCTCTGCCGAATTGCGCTCCGGAGCTGATCCTTCGTGCAGATAACGGGCTTTGCTTAAGTCCTTCGTGCAGATCAAGGGCTCAATACAGCCGAATCCGCCTCTTTGGGCCCGTTATGTCCACGAGGGAATCCGGGAGACCGGATTTGGCCCCGTTATCTGCACGAAGGAACCTGGGACAGCACTCTTAGCCCCGTTATCTGCACGAAGGAATCCGGGAGACCGCCTTTAGCCCCGTTATCTGCACGAAGGAACCTGGTCCAGCCCAGCACTTCCGGAATCGGAGTCAGCGCAACGGGTCCTTCGTCACGAGCCATTCATGCGCTCCGGCATCCGCTGCACCCATGGATTCGACCACGCCGATGGTCCGTGCCCGCACTGCCGCCTGCTGTTCGGGCGGCGCACACTGGCCCTGCGGCAGGTCCGCCGCTACTGAGCACCAGCGGTAGGGGTCCCGGACGATGACGGACGGGGCCCAGGCCAGGTCCGTGACGGCCCAGCCGCCGTCGTCGTCCTGGCCAAACTGGGCGCGCAGGATCAGTCCCTCGTTGTTCACGTCGTACCAGGGGGACAGCTCGGTGACAGAGTTGCCCAGACCGTAGGCGATCCAGGTTCCGTTGTAGTGCTCAATCGGCAGCACCGAGTGACTGTGATGGCCGTAAATGAAGTCGAATTCCCCGCTGTCCGCCAGGGCATGTGCCGTTTCCACCTGCTGCGAGTTGGGAACCGAGGCGTATTCCTCACCGGCGTGGACCGCGCCCACGACGACGTCGGCGCCGGCAGCCCGGGCGGCCTTCGCCTTGGCGATCATCACTGCGGGATCGAGCAGGTCCACCTGCCAGCCGAACTCGGCGCTCATCCCGTTCAGCCCGTAGGTCGCCTCGATCACCGACACCTTCGCGGCCGGTGTGGACAGGATCAGGGGCTTCGCGGCGTCGGCCTCGGTGGCGTAGGACCCGGTGTGGGGCAGTCCCAGGGCGTCCAGTACGGCCAGGGTCCGGTTCAGTCCTTCAGTTCCGGCGTCCACGGTGTGGTTGCTGGCCGTGGTGCAGGCGTCGTAGCCCACGTCCTTCGCCGCGGTCAGGATCTGCGGCGGAACGTTGAACATCGGATAGCCCGTGTAGGGACCCTCGGCCTCCGCAACCGGCGTTTCCATGTGGCAGACGCCCAGGTCCGCGGAATCGAGGTAGGCCCGCTTGCCCTCAAGCAGCGGTTCGAAGTCCAGCGGCATCTTTCCGCTCACCGCGGCGTCGGCTCCGGCCTGGGTCCACAGCTGCGGATGCACCAGAAGGTCTCCTGCAACCATCATCGAGAAGCACCGCTCAGCGGCGCATTCCGCTCCCACGCCGGGGGTCGCGGTGGGAGCCGGAGCCGGAGATGCCTGCGGTGCAGTCCCGCTGCTTCCGGAATCGGGAGCGGAGGCGGAACCGGAGGAGGCCGAGGCGGAACCGGAGGAGGCCGACGGCGTTGCCTGCGGATCCGGGTCCGATGCCGGCGCGCATCCCGCCACGGCCAGCAGCAGCACAGCAGCGGCTGCCTTCGCCGTCGAACCCGTCCCGGGCAGAAATCCGAACCTGCGTCTGGTCATTGGCGCTCCCGCTCGTCATATTCGGCACAAAGGAGGCCCCTCGCAGCCCCCGGCCAGCCTACGACGGCGTTTCTGTTGTTCGGCTCAACAGCCGTGTGCGAGTCTTGACAATTATGAGTAACCCTTTCGGAAGTATCAGCTCCCTGCCCTATCAGCTCCCGCCCTTTGAGCACATCACCCCGGATGATTTCCGCCCCGCCTTCAAAGCCGGCTTCGAGGAGCACCTCGCAGAAATCGATGCGATTACCGGCAATTCGGCGGCACCTGATTTTGAGAACACGATCGCCGCGATGGAGCGGGCAGGCCAGATGCTCGAACGCACGGCCCTGGTGTTCTTCACGCTTACGGCAGCGGATGCAACTGACGAGGTTCAGGCCATTCAGCAGGAAGTGGGCCCGCAGCTGGCCGCCCACGAAGACGCCATCTACCTCAACAAGGACCTCTTCGAGCGGGTTAATGCCGTCTCCACCGAGGGTTTGGATGAGGAATCCGCGCGGCTGGTCTCGGAATACCGCCGCAGCTTCATCCGGGCCGGGGCCCAGCTGGATGAAGACGGCCAGACACGCATGCGGAAACTGAACTCGCGCCTGTCCGTGCTGGGCACCGAATACGCCCAGAAGCTCCTCAAGGACACCAATGAGTCGGCGCTGCTGGTCACCGATGCTGCTGAACTGGACGGCCTTTCCGACGACGACGTCGCCTCGGCAGCCGCCGCTGCCGCCGAGGCAGGCAAGGAGGGCTATCTGCTGTCCCTGGTCCTGCCCACTTCGCAGCCTGCGCTGGCCTCGCTGACCAACCGGGAAACCCGCCGCCGCCTCCTCGAAGCCTCACTGAACCGCGGTTTCCGGGACAACCAGGAAAACACCCTGGGCCTCGCCGCGGAAATGGCCGCGCTGCGAGCCGACCGGGCTGCCCTGCTGGGCTTCGCCAATCATGCGGAGTTCGCCACGGACAACCAGACCGCTCCGTCGCTGGAAGCCATCCATTCCATGCTCGGCAAGCTCGCGCCGCCCGCTGTCCGCAACGCGCAGGCCGAAGCCGAGCTGCTGCGCGAAGCCGCCGCCCGGGACGGGATCGAGGAACTGCAGGCCTGGGACTGGTCCTACTACTCGGAGCAGGTGCGCCGCGAAAAGTTCAGCGTGGACCGGGCGGCCCTGCGGCCCTACTTCGAGTTGGAGCGGGTTCTGCATGACGGCGTTTTCTACGCCGCCAACCGGCTGTACGGATTGACCTTCACCGAACGCCCGGATCTGGCCGGTTACCACCCGGATGTCCGGATCTGGGAAGTGAAGAATGAGGACGGCTCCGGGCTGGGGCTGTTCCTGGGCGACTACTACACCCGCGACACCAAGGCCGGCGGTGCCTGGATGAACTCGCTGGTGCACCAGTCCACTCTGCTGGGCACGCAGTCGGTGGTCATCAACAACCTCAACATCCCCAAGCCGCCCGAGTCAGAGCCCACCCTGCTGTCCTTCGATGAAGTGGTCACGGCCTTCCACGAGTTCGGACACGCACTTCACGGCCTGTTCTCCTCGGTCACCTACCCCCAGTTTTCCGGTACGGCCGTTCCGCGTGACTTTGTCGAGTACCCCTCTCAGGTCAACGAGATGTGGATGCTGTGGCCGGAGGTTGTTGCCAACTTCGCCAAGCACCACGTCACCGGAGAGCCGCTCCCCCAGGATGTGATCGACAAGATCGAAGCCGCCTCCACCTGGGGCGAGGGCTTCGGCACCACGGAATACCTCGGTGCCACCCTGCTGGACCTGGCCTGGCACGAACTGGCTCCCGGAGAAACCGTGCAGGACCCGGAGGCCTTCGAGGCTGAGGCCCTGCAGCGCGCCGGCGTGGCACTTGATCTGGTGCCGCCGCGCTACCGTTCGGGCTATTTCAAGCACATCTTCGCCGGCGGATACGCAGCCGCTTACTACGCCTACATCTGGAGCGAGGTCCTGGATGCTGACACCGTGGAGTGGTTCAGGGAGAACGGCGGCCTGACCAGGGAGAACGGAGACCGGTTCCGCCGCGAACTGCTCGCCCGGGGCAACAGCATTGACCCGCTGCAGGCATTCCGTAACTTCCGGGACCGTGATGCAGCCATTGAACCGTTGCTGCACCGCCGCGGATTAGACTAATTTAAATGGTTACCATCGCAGCTTGTCAGGACCTTCACCGGAATTGGTTGACGAAACTCGCCGGAGTCACTGGCGGCAATACCTTTTCCACCCATGAGTCGGAGTGGTTGTGGCTGCCAGCGCGGCGTCAGCTGGTCCTGCTGTACCCGCAGCGGATTGCGCCCGCCGGCATCCGGCCCGGCCTGACCGAAGCCACCCGGCTCGGCGCGCAGAGCGTGTCCGTCTGGATGAACAACGCAGTGAACTACGCGCCGCTGGAGGCCTTCGGGTTCCGCCGCGGCCCGCAGCCGCAGTGGATGAGCGCTCCCGTGAGCGTGCCGGAGCGTTACGACGCCGGGACCGCCGGCGTCGATCCGGAGCCCGCTGAGGTTACCGGGCCCGACGCCGATGAACTCGCCGCCGGGCGCAGCCACCCGCGCACCGCCTGGCACCTCACCACCCGGGGCGACGGAAAGCTGACGGGCCGGGCGTGGGTTTATGTCCCCGCCGCCGTCGATCAGCAGCCCCCGCCCATGGATCCGATCACCGGCAAGCCGCAGGTTCCCGACGAGCCGTCACGCAAACCCCGCAAGGGGTCGCTCGCCGGGGTTTTCGGGCTGGCGGTTGGTCCTTCCAGCAGGCGCAAAGGGTACGGAACGGCGCTGCTGAGCCGCGCGGCGACGGTGGCGGAAGCCGCCGGTGCGGACCGCCTGGCGGTCAACGCTGCTCCTGCCGGCGCCGAATTCCTGGCGGCACGGGGCTTCGAGCTCATCGGCCGCGGGCAGTACCTCAGCTTGGACCTGCGCTAACGCAAAGTCCGTCCCGGGCGAGCTAGACCCGGGACGGACTGCACGGCGCGCTGCAGAGGCCGGCAGCACCGGCCCCCCGCAGGGACGCCCGGTGTTACCAGCCGCGCTCGGCCAGCCGGTGCGGCTGCGGAATTTCATCCACGTTGATGCCCACCATGGCCTCGCCCAGGCCGCGTGAGGCCTTGGCAACTTCATCGGCGTCATCAAAGAAGGTGGTGGCCTTCACGATGGCTGCCGCGCGCTGGGCGGGGTTGCCGGACTTAAAGATGCCCGAACCCACAAACACGCCGTCCGCGCCCAGCTGCATCATCATGGCTGCGTCCGCGGGTGTGGCGATACCGCCGGCGGTGAACAGCACCACGGGAAGCTTCCCGGCGGCAGCCACCTCCTTCACGAGTTCGTAAGGGGCCTGCAGTTCCTTCGCCGCCACGTACAGCTCATCCTCGGGCAGTGAGGACAGCCGGGCCACCTCGGAGCGGATGGCGCGCATGTGCATGGTGGCGTTGGAGACGTCTCCCGTGCCGGCTTCACCCTTGGAACGGATCATGGCGGCGCCCTCATTGATGCGGCGCAGGGCCTCGCCCAGGTTGGTGGCCCCGCAGACAAAGGGGACGGTGAACTTCCACTTGTCGATGTGGTTCGTGTAATCGGCCGGGGTCAGGACTTCGGATTCGTCAATGTAGTCCACCCCGAGCGACTGCAGGACCTGGGCCTCCACAAAGTGGCCGATCCGGGCCTTGGCCATAACCGGGATGGAGACCGAATTGATAATGCTGTCGATCATGTCGGGGTCGCTCATGCGCGAAACTCCGCCCTGAGCGCGGATGTCGGCCGGAACGCGCTCCAGCGCCATGACGGCCACGGCCCCGGCGTCTTCGGCAATGCGGGCCTGCTCGGCGGTGACCACGTCCATGATCACCCCGCCCTTGAGCATCTCGGCAATACCGCGCTTGACCCGGCTGCTGCCGGTGACCGGAGAGAGGGATCCGGACGCGGAAACGGGCGCAGCCGCGCCCGGGAACTGTGGGTTGTGCATGGAACTCACCTTCATGGGAAACCGAATCAGCAAATGCTGCTGGACCCAGCCTAGGGCTTCCCTCCGCTTTAAAGAGCGATGCGCGTCACCGGGTTGCTTCCGGTGACGCGCAGCTGTGAGTTGTCCTTCAGTTATTGGCCGCCTGGGCCTAGATGGCCTGCCGGCGCACCGCGAGCATCCGTTGCCCGATGGTCACGCAGCTGGCTGCGCACAGCACCAGCAGGACCACCAGGAGCAGCACCTCGGGGACGCTCAGTCCCACCAGGCCGGTAGCCACCAGCAGTGAGACCAGACGCTCGGCACGCTCGGCAATGCCAACGTTGGCGTTAAAGCCCAGGGACTCGGCCTTGGCCCTGATGTAGGACACCAGCATTCCCAGCACCAGCGCGATGATGGCGGCGATGCCAATGGCGTCATTGTGTCCGCCGGTGAAATACCAGATGCTCACCCCGGCAAACAGGGCGCCGTCGGCGAAGCGGTCCAGGGTGGAATCCAGGAAACCGCCCCATTTTCCGGTGCGTTCCTGCTGGCGGGCCATGATTCCGTCAATGACGTCGGAGAAGATGAACGCCGTGATGAACAGCGTGCCCCAGAACAGGTGGCCCAGCGGATAGAACACCAGGCCGCCCACCATGACGCCCAGGGTCCCCAGGATGGTCACGGCGTCCGGTGAGACACCGCGCTTCAGCAGCCAGGCCGCCAGCGGCGTAAAGACGCTGGTGAAAAAGCCTCTTGCATATTTGTTCAGCACTGCTCAGTCCTCGCTGGCCTGGGGCCACGCGTCTGCCACTTGTTGGCGGACATCCCCCAGGGTTTGGGTAATTGCCTTGGTCTGGGCGATGATCGGCAGGAAATTTCCGTCCCCGCCCCAGCGCGGCACAATGTGCTGGTGCAGGTGCGCGGCGATTCCCGCTCCCCCGGTCACGCCCTGGTTCATGCCCAGGTTGAAGCCGCTGGGATTGGAGACCTTCCGCAGCACGCGCATGGCGGTCTGCGTCAGGGAAGCTATCTCCGCTGTCTCCTGCTCGTCAATGTCCGTATAGTCCGGCACATGCCGGTACGGGCAGACCAGCAGGTGTCCCGCGTTGTACGGAAACAGATTCAGGATGACAAAGGCATGCTTGCCGCGGTGGACAATCAGCGACTCTTCGTCGCTGCGGCCCGGGGCGGCGCAGAACGGGCAGTTGTGCTCCGAAGAGACCTGTTCCTGCCCGCCCTTGATGTATGCCAGGCGGTGCGGTGTCCACAGGCGTGCAAAGGAATCCGGCACGCCGGGGAGTTCAAATGAGTCGGTGACTTCAGCGTCCCCGGGGTAGGGACTGCCGCTGCCGTCCCGGCCGCCGTTTTCCATCTGCATTCCTGCCTCCGCCGCCGTCTACTTGTCCCGGTTGCGGACGGCTTCGACGATCCGCTTGACGGCCTCTTCAACGGGCACGCCGTTGTCCTGGCTGCCGTCGCGGAAGCGGAAGGAAACGGCCCCTGCATCGGCGTCGTCGCCGCCGGCAATCAGGACAAACGGGATCTTGTCCTTGGAGGCGGTGCGGATCTTCTTCGGGAAGCGGTCGGTGCCGGTGTCCACCTGGGCGCGGATGCCCTGGGCCTTGAGCTTGTCCACGACGTCGAACATGTAGTCGTTGAAGGCTTCGGCCACGGGGATGCCCACCACCTGCACCGGTGCCAGCCAGGCCGGGAACGCACCCGCGTAGTGCTCGGTGAGCACGGCCATGAAGCGTTCCACGGAGCCGAACAGTGCGCGGTGGATCATGACCGGGCGCTGGCGGGTGCCGTCGGCGGCCTGGTATTCGAGCTCAAAGCGCTCGGGCAGGTTGAAGTCCAGCTGGATGGTGGACATCTGCCAGGTGCGCCCGATGGCGTCACGGGCCTGGACGGAGATCTTCGGGCCGTAGAAGGCAGCTCCGCCCGGATCCGGTACCAGGTCCAGTCCGGATGCTTCGGCAACCTCGGCCAGGGTGCGGGTGGCTTCTTCCCACACGTCGTCGGAGCCGACGTACTTTTCCGGGTCCTTGGTGGACAGTTCCAGGTAGAAGTCATCCAGGCCGTAGTCCTTGAGCAGGTCCAGCACAAACTGCAGCGTGGTGGTCAGCTCGTCCTTCATCTGCTCGCGGGTGCAGTAGATGTGGGCGTCGTCCTGGGTCATGCCGCGCACGCGCGTCAGGCCGTGGATCACGCCGGACTTCTCATACCGGTACACGGAACCGAATTCGAAGAGCCGCAGCGGCAGTTCACGGTAGGACCGTCCGCGGGAGCGGAAGATCAGGTTGTGCATGGGGCAGTTCATCGGCTTCAGGTAGTAGTCCTGGCCGGGCTTGGTGATCTCGCCGGTCTCCGGATCGGTGACCTCGTCCACGTGCATGGGAGGGAACATGCCGTCGCGGTACCAGTCCAGGTGGCCGGAGACCTCGTACAGGTGCCCCTTGGTGATGTGCGGGGTGTAAACGAACTCGTAGCCGGCCTCGGTGTGGCGCTGGCGGGAGTAGTCCTCCATGGCCTTGCGGATGATGCCGCCCTTGGGGTGGAACACCGGCAGGCCCGAACCCAGCTCATCGGGGAAGGAGAACAGGTCCAGTTCGGTGCCCAGCTTGCGGTGGTCGCGGCGCTCGGCCTCGGCCAGGCGTTCCTGATAGGCCTTCAGGGCATCCTTGGTGGGCCAGGCGGTGCCGTAGATGCGCTGCAGCTGCTGGTTCTTCTGATTGCCGAGCCAGTAGGCGGCGGCGGAGCGGGTCAGCGCGAAGGCGTTGGAGATCAGCTTGGTGTTGGGCAGGTGCGGGCCGCGGCACAGATCGCACCAGATGACGTCGCCGGACTTGCGGTCCACGTTGTCGTAAATGGTGATTTCACCGGCGCCGACCTCGATGTTCGCGCCCTCGCCGGCTTCGTCCGCGCCGTCCTTCTTGCCGAGCAGCTCCAGCTTGTACGGCTCGTTGGCCATGGCTTCGCGGGCTTCTTCTTCGGTGACCACGCGGCGGGCAAATTTCTGGTTCGAGTTGATGATCTTCTGCATCATCTTCTCAAGGGTCTTCAGGTCCTCGGGCGTGAAGGGCTCGGCCACGTCAAAGTCGAAGTAGAAGCCGTCCTTGATGTACGGGCCGATGCCCAGCTTGGCGTCCGGGCGCAGCTGCTGAACGGCCTGGGCCATGACGTGGGCGGTGGAGTGGCGCAGGACGTTGAGTCCGTCTTCGGAGTCAATGGTCACGGCTTCGACGGCGGAGCCGGGGGCCAGTTCGGTGTCCAGGTCCTTCAGGACGCCGTCCACGCGCATGACGACGACGTCGCGGCGGTCGAAGAAGAGCTGCGCACCTGTGGTGCCAGTATCCACCGTGGTCTCTTCGCCGTCGACGATGAGGGTGAACTTCTCTGGCACTGACACGGTTGTCTCCTAGATTTCGTTGTACGGCGTTTTTTGGGCCGGCCAGGACGTGGCCGGCTGCTTCTGCGCCCCTTCGATGTTATCCGCTGGAGTTCGGCCCCACCAACCTGCCGCGCTGGGGACGGGGCAGGGAGGCGGTGTCGCTCAGGTCCCAGGCCTCCAGCGCCTGCATGCTGATGCCGCGCGGACCGGTGCGGCGGGTGAGTCCGCGGATGAGCATCAGCTCGGTGCCAAAGAGCAGGGGCCCGGTTTTTTCCTGGGCCTCGGTGAAGAATGTGCAGTCCACGCAGCCGGTCCCGTCGTCGAGGCTGATGAACACCACGCGCCGCCCGCCGCGCATGGGCGGAGTTTGGGTGGCCACGCGGATGCCGGCCACCCAGACCTCGGAATTGTTGCGCAGTCCAATCAGGTCCCGGGCCTTGGTGACGCCGAATTCCGCCAGCAGCGGGGCGTAGCTGTCGATCAGGTGGGCGCTGACATCCACGGCCAGCAGGTCCAGTTCCGTGCGCACCTTCTCCCGCAAAGTGGGTTCGGGCAGTTCGGGGTGCAGGTTTTCCAGTTCGGTGTCTCCCAGCGGCAGGGCAAGCTGCCCGGGAATGGGATCGTATTTCCGCGGCGCCGGGCGGGGCGGTGCCGCGTCCAGGTGGCGCAAAAGATCAGCGCGGGAAGCGGCTGTTCCGGTGTCCCGGGCCAGCGAATCGAAGGCACCCAGCGAGGCCAGCCGCATCAGGGTGGCCCGCCCCACCTTGGCCCGGGCCCGCAGGTCGGCCAGGGAATCGTAGGGCTGGCCGGCGGTGATGCGCCGCAGTTCCGCTGCCGAGAGACCGTAGATCCCGGCCAGGCTCAACCGGATGCCCAGCTTTTCCGGACGCGCCGGGTGCCCGGGCGAGGCCGGAACCGCCGGCACCGGCTCCACCCGGTACTGCGCGCCGCTGCGGTTGATGTCCAGGGGCAGGATGGGAATGCCCATCCGCCGGGCCTCGGCCACCAGCAGCCGGCGCGGATACATGCCCGGATCGTGTTCAAAGATCCCGGCCAGGAAAGCTTCGGGATGGTGTGTTTTCAGCCAGGCGGACTGATAAGTGGGTACGGCAAATGCAGCGCCGTGCGCCTTGCAGAATCCGAAGCTGCCGAACGCCTTCAGCGTGCCCCAGACCTTATCGATGACGTCTGCGGTGTAGCCGCGCTTGGCCGCCTCGGTGCGGAAGAAATCCTCCACGGATTTTTCGGCGTCTTCATTGCCCAGCAGCCGGCGCAGTTCATCGGCCTTGGCCAGCCCGCAGCCGGTGAAGACGTCAAAGGTGCGCAGGACCTGTTCGTGGAACACGGTCACCCCGTGCGTTTCCGCCAGGACCGGCCGCAGGGCCTCGTGCGGATACACCTCCGGAGCCCAGCCGTGCCGGTGTTCCAGGAACGGACGGACCATGTCGGATTTCATGGGTCCGGGCCGGAACAGGGAAATGTCGATGATCAGGTCATTGAACTCCCGGGGCTCCATCTTGCCGATCAGCTCGCGCTGTCCCGGGGATTCAATCTGGAAGCAGCCCAGCGTGTAGGTGCTGCAGATCAGGTCATAGGTGGGCGCGTCATCCAGCGGCACTGCGTCAAGGTTGATGGAACCGTCCGCCAGCACATAGTCCGGACCGTTCCCGTCGGGACCGGCCGGATGCGCTCCGGCACGCACCGTGTCCGCTTTGGTGGGATGCAGCCGCCGCACTTCCTTCAGGGCGTAGGCCATGGCACTTTGCATCCGCACGCCCAGCACATCGAGCTTGAGCATGCCCATGGGATCCATGTCGTGCTTGTCGAACTGGGACATGGGAAGCCCCAGACCGGAGGGCTGCACCGGGGTGCGGTCCAGCAGGGAGGTGTCCCCCAGAATCACGCCGCACGGGTGCATGGAGATATGCCGGGGCAGCCGGTCCAGGCGCTCGGTCAGGTCCACCAGCAAATCCAGCTGCCGGTTTCCCTCCACCCGTCCGGCAATGTCCCGCAGCTCCGGTTTTTCCGCGAGCGCCTCACGGAACTTCCGGGCGGAGAAACGCCACAGCTGTTTGGCCACTGCCCCGATGTCTTCTTCGGCCAGGCCCAGGGCCATGCCGGCGTCGCGCACCGCACCGCGGGCACGGTAACCGTTCTGCATGCTCATCAGAGTGACGCGTTCGGCCCCGAAGCGTTCAAAAATACGGTGATAGACGTTGTGCCGTTGTGCACTTTCCACATCTATGTCGATGTCCGGCAGGGTGGAGCGGTCACGGGAGAGGAAGCGCTCAAAGATCAGGTCATGGGCCAGCGGATTGACGTGGCTGATGCCCAGCAGATAGTTCACCAGGGAGGACGCCCCTGATCCGCGGGCCGCCGCACGCACCCCCATGTCGGTGATCATCGCGGAGACTTCCGCCACGGTCAGGAAGTAGGAGGCGAACCCCAGCCGTTCAATGATGCCCAGTTCATGGGACAGCCGGTTGCGCAGGCGCGCCTCACCGCCCGCGTCCAATGCCGGAAACCTGCGGCCGATGCCCGCTTCGCAGCGGCTCACCAGCTCGGCCATGGGTTCGGCGGCAATACCGATCACCGAGGCTTCCGGAACCACCGGCTGCTTCCAGCCCATGTCCCGGACCGGATCCATCCGGCAGGCGTCGGCGAGCGCTTCGGTGTCGCGGAGCATCCGGGAGGCGCCCGCCGCTCCGTAGCCCGCCTCGGTGCTGATCTCCCGGGCCAGTGACTTCATCTGCGCGGCGCTCTTGAGCCACCCCTGCCCGTTGGGCTGCAGGTCGGGCAGCCGTGCCAGGGAGGTCAGCGCCCGGGCGGCATCCAAAACATCGGCGGTGGCGGCGCCGTCGGCATCCACGTAGCGCACCGCATTGGTGAGGATGGCCGGCAGCCGCATTTCATCGGCCAGCCGGAACATGCGTACGGCGTGGGCCAGGCTGAGGTTGGTTCCGGGGGCGCTGAGGTGGGCCACCACCTCCACGGCGAGCGCTTTCCGCGGAAGGACTGCCTGCCAGCGGGCAAAAAGCGTGCGGGCGACGGCGTAGCTGCGGCTGCGCATGGCCTGCCCGACGTCGGACCAGGGGCCCACCAGTACGGTCAGCACCGGTTCATCACCGGGGCCGGATGCAGCCCGCGAGGCCAGCTGCGCCGCCGTCACTCCCACCGGTTTGCTGCCCTTGCGCGCCGCCGACGCCGAGGTGCCGGCGTGGGCGTCGGAGATCAGCCGGCACAGCGCCCGGTAGCCCGCGCCCCTGTTTCCGCCGCGGGCCAGAACCACCACGCGGCCGGTAACGGGCGGGGCACCGCCGGCATCCGGCTCGCCCAGCACTGCAAGGTCCACTCCCACGATTGGATCAATTCCGGCGTCCATACAGGCACGCAGGTGCTTCACCGTTCCGTACAGTCCGTCCCGGTCGGTGCAGGCCAGTGCGCCGGCGCCGTCTGCTGCGGCGGCCTGCGCCATTTCCTCCGGCCAGGACACCCCGTAGTGGGCACTGAAGGCGGTGGCGGCATGCAGATGGGTGAAGCTCATGGCAGGCGGTTCCTAAGCACTTTCCCGCAGGGCGTCATGAATGCGGATCAGCCGCCAGCGGCCGGAACGGATGTCATGGGAGATGTCCAAGGTCCGCAGCGGCGAGCGCGGGGTTCGCCGGGCCTGGACCCGCCAGATCTCAGAGTCCACCAGCCCGGGGCCGCGTCCGCGTTCTGCCCGGGATTCTTCCTCCCACCAGTTCCGGCGCTCGTACCAGCGCACCGGATCCGCTGCCACCTTGTAGGTATGGCCGCTCCAGACGAGCCGGAGGGGCTGGCCCGCGGGCGAGCACACCACCTCTATTGCCTCGCTGAAGACACCCATTTCCGATTCCTTCCCGCCGGCAGGCGTGCACCCGCGGTTACGCCGGCCCCGCGCTTGGACTGATCACCAGAACGGCAATCCATTAGAACGTATGTTCGAACAGAATCCAGTGTACGGCCAGCAGCTGACAATCGGCACCTCCCCCGGGCACCTGTCTTTCTAGACCTCCTCCTTCGCCTCAGTGCGCACTGAAGTGGAGAGCGGAGTCTCCTTGATGAACAGGCACAGCACCAAGCCCGCCGCCACGATGGGCACGCTCAGCAGGAAGATCGGCGGCAGCGCGTGGCCGAAGGCCGCGGCAACAAAATCCTGCACCGGAGCGGGCAACCCGCGCAGCATGGCAGGACTCAGGGAATTGATGTTGCCGCCAAGGGCCGCCCCTGCCCCTGGCGCACCGGTCGGAGCGGAAGAAATTTCGTTGCCCAGCCGGTGGATGAAAATTGAGCCAAACAATGCGATGCCAAAAGAGGCCCCGATCTGCCGGAAATAGTTGGCCGCGGAAATCGCCGCCCCCATCGACCGGCCCGGCACGCTGTTCTGCACAATCAGCACCAGGTTCTGCATCAGCATCCCGATCCCCAGGCCCATCACCAGCATGCCGGCGGCAGTGAAGCTGTACGGCGTCGTATCCGAAATCCGCGACAGCAGCACCAGCCCGGCCATGATCACGGCGCAACCCAGGATCGGATAGATCTTGTACTTCCCGGTCCGGGAGATCAGCTGCCCGGTGCCGATCGAGGTCAGCAGCAGCCCGCCCATCATCGGCAGCATCATCAGCCCCGACTGGGTGGCGGTGGCCCGGTTGACCATCTGCAGGAAGGTTGGCAGGTAGGAAATCGTGGAGAACATGGCTATGCCCACAGAGATGCCCACCAGCACCGGCAGCAGGAAGTTCCGGTTGCGGAATAAATCCAGCGGCATGATCGGCTCCTCAGCCCGTTTCTCCACCCGGACAAACACCGTACCGGCAACCAGTGTCACCACGGCCAAACCGAGGATCTGCGGACTTGACCAGCCGTAGGTGGTGCCGCCCCAGCTGGTCAGCATGATCAGGGCGGCGCTCGCGACAGCCAGGAGCGCGGCGCCGGCGTAGTCCAGCTTGGGGCGGATCCCCTGCGGCTTGGCCAGGTGCAGGGACGTAATGACGACGGCGAGCGCCACTGCCCCGATGGGCAGGTTGATGTAGAACACCCACCGCCAGGACCAGGCGTCCGTGATCCAGCCGCCCAGCAGCGGTCCGCCCACGGAGGCCAGCCCAAAAGCTGCTCCGATCAGGCCCATGTACTTCCCGCGCTCCCGGGGAGAGACGAGGTCCCCGAGGATGGCCTGGGCACCGATCATCAGACCGCCGCCGCCAAGGCCCTGCAGGGCGCGGAAGCCGATCAGCTCCCCCATGTTCTGTGCCAGTCCGGAGAGGACGGACCCCAGCAGGAACACCGCGATGGCAAAGACAAAAATGCTCTTGCGGCCAAAAAGGTCACCGAGCTTCCCGTAAACCGGCAACCCGATGGTGGCTGCCAGAATGTAGGCGGTCACCACCCAGGACAGATGCTCCAGTCCGTTAAGGTCCCCCACAATGGTGGGCAGTGCAGTGGCAACAATGGTTTGGTCCAGGGCGGCCAGCAGCACCGAGAGCACCAGTCCGGTGAAGACCAGCGGCAGGTTTCGTTTCGGCGCTTCCGCCTGGAGGTCCTCCCAGCGGTGTCTGGGCAGTGCGGGCACGGAACGGCGCGGGGCTGCCGCAATGCGCGGGGTAAAAGCTTTGTGGGACATGGGAATTACTTCTCCTCGCTGGAGTGCGTTCTACTCTGTCGCCGCCTCCACTCGGGAGGTTTTGGACAGCGGTTGCTGCACGATGAAGAGCGTGAGAACGAACGCCACAGCCAGGATGGGCACTCCCAGCAGGAAGATGGGCGGCAGTGCCTCACCGAAAGCAGACTTAATGAAGTCCTGCGCGCCGGGCGGCAGGGATTTGATCATTTCGGGACTGATCGAGTTGGCCCCGCCGGACGCAGGGTCTCCTGCTCCGGCGGGCGCCGAGTCCAACCGGTCATTGAGCCGGTGGATGAACAGCGAACCAAACACGGCAATACCCAGCGAGGCGCCAAGCTGCCGGAAATAGTTGGCTGTCGACACCCCGGTACCCATGTCATTGGGCGGGACGCTGTTCTGCACGATCAACACCACGTTCTGCAGCAGCGCCCCAATGCCCAGTCCCAGCACGAGCATGCCAAGGGCAGTGAATGAATACGGGGTCGTACTGGAAATCCGCGATAGCAGGATCAGCCCAAGAATCATGACTGCCGAGCCCAGGATGGGATAGATCTTGTATTTGCCGGTGCGGGAGATCAGCTGGCCGGTTCCTATGGAGCTGATCAGCATGCCGGCCACCATGGGCAGCATCATCAGCCCGGACATGGTGGGAGACGCCCCGTTGACAATCTGCAGGAAGGTGGGCAGATAGCCGATGGAGCCGAACATTGCCAGTCCTACGGCCAGGCCCACCAACGTGCAGATCAGGAAATTCCGGATGGAAAACAACCGCAGCGGCAGCAGCGGTTCCTTTGCCCGCAGTTCCACGGGGATGAACACCGCAATGGCTGCGACTGCCACGGCAGCCAGCGTCAGGATGGTCGGAGATGTCCAGGCGTAGTTGTTGCCGCCCCAGCTTGTCAGCAGCACCAGGGCGGCGGTGCCGATGGCGAGCAGTCCGGCCCCGGCATAGTCCAGCCGGACACCCGTTGCGCTGTTCCGAGGCAGGTGGAGGGCTCCGATGATGAGAGCCAGGGCAATGATGCCGATGGGCAGGTTGATGTAGAACACCCACCGCCAGGACCATGTATCCGTGAGGTACCCGCCGAGCAGCGGGCCGCCGACCGAGGCGATGCCGTAGGCAGCTCCGATCAGGCCCATGTATTTACCGCGGTCCCGGGCGGAAACTATGTCACCGATGATGGCCTGCGCGCCGATCATGAGCCCGCCGCCGCCAACCCCCTGGATGGCCCGATAGGTGATCAGTTCGGCCATGCTGTGCGACTGACCGGAGAGTGCGGAACCGGCAAGGAACACCACAATGGCGAAGATAAAGAAATTCTTGCGTCCAAACAGGTCACCGAGCTTGCCGTACATGGGCAGCCCGATGGTGGAGGTCAGCAGATATGCGGTGATCACCCAGGACAGGTGATCCAGCCCGTGCAGGTCCCCCACGATGGTGGGCAGGGCGGTGGAAACGATGGTCTGGTCCAGGGCTGCAACGAGCACCGAGAGTATGAGGCCGGTGAAAATGACGGCGACGCGCCGGTTGGAATGTTCCGGTGCCGGCTGCCGGCCCGAGGGGAGGTCCGGAGCGGAGGCAACCGTTGCCGCTGCACCCGGCTGCACCGGAGCCGCACTGGATCGGGCCGCCAGCGACACGGTGTTGACAGGGGCACCCATGGCCCCTGCCATGGCGGCTGCAGGATGGGTTGCATGTGTTCCTCGGGCGGTGAACTTGGCGGCCATTGACGCTCCTTGGGAGCTCGTCTTGAATAGTGCCGGACCAGACAGCACTTTCCATTCGACGCCCCGCCCGCGGCCGAGTCAACGGCCCGCGGTCACCTCCGGGCTGCCCAACAGGTTCTGCTCAGGCAGGGAAGCTCCTCCTGCCCGCCGTCTGCGGGCCTCCGGCATTGTTCCCCGGGTGAGACGGGCACAAACTGGGCACTAAACGCGGACCGACTCTGATGTCGAAGCCGCACGGGATCCACGACGTCTCTCGGGGTGGGCCATGAACCAGACAATCAGTGTCATTTTTCGCGCCATACCGCTGTTGATGGGAGCTGTCTGCCTGTCGTACGGCCTCTACATCCTGGCCGGGCCGGACGATGCCAATCATTTTGTGGCCGGACACGTCAACGTTGGGCTGACCGCCATCTGTTATGCCCTGTTCACTACGGCGGCCACCATCATCAGGCAGCTCATCAGCCGCTACGGGCGCGTGTGGGGGATCATCCTGCCGCTCTCCGGCTACGCGGCTGCTGCAGCCGCCATCATCTGGGGCATCGTCCTGGCCAACCGGGACAACACCGCGGAGAACCTCACGGCAGGTTTCGTTGTGATCGGCGTCGGCCTCGTCGCCGCGTGTGTCAGCACCGTCGCGGCCGCGTCCACAAAATTCACGCTGATCCAGTCAGCCCAGCTGCTCGAGCCCCTGGGCGGCCCGCCGGAAGGTGCCCACTCCCGCACCGCCGGGCTCATGCTGGTCGCAGTTCCGGTGATGGCCGCCGTCGTCGGCTTCTCCCTCGCGGCCGGGCTGTTGATGCGTTCAGACACTCCCGGATTCATTGCCGGCCATGTCATGACCGGCCTGTCGGTGATCTGCACGGCCCTGATCGCTCTGGTCGCGAGCATCGTTCGCCAGATACGCAACGCATTCAGCGACAGCGAGCGTTTCGCCTGGGCGTGGCTCGTCGCTGCCGCGGGCACCGTCAACCTGGTGCTGGGACTATTCGTGCTGTTCAGCTCAGACGAGTCCTATCGGCTAGCCCCCGGATGTGTGCTGATCGGCCTCGGACTGATCTGCTTCAGCATCCTGTCGAAAGTGCTGTTGCTCGCCCTCGTGTGGCGCCGGACGTTTGCCCTGGCCAACCGCATCCCGCTCATGCCCATCGGAACAGCGCTCACTTGTCTGTTCTTCGCCGCGTTCCTCTTTGAAGCCGCAGGCACGGAGCCGGCGTTCTTCGTCGGCGCTCACGTGCTGGTTGGACTCGGGGCCATCTGCTTTACGCTCTTTTCAATCGTGTCGATCCTCGAAGAGGGAACGTCGTAGCTACGCGAATTCCATTCCGTCCGCAGGACGCGGAGACGTCAGCCAGTACCGGGACCCATCGGTGCTGCGGGCTACGATTCCTTCATCCACCAGATAGCGCCGAACGGCTGCCGGGTCCGTGGAATAGCTGCCGAGGCGGCCGGTAATCTCGCGCTCGGTCAGCACCGGCACCTCTCCGGCAGGTGCCGGGACCGTTTCAAAAACGTGCCCGGCTACGTAGTGGAGCAGTTCCAGGCGGTCGGCGGAGCGCCGGGGGTAGGCCGAGATTTTCCCGTTGACCAGGAACCTCTGTGCCGACGTATCCGGCGGCTGCTTACCGCTGGCCAGCAGGCGGGCAAAAACACCGCTGACCGGCTGGACATCGCATACCCCCGAGGAGACCAGTCCGGCCTTTTGCAGGGCAGCCAGCGATTTGCGTTCCTTGGGCTCCATGTTCTGCCCGTCCAGGGGCGTTCCGCGCTCCGCCGCCGTGATGATGCGGGCGTAGAGCCGCAGCCTGCGCTCATCTGCGAGCGCAGCAGCGACGGCCCGCCACTGCTCCGATGCCGCTTGTTCCGATGCCGCTTGTTCCGGCGCAGTCATATCAGGTGCCGGCTGCTCCTGGTCCATTCCTGCCTCTTCCCCCTGAGTGCGTACTGTTCCGGTGCGCGCACCGCTGACGTGTGAGTACCGTACCCCACGCCCGCGGCCTTCCACCCGATAGCCGCGAAATTGCCCGGGGAACCGGAGATGGTCCGCTAGCTGCGCGAAAAGGCGTCCAGCTTGGCCTGGGCCTCGGCCTCATGCCGCACCTTCAGCTCATAGTCGATGAAGGCGTCAATCATCGCGCGGTACGTTGCTTCCACCACGGTGGGGTCCCCGTCCTGGGCCTCTGCAGTGGCGCGGACATGTTCAAGGACCTCCTCGACACGCGCGGGAGCCTTCACCTCGGCGTCGTTGTCCTTCAGCGGACCGGCGAGGCGGACCAGCCGCTCCCGGCGCCAGATCAGCGCCACGATCTCTTCATCGATTTCGTCAATGGCGGTGCGGACATCGTCCAGCTGACAGGAGATGGATCGGTGATGATCAGAGGTTTCCATGACTTTAGACTAGCCGTCCGCAGATCCCGCGTTGCTCCGCGAGAGCTTCGAAGGCCACCAGATCCTGCGGCCGATGTCATAAGACAGGGCCGGCACCAGCAGCGAGCGCACCACCAAGGTGTCCAGGAGGACGCCGAAGGCAACAATAAAGGCCAGCTGCGCCAGGAAGAGCACCGGGATGACACCCAGGGCGGCGAAGGTTGCCGCCAGCACAATGCCGGCGCTGGTAATGACGCTGCCGGTGATCATCAGCCCGCGGACCACTCCCTCGCGGGTGCCGTGCCGGATGCTTTCCTCCCGGACGCGGGTCATCAGGAAGATGTTGTAGTCCACGCCCAGGGCCACCAGGAAGATAAAACCGAACAGCGGAACGGCCGGGTCCGCGCCCGGGAAGCGGAAAACATGGTTGAAGACCAGGGCGGAAACGCCCATGGTGGCCCCGAAGGACAGCAGCACCGTCAGGATCAGCAGGAACGGGGCCAGCAGCGCGCGCAGCAGCAGCATCAGCAGGAACAGGATCACCACCAGAACCACCGGAATGATCAGGTCCCGGTCGTGGGCGGCCGCAGCGTTGGTGTCGATGGTCGTGGCCGTTACCCCGCCGATCAGCACATCCCCGATCCCGGCCACCTTCTCCCGCATGGTGGAGACCGTCTGCTCCGCGGCGTCGGACTCCGCAGCCTCCTTGAGCGTGGCTTCCAGCAGGACCTTTCCGTCCACTACCTTCGGCGCGCCTGAGGTCCCGGGGACAGGAGAGGACTGCACGCCGTCGGCCGTCACCGGCAGCTCCCCGGCCGGTGTGCCGGTGGCGTCCACGGCCAGGGCATCCACGCCGGGCACGGCCAGCACTGCGCGGGCGACGGCGTCGATCTCGCCTTCCGGGGCGACAATCAGTGCCGGGCTGCCGGAACCGGAGGGGAAATGCTCGCCCAGGACCTGCTGGCCTTCCTTGGTGGCGGTCTGCCCCAGCACAAAGTCGCTCTGCGGCACTCCGGAGGCCCGCAGCTGCAGCAGGCCTGTTGCCGCAACCAGGAGCACCAGTGTGGGAATCACCCAGGTGCGGCGCGGATGCGCCTTGACGGTCCGGGCCACGCGGGGCCAGAACCCCTTGGGGGAGTTCCCGTCCCGGTCCGGATGCTCGGACCCGAACGCCGGCCGGCGCGGCCAGAAGGCCGCCCTCCCGAAGAGGAAGAGCAGCGCCGGGAGCAGGGTCATTGCGGCCAGAAAAGCGAATCCGATGCCGATCGCCGCCACCGGACCCAGGGCCTTATTGGAATTGAGGTCGCTGAGCAGCAGGCAGAGCAGCCCGGCGGTCACCGTGGCAGCCGAAGCCAGGACCGGTTCAAAGGTTCCCTTCAGCGCCGCCCAGGTGGCATCCCACCGTCCCTCGTGGTCCCGCAGCGACTCCCGGTACCGGGAAACATAGAGCAGCGAGTAGTCCGTTGCAGCGCCGATGCCCAGGATGAACAGGATGCCCTGGACCTGGCCGTTCAGGGTCAGCGTTCCGGTCTTGGCCAGGTAGTAAACCACCAGAATGGCGGCGGACAGGGCGAAGATCGAGGTCAGCAGGACCAGGAACGGCAGCAGGGGTGACCGGTAGACCACCACCAGGATCACCAGCACCGCCAGTGCCGCCACCAGGACCAGCGAGGTGTCGATGCCGCCGAACGCTTCGGTGATGTCCGCCAGCTGCCCGGCCGGTCCGGTGACGTAGCTGTCCAGCCCCTGGGGGATCCCGTCCCGCACCTCGTTGCCCAGATCTTCCACGGTGGCCGTGGCGCTGTCATTGTCCTGCACCGGCACAAAGATCTCCGCGGCCTTGCCGTCGGTGGAGAACTGAGGCGGGGAAACCTCGCCCGCAACGCCGCTGACCTTCGACAACTCGGACGCCCGGCCGGTGACGAAGGTCCGGTCCGCCTCGGTCAGGCCGTCATTGTTCACGTAGACGACGACGGCGGGGATCGCGTCGCTGTCCGTGAATTTTTGCTGCAGGTCGGCCACCTGTGTGGACGCCGAGCTGGCGGGAAGATACGAGGTCTGGTTGTTGTCCGCCACTTCACTGATCTTGCCGAAGTACGGTCCGCCAATGCCGCCCACACCGAACCAGACGATGATCAGCACCACCGGAATCAGGAAGCGGGCCCAGCCGCTGCGCCCGCCGGGCCTGCCGGCGGCGGGGCTCTGCCCTGATTCGGTGCTGGCGGCCCGGTGACTTCCGTCCGGGTTACGGGGTGCTGGAACATTCCGGGGCATAGGTCTATGACAGCCCCGCCCGGGAGCACGGTCAACGGTCCAGCCGCGTCCATGCTGTTTCGCCGGCGAGTTCAACCGCATCAGAACGCGTCGAAGAGGGGTTTACCCGCCCCGCAGTGGCAGGATCATGACTGTGAAACCTTCTCTATCCGTAATCACCGCAGGCGTGCGGGATCTCGAGGTAACTTACGCGTTCTATTCCTCCCGGCTTGGCTGGGAAGCCGTTCAGCACGTCCCGGAAGAAGTGATCTTCTACCAGGTGGGTCCGGGCCTGCTGCTGGCCTTCTTCCGGCGCGATCATCTGGCGGCCGAAGCCGGCGCCATGGGTGAGGCCGCAGCTGCTCCCATAACCCTGGGCCACAACGTGGGCTCAGCGGCTGAAGTGGAGGCCGTGCTGGCGGAAGCAGCCTCAGCGGGAGGGTCAGTTACGGCGCCGGGAACCCAGATGAGCTGGGGCGGCTACTCCGGGTACTTCACCGATCCGGACGGTTACCGCTGGGAGGTCTGCCACAACCCGGGACTGTCCATGGACGCGAACGGCAACGTCACCCTTGAGGTCATTGAGCCCATCGCATCTGACCCGGCCCAGGCCGCACTCACCGAGCTGTCCTCCCGGAACAGCGGCTAAAACAGCGGGCAAAAACAGTGCACTGGAACAGGACGCAAAAACAGTGCGCTAAAACAGTGCGGGCTCAGAATCCGGTTCAGCGGCGGGGGCTGCCAGCAGTTCCGGACCGTCGTTGCGGACATTGCCCACGGCAGGATCCACTGCCGCAAGAGTCCACTGAGCCGCTGCGGTGCGGGCTTCGCCGACCGCCCGGTGCACCAGCTCCCCGGCGTTGCGTGCTGCGGGGTCCAGCCACGCGTCCATCCCCTGGCGTGTGAGCGGCACCGGCATCCGGTGGTGCAGCTCCCCCAGTTCCGCCAGCACCTCCGGCTGTCCGGCATTGCGGATTTCCTCCGGGTCCGGCGCTGCCGCGGTCAGGATCGACGTCGAGAGCAGCCAGCTGCCCGGCTCCCCCGGCGCTTTCGCCGGGTCCCGCCACCACTCATAGAGGCCGGCGAAAAACGTCAGGGCCCCGTCGGCGCGGTGGACATAGAAGGGCTGCTTGGTTTTTCCCGGCCCGGATTTCCACTCGTAGTATCCCTGCACCGGCACTGCGCAGCGCCGGGAGAACACTGCGTCGCGGAAGGTCGGCTTCTCCAGCACCGTTTCGCTGCGCGCGTTGAAGGCCCGGACCCCCACCGACTCATCTGCTGCCCATCCCGGCACAAGTCCCCAGCGGGCCACATGAATTTCCCGCACCGGACCCCGGCCTGCCGCAGGCCCGCCGACGTAGCGTTCCAGCACCACCGGCACGTCCGACGTCGGCGCCACGTTCCAGGACTGCCGCAGCTCGAGATTAGCGTCTGCTTCCGCCTCGGCCTCCGCGACCAGGTCCGCCGTCGTCCTGGCCATCACGTAACGTCCGCACATGCTTCCAGTTTGCCAGTCCGCCGACCGGGGAATTGAACCGGCAGCCCGGCGGTTGTACCCGGCAGTCCCTGTTTCCCGTACGCAGAAGGAGCCTTCCATGGCCGCCACAGCAGAAACTTTCACCCCCGACGCCGGTTCCATCACCATGTTCTCCACCTCCTGGTGCGGCTACTGCCGCCGCCTGAAGTCCCAGCTGGAGGCCGCCGGCATCGGCTACAACGAGGTCAACATCGAAAACGTGGAGGGCACCGCAGAGCTGGTGGCCGAGATCAACGGCGGAAACCAGACCGTGCCCACCGTCATTTTCCCGGACGGCTCGTCGGCCACGAACCCGTCCGCAGCCGAGGTCAAGGCCCGCCTGGGCCTCTAGCCGCCCGGGCCTTGCCGCTTCCCGATCATGGGCAAACCCCCTGGGCCTCCAGGCTCAGCCCACGTCAACTTCGCGCGAATCCGTCCCGCTTCATAGGATGGAAGGCGGGATGCCGGATATCGGTGTCCCGCCCGGACACCCCCGAGAGGCAGCACAACGCATATGGTTCACAAGGTTCAGGCAGTAGTCGTCAAGGAAAAGAACGCCCCGGTCTCGCTGGAGACCATCCTGGTTCCGGATCCCGGTCCCGGAGAAGCACTGGTGGACATCCTTACCTGCGGTGTCTGCCACACGGACCTGCACTACAAGCAGGGTGCCATCAATGATGACTATCCCTTCCTGCTCGGCCACGAAGCGACCGGCGTGGTTTCCGCCGTCGGCCCCGACGTCACCGAAGTTGCCCCCGGCGACCGCGTGGTCCTGAACTGGCGCGCCGTCTGCGGCGAGTGCCGTGCGTGCCGCAAGGGCCAGCCGCAGTACTGCTTCAACACTGCCAACGCCACGCAGAAGATGACCCTGGAGGACGGCACCGAGCTGACCGCAGCCCTGGGCATCGGAGCTTTCGCTGAGAAGACCCTCGTGGCCGCCGGCCAGTGCACCAAGGTGGACGACGACGTCGACGCCGCCGCAGTGGGCCTGCTCGGCTGCGGCGTGATGGCCGGCATCGGTGCCGCCATCAACACCGGCGAGGTCCAGCGCGGCGAATCCGTAGCCGTCATCGGCTGCGGCGGCGTGGGCATTGCCGCTGTTGCCGGCGCGCAGCTGGCCGGAGCCACCACCATCATCGCCGTGGACATTGACGCGAAGAAGCTGGAACTGGCGAAGGCACAGGGCGCCACCCACGTCATCAACTCCAAGGAAGAAGATCCGGTCGAGGCCATCCGTGCCCTCACCGAAGGCAACGGCGCAGACGTGGTGATTGACGCCGTCGGCCGCCCCGAAACCTACAAGCAGGCCTTCTACGCGCGTGACCTTGCCGGCCGCGTGGTCCTGGTGGGCGTGCCCAACCCGGAGATGAAGATCGAACTGCCGCTGGCCGATGTCTTTGGCCGCGGCGGCTCGCTGAAATCCTCCTGGTACGGCGACTGCCTGCCGTCGCGTGACTTCCCGATGCTGGTGGAACAGTACAAGCTGGGCCGCCTGGACCTGGATGCCTTCGTGTCCGAGCGCATCGGCCTGGGCGACATTGAAGAAGCCTTCACCAAAATGCATGACGGTTTAGTCCTGCGCTCCGTGGTGGTCCTCTAAATGGCCGTGAACATCGACAACGTCATCACCTCCGGCACGTTCTCCCTGGACGGCGGCACCTGGGAGGTGGACAACAACGTGTGGATCGTCGGTGACGACTCGCAGGTGATCATTATTGATCCCGCGCACGACGTCGACTCCGTGGCTGCCGCTGTCGGTGACCGGGAAGTCATGGCCATCCTGCTCACGCACGGCCACGACGACCACATCCGCGCCGTGGGCGAAGCCCGGGAACGCTTCAGCGCCCCGGTGTTCCTGCACGCCGCGGACCGGATGCTCTGGGATGCGGTGTTCCCGGAGGAAACGCCCGACGACGAAATCCAGGACGGCGACATCTACGAGGTGGCCGGGATTACGCTGCAGGCCCTGCACACCCCCGGCCACTCCCCCGGATCAGTGTCCTTCCTGCTGGCCGCCGGCGCGCCCGGCGACGGTTCCCCGGTGGTCTTCAGCGGGGACACGCTCTTTCACGGCGGTCCCGGCGCCACCGGCCGGTCCTACAGTGACTTCCCCACCATCATCAAGTCCATCCGGGAACGGCTGCTGACGCTGCCGTCGGAGACCAGGGTGCTGACCGGCCACGGTGACGCCACCACAGTCGGTGCCGAGGCGCCGCAGCTGGAGGAATGGATCGCCCGGGGCCACTGATCCGCTGCCCTGCGCTGCCGGTTCCTACAGGAGCAGGTACTGGCCGCTGTGGGCGGGCGAGCCTGGCACCAGCAGAAATGAAAGCAGTGCCGAGGCGGATCAGGGCGCGGGAGGTGAATCCCGCATGCGCGGAGACGGGCTGGGAGTACCCGAGGACTGTGGAACTCATGCGGGCTCCTGTAGGTCGATGACTGGAAATGCATTGAAGTGCACCTGAACGGGGCGTGCCCCGGGTGTTCCCGGATCCTTCCGGTAGGTCTCGAGTTTCTCGCGCAGGACCGCTTCCATCTCGAGGGTGAGCGCCTTGAGCTGGTCAGCGGTGAAGTAGGCATTGAGCGTGCTGATCGTCGCAGCCTGGGACCACTCCTCCGGCAGCGCCGTTGCGCCGCTCGCCATGAAGGCAGCCAGTGACTCCGCGCGTCCGCGCTCAAAGTAGCTGCTAACCTGCCGGGCCGCTTCCCGCACAGCTGGGTCCTGTTCCGCGCCGGGCGTGCTGATACTCAGTGCGCCCGGCGTGCGTTCCCACCACCGCTCGCGTACCGAACCGCGGTCCGGAACTTCACGGACAAGACCGTGCCGGGCCAACTGCCGCAGGTGGTAGCTCGTTGCGCCGCTGGATTCCCCGAGCCGTTTGCCGATGCTGCTTCGGCCTTAGCTGTGAGATGCTCAGTTCCATGACCGCGCCAACACGCCTTCGGCCCGCCGACGTAACTGATTTGCCCTTCATCTTCCGCAAGGAGCTCGAGTACATGGAGACCGTCGAGCCGGATGCGCACCAGGGGTGGCTGGCGGCCCTGGACCTGAACCTTGAGTTCTGGATAGATTCCCTTCCCCGGACGCTGTTCTGTGTCGACGACGACGGGCGGCAGCTCGGGTATGCAATGTGGACTCTCGAGGGTGACAGCGCAACCCTGGCCTCGATCCATATCCTTGACAGCCATCGCCGCCGGGGACTCGGGCAGCTTCTGCTGGAGGCATTCGAGCAAAGTGTCCGCCCAACCGGAGCACGCGTTGCGAAGCTCGGTGTTCATCGGAACAATCAAGCCCGCCTGCTCTACGAGGCCGCGGGCTACGAAACCACGGGCCAGGACGGCGACTACGTGCTGTTCAGCAAGGCGCTTGGAGAATGGAGCGGACTGCGCAACTAGCCGCGAGCCCAGTGACAGATGCCGGGAGCTTCATTCGGAGCACCAGAGTACCCCCGGCCGCCTGGCGCGTTTTCGCATAGCTCCTCCGCCATTGCCTTGCCGAAGCTGTAAGCAGGTGGAAAGGCCGCGACGAGGAGCAGCGCAACCGTACACACGGACATCGCCCACGCCCTCCGGTTCGTCTCAGCTCGCCTTAGCAGAACGCCGGTCACAACCGCGGCGAGAACTGCTGCCAGGAAAGGCAACGACGTCATTACTTGGTCCCCGGTGGCACCAGTGCCCCTCGCAAAAGAACCAATGGTGGCCAATGAGAGCACTACCAGGAGCAGTATGGGGAGGAAGGTAAAAAACAGTGTCACCAATACCAGGAAGCCCGGGCCGCCTGACCTGACCGGCTTGTAAAGGTTCGCAGCGCTCCGTTCGGTATTCAACGCAGCTCGTCAATAGCGGCGTTCTGCTGAGTTGCCCGGCACAGCTGCTCATGGCGTTCTTCCGGACGAGCGGGCATCCTTATTTCACCTCAGTGAAACGGGTGCCGAGCGGCTCGGAAAGGGCTGAGAGGTCCATGGGTTCAGGATCTGCGGCACCGATCCCCACCTCGGAGTAATCAACGACAAACCAGTTTTTACCCTCTGCAAAATAGACGGATCCAGCACTGCCCGCAGCGTCAGCCATCACCGTGTAGGCCGCGTCCCGTGCGCCTGATGAGTCAAAGTAAAAGATCTCCACGGTTTGAGTGCACTTCACCGATTCTGCCGGTATTTGTCCGTCCGCGGCCATTACAGCAGTGGGCGAGGGCGGGTCTGCCTGGCAGTCGAGCTGACCGGACACAGCCTGCCGGGCCTCTTCCAAGGAGCTGACGGAGGGCAAACCGTCAGGGGAAGCCTCCCCGACGCTGCAGGCCGAACATGTTCCCATCACCAGCATGAGAAAAGCGGCGGTTACAGCACCTCGTTTCTTTAGCGTCATTGCATTCCCCGTTTGTTTTTGCTGGTCATCATGGCATACCCGGTATCAGCTGAGAAGGACCCAGTCCCCGGGGCTCAGAAGCGGCAGTACGCTCCTGTCATGACAACTCCGGATTGGGGACACCCGCCGACCGTACGCATGTTCCCGGACTACGTCGGGACCGTGCTCTGGTTCGACGGCCCCGTCAGATATGAAGACTCGGGACTGACACAGAAACTCATCAATGCTCTCCGGTCATGGGAAGAGTCCTATTACCATTCCATGATTCATGACGTGGAGTGGGTGTCCGCTGAAGCAGCCCGCCGGTTTACGGTTGAGGGCAACCGGTTGGCCGAGTGGCTGGCGGACGAGCTGGGCCATAGGTACGAGATTGCGTTCCAGTCATACGAAGGGGATGTGCCCCTCCGAGTATTCCGCTCATCCGCGCCTGCCCGGAATGCCAATGCCGTTGCCGCGTTCGACGTCTTAACCGTCGCGCTGCAAAGAGAAGTGGACGATGGCGACCGCGCCCGCACCGCGCTGCTGCGCGGAAAAGAACCAGGATGGTACGCACGCGCTCCGCTGTCAGGCAGCACTTTCAAACCGGAAGGCGGCTGAAGCCCCTCGGGTGAGACCTATGGGCGCCGGTATCGTGTTGCCAGAACATCCTGCATGAGGGCGTCGAACATCCCGGTCATAGAGACAGCGATACCCGCATATTCCGCAATGAGGTCAGCACCGGCTCCAAGTGCGGCTCGAACCGGATGCAAAGCCGGCGTGGTTGCGTCGGCGGCGGCAGCACGCAACAAGTCCAGTCGCTCCAGACCGGAGGTATAGCCAAGTTCAAACAAGGTCCAGTGGAACAGGTGCATCAAGCCCGAATCACGGTCGAAGCCGTCATGGGTGGGCATGGATGCTGCTTCCTCCGCAGTGAGGTCGAACTCGCGGTGGAGGGCCAATCCGAAGTCAGTGAAGAGCAGTCTGCCATCCCGGACGAGGATATTACCCGGGTGAACGTCAAAGTGCTGGAACCCCTGACTGTTCATCCAGGCTGTAGCTTTCAGGAGCTGGTCGACAACTTCAGGAAAGACAGTTGCCCCGGTGCCCTCGGCCAGACTCCTCCGAATCCAGGCCCCCAGTGTCTCGGGCACGTACTCAAGGAATAACACCATGCTTTTGGGGGCGTTCTTCATCGCGGTGAGCTTGCTTTCGACCTGAAGCCAATGGAGTCCCCATCGGCGGGGAACAGCATCGCCGTCGAATTCGCTAAGGTCAGCCTCGCATTTTGAGTCAATGACTCGCCAGCCGAGCAGGAGCGGAAAGAAATCCACGACGCCGAACCGAACCCACTCGGACGTCACCTGATGTGCTGCCAGCTCCCGCCCAACCGCATGGGCAGGGCTTCCTATCCCGTAGTGGGACACGAAGGGAAGCTGGAGCCGGCTCATGGTGGCTGTCGGATCCGCTTCTTCAATGCCTGTCAGTGGCAGCTGCTTCACGAAGACGGTGGTTTCACCAATGCGCAATGTCTTGGTTGTTCCGCCAATGCCGATGCCTGCCTTCCCAGCATTATCAATCAGCATCCGCACACTGGCCTCGTCCAACCCGTCGAGGATGGAAGAGCTTGCTCGAGCTTCATCTACACGGACCGTCATGGCTACACCCTAAGGCTCTCGATATTCGTCTTCTGCCGGCGGGAACGCTGGAACTGCAGGACACACGAGGCAGTCAGCACAAGGTTGGTCTGCTCGGGCAGCATGCGAGCGAGGAACTGCCCATGGGCCTTTGCTGTCCGGCTGGACGTCTCTGGGCCGCTAAGTACGCGGCCATTCCCGAAGCATCGAAACCGATAGAGTGCCCTATATGCCATTGGGGGATGCCGGGCCCGCCGGGAAGCTTCCGCCGCTGCGTCAGGCCGTGGCATTCCTGCTTCCCTGCGCACTGCTCCTGGTCCTGGCACTACTGGATCTGGGCCTATGGGCCGGCGGCTGGCTTCTCGGGCTCCCGGCCTGGGGTCTGCTGGTCTGATTGCATTCTGTGCCCGGGGAATTCACAGGCGTTCCCGGCACCTGCAGCTAAATGACGGGGCCCTCAGCCAGTCCTGGCCGGGTTCGGTGACGGGCTTCCGCCCTCAGCCCCAAATACGTGCCGGCGATGATGAGCGCTGCCCCGATCAAGCCCAGCAGCGCAAGGGACTCCCGGCCAATGGTGATGCCGATGAGGACGGCCCAGATGGGTTCGGTTCCCATGAGGAGGCTGGCCCTGGATCCCGATGTTTGCTGGATGGCCCACGTCTGGACCAGGAACGCGAAGACACTGCACGCCAGCCCGAGGTAGAGCACGCCCATCCATTCACGTGAGTCGAAGCCCTGCACTGCCCGAAGCACACCTTGATAATCGGCAACGGTATAGACGAAGGCACAGACCGCACTTTGAGCTACGGTCAGATTCAGCGCACTGTAACTGCGCCCCCGGGTGAGAGCTGAGACTGCGGTGACGTGGATGGAGCGCACGACAGCTGCAGCGAGTACGAGCACGTCCCCAAGACCGGGTGCAGCGAACCCGCTGCCGGAGACGAGTAGGCAGACCCCTACCACCGCGATAACGCCGGCAACGAAGACCGTGCGCGGCACCTTCACCCGAAAGGCAATGCTTTCGGTAACGGGAGTGAAAACGATGACGAGGCTGATGATCAGTCCGGCGTTGGTAGCGCTGGTGCCCGCAATCCCGTGAGTTTCGAGGATGAGCACTGCCGCCTGGGTAAAGCCAAAAACGACGCCGACTGCAGCTTCGCGGCGCGTCATCCGGCGGCGGTTCCAGATCAGCCAGATCACCACCAGTGCCAGGGTGGTGATCAGGAAACGCAGCGAGAGGAGGACAGTCACGCCAACCGTGTCGGTGAGGGTTTTTGCCGCCAAATAGCTGCTGCCCCACACGATAGCGACCAGGAGCAGCAACAGGTCTACTTTGCGCGCAGCAAAAAGGGAGAATATCCGGCGTCGTCGTTCACCGCGTACGCTCGCTGCTGGATTCAGTATGAAAGAAGGCACCACTCGAGTCTCATATCAGTAGATTCGTAAGACTAGAGGGCACATTCTGAAATATTGGTTTAGCTTTACCTTATGGATCTACATCAGCTGCGATTACTGAGGGAGTTGGGTGAGCGAGGCAGTCTCGCCGCCGTCGCCCGCGCGTTCCAAGTCTCTGCGTCGGCTGTATCCCAGCAGCTCACAGCGTTGCAGCGTCGGGTCGAGGTTCCCCTGACCGAACGGCGGGGACGGAATCTGGTCCTCACGGAGGCCGGTCAGGCCTTGGCTCGGGCGGCGGTGGAAATCAGCGTTGCCATGAGCTCCGCCGAGCAGGCCGTAGCCCGTTATCTGCAGGACCCCCGTGCAACCGTCAGCATCTCCGCGTTCAACAGCGCGGGTCTCACCTACTTCCGCCCCCTGCTTCAGGCCTTGTCCGAAGAAGGAAATCCGCGGCTGATCTGCTATGACCGCGACGTGGGGCAGGAGGGCTTCCCCGCCCTGGCTGCCGACTACGACCTGGTCATCGCGCACCGCCTTCAGCACAGCGAACCCTGGCCCGAATCAATCAGCGTCCTCCCGCTGCTGCGGGAGCCCCTGGACGTCGCCATGTCGGACCGGCACCGGCTCGCCGGGGCACCGAGCGTCAGTGTCGCTGACCTTGTCGATGAAGACTGGGTGTCAGTCCAGGACGGATTTCCGCTCATGCCGGCTTTGGAGGCTATTGCCGTTCACGCGGGGCAGCCCCTCAACATCACGCACCGGATCAATGAATTCTTCATCGCAGCCGCGATCGTCGCCGCCGGCCCTGCCATCGCGCTGATGCCCCGCCGGACCGCAGCCCCACCTCCGGGCAGCGGCGTGCTTCTCAAGCCGATCCACGATCTGCCGCTCGCCAGACACGTAGACCTCCTCTGTCGCCCGGAAGCCCTCCACAGGACTGCGGTCCAGCAGGTTGTCACCGCTCTGCGGCAAATTGTGACCTCCACCTGAGCCTGCGTACCAGAGGCGCACAGTTCTGTGAGAAGACGAAAAACGCCTGATCCCGGCGAGCACCTCAGGGCTGCCCGCCGCTTTGGGGCCCGATGGCATCAGCAGGAACACCCTGGCCTACCAGCTCTCCACGGCCATTCCGGCCTGCTGGGTTGAACACCACTGAATCACTCCCGCAATCGAACATTCGCCAGGCGCGGCGGCGGATTCTTGAAACCGGAATGGCGGGAAGCTCCGCCGATCCACAAACCTTAACTTGTGTGGGATATATGGGAAAGTCCGTGTCGCTCAAGGACAGTATGACGTCACGAATCCGGAAACAGTGTGACAAGAATGGCCCAGAATGACAGACTCTCGGCTAGCCGCTCGCTGAAAATGCGGACATCTGAGCAGTTGCTCGATGAATACCAGGAGTAAAACATGTCACCTACACCGAGCGATGCAGCGCTTGAAGAAATCACCAAAATGATCAACTTTGAAACAGTCAGCCGCGACAGCAATCTCCCGCTGATCGACTACGTGGGTGAACGCCTCAATGCGCTGGGCATCGAGTCAAAGCTCATCCACGATGCAACCGGGCAGAAGGCAAATCTGCTGGCCACCATTCCCGCGGGCGATGGCACGCGGACCGGCGGCATTGTGCTCTCCGGACACACTGATGTTGTTCCGGTCGACGGACAGGACTGGAGCTCCGATCCGTTCACCCCTCAGATCCGTGACGGCAAGCTTTATGCCCGGGGCGCCTGTGACATGAAAGCCTTTATTGGCGTGGTGATGACCAGGCTCGACTCCATGGTCGCGGCCAAACTCAGTGAACCCATCCACCTGGCCTTCTCCTACGATGAGGAAGTCGGCTGCATTGGAGCGGTTGATTTGGTAGCGGCCATCACCGCCGATGGCCTGAAGCCGCGCGGTGCCATCGTCGGAGAGCCCACATCCATGCGTGTGGTCCGGGGGCACAAATCAGTCAATGTCATCAAGGTGGATTTCCACGGTATTGCAGCACATTCCTCACTGACCACTCAGGGCGTCAACGCGATTTCCGCCGCCGCCGACTTTGCGGCATTTGTTGATGCCAAGGCCAAGGAATTCGCCAGCGCCGGTGCCTCTGATGAAGCCTTCATCGTCCCTTACACCACCACCACGGTAAACCAGATTCAGGGCGGTATCGCGGTAAACACGATCCCGGCATTATGCACACTTCACTTTGAATTCCGTTCCATCGGTGCCGATGACCCGGTAGCGCTCATTGAAAACTTCCGTGCCGAAGCACTGCGCATTGAAGCGCTCATGAAGGCCCAGAACCCCGAAGCTCGCGTTGAATTCGCAGTGCTGGCCCAGACCCCCGGGCTCGATACCCCCGCCGAGGCCGCGATTGTCTCGATGGCGGCCGAACTTGGAGGAACGCCGAGCCCGGACAAGGCAACGTACGGCACCGAGGCGGGACTGTTCTTCAACGCGGGCATTCCCACGGTTGTCTGCGGCCCCGGCGACATTGCCCAGGCACATGCACCTAATGAATTTATCGATCTGGAACAGATCGCCGCGTGCGAATCATTCATCGACAACCTTGTGGCATCACTCACCGCCTAGTCTGCAGCCCTTACGCCCGCCAGGAGCACCTTATGAGCGCAACAGCAACGATTACCCCGAAGCAATTTCAAGACGCGAAGAAGGCGGTGATCAGCAGCTCGATTGGTGCCGCCCTTGAGTGGTTCGACATCATCGTTTACGCAACCTTCGCAACCGTCATTGCCAAAAATTTCTACCCGGATTCGGACCCCGCGTTCGCACTGATCCTCACCTTTGCCACCTTTGCCATTTCCTACCTCGTCCGCCCGCTGGGCGGCATGGTGCTGGGCAGCTACGCGGACCGCAAGGGACGCAAGAGCGCGCTGACACTGACCTTGATGCTGATGATGGTCGGCACGCTGATCATGGCCGTGGCACCCACCTACGCAATGGTTGGCATGTGGGGCGGGGTCATTATCCTGCTCTCACGCCTCATCCAGGGCTTCTCCGCCGGTGGCGAATTTGGCACGGCAACTGCATTTCTGATTGAGACGGCACCGCATAAGAAAGCGTTTTATTCCTCCTGGCAGGTGGCAAGCCAGGGCGCCTCGATGGTGCTGGCCTCAGGCTTTGGCTTCGCGCTGACCGAAGGGCTCTCCGAAGAGGCGCTGAACAGCTGGGGCTGGCGTGTGCCGTTCTTCGTCGGCCTGCTCATTGGCCCGGTGGGACTCTACATCCGCGCCAGGCTCTCGGAAACCGAGGATTTCATACACAGTGAAAAGGTTTCCTCTCCGGTGAAGACACTGATCGTCGATCATTATGGGCGCCTGCTTGCCGGTGCTGCGGTCATCGGTGTTGCGACGATTTCCGTTTACATGATTCTCTACATGCCGACGTTTGCCGTGACGAACTTGGAAATCCCCGCAACCGCGGCATTCCTCGGCGGCGTGGTTGCCGGTCTTGTCACCCTCGTGGGCGTGCCCTTTGTCGGCCATCTGGCGGACCGGGTGGGACCCGCAAAGGTGATGACCTATGCGGCCGTCGGTGCGCTGCTCCTTGCTTGGCCGCTGTTCCAGCTCCTGGTCACCAACCCAACAGTTCCAACACTCGTGATCGTCATCGGCCTGCTTGGCGTGATTATGGCGTTCTACTTTGGACCGCTTCCTGCTTTGCTCTCCTCGCTGTTCCCGGCAGCAATCCGAGGAACCGGGCTGGCAATCACCTACAACGTTGGAGTGACGCTGCTGGGTGGTATTGCGCCGCTGGTGCTGACCTGGCTGTTGAATGTCACCGGGTCCCTGAGCGCACCGGGTTTGTACTATATGGCCATCGCCGTGATTTCCCTGGTTGGCTTGTTCTTTGTGCGAACGCGTTACCACCAGCCCTAAGGACCGAGCATCAACGATTGGTTCACATCCAATCCCACGAAGGCCCCGCTTCGCTGTCAATTCGCAGCGAAGCGGGGCATTCGCCGTTGCGGGGCCAGCTCAGTGAGGAACAATGGTCGCAATTCCCACCAGGAGGCAGAAGTTGCAAAGATTCTATGTTGCGTCGAGTTTCAGGAATATCGTCAACGTCCGGTACATCGCGCAAACCCTGGAAAGCAAGGGCTACGTCAACACGTACGACTGGACCCAGAACGCGTCCGCGCTCGATGGGAGTACCGTCACCCTCGATGATCTGCGCTCCATCGGTCAGCATGAGCGGGATGCAGTGATTGGCGCCGACGTCGTCGTGGTCCTCCTTCCGGGCGGAAAGGGCACGCATGTCGAGCTTGGCATCGCGATCGCTCAAGGCAGAAGGATAATCCTGCATTCCCCGGCCGAAGTCATCGACAATCCCGGGGCCACCAGCACGTTTTACCACCTCCCTGAAGTGGAAAAGTGCCACGGAACATTAGAGGATCTGATCACCATGATCCTCGGCCGAGAAGTGAGCATAACCGCCAATTAACGCGGTTCGTGTCACGGGAGGTTTCCTCAACCGCACCAGGGTTTTCACCCGCTTGTTGTTTCCGGCGGACGATAAGAGTCAGCTTCGGTTTATTCGTGGTCCGCCTCGGCGGCGGTGATGGCTTTGTCCGTGAGGAGCGGCATCATCACCAACAGCGCGAGGGTGAGTAGTCCCATGATGCCGAACATGGCATGAAGGCCAAACCATTGGAACAGCACTCCCCCGGCTGCCGCTCCAAGAGGCATGGTTCCCCAAGCTAAAAGACGGTAAGCACTGTTGACTCTGCCGAGTAGTCGGTTTGGGGTGATACGTTGACGCAGCGAGACTGTGATGACGTTCCACAGCACAACCATTATGCCGCCCACAAAGAGAATGGGCCCCAAGACATAGGGGTGACTGGTTAGTGCCGGCGCTCCGACGAACAGTGCGCAACCAAGGATACTGAGCGCTAAAGATTTGGATCGGCCCAGTTTCGCTTCCACTGATTCCGCGAGGAACGAACCCGCGAAGGCACCGGCAGCTGACGTGGTCAGAAGTGCGCCGAATCCAACTTCGGACAGCCCCATTTCTGAACCGGGTCCCACGGCGAACAGAACGAGGACGGCGAAGGCCGCGCTGGACGCAAAGTTGAGGACACCGGTCATCACTGCCAACGTGCGCAGAACTTTCTGATTCCAGAGAAACCGCAGACCCTCCCTGATGTCGAACCGCAGCGTCGTCTTTTGCTCCCGGTCTACCCGGAAGCTGCCTGGCAGCAGGAGCAAACCGCCCACCGCTGCAAGCCACAGCGCTGCCGGAACGGCGAAGCCCGCCGCCACACCAATGCCCACCAGCAGCCCGCCCAATGGGGGTCCAATGAACTGATTAGCGGTGAGTTCGACGGCGTAAAGCCGTCCGTTGGCGCGTGAAAGCTGACCTTTGTGCACCACTTGGGGCAGGATCGACTGCGCCGAGGTGTCGTACAAGGTTTCCGCCACCCCCACCATCAATGCGATGACGTACAGAGCCCAGATGGATCCGAGGTCAAGAAGGATCACCGCTATCAGCAAAGCGGGCAGGACAGCGCGGCTAAAGTTGGCCCACAGCATCAGCTTCCGCCGGTCCAACCGGTCTGCCAGTGCTCCGGCGGTCAACGCGAAGAGAAGCCACGGAAGCGTCGCGGCGACAGTGAGTCCAGCGATCAGGGTCGGAGACTGCGTGAGCTGAATCGCCATCAGCGGCAGAGCGATTTTGAAGACCCCGTCCGCCAGGTTGGACAGCCCCGATGAGGTCCATAGCTTCCAAAAGGAAGCACCGAGGGGCACCTCATCCATGGTTCTCGCCTGCTGGGCGCTATTCGTCATGTGCTGAACGATGGCACAGTGATTTAGAAAGTTCAAGGGGGTTGATTTTAGTAAACAACACCTAGGATGAACTTATGACCGACTCGAAACGGCCGGACTCGAAACTAGAGAATCCCACTGCCAACGCTCAGGAAGTCAAGGCGCTGGCCCATCCGCTGCGCCTGAGGATACTTCGCCTGTGCGGGCTCCACGAGCTAACGAACAAACAGCTTGCCGACCGCTTGGGACACGATCCGGGCACCGTTCTTTATCACGTACGGCAACTGCTCGCCGCGGGATTCCTTGAACCCGCCGAGGTCCGTACAGGCGTCAGCGGTGCACTGGAGAAGCCATACCGCTCGACAGGGCGATCATGGAACCTGGATACTGCGCTGCATGATGCCGGCCCGGAAGGACCCTTCACCCCGTTGGACGCGCTGCGAGAGGAATTGACCGAAGCCGGTCCGGGCGCACTCGCGAGCCTTTCACGCTTCGTGCTGCACCTCTCCCCGCAAGACGCCGAGGAACTCGTCACCCGGGTCTACGCGGTGCTCAGCGAATACACGGACACCGACCAGCAGCGTTCCGATCAGCCCTCTTACGGAGGCCTGTTCATTCTTCACAAAACAGCGGATCGGGTTGACGGCCAAGGCGAAGCAGGGCCCAAACCGGTGCACTGAGTTTCTGCACCTACGAGTGACGGGATGACGCCGGGTCGGCTGGAGCGTTGGTCACGCGTCTGGTCCTTTTGCGGAGGCGGCGGGTGGATCTGGTTCAGACGATCCGGATGCCGCTGCCCGGAGCCGCGCCCAGTGGGCCAGCCGTTCAGCAATGGCCCGTTCGTATCCGCGCGCGGTGGGCTGATAGAAGGTTTCCCTGGACATGCCGTCGGGGAAATAATTCGCGCCGGAGAATCCGGTGTCGGTGTCGGGGTCATACTGGTAGCCGTCGCCGTAGCCGAGGTCTTTCATCAGCCGGGTCGGGGCATTCAGGATGTGCGCCGGCGGCATCAGTGACCCGGTTCGTTTCGCTGCGGCACGCGCCTTGTTGAATGCGCGGTGCACCCCAATGGACTTCGGCGCGGTTGCGAGGTAGACGACGGCCTGCGCGACGGCGAGTTCACCTTCGGGCGAGCCGAGGCGTTCGTACACGTCCCAGGCCGCGAGGGCCTGTTGCACGGCCTGGGGGTCGGCCATGCCGATATCTTCGTTTGCGAACCGGGTGATGCGGCGGGCGATGAACAGGGGATCCTCCCCGCCGTCGAGCATCCGCGCCAGCCAGTACAGTGCCGCGTCCGGGTCCGAGCCACGCATGGCCTTGTGCAGCGCGGAGATCAGGTTGTAGTGACCTTCCTGCCCCTTGTCATATAGCGGTGCCCGTTTCTGCACCGCCGCAGCAAGCGCTGCAGCGTCCACAGGCGCCGGAAGGGCATGGACCTGCTCGATCATGTTCAGCAGATACCGGCCGTCACCGTCCGCCATCGCAACCAGTGCCTGCCGTGCATCATCTGTCAGCGGCAGCCGCGCGCCGAGGAGGTCCTCGGCGCGGGCGATGAGGGTCTCCAGCGCGCCGTCGTCGAGGCGTTTCAGCACGAAGACCTGGGTTCGGGAAAGGAGCGCCCCGTTGAGCTCAAAGCTCGGGTTCTCCGTCGTCGCGCCGACGAGGATAATGGTGCCGTCCTCGACGTAAGGCAGGAACGAGTCCTGCTGGGCGCGGTTGAACCGGTGGATCTCATCAACGAACAGCATCGTGCCCTGACCGACCTCACGGCGGCGCTGCGCCGCGGAGAACACCTTCCGGAGGTCAGCAACACCGGAGAAGGTAGCGGAGAGCGGTTCGAACGCGAGATCGGTCTGCTCTGCGAGGAGCCTGGCGATCGTGGTCTTCCCACACCCCGGCGGACCCCACAACACCATCGATGCCAACCGGTGCGCCTCCACCATCCGGCCAATCGGTGCATCCGGTGCGAGCAGATGGTCCTGCCCGACGACGTCGCGCAGAGTGCGGGGCCGAAGCCGGTCGGCCAGGGGCCGTGAGACGTCATCAACGTCGAACAGGGATGGCGTGTCGTTCACGAGTGCCTCGGGTTACGGCCGCCGGCGATGATGAGGAAGACCCTGTCCCGCACTTTCCACACGTCCAGATGCGGGGTGAACGGACGTCCGTGGCTCACATCGTCTAGCGAGGCCGCTGTTTGGCGGGCAATCTGCTGCAGCCGTACCCCGGAGAGCGTCATCGCTTGTCCTGCACGTTGAAGACCTCCTTGTCAGGCCTGACCGGCTGCTGCGGACTGGCACCGGGAAGCTACCCTGGTACGTACGAGTCTACGCAGTGTCCGACATCGGTAAAGCCCGGGTTGACGGCAGGATTTGGTGCTGAATTCGCCCACGAGGCGTTCAGGCTGCACTAGGGTTCGCTCCATGATCATTTGGCTCAACGGCACCCACGGAGCGGGAAAGACAACAACGAGCGTGTTCCTGCAGCAAATGCTGCCTCACTCCCGTGTCCTCGACGCTGAGAAGGTCGGTGAGGTGCTTATGGACATCAAACCGGGACTTCCTGCCACGGACAACTTCCAGCACTGGGATCCGTGGCGGGCCCTCGTCGTCGAAACCGCTCGGCGCGTGCTCGACTACACCGGAGGAACGCTTGTGATGCCGATGACCGTCCTGGTCGAACGCTACTGGCGGGAGATCAGCGGTGGCCTGGCTGAGCACGGCATACCGATCCGGCACTTTGTGCTCCACGCCGACCAGGCAACGCTCCGCGACCGCATACAGAATGACAAAGTCCTCGGCCCCTCGACATTCCGTTTCGCGTACGTAGAGCCATACGCCGAGGCGGCTAGTACCTGGCTGCACGATGCAGCCGAGGTCATCGACAACACGCACATCACAGCGAACCAAGCCGCACGGCAGATCGCGGATTCCGTCCTGGCCGCTGAGACCGCTGCTCGTCACGGATGAAGGATTCCAGAGTTTCCATCCATTGACCGAAACCATCAGGATGAGCGCTATGCGGCGCCATGCCGCGTTGGGAGATCCATCGCCGGACAAGCAGATATCCCCAGCAGTCGCTTCTATGCGTGAGAACATCACTGAGTGACCGACGACACTTTGCTTGAATTGCCGCCCCTGTATGAGTCCCTGACCTGGCTCACCCCGCTTTCCGAGGAACGTGCCGCTCACCTTGTGGCGTTCTTGTCCGACCCGGCGCCGGCGGAGGTTCTGGACATGGGGTGTGGATGGGGCGAACTGCTGCTTCGGGTATTGACCTCGGCCCCGCAGGCACGCGGACGCGGAGTGGACAATGCTTCCGCGTCCATCGACCGGGCAAGGCAACAGGCATTGGCTCGTGGGTTGCTCAGCAGAGTGACGTTTGATTCGACGCCTGGGACAGAAGCCCAAAATCGCCCCGCAGACGCTGTCATCTGCATCGGCGCGAGCCAGATCTGGGGGCCGCCGGTAGAGGACGCGCAGCCGCTCGACTACGCCGCAGCTCTGCGCGCCCTTCGAGCTCTGGTGCTCCCCGGCGGCCGACTCGTCTACGGCGAGGCAATCTGGTCAGCAACACCTCATCCGGCTGCTACCGCCCCTCTGGCTGGACGTGATGACGAGTACCTGACAGCAAATGCACTACGCGAGCAGATCCGCGCCGCTGGATTCGAGGTGGTGGAGGACGACCTTGCAAGCATTCAGGAGTGGGACGTCTTCGAGGCCGGATATCGCGACAGGTTTACCCGTTGGCTGGAAGCACATGATGCCGACCATCCCGACGCAGGGCAGGTCCGCCGGCAATATGAGGAACAGCGCGCTGCATATGAAGAAGGCTACCGAGGCGTACTCGGCATGGCGTATTTCTGCCTAAGGGGGTAAGAGTCCACAGCTACTCACCTTCACTTGGCGCGCATACATTGTCGTATTTGTAGGGGTGCTGACCACTGCCCGATCCGTCAGCATGACGGCGCTCGTAATCATGCCAATGGAAGCAAGATTGGATGGGCTGCAACACTAGGGAGATGGCTGTCTATTTCGAGTGCACCACTCAAGCATGCATATCCCAGTTAGAGCTGTTTGACCGTGCCCGAAGTATCGATACGCACGTAAGTTCCATGGCCCAATCACGGGAAAAAGCTGTTGCGGGTGCCACTACAGGCCTGATTTCCCTGGGAGAGCAGGTGACGAAAGCGAGCGTGGCACTTCGGCATCCCCCTGCGCATGACAAGCCAAATCACCGAGATGGAAGCGCCGAACTACTTCGTGGATCAGCAAATCAAGGGTCCGTTTCGGCGATTTCGGCACGTTCACGAATTCAGTCAGGTCGGCGGAATCGCAACGATGACCGACCGGATCGAGTTCGAGGCACCTTTGGGTGCGCTGGGCCGAGTCGTTGAGAAGCTTGTGCTCGCCCGATATCTGAAAAAGCTCATCGAAACGAGGAACCGGTACCTCGTGGAAGACCATGCTCATCAGTAATTTCCGTCCCGGCAGCAATATGCCCCTACCCCGCCCTCGAGATCGGGGATGAGGACCTCCGAAACGTCTCCCTGACCGATCTCCGAGAATGGCACAATGACGCGATGAGCATCGACGACGAGTGGTGGGACATCTTAGACACCGAGGGAACGCGAACCGGCGAGATCTTTCGCAGGGGTGCTGAGGGGTGGCCGTCCGGATACTTTCACCTGGTTGTCGCGGTCTGTGTACAGCGTGAGGACGGGGCAGTTCTGCTGACCCAGCGTGCAGCCAATAAGGAGTTCCCATTTAGTTGGGAGTTCCCGGGCGGAAGTGCTCTGGCTGGTGAATCGGGTGCGGACGCAGCGAGCCGGGAACTGCGGGAGGAATCGGGTCTGCATGTGGAGCCATCCGCGCTGACACCAATTGGTCGGTTCGCCGAGACATCAGCTCTTCTCGACTTCTACGTCGCGCGTGTGAGGTCGAATCCGCGGCTGGCTCTGCAGCGCAGCGAAGTCACAGCCGCCGAGTGGGTGATACCGGAGGTGGTCGAACGACGGCTGGCTGCGGGCCTAATGGCAGATCCCTGGATTGCCAGGCTGGACACGCTTTGGCCTTCCATCAAGCGCGCGCTGCGCGTTTCGCTCTGAGGGATCGGCTTACCTATGCATCGAAGACCTAGACCGCCCCGGTTTCATTAAACTGTCGGTTCATGTTCGTGGTGCCGCCAATTCTCTAAGGATCAAAAACGTAGCCCAAAACACCACTCGTGATGAGAAAGAGCATAACGAGGAACAGGGCAGCAACTCCCCCACAAAGGAACCACATAAACCGCTTTTCCGGAGGCGTCATGTTCAGCATGATGCCACGACTCGACGACATCCGAACTCGTCGACGCAGCCCGAGAAAGACTCCTCATGGGGCATCCGGCAAGCCGGTCCTCGTGCGGACGCGTTGTCGGATCCCTCAACGTTCGGATCCCTTGGCTGAGAGCCTGCACGCTGCTTCTGACTATTCCCTCTACGTCCGTGGTCTCCTTCTCCTTAGCCGCAGAGTCAGGCTGACGAAAGACGCAGCGGCGAACGCTAAGACGAGCAGGGTTAGGAACGCCACCGCCGGGTTTATCCAGAACGGAATTAGGTCGTAGTCAGCGTTGCATTTATTGTGCAATGGAAAATACCGTCCCGCATCCTCCCAGTTCGAACGCCTATATTCTCTGTCCCACGTTTGGCCACGGGCCGTACATGTCTCCGCATTGTTCAACCCACCAGAAAAGGCCCCGTACAGCCAGAAAGCTGCGGCAAAGACAAGTGCAACGATCATGTTGGCGAACCAAAACAATGGGTTAATTCCCCTCAATTCGCGCACAGCCCCCCCCTCAGTCGATTCCCATGCTAGCCAATGCCCACTCAAGAACCCTCTTGCAGGTGCCGCCAGCTGCTCCTTGTTCCCGTCGTCGACACAACTTAGTGCTGCAGTGCTTGAAGGAACGTCCTCGGCCGGTGCCCGCAAGCCGGTGGGTCATCGGAAACTGGGTCTGTCAGCAAAGGGATCTGTTAGTAAGAGTAGAACTGTGATGATTGCGGATATGAGCAGAATCGTGATCCGTCCCTTCAACCCAGGTGATCCACCCAGACTGCATGCAGCGTTCACGGCTGTTGGCTGGGGAAAGCCGATCACGTTGTTCGAGCGGTACCTCCAGGAACATGTTTCACAGACCCGTTACGCCGTGCTCGCAGAGGTGAGTGGTGACGTTGCCGGTTATGTGACCCTCGCGTGGCAGTCGGAGTATCCACCGTTTACCGAGCAGTGCATACCAGAGGTCTCCGATCTCAACGTGCTCCCGCGCTACCGCAGGTTAGGGATCGCGACGAACTTACTCGATTTTCTCGAGCGCATAGCGGCGCGACGCTCGCCCACGGTCGGCCTCGGCGTCGGGCTGTATGCGGACTACGGAGCGGCCCAGCGAATCTATGTACGCCGCGGCTACCTGCCGGACGGGCGAGGTGTGATGCATGCAAACCAGCCGGTCTCAGCCGGTCAAACCGTGGCTCTGGACGACAACACGACCCTGATGTTCACCAAACAGCTCGATTTTGATCGGCAATGAAGAGCTGCCCCTCGGTGTCTTGGGTCGAATGAGGATCCGCTTATAAGAAGGATCGAAGAATGGTGCGGGGCCTATGTCAGCGCTCAGGTGTGCTCGGCGACGTCGAACTCGTTGCCTTGAGGGTCAGCGAGCGTGACCCAGCGAAAGTCCTTCTCGCCCCGGCGCTCGACGAGGGTCGCCCCCGCGGTGAGCAAGCGATCAACCTCGGCGTCGAGGTCGGGAGCAGCCAGATCGAGATGGATACTGTTCTTTGCGACGGACTGGTCGTCAACCTTCTGGAAAGCCAGCGTGACTGGCAGCCCACCGCCCTCGAGGACCACGAACCAACCCCCGTTGGTCTGGGTGATCTCCGCATTGGTCTGCTCAGCCCACCAGCGAGCGAGCGGTTCGGCGTCTGTGGTGTTGATCGTGACCATGCCTAATGTGAGTGTCATGGTGTCACCCTATTGGCGCCAGAGTTCAAAGGGAACGAGACCGCGTGAGTGCAAGAGCGTCTCCAAGCATTCCAATAGATCTCCACCCCGACACGGAGCGGGTTCGTCCGCACGTTATGGATTGGGACAACTGGTCGACGCACAGCCCCTCGGGTAGGATTTCGAAGCATCGACCACCCCGAAGCGCGCGTGCTTGTCGACACTGGCCTGAATCAGCTTCATCCGCGGCGGTCGCCGACATGGATCCCCGCCTTTACCCGTTGGACCAGCAGCAGGACTTCGACATCCAGAGTGTGGACATAGTCATTAACACCCACCTTCATTTCGATCACTGTGGAGGTAACTACCTCTTCGCGGCAAGCCCATCTACGTCCAGCGCCAGGAACTCGACGACGCCCGCAATGAAAACGAGTACACCATCACGGAATGGGTGGATCCCCCGGGAGCGCACTACGTTCCCGTCGACAACGGACTCGAACTGCTTCCCGGGCTTCGACTCCTTCCCGCACCAGGTCACACGCGCCGGTCACAGATCGTTGTCATTGATGGCCACGCCAGATCCGGCAAGGAGGAAGGCTCCGACCCGGCGTTGTCTGTTCCCCAGGCCCTGGCCGCAGCAGCATCACCTGGTTCCACGATCCTCCTTCATAATTGTTCGTAGATTCCCGGCTCAAGTGGGACAGAGGCGCCAGGGACGGACACATAATTTTGGCCAGCTTAGGCCGAACTGACATTCAGATAACGCACGATCGAAGAGCGGCTTACGAGACGAGTTGGCCACAAAGCGCTGCAAAGCTGCGCCATTTACCGCTGCGTTTGGCAAGTTATCCGTGTCTGGTTGCGACGGGAGTGACAGATCCAAATCGGTCGCTGTCAGCGATCGCTGGTCGTGCATTCTTACCCCAGTCGGCGGAGCCTCCTGAGCGGCCTGATTAGACTGCACTTCACAGCCCCAACAACAAGGAGACGTCATCAGTAGCAACGAGCTGAGCCCGATCCGGCGGTGGCAGATCTTTATGGTTCGCAGGTCAGTGAAGATCTGGATGTTCTCTCTCTGTTTTCTGGCCTATGTAACTTTGCCGCAAGTGTTCCCAGACATCTGGTGGGTAGGTGCCATTCCCGCTGGTGTTGCTCTGAGCTACTTTGCGATCAGTAATCTGATTGAAGCCCGTGAGGTTCGCCGTGAGATCTTCGCTCGCATGGAGAACCAAGAATCGACCGACCCTCCTGAAGCAGGCAAGGCCGAGAGGCAGTAACCGAGGTCGGTCCGTAGTATTCCGGCAAGGGACCGACTTACGGGCAAGACCCCGCGAAGGAATTCAGCAGTGGACACCCTCGCCCTCCTCGAAGTCTGCACTGGCGTATTCTGTGGACATGGCCACGGGGGCAGGCAAGAGCGACAACAGATACGAGTGGCAGTCATGGCCACAGGATTCCCTAGTGGGCATGCCGCCCAAGCAGAGGCGCTTGGCTGGCTGGGCAATTTTTTGGTTCATTATCCTGGGATCGCTGCTGGCGTCGGCCCTTGAGGCATTCGGCGTTCGGGAACCGTGGCGCTCCACGCTTGTCGCCGCCGTTTTGGCTGCCGTGTTTATTTCCTTGATCCGGGCAGCAGCTTCGGAGGCCCGACAGCTCCGCGCCGAAGGGATTGAACTGCCTTCCTACCCGGTTACCCGCAAGTCATTGATCTCTGTAGGCGTTCTCACTGGTGTTCTTTGGATCGCCTTTGCCGTAGTTGCGTTTAGCGGGAGGCCCGTCTTCCCGCTAGTACCAATTGCCGGCACCGCATGGTTAGTCTTTCAGGGCCGGCGGTGGAAGAATCCATCAGCTGACGAAACGCCAACTGATGGATTCCATCCACCTGAATCGCCGAGCTGACTACCAAACGGCTACCGGTGAAGGATGCCTCAACGGACGGGAACTCTGCGGTGTTACAGCGTGGTGTGGTGGCGTGCTGTTTGGGCGTTGAAGAGGGCTGCTGCTGTTGTGGCGTCGGTGGTGGTGACGGTCAGGCTGTAGCTCTTCGGCCCGTGAACGCGGAGGGCTTCTCCGTTCCGGAATATCAGACCGATCGAGCTGGATCCTCCTACTCGGATACCCCAGCCGAGGAACTCGGACAGTCCCCGGACAGTGACTACTTCGGCAGTCGCTCCCGGTGTGGCCGGTGCTGTGAAACGGCCAAGGCCCAGGAGGGTAGTGCAGGTTAGGCCCCTGCAATCGACGGTGACGGTCCACCGGCCGGTGACGATGCCAAGTGCCAGCAGAATCCCGCCGGCTATGGCAAGGCCCCAGAGCGGCGTCGTAATGCCGAGGATGATGAGGACCAGCCCTGCTACACCTCCGCCGAGCAGACAGACCCAGGCGGTGGTGGTGGTCGTCCAGACAGCAAGTTCGTTCGGCCCCAGTTCAAGGGGCGGAGTCGGCGTAGCCTCTGCGGTCGGCGTGGCAAGGGGACGTGCGCCGGCGATGAGCGCTGCGAGAATGCCGTAGGCGAGGCTAAGGGCTGCGACGACGCCCATCATGGTCCGCGGGTCAGGGGCAAGAAGCGGATCCGTGAGCCCAACTTGACCGCTGAGCATGACGGGCAGCGACGAGGAGGTGAAAACGGCGATGCCCGTGAGCGCGGCGATGGACAGGCGGCGTCCCCATCCGGTGAGTTTTCCAGACCACTTCAGGAACGCCAGGAAGATCAGTGCCGCAGCAGAAGGACCGGCGAGGGAGAGAATCCCCGTCCAGAGTGGTGCGATGGTGATGACTTCCTGCGTAGACCAGTCCCACTTTTGGGCGACGGAGGACGGCAGTTGGCGGCTCCATCCGAGGGAAAGAGCGAAGGAACCGAAGAGAACTCCGGCTGTCGGGAGGAACGCTCCGAGCCAGAAACGGGGGTCGGGTTCGGTCGCCGGACTGCGTAGGGTGTCCATCGTCATCAGGCTCTTCCTTTATCCAGTCGTTGGCGAAATAGCGCGAGTGTCGTCTCGCTCGACAGCCCCAGCTCTGCGAGTTGTCGGGCTGCCTCGTCGAGGATCCGGGTGGCTTGCTCACGGGTAGCCGTTTCCGGCGCGATTACAACGGCTCCGCGTCCCCGGCGTAACTCGACCAAGCCTTGGTCACGCAAGACCTGGTAGGCATGCAGGACAGTATGCAGGCTCACGCCCAACGATTCACCGAGCGCTTTCGCTGCCGGCAGCCGCTCCCCGTCAACGAGAGAGCCCTCGATTATTCCCTGACGGATCGCGTCGGCAATTTGCGCGTGGAGGGGAGACGCTTTGTCGGGCGTCAGGCGGATCAGCATGAGTCAGTTGTATTATTATGTTTGAACTATAACAATAGCTATAAACTCAGTTTAACTGCCCTCATCCGCTGCCCGTGCCCCCTGCGCGGCACTCTTTGAGTGAATGCTCGTGCGATCTTAGGGCTGCGAGTTCCATCAAGCCGACAGTGCAGGCCCGTGCCATCATCACCCATTAGACGAGGCCATCGGTTTCTTCATGGAACCTCTCTCCAGTATTGAGCACGAGGACGAGGATGCCTGGTGGCCGGCTCACTAGTTCCCCGGCCCCCTAGCGGGTACCCCGCAAGAAGCCCTCCATGGCGTAGCCACCATTTTGCTCCAGTACATCTCCAGCAATCCCGGCCAGCTTCTGGGGGTCATAGTCCGTCGAAGCCGCCCAAGCCAATAGACCCAATGCGGCCTCATCGTTGGGCAACTGTTCCAGGCGCCGAACCACCCATTTGCCGTTGCCCAACCATTTGTGGTGCCGGAGCAACAGCAGTTCGGCGGATTGGAGGAACACATTCGAGGCGATGGCGAACGTTTCAGCGGGAGAACTGGAACCCAGCAGGTCATCCATTGAACAGCTAAGGTCGTACCTGCGGAGGTCGCGTTCGGCATCAGTTAATGGCTTGGGGCCCTGCCGCATGTAAAGTCGCGCCTCATCCTGCCATTGCCTGCCGGGCCCGTGGTCGGTTAGCAAGAGTCCACGGGCACATATGTCTCCGAGGATGGCACAGCGCATTGACCTTTCCTTCTCGTACCAGAAGGCCAGGCTCTCGGGGGTATGAATGAAGGCTTCTACGATCCATCCCCGATACCGGACGGTCTCCGCGTAGTTCGCGCCACCAGCTCGATAGAGGATAGCTATGTCAAGATCCGATGTCGGAGTCGAACAACCCAATGCTGCGCTGCCACCCAGGATTGATGCTTCCGCTCCGGCATGCATTTCCTCGACATAACAGCGTGCAATCGTGATCGGATCCATTAGCCCATGATGCCCTACGACTACAGACCTTCTTCGGCACGGTGTGGGGACACAGGCTCCGAAGGCGATCGGCTTGCGGACGCACGCGGGTTGCTTCTCTGTGGTGGGTCTGGATTAGCTATGTTCGCCAATACGGCTGCGCGGGAGTGAAACGCGACGGGTCAAGCGAGTACGTCGACCTTGAGGTCGCCTCCGCTGTTGCCGCCTTGTGTGTTGACAGCTGCAAGCCCGGTAAAAAAACCGTGGTGTCCATAAGCTGATCATTACCTCGAAGTAAAAGAATATTCGTGATTGTCCTAGTAACAGGCAAGCGGTTGAGGTTCCGGCGGTGAGATATTTGAGGTTGCACCTTACGCGTAGCTTTATGTGGTCCTATGGACTCACGCCCGTTAGGAAGGCCCGCCCATGCATCCGTCCCTTACTCCGCCGCGTCAGGTCAAAGTCGGTGACGCGGCATCCTTCGTAGGCACCACAGTGCAGGCGATTCGTCAGTACCACGAGACTGGCCTGCTGCCAGAGCTCGAACGGGGTGGTGACGACCGCCGCCGGTACGGCTACGAAGACATGATCCGGCTGCTGTGGATCCAGAAGATGTCCGACGCCCGGATCACCCTGGACGACATCCAGGACGCCTTCGCTGACACGGCTCCTGCCGGTTCCTCCAGCGGCCACGACGACGCGATCGTGCAGCGCATGCGCACCCCGGATGGCAGGATGAGTCTACTCTCCGACTTCGTCACCGGCCGCTTCAAGGGCCTGCCCGAGGGCTCGCTGCGCCAGGCGGACCTGGACAACCTGCTGGTCATGGAGCGGATCTTCGGACCGCTCGGTGCGGCCGTCAATGCCGGCCGTTACATCGCCTTGGCCACACACCCGGGTCTGCGGGAGGAATCCGACCGCGTTGATGCCGCCGAACAGGCACTCGATGACACGGTCGCCGTCGATGATCCCCGCGTGGCACAGGTGGCTGCCAAACGGCATGCCTTCGAACTGCTGCTGGACGCCGTCGTTGAGGACTCCGGCCTGGCGCAGAGCGACGAAGCGCTCTTCGACTCTTGGGAGGCATTACACCCCGTTACCGCTGATGAAGGTGAGGACGGGGCGGGCCAGAACGCTGGCAGAGGAGAAAAGCGCGTGAGTCTCATCGAGGCCGTTGGAATGATGCCCTACGACTACTCCCCGGCCCGCCTGCGGTGCATGGAATTGGTCCAAGAACTCGCCGCCCACGAGCCACCCGCGCCCTAAGTAAGGTCTGTGTCCTGAGCCAGGAAGCCGTTGGCCGGCGAGTCCTTCGAGGATCGGTTAGCGGGACGGCGGTTCGAGCCCGTTGAGGTATCGGTCGATGAGGCGCTGAGCCCGCTCGGATGTCATTCGGTCTGTCTCGGTTACCCTGGCGATGGCTAGGCCATCGAGCAGTGCCATGAGCATGGCGGCATCGTCCCGGCCGAGGTCCGGGTTCCATCGCCGGAGCAAAGTTGTCAGGCCTTCTTCCATAAGGCGCCAAGATGCCTGATGGGCGCTGGCAACTGCACTGCTGGTTGTCGCCTTCGAGGCGTAGGACAACCAAATGACCGAAGCGGTGCGGGATTCGTCGTCCACCCCTCCGAGGATCCTGCACACCGCGCCCAGATTCTGCCGCGCTGATGCCTCCGGATGCACTGCGGAGCCCACCCGCTCGATGAAATTCCTGGAGACCTCGTTCATGGCCGCCATGATCAAATCGTCTTTCGTCTTATGGTGATGCTGGACGGCACCTATCGAGAGACCGGCAGCTGCAGCAACGTTGCGGATCGTCACATCCTCAAGGCCCCGCTCCACCAGAATGTCCTGCACAGCCGTAAGAATGCGCTGCGCGCCCAACGAGGTCATGATTCGAGATTACTCCGAACAAAACCATACGTTCGTATTGTATGCTCAGGGCATGACACGACTGCGCTTGGGTGCCGCACTATGGACTCTGTGCCTGCTGACCTTTCCGGCTCAGGTAATTGCGGCCGCGCAGTGGCCAAACCCGTACTCCTGGTCCTCAAATTTCATCAGCGATCTCGGCGTGACCACCTGCAGGACATTCGACGCCGGCACGCGCGTTGAGCGTTACATCTGCTCCCCCGGCCATCTGCTGGCCAACGGTTCCACGATTGCCAACGGGGCCCTTGTGGCTGTCGGAGCCGCCCTTCTGTGGTCGGCTTGGCCTCGGCAGCGGACAGGGAAAACCGCGATGTCATTCCTTGCAGCAGGCGGTGTACTTGTGATGCTGGTCGGCTTCCTAGCCTGGGATGTTTACCCGGGGGCTCATGACGCTGTGGCCCTTGCCCAGGCCCTGATGCAGTGGATCGGAATGGCCTTCCTCGCCTACGCACTCAAAGGCAGCACGGCAGCACGATGGGCGTCAGCCCTGACCTTGACGAGCCTCGCACTCTCAATCGCCGGCTTTGCTCTCTTCATCGATGCGATCAGCGGTGGGCCATCGATTTCACTGGGCCTCGGCATTACCGAGCGCCTCGCCTTCGATACCCTCACCGTATGGGGTGCCGCGCTGGGCGTGATCCTACTGATGACGGCACTCGGCAACCGGAGCACCACCTCAGACCAAGAAGCGATTCTTGGTTCCGCGCCGACGACGTCCCAGGTGCGTAGGCCGGTGATGAACCGTCCCCGATGACGATCGCTTAAGGCGTGGGTCTGCGTGGATTTCTGGGATCACATTCCCAACAAGTCTTCAGCCGGAGCACCGGTTCGTTATTCGGGATCCACACCTTGACTGCGTCGAAGATCTGCATTGGGTTCGACATGGGATGTTGTGGCGGTTGGCCCGCTGGAGTGTTCAACCATTGAGCCTCCCGGGGTGAAGCCGAAGGTTCTTGATTGAACGGACGCCGAACTGATAATTGGAGCGGCAATCCTAGAACGCCAAGAACGGATACCGGTTAGTACGCGAATCAGGACAAGTACCCCAAGGGCTGCTGCGAGCGACCTGATCCACCGCCCCAGCTCCGACTCAGTCGCTTGATCCAGTATCGAGATCAGCAGCAGTGCCCCCAGTAGAACGACTGTGGCGGCCGTCAAAACGCGCGAGAGTCCTGTTGTCATCAACTCACCCTACTCAGAAGTTGGTACCTTTCCACCCACCCACGTCCATACGGTGAGGGGCCGTAGCGTGTCGCTTTTGCCATAGAGATAGAGACTCCGGGATTAGCTGCGAGTGTCTGGTAACCGATCCTACAAAGAAAGTTCTGGACGTGTGGTTGGAACGCCAACAGCACTGCCTCCGCACGGGAAAACTAGCGCGGCCTAGGCTAAGCCAGCTGAACGCAGCTGCACCGGATTGGCCGACGTCCGACGTTGCTAGGGGAAGACCGGGTTCCCCGTACCCAGTAGGAGTCCTAGTACAGCGCCCAGTTTGCGAAAGCCAGCACTCCACCCATTCCGATTGCAACAAAAGCCGACCAGCCAGGTTCTCTTTTTATCAACGCAAAGATTCCCACCACAACACATGACACGCAGAGCGCATTCGCCGCAACAACTGATAAGGCCGATGCCAGCATCAATCCCTCAAGTTCCCGGCAATAAGCTGTGTCGCCGTAGGACGGGGGGCACTTAATCCAGAAGTTAGAGGCCAGATAGCCTACCGTTCCAATCGCTAAAGAACACAAGCTGCCCCACATCGCAGTAGTCCCGTATTTCGTCTGACCAACGCTCTCTCGGTTCTTCCCCACTGAAGGAACCTACCTTTAGAACGCGGCACATCGCGTCATGGCGGTAGGGGTGATCAGTCGATTCAGCCGGTCCGTCCCTCCCACAGGCTGTACTGCTACCGATGACTCAGAGGATTTCATGGCCAGTTCATGAACGAAAACGATGGAAGTAGGGACACCGGGGACTGAGATGGGACACGCCAAGAGAACCTGTCTCGTTATCCGTGTCCGATTGCCAAGGGAAGTTCGGAAGGCGTCGCGTTCAGGCTCCTTCAGCGGACAGTGGCTGTTACCGCAGCATGGGCGCGCTTCCCTGCGTCTTGGCGCGTCTCAACGTCTAAGACGTCGAAACCAGCGTTGCCTAGCAGATGCCCCATCTCTTTAACGGACCAGTAATACGCGGTTGTGACGGCGTGTTGGAAGGGTGTACCCGGCGAACCTTCGAAGAATCCGATGAGCAGTCGCCCTCCTGGGACAAGAACTCGGGCGAATTCCCTCAAAGCCTGGGGAACTTCATCTGGAGGAATGTGGATCAGTGAATACCACGCCAGCACGCCCTGCAAGGTCTTATCTGAGAAGTCCATCTGCCTGAAGGATGCCACTCGAAAGGGAACGTCCGGGAAGCGCGCACGAGCGTTATCGATGAATTCAGGGACAAGGTCGATGCCTTCTATCGCTGCACCTCCTTCGTGCAGATAATTTGTCCAATGGCCCGGACCACACCCGGCGTCGATTATTTGCCCGTCAATGCTTGAACCCCAACGTCCGATGCACTGGCGGTCAAGCTCGTGCATGTCGTCGACAGAACCAAGAAGGCGCGTGTACTCGGCAGCGCGGGATCGGTACGCGGCCCGAGTACTTTCATTCGTCATGTCGACGAGCGTATCTCCACGTGCTCTTCGTGGGCCTGCCCCCCCAAGGACCAATAACCGAACGCATGAGCAACCGATGCAGCAAAGGTTTTGGAAAGGCACCACCCGGCTCGCACAGCGGCAGCCGGATAGTGTTGTCGGCATCAGTGCGGTTGTGCGGTCACCCGGGGAAAATAGAGCCGAACCTTCCTGGCTAATAGCGCTTCTCGTGCAAAGATGCAGCACATGGGACCGGATCACAAATTCGTCAGGTATCAGGCAGTTGACCCAAATCACCGCGGAGCCAAGATAGGAATATTCGGCTTAGCCAACGGCCTAGCAAGGGAGGGCGCGCTTACAAAGCAGGACTATCAGTGGTGGACCAGGGCTAACGCCTGGTACGACGATGCCTATCCCGACCCGAGCACAATCGATCCCTCTGTGTACGACCGTGGGGTAAATCCTCAGGCTCAGGCCTGGTTCAAAACTACCGCCGGTCATCTGCTGGACAGAGTCCCCCAGTATCTCGCTATCCTTGATCGATACGGGGTCAACTGGGAGGAATCCCGCTCGAGCGACCCGGGCATAATTCTCTACGAAGACGACGTTCAAGTGGTGGTCAATCCTTACCAATGAATAGCGTCTGGTACGTCGTTTTCGTTGTGCCGACGGCATAAACCAGTGCTTTCCCGTTCCAGAACTGTGATTGTCGTCGCATGAGAATTCTTGTACTGGGTGGAACAGCTTGGCTCGGTTTCGCCGTCGCAAAGGTCGCGCTGGCCATGGGTCACGAGGTTACGTGTGTGGCTCGCGGGGACAGCGTACCGCCAGGCGTCCGTCTCGTTCGTGCGGATCGTGAAGACGCCCATGCTCTGCAGGAACTGGCGAAGACCCGATGGCATGCGGTAATCGATGTAGCCCGGCAGCCGGTATTTGTGCGACGGTCTGTCCGGGATCTTGAGAAGGCCACTGACCGATACATTTTTGTGTCCACGGGAAATGTCTACGCATCACAAAAGGAGGTAGGCGCGGACGAAGATTCCCTCCTTCTGTCTCCCCTCCAATCCGACAGAATAGCCACACCTGATGACTATGGGCCCGCCAAAGTGGCTTGCGAGAATGAAGTGCTAGCAGCATTTGGCCCGGACCGGAGTGTAATTGCCCGGGTAGGACTGATTGGCGGCCCGGGCGATCCCACAGGGCGCACAACTTACTGGGTCCGCAGATTCGCCAGCCCCTCGAACGAGGCCAGTGCCGTCCTTGTACCAGATTTGCCGGAGCTGCCCACGGCGATGATCGACGTCCGCGACCTGGCCGCATGGCTGGTACGTATGGCAACAAACCGCGCCGGAGGCATCTTTAATGCCGTCGGCAACCCTCTGCCGTTCCACGAACACACGAAAATCGCCCGTTCTGTTGCCGGGCATCTGGGGCCGGTCGTCGCAGCCCCGGAACAATGGCTCCTGCAACAAGGCGTGAATGAATGGTCAGGCGAAGGGTCGTTGCCCCTCTGGCTCGTCGATCCCGAGTGGCATGGCATGAATGCGAGATCAAACAAGCGTGCAATCGATGCCGGACTTGAACTGCGTCCGCTGCAGGACACGCTTAGCGACATTCTGGCTGAAGAACCGGCCCTGGGACCTGACGAGACTCCCCGATCGGGACTCGCCAATACGAAAGAAACCCAGTTGCTGAACGCCCTGACCAAAGCTGGGCTAGTCCGCTAAAGCAGCAACTCCAACGCTCAGCCCTTTCCCGCCCCCCCTTTGGTGGGGCCCCCGCCGCGACGTCTAAATGCCACTCCTCGGCTCCATCGGCGACGGATGGCTACCCATCGAGGTCCCGACGGCGAAAACCAGTGAACCCGATCAACAGGAACGCAGCGGTGACGGCGGTGATTCCCGCCAACCCGGCCCACCCGGCGTCGTCGGCGGAAACGTTGGGAACGTGCCAGAACGGACTGATCGCCAGTACCCAGTCCCAGAGCCTGAACGTGGGGCCCAGCAACGTGAGCACGAAGGAAATAAACACACCGGCCCAGGACGCGATTACCACCTGCGGCCGCGCACCGACGACCGCCACCGAGACGGCCGTGGCCGTCCATACGGCCGGAACCGTCACGACGGCCTGCAGCAGAACCTTACCGGCGTCGATGCCAAGGTCCCCGGAGGCCAGCGCCGTGATGATGGCTCCAGCGAGAAGCAGGTAGATGGTTGGTGCGGCCAATGCGAGCATGACGTTTGCCGTGAAGTATCGGGAGCGCGAAACGGCGGCGGCCAGAACGGGCTCCAGCCGGTCCGCCAGCTCCTCGGTCCGCACCTTCTGCAGGATCTGCACGCCGGGAACGGCCGCAATGATCCCGGCCAGGCTCAGAATCGTCACCAGGAAGGCCGGCGCGAGGCCATCGGGTGTAGCTGCACCGGATGCGAGAACCGAGGCGGCTGCACTGTCACCGCTCAGGATGTCCTTAAAGGAGCGGGCAAAAAACCCGAAGACCACCCCAATTATCACGAATGCAACGGTCCACGTCAGGAGCGGGGCGCGGTTCAGCCGGACCGCCAGACTCCACGGAGTTCCAACCCTGCCCCGGGCGGGGCCGGGTCCGGGGACGATTGCCCCCTGCCCGAAGTCGCGACGCGACTGCAGCAGGAAGGCTATACCGAGCAGGACCAGGGTGAGGGCCATTGCGGGGAGCAGCGGCCACCAGTGGTTGCCGCTGGCCGGCCGGGTTTCCGTCATCCAACTCAACGGATTTGCCCAGGACGTCCAGTCCGGTGCCTCCACCGAATACAGGAAGCCGCGCAGCAGGAACAGCGCGCCGAAGGTACCCACAGCCAGCGAGTTCGCCGTCCGCGCATCGGATCCCAGCTGCGCGGTCACGGCGGCGACCGCAGCGAACATCCAACCGGTGGCAGTGAACGTTGCTCCCAGCAGCAGGGAGGCATTCCAGCCGCCGCCGCACCAGGCGGTGACGACTCCGGCGACGGCTCCCAGAACCACCGAGCCGGTCAGTGCCAGGCTCACTCCCGCCAGCAGGCGGCTGCCCCGGCCCAGCACACCGGAGGCCAGCAGCTCGGCCTGTCCGGAGTCCTCCTGGCCCCGGCTGGACCGGGTGACGGTGAAAATCGATCCGAGTGCGGCGAGGAAACCGCCCAGGGCGAGGCTGCGCCAGGCGTTGAAACCGTCGTCGGTGCTCAGATCGTAGGCCGGCCCGAAGATCAGGCCCAGTGCCGGGTTGGAGCCAATGGCAAGGGCTAGTCCGAGGCGGTCCTGCTGAGTGGGAAAGACCCAGGGGTAGACGAGCACGGAGGACGCAGAGAGTGCCGTCGCGATCAGGATCCACGGCACAAAGCTACGTCCGTCGAACCGGAAAACAGCCCTCAGCAGGGGCCCGGTACCCGTCAGAGCGTTACTCACGGGCGCCCCCAGCGGAGGGGGCGTCGTCGTACAGCCGCAGAAAGAGGCTCTCCAGCGAGGGCGGTTCAACGGTCAGCGACGTGATGCCGAACGGGATGAGTGCTGCCATTGCCTCACCCACCCGTGCGCTCTCCACCACAGCCGTGAGTTTGCCGCCGTCCAGGTGCACGTCCCCGAATGCGGTCAGCTGGCCGGGCTGCGGGTCACGTTCCAGAGTGGCGTGGACGGCGGCGGTGGTATGGCCGCGAAGCTGGGCCAGCGTGCCTTCCTCCACGATCCGTCCGTCCCGGATAATGCTCACCCGGTCCGCAAGGGTTTCGACTTCGGCGAGGATATGGCTGCTGAGCAGCACCGTGGTGCCGCGTTGCTTCGCCTCACCGATCACTTCCTGGAAGACGTTCTCCATCAGCGGGTCCAGACCGCTGGTTGGCTCGTCGAGGATCAGGAGCTCGACGTCGGAGGCCAGGGCGGCGACGATGGCTACCTTTTGCCGGTTGCCCTTGGAGTACTGGCGGCCCCGCTTCGCGGGATCCAGCTCAAACCGCTGGATCAGTTCCGCCCGCCGGCCCTCGTCCAGCCCGCCGCGGAGTGATCCCAGCAGGTCGATCGCCTCGCCGCCGGTCATGCCCGGCCACAACGCGACATCGCCCGGCACATAGGCAAGGCGCCGATGCAGCGGCACGGCCTCCCGCCACGGATCCTTTCCCAGGACATGCAGGTCTCCGTCGTCGGCCTTCAACAACCCCAAGAGCACGCGGATAGTTGTTGACTTCCCTGCACCGTTTGGCCCCAGAAAACCGTGCACCTGCCCGCGCTGAACCTGTAGGTCCAGCCCGTTCAGAGCCTGGAATCTTCCGAAAGTCTTCTCCAGCCCCTGAACACTGATGACCAACTCCGCGCTCATAGCCTCCCCGTTCTCTAGGCATCCCTACAGCTAGTGTGCTGGCAAATCCACCATGGTGGCGACGGCAGCAAGTCGTTCCAGAGGATCAATGCCGGGATCACGGCGGAATATTCTTGACCAGGTCGAGGGATACGCCCAACCGGGGCGGCGTGCAATCGACCATGAACGGGTACTGCTGCCGCGGGACCACAGCGATGCGGACTCCCCATACCCGTTCAGCCAAGCCGAGCAGCAACTATTCCTCGCCCGAAGATGCAAATAGTGGACCTCAGCGTTTCCTCAGATCTGGACGAAGACGGGTAATGAACCTCGGACGAGCGGACGCGGCCCCTAGGACAGGGCTGACGAGCTGCTCCAAATCATGGGGAAAGCAGCCTGCGAGTAGTGCCGGACCGATACGGTCGGTCCGCTCCCTCCTCACGCCCCACCTCTATGCGGACCAGGACGGTATCAGGTCCCGGTCGATGTAGCGAGTCGGAGTTGCAATCCAGTGGGCATCACGCCCACGAGGCGGCGCATCATCCGGTTCGGGGCACCGGAAACGATGCTGACCGGTACGCGTCGCCGGTCAAGAGCCGACATCGCCTCGGCTACCACCTGTGCTGGGGTCTGGAAGCGGACGCCCGTGGTACTTGTACCGCTGCGCGCGAAGAACTCCGAGCTGGTCGGCCCTGGCGATACGACCATCACCCGCAACGACGAGTCGCGGAGCTCGTGCGAGAGCGCTTCGGTAAAGCGGATAACGAACGACTTCGCGGCTGCGTAAACGGCCATCATCGGCACGGGCGTGTACCCGGTCAGGCTCCCCACGTTGACAAGCGCACCACGACCCGAGGCGACAAGGCGTGGGAGGAAAGCCTGCGATATCTCGACCACGGCTCCAATATCAAGCTGTATTTGCATGGTGAGTTCTTCCGACGTCGTCTCAATGAACGACTTCGTCAGCCCCGCCCCCGCGCAATTGACGAGTGTGTCCACAGTCCACCCTGCGGCGTCGATCTCAGCCACAAGGCGAGCCGCAGCGCCCGGACGTGAGAGATCAAGTGTGATCGGCAAAGTGTTCCGGCCGGTTTCGGCCGTGATCTTCTTCCCGAGATCTTTGAGCACACCAGCTCGGCGCCCCACGAGGACGACGTCCGCTCCCCGTTGGCTCAAGTGCCGCGCGAACTCAGCGCCGATCCCGGAACTGGCACCCGTCACGACAGCGACTGTCCCCATGTAATCCATCTGCTTACCCTTCGTCCAATGTAAAAGGCTCTTACATTGGATGACAGTACAGCATGTGTGAGAGCCACTAACATAGGGTGGTGAGCGAACGGAACGAGTACCACCACGGCAACCTGCGGAACGCCCTCCTGCAAGCGACCAAGGATCTCATCCGCGAACGCGGCGCCCGGGGGTTCTCCGTCTCCGAAGCAGCCCGCCGCGCGGGAGTATCAGTGAGTGCGCCGTACCGACACTTCGCTGATCGTGATGCGATGCTCGCCGCGGTCGCTGCCTCGTCGTTCGCATCGCTGCAGGCAGCGTTCGCCAACATGCGGCTCGGTTCGAACCTTGAAGAGCGTGCCATTCAGGTGGTCGTGGCGTACAGGGAGTTCGCCAGAGCCGACCCCGCGAGATTCGAAGCCATGTTCGCCAACGGAGTGGACAAAAACGCGCACCCAGAACTGCTCCGCGAGGCCGCACGGGTCCAGGGGCAACTCGAGGAAGCACTCGCGCCCTTCCTCCCAGTGAACTGTGTAACCTCACGTGCTGCCGAGCTTTGGACACTTGCGCACGGGATTGCCGCGCTCTCTTCGTCAGGGAACCTCGGTCACGTCGTCGCAGTCGATCAGCAGCCCGCTCTCGCCTCGTCGGCAGCACGCGCTTGGGCGATCGGTGTCCTCTCGATAGAGAGGTGACGGGGAGCTCCCGAAATCGCCGCCAGCCGTCTCTTAACCCTCGAGATTCGAGACCTCTCACTCGGTCATGCTCGTATCTCGCTGCTCGACCCGGAGGTTCGAATTCCAAGATGCAAGACAACAGAATGAGACAGCAGGGGGCTGCTGTCATTTTCACAGCGGTTAGTGGCCGATTAGGAGTGCTTCGCGGGCGGCGTCGACAGCTTCGGGGATGACGTTGCTGAGGTTGTTGAGGCCCGGGACGCGTGCTATCTGGGTGAGGAGCCGGCCAACCGGACGGAAGTTGCCGCCGGCAATGCGAACGATGGTGGCTACGGCGTCGCGTGAGCAGTGCCGCCGTCGGTCGAGTCCGCCGCTGTGGCAAAGCTATCGGGGCAGGGGTATGAGGACGCCGTCGTGCACCAGCGAGCTAAACGGCCATCAGGAGTATGTCAGCACTGGTCGAATAAGGAGCCAGACCCGTCTGACCCTGTCAGCTTCGCACCGTCAGTGTGGCCTCGAGAGGGCGGTGGCGGTACCGGTCAGGTGCCGGGTGAGCAAGTCGGCTGCCTTCTCCGCCTCCCGCGCCAGTGCTGCCTCTTCGAGCGCGCGGTGTTCGCCGGCCGCGTCGCGGTGCGGTTCGATTGCGGCTGACCAGCGTCGGGCGAGCTCAGTGGCGGTCCACATACGATCGAATGTCTCGATTAACGCCTCGTTGCCGCAGGCGTCCAGCAGCGTGCGGTGGAAATCATGGTGAACAGCCGCCCAGGCATCCGAGAAATAAGCATCGCTCTCGTGCTCGTACGGAGGCGTTCCCGAGAGTCGATGATGTGCCGCCCGCACCCGGGCCTCCCAATCCAGATCGCCTCGCTCGATAGACATGCGAAGCATCGTGGGCTCGAAGATCGCCCTGGCCTGCGCCAGTTGCTGCCACCGGTCATCGGCGACGGTGGGGACCGCGAAACCGCGATTCGGCAGCCGCTCGGCTAGACCCTCGCCAACAAGCCGCAATAGCGACTCCCGAGCGACGGCGAGGCTCACGCCGTGCTGGTCTGCCAATTCCTGGGGGCGGAGTGGCTGCCCAGGCCGAACGGCTCCGTGCAGCACCGCTGCCCGTAAGAGCGAGTAGACGCGTTCTGAGGGCGCTTGGCGCCCGGCGCTGACAGTAGGGGTCATTCGTCCATCATAGGGCCACTTGTAAATAATCGATTATTAACGCAATAATCGATAAATTAGCTCGCCCACCACGGACAGGAACACCATGACCGAAAACAACCCATTCTCCCGACTGCCGGAAGTTCCAACCTTCACACTTACCAGCGAGAACCTCAGCGACGGGCGGCCTCTGGCTCTCTCACAGTGGTCGGGCATGTCCGGAGTACCAGGGGGCCTTGATGCATCTCCGCAACTTTCTTGGTCGGGGGCACCTGCAGAAACCAGGAGCTACGCGGTCACTGTCTATGACCCGGACGCGCCCACTGGGTCCGGCTTCTGGCACTGGGCAGTGGCTAACATCCCTGCCAATTCCACAAGCATCCCGGAAGGAGCCGGCGACGACGACGGATCGCGCCTGCCTGAAGTCGCCGTGCAGCTTCCCAATGATGCGCGCGCAGCTCGGTTCATCGGGGCCGCACCGCCCGCCGGCCACGGGCGGCACCGCTACTTCATCACCGTAACGGCCCTCGACATCGACGAAATCGAGGTCTCAGCCGAAGCCACCCCGGCAACCTTGGGCTTCATGATGGCCGAACACACGATCGGCCGCGCCTGGCTTGTGGGAACCGCCGAGACGCCGGCGGTCTGATCGCGATGCCGATAAACGGAGTACACCTGCCTACGAATGATCGGGGAGGTACGCCCACAATCCTTATCACTGGCGCCACAGACGGACTCGGCAAGGCGCTGGTATTCGAACTCTCCGGCCACAGCGGGATTCGATTGGTCCTTCACGGTCGAAGCCAGGAGCGGCTGGAAAAGCTCGAAAAGGAGCTGGCCGGCGGTCCGGCGGACATCATCACGGTGCAGGCCGATTTCGCGGAGCTGGCACAGGTGGCTCGGCTCGCCGAAAGGATCCGCGGCCTGACCGATGACATATCCGTTTTAGTAAACAATGCCGGCGTGAGCTCCGGCCACGCCCGCCAGCTCAGCGCGGACGGCCACGAACTGTGTTTCGCGGTCAACCACCTCGCACCCTTCCTGCTGACAAAGCGCCTGCTGCCCCTATTGCGGGCGGGTGCGCCGGCCCGGGTGGTCAACGTGGCGTCTCTCAGCCAGACCTCTATTGACTTCGATGACCTGGCGATGGCTCACGGATACACCCGCCAGCGCGCGTACTCAGTGTCGAAACTGGCCCTGGTTATGGCGGGAATGGAACTGGGGGAACGTTTTGACCCCGGAGTCCTCACCGTTAACAGCCTCCATCCCGGCACCTACATGCCGACGAAGATGCTCGACTCCCCGGAACTGAGTATCGACAGCCTGGACACGGGTGTGCGATCCACACTGCGGCTGGCCTTTGACTCCGAGCTCGCATACATGACAGGACGGTTTTTTGACCGCGGAACCGAAACGCACGCCCACCCCGACGCGTACCGATCAGAGCTCCGCACAGAGCTATGGGAAATCAGCAACCAATTTACGGCAGACTCTTGACCTTTCTCGCGGCGAGGATGGAGCGCCGTGGGAAGTACAGCTTTCGATACATTGACTCGTTTTATAGTGACGGTCCACCTCGGTGCGTGACAGGAGTCCACCACAGCGCCGGCAGTAACGGCGGGCCGTTGGATGCGCGTGAGCGGTTGCCGGTCGCGGACCTAAGCACGCCGCTCTTTTCTCCTCCGGTCGTTAGACCAGATGCTCGGCGGTGGTGATAGCCAGGTAACGGCCGGTTAGGCGGGCGGAACCAGCAACACGGTTCACCAGCCACTGGTCAATCTGCTTTTATCACCGAGGGCAACCGGTGAATCTGCATCGGCCAGAAGGGTCGTGAGCCCGCAGTTGATCGTCCAGGAAGGACTCAACTCCTTTCACCTCGGTTGCTCCAACCCAGTAAGGGTTGAAGTCCGACAGTCCGGCGTTGAGCGTCACGGTGAAAAAGAGTTGCGGAGATGAGGGGGTCCATGACAACGACTACGGGTCCTGTTCCTCGGAAATCTTCATCCCCTACCTGGACAGTCTGCCTAACGCCGTCGTGAACAAAGTCGATCTTTTGAAGCAGATGATCCGGGAGCTGGTCATCGGTTATGCCCGTTCTTAGCTTGTTATAGAAGTCCTCAGCCTGGGTAGGGCTCAGTCGGCTGCCGGGGAGCAGCACGATACCGCCATTCGGAGCCATCCTTCTGTGGTCGGCTTGGCCTCGGCTGCGGCCAGGGAAAGCCGCGATGTCATTCCTCGCCTCCGCGCTTAAAGGCAGCACGGCAGCACGATGGGCGTTAGTCCTGACCTTGGCGAGCATCGCACTCTCGATCGTCGGCTTTGTTCTCTTCATCGATGCGATCAGCGGTGGGCCATCGATTTCACTGGGCCTCGGCATTACCGAGCGCCTCGCCTTCGATACCCTCACCGTATGGGGTGCCGCGCTGGGCGTGATCCTGCTGATGACGGCACTCGGCCATCGGCATCTCAAACCCAAAAGCGATTCTTGGTTTGAGGTGCCGACGACGTCCCCGTTTGGTACGCCGGCGATAAATCCTCCCCTATGACGATCCCTGGCCGGACACGTCACCTGTCCGCCTCGGCACTCCCCGCCTTCCATGGCCCGGCCTTATGCTCGCCGGTCTTCGCGCCACCATGCGTAGATGAGCCACACCGCCAGACCCCAAAGGACTCCCGCCAAGATGATGGTGGACGGCGACGCTCCAAAACTGCATTCACCCCCGACGGCAACATAGCCCGTCCAGCTTCCCGCCCGCATCCGGCAAAAGAATATGACCAGCAATTGCGACACACGGACCCTGCAGCCCGCGGTACAGAGACGCCGGTCAGCAGTTGATCTCGTGCAAAGCCGGCCAGACTGGATCACCGTTGCTGTGAAGGATGAGCGAACCGCCGTCGTCGTACCACTTAAGCTCATAATTTCCACTGCTAAACGGCTCGTACCCGTCATCAGCTGTCCAGGAACTGACTTCCCGGCCGACGCCGGCTGCGCCGACGACGTAAACGGTACCCCTGCCGGCAAACAGGAACGAAAACTCGCGCACAGCTACGCGACAACCATCGCTGTTGGCCGGTGGCAGGACGTAGTATGCGCCGGAAAGATCATCCAGAGCACTCAGGCCACTGAAGGCAACCGAGACAACGGCCAGCAGAGTCACGAACCAGGGCCGCGGACTGCGCCGGGTTCGATCGGTAAAGGTGATGGATCGCTGCCTGAACGCATCCACCTTCAGCAACACCATAGAGACCACGAACAGAACACCGCCGATGGCCCACCCGGGGACGGCGTGCTGACCGACAACGAACAAAACCCCGCTCCAGCCCAAGACACTACATAGTGGGGCGAGCACCAGCAGAATAACTGAGGCCCGGAAGAGCCTGGAGGAAGGCTCCGACCCGGAGCTGTCTGTTCCTGAAGCCCTGGCCGCAGCGGCATCAACTGGGTCCACGATCCTCCTTCATCATTGTTCACAGATTCCCGGCTCAAGTGTGACAGAGACGCCAGCAACGGACACTCAATTTGGGCCAACTTAAACACAACTGGCGTATGGCTAGCGCACGTTCGAAGACCGGCTTACGGACACCATCATGAGATGGTCGTGCCGGTAGCTGCGACCTAAGCTGTTCTACAACATGACAGATAACGAGGAGCGGCCCATACAGAGCCCGTCCAGCGCCTGCCGTTCGACATTTCCAGCCTTTCGGTCACCGGCCTGGTCATCATCTGCGAACTTGATGATCCGACTCCAGGAAACTCCAGACCATCAATGAACATGAAAATGACCCAGTATCTGCGCCTATCGGACGAATCGATGATTCGTCTAGATATGGATCGTGGAGTATCCACGTTCAAGCTTGGGCGGATCGAGGCCGTCTCCTGGAAACGCTCCGCAGCTGACGTGATCTCAGAAGTTCTCACGCTGGTGCAAGCGGATGCGAGCGAGCCCGGTTCATTTCCGTGGGGACACTACGCGCAGGCCGCACGACTGCGAGGAATTTCAATTGACGCCGAGGCACTGCGCGATCTCCCGAACACGGTGCTGCTGTCGGATGACCTGGCCATAATCTATGAATTCTGATCGACCTGCGCCTCACGACTTTCCAGCTCGGCTTGGTCTTCAACTGGTCATCCTTGAGTGGACAACTCAGAGCGCCCGCTGAGGGATCCCTCAGGGGGCCAGTTCCTACTGGTGTCAGGTGGGCTCCGGCCCAGCGCCCTTTCCTGGAACGGCTTGACCGCCCTGTCACGTTCGGACATGGCGACCCTCGACGGCACCAGATATGTTCGGATTGCAGGCCGGTCCGGACTATTGGACCGGCACGGCGAAGTAGGTCGGCAGGTCCTCGTATTTGAACATCCCGAGACCCTGATCCGTGACAGCCGTCGGCAGGCCTTGCTCCAGCTCGCCTAATTGCGGTTCCATCTGCTCCGGGAATTTCAGGTATCCAGTCGCATCGCCGGCGGAGTTCCGGCCATAGACGTCCCCTCGCTGCGTTGCGCAGCGACGCGGCCGCGAACCTGGGTTTCGCTGGCACCGGCTCCGCCGCCACACCGGAAAGGGTCTCCAACGCAGATGGGACGAGCACCACAGCCCGCCGTGACGCACGAGCCTTTCCCCACTGTGACCAAGAAAATAAAATTAAGTTGCAGCGAGACGAGGAAGGAGACCCTGGCTATGTCACCAGCACCAAACAAGCCACTGCATCACCACCCATCATTCGGCGAAACGACGGAGACACCGAAGAAGAAGCGCAAAAAGTGGCCGTGGATTGTCGGCATCGCCGTGGTGCTCGCCGGAGCTGCAGGACTCAACGACGCAGAAGACACCAACACCGCCCAGCCGCCGACTGCTGACACAAAGATCGAGTCCTCTACCGAGGTCGGAGAAATCCAGACCCCCGATCTGGATCAGGAGAACTCCGCTGGAGGACAGCAGACAGAAGCCCAGCCAGCGCCGGCTGACTCGAAGCCGTCGGCTGCGGCTGAAAGCAGTGTTCCTACGGAGTACAGGTCCGCACTCCGCCAGGCGGACAGCTACGCGAACAAATTGCACATGTCCAAAAAGGGACTGTATGACCAGCTCGTGTCCGAGTACGGGGGCCAGTTCTCACCCGAAGCCGCCCAGTACGCAGTGGACAATGTCGAGACTGATTGGAACCAGAACGCATTGGCGAAAGCAAAGGATTACCAGGACACAATGTCCCTCTCGCCAAACCAAATCTATGACCAGCTCGTGTCCGAGTACGGAGAACAGTTCACTCCCGCCGAGGCTGATTACGCCATCCAGCACCTGAACTCCGCTGGAGGACAGCAGGCAGAAGCCGAGCCAGCGCCGGCTGACTCGAAGCCGTCGGCTGCGGCTGAAAGCAGTGTTCCTACGGAGTACAGGTCCGCACTCCGCCAGGCGGACAGCTACGCGAACAAATTGCACATGTCCAAAAAGGGACTGTATGACCAGCTCGTGTCCGAGTACGGGGGCCAGTTCTCACCCGAAGCCGCCCAGTACGCAGTGGACAATGTCGAGACTGATTGGAACCAGAACGCATTGGCGAAAGCAAAGGATTACCAGGACACAATGTCCCTCTCGCCAAACCAAATCTATGACCAGCTCGTGTCCGAGTACGGAGAACAGTTCACTCCCGCCGAGGCTGACTACGCCATCCAGCACCTGAACTAGTTTTCTAGCTCCACGAAAACTGAGCGAGCCGGATTGCTGCCGACAGGCGTGCCTGCCGGCAGCGCGCTTCCACTAAAAAGATGGCGCATCATTCGCCAAGGAAATCAGAACCCCGAGGTTGCCAGTAGTCCAGGCAAAGGAATCCCCTGGCTCAGCGCGTTTTGGTGCGTCGTGCGTCGTCGTACCAGGCGTTAGCCTTGGTCCCCCACTGATAGTCCTGCCATGTGAGCGCGCTCTCCCTTGCTAGGCCGTTGGCCAACCCGAATATTCCTATCTTGGCTCCGCGGTGATTTGGCTCAACTGCCTGATACCGGACGAATCTGTGAACTGGTCCCATGTGCTGCATCTTTGCACGAGAAGAGCTATCAGCCAGGAAGGATCGGCTCTATCTTTCACCGGGGTGAACGCACAACCGCACTGATGCCGGCAGTGATTTCCGGCTGCGGCTGTACGAGATTGGTGGTGCCTTTCCAAAACCTTTGTTGCATCGGTTGCTCATGCGTTCGGTTATTGCTCCTTAGACGGGTAGGACCCCCAAGAGGACGTGGAGCGGAGTGTCCGGCTGAAGTGTCCTTAACCGTTCATCTGGAGACTAGACGTTCAGGAGCAAAGTCGTTTGGGTTCCAGCATGCGTGAATCCCGCGCGGAGGGCCGTGCGGATGGAAGCGGTGTTGTCCGTCCTGGCACGCGACTGCGGGACGAGGCCCAATTCCATGGCATGAACCAGGGCAATCGAAACGGCCGTGGCAGCATGTCCCTGCCGCCGCTGACCATGTGCGGTGAGAACACCCATATGCGCCAAGCTGGCTCCCCAGGTGTCGTATCCACATCCTGCCAAAGGACGTGGTGTCGGCCCATCATCGTCCAACAGGACGAACGTATTCTTCATCTCGCTCAGGCCAACTTCTGCCGCGTCGTCCTGCGAGCAGGCGCGCTCCAAAGCAAAAGCATGCTCTGGATCGCTGCTCACGGTCGGCCCGGGGTCTGGGACGGATGGCACAGTGTCACAAAAATATAGTCCTGCCTCGCGCAGCGGCTGTCCGCCATGCGGAACGCTGATTTCCAGAAGTTTTGCATGACTTGCGAGTTCTTGGTCGGGAAGGTCTCGAGCTACCTCAATGGCCCACTTGGCTCCAAATACAACGCCTACCCCGAACAACGAAACAAACATGAGAACAGAATTATCGCTTTTCTCGCGGTAGATCCTCGTGCCATTCTCTGCCAAGGATTCCTCGGGTAGACCGAGGATCCGCGCCCAAGTTGCTTGAATCCTCAGGACGGTTCCGGGACTCAGTTGCATGCACCGAATCTATCGGAGTCAGCCGGCGCCGTCGGGTAGCCTCCCCGCGGTGGATTTTAGGGAGGATCGCAGTCTTATGCGATGTGCGGCCCGCCCGTAAGCCGATCGGCTTACGGAGACTTGGATGACGCATGAGCATGTGAAACTTCACCAGGTACCGCTGCGATTCGTACGCTAGGGTCACAGCAAGAACGGGGGTTTCCGCACACGTGCCCGTGGGGATCAGTCCTACTAGAGCAGTGGAGAGAGTGGAAAACGGTGAAATCAAACGGAATTGACATGAAGCTGCGGTTTTCTTTCATGTTGCCGGCGCTGGTGATTGTTGTTGCCCTTGGTATTACTGGTCTGATTTTTCCCGACCTCATACATGTGGTTACGGGGCTCATGCCCGTCGTAGTTTTTGCTGCGCTCATCAGCATGGTGCTGACGGAGCGGAAGCGGGGACCTCGTAACCGGGACGGCTGAGGCCGCGCCTGCAACCTACGGTTACCAACTACTTGAGCGGTACCGGGGAGTGTTGCGTTTCGCGATTGGCTTACGGGTCGATCGAGACCCCCGATTGGTAAAGGGGTCACGTGATGATGCGGCGCCGGTCCAGACAGCCGAGGCCGAGAAAGGGGAAGTCACCAACTTTTGGGCCGGTGGGACGAAGCTGTGGGCTACGAGGTGGCAGCATTATTTGATGTCAGAGCAGGGTTAGGAGGGTGCATCAAAGTGCATGATGGGTCAGATGAAGCTGAGGGAACTGTCCGTCTCTTTGTGGGGTATGGTGATTCCCCTATCTGGGTCCCAGGGGGGCCAATGGAGTATCCAGATACAAATCTGAGTGTGGAACTCAAGTCAGATTTGGCTGCTTGGGAGGCAGACTATTACGCAGGCAGAGCCAGCGAGAAGAGCGATCGCCCTGCCAGCCATACCGGCAGAGGACGCGAGCTGGCCGAAAGACTGTCAGCGGAGCTGGGGTGGCGCTTTTCTGTCTCAGTCGACAGCGGAGATCAGGGGGAACAGGTCCTTATCCGCAGCAGCAGGCCTGCAGCGAACCCGAAAGCTGAACAGGCCTTTGCAGCGAGATTCTCTGAGGAGGCGGCAGAAGCTGAGCGGCTACGCCACGAGGATCTGGAGGCCTATGCGCCGAACTCCAAGCAGGTGCTTGCCAGACGAGGCAGGAATAAAGGCCTCTAGGTGTACTCAGACAACACGTTAGTTACACCGGCTGTTGGGTGCTTTGCCTCCGAGGCTGCCGTGGGGCCGGTGGTTGTTGTAGAAGTCTAACCACGGTTCCAAGGCATCTGTGCGGGCCTGGTTGGAAGTGAAGACGTGCCGGTAGGCCCAGCCTTCCTGCAGGGTCCGGTTGAACCGTTCGGCTTTGCCGTTCTGCCACGGATGGGTCCAAAGGTGTTCTGCTGACCGGGATCGTCGGCCCGAGCAGAGTCACGGGAGGGCCGCTGTCGCGGTTGGGTATCCCTTGGGAAACTCGAGATCAGCGCTAGGTTGGAGATGGCGTCCGTATCACGCGGGCCCAAACAAAGGGGGACTGTAGTGCTGGTATGGGCAGCAGCTGAAGGTGCAAATCCGATCGTGCCCACTCAGTGGGAGTTCACCGTTGTAGGGATTGGGGTGCTTGCACTGCTCCTCTTTGTAGCGGCTGTCATCGGTATTGCGCGCTCTCACCATTTCACCGGCACCGCACGGGCGCTCTGGGTTCTCGTGGTGTTTGCCTTCCCCGTGATCGGTTCGCTTCTTTGGTTCCTCATCGGTCGCCGGGCTAATACCTCCCCAAGCCGCGACGCCGGTCGCAACCCGGCGAAAAGTGCCAGGTAAGGTCTTGCTACCCCCGCTTTTCCAAGGGATCGGCGGTGGGCACCTAGGTCTGCCCGAACTGCATCATGTCACTTGGTAGCCTGCATGTATGACTTCCCTCTCGGCCGCCCACATAAGAATTGCACGCCCGACCACGGATATGGATGCCGCAATACGCTTCTGGGTAGAAGGATTCGGCATGACCCTGGAAGGGCGGAAGCCTAGCGAAACTGGCACGCTGGAAGAGATAGCTTTTATTGGCTGGCCGGGCGGCAATTGGCATCTCGAGTTAGTTCTGGACCGGCAGATTGTGCCCGCGCCGAGTGAGGAGGACCTTCTTGTTTTATATCTTGAAGGTCCAGTTGAGGACAATCTTCTGGAAAGCATTCAGAATGCAGGCGGACGACGGGTGAGCGCACGTAATCCGTACTGGGACGAGCATGGGGTCACCATCACTGATCCCGACGGCTATTTCGTTGTCCTGTCCACACGTTCCTGGAGCTGAAGCCCAGCCGATGGCTCCGACTTTTGTCGTATTCGCAGGGGCGCTGACCGTCGCCTGCTCAGCCAACTGACTTTTGAACCAGCAAAGTACGTGTTCTTGTTGGCGGATCCGGCACCCACCATGGATGCAAGCAAGAATCCCATCCCAGCAAACTTCCGCGCAGTTTCCTGATCGCGACGTATGGTTCGTCCGGTTGCGCTGGGGGACCGGCTTATACGGGCGGAAAGATCGGGTCCCGAAGGGCCTAACCCGTCTCACCTTCCTCCTCATGGGCTTCCTCGGCCGTATCTCAGCACTGCACCTTGTTGCTTGAGTGCGGGCAGTCCTATGCGGATGTGACAGCACACCTACGATTGACCTAACCGATTGGCGGAATGATTGACGTGCTGCCGCCGATCCTTATTTTTAGGGGAAACTCATCAAAACGATTCGGATGATCAAGCGGTTTGGAAGAGAGATGCCGCAACCCGTACGAGCCCTTGGGTGGGCCATACCGCCAATATTTCTTCTGGGTATCCTCCTTGTCTCGCTGACCGGCGCAGCGTGGACTCTACGCAGTGCTCTTGCGGCGGCGGGAGTCATGGTTGTCATTCTCGGCGTTTGTGTCTTTCGAGATATCAACGACGCCGCTACAACATGGTCTCGCCTATATAAAGAAGGCCGTGGAATCTCTCCTGAAAACTTTACCTTCGCAGATGTCGGCACCATCAAAGGCATGGGTTTCTTCTACATCATCGTAGGTATTTTCTGGATTGGCCTCGCTCTCTTTGGACAGTGAAAGCTGGTTGTACTCCCACCAGGTCCCCAGAGTGATCCTTATGCGCGCATCGCCGGGTGAGCTGCACCGCGTACGCATGACCACCGGCTTACGAACACGATCAATTCTGGGTTCGCTGAAAGGAAAGAGGACGTGGAACGGGTTGGTACCTTTGAGCGATGGTTGCCATCCGTTACCCCAAGCCGCTTCAGAGCGGAGATCGAATTGAGATACCCGCCCCATCCATGGGTGTCCCAAAGGAGTTGCACGAGCGGTTGTACTCCGCTACCAACGCGCTGAAGCGCGATGGCTTCGACCCTCATTTGCGTCCCCACGCCACTGTCGGCGGCCTTATGCCTGCTACGGCACAGGAGCGGGCGGAAGATCTAGCAGCAGCTTTCGTAGGAGCTGGTGCAGTGCTACCGCCGTGGGGTGGAGAACTCGCAATCGAGCTCGTGGAACACCTCGATTGGGATGCAATCGCCGAGGAAGGAACCTGGTTTGTCGGCTGGTCGGACATCTCAACCCTGCTGATGCCGCTCACCATCCTCACCGGAGTAGCCACGCTTCACGGGGCGAACTTGATGGATGAGCCCTGGGAGTTACCAACGGAGTTCCAACGCTGGACGGAAGTCGCCGGTCTGACGGAGGGCGATTCATTCATACAGCATTCGGCTCCCCACCGCCGCTCACGCCCTTGGGTTGACTGGAACGATGAACCTCTTGATCGCGACTCCGCCTACGAAACCCCAACTCAGTGACGATCTCTGGATGATGGGCCAGTTAGCATGCGAGGGCGACTCATCGGTGGCTGTCTGGAGACTGTCTCCCTCCTAGCCGGCTCGCGGTTTGGAGACGTTCCCGGATTCGCTCAGCGCCACGCACCGGAGGGCGTGATTGTTTATCTTGAGTCGGCTGGCTCCGATGCACCATCCGTACTCCGGATGCTTTGGTCCTTACGTCTGGCAGGCTGGTTCCGTCATGCGTCCGGCATTCTCATCGGTCGCAGTAGCGCGGCCGAAACCGGTGGCTTGAACCACGCACAAGCCTTGGGCCGCGCACTCGGAGACCTCGAGATACCGGTCATTTTTGACTTCGACATAGGACACCAACCCCCACAGATGCCGCTGATTAATGGTGCTCTTGCGGACATCAAGCTTAGCGACGGCCACGGCATCATCGTCCAGCACCTAGCAAGCTAACTCAGCCCCATTAGTCGATTCATTACTGGGCACTAATCCGTCAGGTGGTGCGTGTACCGGCAGACCGACATCGCTGCGAAACACTCCGTTGCGACACATTTTTTTCTCGATGATCGAGCTAATCGTGTTCCGGCCGGTGTCGTAGTGCAATGTCGGACGCAAGCTCAAAGAAACGCCGGCGCGCATCCGGTGGCGAGACAATCTCAATATGGTTTGCGAACTGCAGCAGCTGCCGCACCGATTCGATATCGGGATACCTGATCTCGGCAGAACACCACCCCTCACTTATGGGTCGGATGCTTACGAGACGTGACCCTAGGATTCGGGCTGCCAGATCGCGCCGGTCTTCTCGTAAACGTGTGTAAATGATGACTGATCCGAGGTTCTCTGTCCTTTGCTTTAGGACAGCCCACACTCCGTGCAGGTTCTGGCCCGCACGGGTTTCTGCGGCGTCGGGCAATATCTCGTAACCTTCGAGTCGATCAAGGTTGAACAGACTGGGTTCCTGTTCATGGTCGGCCACCAGGTACCAACGGCCTGCTTTGGACGCCAGTCCGTACGGGTCCACTATCATCGCGGTAGCCTGCGGCGTTGCGCTATGTCGGTAACGAACCCGAAGGCGGTTCCGGCCCCGCAAGTCAAGGGCCAGGGATGCTACATCGGTGGACTGCCCAGCGGCTGTTAGCCAGCTTGCGTTCTCGACAATGACGAGATCCGCCAGCCCAGGATTTGGGGCGGCGACTGAAGCCCTTCGAGCAGCTATCTTGGCAATTGCCATTTTATGGGCCGCTGCCATGCCGAGCTGTTCTCGGTGCATCCTGTCGAGACCCGCAATTGATAGGGCCTCCATCTCGGCGGGCTCCAGGTGGGAGGCATTCAATCGGCTGCCGGGGAGCAGCACGATACCCCCATTCCGGCCGCGCTCTGCGTAGACGGGAACTCCAGCGGCTGACAGCGCTTCCACGTCGCGCAACACCGTTCGTCGGGACACTTCCAGCCGGTGGGCCAACTCGCCGGTTGTCATGCGTTCGCGAGTCTGCAGAACGAGAAGCAGGGCAAGTAGTCGGGAGGCTCTCATAGTTCACCATCATGGCGTACAAACATGACACCTTCTGGCGCGATTAACTGGTTGAGTCGCTCCTGACCGTATACACGCCGACTTAGGAGACTCCATGCCTGCCCCTAACTTGTTCCTGATTTATGTTCGTGAAGCTGAAGCGGCGACGCAGTTCTATCGTTCCCTGTTCGACATTGAGCCTGTTTTCACCAGTCCCCGCTACGTCGCTTTCGAAGTCGCACCAGGGGTGCTCTTTGCTTTGTGGACAGGACGCAACGACCACGCGAGGGCCGGAACGCCACGAACCTCTGAAGTCGGACTGATGGTTCCAGGATCTGCAGCGGCGGTAGATGAGCTCTTCGCGCAGTGGAAAGCCAAGGGAGTTACAGTCCTGGAACCACCTTCCGATGATGTTTTCGGGCGTACTTTTGTGGTCGCAGATCCTGACGGCAATCTCATTCGGGTTTCGCCTGTGGACTGATGCCAAGGACTTATCCAACCCTGCGGTCAAGGCAGGCCAGCACGAACCAGATCGTATCCGTGCTGGCCAGGACCATAGATAGACTGTGGACCACAGACTTTCCCGACAAATCAGCCTGGCGAGAGTGTTCCGGTGAGGGATCGGCTTACAGGCAGTCCGATCAACACCGGAAGGCCGGCATTAGGATGCCCGCTTGGGGCTAGTATTTGGTCATGCCAGACGACCCCGCCCGTCGAGTCATCCGCCTGTTTCCTGACTACGGGCACCGGTGGCCATTTTGGGAGAACAGTACCCCCGGCCACCCGAGCAAATACACAATGGAGCCGGCAGACTTCGGGCTGTCAGAAACCCTAACTGACCGACTTCGCGCTTGGTACGACGCCTGGGATGCCGAGAACCTTTATGAAAACGGTTGGAGTTCACGCGCCAAGGAACGGGCATGGAAGGCTGAGGGTGCCAGTATCGCCGAGCAACTTCGATCAGAGGTCAAAGCCTTCGCTGACGTGGAATACGACGAGTAGCGGCCCCGACACCACAGATATCCCGCAGAAGGATCCTCCAGCGAGGCATCGTCTCTTGCTCGTCGGTTCTATCCTCTAGTGATAAAAGGGCAGTTTTTGATTCGTCTCGACCGGAACGACGTCGAGACTTGGTTCGGTCAGTAGGTGGTCGATCAGCGCCTGCTCAGCTCCGATGCCGGCCCAATGAGGATCAACATCTTTGGTGATGCACCAGGCCCGATCGGAGGGCCACATGAATGATCGACGGAGTTGATCAGTATCTGATGGGACGTCGCTCTGGCCTGCAATCTCGTTACCTGCCACAGGGATCTTGCGGTTGGTCAAGACCTAGCACCTGGCGCCGACGGGTTTCCCAGTGGTCACTCGCTCCTGCTCTTCGTCAAGAATGTTGCACCTTTATGCTGCAGGAGCTGGAGTCTGAAGTGGCCACACTGCTCGCATTCGCCGGCAATAGTTAGAGTGTGACGTCGCTCCGAATGTCCATCGTTAGTCAGGGATACAGTCAGTCGGCTTTTGTCGTCCTCACCTTCTGCCAAGGCAGTGAGCTTTTGGCCAGCAGCATTTTCCAGCCACACCTCATCGAAGTGCAAACCTGAGCTGCTGTCTCCGCAGTAGGGACATCTCACACCCATCTGATCCTGGGGTCCGTGGTGTTCGGTATCAACTGATAGCACTACTGAGTCCTCCCGGACGTAGCGAACGCCATCTACCTCAATGTGGTCCTGCATGGTATTTTCTCCTCCGAGAACGGGTGCTGTCCTTGCCTGCATGTAGTCAACCACTTTCGAGGAGCCCGCGGGAGTAACGAGTGACCGAAATCGGTCCTTTCCGTGCGCGCACGCTGGACTGGGCTGTGAGCATGCCCCGTGAGCCGCGGCGGTAAGTGGCCTGATTTTACAGCAGATTGTGGCCGTTCTCTGAGGCAATAATCCAGCCGACGATGCTGCCATGATGAGCATCGAGTAACTGCAGGCTGCATTGCGTTCCATGACGGCCCCGACATCAGACATCAGCCCCTTCCCCTCCATCGATTCCCCAGGCGGCAATCCCCCGACCTTCGGCTCTAATGCGGGAAGTGCCGGCTGAGACCTCTTGGGGCGGATTGAGCTGCCGATCTCACGTTTGGCTCGGCATTCGGCTGGTGCCTGCTCGGGATCTCGAACTAGTTTCTTCTTGGTCGTGAAACCACCTGTACAGCGCGGTCTCCCCTTTTGACAAACGAACCCTCTGGGTCGAGTTCATTGACCACAAAGGACTCGTCACTACGAAGCGTCTGATAACGCTCAGAGTCGGGGGTTCCAGTGTCTCCGAAAATACTGTCACTCAGAGACGCAAAGGGAGACGCTGCCCCCAAGCGCTTGGGTCTTCCCGGCACTACGATCTTCTTGAATGTCCTACAAACAGACAGGTTGTCCTGCACGGACACCACCTCAACCTCAACCTTCGAGATGTCGACTGTCCCCAGCAACTCATCTGTGTCCGGGTCGCGAACCTCTGATGGTTCCGAACTGAGTATCTTGAACCGCATCCCGACCTGTACTCCAGCCGAGCTTCCTCGGTTGATGGCAATATCACGCTCCGATATAACCTGAGCGACCTTGCCCTCAATCGGTTCCATTTATACTCTCCTCGTCAAATACTTCGATTTGCCCGCGCTGTTGGCGAGCGTTCTGGTTTAGCTCGTTCGCCTTCCGCTCAGCGGCGCTGTTGAACGAGGTCCAATCCTCAACGCTGGCAAGAGTATCCTCAGCGATGTAATTGAGCCTCGCGCTCAGGTCCATCAGGCTGCTCCGCATCGTCGCTGTGTCCATGCTCTTTGCTTCCTGGGCACTCACGCTCAGGGCTTGGGTCCGATAGGTCAAGTTGACTAGCCGTCTTACAGAGGCCTCCGCGTGAGTATCGTCCGGCCTGCCGCTGCGTGAAAAGAGGGCAATGCTTCCGAGCTGAAAGGCGACAGCCAGCAGTACGAGAAGAACACTCAACTCGCTTGAGGGTGGATCTACTCTAGATGCAGTGGCCGCAGTAAAGACTGTCGTTCCAAGGGCAAGCAGGAAGAGAAGAGCACCGCCGACGCGTTGAGCCCAGCGTCTCCATAAGCTTCGAGCCTTTTGAACCATCCCACGAATCTACCGTCTTTTAATTCGTAGTCTCGACAGGAGGTTCGGGGCTGGCCTTCAGCGTTGCAGCCCCCAGCAGTAAATGCCATGGTTTTTGCAGCGTGTTGTGGCTGACCTCCTAGTCCCGCACGCCGGTCCCCCACCATGACGCGTCCAACCGAACTTTACCTACCCTGGAATGTCCATATACCTGCGTGACATGGTGGTTCGCGTATACCCCGCCCGGGCATATGCCCGGTGAAGGTGGCCCAACCGCTACATTCAGAACCATGAGTGCCCACATCGTCGGTTACGCCCGCGTCTCCACCAACGAGCAGGACCTCACGGTTCAGCAGAACCAACTCGCGGCTCTCGGTGTCCCCGGGGACCTGATTTATACCGACCACGGGCTGACCGGCACCAACCGTGACCGGCCAGGCCTGCGTCAGGCCATGGCAGCAGTCCGTGACGGGGACACCTTCGTCATCACCAAACTCGACCGCCTCGCCCGCTCCCTGCCCGACGCCCGCGACATCCTCGAAGAACTCACGAAGAAAAACGTGAAGCTGAGTATCGGCGGATCCATCCACGATCCGTCGGACCCCGTTGGTCGGCTGCTGTTCAATGTCCTCGCCATGGTTGCCGAGTTTGAATCCGACCTTATACGGGCCCGCACCCGGGAAGGCATGCAGCTCGCCAAGGCCAAGGGCCGGCTTCGGGGCAAGCAACCCAAGCTCTCCAAAGCGCAGGAAGCACACGTGGTCTCCCTGTATCAAGCCGGAGAACACACCACCACAGAGATCGCCGAACTCTTCAAGGTCGCCCGCAGCACGGTCTACCGCATCGTCCAACGAACGCCCCCCCCGCGCCAAGCTAAACGGTGATCCGTTCAAGTTCCCTGAGGTCGGCATCGGAAAGGGTAAGGGCAGCCCCGGCGATGTTTTCGCGCAGATGCGACACGGAGGACGTGCCCGGAATCAACAGGATGTTCGGGGAACGCTGCAGCAGCCAGGCCAGGGCAACCGACATTGGGCTCGCGTAGAGACGCTCAGCAACGGCGGAAAGAGCGTCTGATTGCAGCGGAGTGAAGCCACCCAGCGGAAAGAAGGGAATGTAGGCGATCCCTTCCGCGGCCAGGCGGTCTACGAGGTTGTCGTCCCACCGGTTGGCAAGGTTGTACATGTTCTGCACTGACACGATCGGTGCGATTGACTGAGCCTCCTCAACCTGTTCGGCGGTGGCGTTGCTGACGCCGAGGTGCCTGATGATGCCCTGCTGCTGCAGGTCAACGAGTGTCTCAAACGCTTCACCTATGTCTTCCGGGGCCGGCCCGTTGGCGTCGCCGAGACGAAGGTGCACGAGGTCCAGGACGTCGGCCCCAAGGGTTTCAAGGTTGTCATCGATCTGTGCCCGCAGTTCATCGGGCCTGCGGGCGGGCGGCCAGCCGCCGTCGGCGTCGCGGCGTCCCCCAACCTTCGTCGCGATGAACAGATCCTTGGCGTACGGGTGCAGTGCCTCCCGGATCAGTTCGTTGACAACACGGGGGCCGTAGGTTTCCGCGGTGTCTATGTGGGTGATCCCGCTGTCCACTGCGGAACGGACGACGGCGAGTGCCTCCTCGCGATTCCTCGGCGGCCCGAACGCCCCCGGACCCGAGAGCTGCATGGCCCCGTATCCGAAGCGGGACACGGTGGTGTCGCCGAGGGTCCAGGTGCCGCCCGGCAGGGCAGGAATGGTGCTGTTCATCATGGAGCCTTTCAGTGCTTGTGGAACTGCGTGATGTCCACCATCCTGAAGGAGCTGCTACCCATCGGGAAGTAGTTACTTTAAAGTGCGTTGCTACCCAAGGTGAGGTCCCATGGCGACGATGACGGCGGCACAGAAGAAAGCGGAAGCGAAAACGCGGTACAACGCGTTCCTCGCCGCGTGCCCCAGCCAGCAGTTGCTGGCTCAGGTTTCCGGCAAATGGGTGACCCTGGTGCTTTCTGCGCTGGGCAGCGGGCCGGACTGTGACGGGGAGCCGCGGCCGATGCGCTACTCCGAGCTGGCGCGGGTCCTCGCGGGCGTGAGTCCCAAGATGCTGACGCAGACGCTGAGAACCCTCGAACGTGACGGGCTGATCTCCCGGACGGCAACCGCAACTGTTCCCGTCACAGTGACCTACGACCTCACCGCCCTCGGATTATCACTGCATCAAACGGTCCGGCAGCTCAAGCTCTGGTCCGAGACTCACCGGGATGAGGTCTCAGCGCATCAGGCGCAGTTCGACGACGCGCGCTGACATCCGGAATTATTTGGCGGCCGCACCAGTTCCATCCACCATGACAACAATCGCGATCATTGGAGCAGGACGGGGCCTCGGAGCCGCCGTCGCACGACGATTCGGTGCGGAGGGGTTCTCCGTGGCCTTGATCTCCCGGAACCAGGCCAAGGTGGACGCACTCGCCGAAGACCTCGGCAAGGCCGGCATCCAGGCCCGCGGCTTCGCTGCGGACGTCCGCAAGCCGGAATCGATTGCCGCAGCCCTGGAGGCCGCCGCCGAGAGCCTCGGTCCGGTCGAGGTCCTGCAATACAGCCCGCTGCCGCAGAAGGACTTCATGCGGCCCGTCCTCGAGACCACTCCGGCGGACCTGGTGGGACCTGTCGAATTCTCCATTTACGGCCCGGTTGCCGCAGTCCACCAGGTACTTCCCGGCATGCGCTTCCTCGGCGAAAACCGAGGCACCATCCTTTTCGTCAACGGAGGCTCTGCCGTCAAGCCCGGGCGCAACGTCACCGGAACCTCAGTGGCGTTCGCCGGCCAGGCCGCCTATGCCCAGCTGCTTAACGAGGTCCTCGGCGAGGAAGGCATCCACGTGTCGCAGCTGATCATCGGCGGCCGCATCATCGAGGGCGATCCCGAAAAGGATCCCGACGTCCTCGCCGGCGTGCTGTGGGATCTGCATCGCGGCCGCGACACGTTCCGCCGCCAGATCAGCGCGGACTGACCCCAACCGGCAGACGCGGACACCACCGATTTCGATCCGCCACGGATTCGATCCAACACTTAGCAGGGAGCACAGCATGAGCAAGGTCTGGTTCATTACCGGAACATCGCGCGGTTTCGGCCGCGAATGGGCGGAAGCCGCCCTGGAACGCGGCGACTCCGTTGCCGCCACCGCCCGCAGCACGGACAGCCTGACGGCACTGGTGGACACCTACGGTGACCGGGTGCTGCCGCTGTCCCTCGATGTCACAGACCGCGACGCGGTCTTCGCCGCCGTCCGGCAGGCGCATGAGCACTTCGGACGCCTCGACGTCGTTATCAACAACGCCGGTTACGGTCAGTTCGGCATGGTCGAGGAGCTTTCGGAAGCCGAGGCGCGCGACCAGATCGAGACGAACCTTTTCGGGGCCCTCTGGGTCACCCAGGCGGCCCTGCCGTTCCTGCGCGCGCAGGGCAGCGGCCACATCATCCAGGTTTCCTCCATCGGCGGCATCTCCGCTTTCCCGTCCGTGGGCATTTATCACGCCTCCAAGTGGGCGCTTGAAGGACTCAGCCAGTCGCTGGCGCAGGAGGTTGCCGGCTTCGGCATCCACGTCACCCTGATCGAACCCGGCGGATTCTCCACCGACTGGAGCGGCAGCTCCGCCAAGCACGCCACGGCTATTCCCGCGTACGACGGCGTCCGGGAGCAGGCGGCGAACCGGCCGAGCCGCAGGGGCACGCCCGGGGACCCGCATGCCACCCGCGGACCGATCCTGCAGATCGTCGACTCCGAGAACCCGCCGCTGCGGGCATTCTTCGGCGAAGCCCCGCTCGCCATTGCCAAAGCGGACTACGAGTCCCGGCTGGCGTCCTGGGAGCAGTGGCAGCCGGTGGCCGTCGAAGCCCACGGCGGCAGCAACTGATGCCTCCGGAAAGCACCGCCCGAACGGCCGCTGAGACCTCAGCGGAGCCCGCCGTCCGGGACAGCCTGCGGCTCATCCTGGACGAACTTTCCGCTGCGGCGGACGGCCTCCAGGAGGACCAGCTGGCAGCCCTGGCCGCCGAAATCCGGCAGGCTGATCGCGTCTTTGTTGCCGGCGGCGGCCGCAGCGGGCTCGCTCTGCGGATGCACGCCATGCGCCTGATGCACCTCGGACTGACCGTGTATGTGGTGGGCGAAACGACGACGCCGGCCATCGGGTCCGGTGACCTGCTGGTTGTCGCCTCCGGGTCCGGGACCACGGCCGGTGCCGTTGCTGCCGCGCAGACCGCCGTCTCGGCCGGCGCCCGGGTGGTTGCGCTGACCACCGACGGCGGTTCCACGCTGGCGGAAACCGCGCACCGCGTGGTGGTTATCCCCGCCGCGCAGAAGACCGACCACAGCGGCACTGCCTCCCGGCAGTACTCCGGCAGCCTCTTCGAGCAGGCCCTGCTCCTGGTGCTGGACGGCGTCTTCGCCGCCCTCTGGAAGTCCGACGGCACCCCCGCCGAGGACCTCTGGCCCCGGCACGCGAACCTCGAATAACGCGTGCCCCCAAAAAAACTTCACTTCCCAGCTATCAAAGGAACACCATGAAACTGCAACTCGCCATGGACGTACTGACCGTCGAAGATGCCCTCGAGCTCTCCGGGAAGGTCGCCGAGTACGTCGACATCATTGAACTGGGCACCCCGCTGGTCAAGAACGCCGGGCTCTCCGCCGTGACGGCCATCAAGGAAGCCCACCCGGACAAGATCGTCTTTGCCGACCTCAAGACCATGGACGCCGGAGAACTCGAAGCCGACATCGCCTTCAAGGCCGGCGCCGACCTCGTGACGGTGCTCGGCGTCGCGGACGATTCCACCATCGCCGGAGCCATCAAGGCCGGCAAGGCCCACGGCAAGGGCGTTGTCGTGGACCTCATCGGCGTCGAGGACAAGGCAGCCCGCGCCAAGGAGGTCACGGACCTTGGCGCCGAATTCGTGGAGTTCCACGCCGGACTCGATGAGCAGGCCCAGGACGGTTACGACCTCAACACCCTGCTGACCGCAGGCAAGGCAGCCGGCGTGGCCTTCTCCGTCGCCGGCGGCGTGAAGCTGGACACCCTCGCCGATGTGCAGGCCTCGGGTGCGGAGGTCGCCGTCGTCGGCGGCGGCATCTACAGCGCCGAGGACCCCGCCCAGGCTGCGAAGGAACTGCGCGCCGCCATCAAGTAAACATGTGAATTTCCGGCCGCTGCCCGGCTGGAGGAACCACGGAAGGCCGGCCCTTTGGGGCCGGCCTTCCGCCGTTTCCGGGGCTCTTGTGCCGGCCCGGTCAACATGCTGTTCCGGTTCTGACGCACTCCGGCCAAACTCCTGTCCCCGGCATTACCGTTGGTAAGCATGGAGCTCTTCAGCGCCGAGGGATATGAGTTTGCGCGGCAGGTGCTGCAGCGCGGAATAGCCGCCGTGTACCTGATCGCCTTCATCTCCGCCGTCAACCAGTTCCCGGCACTGCTGGGTGAAAACGGCCTGCTGCCGGCACCGCGGTATCTGGCCCGGACCGCCGGACGCGGGATTCCCACCCTGTTCCGCTGGCACTACTCGGACCGGTTCCTGCTCGCCGTGGCCTGGACCGGAGCCGCCGTGGCCGCCCTGCTGGTTGCCGGACTGCCGCAGCACGGCCCGCCGTGGCTGCCCATGGCCGCCTTCGGGCTGCTGTTCGGGCTGTACCTGTCCATCGTGAACATCGGCCAAACGTTCTACGGCTTCGGCTGGGAGTCACTGCTGCTCGAGGCCGGTTTCCTGGCCGCGTTCCTGGGGTCCAACGAGGTGGCTCCCCCGGTGACGGTGCTGTTCCTGTTCCGCTGGCTGGTGTTTCGGCTGGAGTTCGGCGCCGGGCTGATCAAGATGCGCGGGGACCGGGTATGGCGGGACCTGACAGCGCTGTACTACCACCATGAGACCCAGCCCATGCCCAACCCGGCCAGCTGGTACTTCCACCATCTGCCCAGGCCGCTGCACAAGGCCGAAGTCCTCGGCAACCACTTTGCGCAGCTGGTGGTGCCCTTTTTCCTGTTTTTTCCGCAGCCCGTCGCCGGCATTGCGGCGCTCATCGTCATCATCACCCAGCTGTGGCTCATCCTGTCCGGCAACTTCGCCTGGCTGAACGCGCTGACCGTCCTGCTGGCCTTCAGCGCAGTCGCCGATTCGAACCTTCACGCACTGCTGCCCGGAGCTGCCTTCAGCACCCCGGATCCGGAGGCAACCCCGGTCTGGTTTGCCGCCGTCGTGCTGGCAGTGACGGCACTGATGATCTACTGGGCGTGGGAGCCGCTGCGGAACCTGTTCAGCCGGAATCAGCTGATGAACGCGAGCTTCAACCGCTGGCACCTGTCCAATGCCTACGGCGCGTTCGGCTCCATCACGCGGACCCGGAACGAGGTGGTCATCGAGGGGACCAATGATGAGCCCGGCCCGGACGCCCGCTGGCTGGAGTACGAGTTCAAGGGAAAACCCGGGGACCCGTCCCGGATGCCGCGCCAGTTTGCCCCGTACCACCTGCGCCTGGACTGGCTGATGTGGTTCCTGGCCCTGGGCGCCTCGGGCGGTTCCTGGTTTCCGGTGCTGCTGCAGAAACTGCTCGACGGCGACCGCCGCACGCTGGCCCTGCTGCGCACCGATCCCTTCGCCGGCGCACCTCCGCGCTGGGTGCGCGCCAGGGTGTACCGCTATCGCTTTTCCACGGCGGCAGAACGCCGGGCCGACGGCGTGTGGTGGGTCCGCGAGCCCGCGGGCTTCCTCACCGATCCGGTCCGGCGAATCGAAGGCTGACACCTACCGCCGGGCAGGCAGGGAATGGCAGACTTGCCGGCAAAGTCCAGTCTGCAGCCCGGATCACTGCCGATGCGAGGAGCATAACCATGACCCCTGTCGGAAGCCTGCTGACTCCCCTGGCCACGCTGGACCCGGACCAGATGCAGTCCGAGGACCGCGCCCCCGTGGTATTCATTCACGGACTGTGGATGCACTCCACCAGCTGGGACCCCTGGGTGGAGCTCTTTGAGGAGCGGGGTTACGCCGCGTTTGCGCCCGGCTGGCCCGGGGAACCGGACAGCCTGCCGGCGGCCAACGCTTTCCCGGGGTCCATGGCCGGCACCGGAGTGCGGGAAGCTCTGGAACACTACGAAAAATTCATCAGCAGCCTGCCTCAGCCTCCGGTGCTGGTGGGCCATTCCTTCGGCGGCCTGCTGGCCCAGCAGCTCCTGGCCCGGGGAATGGCCGCCGGGGCGGCGGCCATTGCACCCACACAGTTCCGCGGTGTGCTGCGGCTGCCTCCGGCACAGCTCAGGTCCATCCTGCCGGTGCTGCGCAACCCGCTGAACATCCGCCGAATCACCCGCCAGACACCGCAGCATTTCCGCCGGACTTTTGCCAACGAGGTCAGCGAACGCGAGTCCCATGACCTGCATGCCACCTGCGTGATGCCCGCCCCGGGGCGGCCGCTGTTTCAGGCCGCGGCGGCGAACCTGGCTCCGCGCACCCCGGTGCGCGTGGATACGTCAGTAAACCGGGGGCCGCTGCTTTTGCTGGCGGCCGGCCGGGACCGTGTGGTCCCGGCCTCGGTGGTCCGGGCAGCCGCTCGCCGGTACCGGTCCTCGGCGTCGACCACCGAATACGTGGAGATCGACGGCACCGGACATTCCCTGGCGATTGACCACAACTGGCGGATTGTCGCGGACACGGTGCTTGGCTTCCTGGCCCGCCACGGCCTGTTTGCGGAAGGTTAGGCGTTGACGTCCGGCTTGGTGACCACGGTGTGGGTGGCGTGGTCGTACAGGAACGTCAGCGAACCGCCGTCGTGCGCCATGTCCAGGTTGCCGCCGTCCCGGTGACCGTACAGGCCGTAGTTTTCATCCCACGAACCGTTCAGCGCCACTTTGTATTCATAGTGTCCGGCGGGCAGGTCAGCCGTGAGCTTCCACAGTTCATCGCTGCGGTCGAAGGTGAGCTGGAGGCCGGCGGCAGTCGGGTCCCAGTCTGCGGCACCCAGCGCGCTGCCCAGGTTTCCGGCAATAACGACGGCGTCCGGCTGCGGGAAGGAGGGCCCGGAGAATTCCGATTCCTGGTGTGCGCCGTGGCGTTCCAGCGGAACCTCCGGAACACTCACCGCTTCCTGCAGTGCCTCTTCAACTATTTCTTCCACTTCCTCGGCAGCAGGCGACACAGCTGATGCGGCCGGTGCCTTGCCGTTCATTGCAGCCAGCAGGTCTGCCGTTTCCGGGAATTCCTGCAGCGCCTGGCGGCCGGAGGCGGTGATGCTCCAGCCTGCCCGCCCCTCCTTGGTAATCCAGCCGGCCTTAACGAGTTTGCTGCTGGCGTTGGACAAGGTGCGTTCGCCGCGCACAACACCGGTGGGCAGAACCTCGGCCTCGCTGCCGGTCAGCGGCACCTTGGACACGGCGGCAGCAAGGACCTCTCCCCGGCTGATCCGGCGTTCGGCAGCCGGATCTTCAGCGGCCAGCACCTCCAGGACAGCCTTCAGTCTCAGTGCGGTGTTTTCGACGGTGTTCTTGGCCAATGTCCTACCCTTTCAAAACGGTTTGTTCAAATCCTTCTCCAAGCTTACTGACCATCGGGCAGGTTACCGGACCGACGCCCCGTGCGGCACCGCGGCATCACCCGGGCGGACGGCATCCGCCAACGCGCCGAATTCCCCGTGGGCCAGCGGTGCGTAAGTGCTGTAAGCCTTGATCAGAGCCGCTTCGACCGTATCAAGGTCAACGTTCCCGGCGTCCTCCGCAGCACCGGCCGTTGCCGGATTCCAGTCCAGGCCGAGAGCGGCGTAACAGCTCGTCAGGACGCGCCGCAGGGGCGCAGCGTCCTGCACCACCAGCACCGAGGAGAACAGCCAGGCACCGGACACCACCCGCTGCGCGGTGCCCACCAGCTTGATTTTGCGGCCGGTTCCGGTGGTGCCGTGGACGGTGAACTCCCCCGGGCAGTATTCGCCGGGTATCTCCCCCACTGCTGCGTCCACGCCGGCGTCCTGCAGGGCCGAGGCATACAGCTCGCCGAAGGCCGAGAACCTGCCCCGGGAACCCGCCACCGCCTCCGTCCCCGGCTCCACATGATCGAGGATGAGGCAGCCCTGATGATAGGCGGCAGCACGCCCTCCGGCCTTGCGGACCAGCGGCTCAAACCCCTGGTCCCGGCAGGCCGAAGCAGCGGATTCACACCCGGGAAGGCGGGCATCGCGCTGCCCCAGCGCCACGGTGGGCAGCGGCCGGTACACGCGCAGCGTAGGTCCCAGCCCTCCGGTCCGGGCGGCGGAGAGCATGGACAGCGCAAAGTCCAGATCCGCTGCAGCGCCCAGCGGATGATCCTGCCGCACCACGGTCAGGAGCTCCGGACGGGAGCTCACGGGCTGGTCCTGCGGCACGCGGGTCTCCTAGGCCTGCGCGCCGAGCCGGCGCACCGTCAGGATCTGTTCGCTGCGGCCAAAAGGACCGTCTGCGTCATGCAGCACGGAAGACGTCAGCCCAATGCCGTCGGTTCCAAAGGTGACCCTTGTATCCAGGCCCAGCCATTCGCCCCGGGGTGGGCGGTGAAGGTGGATCTGCAGGTCAACATTGGGGAACATGTAGCTGTCCGCGCCCGGCGGAACACGGGCCGCAATGCCGTTGGCTGTATCCACGAGCCCCACCATCCGCACCAGGTCCGACGTCGTTTCCCCCTCCAGCATGGCGTAGGGGGTGCGCACCCACACCTGGCCCCTGCCGGGCCGCAGTCCCGGGACGGCACGGAAATCCAGTGAGCCGATGAAGTCCCCCGGCCATTCGGTCATCCCGTGTGCTTCCTCCAGGCCGTCGGGTCCGGGCATTGGGGCGTCCTCCAGGCCGGCCACCTCCGCGGTGGATCCCAGCGCCAGCCGCCAGGCGGTGGCCCGGACAGCAGTCCGGCCGCCGGCAATCAGCTCCGCTTCCAACAGCTCAATGGTGCGGCCGGGCCGCAGGACCTTGGTCCGCACGTCGAACGTGCCGCCGGGAATGACGCCCAGGATGTCATAGCTGATCCGGGCAATGCGCATGTCCGGGCGGGGGCTGCAGGTCTCCAGTGCGTGGGCCAGGAGGCCGGATACCGGTGCCATATGCTGCTCATGCTCATTCCAGGCGCCCTGGGTGTGGACGGTGGATTCAAAGGTTTCCTCGCCCAGGGCGCGGTAATACGACTCGGCCACGGATGTGCCCTCCTTGCGGTTCGGATTTGGATCTCAGGCTACATGAGCAGTTGGACACTCCGCGCCGGAACCGTTTCGGACCTCCTTGTGCGAGCGGATACCCCTCGCTATTGCATTGCGGCGCTGAGTTGCTGCAGCCAGGCCTGAAACTGTTCCGGGCTGTCGAAGTGGGCTCCAGCTATCTTGCGTACGTCCGGAGCGATGTCAGGGGCATCAACGACCAGCGCATGCCCTCCAGCTGCGGTTGCCGCTTCGAATGCCGGCAAGTCTCCTCGATCATCACCTGCGTATGCAACCGTCTGGATTTTCCCAGTACTGATGATCCTTTGAAGGGCAGTGCCTTTGTCCTGTTTCAGGGGTATTCGGAGTTCCGCGACGAACTTGCCCGGTTCGTGGCGCAGCCCATGAGTCCTGATCATTTCCTGAACGAGCGGGGCGATTAGTTTCGCTGCGCTGTCACGGTCTGGTGCACGCCGCCAGTGGACGGCGACTGCGAGGGACTTGTCTTCAACGTATATGCCCTCAATATCGTCTAATTCTCGATGCAACGCCTGAGTGGCTGCTCTCACAGCTGTCATCCACTGTTGGGCTTCGGGATCAATCTCGATGCCGTTTTCGGTGACGTGTTCAAGACCGTAGGAACCATAGAGTTCTACGCCTGGGATAGTTGCCCGCGCCGAGAGGAAGCCGGCCGGCCGTCCGGAGAGGAGAGCGACGACCGAAAGTCTGGTCGCTAAGCTTGCGAGGATTTCCTTCGTGCCCGGCAACAACTCGCTGGCCTCGGGATCCTCGGTTATTCGAGAGAGAACGCCGTCGAAATCCATGACCAACCCAGCGTCCTTATTGGCCGTCAGAGCTTGCATCGCCGTGGTCGCTGCATCCATACACCCACACTAACCGAGAGCACGCAGCGTTACTCGACCGACATCAGGAGCCCGAAAGATGATCCCCCCATGGGAAGCGGGGCATTGTCTACAGCATTCGGCCCCGGTTTTTACGCAAGTGACGCCCAATGCGGACCGTGCCGACAAACATCAAACTACATAACACTGCAAGAGCTACGACGAGGACCACTGCGTTCTTCCATCCAACCGGCACCGGCAGCGGCCCACCACTGACGAGGAGAGCCGTGATGACCGCAGAAAGGTAGGCAATTCCACCTGACATCACGCAAACAAGAGCAATGAGTAGGAGCTGAATTATCTGTCCGCGCCAGTCCCACGGTTGCCGACGTCGCGTGTGCTTCTGCATCACCTGATCCTAACGAGACAGGGCACAAAAAGGCGTACCAGCATCTGGGGCTTCGAAGACTAATGAGCTAGGCACCGAGCGCCTCAAGAGGGCAGGCTCAGGGATCCTCAGCGCATCAGGACACCGCTGGCTGTATTCGTACTACGGTTTCCCGGAGGCCGCCCATCGTTGCATGCCACCTAGGAGATGGAATGGCGTGAGCATGAATTTCGGCCGCACACGGTACCCTGCAGTTATTGCGGTCTAAATTCTTCGCCGCAGGGCAAACTGATGCGATTCAGTTTGCGCGGATCTGAGAACCGGGGGCCGTACGTTGATCCGTTCAACTGCGCAAAAAATGGCTGTGCTTGCGAGCACAGTGGCACTGTCTTTCACCTTTACTGCCGTTCCAGCGCAGGCGAACGATGAAACTGCATCTCCTCCTCCGACCACCGTGACGGGCTGTGGCGCACTCGGCGCGTCGCCGCTCCTGGAAGCCCCGGTGACCGGAGGAGGGCCGGAAGCGGTAACCGTCAGTCCGGACGGTTCCCGTCTGTACGTGTCACTGACAAAAACCGAGGAACTTGGCAGCGGCTTCGTGTCGGTTCTCGATGCTGCGACGCTGCAGCAGGTGGCGGAAATGCGGGTACCGGGACACTATCCCTACGCCGGAAAGGTATACGTGAATGCCGCCGGAACCAAAGGATATCTAGGGACAAATTCAGGAACTGTGCAGGTCTTTGATGCCCTCACCAACACGATGACGGCTTCAGTCCCGATCTTCGATTCCAAGGCAATCGCTTTTAGTCCTGACGGAGCGAAGGTCTATGTCGCCGGTTACAACCGCGTCATTACCGTTATCGATGCAAAGACGGACACCGTCGTCGACACGTGGAACTTTGATCTTGCCTATGGCACATTCGTTGACATCGAAATCGACCCGACGGGGTCATTTGCTTACGTGGGCGGCCTGAGCAGGAATGTCGTGCATGTCATTGATCTACGCTCAGGTGCTGTGGTTCAGACCATTGAGGTGGGAGGCCCTCCAGGGCAGTTGGCCCTCACTTCAGACGGTAAGACGCTCTACGTGACCGACGGGTTCAACGGGAAGCTGCTTGTCGTGGATACAGCGACCCGATCCGTTCGGAACAGCTTCTCCTCGCGGCAGGGTCGGCAGCTGCTGCTGAGCGGTTCTGAGGACCGTGCCTTCCTCTTGTCAGGGCTCCACTCCCGGATTGATGTTGTCGACCTGACCACGGATGCAGTGATCTGCGCTCATTCGCTGCTGCCGGATTACCGGCACGGCCTTATGGACTTTGCCCTCAGCCCCGACGGGCGACGAATGTTTGTGGCGAGTATCGCGCACAACAACAATAAGATCTCCGTCCTGCCGATTCCCGGGGAGAAAAACACGCTGTTTCGCGATGTCTCGGGCGTAGATCAGTTTGAGCGTGAAATCCGCTGGATGGCGAACGCCGGCATTGCGACCGGCTACGAGGATGGCTCCTATCGTCCGCTGGAACCTGTCCGCAGGGACGCCATGGCGGCTTTCCTCTATCGGTTCCACGGCTCCCCGGAATTTGCAGCACCGCCGGTATCTCCGTTCACGGACCTGAACACGACCGACAAGTTCTACAAGGAGATCACCTGGCTGGCAAGTATGGGGATAGCGACCGGATGGCCGGACGGCACCTATCGTCCCCTTGAGCCGGTCCAGCGGGACGCCATGGTGGCCTTTATGTACCGTTCAGTCAAGAACACGCACTTTAGTGCGCCGGAGACCAGCCCGTACAGGGACGTTAAAACCACCGACCAGTTTTATCTGGAGATGGCATTCATGTCCGCGAATGGCGTCACGACCGGATGGCCCGACGGAACCTTCCGACCCCTCCAGCCGGTCAACCGCGATGCCATGGCGGCCTTCATGTACCGGCTCAATCCGTTGGGGCCATCAAATCTTCTCCGGTGATTCCGTGATGCCATGATGCCATGGCTCGACCACGACAATCCGGCTGGGTGTGAAGGCCTTCAGGACCTGGGTGCCGATAGTTGATCTGAATGAATTCCTCGGCCGCCTTGCGGGGATTCTCCGAACCCAGCTGCTTTATGGAGTCTTCGACCATCGGCGTCCAGATGGCGTCCTGAGAATACACCTACTGATGCCGAAGACACGGTAGCTGCCCTTTCTGCGGAGCTTTGAAGTGATGATTCTTCCGGCGCTTCCTCTTGAAATCTCTGAATTCTCAGGAAGAATTCGCGTGAATCACCTCAACGCGCGTAAGGCTTGAAACATCGGACAGTTGGATCATTCCGGACGCTATGTGATAAACACTTACCCTGCCAACGCAAACGCAAGGCAACACAGCGAGAATTCAGCTCTATCCCTCACGCGATGAAGTGTGCGTCGAGAGGCACGCCCGTGGGGGTGAACGGCTTGTATTCGAAATACCTACGTGGCAGGAGGCGTGCTCTGGTTCTTGTCGGAATCGTAAGACCGCAGCCCGTGCTTCACCCCGAGGCGGACGATCAGGTACAGGATAAAGCCAACGACCGCCGGTACCACGACCCACATGATGAAGAGGACGATGAAGAAACCGAATCCATCTACACGCATAACTACCCCCCCACGATTCATAAGCGATTAGTCCCTCGAGCGTAATGCTACGGACCGCACGCCCGTGTGAAGCCGCAGACAACGACCGGATCCTCGGGGTCTCGTTCAGCACAACGATGATCCGAAGGCGCCTGACGCATGAGGCGATCCTCCAGCGCAACATCTTCGAGTGCGGTCCAGGCAAGAAACCTCAGGCGTACGAGGGGGCGGTCTCACCGCAACTGTAGCCCTTCTAGAAGTAAGGCGAGGTGGCGGCGCCAGTTGGCGTTATGACCTGGCCGGAAGTACATGGTGGACATGATTCCGCAGGTCATCATGGGGAAGTCGGCGTAGGTGAGGTCAGATCGCACAGCGCCAGCATCCACGGCGCGGGCGATGATGCGGGTGACTACTGCAGCGAATTCGTCTTTCTCGGTCTTGATGCCGTCCCAATCAACAGCATCGGAGCCGAGCAACACCCACTGGAATGCCTTGTCCGCCTCGGCAGCTTCGAGATATTGGACGAGAACCGATTCGAAAGCATCCCCGGGGTCGCTGAGCTTCTCGGCGGAAAGGGCCAACTTCACCATGTCTTGAAATCGGTGCTGAACGATCGAGGTCAGGAGCGCCCGCTTATTGGGAAAATGGCGGTAGAGGGAGCCGATGCCGAGCTCCGCATGCGCGGCAATCTCGCCCATCTGAACGTCATGACCGCGTTCGGCAAAAAGATGACTGGCCGAGCCCAGAATGGCGGCCCGATTGCGTCGAGCATCAGCTCGCAGTTGATCGTCGATGGTTCCTCCTTGACAAACGGAATCCTACTTCCGTATGTTGGCCCTCGCAAGCGGAAGCGCGATTCCTATTCACGCTGACCCAGTCCGCGTCGCGCTTCCCACTGGAGGATTCATGATTGTCGTTACCACCCCAACCGGCCAGATAGGCCACCACGTTGTCCGGGATCTGCTGGCGGCAGGTGAGTCGGTCCGCGTCATCGTTAGAGACCCCAGCCGCCTGCCGCACGAGGTTCGCACTCGGGTGGAAGTGATGCAGGGCAACCACAATGACCTGGGTATCACCATGACGGCATTCGATGGGGCCGACGCGGTGTTTTATGTGGTTCCGCCGGATGCCGCGACGGACGATGTGAGCGCCCACTATCGGGCCTTCGCTGAGGCTGCGGCTCCAGCAATCAGCTCACACGGCGTTCGACGGGTGGTCGCCGTGTCTACGCTCGGCCGCGGCTACACCAAGGAAGCCGGCCACCTGTCCGCAGCACTCGAAGCGGAGTCGGTCCTCGAGGGCACGGGCGTGGACTACAGGTCGCTCGGTATGCCGTTCTTCATGGACAACCTCTTGAATCAGATGACCTCGTTGAAGGAGCACGGCATGATCTTTATGCCGAACTCAGCCGACCAGGAACTGCTGACCGTCGCCACGCAGGACATTGCCGGCGTCGCGGTCCGTCTGCTGACGGACAGGACATGGACCGGTCAGGAAGTCGTCCCAGTGGTGAGCCCGGACCACCTCACTCCGACGCAGATGGCCCAGGTACTTTCCGAGGTGCTTGGCACGTCGATCCGTTACCAGCAGATCTCGACCGAGGACTACGCCGCTACTTTGTTGCAGTACGGGATGAGCCGCGCTTGGGTGCAGGGCCTTGCAGACATGGCCACGGCGCAAAACGACGGCATCTACAGCTATCAGCACCGAGAGCCAAAGTCGGTCACGCCGACCACCTTCCGTGCCTGGTGCGAAAGTGTGCTTAAGCCTGCGTTTGAAAACCCGACACCACAGTGGTGATCATCGGCTTGCTGGCTGCGTGGCCACAGTGAGCAGCAACGGACGCGAGATAGGGGCTCGATACTCTCTCAAGGCCAGAGTTCGCGCACAACCAGGTTTCAACGCAGAAAGCCTGAGCTTGTAGCAGCGGTGGTTGCCTAGCCGCTGACCCTTAGGTGCAGCAGTCAGGGGATCCCGTACCGAAGGAACGAGTCCGGCCGACCTCCGCGCCCGAAAGCCGGGATAATGCCTCATGCGTCTTTATCTGTCGTCGTATCAGCTTGGCGACCACCCTGAAGTGTTCACCAGAATGGTCGGCGGGAGCAAATGTGGGTGGGTCATCATGAATGCCTTTGATGGGGCTGGTCCTGAGATACGGCGGCTAGAGACTGAACGTCAGGTTAAGAATCTCGCGGGCGTTGGGCTGGCAGCGCGTGAGCTTGACCTTCGGGGGCACGACCCAGAGAGTCTGGCTGCCAAGATTGGCCAACCGGACTTCCTTTGGGTCCGGGGCGGCAATGTCTTCACGCTCCGGGCGGCTCTGGCGCAATCGGGGGCCGACGCTCTCATTACGGATCGCCTCGAGGCAGACGCCCTGGTCTATGCCGGCTTCAGTGCCGGGGGCTGCGTCCTCGCCCCAACCCTGTTGGGCCTCGAAGAGTGCGACTCGACAGAGGATGCCTTATCCATGTACGGAGCCATCCAATTTGAAGGACTCGACATCCTGGATCGGCCCTTCGTGCCTCACCTCGGTTCTCCGGAACATCCCGAGAGTGAAGTCCTAACCCGGGTGGCTGCTGCTTACGCCCGGGAGGGCAAGCCCTACTGGGGTCTACGCGACGGTCAGGCGTTAGTGGTCGACGGCAGCAGTGTTGCTTTTCGGTAAGAGGGATAGGGAACGACATCCTATAAGCCGATCCATAAGCGGTCATCCGGAGTCTAGGCGTTTAGGAGCACAGTCGTCTGGGTTCCAGCATGAATGAAACCCGCACGGAGGGCCGTGTGGACGGAAGCGGTATTGTCCGTCCTAGCACGCCACTGCGGGACGAGTCCCGACTTCATGGCCTGAACCATGGCAACCGAAACGGCCCTGGCAGCATATCCCTGCTGCCGTTGACTAGATGCGGTGAGGACACCCATATGCGCCAGGCTGGACCCCCAGGTGTCGTATCCACATCCTGCCAACGGAAGCAGCGCAGGGCCGTCGTTGTCCAACAGAACGAACGTATTCTTCATCTCGCTCAGGCCGACTTCTGCCACGTCGTCCTGAGAGCAGGCACGCTCTAACGCGAAAGCATGTTCCGGATTGCTGCTCACGGTCGGAACGGGGTTTGGGACGGAAGGCACGGTGTCACAAAAATAGAGTCCTGCCTCGCCCAATGGCCGTCCACCATAAGGAGCGCTGATTTCCAGAAGTTTTGTATGACTTGCGAGTTCTTGGTCGGGAAGGTCGCGAGCTATTTCAGCGGCCCACTTTGGTCCCGTTACAACGCCTATCCCAAACAACGAAACAAACATGAGCACGGAACTATCGCTTGTCTCGCGGTAAATCCTCGTGTCGTTGCCTGCCAAGGATTCTTGGGGTAGTCCGAGGATCTGCGCCCAAGTCGCTTGAACTCTCAGGACGGTGGTGGAACTCAGCTGCATGCGGCCAATCTATCGGAGCCAACTGCCGTCGCATGTTAGTTTCCTGCGACGATTGGACGAAAGATCGTAATCGGCTGGGATCTGACCACTCGCTCCGTAAGCCGTGCCCCCCGCCGCGACACCCCGGCACTACTCTCTTGGCAAGCAATATGAGTCACACCGGCAAAATGGTTTCGACTGCGAGTCTCAGCAGGAAATGACTTCTTTTTTGCGGCACTTTGTGTCCCTCTCTCGCCGCCGATCAGACCATCCGGGTTTCATGAAATCTCCGGTAACGCCATACGAAGTAGCCGGCTGAAAGCGCCAAGGCAACCAGGGCTCCGCCAACGACCACCATGGCAATCGTTCCAGCAGGCAACCCCCTGAAGGCTAGCGATGAGCAAAGGATAGTGAACGCCGCGATCAGCACGCACTCTATAATCGAACGCCAGAAGAACGAGGAGCTGCGCAAGAGGAGATAATCCAGCTTCCAAATACCCAAACCCACAAGGAGACCGGCAAGCACTCCCGGACCTGCCCCGATCATCGCTGCGATAGCCGCCAACCCAGCGGAGCGTGTATCCGGACCGGAATAGGACGCATCCCCGACATCAAATGCAATGGCTAGCGCTCCGATGACAGCACCGACAACAGCACCTGCGATGACGGCAGCGAACACGGCAGTTCCTGGCAATGACCTGTCTCCGGACCTGACAGCCATGGGAGCCTCTCGATAGCGTGCTCAAAGAACCATAAGCACAGGTGTTAGAAAACCTGCTTGCTGCTCTACCGCCCGAGATATCAGCAGTTGGATTGACACCTCCTGGTGGGGGCCCACGTTTACGGTCCAGTGCTTATGCCATAGCTAATTGGTCTTCTTGTGACCATGTTTCCCAGTACCGCTTCGGCGTCATGCCTTTCAGGGACACTCCGCGCCGGAACCGTTTCGGACAGGGATCCTTCGGCGGATCAGTACTGGCTGAAGGACGCCGTGGCGGGGTCCGCTCCCAGTCTCCTGCCGGCGTCGAGCTCATTGATCTGTTCCATGTCCCGGGGCGAGAGTTCCACGCTCAGTGCACCCAGGTTCTCCCGCATCCGCTCCGGGGTTGCCGTCTTGGGGATGACAATGTTGCCCGAAGCCAAATGCCAGGCCAGCACCACCTGAGCCGGGGTTGCCCCGTGCCGCTGGGAGATCTGCGCAACAGCAGCGTTTTCCAGGTCCTCGCCCTGACCCAGCGGGCTGTAGGCCTCAACGGCCATGCCGTGGCGGCGGGACGTATCCGCGAGCGCCTGCTGCTGGAAGGTGGGATGCAATTCAATCTGGTTCACGGCGGGAGGGACGGTGGCTTCCCCCATGAGCGCTTCCAGATGATCCGGCAGGAAGTTGGAGACTCCGATGGCCCGGACCAGCCCGTCGGAGTAGATCTGTTCCATTTCCCGCCATGCCTGCAGGTACAGACCCTGCGACGGCACCGGCCAGTGGATCAGGTACAGGTCAATCTGTTCCAGGCCCAGGGCCGAGCGGCTGTCCTCGAAGGCTTCACGGGCCCGCCCCTGGTCGCCGTTGCGCAGCTTGGTGGTGATGAACAGGTCTTCCCGGGCCAGGCCGGACGCGGCGACGGCGGCGCCCACGGCTGCTTCATTGCGGTAGGCCGCGGCAGTATCGATGTGGCGGTAACCGGCTTCCAGGGCGCTTTCCACTGCCTGCTGGGTGTGCTCCGCCGGAATCTGGAAAACCCCGTACCCCAGTTGGGGGATGCGGACCCCGTTGTTCAGGTCAAGTCCGGGAATGTGTTCGTACGTCATTGGCTGCCTTTCGTCGCGTTGCCTCCACCCTATTTCCCGCAGGAAGTGTCCGGTACCCCTAGGCGGGGGCTGCCTGGACGCGCAGAATGGGTCCTGCCGCCGAACCCGGCCGCGTACCACCGTTGCCTATCCGCAAATGAGGAATGACTTTCATGCAGTACACCCATCTGGGCCGTTCCGGCCTGAGCGTTTCCCGCCTGTGCCTGGGCACCATGAACTTTGGACCGAAGACCGAGGAGGCGGATGCCCACGCGATCATGGACTCCGCCCGGGAGGCAGGCATCAATTTCTTTGATACCGCCAACGTCTACGGCTGGGACAAAAAGGGCTGGACCGAGGAAATCGTGGGCCGCTGGTTCGCCAAGGGCGGCGGACGGCGCGAGGACACGGTGATCGCCACCAAGCTGTACGGCTCCATGAGCGAGCGCCCCAATGACACGTTCCTGTCCGCGCTGAACATCCGCCAGGCACTGGATGCCAGCCTGACCCGGCTGCAGACCGACCACATCGATCTGTACCAGTTCCACCACATCGACCGGAACACGCCGTGGGAAGAGATCTGGCAGGCCATGGAGGTGGCGGTGCAGCAGGGCAAGATCATCTACAACGGCAGCTCCAACTTTGCCGGCTGGCACATTGCCCGTGCCCAGGAAGCTGCGCAGCGGCGGAACTTCAACGGGCTGGTCAGCGAACAGTCCATTTACAACCTCATCAACCGCGCCGTTGAGCTGGAAGTCATTCCGGCAGCACAGCAGTACGGGCTGGGTTTGCTGCCGTGGTCGCCGCTTCAGGGCGGGCTGTTGGGCGGGGTCCTCAAGAAGACCGAACAGGGCGGCCGCAGCACGGAGGGCCGGGCCAAGGAGGAGCTGGAAACCCACCGCGACGCACTGGTGCAGTATGAGGACTATGCGGACGAAATCGGTATCGCTCCGGGCATCCTGGGCCTGGCCTGGCTGCTGCACCAGCCGGCCGTCACCGCGCCGATTGTGGGCCCCCGGATCCAGGCTCAGCTCGACGACGCGCTGAAGGCCCTGGATACGGAGCTGGACGCGGAGATGCTGGCCAAGCTCGACACCATTTTCCCCGGCCACCGCACGGCTCCGGAAGATTACGCCTGGTAAAGGGCGGCTTTCACCCGTCCGAGGGGCCCTGCGCAGTGCTGCCGGCCGCCTCGTCCGCCGGACGGATCAGCTGCGGCCCGTTGTTGCGCACCGAGTTGACCTCGCTGGAAACCACCCGCGGGGTCAGCACCGGTTCGGGGATGGCATCCAGCAGCTGCTGGACGCCATGTGCTTCGGTCAGCTGCGGGTCCAGCCAGTCCGCATACAAGTCCGGCGGAACAATCAGCGGCGTGCGGTCATGAATATGACCCAGGGCATCGCTGGCCTCGGTGGTGATAATCGTGAAGCTCAGCAGCCACTTGTGTTCATGGTCTTCGGGAAGGGACGGATCAGGCCAGAATTCATACAGCCCGGCAAAGGCCAGCGGATCCTCCGTAGGTGAATACAGGTAGGTGGGGATCTTGGTGCCGCCGGACTTTTCCCACTCGTAGTAACCGTCCGCAGGGACCAGCGCCCGGCGCTTGACGGCAGCCTTGCGGAACGCCGGTTTCTCCAGGACCGTTTCCCGGCGGGCATTGATCATGCGCGATCCGATTTTGGGGTCCTTGGCCCACACCGGCACCAGCCCCCATTTGGCCGTGCTCACGCGCCGCACCGCCGCCGCCCGGCCGCCGCCGTCGTCGTTCTCCGCGCGGCGGGCGCGCTCGGTGACAATAGGCACATCGTCAGTGGGAGCCACGTTCCATGAGGGAGCGGTTTCCTCCCCCACCGCCTGGTCCGCGGCGAACGCCGCCACCAGGTCAGACGTTGCCTTGGCCATCACGTATCGTCCGCACATAGTCCCATTGTGCCTGCCGCAGCGGAGAACTCCAGAGGTCCCCGCTATTCGAATATGTGTTCTACTTTTAAGCATGGACCAGGACGCGGCAGCACGGATCGCCGCCCGCTATGCCCGGCGGGCGGAGCCCCTTGAGCTCACTCCCGAGGAGCTGGACTTTGAGCATCACCCGGCCACCACCTCGCTGCCGGGCATCCCGGTGTGGGCCTGGATCCGGTTTCCCAGCTCGGCTGAACGGGTCAGGGGCGAGGCCTGCACCTGGAACGCCATGGCGGTGCAGGTGCTGTGGACTGACGCGGGCGTTAGGCGGGCCACCTGGGTATGGGCTTCGGCCGTCACCCGGCGCACCAGCGGGGGCCGGAAAAGCGGCCTCGGCGAGCGCACCGCGGGCGGAACCCAGGAAACTCCATAACCCGCGGGAGCAGTGCGGGACAGAACCCCGCGCGTCCTGCAGAATAGGCCCGGCGGAACAAACTCCGTGCGGCCGGCACCATCTGCAGCCGTTTCATCCACTCAGGGAGCGCACATGGACATTCTTCTCATCGGGGGAACCGGAGTCATCAGTTCCGCCGTCGCCGAGCACGCAGCGGGGCTGGGCCACCGGGTCACCCTGCTGAACCGGGGCGCCTCTGCCACGCGGCCGGCGCCCGCCGGGACCGAGGTCCTGCACGCGGACATCCGCGATGCCGCCGCCGCGTCGGAGGTCCTGAAGGGCCGCGAGTTCGCCGCCGTTGCGGACTTCATTTCCTTTGTCCCGGATCAGCTCAGGGCGAGCATGGACCTGTTCCGCGGCCGGACCGGTCAGTACGTGTTCATCAGCTCGGCCTCCGCCTACCAAAAGCCTCCGGCCAGGCTCCCCATCCTGGAATCCACTCCCCTGCGCAATCCGTACTGGCAGTACTCCCGGGACAAGATTGCCTGCGAAGAACTGCTCACCGCCGCGTACCGGGACGAGGGGTTTCCCGGAACCGTGGTCCGCCCGTCCCACACCTACGACCAGACGATGATCCCGCTCACCGGCGGATGGACGGACCTGCACCGGATGCGGGAGGGGCTGCCGGTGCTGGTGCACGGGGACGGAACCTCCCTGTGGACGCTGACGCACAGCCGGGACTTTGCTCAGGCCTTCACCGGTCTGCTGGGCCGGCCCGCTGCGGTGGGCGATGCCTACACCATCACCTCGGACGAGTTTCTGCCCTGGAACGAGATTTACCGGATCATGGCCGCCGCTGCCGGGGTCCCGGAACCGGAGCTGGTGCATGTCTCCTCGGAGACCATCGCCGTCCATGATCCCGACCGCGGGCCCGGCCTGCTGGGAGACAAGTCCCATTCGGTCATTTTCGACAACACAAAGATCAAGTCCCTGGTGCCGGATTATCAGGCCCGGATTCCCTTTGCGGACGGTGCCGCTGAAATTCTCCGGTGGTACGACGCCCATCCGGCGGAGCAGAAAGTGGACCAGGGCTTCATGGCCCTTTCCGACAAACTGACGGCTGCCGCCGGTTAGAAGCGGTTAAACAGCACCGGGCGCCGCGGCCACAGCAGGCCGCGACGCCCGGAACACATCGGCTGGGCCTAGGAAGCCCACCGCTTCATGAACGCCGCCATGGCATCACGGGCGATTGTGGAGCCCGGCCGGTAGTCGGACGCTCCGGCGCTGGCCGGCCAGCCGCCGGCCACACCGCGGTCCTCAAGCCAGGAGATCTCCTTGTAGAACTGGTTGGACTTGGAAACGTCCCGAAAAGGGGACGTCTTCGGAGCCGTGTAGTTCGGGGAGCCCTTCAGCCGGTACAGGAAGGCTGCCATTGCGTCCCGGTTGACGTCCGCCGAGGGGCGGAACACTTTGGTTCCGTTTTTCTGGACCCAGCCCGTGGAAATGCCCTTGGCCGCAAGCCAGGATATTTCCTTGTAATACGCGTGGGAGGTCGGGACGTCGGCGAACGGGGACTTCTTCGGCGGGGTGAATTGGGGCGAACCGGAAAGCCGGTACATGAATGCCGCCATGGCCTCGCGGGAGACCGACTGCAAAGGCCGGTACGTCTTGGTCCCGTTGCGCTCTGTCCAACCTGTGGAAATGCCCTTGGCATGCATCCAGTTCATCTCCGCCAGGAACTGCTGCCCGCTCACCAGGTCAGCAAAGGGTGACGCGGGGGCGAGGGGTGCGGCCTTGGGATAGCCGGCCAGGTTGGATACCACCAGGTGCCAGCCCCGGTAGGGTCCGCTGGTGGGCACCACATAGCCGACGCCGGTGTGCGTCTCCCGCGGATCCAGCATTGCTGCCCGGTGCGCCGGGGAATTCATCCACCAGTTCACTATCGACTCGGGGGTGAAGTTGAAGGCAATGATCTCCCCGTACCAATTGGCGCCGGCCGGAATAATCGACAGGCCGGCGTCGGCCCGGTGGATGCCGGCCCAATCAAAGTTCGGATCAGCGGTGGCCGTTAACAGATGGTTTGCCCAGCCCTGGGAGCCATTGGCAATCTGCTGGTTCCAGATGAGGGGGGCTACCCCGACCTTCCGGCGCTCGGCATTCATCAGGTCGAACACCCGTCCGGCGTAGGCATCGCTGCGGACCGACTGCACGGATCCGTCGGGTATGGCGGCACTGGAACCGGGCAGCTGGGTGCCGGCCTCTGCATCGACGGCGGCCTGGGCCTGCTCCGGTGACAGGAGGGCGGGATCCGGCCTGGGTGTATCGGGCATCACCGGTGCCACATCGGAAACTTCCGTTTCAGCGGGGAGAGCCGCCCCGTCAACAACTTCCGGCTCAGCGGGGAGTGGCGCCCCGTCAACGGCCGGCACCGCCACTGCCGGCACGGTGTGGACCGTTGCGGCGGCAGCGCTGCCCGGAATGGCAACAGAGGCGAGGATCAGGGCACAGGAGACACGGACGCCAAAGGTCCGGAATGCGGGCTTCATTTTCATGATTGTCATTTTCTTAACTGCACTTCCGTTACATCCGTTCATCAAGCCACACTGCAGAAATGATGTACCGGTAATAAGGGGCGGTGCTTCAGTGAATTCGGACAGGAAACTGCAGCACCCGGCGGAACGGCAAGCCGTCCACGCCAGGGTGCTGCGGGCAGGGACTAGAACTTCGCGTCGTAGCGGTAAAGGAAAGCCGCCATGGCGTCGCGCTTAATCGGCTCGTACGGACGGAATGTTCCATCGGTCCAGCCGGTGGAAATCCCGGTGGAATTCAACCAGCTGATCTCCTTGTAATACTGGTTGGTCACTGCAACGTCCCTAAAGGGTGAGACCTTCGGTGCGCTGTAGGCGGGCTTTCCGGCCAAGCGGTAGAGGAAAGCGGCCATAGCGTCACGGTTGATGTCCAGTTTGGGGCCGAAAGTGTTTCCGTTCCAGCCGGTAGCCACTCCCTTGGCGGCGAGCCAGTTGATTTCCTTGTAGAACTCGCTTCCGCCAATATCCCTAAACTTGGAGGCGGCCGGCGGCGCATAGGAGGGGCTGCCCTTAATCCGGTAGAGGAAAGCGGCCATAGCCTCACGGCTGACAGAATCCAGGGGCCGGAAGGTCCCGTCCGCATACCCGGTGGTGATCTTTGCATTCTTGAGCCAGGTGATTTCCTTGGCAAAGGCCCTGCCCGCGGGAACATCCCGGAACGGACCCTGAGGTACGGCCGGTGCGGCTGCGGGTGTGTCCCGGGCAAAAGCGGTCAGTCCTGCTGCGTTACCGTTCCAGACGTTCGAGTCGCCCACAAACGGTCCGGTGCTGCTGTACTGCCAGAGGCTGTAGAAACTCCAGCTGGCCGGGAGGGGGCCTGCGCCAACTTCGTTGTAGCTGGCAATGTGCAGCGGGTTTTCGCTGAATGCGGCACTGTTGCCGGTGCAGTAGGACCACCAGTCCGTGGTGGTGTAAATCATCGGTGCCCGGCCCGTCCGGGCCTTGACCTGGTTGGAGAATGCCTTGATCCAGTTGACCATCTGGGTCTGGCTCATGTCGTAGCAGGTGTTGCCCAGGGAAGCGTAGGGGTTGTATTCAATATCCAGGAGCGGGGGAAGTGTTTTGCCGTCCGCTGACCAGCCCCCTCCGTTGTTGACAAAGTAATTTGCCTGCTCAACGGCCGAGGAAACGTTCGGGAGCGCGAAGTGGTAGGCACCGCGAACCATGCCCACGTTATAAGAACCGGCGTACTGCTGGCCGAAGTTCGGGTTCTTGTATCCGGTGCCCTCGGTGGCCTTCGCATAGGCAAACCTGGATCCCTGTGACCAGGCACGGTTCCAATCGACATTGCCCTGGTGGCTGGAGACATCCATGCCCTGGATGCCGGCGGGCCGCCAGTTTCCCCCCAGTTCTTCGGCTGCCTCAGGATCAACGGCCTCAGGATCAACCGCCTGCGCCTTTGCCGCACTGGAATCGAGGCCCTGCTGCGGAGCTTCGGCGGCGGGGGCAGAGCCAGCCTCGTTCGGAGCCGGCACCTGCGCGTCTCCGGAGATGTTGAGCCGCTGCATGCCCTGGCCCATGCTCGCGCCGTTCTCTCCGATGATCCGGGCCTGCTCGGCCTCGCTGAGTCCGCTACTCGGCGTATCAGCGGTGACGGCGGGCACTGCAGCGCCGGCCGGGCCGGCCAGGGCTGAAACCGCCAAGATGGCAGCGAGGGCTACTGATGTCAGTCCCGTTGAAAGAGTTGTTTTTTTCATTATGTCCTGGATGAGAAGTGGATGAATTTCCCGCGTTGTCCGCAGATGTGAAAAACCCCCCACGGTTCTTCTTTAACGCTCTGCAATGCTGCGAAGTTGTACCTAAGCCCGCGACGAAGCCCCGGCACTAATGGAGGCACCGGACCGCTTGAACCGCTTTCAGTACCGTGGCAATAGATGCCGCGGGCTACTTATACCGTAGGGCACGATATTTCTGTGCATCAGACCGGCATAGGCGAAATGAGTATTTTGCAGGTAAATCGTTACATACCCGCATTTTGTTCGTCTAGAGCCGCAGGACGAAAATCCCGCTGAACTCCCGAGAAAGACAAGCCCGATACCGGGAATCGTGAATTCCCTTCTCTTCAGACGGTCCCGCGGATGCCTTTAGGGCGGTTCCTGCATTTCGGAGGGCATCCGGATTGTTACGGAGCGGGGCGGACCCGTTCGCCGGACGGGACATTGACCCTAAATGCGCTGCAGCTGGCTCCGCTAATACATCAGAGCCGGTGCCTCTTTCCGGGAAACCGGGTCAAAGAAATGCCTGCCCGGCCGGCTCCGCCAAGCGGTAGGCTCAGAACCGCGGACAGGTACCCCTGACCGGACCTGTGAGGATTGGAGCATCATGGCAGCCGAAGTACTGGTAATTGTTGGAATGGGCGGCATGGGGCAGGCCGTTCTGCGCCGCTCGGGCGCCGGACGCAAAGTGCTGCTGGCCGATTTCGACGAATCACTCCTGGAGGCTGCCGTAGCCACCGCGCTCGGGGACGGATACGACGTCGTTTCCCAGCGTGTGGACGTGTCCTCCCGCACTTCCGTGGCTGCGCTGGCGGCAACTGCTGCGGAGCTCGGGACTGTCACCGGCGTCGTGCATACCGCGGGGCTCTCCCCCGTCCAGGCACCCGTGGATGCCATTTGGAAGGTGGATCTGTTCGGTACTGCCGTGGTCCTGGATGAGTTCCAGAAGGTTATTGCTCCGGGAGGGTCCGGGGTCTTCATCTCCAGCATGTCCGCCTACATGGTGGGCAGCCGGATTCCCGACGACGCACTGGCCAGCCTTGCCGCAGTACCGACAGACGACCTGCTCCTCGTCCCGTTCCTCGCCGGCATTGACAACCCCGGATATGCCTACGGCATCGCCAAGCGCGCCAATCAGGTACGGGTTCAGGCCGCGAGCCTTGCCTGGGGTGCCCGCGGGGCGCGCGTCAACAGCATCAGCCCCGGCGTTATTTCCACGCCCATGGGCCAGCAGGAACTGGCCGGCGAATCGGGCGCGCAGATGCGGGCCATGATTGAGGGCTCCGGCACCAAGCGCGTGGGCACACCGGGCGACATTGCCAACGCCGCAGCCTTCCTCCTGGGCCCGGACGCCAGTTTCATCACCGGAATGGACATGCTGGTGGACGGCGGCGTGGTGGCCGCCGTCGACACCTCGCAGCGCGCCCGCGTGGCCGGCTAAACGAACCCGCCACGGACGGCGCAGTCCACCTGCTATGCCGTCCGCCAGGTTAGTTCGGAGCTGCCGTAGCGCGGCGGAGGCCAGCTGTACTCCAGCTGTGTTCCGTTGGTCAGCAGCGGCGGCGGCGCATAGACCAGATCGCCGTAGCTGCTTCGGCAGCTGCGCAGCGCCGGCTCGAACACCACCGCCTCGGTGCCGGGCGGCGGGACAGGCAGGCTCATCAGTTCCAGAGCCGTCCGGGCCAAGGACAAATGAGCGGATCCGGTCACTCCGCTGAAAGGTGCTGCCGCCAGGGCGACGGCGGCAGCTGCCATGCCCAGCCCGGTGGCGTAGTCCAGGATCTGCACCGGAAGGGCGCCCGGCCGCCACTGGCCGTCCTCCCCCGTGCTCCCGTAGAGGTGGGAGATACCCACCGCGGCCTGCACGATGCTGTCAAAACCCCGCCGCCCGCTCCACCCGCCCTGATCTCCCCAGGCATCGAGGGAGACCACGGCCAGCCCGGGATGGTCAGCACGCAGCGACGCCGCATCCAGCCCGAAGCGGGACATCGACCCGCCGCGGTAGGCGGTCAGGACGACGTCGGCCCCCTCCAGCAGCAGGTGCAGCTTCCGGAAGGCTTCCGGGTCATTGAAGTCCGCCACCGCACTGCGTTTGGAGAACCCGGTATCCACGTACTGGTCTTCCAATTCCGGAACGGCCGGCGGGTCCACGCGGAGCACGTCGGCCCCCAGGGCGCCGAGGATCCGGCTGCCTGAGGGACCGGCGATGACCCGGGTCAGGTCCAGGACGCGCAGGCCGGCCAAAATACCGCGGCCGCCCTTTGGCAGGGGCGGAGGCCCGGCAGCTTCTTCGATATCCAGCCGCAGCCACGGTTCCTGACGCACAGCGCGTCCGGGCTCGGAAGCCGCCCATTCTTCAGGGCTTCGCACCGTGGAGGCCAGACCGCCGTGGTCCGTGACTGCGTTTTCGACTTCTGCCGAAGTGAGCCGGCGCACGGCACGGTCCACTTCCTCGGGCCCGCGGATTTCCAGGGCTTCCAGCAGGGCCCGTTCATGATGCGGATAATTGGCATGCAGCCGCACCCAGCCGTCGGCGCTGCGCCGAAAACCGGACAGCGGGGCAAATCCCACCACCGGCTTTCCCTTGATGCGCAGGTGGGTGAACGAGGCAAAGGACGCCGCCGCGCCGTCGAAGGCAAAGCTGACCTGGTCCCGGCGCCCGCCCGGACCATAGGCAGCGACGGCGGTTGCCAGCGTCTGCAGGGCTCCCAGCCCGAGGCCTTCGATGTCGAGCGGGCCCGCCCACCACCACCGCGGTCCCAAGCAGCCAGCCGCTTCAACGCCTTCGGGCAACAGCGGTTCCAGGCTGCGCCAGAGCTCCGGCAGAGGTGTCTGATCCGTCATAGACGAAGTATGCATGGGAAAAGCACCGGTTTGCACCGGTGCTTTTCACGGGTCCTGCCTGTGGAAACCCTAGGCAGCCACGATTGTTTCCTCTTCCCTGACCCGGGCGAGCTCGTCGGACAGCCGGGTCCGGCGGACGCTCCACAGGTGGGTCAGGACCAGCAGTGCTGCCGCCACAACCAGCCACAGCGCCAGCTTGAGTCCGTCAGTGCCGAAGGACTGCCCCGGGAAGTACACCATGCTCTGTGCTGCGTGCAGCCAGGCTGCGCCGTTCCAGAACGTTCCCAGCGCCGCAAAGAACGGCGGCAGGGTTTCGGACGTGAAGATGCCGCCGGAGCTGGTGAAGTTCAGCATGACAAACAGCATGGTGAGGGTGGGAGTGGTCCACTTCCGCAGCAACGGATGCAGGGCGACGCCCAGCAGGGCAATGGTGGTGACGTAGAGCCAGGACAACAGCCACAGGCCCCAGAGTCCGTGTTCCAGGATGCCGTAGATGGGTCCGGCGATGATCACGCCGATCGCCGCAACCACTGCGGAACTGCCGACGACGACGGCGGCCCGCCACGGAACGGAGACCCGTCCGGCCACCGCCGAGATCGCCACCGCGCTGGAGTAGGCGCCCACGCTCAGTCCCACGAGCAGGAAAAAGAGCCCCTGCGAGGTGGGGTCATGCTCGTTCGTGGGAACCACGTCCACAACGTCCAGCGGCAGGTGCTGGTCAAAGGCCAGGGGCTGGAAGATTTTCTTCGCCACCTCCGCTGTTGTCGCGGATGCCGCCGAGGCAACATACAGCGTGGCCTGATCCGCGCCGGGTTCATAGGCGGCGGAAATTTCGCGGTCCTCCATAAGCTGGCGGGCCGTGCCGGCGTCGGCGACCACACGGGCCTGCAGGCGTCCGGGCTCGGCGTCGTTGAGCTGCTGGGCGAAGACAGCGGCGGGGGCGCCGGAGCCGACAACAGCCAGGGACAGATGGTTGGGCTCGGGTTCGTGGAAGGCACCCAGGTAGGCCAGCCCCATTCCCGCGGCCAGGAAGAACGGAATCAGAAGATGCATTCCCAGCGACTTCCAGAAAGAAGCTGCTGGGATGGAAGCCGCACGTCCCGGCCGGGTTGGCCGGTTTGTCCGCGCCGGGCGGAGGGGCTCAGGTGACAGTACGGAAGTGGACGGGTCAGGCATGGGACCTCTCTGGATACGGCGCGGAAAACTCCGACGTAAGTTGCACTATGCAACACTCTATTGTTGCATAGTGCAACATCACCTTCTTACCGCGGCCCCGTTTCCTCTGAAGAAGGTAAGTTGGAGGGGTGGCACAACAGGACAGGTCCAGGGACACAGCAGTGGGAAGCGTCTACGATCAGATTGACGCGATCTACCGGCGGGCCGTTGCCCGCTCGCGGCGGATCAATGCTCCTCTCACGCAGGTCGAGCAGTCTCTCCTGGCCTTCATCGGCAGCAACCCCGGGTGCCGTGCCACGGACATTGCTTCCGCCTTCTCACTGAACCGCTCCACGGTTTCCCGCCAGGTCCACGCCTTGGCGGAGCTTGGCCTGGTGGTGGAGGACGACGACGGCGACAACCAGCCGCGCCGCGGCCGCGCCCTGTCAGTGACTGATGAGGGGGCAGACCGCCTCCGGCGCTCCCTGGCCATTCACCGCGAAGCTGTCCGCCACCGCCTGGACGGCTGGAGCGAATCCGAGCTGACGGAGTTCGCCGCCGCTTTGGAGCGTTTCAACGCTGCCAAGGACGCCTAGGGGTTCAGCAGGCCCACATCCCGCCCCGCCAAAGCGTCTCACTGTTTTCACGGCCCAGCCTCACTGTCCGTAATCCGGCGCGGCAGGGAGGCCCGCAAACTCTTCCAAGGTGGTTCCGGCGTCGTGGATGGAAAGGGACTGCTCCGCCCCGACATACCGAAGGTGCCACGGTTCGTGGGCGTACCCGGTGATGTGTTCGGCGCCTGCCGGATAACGGACGATGAAACCATAGTAATGGGCGTTGGCTGCAGCCCAGGACCCCGCCAGACTTTCAACAAAACAGGCTTCCAGGGCGCAGCTTCCGTCCGGGTTGGCAATGTCGATGGCCAGCCCGGTCTGGTGTTCGCTGTAACCGGGGCGGGCGGAAATGGAGTCCGCCGTTTCCGGACCGAAGTTCTCCGTGTAGGAAACGTACAGCTGGTCCTGCTCGGCTCCGGTCCGGAAACCGCTCACGGCAGAAATGGGCACTCCGGCGGCGGCCGCTTCCGCAGCCATCTGCAGGTAGGCCTCCGCCGCCTCGACCCGCAGGGGAACGCCGTCGGCGTCAGCAAGATCCTGCGGAACGTAATCCAACGGCAGCGGACGCTGCTTGTTGACCACCACCAAAGTGCTGTCCGGGGAATCGGAATCCACCGCATCGGGCTGCGCCGGCAGTTCCGGGAGTTCTGCGGCCTGGGCTTCGACCGGGAGTTGCGCCGACTGAGCCGGAACCTCTTTGGAACCGGGCCCGGAAAAGTACACCAGCAGCAGGCACAGACAGACACCGGCAAGGACAGCGATGGAATTCCGAACGAACTGACGCGGCATATTTACCTCCTCCCCCAGACTGTTCCATACCGGTTCTGCGGTGCACAGGAGCGACGCGAAACCATGTTCTCCACGTGGCTGCCGGTGTTAGGGTCCTCCCATGCCCCAGCAGCTCCCGCCGGACAACACTTTCGATCACCGCGTTCCCTGGACGGCGAACACGTGGGCTACATCCACATGACCAACGCCGGCACCAACATTCCGTTTGATCTGCTGTACCGCCGGCGGGCGAAGCCTCTGGAACGGGAGGAGGCGGAGAGGATCCTGGACGACCTCGGGCTGGCGATGTTCACGGCGAAGGAGCACTGACATGAATCCGTATCTGATCCTCCTACGCGGCATCAACGTGGGCGGCAGGAACAAGATCCTTATGAAGGCGCTGCGGGAACATCTGGAAGAGCTGGGGTACCGGCAGGTGTCCACGTACATAGCCAGCGGCAACGTCCTCCTCACCGCGTCCGCTTCGCCCGAAGAGGTGGGCGAGGAGATCGAAGCGGCACTGGTGGAGAAATTCGACCTCGACGACGAACTCATCAAGGTGCTGGTGCTCACTCCCGAACAGCTGCACAGCGTGATCGGCCACAAGCCGGAGGGGTTCGGGGAGCAGCCGGAGAAGTACCACTCCGATGCGATCTTCCTGATGGACATCGACGCCGAAACGGCCATGACGGCGTTCCGGCCGCGGGAAGGTGTGGATGAGGTCTGGGCCGGGGACGGCGTCGTTTATTCACAGCGGCTCAGCTCGGAACTCACGCGAAGCCGGTTGAGTGCGATTGTGGCCTCACCGCTGTACAAGTCCATGACCATCCGCAGCTGGAACACCACCATGAAGCTGTCGGAGCGCTTTCAGCTGTAGCGGAGATTTCCGGCTTTCCCCGGCGGGGAGTTGCCGCCGCGGGAAGCGCTAGCGTGGAAGGCATGGACTACAAGTACGACGTCGAGATCCTCCACCTGCTCGTCTCAGGCAGCCACGCCTATTTCGGACGTGCCCGGGACGGTGCAGCCGACGTCCCCACCACCGATGCCGAGCGGGTGGAGGTGGTGGCCGGGAAGGGGATCGTCGGGGACCGGTTCTTCGGCAAGGCGGCCCACATGGACGCTGCCGTCACCCTCTTCGCCGTCGAGTCCCTGGAGGCAATCGCTGCGGAACTTGAGGCGGAGCCCTTCGATCCGCTGCTGCCCCGGCGCAATGTGGTGCTCCGCGGTGCGGAACTTGTGCCGCTCATCGGGCAGGACTTCACCCTTGAAACAGCTGCAGGCAGCGTAATCTTCCACGGCGGCCGGCACGCGCATCCGTGTGCCTGGATGGATACTGTCCTGGCTCCCGGGGCGCATAAGGCGATGCGGGGCCGGGGCGGGCTGCGCTGCAGGCCGCTGACCAGCGGCATCCTCCAGCGCGGTCCGGCGGTGCTCATCAGTCCGGTGCCGCTGGATCCTGCCGGGGCCGGCAGGGCCTCCCTGCCTCGTCCCGGGCGGTTGCCCTAACGCCGCACCCTACGATCTCGGGTCAGGACATTAAGAGGGGCGCTGGACAGCACTAGGCGGCATGGCAATACCAACACCAGTTTCGCCTTCGGGGAGTCTGTGCAACATCTTTCCATTGCCCCCCGCATGGTGGCGACGCTCAAGCCAGAGTGCCCCAGCTCGGAAGACCAGAGCGGGGGCGAAAAACAGGATGAACATGACGAATCCGGATGCGACCACCGATAAGGGGCTTGGCACTGTGCCATCAGCGGTTTCGTAGCCCGAAGTCATAAAGGCCAGGGTGAGTAGGACGCTTAGCACTAGAAAGAACCAGTATCCCCAACGCAATGCTCGAGCGCCAGGCCTGGCCAGCGGAACAAGGATAGCCCGTTTCAAGACCCTGGTCCCAGGTGAGCGGGCTACCTCCCCGGAACGACGCTGGAGGGAGTGCGAGAGGCGACTGTGTGAACTGACAAGGTCCCGGCACACGCCCTCTCGAGCGTTGGTTACGTCGTCAGATATCGTACCGGGGATCATGTCGTAGGTCTTCAACCACGAACGAAGGTAACGGACACGAGTCAATTCCTCCGTCAGTGACTTGCGGCGTTGTTGAACCTCATCCCTGTCCTTATGGCGTTCGGAAAACCATAGCCCGAGAGTCGTGATTCCCGCCGCGACCAAAGGCGGCAGGAACGCTATAGCCATTTCCCAGAGAGCGTTGTCCACGGTTTTGCTCCTTCCCACGAGGGGCTGGACACACAATCAGAATGAGCTGCTGATGTGTATGGGTCAACACCGTAGCGAGAACAGTTTTTGCTCTTTTGTAGCGACACAGAAAGCCGTCCCGCCGGGACCAATGGGTCCAGCGGGACGGCAGAAAATCTGTGTTGCTGCGGAACTAGAAGTCCCAGTCGTCGTCTTCCGTGTTCACGGCCTTGCCGATCACGTAGGAGGAACCGGACCCGGAGAAGAAGTCGTGGTTCTCGTCGGCGTTCGGGGACAGAGCCGACAGGATCGCCGGGTTCACGTCCGTCACGGAGGACGGGAACATGGCTTCGTAGCCCAGGTTCATCAGCGCCTTGTTGGCGTTGTAGTGCAGGAACTTCTTCACGTCTTCGGCTAGGCCGACGCCGTCATACAGGTCGTGCGTGTACTGGACTTCGTTTTCGTACAGCTCAAAGAGCAGCTCGAACGTGTAGTCCTTGATCTCAGCCTTGCGCTCTTCCGAGGCGCCTTCCAGGCCCTTCTGGAACTTGTAGCCGATGTAGTAGCCGTGCACGGCCTCATCACGGATGATCAGGCGGATCAGGTCAGCCGTGTTTGTCAGCTTGGCCCGCGAGGACCAGTACATCGGCAGGTAGAACCCGGAGTAGAAGAGGAAGGACTCCAGCAGGGTGGAGGCGACCTTGCGCTTCAGGGGGTCATCGCCGCGGTAGTAATCCGTGACGATGTGGGCTTTCTTCTGCAGGTTCTCGTTCTCGGTGGACCAGCGGAACGCCTCGTCGATCTCCTTCGTGGAGGCCAGCGTGGAGAAAATCGAAGAGTAGCTCTTGGCGTGCACGGACTCCATGAACGCAATGTTCGTGTAGACCGCTTCCTCGTGCGGGGTGATCGCATCGGGGATCAGCGAGACGGCGCCGACGGTGGCCTGCATGGTGTCCAGCAGGGTCAGGCCGGTGAACACGCGCATGGTCAGCTGCTGCTCTTCCGGAGTGAGCGTGTTCCACGACTGGACGTCGTTGGACAGCGGCACCTTCTCCGGCAGCCAGAAGTTGTTGACCAGACGGTTCCAGACTTCCACGTCCTTATCGTCCTGGATGCGGTTCCAGTTGATCGCCTGGACGCTGTCGATCAGCTTGATTTTCTCTGTCATGACTCCGATTCGCTTTCTGAAGAGAGACCTTGTGTGGCTGAGTTCTCGACGCAATACCTGCAGTCGGCCGTCTCAATACCTTTATTGGTGTGATGTCTGGTGTGGGCGCTACGGCGACTTGAGGGCATGGGACGGCCCAATCGAGCCGCAGACATTTTTGCCCTGGTTTCCGTGCTGGCCTGCTTACCAAAGTTCGGGTTGCCTGCACCTGTTCTAGATTCCGACAGTTCCTGCCGGGCTGCCGCCGTCATGGAATGTCCGAATCCGGGATGCTCGGCGCCGAACTTGCCGAAGTTTGGATTCTCCTGACCAGCGTACTGGCCCTTCCGCTCCTCCGCCCATTTAAGGCGTTGCTCCGGAGTGTGCGACCGCCCGTAGAACGGGTTTGCTTCGCCGAAGCGGCTGAGCCCTTTTCGTCCTGTGGACCTAAGCCGAGCAGCTTCACGCTGCTCGGCCGTCCATAGGACTCCTGCGGGGCCAAGACCACCCGCTGAAAGATTCAGAAGGCGGTGCCCATCCCTTTTCAAGTAGGCAATCCAATCGATCTCTGACTGGCCAAGGTCGGTCAGGTCCCATACTTCCTGCAGTTCATCCGCCAGTACGTTATTCCGCGCCTGTTTACGAAGCCAATCGTAAAACGGGGTCTTGCGGCCGTCCCTGGCAGCTTTGAGGTGCTGTGAAAAACGACGAGCGACGGTTTTCGTGGTCAAACCTACGTACCGGTATTCCCGCTCACCCCGGAGGCGGACCCCATAGACGTAGCCCGCCTCCGTCGTCGTCGTTTCCACAGCTCTCAGCCTGCCGCTACAGCATGCAGGAAACGCAATTTTCCACCTCAGTGCCCTCAAGCGCGAGCTGGCGCAGGCGGATGTAGTAGATGGTCTTGATGCCCTTGCGCCATGCGTAGATCTGGGCCTTGTTGATGTCACGCGTGGTGGCGGTGTCCTTGAAGAACAGCGTCAGGGACAGGCCCTGGTCCACGTGCTGCGTGGCAGCAGCGTAGGTGTCGATGATCTTCTCGTAGCCAATTTCGTACGCATCCTGGTAGTACTCCAGGTTGTCGTTCGTCAGGTACGGAGCCGGGTAGTAAACGCGGCCCAGCTTGCCTTCCTTGCGGATCTCGATCTTCGCAGCCACCGGGTGGATGGAGGAGGTCGAGTTGTTGATGTAGGAGATGGAGCCGGTCGGCGGCACCGCCTGCAGGTTCTGGTTGTAGATACCGTGCTCCATGACGGAGGCCTTCAGCGCGGCCCAGTCAGCCTGCGTGGGGATGTGGATGCCCTCGAAGAGTTCACGCACGCGCTGTGTCTTCGGGACCCATTCCTGGTTGACGTACTTGTCGAAGAACTCGCCCGTGGCGTACTTGGAGCGGTCGAAGCCGGCGAACTTGCGGCCGGTCTCGATCGAGAGCAGGTTCGAGGCGCGCACAGCGTGGTAAACCACGGAGTAGAAGTAGATGTTCGTGAAGTCGATGCCTTCTTCGGAGCCGTAGTACACCCGTTCCCGTGCCAGGTAGCCGTGCAGGTTCATCTGGCCCAGGCCGATGGCGTGCGAGGCGTCGTTACCCTTGGCGATGGACGGCACGGAACCGATGTGGCTCATGTCCGACACAGCAGTCAGCGCGCGGATGGACGTCTCGATGGTCTGGCCGAAGTCCGGGGAGTCCATCGTCTTGGCGATGTTCAGCGAACCAAGGTTGCAGGAGATGTCCTTGCCGGTCTCGGCGTAGGAGAGGTCATCGTTGTACGTGGTGGGCTCGGAGACCTGGAGGATCTCGGAGCACAGGTTGGACATGATGATCTTGCCCTCGATCGGGTTTTCCCGGTTCACCGTGTCCTCGAACATGATGTACGGGTAACCGGACTCGAACTGGATCTCGGCGAGGGTCTGGAAGAAGTCGCGGGCCCGGATCTTGGTCTTCTTGATCCGCGCGTCGTCCACCATCTCGTAGTATTTCTCGGTGACCGAGATGTCGGAGAACGGGACGCCGTAGACCTTTTCGACGTCGTACGGGGAGAACAGGTACATGTCCTCGTCGCGCTTGGCCAGTTCAAAGGTGATGTCGGGAACGACGACGCCGAGGGAGAGGGTCTTGATACGGATCTTCTCGTCGGCGTTTTCGCGCTTGGTGTCCAGGAACCGGTTGATGTCCGGGTGGTGGGCGTGCAGGTACACGGCACCGGCACCCTGGCGGGCACCGAGCTGGTTGGCGTAGGAGAAGCTGTCCTCGAGGAGCTTCATCACGGGGATGACGCCGGAGGACTGGTTCTCGATCTGCTTGATCGGCGCGCCGACCTCGCGGATGTTGGTCAGGGCGAAGGCCACGCCGCCGCCGCGCTTGGACAGCTGCAGGGCGGAGTTGATGGAACGGCCGATCGACTCCATGTTGTCTTCGATGCGCAGCAGGAAGCAGGAGACGAGCTCGCCGCGCTGGGCCTTGCCGGCGTTCAGGAACGTGGGAGTGGCGGGCTGGAAGCGGCCGCCGATGATTTCATCCACCATCTGCGTGGCAAGCTTCTCGTCGCCGCGGGCCAGGTGCAGGGCAACCATGCACACACGGTCTTCGTAGCGCTCCAGGTAACGCTTGCCGTCAAAGGTCTTCAGCGTGTACGAGGTGTAGAACTTGAACGCACCAAGGAAGGTTTCGAAGCGGAACTTCTTCTTGTAGGCGCGCTGGTACAGGTCCTTGATGAAGTCCATGGAGTACTGCTCGAGAGTTTCCTTCTCGTAGTACTCGTTCTTGACCAGGTATTCGAGCTTCTCCTCCAGGTCGTGGAAGAACACGGTGTTGTTGTTCACATGCTCAAGGAAGTACTGACGCGCAGCGGCGCGGTCGGCGTCGAACTGGATCTCGCCGTTCTTGCCGTACAGGTTCAGCATCGCGTTGAGCTCGTGATAGCCCAGATCCTTATAGGCCGCGGGGAGCTCCTTCGAGTCCGTCATGCCGGCTTCTGCGACTGATGCGTCCAAAACTCTTCCAATCCTTCGTTAACTTTGGCGACGTCGTCGGACGTGCCCATGAGTTCAAATCTATAGAGAACAGGGACCTTGCACTTTGCGGAGACGATGTCCGCCGCAAGGCAATAGGATTCCCCGAAGTTTGTGTTGCCGGCGCCGATGACTCCCCGGATCAGGGAGCGGTTGTGCTCATTGTTCAGGAATTTGATGACCTGTTTGGGAACGGCGCCGCGTGCTGCTGCCCCCGGCTGCGCAGCGGTGCCGCCGTAGGTGGGCAGCAGCAGGACATACGGCCGCTGGGCCAACAACGTGGGTTCTGAGGTGTGCAGCGGGATCTTTCCCGCCTGCGTATCCAGCTTGGCAACGAAGCGGCCGGTGTATCCGGACGCCGATGAAAAGAAAATCAGGGGCGCATCGGTGACTGGATGCTCATGTGCTGCGGATCCCGCTTCCGGGGAAATCCCGGTGCGGTCTGCTATCCGCAGTGTCATGGTCCTGCGCTCCTGACGGTGCGGGTGTTGCGGGTGTGGTGCGGGTGTTGCTGAAGCCGTCTTAGGCTACCGAGGAGACCGATGACTGGGTCAGTTCGGCAATCTTGTCCGGCCGGAAGCCGGACCAGGAATCCTGCTCGGTGACAACGACGGGAGCCTGCATGTAACCCAGTGCGCGGACCCGTTCCAGGGCCTCGGCATCCTGGGACATATCCACGATCTGGTACGTGATGCCCTTCTTGTCCAGCGCCCGGTAAGTAGCGTTGCACTGAACGCAGGAGGGCTTGGTGTAAACCGTAACGGTCATGGTTGGTCTCCCCTTGTGAAGCCTTGAAGTCTGTCCATTGATACTACATCCAGACACTACATCTAGTGCGCAGCCCCCGGGGTAACCCCAAGATGATGTATTACAAGTATGTCATTCCCCTGAGCCGTCGTCCACAGTTAATGCACAGGGCAGGCAGGAAAATTCCGTGGATTTCCGCAGGCCGGCCGCAGGTTCTCCACAGGCTGTGCAGACTGAGTGCACAGCCCGGGCTGCGTAGTGAAGACCACAAATTGAGCGCGTGTCGCGCTTCCGACGGCGTGTCGCCCCGCCACCCGCACGCGGGTGCCCGGCCGCCGGTGCCAACCGGCTAAAGTGGGCGACTGCGGTTCCAGCAGCAGGCCGGCCGCATCATGGCTCCGGAAGGCGGCAGCAGTGGTAAATCCGATTCACCTCAAGACGCTCCTTGAAGTCATCCGGGTAGGGTCCTTTGCCGCAGCCGCCCTCCGGCTTGGCTACACTGCTTCTGCCGTCTCCCAGCAGATGTCTGCCCTGGAACGCGCCACGGGCACCCACCTCTTTGTCCGTTCCGCCCGCACGGCGGCCCCCACGGAGGCAGCCCTTGTCATGGCCCGGCACGCAGCCAAGGTCCTCACGGACATGGATGCGCTCATGGCGGCTTCCGCCCGAGTGGAGGCCGGAACCACCCATGAGCTGCGGCTGGGGATCTTCCCGAGCCTGGCCACCTTCGCCCTGCCGAGGCTGGTGGGCTCCCCCGGCTGGCAGGATCTGGGCATCAACCTGAAGATCCACGTCGCCGAGCCCGGCCAAACCATCCAGGGCCTGCGCACGGGCGGGGAGCTCGACGTCGCACTCATCTACCAGGTGGGCCAGGGCGGGCTGGCCTGGCCCTCCACCATCAGCCGCCAGTGGCTCGGCGACGACGACTTCCGGGTGGTCCTCCCCCGGGCCTGGGGCATCCGTGAAGGATCACAGATCTCCGCCGAGCAGCTTTCGGACATGCCCTGGATCATGCATCACCCGGGAACCCCGGATGCCCTGGTCATTGAACGGCTCTTTGCCGGCTGCAACCTGCACCCCCGCGTGGCGGCCTACTGCGATGACTTCAACGCCAGCCTGGAGATGGCCGCGGCAGGGCTCGGCGCCGCTTTGGTTCCGGAGCTGGCCATGCTCAACCGGCACGACGGCGTCGTCGTCTTGGACGTACCGGAAATCCGACTCGCCCGCAGCATCTTCGCGCTGATTATCAACGAACGCGAAAATCCGCAGGTCCGGCTCTTCCTCGACCAGCTCGCCGAAGTCCTGCGGACCCACAGCATTGCACCCCGCGCCGCCGCCGGCGCCTGAAATGCACGGGGTCTAGATCCCTCCCGTCCACCGGGCCTGTGACCGTGGCTACAGAATGCCTCTCCCACCCGGGACCGTGACCATAATGTAACAATGCCTTCTACCGGAACTCTCTTTCGCCGAACAGGGAGCATGCTTCGCGGCACCACTCTCTCCGGCGTTTCCAGCCGTCTCAAGGGCATCCTGCGCTACACGCGCCTGCAGCTCTCCATCAAGGCAGCCCTTGCCGTGGCCGTTGCCTGGACCGTCGCTCCGCTGGTGCCCGGTGTCGCCGCGCAGTACCCGTACTACGCCCCGCTGGGTGCCCTGGTGAGCATGTACCCCACCGTCTCGGGTTCCGCGAAGGCCGGCATTCAAACCCTGATCGGACTCGTCACGGGCATTGCCCTGGCCCTGACCGGCCTGCTCTTCGGCAGCCCCACCACCTGGACCATCGCCCTCATTGTGGGCGTTGGAGTCCTGCTCGCCGGCATCCCCAAGCTGGGCGCCGGCCAGGACTACCTCCCCATGGCTGCCCTGTTTGTGCTGGTGGTCGGCGGTGACGATCCGGACGGCTACTCACTGGGCTACACCGTGCAGATGCTGGTGGGCGTAGCCGTGGGCCTGAGCATCAACGCCGTTGTCTTCCCGCCGCTGCATTTGAACGGCGCCGTGGACGGACTGGCTTCCCTGCGCCTGGCCCTGTCCCGCCAGCTCAAGGAAATGGGGACCGCCATTACGGAGTCCTGGCCGCCGAAACATGAGGACTGGTCCGGCCGCCGCAGCGAACTCATCTCCTTCAGCAAGGAAGTGCGTGAGTCCGTCCAGCTCGCGGAACGCAGCCGCTTCGGCAACCTGCGCAGCCGCCGCCACACCCGCGATCTCGACGGGGACTACCGGGCGCTGCGGGCCATGGAGCGGGTGACGCTGTATGTGGAGGACATGACCGAGGTCCTCGCCACCGCCATCTGGACCCTTCCAAAGGATATGCCGGTGCAGGATCAGCTCTCCGAACAGCTTTCCGAGGCGATGCTGGCCTGCGGCGAAGCGGTGGAGAAATGGGATGCGGATACCGAGGAATATGCCCGGGCGCGTGAGGCCGTCCACAAGCTCCAGATCGATATGAACTCCCAGGCATCCCCGGACAGCCCCGTGGACGTCACGGCCTCCCTGGCGATGAGCATGCGCCGGATCCTGCGCACCGTGAAAACCGAAAAAGACCAGCCCTAGCTGCTGCCCGGCCGGCAGCAGCCCCGGCGGTTAACCGGCCTCGGGCAGCAGCCCCAGTTCGCTCAGCTGCCGGGACATCCCTGCACCGTCCGGAGCGTAGATCCAGGGGATCTCGGACGGCCGCTCACCCGAACGCGACGGCGAGCGGCCGCCGGCCAGGACGGCCTCGCCGGCCGAAAGCTGACGGATGGCGATGGCCCGGACATTCTCCGGATGCCGCTTGGCGAATTCTGCATAGATCGCTTCGTCGTGCTGCCCGTTGTCACCAATCAGCAGCCACTTAATCTGCGGGAACTCCTTGGCCAGGCGTTCGAGCTGCGTCTTCTTGTGCTCCTGTCCGCTGCGGAACCAGCGGTCCCTCGTGGGTCCCCAGTCTGTCAGCAGCAGCGGTCCGGCCGGATACAGGTTGCGGGTGATGAATCGGGTCAGCGTCGCGGCCACGTTCCAGGCGCCGGTGGACAGGTACAGGACGGGGCCGCCGGGGGTCTCCCGGGACAGCCGGTCCATTGTCACGGCCATGCCCGGGGTAGGGGTGCGCGCGTGCTCATCAAGCACGAAGGTATTCCAGGCGGCAAGGAACGGACGCGGCAGCGCGGTGACCATGATGGTGTCATCTATATCCGAGACCACTCCCACCCGGGCGGACGGGTCCACGATGTACACGGGTGCGACGGCGGCTTCCGAATCTTCCGAGCGCAGCGTGACGGTGGTCCAGCCCGGTGCAAGCTTCACCGGAATGACGACGTCGATAACGCCGCCGCGGTCCGCGGTGACCGGGTACTGTTCGCCGTTGATTTCCACAGTGACGGCGGCCTTGTTGATCGGGGGGCTCATGAAGTTGCGCCAGCCGCGGATACCGTCACGGATGGCCTTGGCACCCGCCGAATTCTCATCGGGTGAGGCATATCCCGGCTTGGTGAGAATGACGCGCCCCAGCACCCGAACCCACTCCGTGCTGCCGTAGCCGGTGAAAGGCAGGACGGTTTGGACTTCACCCCGTTTGCGTGCCCGTCCTTCGCGGTAGTTGTGGAGGGCGTCTTCCAGGCGCATGCCGATGTGGCTGGCCTGCTCCTTGACTGAGGAGGAACCGTCGGAAGCGGAAGTGCTGGCGGAATGGTCTGTTGGTGTCGGAGACATGGCTCCAGTCTGTCAGATGCAGCCGCAGCAGCAGCAAAAAGCCGGCAGCACCGCCCATAGGCAATGCTGCCGGCTTTCCTGCTGCCGGTTTGTGAGCGGCGGATTACCGCCGGTACTGCGAAGTCAGGGGGCAGTCGAAGGGATCCCTCGCGGAGAGGCCCACCGTGTTCAGGTAACGGACAACGATTCCGTAGGACTGCGTCAGGGACGTCTCGGTGTAGGGAATCTTGTGCTCGGCGCAGTAGGCCTTGACGATTTCCGACGCGCGGGCCAGGTGCGGGCGGGGCATGTTCGGGAAGAGGTGGTGCTCAATCTGGTAGTTGAGCCCGCCCATCAGGGTGTTCATGCCCTTTCCCTTGATGTTGCGGGAGGTCAGGACCTGGCGGGAGAGGAAGTCCGCCTTGGAGTCCTTGGGCAGGATCGGCATGCCCTTGTGGTTGGGAGCAAAGGAAGCGCCCATGTACACGCCGAAGACAGCCAGCTGCACACCGAGGAAGGCAAATGCCATGCCCACCGGGAGGAAGAAGAAGACGGCGCCGATGTACAGTCCCAGGCGCAGGAACACCATGGTCAGCTCCGTGAAGCGGCCCTTGATCTGCTTGTTGGCGAAGAGGTGCTTGATGGAGGTGGCATGCAGGTTGATGCCCTCAAGCATCAGCAGCGGGAAGAAGAGCCATCCCTGGCGGCGGGCAAACCAGGCCATGAAGCCCTTTTGCCGTGCCGCCTGCTCCGGCAGGAAGGAAATGGTATCCATGTCGATATCCGGATCCTTGCCGATGGTATTCGGGTTCGCGTGGTGCCGGCTGTGCTTGTTCATCCACCACTGGTAGCTGATGCCGACGACGGCGTTGGCAACAAAGCGCCCCGCGCGGTCATTCGCGGGACCGGATTCAAAGACCTGCTTGTGGGCTGCCTCGTGGGCAATAAAGGCCAACTGCGTCAGCAGCACTCCCAGCGCAGCAGCGATCAGCAGCTGGAACCAGCTTTCACCGATCAGGAAGAACCCGGTGCCTGCGGCTACCAGGCCGGCGCACAGAAAAACGAATGTCGTGATGTAGAAAGAACGGCGGCGCTTCAGCAGCCCTTCCTCACGAACAGCCTTCAGCAACCCTGAATAGCTGCTGACGACGGAGTTGGTGCGGGTCTTCGGTACGGCTGTCTTTGCTGGTTGTGCAGTTGCGCTCATGCGAACCTCTGGAATCTTCGGCTTCCCGGCCGGCGGTAATCGAGCAAATCTGCTCTGCGGATACCCCAGCGTACCTGTATCGCAGTAACAAAGGTGTGATCCTTTGCATATGTTCGTCATTTGTGTCCGCGGCGCAGGTGTTCGTCCGCCGTTCCCGCCCCTCGGCAGCTAGTATCCGCAGCAGCCCCCAAAGACAGCAGTGCGTCCCGGATTGGACTGGCGACATGACGTTCCCGAAAACTCCCCGGCCCGGGTACGGCGCGCTGCGTCTTGGCGAGTCCGCGGATACCGGCGGGACTCGGCCGTGGCAAGATCCGGCAGCCTATTGGCCGGCCCTCAGCAAGGCTGTTGCCCATCTGGCCGCACCGGTCGCAACACTGGACGCCGGAGCCCTGCGTTTCAACGCTCAGGATCTGCTCCGGCGTGCCGGCGGCACTCCCCTTCGTGTCGCCAGCAAATCCATCCGGGTCCGCAGCGTTCTTGATGCCCTGTTGGAACTTCCCGGTTTCCGCGGCATTTTTGCCTTCACCCTCGCTGAAGCACTGTGGCTCGCCCAAACCTGTGACGACGTCGTCGTTGGTTATCCCAGCGCGGACCGCGCCGCCCTGGCCCGGCTCTTATCCGATGAGCGGCTTGCCTCTCGGGTGACGCTGATGATTGACGACGAGTCTCAGCTGGACCTGGTCGATTCCGTTGCGCCTGCCGGCCGCCGGCCCAGGGTGCGGGTGTGCCTGGACGCCGACGCGTCGTGGCGGGCGCCGGTCCTGGGGTTCATCGGCACGCGCCGTTCTCCTGTGCACACCGAGCCCGACGCCGTGAACCTCGCCCGCCGCATTGTTGCCCGGCCGGGATTCACCTTGGTAGGACTGATGATGTACGAGGGCCAGGTTGCCGGGGTCGGCGATGCTGCTGCCGGTTCGGCGGTGATGAATACCGTGATGCGCTGGGTACAGCCGCGTTCGATGAAGGAGCTCAGCGCCCGCCGCGGTGCCATTGCCCGCGGTCTGGCGGAACTCGCGGACCTGGAATTCGTGAACGGCGGCGGCACGGGATCCGTCGAGGCCACCGCCGCCGATCCGTCAGTCACCGAGATAACCGTAGGGTCGGGACTGTTCGCAGGCCATCTCTTCGACTCCTACCGTGCGTTTACTCCGGCACCGGCCGCCGCCGTCGCGCTTGATGTGGTGCGCCGCCCCGCCGCGGGCATCGCCACCGTCCTCGGCGGCGGGTGGATAGCTTCCGGGCCGCCCGGGACGTCCCGGGTCCCGCAGGTGGCCTGGCCGCCGGGGCTGGCGCTGCTGCCGCGCGAAGGGGCCGGCGAAGTACAGACTCCGCTGGCCGGACGGACGGCGTCGGGTCTTGCCGTGGGCGACCGCGTTTGGCTGCGCCATGCCAAGAGCGGTGAACTTTCGGAGCGAGTCAACGAATACGCGGTGGTGGACGGCGGAAGTGTTGTGGCTCTGCTGGCCACCTACCGCGGTGAAGGAAAGGCGTTCCTGTGAACGCCGGAAACCGGGTCTGGCGGAATTGGGGCCGCTCCGTCGCGGTAACTCCCCGGTCCGTTGAGCGCCCGGATTCCCTCGAAGCGCTGCAGCTGGCCGTCAAACGGGCGGCTGCGGCGGGCAGGCGGGTCAAGGCCGTGGGCGCCGGCCACAGCTTCACCGCCATTGCAGCCGCTCCGGACGTCCTGCTGCAGCTGGACAAGCTGCAGGGAATTATCGACGTCGACCGCGAGCGCCGGCGCGTAAGGTTCCGGGCCGGAACCCGCCTTTACCGTGTTCCGGGCCTGCTGTCCGGGCTCAACCTGGCCATGCCGAACCTGGGCGACATTGACCGGCAGTCGCTGGCCGGAGCGATCTCCACCGGAACCCACGGGACCGGCGCCGGATTTGGCGGACTCGCCACCCAGGTGGCGGGGCTGACCCTGGTCCAGCCCGACGCCGGCCTGCTCACCGTGGACGACGGCGATCCGCTGCTGCCGGCCGCCGCGCTTGGCCTGGGCGCCCTGGGAATCATTGCCGATGTCACGCTGCAATGTGTACCGGCCTTCGCGCTGCAGGCACAGGAGGAGTCCGAACTGCTGGCCGATACGCTGGCGGCTCTGGGCCGGCGGATTGGCTGCACCGACCACTTTGAGTTTTATTGGTTCCCGCACACGGACCGCGCAGCAACGAAATCCAATACCCGGCTGCCGGGGTCCGTCCCCCTTCACCCGCGCCCGCCGCTGAGCCGCTGGATTGATGAGTCGCTGTTATCCAACTCCCTGTTCCGGGCCACCTGCGCTGCCGGCACCGCCGTCCCGGCCCTCATACCGCCGGTGAACCGGGCAGCGGCCCGGCTTTTGGGCGGACACAGCTACACGGAAGCCCCGCACCGTGTCTTTACCCAGCGCCGAACTGTCCGCTTCCGGGAAATGGAGTACGGCCTTCCCGCCGACCATCTGCCGGCGGCTTTCGCTGCAGTGCGGCAGCTGGTTGAAGACCGGGCGTTGCGGATTTCCTTTCCGCTGGAGGTTCGCTGGGCTGCCGCAGATGATCGCTGGCTGTCCACGGCGTACGGCCGGGACACCGCCTACATTGCCGTGCACCGTTATTACCGTGAAGATCACCGGGAATACTTCACCGCAGTGGAGGAGATCCTGCTGGCCTTCGGCGGGCGGCCGCACTGGGGCAAGCTGCATTCCCTGGACGCCGCATCGCTGTCTCCCCGGTATCCCCGCTTCCATGACTTCCTGGCCGTGCGGAACCGGCTGGACCCGGACAGGCTCTTCGCCAACGACTATCTGGACCGGGTGCTGGGGCCCTGAAGCCCGGATTGCGCCGACCCGGCGGGCCCGCGCAGCGCGGCGCCCGATCCACCATAGGATGGGCTCCTGCCAACCCGAAGGAGTCCCGTGACCGCCGCCACCGCCCGGAGCCGAACCATTATGCAGCCCCGTTCACGGTGGTGGGGTTTCCTGCCCTTCGCCGCGGTTTCCGCGGTCCACGTCGGCGCCCGGTTTGCCGGCTCCGCGGACATTGCAGAGCCAACCAAGCTCACGCTGATGCCGCTGCTCGCCGTCGCCGCCCTGTGGGCAGCCCGCGGGAACAGCTCCGGGACCCGCCGCGGCATCGGCTCTGCTCCCGACCGCGCCCTGCCTTCGATCCTGTTGTTAGCGGCGCTCTTCTTCTCCTGGCTGGGTGACGGAGCGGCCGCCTTCTTCCCTTTCGCACCGGAGCTTCCGGTGATGCTGGCTTCCTTCGGCATAGCCCACCTTTGTTACATCTGGCTTTTGGCCCGCTATGTGGCCCGCCGGCCCTTCCCCCGGTGGGCACTGGTCTTTCCGCTGTGGTGGGTACTCATGCTCGTGGTGCTGTGGCCTGCCCTCGGCAGCCTGACGCTGGCCGTGGCCGCCTACGGGATCGTACTGGCCGGAACGGCAGCCACTGCCGCACGGTGCAGCCCAACGGTGGCGGCCGGCGGGGTGTTGTTCCTGGCTTCCGACACGATTCTGTCCCTCCGCATCTTTTTGCCCGACGCCATGCCGAACTGGACCAGCGCCGTGGTGATGCTGACCTACTGCGCCGGGCAGGGCCTGATTGTGGCCGGGGTACTCCGCACCCGCGCCGCGGGGCATCCGCTCCAGTAGTCCGGTTCAGTAGCCCGCTTCAGTAGCCCGCTTCAGCGGCCCGGCTCAGTAGTCCGCTTCAGCGACCCGGTTCAATAGCCCAGCAGCTCCCGCAGCCGGCCGGCGCCCACCACCGATGCTCCGATCGGGCGGCTGCGGTCGGTGAGCTCACGGTCGCTGGTGGCAACGGTGACCGTGAGCCCGGCGGAGGCCAGCTGCTCTGTCAGGGTGATAACGGCGTCGTCGCCGGAACCTGCGGCACGGACCAGCTTCACCGGCGGTGTCTGCAGCCCGGGCTGCTCCGGAGCGGGGACATCGCGGGCCCGTCCCTCAAGGACCACCGTGTATTCGGGAAACGCGGTGTCCCCGGGAAGCTCCAGGAAGGCGGAAGGGATTCCCCCGGCAGCCAGGGCCGATACTGCCGTGATGAGCCGCGATGCTGCCCCCGCGCGGTCCTTCCACCAGCCGTCCGGAACCGAGCCGACAACATTGGCCGCGTCCACGACAACTGCCGGCCGCACCTGCAGCAGCGGCCGCAGCCCCGGCCAGGAACTCCGGAACGCCGGATGCAGCGGAAGACCTTCCACCTCATCCGGGGGAACCCAGGCCAGCGCCAGGCTTTCCGGATCACTGATGACGGGATCAAACGGTTCCACAACATCACCAATCAAGGTGGCGTAACTCCAGACCCCCAGATCCAGCACGCTCATCAGCCGCGGCCTGATGGCTGCGGCCGGAACACCCGCTTCCTCTGCTGATTCCCGCAGTGCAGCGGCCGGCGCTGACTCCCCTTCATGCCGGGCGCCGCCGGCAGAGCCCAAGTGTCTCCGTGATGGCTCCACGACGCACGGTGCTGCAGCAGTATTCCGCGTCCCGGGTCGAACGCCAGCAGCCCCGCGGCACCGAACCGGCCCCAATACCGCTGGCCGTCCGGTGCGGTGACCCAGGCGTCACCGGGATTCCTCGGACCGGCGCGGCGGGGCGGCTTATCCGAAGCTTGGTGCTCAGTAATCATGTGCCCACCCTGCCACACGGGCTGAGTTGCAGCACGGCGCCGCCGGTGAACGTGGATCTGTTAGCCGGACCCGCCGCGACACGCCACCGGGCTTCCCGGCGCCGGAACCGGGGACTGGAATTATGGCCGTCATCAGCCCCGCCCCGCACGGGCCTGCGAACACTCTCCGGAGGACGAACTTGTCAGAGGTGAACTTGTCAGACGATGAACTTCGGCGCGGCCCGATCCCGTGGCCGGCCGGCCGGTGGACGCACCCGCCGGTACGCTCCGCGGAGGACGGAACCGATCTGCTGGCGGAGGCCACCGAGGGCTCCGATGCGTGGCGGACAACGGCCTACGGCTTTATCCATGAATCCGAGCATGCCCTTCTGTCGCCCTTCGATGCCGGCTCCGCCGTGGAAGTTGCTTTCACTGCAAATCTCCCCGCCCAGTTCGATCAGGCCGGCGTGTTTGTCCGCGTGGACGGCTCCACATGGATCAAAGCCGGACTCGAACGCTCAGACGGTTTGCTCCAAGTGGGCGCCGTGGTCACCTATGGTGCTTCGGACTGGTCGGTTGCCCCCGTCCAGGACTGGGACGGGCAGAAAGTCACCGTTCGGGTCAGCCGCACCGCCGATGCCCTCATTATCCGGGCCGGAATCGCGGAAGCGCCGCTGCAGTTTGTGCGGGTGGTCCCGTTCGCCGGGGATCGAAAGGCCGAGGCCGGCCCGTTCCTGTGTGCTCCGACCCGGGCCGGGCTCACCGTCCGGTTCCATTCCTGGGAGGTGACGGATGCCGATGTTTCGCTTCACTGATCCTGAGCGCCGCGATTCGAAACGCGCCACCCCGGAGTCAGCGCTGCGGCAGCGCGTCCAGCGCGCTGATGAGCGCGGCGGCGTCAAAGGGGCCGGTGTGCCGTGCTGAGCCCACGAAAAACGTGGGCGTGGAAGAAAGGTCCATGAACTCCGCGTCCAACGCATCATCCTCCACCCGGTTATTGACCGCGGCAGACTGCAGATCGTCCCGGAACTGCTCCATGTCCAGTCCCAGGTCCCCCGCATAGCCAATCAGGTCCTCGGCCTCCAGATGGTCCTGGTGCCGGAAGAGGAGCTGGGCGTATTCCCGGAAGGCCCCCTGCCGGTCTGCGGCTTCACTGGCCCGCGCGGCTTCCTCCGCGTGCGGATGGACCCTGGTCAGCGGCAGGTGCCGCCACACATAGACCAGCCGGGGACCGAAATGTTCCCGCACTTCGTCGATGGAACCGGTGGCCCGCGAGCAGAAGGGACATTCGAAGTCCCCGTATTCAATGAGCTGCAGGGGCGCCTGGGGATCACCGCGGAAATGGTCCCGTTCCGGATCGAAGGGCCGCACCAGGAAACGCCCGACGGACGACGGCGGCTGCACCCGGTCCACGACGCGGAACCAGGCCCAGCCCACCGCAAAGGCAATAACGGAAGCGGCAAGGATCCCCACCCGGGCCTGCGCCTGCAGCGCGGGATCCTCCACGGCAAGCCCCACAATGAACAGGGAAATGGTGAATCCGATTCCGCACAGCACCGCTCCCCCGCCCACGCGGGCCAGGGTCAGCCCGGGAGCCAGCTGCCCGATGCCCGTGACCCGCAGCAGCGCCGTGGCCCCGGTGATGCCCACGGCTTTTCCGATCACCAGCGCGATGATGATGCCCCAGGTGAGCCGGGACGTTGCCGCTGCTTCAAGGGTGGCACCGTCCAACCGGACCCCTGCATTGGCCAGCGCAAACAGGGGCAGAATCAGGAAGGACACGTAGGGGCCGTAGGACCGCTGGAGCCTTTCATTGATGGAGATGGATTCCTTCAGGCTCCGCGCCGTTGCGGCCGCATACTCGGGGTTGGGCGATTGCCGGAAGGCCTGTGCCAGTTCAGCTGTCCGTTCAACGTGTCCGCGCCGCGGAGGATAGACGGGAATCAGCAGCGCCACGGCCACCCCGGCGAGCGTCGGATGCACTCCTGACGCGTAGAGCGCCACCCACGCCGCCAGGCTGAGCAGGGCGTACGCGGGACCGCGGCCCAGGGGCAGGAATCTCACCAAACCCACCAGTATCAAGAGGAACACCGCCGCGAGCAGCGGAACCAGCTTCAGGCCCCCGGTGTAAAACACAGCAATCGCAGCCAGGGCACCGACGTCGTCCACCACAGCCAGCGTCAGCAGGAAAACCCGCAGCCGGCCCGGAAACTTAGGTCCTGCCACCGCCAGCGCCCCCACTAGGAATGCTGTGTCAGTGGAAATTACGGCGCCCCAGACCGCCGCATTTTCACCGGTCGGATTGAGAAGCAGGAAAATGCCGGCCGGAACCACGAGTCCGGCCAGGGCCGCGGCCACCGGAACCACGGCCCGTGCGGGTTCCGTCAGCTCGCCGATGGTGAATTCGCGCTTCACTTCCAGACCGACGGTAAAGAAGAAAAACGCCATCAAACCGTCATTTACCAGGTCATGCAAGGACATTTCCACGGAAGTTCCGCCGATTCGGAGGTCGACGGCGGTGGCCCAGAACTGCGCGTAGGAGTTCCCGAACGGAAGGTTGGCCCAGATCAGCGCCAGTGCGGTGAACGCCAGGAGCAGAGAAGCGGAAATCTTTTCCACGTCAGACCGCCCCGCGTGGGCGGCGTGGAAGTTCCAAGAGTGTACGCATCCAAGCATTCTGCGCCGCGACGGCCACCGGGACCAGCACCGGCGGCAGTCAATGCCCGGGACTTCGCTCTCGGTGAAGCCGGCGGAAGCAGATACAAAAAATGCCCCGCCGGTAGGCGGGGCATTTTCTTGATGCGTTTTGGTGGAGCTGAGGGGATTCGAACCCCTGACCCCCTGCATGCCATGCAGGTGCGCTACCAGCTGCGCCACAGCCCCAAAACAAGTGCTGTCCGATGCTTTCGCAATCGGATTTCCACCGCAAATCCTCCGGTTTCCCGAAAGTTTTGGTGGAGCTGAGGGGATTCGAACCCCTGACCCCCTGCATGCCATGCAGGTGCGCTACCAGCTGCGCCACAGCCCCAAAATCTATTTCAACTATGCCCGAACCGTTGGAATTTGTATCCCCCGGGCCGAAGCAACTCCTCTACTTTAGTACAGAAATAACAGAGTGCAAAATCGAACTACACCGGTGAAATTCGCGCCCCCGGACGGTCCTTTCAGCCTGCCGGAATGGCCTTCCGGCGAGCTACCCTTCCAGCGGTCCGCTGGGAAGGGAGTCCAGCCCCACGTTGTGCTGGGCCAGGTTCCAGCGGACGCCTCCGCCGGAGGTATCCCGCTCCTCGAGGACAGACCAGTGGCAGTTGGACACTCCGCTGATCACGGTCCAGGAATCGGTGGGCAAACCCAGCAGTGCGCAGATTCCGGCCCGGATGGCACCTCCGTGGCTTACCGCCACGAGTGTTCCTCCGGGCGCCAGTGCGTCGGCGGCTTCGGTAACGGCTTCCGCTACGCGCCGGCCCACATCCACACGGCTCTCTCCGCCGCCGGCACGCACGTCACCGCTGCCTGCGGCCCACCCCGCCTGTTCCTCGGGAAACTGTACGGCGATGTCCGCGAAGAGCATGCCTTCCCAGGCTCCGGCATAGGTTTCCCGCAGCCGCCGGTCCGTGCCCACCGGCTTTCCCGCGGCCTCCCCCAGCGCCTGGGCCGTGGCGAGTGCACGGCCCAGATCCGAGGAGATGACGACGTCGGGATGCAAATGCCTCAGCACCGCAGCCGCCTCTACGGCCTGGTGGGCGCCGGAGGGATCCAGGGCAATGTCCTGCTGGCCCTGGAACCTGCCGGCGCGGTTCCACTCCGTACGGCCGTGCCGCCAAAAGACAACACGTTTTCCCGTACGGGCGGGGTCCCAGGCGGCGGAGGAAGTCACTGGAAGTCCGGAACTACTCGGCGTCCGGGGCGGCGGGAGCCGAGACGGCTGCCCCTTCGATCTGCAGGTCGACGGCGGGGCAGTCCTTCCACAGGCGTTCCAGCGCGTAGAAGACACGGTCTTCCTCGTGCTGGACGTGGACAACAACGTTGGCGTAGTCCAGGAGGACCCAGCGGCCCTCGCTGCGGCCTTCACGGCGGACCGGCTTCAGGCCCTTCTTGGCAAGCTCTTCTTCAACACCGTCAACAATGGCGTTGACCTGGCGCTCGTTGGAAGCCGAGGCGATCAGGAAGATGTCCGTGATGGCAAGGCGGTCACTGACGTCGATGGCAACGATGTCGTTGGCCAGCTTCCCGGAGGCTGCCTGCGCGGCCACCCGTGCAATGTCAATGGATGATTCAGTGGCACTCAAAGTGTGTCTCCTTGTTTAACATCAGCTGCCAGAGCCGCCGACGATTATTACTACTGCGATGATCAGGGCCAGAATGCCCAAACCACCAATGCCCAGCGATACAAAACGCAGTCGCCGGGTGCGGCCGAGTCCAGCCGTCAACACGTCCAACGGGTCAAGCCCGAAAGCGCTTCTTGCACCGACGGGCTTTGCGCCGCCGGCAGAATCTATGGGTGCACTGTCATCTATGGGTGCACTGTCTCCGGAATCCGTCCGCGCCGCAGTACCGGCAGCCGCCTTGGCCGACTGCACGGGGATGGCGGAAGTGACAACGGGAACATGCGAGGTTGGCGGCCGCTTCATGACAGGCCGGTCCATTCCGGGGACGCGCACAAATTCCAGCGGTGTCACCATGGCCAGGTTATGCGCGGCTGCGGGGTCATTTACCGGAGCAATGGGCTCACTGCCCCCGGCGGGCCGTTCCGTGCCGGCCCCGGAAGCCTTGGCCTGGATGGCCTCCACGGCTGCGGCCTGGTTGCGGGCCTGTGCCTGCAGTCCCGCCCGCGCTTCCAGCTCCGCACGACGGCGGCGGTCCCGTCGCCCGCCCTCACGCACCGGGTTCAGTGCTGCCGGCGGAGCGTCGACGACGGTCGCAGCAGAGGTCTCTTCCGAGGCACCGGCGCGCTGCTGCTGGAGCCTCAGCTGGCGGCGGGTCGGCGGAGCGGTGTCCGCCGGTACGTCAGACGCACCGCTGCTGCGCGGCGGTGCGCCGGCGGACTTTGGACCCTTAGTCATTTCCTGCCCATCGGTTTTGTTGTTCAAGCTACTGGTTCGGAGGTGGCTGGAGACTGCTCGGCCGGCTGGGGTTCAGCGGCATACAGTCCGTGTTTGGCGATGTACTGCACCACTCCGTCGGGGACGAGGTACCAAACCGGTTCCCCGTCCGCCACCCGTTCCCGGCAGTCTGTTGAAGAGATGGCCATGGCCGGAACCTCCAGCAGGCTGACGTCGTCGCGGCCCATGTTTTCCAGCACGTGGCCCGGACGCGTGACGCCCACAAAGTGCGCCAGCGACCACAGTTCCTGGATGTCTTTCCAGGACAGAATCTGGGCCATGGCGTCTGCTCCGGTAATGAAGAACAGTTCTGCTTCCGGACGGGATTCACGCAGGTCCCGCAGGGTATCGATGGTGTAGGTCGGCCCCGGACGGTCAATGTCCACCCGGCTGACGGTAAACCTCGGATTGGACGCCGTGGCAATGACGGTCATCAGGTAGCGGTGCTCCGCCGGGCTGACTTCCCGCGATGATTTGTGCCAGGGCTCCCCCGTAGGCACGAATACCACTTCATCCAGGTCAAAGACGGACGCCACTTCGCTGGCTGCCACCAGGTGGCCGTGGTGGATCGGATCGAAGGTTCCACCCATCACCCCAAGGCGCACCCGCCGGTTCTCGGGATCCTGCTCCGGCGGTGCCGCCGAGAGGAACGTTCCCACTGATTCCACGGAGGAATCAGCCCTCGATGCCCTGGCCGTGGTCATGCTTGTTCGGGAACTGCCGCTGGGGATCGATGTGCTCGGCCGGTGCGTCGTGCCGGTTTCCCACGCTCGTGAAGGAGATGGTGGCAAACATCAGAACCAGCAGGATGCCCATGATGATGACGCCGTACATAACCGGGTCCATCGGAATGGACACGTGTTCTTCGGCCGTTTCACTGGCAGCAAGTACAGCGCTGGAAAGCTGGATCAGCATGGAATTCCCCTCAGGAGCTTTGAATAATCAGATCACCCGCGTCAGCAGGCACAGTAATGGTTTCCTCCAAGTCTACGCGTAAGCGCAGGCACCCTGTACCCGCCGCGGCGGCATGACCGCCCTCCCCGGCCGGCCTGCGGCGGCTCAGGTCCGGATTTGTCCGTCGCCCTGGACAATCCATTTGGTGGTGGTCAGTTCCCGCAGCCCCATCGGCCCGCGGGCGTGCATCTTCTGGGTGGAGATGCCCACCTCCGCGCCAAGGCCGAATTCACCGCCGTCGGTAAACCGGGTGGACGCATTCACAATCACCGCGGCTGAATCAATCTCCGCGATAAAGCGTTCGGCATTGGCCAAATCATTGGTGATGATGGCTTCGGTATGGCCGGTGGTCCAGCGGCGGATGTGGGCAAGGGCCTCGTCCAGGTCATCAACCATGGCCACAGCGAGGTCCAGATCCATGTATTCACGCCCCCAGTCATCGTCGCCGGCCTCGCTGGCTGTTACTCCTGCGGGAAGGACGGCACGGATCCGCTCATCGGCGTGCAGGCGGACGCCGGCCGCCGCCAGCGCGGACAGGACGTCGCCGGCAGCGGCGGCATCGCGGTGGACCAAAAGGGTTTCAACGGTATTGCATACGCTGGGGCGCTGGGTCTTGGCGTTGAGCAGGATGTCCACGGCCATTTCCGCCGGCGCACTCTCGTCCAGGTAAATGTGGACGTTGCCTTCACCCGTTTCAATCACCGGAACGGAGGCGTTGGCCACCACTGTCTGGATCAGGTCGCGGCCGCCGCGGGGAATCAGGACGTCAACCTTTCCGCGGGCCCGCATCAGCACGTTGGCGCCGGCACGGCCGTACGCGTCCACGCTCTGCACGGCATCTGCCGGCAGGCCGACGGCGTCCAGCGAGTCCCGGATGATGTCCACGAGCACCGCGTTGGTGTTCTCTGCTGCACTTCCGCCGCGGAGGAGGACGGCGTTGCCGCTCTTCAGCGCCAGGCCGGCAATATCAACGGTGACATTGGGGCGGGCTTCGTAAATAGCCGCCACCACGCCCAGCGGCACGTGCACCTGCCGCAGCCGCAGTCCGTTGGGCAGCGTCTGTCCGCGGGCAACGGAGCCCACGGGATCGGGCAGTCCGGCCAGCATCTCCAGCGCTGCGGCCAACGCGTCAAGGCGGTCCGGGGTCAGTGTCAGGCGGTCCAGAAGCGCTGCAGACGTTCCCTTGTCCCGGCCGGCCGCAAGGTCCCGGCCGTTGGCTGCGAGCACGAGGTCCCGCTGGGCAACGATGTTGCGGCCTATCTCCAGCAGACCCAGATCCTTGACGGCGCGGTTTGCCCGGGCCAGGCGGCGGGCGGCAGTCCGGGCACGGTCTGCCAGGGCGTGGACGCCCGACTCGACCTGCTCGGCGGTGCCGGTTACAGGTGCCTCAGCCGCGGCTTCAGCAGTCTCAGTTTCAGCAGTCTCAGTTTCAACAGTCTCAGTTTCAACAGTCTCAGTGCGTGCATTCACGGCGCTCATGCTCCCAGTGTATTGGCGGTTGCGGCGGGTGCAACGGCGGACGACGGCGCCTCCGGGACTTCCGGGGCCGGCGCACCGGACCCGTGGTCCTGCAGGAGAACCAGGTCATTCACGTGCACCACAGCACGTTCATAGCTGCGGCCCAGATCCTTGGACAGTTCGCGGGTGGACCGGCCGAGCATCTGCGGCAGTTCATCGGATCCGTAGTTGGTCAGGCCGTGGGCAATGACGCTGCCTGCCTGATTCGAGATGGCTACTGGATCGCCGGGTTCAAAGTGCCCTTCCACGGACGTGATTCCCGCCGCCAGCAGCGACCGGCGCCGGTCCCCCACGGCTTTGGCGGCGCCGTCGTCCACCACCAGCGTGCCCTGGATCCGGGCCACATGGGCCAGCCACAGCAGCCGCACCGGCTGTCGGCGGCCGCGGCCGGTGAACCAGGTTCCTACGTCCTCACCGGCCAGGGCGGCTGCGGCATTGGAGGTTGACGTGACCAGGGCAGGAATGCCGGACTGGGCGGCGATGGTGGCCGCTTCCACCTTGGTAGCCATGCCGCCGGTCCCCACTCCGGCGCCGCCCACCTTGCCGATCCGCACGTCTTCGAGATCCTGCATGCCGGTGACTTCGGGAATCCGCACGGCGCCTTCGGAGGGCGGGCCGTCATAGAGTGCATCGACGTCGGAGAGCAGGATCAGCGCATCGGCCTTGACCAGGTGGGCCACGAGGGCGGCCAGGCGGTCGTTGTCGCCGAAACGGATCTCGTGGCTGGCCACGGTGTCATTTTCATTCACGATGGGCACGACCCCGAAGTTCAGCAGCCGTTCCATCGCCCGGTTGGCGTTGACGTGGGTGGTGCGCCGCATCAGGTCTTCCACAGTGAGCAGGACCTGGCTGACGGTGACTCCGTGTTTTCCGAAGGCTTCGGTGTACCGGGCCATGAGCAGTCCCTGCCCCACGGAGGCAGCGGCCTGCTGGGAGGAAAGCTGGGTGGGACGCTTGGTCAGTCCCAGCGGTGCCAGGCCGGCGGAAATCGCACCGGATGACACCAGGATAATTTCCGTCCCTCCGGCACGGCGCGCCGCCAGGACATCCGCGAGGCGGGTCAGCGCTTCATCGGAGATGCCGCCGGCAACGGAGGTGAGGGAGGACGAGCCCACTTTCACGACTATGCGCCGGGCGCGGGCAAGCCCGCTGCGGGATCGAAGCGTACGCCGGGGCGCGGAAGCAGTGAGGGGGAAGGCTGTGTTGTCAGTCATGTCCCCACCACTTTATGCGTACTCCGCGCCCCTGCGGGCTGTGTTAAGCCGCTATTCGCCGTCTTTCGGCGCTGCCGGCGGATTGTGCTTATAGTTCACCGATTCGGTCCAGATTCCGGCCTTGCGCTCGGCTTCCAGCTCTGCACGCGCTGCCGCCCGGGCATCACGGCGCTGCTGGTGGTCTTCGCGCTTCTCTTCACGGGTGGGCCGGGAGAACTCTTCGATGCGGATGTCCGAGCCGCGCGGGGACGCTGCAAGCAGTTCCGCGCCGCCGATCATGGTCGGCTCCCAGTCGAAGACGACGCCGTCGCCCTCGCCGATCACCACGGCGTCGCCGGGCTTGGCGCCGGCCTTGAAGAGCTTGTCTTCCACACCGAGCTTGGCCAGGCGGTCGGCTAGGTAGCCCACGGCTTCGTCGTTGGTGAAGTCGGTCTGCTGCACCCAGCGCACCGGCTTGTCGCCGAGGACGCGGAACAGCGGTTCCAGGTTGCGCTCTTCCTTGCGGATGGTGAAGCCGCCCTTGGCGTCAGCGTTGCGTACGCGCAGGGTGGGGGTCTTGACCCGCGGCGGGGCAGTCTTCACGGCGGTGCGGGCGTCGCGGACGATTTCCGCCATGGCGTAGCCCAGGGCCTTCAGGCCCTCGTGGCTGGAGGCGGAGACTTCGAAGACGCGGTAGCCGCGCTTCTCCAGTTCCGGGCGCACAAACTCGGCCATGTCGCGGCCGTCGGGGACGTCCACCTTGTTCAGGGCCACCAGGCGCGGACGCTGGTTCAGCGGCACCACGTCTCCGTCGGTGCCGGCGAAGCTCATGTCCACCGTGTACTTGTCCAGTTCCTTTTCGATGATGTCCAGGTCACCGAGCGGATCGCGGTCTGTTTCCAGGGCAGCGCAGTCCAGCACATGGACCAGCGCGGCGCAGCGCTCTACGTGGCGCAGGAAGTTGTGGCCCAGGCCCTTGCCCTCGGAGGCACCTTCGATGAGTCCGGGAACATCGGCAACGGTGAAGCGGACGTCGCCGGCTTCCACCACGCCCAGGTTTGGGATCAGGGTGGTGAACGGGTAGTCGGCAATCTTGGGCCGGGCAGCGGACATCGCGGCGATCAGCGAGGACTTGCCGGCGGACGGGAAGCCCACCAGGGCAATGTCGGCAATGGACTTGAGCTCCAGGACAATGTCCCGCTCGTCGCCGGGAATGCCCAGGAGGGCAAAGCCGGGAGCCTTGCGCTTCTGCGAGGAGAGCGAGGAGTTGCCGAGGCCGCCCTGGCCGCCGGCGGCGGCAATGTATTCAGTGCCTTCACCAACGAGGTCGGCGAGGACTTCGCCGTCCTTGTTCTTGACGACGGTGCCGTCCGGCACCGGCAGGATCAGCGTTTCGCCGGTCTTGCCGTTGCGCCAGTCGCCCATGCCGTTGCCGCCGTTGGTGGCGTGGCGGTGCGGGACGTGGTGGTAGTCGAGCAGCGTGGTGGCGCTGGAGTCAACGCGCAGGATGACGTCGCCGCCGTCGCCGCCGTTTCCGCCGTCGGGCCCACCCAGGGGCTTGAACTTTTCACGCTTGACGGACACGCAACCATGGCCGCCTGTACCGCCCGAAACATGCAGCACTACGCGGTCTACAAAGCTGGCCATGGTTCTCCTTCAAAGGAACTACTTGATCATGCCAATTCTACTTGGCTTAAAAGACAACGGGGCGGGCCATCAAGGCCCGCCCCGTCGGAAAAGCTAATTTGCCGGTAATTACTCGGCGGCTGCAGCAGCCACGATGTTCACGACGCGGCGGCCACGACGGCTGCCGAATTCAACTGCGCCTGCTTCGAGGGCGAACAGTGTGTCGTCGCCTCCGCGGCCAACGCCCTCGCCCGGGTGGAAGTGGGTGCCGCGCTGGCGAACGATGATTTCGCCTGCCTTGACAACCTGGCCGCCGAAACGCTTTACGCCGAGGTACTGGGCGTTGGAGTCGCGACCGTTGCGAGTGGAACTCGCACCTTTCTTATGTGCCATTTTCTACTGCCTGCCTTTGCTTTACTGATTATGAAACTCAGGGGCGGGATGCTTCCCGCGTTCCCGGCCCCTAGCGGAGCCGGCACGAGAATCAGGAGTTGATGGACGTAACCTTGACCTTGGTCAGCGAGGAGCGGTAGCCCTGACGCTTCTTGTAGCCGGTCTTGTTCTTGAATTTCTGGATGACAATCTTCGGACCCCGAAAATTCTCAACGATCTCTGCCGTCACGGTGACCTTGGCCAGGTCCTGTGCGGAAGAGGTGACCTGGTCGCCATCAACCAAAAGCAGGGCGGGCAGCTCAAATGTGCTGCCGGCTCCACCGGGGACGCGGTCCAGGGTTACGAGGTCTCCGACGGAAACCTTTTCTTGGCGGCCGCCAGCGCGGACAATCGCGTACACCACTTGGGAACTCACTTCTCTCGACGTTAATACTTGGATGCGCATTTGGCTGGGCTAGATATTCGCCCGCCTTGCGCCATGCAGTCACGCCCTGTACCGAAAACGGTTTCGAAGGCGTTCGCACCGAAGTTCAAGGTTACGCTACGCAACCGATAACCCGCAAATGCTGGGGGCTTCCAGGCGCGCCGCCTTTTCGGACGTCACTGCTCTTGTACTACTTTATAGCATTTTCCGCTCCATCGCCGCCGGAGGAAAGAAGGAGGACAGCGAAGGAGGACAAGCCACAGGACAGAGAAGGAGGCGGCCACCCCTGCAAAGGGATGGCCGCCTCCTTCTGTTCGGGCCGGCAGGGCTCCGAAACGCTGTTTACAGCTCCGAGGCCGGGACGCCGACGCCCAGGATCACCGGAGCGGCACCGGCGGACTCGCGGCGCTTCTCCTGCTTCTGGGCTGCCGCAGGAGCGGCAGCAGCATGGCGCACGGCCACGGGAAGCGCAGGTGCGGACTCGGCGGGGCCGGTGTGGATGGCATCTGCGCCGGCCGCCCCCTGAGGGCTGCCCGCAGCACGACGACGGCGGGGCGCCCGTGTGGGCGCGGCGGCGGGAGCTGCGGAAGCCGCAGGTTCGGCTGCCCGTTCGGGAGCCGGGGACGCCACAGGGGCTGCTGCTGCAGGCTGGGCCGCAGCAGGAGCTTCCCTGACCTCAGCCGGGGCCTCCGCGGCCGCAGGAGCCTGGACGTTCCGTGCGGCAGCACTGCTCCGGCGGGAGCGGCGAGGCGCCCGGGCTGCAGGCTGTCCGTTCCCGGCCTCAGCCTGCTTTACCTCGGGCTTGTTCTGCTCAGCCGGCTGCTCCTGGACCTTCTGCTGCTCCGGTGCCGCAGCGGCAGCCACATCGTTGAAGGCCTCGGCGAGGTTCTCCAGCGTGAAGCGGGATTCCTCCCGGACCGGCTCACGCCGGTCACGGCGCGGAACCACCACGGTTTCGCCCTGAATCTTCAGGACGGCTCCCGCATCAGGGTCCAGCGGCTCAACCGGAGCTTCGGCGGCCGAAGCCGCTGCAGCCTGTTCGGGTTTGCTGCGCCCCGCTGCCCTCTCCCCCGCCTCAACGGTGTCGTGGGCGGCGGCGGTGGCAGCAGCAATGGTTGCCAGCGCGGCGCGCGCGGCTTCGGCCTTCGCCAACCGCTCGGCGTCGTCCTGTGCCGGCTCCTCCGTCTTGGCCGGTGCTTCGACGGCCGCGGCAGGGGTCTGCTGCGGAGCGCCGGAGCCGCGGCTGCGGTTGCGCTTGCGGTCACCGCGGGACTGCTTTTCCTGCTTCAGGTGCTGCTGGTGGTTGTCCTCGGACACGGCGTGCGCCACCACGCTGTTTGCGGGGTTGCCGTTGTAGCTGGTGCTGCGGCGGTGCTCCACGGGGATCTCATGGGTGATGACACCGCGGCCGGCACATGCCTCGCACTCTTCCCCGAACACTTCCAGCAGCCCGGTGCCCATGCGCTTGCGCGTCATCTGGACCAGACCCAGCGACGTCACCTCGGCCACCTGGTGCTTGGTCCGGTCACGGCCCAGGCACTCAACGAGGCGGCGGAGCACCAGGTCGCGGTTGGCTTCGAGCACCATGTCGATGAAGTCGATGACGATGATGCCGCCGATATCCCGCAGGCGCAGCTGGCGGACAACCTCCTCGGCCGCTTCCAGGTTGTTCTTGGTGACGGTTTCTTCCAGGTTGCCGCCGCTGCCGGTGAACTTACCGGTGTTGACATCCACCACGGTCATGGCTTCGGTGCGGTCAATGACCAGCGAACCGCCGGAGGGCAGGAATACCTTGCGGTCCAGTGCCTTGGCGATCTGCTCATCGATCCGGCTGGCAGCGAAGATGTCTTCGTCCTTGGTCCACTTCTCGAGACGTCCCACCAGATCAGGCGCCACGTAAGTGACGTAGGCCTCGATGGTGTCCCAGGCCTCTTCGCCCGAAACGATCAGCTTGGAGAAGTCCTCATTGAAGACGTCCCGGACCACCTTGATGGTCAGGTCCGGCTCGCCGTACAGCAGTTCCGGCGCCAGCGTCTTGGTGGACTTGGCCTTGGCCTCAATGGTTTCCCACTGTGCCCGCAGGCGGTTGATGTCATTCATCAACTCTTCTTCGCTGGCTCCCTCGGCCGCGGTGCGCACAATGACGCCCGCGTCCTGGGGCAAGTGGTCCTTGAGGATCTTCTTCAGCCGGTTGCGCTCCACGTCGGGCAGCTTGCGGGAGATGCCGGTCATGGAACCGCCCGGCACGTAGACGAGGTAGCGGCCCGGCAGGGAGATCTGGCTGGTCAGGCGGGCACCCTTGTGGCCCACCGGATCCTTGGTGACCTGCACCAGGACGGAATCGCCGGACTTCAGCGCCAGTTCAATGCGGCGCGGCTGGCCGTCCAGGCCCGCTGCGTCCCAGTTGACTTCACCGGCGTACAGCACGGCGTTGCGGCCGCGTCCGATGTCCACGAAGGCGGCTTCCATGCTGGGCAGCACGTTCTGGACCTTGCCGACGTACACGTTGCCGATCAGCGAGTCCTGCTGGGTGTTGGACACGAAGTGCTCGGCGAGGACGCCGTCTTCGAGCACACCAATCTGGATCCGTTCGTCGCGCTGGCGGACGATCATCTGCCGGTCGACGGACTCGCGGCGGGCCAGGAACTCCGCCTCGGTGATCACGTGGCGGCGGCGGCCCGACTCGCGGGACTCGCGGCGGCGCTGCTTCTTGGCTTCGAGCCGGGTGGAACCCTTGACGCTGGTGACGCGGTCGGACACGGGAGCGTCGGCGTGGGCACGCGGCGCACGGACGCGGGTCACCGTGTTGGGCGGATCGTCGTCGGCTCCGCCGGTCAGTTCCAGATCGGCGTCACCGCGGCGGCGGCGGCGACGGCGGCGCGAGGTCACACCCTCGTGGCCTTCCTCCCCGGCGGGCTTTTCCGGTGCGGCTGCCGCTTCCTCCGGGGCATCCTTGGAGGAATCTTCGGCCTCTGCAGCGTGTCCTGCGGAAGCGTGCTGGGAGTCGGTGCGGGTACGGTTGCGCCCGCGCCGGCTGCGCCGCCGGCTGCGGTTCTCTTCGGAATCCTCATCCTCATCTGCGGCGTCGCCGGCGTCATGCACCGGGGCGGGGCGGACAACGCTGAGGTCCGGGGCGTGGAACAGCGGCAGGGCCGGAACCGCAAACGGGTTCAGGCTTGAAACGGCATCGGCGTCTTCGGCCGCGGCTTCTTCCTGCTGCTGCACTGTTCCGGCCGGGGCTGCTTCGGCAGCCGCAGTCCCAACAGGTGCCGGAGCAGACGCCGAGGCCGCAGAGGCAACGGTGTCATCGGCGGCAGCGACAGCGGCATCAACCGGGGCCTCCGGCGTCTGCTGGGCAGCCTTGGCCGGACGGCGGCGGGCACGGGTCTTGGGCGCAGCCTTGGCCTCGGGGGGCTCTGCAACCACTGTTTCCTCAGCGGCAGGAGATTCGACCGTCTCCGCGACAGGCTCTGCTGCCGCTTTCTTGACGGGCGCACGACGACGGCGGGGAGCCTTCACCGGCGCCTCATCTGCGGGTGCCGCTTCAGCGGGGGTCTGTGCAGCCGGAGTCTCAGCAGCCGGCTCGGCGGGTGCTTCCACAGGTGCTTCCGCGGCGGGGGCTGCCTCTGAGGCCGGAACCGTCTTGCGGCGGGAGGCCCGCACGCGCTTCGGCTTCTCGGCGGGAACGGTTTCTGCAGCGGCCTCGGCGGGAACTTCAGCTGAAGCTTCGGCAGCAGGCGCCTCTGCGGGGGCGGGTGCAGAAGCAGCCACCGACTTGCGGCGGCTGCGGGTGGCTCGCTTGACCGGTTCCTTAACCTCGGGAGCATCTGTCCCGGGAGAATCCTGGCCCTGCGCAGAATCCGCCGCGGGTGCGGGTTCAACGCTGTTTTCGTTTGCTGCTAGGTCATTATTCAGTGCTTCACTCATAAAAGGCTACGCTCCGGCCCCTGCGGCACTGGCCACATTCCAATGCCCAGCGGGCAATGTGTCGGCTGTACGGGGGGCATCAGTTGCCTGCCGTCAGCCGGAAGTCGTCTGGATGTCATCCGAGGTCGCGCCATCTGTAGGGCGCGGTATCACTCGAAGACCAGCGGCGCTTTTCCTGCTACCTGTCGGCACGTAAACGACGTTGCCGCTGCGGGTAGGTCTCATCGGCGGATTCCCTGGTTCCCATCCGGATTGATGGGCGAACTGCTTGGGAAGCGTCACCGACAGAACCGGAAGCCTGTCGCTGGACCGGTGCCGGAATGTGGTTCCGCCATCAGCCACAGTCATTATCTCACACACCCGTCTTTTTGGCCCGCAACAGAGCATAGACTCGACACATATCGCCACCAGCCAAAAGGAGATCTCCGTGCCTTCCACCGCCGCCAGACAGCAAGCCGCTTTCCGGGACACCGAGCAGCGCGCGCCGGAACGGGGCTTCGCCTGGACTCTGCTGATTACCGGCGTCGTCGGCTGGCTGGCCTCGGCCGTCCTGGTCCTGGAACGCCTCCGTGTCTACGCGGACGCCAACTACATCACCAGCTGCGACATCAGTCCCTGGGTTTCCTGCGGCACCGTCTTCAAGACCTGGCAGGCAGCGATCTTCGGTTTCCCCAATCCGCTGATCGGCATTGTGGCCTTTGCCGTTGTCATCACAACCGCCATGGGGATGCTGGCCGGCGCCCGGTACGCCCGCTGGTACTGGCTGGGCATGCAGGCAGGCGTCACGCTGGGCATGGTGTTTGTGGTGTGGCTGTGGAGCCAGGCACTGTTCGACATCTATGTACTCTGCATTTACTGCATTGTTGTCTGGACCGCGATGATCCCGCTCTTCGTCTTCACCACCGTGCGCAACCTTGCGCAGGGTGTTGTCCCTGCCTCTCCCGGGCTGGTGAAGTTCCTCTCGGAGTGGACCTGGGTGATTGTGGCGCTGCTGTGGGTGGCAACCGCGGCAAGCATTTTCTTCCGCTTTATCAACTCCTTCCTCGGCTAGCAGGACGTTCACGCCGTCTGAACCGCGGCGGTTGAAGCCCGCCTTCTGAACTCCGCCTTCTGAACTCCGCCTTCTGGACCCCACCTTCTGGACCCCGCCTTCTGAACTCCGCCGAGTGTCGCGCAAATACGGAAACAGCCGCCCCAGTGCGGCATCTGCGCGACACTGGATGGGCGGTTAGGGCTTTTACGCGACACTCGAACCGGAATGGGACGCCCGACGACGGCTGGTCAGCCGCGCGGCAGGGCCCACGCCAGGAGGACGGGAACGTCCTGGCCATTCCAGGTTGCGGTCAGGGACGGATCCGCCACCGCTTCTCCGCCGAGTTCCAAGATGCGAACCACCGAAAGGTCCCAGTTTTCGGTCCGGATGCGGGCAACTGTCAGGTTATCCGGGCCCGGCTGCGGTCCTTCAGCAAGTTCTTCGCCGTCGGGCAGGCCGCTGGCCACAACGCTGATGGTCTCAGGGATGTCCTCCCGAACGCCGTCGTTCAGGAAATACTGCGCGGCCTGCCCTTGGCCCGAGAGGATTGAAACGGCCAGCGCTTCTGCATACACGGGGTCCGCGCATCCGTCGTACACCCAGCGCCGTCCCAGCACTGAATGCTCCATCGTGCTGATGAGGTACTGTTCTGCGCCCTCCAACGGTGCCCCGCGGTAGGTCAGCGGAACCTGGACCACGTTGGCTCCGACGGCAACAAGATGGGTTTCGATGCCCACATCTCCGTCCGGGTCATCGAATCGAAAGGAACCCACGCGCTCCAGGGGCAGCTCGCCCGTGCGGGGAAACCAGGAGGTTGTGGGCAACCAGGACGCGAGAATTTCCATTTTGTCCGGGTGCAGGTCTGCGTGATAAATGAGTGCCATGCGCCCAGCCTAGGGGCTCTGCGTCCGATCGTCAGGAATTTCTCCCGCCGCCGGCCGGTTGTCGCCTTCAAAGCCCCCGGCAGGTTGACCCTGCCGCGTCCGGCTGAACGCACCATTTGATCCAGGAGAACCATGCTTAGAACTGTCCCGACGGAAAACGCCTCATCCAACTCTGCGCGCACCGCGCTGGTGGCAGGTGCCACCGGAATCGCCGGTGCCGCAATTGTGGATCTCCTCTCCGCGCAGGGATGGACCGTCCTGGCCCTGTCCCGCAAAGGCGGCGCCCCCGACCCGGCGCGCCCCGGCGTCGTGCCCGTTGCCGCGGACCTGACCAATCCGGAAAGCCTCACCGCCGTGTTGGAAGACAAGCATCCGACGCACGTCTTCTTCACCTCCTGGTCCCGGCAGGAAACGGAAGTGGAGAACATTGCCGTCAACTCCGCAATGGTCCGGAATCTGCTCACCGCCCTGGAGCATGCGCCGCTGGAACACGTCGCCCTGATGACCGGGCTCAAGCACTACATGGGACCATTCGAGGCTTACGGCGAAGGCCCCATGCCTGACACTCCGTTCTCTGAAGAAGAGCCGCGCCTGCCGGTGGACAACTTCTACTACGCGCAGGAGGACGAGCTCATGGCCGCCGCCGAGCGGCAGGGTTTCGCCTGGTCCGTTCACCGCGCGCACACGGTGATCGGCTTCGCCGTCGGCAACGCGATGAACATGGGCCAGACGCTGGCCGCGCAGGCAACACTCTGCCGCGAGCTGGGCCTGCCCTTTGTCTTCCCCGGCTCGGAAACCCAGTGGAACTCCGTCACCGATATGACTGACGCCGGTCTGCTCGCCGAGCACATGCTCTGGGCTGCCACCGATCCGAACACCGCCAACGAGGCCTTCAACGTGGTCAACGGCGACGTGTTCCGGTGGCGTTCCCTGTGGCCGCGCCTGGCGGAATACTTCGGCGTGGAACCGGCCGGCTTCGATACCAAGCCGCGCCCGCTCGAGGAGCAGATGGCGGGCATGGACGAGGCGTGGGAGAAGCTCGCTGCCCGCTACAACCTGGCGGAACCGAATCTTTCCCGCCTGGCCACCTGGTGGCACACCGACGCTGATCTTGGCCGGAACATCGAGGTCCTCACGGACATGAGCAAGAGCCGCGTGGCCGGGTTCACCGGCTACCGCCGGACCGAAGATGCCTTCAAGGAGCTCTTTGACCGGCTGCGGGCCGAGCGCCTGATTCCGTAAGCCAAGCAAAGACGCAGAAGGGGCCGGCACCAATATTGGTGCCGGCCCCTTCTGCGTGTTTACAGCAAGGTCATGTACTGCGGGTTCTACTTGAACCAGATGCCGATTTCACGGGCAGCAGATTCGGGTGAATCCGAGCCGTGCACCAGGTTCTGCTGGACAGCAGTTCCCCAGTCGCGGCCGAAGTCGCCGCGGATGGTGCCCGGAGCCGCCGTGGTGGGGTCCGTGGTTCCGGCCAGGGAGCGGAAGCCTTCGATGACGCGTTCGCCTTCAAAGATCGCCGCCACAATGGGACCGCTCAGCATGAACTCAACCAGCGGTTCGTAGAACGGCTTGCCCTCGTGCTCCGCGTAGTGCTCTTCGAGCACCTCGCGGGTTGCATTGACCTTCTTCAGTTCCGCCAGGGTGTATCCCTTGGCTTCGACCCGGGCCAGGATTGCGCCGGAGAGCTTGCGCTCCACGCCGTCGGGCTTGATCAGTACGAGTGTGCGCTCAGTGCTCACGGTGTATCTCCTTGCGAAGTTGCGGTTTTCGAGTCTAAGCCTAGTCCGTGGCTGCGTCGCCGGCAGTGCCTGCTTCCCTTGTTGCCTCGGGATGGGCTTTTTCCCATTCCGCCTGCTCACGGTCCCGCTCCCGGTTCTCCCGGTCCAGGCGCATGCCGGTCTTCAGCCCGTACCACCAGGTGGCGGCAAAGACTGCACCAATCAGGAACATCATCGGTTCCAGGAAACCGGTGGCAATGATGACCAGCTGCAGGATCCAGCCGATCACCGGACCGGCCGGTTTGGACAGAATCGCGCAGGTACCGATCAGCACGGCGAAAAGGACCAGCCCGCCGGTGAGGATAATGGCCGGGGACAGGGCGTCGCGCTGCGTGCCGAAGACGGCCAGCGTTGCAAAGAGCACGAGGAACGCTTCCAGGACCAGAACGGTGGAAGCGAACATTGTGCGGATGGAACGCCGTTTCTTGGGCATTCCGGGACGCCACTCGCGCTGCGCCTTGGTGAGTTTTGCCATCGTGCTTACTTTCCGAGAAGGGTGCGCGCTTCGGCCACCAGGGTGATGGAGCCGATGATCAGCACGCCTCCGGCGAGGTCATTGTTTTCCTCGGCCTTGGCCACCGCCCACTCAATGGCGTTGTCCAGGCCGGGTTCCACCTGCAGGTCTTCGTCGGCAAAACCTGCGTCGACGGCGTCCTGGACCAGGTCTTCAGCCGAAAGGGCGCGCGGCGAGCTGGACTGCGTGAGGCAGACGCCGGCGATTTGGTCGCCCAGGGTCTCCCTCAGTTCCGTAAGGATTCCCACGGAATCCTTTTCGGCAAGGATGCCGACCACAAGCACCAGCGAGGTGAAGCTGAAGGCTTCCAGCACCGCTTCGGCTGATGCCTTGGCACCGGCGGGGTTGTGCGCGGCGTCCACCACGATGGTGGGCGCAGTGCGCACCACTTCCAGCCGGCCGGGCGAGGAGACGGTGGAGAATCCGGTGCGCAGCAGTTCAACGTCCAGTTCCTTCGTGCCCCCGCCGATGAACGCCTCCAGCGCTGCCACGGCGACGGCGGCATTCTCCGCCTGGTGCTTGCCGTGCAGCGGCAGGAGCAGGTCCTCGTAGCGTCCGGCAAGTCCGGCGATGGTGAGCATCTGTCCGCCGACCGCCATCACACGGGATTCGACGCCGAACTCGACGCCCTCGAAGCGGTACGGAATGCCCACTTCACGGGCCTTTTCCAGCAGGACCTGTGCAGCTTCCATCGGCTGGGCGGCGCTGATCAGGAAGCCGCCCTCCTTGATGATGCCGGCCTTTTCCATCGCAATGTCAGCGACGTCGTCACCGAGCAGTTCCGTGTGGTCCAGGGAAATCGGCGTCACAACCGCAACGGCGCCGTCGCCCACGTTGGTGGCGTCGGTGATGCCGCCCAGGCCCACCTCGATGACCGCAACGTCCACGGGTTCGTCGGCAAACACCGCAAACGCGAGGATGGTGACGGCCTCAAAGTAGGTCAGGCGCGGTTCCCCGGCCGCCGTCAGTTCGCCGTCGACGATGTCCAGGTACGGGTGGATCTCGTCCCAGATCCGCACGAACGTTTCGTCGGAGACGGGCTCGCCGTCGATGCTGATCCGTTCGGTGACCTTGCTCAGGTGCGGGCTGGTGTACCGGCCGGTGCGCAGCCCGTAGGCCCGCAGCCCGGCCTCGATCATCCGTGCCGTGGAGGTCTTGCCGTTGGTTCCGGTGATGTGGATGATCGGGAACGCCTTGTTCGGCTCCCCCAGCACCTCCATCGCGCGGAACAGCGGCGCCATGCGCGGCTCCATCTTGTTCTCGGGGGCGCGGCTCAGCAGCTCGGCGTAGACGCTTTCGACGGAGAAACCGTCGATGGCCCCGGAGGGTCCGTCAGACATGCTCATTAGATCTTCTCCACAGTGACGGTGAATTCTTCAGCGTCGTCGGCAAGATCGACGGCGGTGACCACCAGTTGGTCGGTCAGGGTTTCGGACTTGATCAGCTCCGCATTGGCTTCAAGAGCCGCGGCGGAAGCCTGCGAGGTGGTGACCTCGGTCCGGATGTGATCGCTGATGTGCAGGTCTGCGTCGCGGCGGGCCTGCTGGATGGCGCGGATGCCGTCGCGGGCGGTGCCCTCGGCGGCCAGCTCCGGGGTGACTTCGGTGTTCAGCACCAGGAAGCCGCCGCCGGGCAGCACGGACACTGCCTTGGCGGATTCGCCGTCGGCGGTTTCCACCACTGTTTCCAGGGTGTATTCCTGCGGCTGCAGTTCCAGGCCGCCTGCGGTGACCGTGCCGGCGTCGTCCACCGACCAGTCCCCGGATTTTGAGGCCTTGATGGCGGTCTGGACATTCTTGCCCAGGCGCGGACCCGCGGCGCGGGCGTTGACCACCAGCTTCTGCGTGATGCCGAATTCGGCCGGATCGGCGGCAGCAGCCTCCATCAGCCGGACGGACTTCAGGTTCAGCTCATCGGCAATGATTGCCGCGAACTGGCCCTGCAGCGCCTCGGCGTTCGGAGCGACAACCGTCATTTCGGACAGCGGCAGCCGGACCCGAAGGTTCGCGGCCTTGCGCAGGGATGAGCCCACCGAGGCGATGCGCCGGGTGCGGTCCATCCGGTCCACCAGGGCGGGATCCTGCGGGAACAGCCCGGCGTCGGGCCAATCGGTCAGGTGCACGGAGCGTCCGCCGGTGAGTCCGCGCCAGATTTCCTCGGTGACCAGCGGCAGCAGCGGAGCTGCCACGCGGCACACGGTTTCCAGGCAGGTGTAAAGCACGTCGAACGCCTGGGTATCTTCATCAAAGAACCGGGTGCGGCTGCGGCGGATGTACCAGTTGGTCAGCGTGTCCATGTACTGGCGCAGGGTTTCGCAGGCTTCGGAGACGTCATAGCTGTCCAGCTGCGAGGTCATGGTCCGGACCAGGTCGCCGGTGGCGGCCAGCATGTAGTTGTCCAGCGGTTCGCTGGACTCGTAACGCGGCTTCGCCTCGTACCCGTTGCCGTTGTTCGCGGCGTTGGTGTAGAGCGTGAAGAAGTGCCAGACGTTCCACAGCGGCAGGATCACCTGGCGGACGCCCTCGCGGATGCCCTGTTCGGTGACGATCAGGTTGCCGCCGCGCAGGATCGGTGAGGCCATGAGGAACCAGCGCATGGCGTCGGAGCCGTCGCGGTCCAGGACCTCGGAGACGTCCGGGTAGTTGCGCAGGGACTTGGACATCTTCTGCCCGTCCGAACCCAGCACAATGCCGTGGCTGATGACGTTGCGGAAGGCCGGGCGGTCAAACAGCGCCGTGGCGAGCACGTGCAGCGTGTAGAACCAGCCGCGGGTCTGGCCGATGTACTCCACGATGAAGTCGCCCGGGTTGTGGTGCTCAAACCAGTCGGCGTTCTCATGCGGGTAGTGCACCTGGGCGTAGGGCATGGAACCGGAGTCGAACCAGACGTCCAGTACGTCTTCGACGCGGCGCATGGTGGACTGGCCCTCTTCGGGGGTGCGCGGATCGTCCGGGTTGGGGCGCGTCAGTTCGTCGATGAAGGGGCGGTGCAGGTCCGGCTGGCCCTCATGGTTCAGCGGCAGCCGGCCAAAGTCGGCCTTAATTTCTTCCAGCGAACCGTACACGTCGGTGCGCGGGTAGTTGGGGTCATCGGAGACCCACACCGGGATGGGGCTGCCCCAGTAGCGGTTGCGGCTGATGGACCAGTCGCGGGCGTTTTCCAGCCACTTGCCGAACTGGCCGTCCTTGACGTTCTCCGGGATCCAGTTGATCTGCTGGTTCAGTTCGACCATGCGGTCCTTGATCTTGGTGACCTCCACGAACCAGGAGGAAACAGCCTTGTAGATCAGCGGGTTCCGGCAGCGCCAGCAGTGCGGGTAGGAGTGCTCGTAGCTGGCCTGGCGCAGCAGGCGGCCGTCGGCGCGCAGCACCTTGGTGATGGGCTTGTTGGCGTCGAACACCTGCAGGCCGGCGATGTCGGACAGCGGTCCGTCGGAGAACATGGGCAGGAACTTGCCGCCCTCGTCCACGGACAGGATCACGGGGATGCCGTTTTCTTCGCAGATCTTCTGGTCGTCTTCACCGTAGGCCGGAGCCTGGTGGACGATTCCGGTGCCGTCGGTGGTGGTGACGTAGTCGGCCGTGACAATCTGCCAGGCGTTCTTCGTGCCCCACTTTTCGGTGTCGGTGTAGTAGTTCCACAGCGGCTCATAGTTCAGCCCGGCCAGCTCGGTGCCCAGGTGCACGGAGGTGACGGCCGCGCGGGCGGCCTCGGCGTCGTCGTACCCCAGGTCCTTGGCGTAGGCACCCACCAGGTCTTCGGCCAGCAGGTAGCGGGCCTCCGGGTTCTCCTGCGGCGTGCCGTTGGGTCCGGCGGGCACGACGGCGTAGCGGACCTTGGGCCCGACGGCGAGGGCCATGTTGGTGGGCAGGGTCCAGGGAGTGGTGGTCCAGGCGATGGCGAGGACGCCGTCGAGCTCCGCGGAAAGCGCGTTGTCACCGGCAGTGAGGGGGAAGGTGACCGTGACGGTCTGGTCCTGGCGGTCCTTGTAGACGTCGTCGTCCATGCGCAGTTCATGGTTGGACAGCGGAGTCTCGTCCTTCCAGCAGTACGGGAGCACCCGGAAACCGCTGTAGGTCAGGCCCTTTTCATGCAGGGTCTTGAAGGCCCAGATGACCGACTCCATGTACTCGACATTGAGGGTCTTGTAGTCGTTCTCGAAGTCCACCCAGCGGGCCTGGCGGGTGACGTAGTCCTTCCACTCGCCGGCGTACTCCATCACGGAGGCGCGGCAGGCGTCGTTGAACTTGTCGATGCCCATCTTTTCGATCTGGACCTTGTCGGTCATGCCCAGCTGCTTCATCGCTTCAAGTTCGGCGGGCAGCCCGTGGGTGTCCCAGCCGAAGCGGCGTTCCACGCGGCGGCCGCGCTGGGTCTGGTAGCGGGCCACCAGGTCTTTGACGTAGCCGGTGAGCAGGTGACCGTAGTGCGGCAGGCCGTTGGCGAAGGGCGGGCCGTCATAGAAGACAAACTCGTTGGAGCCGTCCTTGCCGGCGGACCGGGCGTCGATGGAGGCCTGGAAGGTGCCGTCCTCGGCCCAGTACTTCAGAACCAGTTCTTCGAGTTCCGGAAACCGAGGGGAAGAAGGGGCGGCGTTTTCTGCCGGAGCGGCGGCCGTAGTGGCCTTGGGATAGATAGAGGGCATATTCGTCATCCTGATAGCGGCAAGTAAATCTGGCTGTAAGAAACAGGATGCGAGGGCGGACTCCCCGTCGGCTTAATGCCGGCTCAGAATCCGCGGTACCACCTCGCTTGCCGCCGTCGTCGTCGTGCCGTGCTTGATGCACTGCGCCGCCGAGTCGGGCTGCCGCTCGTTGACTGCTGTGACGGGCTTACCCGTCCGGTTCTACTGGGTGCACGATCATCCCCAGACATCTGCAAAAGGGGTGCGGCGCCGTTCTTCCGGAAGCTCACCGGTGATAGCCGGGTCAAAGCTGCTTCCGCCAGTTTAGGCCACACCCCCGGGGTTGTCGAAGTTAGGGCCGGCGCAGTTAGGCATTGTCCAAGTTAGGGCCGGCGGAGGTTACGCCTGGGCCGGCTGGCGGCGGATGACCTTGTGGTTGGCTGCCTGGGCCAGCGGTCGCAGCACCACCTTGTCCAGGTTGATGTGGTGCGGAAGGTTCAGGGAGTAGGCCATGACGTCAGCGACGTCCCCTGCTGTGAGGGGTTTCTCCACTCCGGCGTAGACCTTTTCCGCCGCATCCTTGTCTCCGAGCCGGTTCAGGGAGAACTCGTCCGTCTTGACCATGCCGGGGAGGATCTCGATGACGCGGACGTTGTTCTCCGCTTCTTCCAGCCGGAGAGTTTCGGCGAGCGCCTGCTCAGCGGACTTGGCGGCGCAGTATCCGCCGCCGCCTTCGTAGGAGGCCAGGGCCGCGGTGGAGGTCAGCATCAGCACCGAGCCTTGTCCGGAGCTCCGCAGCGCGGGCAGGAAAGCCTGCGTGACGCGGAGGGCTCCGAGCACGTTCACGTTGTACATGGCTTCCCAGTCGGCGAGCTTTCCTGTTGCCACGGAGTCCACACCCCAGGCTCCGCCGGCATTGTTGATCACGGCGTCCACTCCCCCGGTCGCCAGCACCTCTTCGGCCATCCGGGCCACGGACCCGCCGTCGGTCACGTCTGCGGTGATGGCCTGCGCACCGGTCTCCTCGGCAAGCGCCTGCAGCCTGTCCCCGCGGCGGGCCACGGCCACCACGTCCCAGCCTGAATTCCGCAGGGCCCGTACGGCCGCCGCTCCAATTCCTGAACTTGCTCCGGTCACTACTGCGCGCTTAGGGGTCATGGCACCACCCTAGCGACTTCCCCTCCCGGGCACGCTTCTATGTTGCGGTGTTGCGGTGTTGCGGTGACCCGGCTGGGCGTGCGGCTACAGCTCCATGCTGAGGACCGTCCGGACCAGCGGGGACGACCCGCCCCGGTCATCTGCAACGCGACGCATTCCAATTTTCTCTGCTACCCGCTCAGAGGCACGATTATCCGGATGAATGATGGCTACCAGTTCAGCGGTTTCAACATGTTCCCGTGCGTAATCCCGACAGGCCGCGGCGGCTTCGGTTGCGAACCCCCGGCCCTGCACGTTGGAGCGCACGTGGTACCCGACCTCAAGCTTCTGCTCGGCATTTACCTGCTGCCAGGTCAAGCCGCAGTCCCCGATGAACTCTCCACCGTGCGTCTGGACAATCCACAGGCCGTACCCGTGCTCCGCATAGTTTTCCTGGTTCCACCGAATCCAATCCGCGGCTTCCCTCCGGGACTTAGGTGCAGGGTAAAAGCGCATCACCTCGGGGTCCCCCAGCAACGCGGCCATGTTGTCGACGTCGGCGTCAGTCATCTCACGGAAGCGCAGCCGGTCAGTCGGAGGCGGAGCCGGTCAGTCGGAGGCGGAGCCGGCATGTCAGTTACCGGCCGGGGCGCCAGGCAGTGACATGGCCGTGCGCCGGACATGCTCCATACGGGCACCGAAACCTGCCGGCACCTGCGCCGGCACTGCGGAAACCGGGAACCAGCGGACGGCCTCGCTTTCATCGCTGACCGAAATCACGACGTCGGGGCTAACAACTGCCGCGTATCCCACGTCCCAATGCGCTGAGCAGGAGAAGCCCCCGTGCAGATCGTGCCGGTCAAGGTCCATGAGTACGGGGGCAGACCCGGCAGGAAGCAGGATCAGGTCACTGATTCCGGACTCCTCACGGGCCTCCCGTTGGGCGGCTTCCGCCACTGTTGCGTCGTTCGGCTCAATGTGCCCGCCGAACTGGACCCAGAACTGCCCCTTGCGGTGGAAACACAGGAGCACATGATCGAAGTCGGGCGAAAACACGAAACACGACCCCGTCACGTGTTCCGGGCCGCCGCCGCGCCGCAGGGAGGCATCCCCTGCGGCGTTCAGGAACTGCAGATATGCGTCCCGCGGTCCTGATTGGGGAAGCGCGCTGAGGCTGAGGAGAAGATTTTCCAGAGGCATCCTGCCATTTTGCCGCACCGGCCAATAATCATCCGAATGTCACGGCTGGCCGGTCAGACCCAGGCCCAACAGGTAGTCGCGGAGCACCGCCGCTTCATTCTCCGTCCCGGAACGCGCCCCGTAGAGCAGCACCGTGTCCGCCCGGGAGGCACAGGCCCGGGAAAAATCCGCAACCTCCGGATTCGCGGCGAGCTCCTCCCGGTACCGGTCCTGGAATCCGGACCAGCGCTCTTCCTGGTGACCGAACCACCTGCGCAGGTCAGTGCTTGGCGCGAGGTCCTTGAGCCATTCGTCCAGGTCTGCCCGTTCCTTGGAAACACCGCGCGGCCACAGCCGGTCCACCAGAACCCGGTAGCCGCCGTCGGGCGGTTCATAAATGCGGCGGATGCGGATGGAAGCCGGATTCTCCTGGGTCTTTTCCATACCCCGGATGCTACGGCGGGCGGGCCGGACCGGACAGGGCCGCACCGGAGGAACCGGGCCGGACAGCGCAACAGTTCCCCGCACCCTCCCGCCCGCATGGAAGAATGGCAGTATGGCTGAAAACTTTCCGGGCACAGACACGCCCGACAATGAACCCAAGACCGTATCCGTCCCCGACAAGCCCGCCCTTGAAGGGCTGGAAGCAACCCTGAGCCGCCGCTGGCGGGATGAGGGAACGTACGCGTTCAACGAAGACACCGTCCGCGAGGACGTCTACTCGATCGACACTCCCCCGCCCACGGCCTCCGGCTCGCTGCACGTGGGACACATGTTCTCCTACACGCAGACCGACGTCATGGCGCGTTACCAGCGCATGACCGGCAAGAACGTGTTCTACCCGATGGGCTGGGATGACAACGGCCTGCCCACCGAACGCCGGGTGCAGAACTACTACGGCGTCCGCTGCGATCCTACAAAGCCGTACGATCCGGACTACCGCCCGCCGGCTACCGCACCCAAGAACCAGCGCGACTTCGACGTGATTTCCCGCCGGAACTTCATTGAGCTGTGCGAAGAGCTGGCTGTGGAGGATGAAAAGGTCTTCGAGGACCTCTTCTCCACGCTGGGCCTGTCCGTTGACTGGACCCGCACCTACCGCACCATCGATGACAACTCCCGCGCCGTCAGCCAGCGCGCCTTCCTGGAGAACCTCAAGGCCGGGGACGCCTACATGTCCGAGGCTCCCACCCTGTGGGACGTCACGTTCCGCACCGCTGTGGCCCAGGCCGAGGTGGAGGACCGGGAACAGTCCGGCGCCTACCACCGCATCAGCTTCCATGCGCCGGACGGTGAAAAGGTCTTCATCGAGACCACCCGCCCCGAGCTGCTTCCGGCCTGCGTGGCCCTGGTGGCCCACCCCGACGATGAGCGCTATCAGCGCCTGTTCGGCACCAAGGTCACCTCCCCGCTGTTCGACGTCGAGGTAGAGGTGCGCGCACATCCGCTGGCCAAGCCGGACAAGGGCTCGGGCATCGCCATGATCTGTACCTTCGGCGACCAGACCGACGTCACCTGGTGGCGCGAGCTGAACCTGCCCACCCGCGCCGTCGTCGGTCGCGACGGACGCCTGCTGGCTGAGACCCCGGACTGGATCACCACGGAAAAGGCGAAGGAAAACTACGCCGCCGTGGCCGCCAAGACGGTCTTCAGCGCGAAGGAAGCCGTCGTCGAAATGCTGCGCGAAAGCGGAGACCTCGAGGGCGAACCCAAGAAGATCACCCACCCGGTCAACTTCTTCGAGAAGGGCGACAAGCCCCTCGAGGTTGTCACCAGCCGCCAGTGGTACATCCGCAACGGCGGCCGTGACGAGGACCGCCGCGCGGCCCTGATTGCCCGCGGCAAGGAGATCGACTTCCACCCGGCGTTCATGCGTTCGCGCTACGAAAACTGGATCGAGGGCCTGAACGGCGACTGGCTGGTCTCCCGCCAGCGCTTCTTCGGTGTCCCGGTTCCCGTTTGGTATCCGCTGGATGCCTCGGGCAACCCGGATTATAACAACCCCGTTCTGCCGGCATCCGAGTCGCTGCCCGTGGACCCCGCCGCCGAGCCGGCTCCGGGGTACGAGGAATCCTCCCGCAATCAGCCCGGAGGTTTCGTGGGTGATGCAGATGTCCTGGACACCTGGGCCACCTCTTCCCTCACCCCGCAGATTGTGGGCGGCTGGAGCCGCAACGAGGACCTCTTCAGCAAGGTCTTCCCGTTTGACCTGCGCCCGCAGGGCCACGACATCATCCGGACCTGGCTGTTCTCCTCCGTGGTTCGCGCCAATGCGCTCAACCACGCGGCACCGTGGAAGCACGCGGCCATCTCCGGCTGGATCCTGGACCCGGACCGCAAAAAGATGTCCAAGTCCAAAGGCAACGTCGTGGTTCCCACCGATGTGCTCAATGACTACGGATCCGACGCCGTGCGCTACTGGGCGGCCTCCGCCAAGCTGGGCGCGGACACGGCCTACGAGATTGCGCAGATGAAGATCGGCCGCCGTCTGGCCATCAAACTGCTCAACGCCTCGAAGTTCGTCCTGAACCTGGGCGCCACCGAGAAGAACGTCGTCACGGCGGACACTTCGGTGATCACCAACGCCCTGGACTCCGCCCTGCTGAAGCAGCTTGCTGAAGTGGTGAATGCTTCCACAGCAGCGTTTGAGCGTTACGACTACGCCAAGGCCCTGCAGCTGACCGAGTCCTTCTTCTGGTCCTTCACGGATGACTACGTGGAGCTGATCAAGGACCGCGCCTACGGAGCCTTCGGCGAAGAGGAGCAGGCATCGGTGCTGGCCGCCCTGGCGACCACCCTGGATGCGCTGCTGCGCGTCTTTGCACCGTTCCTGCCCTTCGCCACCGAAGAGGTGTGGGGCTGGTGGCGCCACGGCTCGGTGCACCGCGCACCGTGGCCGAACGTTGACGCGCTGGCCACCGCGGTGGCAACGGCCGACGCCGGCATCCTCGCCACCGTGGCAACCGCCCTGGGCGGCATCCGCAAGGCCAAGTCCGAAGCCAAGGTCAAGCAGCGCACCGAGGTCCTCAGTGCCACGGTCACCGCATCCGCTGCACAGGTGGCGCAGCTGCAGGCCGGCCTGGCTGACCTCAAGGCGGCGGGCAACGTCCGCGAGCTGTCCCTGGCTGCCGGTGACGGCGAACTGGCTGTCTCCGACGTGGAGCTGGCTCCGGTGGAACCGGCCCCTGCGCCCGAGTAACAGACACAGCACAGGTTAAAACAGAACGCCCGGCCGGAGATTTCCGGCCGGGCGTTCTGTTTGCTGGAAGCAGCGGGCTTTAGTCGAACTGCGGGCTCTCGGAGCGGCTGCGCTTGAGTTCGAAGAACGCGGGGTTTGAGGCGAGCATGACGGCTCCGTCAAACATCCGGCCTGCTTCCTCTCCGCGCGGGATACGCGTCAGGACCGGCCCGAAGAAGGCGGTGCCGTTGAAAGCCACGATGGGGGTTCCGACGTCGTCGCCCACCTTGGAGATGCCCTCCTGGTGCGAGGCGCGCAGCTGGGTGTCGTACTTGTCGCTGTCCGCGAACTCGGCCAGCTCGGCCGGAAGGCCGACTTCCTCGAGGGACTCGCGGATGACGGCATCGAAATCATCGTTCTGTCCGATGTGGATCCGCGTGCCCATGGCGTCGTAGAGCGGCTTGATGTACTGGTCGCCGTGCAGTTCCTTCGCCGCGGTGATCACGCGCACCGGCTTGATGGCGGCCTTCATGCGTTCCCTGTAGTCGCCGGGCAGGTCCCGTCCCTCATTCAGGACGGACAGGCTCATGACATGCCACTGCGTGCTGACGTCGCGGACCTGCTCCACCTCGCCCATCCAGCGGGAGGTGACCCAGGCAAACGGGCAGATCGGATCAAACCAAAAGTCGGCTTTTGCTGCAGTATCGGGTGAGCTCACGGCACACTCCTTCGGGTCTCAAAAACGAAGCGGGCGGGCCGGTGCTCCCCCGCTGAAAGTAACAGCTGTTTGGGGCAACCGCGGATCAGGCGGATTTGTTCCGGCGCTTGGCTGCCACGGCCTGCGAAATGAGCGTGGGCTCTGCTTTGTTCGTGACCACGTCTTCGGTGATGACCACCGTGGCGACGTCCTCGCGGCTGGGCAGATCAAACATGACCGGCAGCAGGACCTCTTCCAGAATGGCCCGGAGTCCGCGCGCGCCGGTGCCGCGGGACAGCGCTGCGTCGGCGATCGCGTTCAGGGCAGCCGGCTCAAAGGTGAGTTCAACACCGTCGAGCTGGAACATCCGCTGGTACTGCTTGACCAGGGCGTTCTTGGGTTCGGTGAGGATCCGGATCAGCGCCTCGCGGTCCAGGCTGGACACGGTGGTGATGACGGGAAGCCGGCCGATGAACTCGGGGATCAGGCCGAACTTCAGCAGGTCCTCCGGCATGACGTCGGCGTAGGAATCTGCTTCCTTGGCGCTCTCGTTCAGGGGTGCGCCGAAGCCGATGCCCTTCCGGCCGGACCGGGAGCCGATGATTTCCTCGAGGCCGGCGAAAGCACCCGCCACGATGAAGAGGACGTTGGTGGTGTCGATCTGGATGAATTCCTGATGCGGGTGCTTGCGGCCGCCCTGCGGGGGAACGGAGGCGACCGTTCCTTCCAGGATTTTCAGCAGGGCCTGCTGCACGCCCTCGCCGGACACGTCGCGCGTGATGGAGGGGTTCTCGCTCTTGCGCGAGATCTTGTCAATCTCGTCGATGTAGATGATGCCCTGCTCGGCCCGCTTGACGTCATAATCGGCGGCCTGGATGAGCTTGAGCAGGATGTTTTCCACGTCCTCGCCCACGTAGCCGGCTTCCGTGAGCGCGGTGGCGTCGGCGACGGCGAAGGGAACGTTCAGCCGCCGCGCGAGAGTCTGCGCAAGGTACGTCTTGCCGCAGCCGGTGGGGCCGATGAGGAGAATGTTTGACTTGCCAATTTCCACGTCGTCGGAGATGACTGCGTCCGACAGGTTGCCGGTGTTGCGCGGAGCGTGGCCGGCCTGGATGCGCTTGTAATGGTTGTACACGGCGACGGCGAGGGAACGCTTGGCCGGTTCCTGGCCAATGACGTACTCCTGAAGGGAGTCGAAGATTTCCCGGGGCTTGGGCAGCTCGAAGGTGCCCAGATCAGCTACCTCGGAGAGTTCCTCTTCGATGATCTCGTTGCAGAGGTCGATGCACTCGTCGCAAATGTAGACTCCGGGCCCGGCAATAAGCTTGCGAACCTGTTTCTGGCTCTTTCCGCAGAAAGAGCACTTGAGCAGATCCGTGCTCTCACCAATGCGAGCCATAATTCAGTCCCCTTAGATGGTCCATCGTTAAAACAGTGCCGGCATCCGTCCCGTGCGGGACAGCCGAAGGCCGGAGCCATGTTCCACTCTAGGACACTTGGTTCGGTGATACAGCAACCGAAAGGCCCGCGGTGCGTAATTTCGCACCGCGGGCCTTGGGGAGGCTTACATTCGGTTGATGGCCGGAGTCTTGATCTTCCGGGAGTCCAGCACCTGGTCGATCAGTCCGTACTCCATAGCGCCGGCGGCCGTGAGAATCTTGTCACGCTCGATGTCCCGGTTCACTTCTTCGGACGTGTGGTTGGAGTGCAGGGCCAGGGTGTCTTCCAGCCAGGTCCGCATGCGCATGACCTCGGCTGCCTGGATTTCCAGGTCCGATGCCTGTCCACGCTCGCCGCCGCCGAGGGCCGGCTGGTGGATCAGCACGCGGGCGTTCGGCAGGGCCAGGCGCTTGCCCGGCGTACCTGCTGCCAGCAGCACCGCAGCGGCGCTGGCTGCCTGGCCCAGGCAGACCGTCTGGATTTCCGGACGGATGTACTGCATGGTGTCGTAAATGGCCGTCATGGCCGTGAACGAACCGCCCGGGGAGTTGATGTACAGCGTGATGTCGCGGTCCGGGTCGTTCGACTCGAGAACCAGGAGCTGTGCCATCACGTCATCGGCGGAGGCGTCGTCTACCTGGACACCCAGGAAGATGATGCGGTCCTCAAACAGCTTGGTGTACGGGTCCTGGCGCTTGAAGCCGTACGGCGTGCGCTCTTCGAACTGCGGCAATACGTAGCGGTTGGATGGCATCTGCGGTGCCGCACCGCCTGCGGTTCCAAAATTCATGTTCATTGCTTTACTCCTGAAGTCTAAGAAAGGTGCGCTGGGAGGAAGGGAGGGTTAGTCCTCGGCCGGAGCCGCGCCCTTGTCCTGATCCGTTCCGCCGCCGCCGGTGACGCCGCCTGCGTGGGCGGAGATCTTGTCGAAGAATCCGTACTCCAGTGCTTCCTGGGCCGTGAACCACTTGTCGCGGTCGTTGTCCTTCAGGATGGTCTCCACCGTCTGGCCGGTCTGCTCGGCAGTCAGTTCCGCCATGACCTGCTTCATGTGAAGGATCAGTTCTGCCTGAATCCGGATATCGGAGGCGGTGCCGCCGATGCCGCCGGAAGGCTGGTGCATCAGGATGCGTGCGTGCGGCGTGGCGTAGCGCTTGCCCTTGGTACCCGAGGACAGCAGGAACTGGCCCATGGATGCGGCCAGGCCGGTTGCCACGGTGACTACGTCGTTCGGGATGAACTGCATGGTGTCGTAGATGGCCATGCCGGCCGTCACGGATCCACCGGGAGAGTTGATGTAGAGGAAGATGTCCTTTTCAGGGTCCTCGGCGGAGAGCAGCAGCAGCTGAGAGCAGATGGCGTTGGCGTTGTCATCGCGGACTTCAGAGCCCAACCAGATGATCCGCTCACGCAGCAGACGATTGTAGATGTAGTCGTCCCGGCTAGCCGGGTCCACCGTTGCCATTGTGGGTGTGTTGGGTGCAATTGCCATACTGAGTGACCTCTCGCTCTGGCGGGGTACAGAACCGCTAACCGCGTCAGCTGGTCCCGCCGTTTATCTCTTCTAGGACCCTAACCTGTTACGGCTGTGATCTGCTCCCGTTTTGCTGACTGTTCGCTGACGGCGCACGATGCCCGTCACAGCGCTGGACAAGCCCGGTCACACCGTCCCCGGTCAGCAAAAAAGCGCCGCCGGCCCTTTTCAGGGCCGGCGGCGCTTCTGGAGTGACCCGGGGTCACGGTCTCCTCATGAAGGAGACTATGCCTTGTCGTCGCTCTTGGACTCTTCGGCAACCTCGGCCTCGGGGGCTTCGGTTTCAGCTTCAGCGGCCGGTGCTTCTTCGCCTGCGGGGCGGACGAAGTCGGTCAGGTCGATCTTGGCACCGGTGGTGTCGGTGACCTTGGCCAGCTCCAGGACCTTGGCGAGGGCCTTGCGGCGGCGGACTTCGCCAACCATCATCGGAACCTGGCCGCTCTGGTCGATCAGCTGGGCGAACTGGTTCGGATCCATGCCGTACTGGCCGGCAGCGGACACGATGTAGTCGATCAGCTCGTTCTGGCTGACTCCCAGCTCTTCCTTGTCAGCAACTGCATCAAGGATGATCTCGTTCTTGAAGGCAGCGGCGGTGTTCTCGCGAACTTCGGCGCGGTGCTCTTCGGTGTCGTGATCGGCAGCCTGGGTCTGTGCGCCCTCAGAGCTGAAGTGCTGTTCCAGCTGCTCTTCGATGACGGACTCCGGAACCGGAACCTCGATCATTTCCAGCAGCTTTTCCAGGACCTTGTCGCGGGCTTCGACGCCCTGCTCCATGAGCTTGGACTCAGCGGCACGCTTGGTCAGGTCTTCGCGCAGTTCTTCGATGGTGTCGAATTCGCTGGCCAGCTGGGCAAAGTCGTCGTCGGCTTCGGGAAGCTCGCGCTCCTTGACAGCCTTGATGGTGACCGTGACGGTGGCGTCTTCGCCGGCGTGCTCGCCGCCTGCCAGCTTCGTCTCGAAGGTGGCGGATTCCTCGGCGGACAGGCCGGTGACTGCTTCGTCCATGCCCTCAAGCATGGTGCCGGCGCCTACCTGGTAGGACAGGTCCGCAGCGGAGTCGACCTCCTCGTCGCCCACCTTGGCTACGAGATCCATGGTGAGGAAGTCGCCCTCGGCGGCGGGACGGTCAACGGACTTCAGGGTGCCGAAGCGGCCGCGGAGTTCGTCCAGGGCCTTGGTGACGTCGTCGTCGGAAGCTTCAGCCGGCTCAACGGTGACCTCGAGGCCGGAGTAATCCGGGAGCTCGATTTCGGGGCGGATGTCCAGCTCAACGTTGAAAACCAGCTGGCCTTCGTCGGTGGCGGGGTCCGGAACTTCACTGATTTCCACCTCGGGGCGGCTCAGCGGACGGATGCCCGTTTCCTGCACAGCTTCCTGGTAGAAGCCGTTCAGGCCGTCGTTGATGGCGGTTTCCAGGACGTAGCCGCGGCCGACGCGCTGGTCGATGAGCCTGTTGGGGACCTTGCCCTTGCGGAAGCCGGGTACCTGCACCTGGGTGGCGACGGTCTTGTAGGCCTCGTCAATGCTCGGCTTCAGTTCCTCAAACGGAACTTCCACAACGAGCTTTACCCGCGTGGGTGTGAGGTTTTCTACAGCGCTCTTCACAGCGTAGTTCTCCTGAGGGTTCTGGGATTGGGTCTGCACCATGTGTACTACAGAGTCGGGGTGACAGGATTTGAACCTGCGACTTCCTGCTCCCAAAGCAGGCGCTCTTCCAAGCTGAGCTACACCCCGTCAGTGCACCTGACAGCCTACCGGCAGAAAGCGCCCTGTGCACAATTTGATGTGGCCCGGCCGTCCCCGGAGGCCGATTCGGGAAGGGATTTCCGAACCGCTGAAATACCGTGCTAAGGTAAAACCTGCCTCAAGGCGCCGGGGATGTAGCTCAATGGTAGAGCCTCAGTTTTCCAAACTGATCACGCGGGTTCGATTCCCGTCATCCCCTCAGCAAAATATAACCGGCAATTGTCTGCTTCGAAAGGGTCCTGCACTTACGTGCGGGGCCCTTTTTTGTTTGCCTTCACGAACCACAGGCAGGCCCGAAGCGGCCAATAAGGTCCCCGACAGAGCAATTCGAGGCTTTCCCCGTCCCTTTTTCCCTGCGCGCAGCTATTCTTCCCGCATGGGGAAGAACCGCCTGACAGCCGCCATCCTTGCCTTCTCATTCCTGGGCCTTCCGCTGGCCGGATGTTCCACTGAAGAGCGCCCCGGACCGGAAGAAGCCGTCGCCTCGCTGGCGGACGGACTCTCCCGCGTGGACGTCACCGGAAACGAGTTTGCGGGTTCAACCGTCGAGGCCGTGAACGGCATGCTGGAGTACGTGGTCTCCGGCATGAAAATTAAACCCTCCGTCACAGTGTCAAAAATGGACGAAGTCTCAGCCGACGAGGCCGTAGCCACCTTGGAATACGTATGGGACGTCAACGCGTCAACGGAGGACTACAGCTACGAGACCACGGTGACCTTGGAGCGCGGAAGGGACACCGGCTGGCAAACCCGTTTCCGTTCCACCACGGTGCATCCGGACCTTCGTCCGTGGCAGAGGCTGGTGCGCACGGCATCCCCGCCCACGCGTGCGGACATTCTGGGCGCCGGCGGATCCGTGCTGGTGCGAGACTGGCCGGTTTGGCGGGTAGGCCTGGACAAGTCGGTGCTGGGCGGAAATGAATACGCCGCTTCGGTCTTTTACCTTTCCCTCTTCCTTGGGCTGGATGCGGACGCACTCACGGCAAAAGTCCAGGCTGCCGGGCCCGATGAGTTCGTTGAAGTCACTACCGTGCGCCAGGACAAGGTGTCACCGTCCTTCGATTCAGAGATCGCAACCATTCCCGGCGCCGATGCCCTTCCGGAAAGGCAGGTACTGGGCCCCAGCCCCGGCTTTGCGGCAGACCTGTTGGGGACGGTGGGGCCCGCAACAGATGAGATGGCCGCTGACAGTCTGCTGGCTCCGGGGGACCTTACCGGGCTCTCCGGGCTCCAGCGTGAATACGATCCCCAGCTCAGGGGCTCAGACGCGGTGACCGTTCGTGTCCTGAACGCGGACAACACTCCTTCTCCGCCTCTTTTTGAAGCACCGGCGCAACCCGGCGTGGCCCTGGAGACCACCCTTGATCTGGGGATCCAGTCCCAGGCAGATGCCCTCCTTTCCGACACACCCGGTGCTTCACTGGTGGCCGTCCAGCCCTCCACCGGCAATGTCCTGGCCGTCGCCAATTCATCCGGAGGCAAGGGGACCCAGGCTGCCTTGCTGGGCGAATACTCCCTGGGGAGTTCGCTCCTCCCGGTTACCGAGCTGGCCCGGCTCCGTGCCGGCGGAGCGGGAGGAACCGAAGAACCTGACATTCCCGCTGATGCGGAGCTGGCGGCAGCGGCTCGGAGCCTGGGGCTGGGCACAGCAGAGGGTCTGGGGACACCGGCCTTCTACGGCGGAGTGCCCGACGGCGGAGCCGGGCAGAAAGCGGCCGCGGAAGTTCCGGGAACGATACTCGCGTCACCTTTCGGCGTGGCAGCCGTGGCGGCCTCGGTGGGCAGGGGCGCCAGGGTCTCTCCCGTGCTGGTCCTTAACCCTGAGGTTCGGCAGGACTCCGGGGACGGAGAGACTGAGCCCGCATCGTCCGCCGACGACACCCCGGCGCTGTCCGCCGACGAGGCGGAACAGCTGCAGTCGATTCTGCGCGCCAATGTGGCCGGCGGGGGTGCCTCGGAGGAGTTGGAGGTCCTGGGATACGTCTCCGGCAAACCTGTCATGGCCGCGGCAGGCACGGCTGGGACCGGCGGGGAGAAGCCCGACCATGCCTGGGTGGCGGCCATCCAGGGCGATCTCGCCGTCGCCGTCTTCCTGCCCGGAAGCTCCGCTGACGCAGTGGCCGTGGCAGCGGCGTTCCTTGAGGCCCTGGCGGGATAGCGGCAGGACGGGCCCGGGCAGATGCCGTTGGGGCGTCCCAAGCGGGTGCGGCATCCACCATCGGCAACATCTACCGATCCACGGCACCGCCCCTTCCGCGGAATGAACGCGGAGAACGGGAGGAGCTTAGCTTCAGCGTTCCTGGCAACTCGGGCACCAGTACAGCTTCCGGGCGCCCATCTCAGTGCCGGCAACGGCCGTCCCGCAGCGGCGGCACGGCAGGCCGGTCCGCTTGTACACGTAGTGTGCGTCTGCCACCGGCACCGGCTCGGCCGCACTGTCACGGTCCTCAGGAGCGGTGGTGATGATCCGACCCTCGGCCACTCCGTTGCGCATGAGGGCAGCTGTATCAGCCCAGAGGGCCGCTGCCTCGTCTTCCCGCACATCCTTGCCCAGCCGCCACGGGGAAAGCCGCTGCCGGAACAGCACCTCGGCACGGTAGACGTTCCCCACACCGGCCAGAACCTCCTGGTTCATCAGCAGCAGGCCCACGGGAGACGCCCGGCGACGCACCCGGGCAGCGAAGTCCCCGCCGTCGGAACCGTCCTGCAGCGGATCCGGCCCGAGCCGGGCAACTACGGCGGCACGTTCCTGCTCGGTAATCACTTCGCACGCCGTGGGCCCGCGAAGGTCAGCCCAGCCGTGTTCCGAGACGAGGCGCACACGCACCGCCCCTTTGGGCGCGGGCGGGCCGGCGTAGGCACCGCCGTCGTCGTCGGAGGCTATCTCCCGCTCCCCCACCTTGCGCGGGGCACCGATGCTGGAGGCACCCAGAAAGGTGGAGTCGCCGCCGAAATCAAAGGCGCCGTACAAACCGAGGTGGATGCGCAGGTACAGGTCGTTGTCGAAACCCAGGAAGAGCTGCTTCCCGTGGGCCCATGCGTCAACCAGGACGTGGCCGTCAAGACGCTCGGCACCGGCGGCGAAACGCCCCTGCGGACTGGATACTGCCAGCCGGTGCCCGGCAAACACCGAAGTGAACTGCCGGGCAAGCCGGTGGATGGAATGCCCCTCAGGCATCAGGGCGCCGCGATGGTACCGGTGGTCTCGTACTCGGCAATCTTCGCGATGCGGCGGTTGTGGCGCTCGGCGTTGCTGTAGGGCTCGGCAAGGAAGGCCTCGATAATTTCGGTAGCTTCCTCCACCGTGTGCTGGCGGCCGCCCACCGCAATGACGTTCGCATCGTTGTGCTCGCGGGCCAGCTTGGCGGTGGAAAGGTTCCAGGCGAGGGCGGCGCGGATGCCGCGGACCTTGTTGGCTGCAATCTGCTCGCCGTTTCCGGAGCCGCCCAGCACGATGCCCAGAGCCTCAACGCCGCTCTGCTGGTCAACCACCACGGCCTCGGCAGCCGCGATGCAGAACGCCGGGTAATCGTCCTCGGCGTCATAAACCTGCGGGCCGTGATCCACCATCTCGTAGCCCTTGTCCCGAAGGTGCGCCAGGAGGTGGGCACTGAGTTCCATGCCCGCGTGGTCGGTTGCAATGTGGACGCGCATGTTCCATCCGTTTCATGTCTGGGAAAATCGTGCGATTCCACCCTAGCCGGTGGCCGGACCTGTGCCGGCCCGCCAACATTTCCGCGTTCCTTTCTTTCCTGAGCGGGAACCAGTGAGACAATGTTGCAATTGTCACAAACCGTCAGGCCCGGTTCCCTCAGGCGGGGTTCAAGGGACGACGGACATCATTTCGCATATTGGAAAGGCATCACCTTGCCAGGTATGAATCTCACGCGCTCAGAAGCCCGTGAACGAGCAGAACTGATCAGCGTCGAATCCTATGACGTGAACCTTGACCTCACCCGCGGGGATGAAGTCTTTGGCAGCACCACCGTGGTGCGGTTCTCCGCACAGCAGGGCGCGTCCACGTTCATTGACGCCGTTACTTCAGCCGTCCACCGGGTCACCCTGAACGGCGTGGACCTGGACCCCGCCGAGGTCTCCGACGGCGTCCGCATCTCCCTGCCGAACCTCGCCGCATCCAATGAGCTCGTGGTTGAGTCCGATGCCTTCTACATGAACACCGGCGAAGGCCTGCACCGGTTCGTGGATCCGGTGGACAACGAGGTGTACCTCTACTCCCAGTTTGAGGTTCCCGACTCCCGCCGGATGTTCACCGTCTTTGAGCAGCCCGACCTGAAGGCAACATTCCGCTTTACCGTCACGGCGCCGTCGCACTGGGATGTCATCTCCAACTCCGCCACTCCGGAGCCGGTTGCGGCAGGTTCCCTGCAGGAGGGCGGCAAGAACGCCACCTGGTCCTTCGAGCCGACTCCGCGCATTTCCTCCTACATCACTGCACTGATCGCCGGACCGTACCAGTCGGTGCGCAGCGAGCTCACCAGCTCCGACGGCCGAGTGATTCCGCTGGGCGTCTTTGCCCGCAAGTCGCTCATGCAGCACCTGGATGCTGAAAACGTCTTTGAACTGACCCGGCAGGGCTTCGAGTTCTACGAAAAGCAGTTCGGCACGCCGTACCCGTTTGCCAAGTACGATCAGCTGTTTGTTCCGGAATTCAACGCCGGTGCCATGGAAAATGCCGGAGCCGTGACTTTCCTGGAAAGCTACGTCTTCCGCTCCCGCGTCCCCGAGGCCACCGTGGAACGCCGGGCCGTGACCATCCTGCATGAGCTGGCGCACATGTGGTTCGGCGACCTGGTCACCATGCGCTGGTGGAACGACCTGTGGCTGAACGAGTCCTTCGCCGAGTTCATGTCCACTCTTGCCGCAGCGGATGCAACCGAGTTCAAGCAGTCCTGGACCACGTTCGCGTCCATGGAGAAGGCCTGGGCCTACCGCCAGGACCAGCTGCCCACCACGCACCCGATCGTCGCCGAAATCCGCGACCTGGAAGACGTGCAGGTGAACTTCGACGGCATCACCTATGCCAAGGGCGCCTCAGTGCTCAAGCAGCTCGTGGCCTGGGTTGGCCAGGACCAGTTCATGGCCGGTGTCCGCGAGTACTTCGGCAAGCATGCCTGGGGCAACACCGAGCTGAAGGACCTCCTTTCGGAACTGGAAACCGCCAGCGGCCGCGATCTGAAGGAATGGTCCGAGCTGTGGCTGGAAACCGCCGGCGTCAACACCCTGCGCCCGGAACTGGACGTGGACGACGACGGCGTCATCACCTCGTTCACTGTCCTCCAGAGCGCTGTGGCCGAGTACCCGACCCTGCGGCCGCACCGGCTGGCCATCGGTTTCTACGAGACCGGCGAGGACGGCCTGCTGCACCGCACCCACCGTGTGGAGCTGGATATCGACGGCGAACGCACTAACGTTCCGGAGCTCGTTGGACGGGCACGTCCGGACCTGGTGCTGCTGAACGACGATGACCTGGCCTACGCCAAGATCCGGCTGGATGAGCAGTCCCTGCACACCGCAGTCCGGCACCTGCGGGATATTGCGGAATCGCTCCCCCGCACCTTGGTCTGGGCTTCGGCCTGGGACGCTGCGCGTGACGGCGAGACTCCCGCCCGCGACTATGTGGAACTGGTCCTGCAGAACATTGGTTCCGAGTCCGATTCCTCAGTGGTCCAGGTGCTGCTGCGCCAGCTCGCCACCACGCTGGCGTTCTACGTCGCCCCGCCGGAGCAGGAAGCAATGACGGCCGCAGCCGCCGACAGCCTGTGGGAACTGGCCGCTGCCGCGGCTCCGGGCTCCGATTCCCAGCTGCAGTTCCTGAAGTCCTTCGCGGGCCATGCAGTGACGGACGGACACCTGGATACGCTCTGGGGCCTGCTCTCCGGCGACCGGACGCTGGAAGGCCTGAACATTGATGCGGATCTGCGCTGGGAACTGCTGACGGGTCTGGTTGCCGGCGGCCGTCTGGGCGAAGCGGACATTGCCGCTGAGCTGGAGCAGGACGCCACGGCCACCGGTCAGCTGGCCGCTGCCATGGCCCGCGCCGCGGTGCCCACTGCCGAGGCCAAGGCCGCCGCGTGGGAGGCCATCGTGGACCGCACGGACATGCCCAACGCCGCCCAGCGTTCAGCCATTGTCGGCTTCAGCCGCGTCCATGACACGGCACTGCTGGAGCCCTACGCGGAGAAGTATTTCGCGTCCGTGCGCGAGGTCTGGAACACGCGGACCCACGAAATTGCCCAGCAGATTGTCACCGGCCTGTACCCCTCCCGGTTGACCACGCAGGCCACCGTGGACGCCACTGACTCCTTCCTGGAATCGCTGGGTGACGAGGCTCCCTCGCTGCGCCGGCTGCTGCTGGAAAGCCGCGACGGCGTGGTCCGTGCCTTGAAGGCCCAGGCCGCGGACAAGTAGGAGACCGGAAGCAGCAGAAGCCGGTACGTAAGAGAATCAGGTAAGTAAAGCCGACGGCGGTGCGCGCAGGACTGTTCTGCAGCGCACCGCCGTCGGCCTGTCCCAGACGAATTCATACAAACGAGAAATGCCAGGAGCCATGGATCTTTCCGAACACCGGTACGCAATTTCCCTGGAATGGACGGGGAACCGCGGCGAGGGCACCAAGACGTACCGGGGCTACGGCCGCGACCACGTCATCCGCGCTGCCGGCCTGCCTGATCTGGCCGGCACCGCCGATCCCACCTTTCACGGCGACCGGGACCGCTGGAATCCGGAACAGCTGCTGCTCACGGCGCTCTCTCAGTGCCACATGCTGTCCTACCTGCACGTTGCCGTGAAACACGGCATCACCGTGGTGGCCTACTCCGACGACGCCGAAGGCACCCTGCGCCTGAACCGGGACGGCAGCGGCGAGTTCACGGGTGCGGTGCTGCGGCCGCGGGTCACCGTGACAGCAGACAGCTCAGCTGCTGCCGCCGCGGAACTGCACGCGGAAGCCAACCGGCTGTGTTTCATTGCCCGCAGCGTGAACTTTCCGGTGCTGCACCAACCCGAAATACTTGTGGCCGGCTAGACCAGGCCGGTGTTGCCGGTTTCCCCCAGCGCAGCAAGCAACGCCGTTTCCCGGGCAGCGGACAGTCCCGACTTCCGTTCCCGGTGCAGCCCCCGGGCCTGCTCGTCGGCAAGGACGTCGCGGACCGTGTGCTCAACGGGGCGCAGGCTAAGACCCGCCTCCAGTGCAGCGGCATTGGAACGGGTGGAAAAGCCGTCATACTCCGGCGGCAGCCACAGCGGCAGTGATTCGCTGCCCGCCCAGTAGGCAACGCCCTGCTCATGCAGCCACTGCGGGTCCGCAGTGCGGAAGCTCCCGTGAAACTCCGCGGCGTCGGTGGCCAGGGACAGCAGTTCGCCGAAGGGCACAGAGGGACCCATGACGTTGAACGTGCCCGACCTCGCATCCTCGGCTCCGGTGACCAGCCACAGCGCCAGATCACGCACATCCACGGTCTGGGTCATGGCCTCGGCCATGGGCGGCATCAGGACAGGGCTGCGTTCCTGCGCCACGCGTGCCGGCCAGTAACCAAACCGGTCGCTTTCATCTTCCGGCCCGGCGATCAGCCCGGGCCGGGTGATAAGGACATTCGCCGGGCCCAGATCCCGCACCAGGAGTTCGCAGGCAACCTTGGCCCGGCCGTATTCGTTGTCCGCCGGATCCGAAAACACTCCGTCAACTGCTTCCAGCGCAGGAACCAGGTCGGCACTTTCGTCCTCGCCCGGAGTGCTGTTGGACGCGTACACCGAGGACGTGGAGACAAAGGACCAATGGCTGCTGCGTCCGGCCAGCGCCTGCAGCGCGTCCTGAACCTGCGCCGGCTTGCGGGCGACGTCGATCACTGCGTCCCAGCCGCCGTCGAGCCCGTCATAGGCGGCGGCGCCGTTCTCCCGGTCCGCGGAGACAAAGGCCGCGCCGGTGACGGGCGGCCCCGACTCTCCGCGGGCGAGGCATGTGACGTCATGGCCGCGGGCCACTGCCTGCCGGGCAACTTCACGGGACAAAAACCGGGTTCCACCAAGAATGAGGATGCGCATGTTGGGAGCCTATCCCGGTAGCCTTGTCTGTGCCCGCAGCTTGCTTGCCAACACGGCAGACAAGCGACCCCGAATGATTCCCCGAATGAAAGGGACGGTAACCGTCCGTTGCTGACCGCCGCAGAAATCGACACCTCTTCCATCACCATTCAGGACTTTGACTGGTCCGGCCTGATCGAGGCCGGAGTCATTATCGTGATCGGGCTGCTGGTCTGGACGGCAGCGAGGTTCCTGATCAACCGCGTTGTCGAGCGTGCCCAGAAGGGGTATGCGCTCTTCAGCTCGTCCAAGCTGAAATGGGCGCAGCCGGTGATGCGGAACCTGGACAAAAAGCGCCGCGCCCAGCGTGCGGACACCATCGGTGCGCTCCTGCGCAGTGCGGTGAGCCTGTGCATTTGGACCGTGGTGATCATCATGGTGCTCGGCGCCGTCGGCATCAACATCGCTCCGCTGATCGCGAGCGTGGGAATCGTGGGCATCACCCTTGGTTTCGGCGCCCGCGAGCTGATCCGCGACGCCCTGGCCGGATTCTTCATCACCATCGAGGACCAGTACGGCATTGGTGACGTGATTGAGGTGGGCGACACGATCGGCACCGTGCAGTCCGTGGGCATCCGCATCACCCGCATCGTGGATGAGCGCGGCGTCATCTGGTACATCCGCAACGGGGAGCTGGCCAAGGTCGGCAACCGTTCCCAGGGCACCTACCGCGAGCCGGAGGCAGCTCCCGCCGAGCACACCGACGCCGCCGCTGCCCCCACCTCTGCCGCTGCCTCTGCCAAGGGAGATTCATAATGAGCACACCTTCCGAAAACCGGCCCGCCATGCCGCTGTCCGTGCAGCCGGCGTTCTCGCAGCCGGCCTACACGGAGAATTTCTACGAGGCCGTGGGCGGACACGCCACCTTCGTAAAACTCGTGGACGTCTTTTACTCCGGCGTGGCCGATGATCCGCTGATGCGGCCCATGTATCCGGAAGAGGACCTGACCGCCGCCAAGGATCGTCTGCGGGGCTTCCTCGAGCAGTATTGGGGCGGACCCAAGACGTATTCCGAGGAACGCGGACACCCGCGCCTGCGGATGCGGCACATGCCCTTCGCCGTCACGCCCCAGGCACGTGACGCGTGGCTGAAGCACATGCGCGACGCCGTCGACACCCTGGAGCTCTCCCCGCTGCACGAAGCAACGCTCTGGGATTACCTGGAGCGGGCTGCGCACTCGATGGTCAATTCCGCTTAACTCCGCTTAGCCGGCCCGAAACCGCCCCGTCAGCCCAGCAGTCAGCCCGGTCAGCCGAGGACGGAGGCCGAGCGGATCAGGACATGGCCGCGCGGCATGCTCAGGCGTGTCCAGCGGCCGCAGTGGAAGACGGCGGCCTGTCCCTCGGTGTTGGCCGGCAGGAAGCCCAGCGTCAGTGCCGCAAACGCGGCCCCGGCCGGAATGGACGCGCTGACTTCCGGCAAACGCTGGCCCCATACGGCGCCGCGGGCAGTGTTGACCACGGGCGCTCCGGAGCTGGCCGGAACCAACGCCGCCACTTCCCTGATCCCGCGGTGGGCAGCCTGTTCCAGCAACTTGTGGGGAACGTCCTCGCCGCGCTCCCATCCGCTGCGGGGCGCACCCACCCCGGTCCAGCTTTCGGTGACGGTCATGGGCGGGACCGGAAGCACGGTGTCGGACTCCCCCATGCGGGCCAGCCGGTCCGCAACGGAAGCCAGGGACACCGCGGTGTCGAGCTGCGCCGGCGACCCCAGGGGCATGGTCCGCATCCCCAGCACGGTGGGCACATCCTCCCCCAGTGCCCGCGGGCGCAGGGTGCATACATAGGCAGCGAGCACCGATCCCACGGCCTGAAGGCGCACGGCACCGTCATCGGCGGCACGCGCGCGGACCACGAAGGTCCGCAGATCGGCTGCGACCTGGGGATCCGCCAGGACCAGCTCGGTTGACGCCGTCATCGGTTAACCTCGCTCGCCCGGAACGGAACAGGTTCCCCGCGCCAGCCCTCCAACACCCGGATCTGCATATCGGACAGGGCTGTCGGACGCCCCGTTTGGGCATCAGCCATCACCAGTGTGCACTCGGCGTAGGCATAGACCCTGCCGCCGTCGTAGTCGGCAATCCGGAACCCGTACGTCAGGCTGGAAGCACCGATGCCCGTCACCCACACTTCAACCCAGACAGGTTCCGGCCGGTAAACCAGAGGGGCGCGGTATTCGATTTCCTGGCGGGCCACCAGCGTCATCCCGGTGCGGGACGTCACCGAGCGGAAGCTTTCAGCCGGATTATCCGGCGACAAATCCGCACCCAGCGGCAGCAGACTCAGGCGCACCCGGGCCTCTTCCAGGAATTGGACAAAGCGCACGTTGTTCACGTGCCCGTTGGAATCCTCGTCGCCAAAGCGCAATTGGAGGGGGAAACGGTTGATAGGCATTCACCTATCCTCTCAAACCCTGCAGGCTGCAGTGCATTCCTGCCCGGCTTGGGCCGAACCGGCGGGAACGTCTAACCTCGAAGAGGGCCCGGGCGCTTTCCGGGGCCTTCACCACCGCATGAAATTTGTCCTAGGAGACTAACCACCCATGGCTGACACCGCCGATCCCACTGCTTCCCTGCTGAGCCTGTTGAACCTCAGCCCTGCCGACGGCGCGCAGACCGACGAAGACATCTTTGTGGGCGGATCCCAACCGGAGCCGCGCAAACGCGTCTTCGGCGGACAGGTGCTGGGCCAGTCACTCATTGCCGCGGCACGCACCGTGGAACCCGGCCGGCTGATGCACTCCATGCACGGCTACTTCCTGCGCCCGGGAGACACTGAGATTCCCATCACTTTTGGCGTGCAGCGGCTGCGGGACGGGCGGTCCTTTTCAGCCCGCCGGACGCATGCCTACCAGAACGGCAAGCCCATCCTGTCCCTGATTGCGTCCTTCCAGGAACCCGATGAGGGCCTGGACCATCAGGTTCAGATGCCGGAAGGCATTCCGGAGCCGGAGTCCCTGCCCACCACGGCGGAGCTGCTCGAGGGCATCGACCACCCCGTGGCCAAGGCCTGGTCCCATCAGCGGCCCATGGACATCCGCCACGTGGAAAAGTCCGTGTACTTTGAAGCTGCGCCGGAACGGGTGGCCCGCAACGCCGTATGGATGAAGACGTTCGGCCCCATGCCCGATGACCAGAACCTGCACCGCGCCGCTCTCGCCTATGCCAGTGACTACACGCTGCTGGAATCCATCCTGCGGCGGCACGGCCTGCCGTGGTCCACCCCGGGCATGTCCATTGCCAGCCTGGACCATGCCATGTGGTGGCACCGGCCCCTGCGCATGGACGACTGGCTGCTGTACGTCCAGGAATCGCCGAGCGCTTCCGGCGCCCGGGGCCTGGCCAGCGGGCGAATCTTCAACCGCGCCGGAGAACTCGTTGCCACGGTTGCCCAGGAAGGCATGCTCCGCGTTCCGGAAAAGCAGTAACATCCCGGAGCTGAACCAAAAAGAACCCGCCCCGTGCGTACACGGGGCGGGTTCTTCTTGTCCAGCGGGTTCTTCTTATCCAGCGGGTCTGACTAGTCGCGGGTCAGACGGCGGTGGGTCACGCGGTGCGGCGTGGCCGCATCCGGGCCCAGCCGCTCAATCTTGTTCTGCTCGTAGGCCTCGAAGTTACCCTCGAACCAGTACCAGTTCGCCGGGTTTTCCTCGGTGCCTTCATAGGCCAGGATGTGGGTGGACACCCGGTCCAGGAACCACCGGTCGTGAGAGACAACCACGGCACAGCCCGGGAATTCCAGCAGGGCGTTTTCCAGGCTGGAGAGGGTTTCCACGTCCAGGTCGTTAGTGGGCTCATCGAGCAGGAGCAGGTTTCCGCCCTGTTTCAGGGTCATCGCCAGGTTCAGGCGGTTGCGCTCACCACCGGAGAGCACCCCGGCCTTCTTCTGCTGGTCCGGGCCCTTGAACCCGAAAGCGGAGACGTAGGCGCGGGAAGGCATTTCCACCTGGCCGACCTGGATCCAGTCGTGGCCTTCGGACACAACCTCCCACAGGCTCTTCTCCGGGTCGATGCCGCCGCGGGACTGGTCAACGTAGGAGATCTTGACGGAGTCACCGATCTTCAGGTCACCGCCGTCGAGCTCTTCCAGGCCAACGATGGTCTTGAACAGCGTGGACTTACCCACACCGTTGGGGCCGATCACGCCGACGATGCCGTTGCGCGGCAGCGAGAAGGACAGGCCGTCAATGAGCTGGCGGTCGCCGAAGCCCTTCTGCAGGTCCTTGGCCTCCAGCACCAGCGAACCCAGGCGCGGTCCCGGCGGGATCTGGATTTCTTCGAAGTCCAGCTTGCGGGTGCGGTCTGCCTCGGCTGCCATTTCCTCATAGCGGGCAAGGCGCGCCTTGGACTTGGTCTGGCGGCCCTTCGCGTTGGAACGGACCCAGTCCAGTTCCTCGGTGAGGCGCTTGGCCAGCTTCTGGTCTTTCTTGCCCTGGACTTCCAGACGGGCGCGCTTCTTCTCCAGGTACGTGGAGTAGTTGCCCTCGTACGGGTACAGGTGACCGCGGTCCACTTCAGCAATCCACTGGGCCACGTGGTCCAGGAAGTACCGGTCGTGGGTCACGGCCAGAACAGCACCGTGGTAGGCGGAAAGGTGCTGCTCAAGCCAGAGCACACTTTCGGCGTCCAAGTGGTTGGTGGGCTCGTCGAGGAGCAGCAGGTCCGGCTTCTGCAGCAGCAGCTTGCACAGTGCCACCCGGCGGCGCTCACCGCCGGAGAGCAGGGTGACGTCGGCATCGGCCGGCGGGCACCGGAGGGCATCCATGGCCTGCTCCAGCTGGGAATCAATGTCCCAGGCGTCGGCAGCGTCGATGGCTTCCTGCAGTTTGCCCATTTCATCCAGCAGGCTGTCGAAGTCCGCATCGGGCTCCGACATTGCCTCAGAGATTTCGTTGAAGCGCTGAATCTTGGCATAGATCTCGCCAACGCCCTCCTGGACGTTGCCGAGTACGGTCTTTTCCTCATTCAACGGCGGTTCCTGGAGCAGGATGCCCACCGTGTAGCCGGCGCTGAGCCGGGCCTCGCCGTTGGAGGGGGTGTCCAGGCCGGCCATGATCTTGAGGATGGTGGACTTACCCGCACCGTTGGGACCCACCACGCCGATCTTGGCACCTGGGAAAAAGGACATGCTTACGTCGTCGAGGATAACTTTGTCGCCAACAGCCTTGCGGGCCTTGGTCATCGTGTAGATAAATTCCGCCATACGTTCAAGGCTAGTGGGTCAACGGCGATAAGTGCCATTTGACCGCAGGCGTCCCTTCACGGCTACGGCTGGCAGGCGCCCACGGGGTACGGCTGGCCGGCTCCGCAGGAACTACCGCTGGTCGCCCACGAAACAGAATCCGCTGTCGAGCACCGGGAGCACGCTGACCGACACCTGGCCCTCCCGCACCTCGCCGAAGGTGCACGACCCCTGGTCCGCCGCGGCTCCCCGAATGGAATCCACGGCGAGGCCGGTGGGCGTCACGTCCAGCGAGACTTCCACCGAATCGCCGGCAAACCCGGCTGCGATAAAAGCGTCCCGAATCATCGCCCGGTTAGGGCTGGGCTCCGCGGCTGCGAGCGCTTCCATGGCCTCCGTCAGGCTTCGGGCCGTTTTGTCCCCAGTGGCCGGAGGTACCGTCTGCTGAACCCCCTCTATCTGAACTCCGCGGGCCGAGGCGGACGCGGAGGTCACGGCTGATGCCGAGTCCAGGGATGATGCGACGGGCGAGGTGGAAGGCGATGCCGGGGCCGAGGCGGGAGCAAGCAGGCCCACGGAGCTGAGCACCAGTACCGAAAGGACAACTCCGGGAAGCCTGCTGTTGCGGCGTACGCGAATCATCCGCCCATTCTGCCACGCCCCCGTCCCCCAGCCGCCGCAACCGGCGCCCCGGGCATCACGAACGGATCATCCGGCCCGTCTTCGGCAGCGGCAGCCCCGGTGCCCGAGGCACTCACAGCTTCAGATCCACTCCCGGCATCAGCGGCATCAGCGGCATCCCCGCCGATGCCGGCAATGCCGTGCAGGGGCTCGCCGGAGTCCGTTCCGGCCAGTTCACCGGTCTCCAAATCCAGATCCGCCGGCAGGTCATCGGTTTCGGTTTCCCCAGCCCCCGGGCCCGCAGTTTCCTCCGCGGTGCCGGTTGCGGTTCGATCCTGAACGTTGCGCCGGTAATTGGCGGTCCCCCACATGAGGTCGTGGCCGACGCTCTCGGCGTCGATATCCACCGAGGTGCCGCTCCTGCCGTCGTCCGTGGCCCACTGCCGGACCTTGAGCCTGCCGGTCACGATCACCCGGTCCCCTTTGTGAATGCTGAAGGCCGCGTTGGTGGCCAGCTGGCGAAAGAGGGAAACGGAATACCAGTTGGTCTGGCCGTCCGCCCAGCTGCCGGTGTCCCTGTCATACCGCCTTTCAGTGGTGCACATCCGGAACCCGGCTATCGCGAGTCCGCTGTCCGCTGTGGTGCTTCGAACGTCAGTGGCAACGTATCCCCGGATGGTGATGGTGTCGTTCATGTGCTTCCTGCCTGTCTGGGTCTCTGAATCTGGGCCCGGAGTGCGGCCCGGAACTTCCCGGGCCGCACAAGATGTCGGGTGCCGGCGGGGGAAATCCAACGGCATGCCCCCAGTCTCAGCCCCGGCTTACCCTCCGAGCTCCCCTCCCTCCGCGGCTGTGGACAACAGGCGTCTCGCCGCCCTCAGGAACAACCTGTGCAGGAGAAAGAGAGCCTGACAATAAGGACGGGGACATCAAACGATGCGGGCATCAAACCAAGCGCAGTGATGACAGCGTGACGGGCCCGCGAAGCACCACCCGGAATTCCTCCCCGCCCTTTGGCAGCTCCAGGACCACATCCCCGCTGAAACCATCAGGCACGGCAGCGGATGCACCGCCGTGTCCGGCCGGAATCCATCCTCCGGCCCCGTCCATCGCCTGGATTTCCACGCTGCCCCCGGCTGACCGGGCGACTTGAAGTTCCGCGGCGGAGGCTCCGGTGTCCGCCCAGCCCCGATACACAGCCCAGGCCGGGCGGAAGGGATCGGCCGGTGCCACTGCCGTGCCGGCGTCGCGGGTCTCGGGAACCAGCTCGAGGTTGCCGCAGGCGTCAAAACTCTCAGCCCGTACCGGCTTGCCGATGCTGCGCATCGGGCTTCCCTCCCCGCCGACGTCGACCACTGCCTGCTGCGGCAGGTTTCCCGCGGAGGATCCCGCCAACAGGAGATACCTGCCCGGTTCCACCAGCATCCGGCCCGCGCTCACGCTGTATGTCTCGAAGGCATCGCTGCTGACGCTGATCCTCTCGGTCCGCCGCTCCCCCGGCTGCAGCAACACCCGGGCATAGGCCGCCAGGCGGCGCCGCGGAAAGTCGAAGCGGTGGCCCGGAGCAGCAACGTAGAGCTGGATTACCTCGGAGGCCGGCCGCGGTCCGTCATTGGACACTGTGACGTCTACGTCCAGTGCCGCGCCTGCGGGCATGGCCGCACCCGGCTCCGACAGGACGCGCACGCCGTCGTAATGCACGCAGCCGTAGGAGAGCCCGTGACCGAACGGAAACAGCGGCTCCGCTTCGCTGTATTGATAGGTGCCTGCTGACGCGATGATGTCGTAATCCAGGATGTCCGGCAGGTCCGCGTCCGAGGCATACCAGGTCTGCGGCAGGCGCCCGGAGGGTTCAATGTCCCCGGCCAGGACGGCGGCCAGCCCGCGGCCCAGCTCCTGCCCGCCGTGCGAGGACCACACCACGGCGGGCAGGTCGGCGAGCGCGCCGAGCGCATACGGATAGGAGGAGACGATGACCAGCACGGTGCGCGGGTTGGCTTCGCGGACTGAGCGGACCAGTTCGGCATCCGCAGGGGAAAGCTCCAGGGTAGTCCGGTCCAGTGTCTCCCGGCCGCCCAGGTGCGGATCGTTTCCCACGACGACGACGGCGACGTCCGCCGCCGCTGCCGCCTCTGACGCCGCGGGGATCCCGGCCTGCACGGTGCGCAGGATGAACCGGTCCGCATCCGCTTCGGTTCCCCGGATCAATACGGCACTGCCCGTGTGGGCCTCGACGCGGATCCATTTTCCGGTGCCAATGTGCTGGATGGCCACGGTTGCGTCCGGTGCCCGGTGGAAGCGGAAAGTTTCCTGCACCTCCCAGCCGCCCACCCGTTCCGCCGACGGATACAGGTAGGAGCCGCCGGCCCCGCTCAGCAGCAGCCCGTTGGCTGCACTGCGCAGGGTCAGGTCTCCGCTGCCCCAGTCCTTGAGGCTGAAGCGCTCCGGCTCACCGGGCGCGTCCGCGGAGGCTGTGAGGGAGGTGCGGGCGTCGGCTGATCCCAGATACCTGCCGGTGCGCACACTCCTCAGGGCAATGGTGTCCGTTCCCTCCAGGATGCTGACGCGGTCGAAGCGTTCCGCAAGGGCGGCTCCGGGGCTGACCGTGTATTCGGGTGTTCCGCTGTACCAGTCAGTCAGGACCCTGGTGCCCAGCGTGCCGATCACCGCCACACGTCCGCCGGCCGCTGAAAGCGGCAGGAGGGGAGCCGCAGGCTCAGCCTGTCCCGCAGGGGCGGAACCTTCTGCCGTCCGTGCGGCCGCGGGTTCGTTGCGGAGCAGTACCACCGACTTTGCCGCAGCCTCAGCGGCGAGGGCACGCGCGGAGATTCCCGCGGATTCGGGGGTAGCAGGTGTGGTGGTTGCCGCAGATGCAGCAGGTACTGCAGATACAGCCTTCTTCTGGCCGCTGAACTCCCCCGTCCGTGCGCGCAGCAGCAGCAGGCGCAGTACGCTGCGGTCGATATAAGCCTCCGAAAGCTGGCCGCTTTCGAGGGCCGCCAGCAGATAGCCCACGGTCGGGGCGGAGTTCTCGCCGTCGTCGGTGAAGTTGTCCACCCCGGCCAGGACGGCGGCGGCGTGGGCTGCCACGGCGTCGGGAAAGTATTTCTCCGCGGTGTACAGGCTGGTGGGCGCCCCCGCGTCAGTGACCACCACCAGGTCCTCTCCCCCGGTCCACCGGCGCAGATGGTCCCGGACCAGGTCACTGACATGGGCCGGGCGCCCGTTGACCAGGTTGTAGGAAAGCATGACCGCTCCGACGTCCCCGCCCTCCACGGGAATGCGGAAAGCCGGGAGCTCATACTCGTGCAGCACCCGCAGCCGCAGCTGGGTGGAAGAAACGCTGCGGTCCGTTTCATTGTTGTAGCCCAGGAAGTGTTTCAGGGTGGGAACCGTCTCCCACCGGTTCCCCTCTCCGCGCAGGCCGCTGCAGTACGCGGCGGCAAGCAGGCCGGTGAGCCGCGGGTCCTCGGAAAACCCTTCCTCATTGCGGCCCCAGAGCGGATGCCGCAGCGGGTTGACCACCGGCGCCCACACGTTGAGGCTCACGGTGGGATCGAGCATCTTTTTGGTGCGCACTTCAGCTGCCACAACGCTTCCCACCCGCCGAATCAGATCTTCGTCCCAGGTGGCAGCCAATCCGACGGTTTGGGGAAACACCGTGGCCGTTCCGAGCCAGGCCACACCGTGGGCAGCTTCCGTGCCGGTGCGGAACTCGGCCAGCTCCGGATCGTCCAGCTGAGGCGAGTGTTGGTGGAGCAGTGCGGCCTTTTGGCTCACCGTCAGCGCCGCGAGGAGCGATTCAGGCGTACGGACTGCCGGGGGTGTTGCCATGTGGTCTTCCAATCATTGGTATTTGTCGAACCGCTTCTCCGGATGGAGCACCCGCATTTCCGCTTCTGCAGCGTTGAAAAGCGCCGGTGGTGCGCTGAAGTACTGCCATCCTACGGCGTGTCACAAATCACACGAGATGCTTGCATCCAACCCATGCCTGCTTTATGGTCAACTCAATCGAATCGCTTCGATACTATTCACGGTCGTGATCACGCCGATCACCCGCCCCGCCTTCTGACCACAAAGGAGTGGACCATGCCGCTCAACAGATCCACGCGCAACCATCCGCAAACCACGCAGCCGGGCACCGCAGCGTCACTCCTGGGCCAGCTTGGCCAGCGCCCGGTGAACCGCCGCTCCTTTCTGGGACTCCTGGGCGGCGTCGCGGTGGCAGCCAGCATCCCCGCCGCGCTGACAGCCTGCGGCAGCGGAAGCTCGACCACCCAGATCACTTCCTCCTCGGGATTGGGCGAGAGCATCGCCAAGCTCATCCCCAACTACTATCCGATTGACCTCGTCACGCCGGACATTGCCGGCGTCAACGGCTCCACTCCCGGTTTCACCACCGTCCCGGCTCAGCTGACAAAGTCAGTTGCCTCCACTCCGGGTAAGGGCGGAACCTACACGGCCATGTCACCCGCCTGGTGGTCGGTTCCACCCGCGGCCCCGGGCAACAGTTACTACGCAGCGGTGAACAAGGAACTGGGCGCCACCATCAACTTTCAAGTCAATGACGGCAACACTTACGGCGACAAGATCCAGACCGTACTGGCCTCGCCCAAGGATGTTCCGGACTGGGTGGTCATTCCCTCCTGGAACCTGCCGCCCCGGTTTGGGCAGGCGGCCGAGAACCTGTTCACAGACCTGTCCGAATACCTCGCAGGAGACAAGGTCAAGAAATACCCCAACCTTGCGAACCTTCCCACCGATGCCTGGAAATACAGTGTTTTCAGCGGCGGGCTCTACGGCTTGCCCTACCCCGGCACCCTGCTCAACGACGCCCTCTTCTTCCGGGCTGATCTGTTCGAAGAACTGGGGCTGGAGCAGCCCACCTCAGCGGCTGAATATCTGGAGGTCGCCAAGGAAGCCACCGATGCGTCCAAGAACCGGTGGGGATCGGAAGACGTCTGGAACCTGGCGCAGATCATGCACGGCGTAGTGCCGATGTGGAAGGAAGTGGACGGGAAACTCCAGCACAAGCTGGAAAGCGACGAATACCGCGCCGCCCTGGAATGGACCGCCCAGCTCTTCGCTTCGGGAGCCGTCCACCCGGATGCCGTGGCCGGAAACACTCAAATGGCAAAGTCCCGCTTTGAGTCCGGCGCCACGCTGATGACCGGCGACGGCCTGGGCAGCTGGCATGAGGCCCTGGCCCGGGTGCTGCCCACCAACCCCAACTTCCGGATGCAGGCCATGGACTATTTTGCGCCCGACGGCGGCAAACCGGCCCTGTTCAAGGCCTCCCCCGCCAGCATCTTCAGCTTCATCAAGAAGACCGACGACCCGGCGAAAATCGAAGAAATCCTGGCCCTGGCCGATTACATGGCCGCACCCTTTGGCACGGTGGAAAACCAGCTCATCGTCAACGGCGTCGAGGGGGTCCACTATGAACTGGATGACCGGAACATTCCGGAGGCCACGGACAAGGGGCGCAACGAGGTCACCAGCACCTACGCCTTCCTGGTCAGCCCGCCGGTGGTGAACTCCATGGTGCAGTACCCCGGGTACGTCCAGGAGCGCAGCGAATGGGAAGCGCGGCAGGCCCCCAACGTGCAGGAAGGCCTGTTCTTCGGCATGCAGATCCAGGAAGACACCAAGTTTGCGTCCCTGGGCGCGCCCTTTGACGATCTGGCGAAGGACATCGTCCGCGGCCGCAAAAAGATTTCCGACCTCGACTCCGCGCTGGCAACGTGGAAGAAGTCCGGCGGCGATGAACTGCGCGACTTCTACGCCGGCTTCCTCAGCGCCTGATGAGCGACAGTGCTCCCACCTCCGTGGATCCGGCCGTGCGCAGCGTGACGGCCGGTGCGCCAAGTGCGCCCGCCCCGGCACATATCAAGGACGCACCCCGGAAACCCGGCAAGGTCGCGCCCGCCCGAAGGCTGAGCCTCGGAACCAGGCTGCGGCGGGACCGTTCGATGCTGCTGATGACGCTTCCCGCCGTCGCACTGCTGGTGGTTTTCGCCTATATCCCGATCCTGGGCAACATTGTTGCCTTTAAGGACTACTCACCGTTCATTGGAATAGGTAACAGCCCCTGGGTGGGCCTGCAGAACTTTGCCCGGGTGTTCACCGATCCGGGCTTTTATCTGGCGGTAAAGAACACCCTGGTGATTACTGCCTTCCAGCTGGTGTTCTTCTTCCCCGTGCCGATTGCCCTGGCGCTGCTGCTGAATTCGCTGGTGCGCCCGGGCCTGCGCGCCACCATCCAGGCCGTTGTCTACCTGCCCCACTTCTTCTCCTGGGTGCTTGTGGTTTCGATCTTCCAGCAGATCTTCGGCGGCGCCGGACTGCTCAACCAGCTGCTCGGATCCAGGGGCTGGGGCGGCATGGACATCATGACCAACCCGGACACCTTCCTCTTCCTCATTACGTCACAGGCCATTTGGAAGGACGCCGGCTGGGGCATCATCGTATTCCTCGCAGCACTGAACGCCATTGATCCGGCGCAGTATGAAGCGGCGGCCGTGGACGGCGCCAACCGCCGGCAGCGGCTGTGGCACATCACCCTGCCCGGACTGCGTCCGGTGATCATCCTGCTGCTGATCCTGAGGCTGGGCGATGCCCTGTCAGTGGGCTTTGAGCAGCTCATACTTCAGCGCGATGCGGTGGGTTCCGGCGCCTCGGAGGTACTGGACACCTTTGTCTACTACACGGGTGTGCAAAACGGCGACTGGAGCTACGCGGCAGCCGCCGGGCTGATCAAGGGCCTGGTGTCCCTGGGACTGATCCTCGGGGCTAACAAGATTGCCCACCTGATGGGCGAAAACGGGGTGTATTCAAAGTCATGACAGTTCTCATGGAAGACAAGGCCCGCGGGCGCTCCACCAGGCCGGCCTGGGAGGAGGAACCGTCCACTGCCGGCAAGATCACCAAAGCCGCAGTACTGGTTGCCGTGGTCCTGGCAGTCCTCGGTCCGCTCTACACCATTGTGCTGACGAGCCTGTCATCACAGGCCACCATCACCGGGGCCGGCGGGCTGGTCCTTATTCCGGACGGGATCACGTTTGATGCCTACCGCCAGATCCTCGACGGCGGAGTGGTGACCCGGGCGGTGGCGGTGAGCGTGGGCGTCACAACAGTGGGAACGGTGCTGAGCATGGTTGTTTCCGTCCTCTGCGCCTATGGCCTGTCACGGCCGGGAACCTTCGCCCACACCCCCATCCTGTTCACTCTGCTGATCACCATGTTCTTCGGAGCCGGGATGATTCCGACCTACCTGCTGGTATCGGGGCTGGGGCTGATCAACTCCTACTGGGCGCTCATCCTTCCCGGTGCCGTTTCCGTCTTCAACATCATCATCCTGCGCGGATTCTTCATGGGAATTGACCAGGGAATCCTGGACAGTGCGCGCATAGACGGTGCCAGCGAATGGCGGATCCTGGCCCAGATTGTGCTGCCCATGTCCAAGGCGGTTACCGCCGTGATTGCCCTGTTCTACGGGGTGGGCTACTGGAACGCGTTCTTCAACGCCATCCTCTACATCAACGACAGCTCCAAGAATCCGCTTCAGGTGGTGCTCCGCTCCTACGTGCTCCAGGGCGTGTCGGTGCCGGGCCAGATTGACGTGGGGCAGGGTGTCGCAGCGTCGCTGGCGCTGCAGATGGCCGTGATCGTGATTGCGATGATTCCCATCCTCTTCGTCTATCCCTTTGTCCAGAAGCACTTCACCAAGGGCGTCATGATCGGTGCGGTCAAGGGTTGAGGATCCGGAGCGAAGCCGCGGCGGTCCCCCATGCGGAAGCTGCGCGATCAGCGCACAGGCGGGGCCGCCGTCGTTCCCCGGATATCGAGGGCCGGAACGATCAGCCGCATTTCCACGGGTTTGTCCGCATTCAGCCGGTGCATCACCATTTCCACCGCGGCACGTCCGATGTCCGTGGCCGGGATACTGACAGCCGTCCAGGGGTGCAGGGATGCCGTGGCCACATCCGAGGGAGCTACGGCCACCACCGAAACGTCCTTCGGAATACTCAGGCCCAAACCGCCGAGGGCTTCACGCAGCATCGGAACCAGCCATTCGTTGTGCACCACGAGTCCCGTGACCGCCGGGCCCGCCGCTCCGGCTCCAAAGAGCTCGTCCAGAACGCCGGACAGGTCTGCGGAGGTGGCGCCGCAGGCATGGAGGCTGAAGCTGATGTCCGAACTGCGGCAGGCCTGCTCGAACCCGGCAGCGGCGCGGTCGGCATAGGTGGCGTGGCGGGCGAGGGACGCCGGCGGGGATCCGATGAAAGCGATGTGCCGGTGACCCAGGCCGGCCAGATGCTGCACGGCAATCCGGGACGCAGCGGCAAAATCGAAATCCACGCAGCTCAGGCCCTGTGCGTTGTCGGGAACACCAATCAGCACGGCGGGTTTGCGCAGCTTGGCCAGCCGCGGGATCCGCGGGTCGGCGGCCTCGATGTCCATCATGATCAATCCGTCCACCATCGACTGGGAGGTCACACGCTCAATACCGCCGGCGTCTTCCTGGGTCAGCAGCAGCACATCCTGGTTGAACTCCCGGGCGGCAGAGACGACGGCGGCAACAAACTGCATCACAACGCTCACATTGACGTCCGCGCGCAGCGGCGCCATCAGACCCAGCACATTGGACCTGTTGGAGGCCAGGGAACGGGCGCCGGCATGCGGGCTGTAGCCGAGCCTGTCGATTGCCTCCTGCACCTGGCGGCGGGTCTGCTCGGAGATGCTGCGTTTGCCGCTGAGCACGTAGGAGACGGTGCTCGCGGAGACGCCCGCAGCGCGGGCCACATCACTCATGGTGGGCATCGGCGCAGTTCCTCCTTCACCGCCCGACGCCGTCAGGCGGGGCAGATGTGCTGTCAGTCGTCGAAAGTTTCGACAACTTCTTCTCCAAAATCCTAGCCGCACAAGGGCACTTGCCGGTCTTTTTCCCGTAATTGCAACACAGAAAGTCGAAATGATTCGATGAACTCTCTTCCCGGTATCAACGGCCCCTCCGACGGCCTGCGCTACGGCGCCGACTACAACCCGGAGCAGTGGCCCGAAGAAACGTGGCCCGAAGACATCGCCCTCATGCAGGATGCCGGCATCAATTTTGTGACCGTGGGCGTCTTCAGCTGGGCACAGCTGGAACCCGTGGAGGGACAGTGGAACTTCGGCTGGCTTGACCGCGTACTGGATCTGCTGCATGCGGGCGGTATACAGGTGGATCTGGCGACCCCCACCGCGTCCCCGCCGCCCTGGCTGGGCCACCGGTACCCCGAAACACTCCCCCAGGACGCGGACGGCCACACCCTCTGGTACGGCTCCCGCAACCAGTTCAACCCCTCCTCGGACAAATACCGGAAGGCGGCCGCTGCCGTTACGGAAGCCCTGGCCGCGAGGTACTCCTCCCATCCCGCCGTCGTCATGTGGCACGTCGGAAACGAATTGGGGCAGGTCAGCTTCGACGATGAAAGCGCAGGCGCTTTCCGGCGCTGGCTGCAGGAACGCTACGGCACCCTCGGGGAGCTCAACCGGGCCTGGGGCACCGCCTTCTGGAGTCAGCGCTATTCAGCCTGGGAGGAAATCCTTCCACCGCGCCGGGCACCCTACATCGGCAATCCCGCGCAGAGCCTGGATTTCAAGCGCTTCACCTCCAACGAGCTGCTCTCCCTCTACCGCCTGCAGCGGGACATTATCCGCAGGCACGACCCGCACCATCCGGTGACCACCAACTTCATGGGTTTCTTCCGCGGTGCGGACTATTTTTCCTTCGCACCAGACATCGATGTGGTGGCCAATGACTGGTACACGGATCCCGCCGACGCGGGCTCCCGGGATCTTGGTTCGCTCACCCACGATCTCTGCCGCGGGCTCGGCGACGGCCGTCCCTGGCTTCTGATGGAATCCGCAACGTCGGCCGTGAACTGGCGCGGCCACAACGTCCCCAAGGCACCGGGGACGCTTCGCCTGGATGCGCTGTCGGCGGTCGCGAGGGGCGCTGATGCCGTGTGCTTCTTCCAGTTCCGGCAATCGGCTGCAGGAGCGGAAAGGTTCCATTCGGCAGTGGTGCCGCTGGCCGGCGCGGACACCCGGGTTTACCGCGAAGCCGCAGCCCTGGGGGCAGAACTGCGGCGGCTGGCGCCGGTCGCGGGAACGTCCGTTCCGGCGCGCATCGCCGTCCTCTTCGACTGGGAGAGCTGGTGGGCCGCCGAGGAGAGCGCCCGTCCCTCCGAGCGGCTGCGCGTCATGGACCAGATGCTCTCCTTCTACCGGCCCCTGCGCAGGCACGGCATCACCGTGGAGGTAGTGCATCCCGGCGCGGACCTGGACGGGTTTGCCCTGGTGCTGGTGCCGAACCTGTTCCTCCTGCGGGACGACCATGCGCAGGCGCTGGATCAGTATGTCCAGGGCGGGGGTGCCCTGTTCGTCGGGCCGTTCAGCGCGGTGGCGGACGAAAACGCACGCCTGGCCACCGGCCGCTTTCCGGCGGTGCTGCACAAGTGCCTGGGTGCCAGCGGCGAGGAGTGGGTTCCGCTTCCCGAGCCGTGCCCCGTCACCTTTTCCGGGGGCGCCCACGCTCCCGCTGAGGCGCAGTTTTGGGGTGAGGACCTGCGTCTGGACGGTGCCGACGCTGTGGCATCTTTTGCCGGCGGACCGCTCAAGGGCAAGCCCGTGCTGACACACCACCGCTGGGGTGCGGGCCAGAGCTGGTATCTGGGAGCGGACCTGGACGACGCCGCCATGACGGCGGTGCTGCTGGCTGCGCTCCGCGCTGCCGGCATCCGGCCTGCATTTCCGGAGGGACTGCCCGGGGACGTCGAGGCAGTGGTCCGCGGACAGTGGCTGTTCCTGCTCAACCACGGTCCGCTGGGGCACACCCTCCGCCTCCCGGGACCGGCTGTTGACCTGCTCACGGGCCGGGAGGCCGGCCCGCTCCTGGACCTGCAGCCCTACGGCGCCTGCGTACTTGACGCAGCGGATTACTTCTTGAACGACGACGACGGAGATGAAGGAACGCAATGAAATTCACTGATGGATACTGGCTGCCCAAGCAGGGCATGAGCGTTCTGCGCCCGCGGGACATCTCCGCAGTGGAGGTCGACGGCGACCGGCTGGCGATCTATGCGCCCACGCAGAAGATCAACGGACGCGGCGATGCACTGAATTGTCCGCAGATCACCGTCACCTTCGAGTCTCCCCTGGACAACGTTATCGGCGTGACCATTGAGCATTTCCAGGGCGGAGTGCACCGGGGACCGGACTTTGAGCTTTACCCGTCGCCGGGGCCGGTGAAGATCGTGGAGGACGAATCCCATGTCACCTTCACTTCCGGCGATGTCAGCGCGCGGATCAGCACGGCCGGAGACTGGCAGGTGGACTTCACCGCAGACGGCCGGACGCTCACTTCCTCGGTGCCCCGCAGCATTGGAGTCATCACCGACCGGGAGGGGAAGACCTTTGTCCACGAACAGCTGAGCCTGGGCGTGGGAACGAATGTCTACGGGCTGGGCGAGCGTTTCGGCGCCTTCACCAAAAACGGGCAGTCCATCGATATCTGGAACGAGGACGGCGGCACCTCAAGCGAGCTGGCCTACAAGAATGTCCCCTTCTACCTCACCAATGACGGTTACGGCGTCTTCGTGAACCAGCCGGAGCGGGTGTCCTTCGAGATTGGTTCCGAGGTGGTGTCCCGGACCCAGTTCAGCGTCGAGGGGCAGCGCCTGCAGTACTTCCTGATCTACGGTCCCACGCCAAAGGACATCCTGCGCCGGTACACCGAGCTCACCGGCCGTCCCTCCCGGCTGCCGGCCTGGTCCTACGGACTATGGCTGTCCACCTCCTTCACCACGGACTACGACGAGGACACCGTCATGTCCTTCATCGACGGCATGGAAGAGCGCAGCCTCCCCCTGTCCGTGTTCCATTTCGACTGCCACTGGATGCGGGCCTTCCACTGGAGCGATTTCGTGTGGGACCCGCAGACCTTCCCGGATCCCGAAGGCATGATCCGGCGCCTCCATGCCCGGGGGCTCAAGGTGTGCGTCTGGATCAACCCCTACATTGCGCAGCGGTCGCATCTGTTCGCCGAAGGCCGGGACAAGGGGTATCTGGTCAAACAGGCCGACGGATCCCTCTGGCAGTGGGATATGTGGCAGGCCGGCATGGCACTGGTGGACTTCACCAATCCGGAGGCGGTCCAGTGGTACCAGGACCAGCTGCAGGTGCTGCTGGGGCAGGGAGTGGACTCCTTCAAGACAGACTTCGGCGAGCGCATCCCCACGGACGTGGTGTGGCATGACGGTTCGGATCCGCAGCGGATGCACAACTACTACGCGCAGCTGTACAACCAGAGCGTCTTTGACCTGCTCACCGCCGAGCGGGGGGAAGGCGAAGCCGTACTCTTCGCCCGCTCAGCCACCGCGGGCGGACAGAAGATGCCGGTGCACTGGGGCGGCGACTGCGAGTCCACCTTCACCGCCATGTCCGAATCGCTGCGCGGCGGACTGTCGCTGTCGTCGTCGGGCTTTGGCTTTTGGAGCCACGATATTGGCGGGTTCGAGGGAACGCCGGAACCGGAGCTGTTCAAGAGGTGGATCGCCTTTGGACTGCTGTCCTCACACTCGCGGCTGCACGGATCGAATTCCTACCGGGTCCCCTGGCTGGTCGACGACGAGTCCAGCGACGTCCTGCGCCACTTCACCCGGCTGAAGATGCGGCTTATGCCGTATTTGCTGAAGACGGCGGAGCAGGCGCATTCCGAGGGAACTCCTCTGATGCGCCCCATGTTCCTTGAATTTCCGGAGGACCCCGGCTGTGCGCAGCTGGACCGCCAGTACATGCTCGGGCCTGACCTTCTGGTGGCCCCGGTCTTCACCCCCGGGGGTTCGGTGTCCTTCTACCTTCCCGAAGGCACCTGGACCCATCTGGAATCCGGTGAGCAGCTCCAGGGCGGGCGGTGGCACACCCGGACCTACTCCGTGCTGGAAGCCGCATTGTTTGTGCGCCCGGGAACCGTGCTTCCGATGGGAACCGTGGAAGACCGGCCGGAGTATGACTGGGCCCGAGAGGTGGAATTCCGGGCTTTCCAGGTTCCGGACGGAAAACACCCTGACGTGGTGCTGCCCGGTTCCAGCGGCAACAGTGTCCGCTTCGCCGTGACGGTCAGCGGGGGTGCGGTGTCCGCGGAAGCGGTCTGACCCGGCGGTCTGAACTGGCGGGGGGGGACGACGGCGGGCGGGCGGCCGACGGCGGGCGGCGAAGCCCGGTTCGTTTGAGTCCGGTTCGTTTGAGTCCGGTTCGTTTGAGTCCCCCCGGCGCGACTCGAACGCGCAACCTACGGATTAGAAGGCCGTTGCTCTATCCATTGAGCTACGGGGGGCAACCAAACGATGATACTACGGCTGGAGGAGGAGCCCTTGGACCGCCGCGCCCTGACGCCGCGCCTGTCTCTGCGCGGCATGTCTCCTTCACGCCCCTTGTCCTTCTCCCCCTTTCCGCCTCGTTCCCCGCCTCAAAAAGATTTCTCCTGAAGTTGAATCCAAACCCGGCCCCCCGCAGGTAAAGGAGGTGTAAGCATCACCACACCTTCGCTGCCGGCGAAGAAGCCAACATCAAGGAGACACCATGCGTAAGACCGCCACCGCCCTCGCAGCAGCAGCAGGTTTGACTGCTGCAGTGGGCTTTATGACCCCTGCCGCAGCTGCGGACACCGCCGAGCTCTCTGTGCTGCATGCGATCCCCGACACCACCGTGGACGTGTACGTCAACGGTGCACTCACCCTGGACGATTTCACTCCGGGGACACTTGCCGGACCGCTTGACCTGCCCGCCGGCAGCTACGCGCTGGCCATCACTGCGCCGGACGCCGCAGATGCTTCGGCTCCGATCATTGGACCGGTAAACGTCAACCTGGCTGCCGGCGGGAACTACACGGCCGTGGCCAACCTCGACGCCTCCGGTGCACCGACGGCAAACTTCTACACCAACGACCTTTCCACGGTGGCTCCGGGCAAGGCACACCTGACGGTGCGCCACGACGCCGCAGCACCTGCCGTGGACGTCCTGGCCAACGGAGCCCCGGTCATCACCAACCTGGAAAACCCGGGCGAGAAGACGCTGGCCGTGGACGCCGGAACAATCTCCGCGTCGGTAGCCGCAGCAGGAACCACTGCTCCGGTGATCGGCCCGGCCGATCTGACGCTGCCCGAAGGAACCCACACCTTCGTCTACGCGTGGGGATCACTGGCCGACGGGAACCTCGCCCTTGCCACCCAGACAATCGGCGGCATGGAATCGGCTCCGAACGCCGTTCCGAGTGCGCTGGAAGCCTCTGAAGACGGCAACGGCGCAGCCCTTGCGGCAGGCGCTTCCGTGGCAGTGATGCTCCTCGTCGGCGCAGCCGCAGTGGCACGCCGCAACAACAAGGCAGCAGGGGCCCGGAACTAAGCACCCGGGATTTCCGTGGAACGGCGGCCGGAGCAAACTTCCGGCCGCCGTTTCGGCCACACTCTCCCCTCCCCGGAGCTGGAATTAACAGATCCCACCCTGGAAAGGACGTTTCACCCCATGCCGCATTCCGCCTCCGGGCGCAGATTTTGGGCCGGCGCAGCCCTAGTGGTTGCGTTGTCAGGCGGCTCTGCGGCCTGCTCCGGAGATACCAGCGGGCAGACTGAGCGGCTCCCCGCCGCCGAAACCTCTTCCCCCGCAACCTCGTCCCCCGCCCCTTCAGCTCCGGCCTCTTCCGCCCCGGCACCGGGAGCTTCCGCCCCGCAGACTGTCGCCGTCGATCCTTCCACCATCCCTATCCGCCCCGCGGTGCCGGAGGCCGAGGTCAGCGTGCCGCAGCCGGTACGCGTCACGGTGGACGGGACGGGGATTGATTTGGAGGTGGTTCCGGTGGGAGTCGAGGACAACGGAGCGATGACACTGCCCGACAACCACTATCAGGCGGGCTGGTACAAGTACGGACCGGCTCCCGGGGCTGCATCCGGTTCCGCGGTTCTCGCAGCCCACGTTGATTCACGCACTGAGCAGCTGCCGATTGCCGGACTCAAGGACATTGCGCCCGGCACCATCATCAATGTCACGAGGGAGGACGGCTCCATCCAGCGGTACGCTACCGAAGGTGTGGAGAACATCGCCAAGAAAACTTTGGACGGCCACCGCCTCTTCGAGCGCACCGGCGAGCCCCGGCTTAAACTGGTGACGTGCGGCGGTAAATGGCTCGAAGCGCAGGACGACTACGAAGATAACGTGGTCCTGACAGCGGCACCGGTATCATAGGGAAAACTGCCGACCCCCCTGGCGGGCCAACAGGCCCCGCTGCACGGGAGCGGCTTCCCGAGATCAGGAGTCCGCACCCGATGCCAGCCGGTTCCCCGGAGCAGGATGCCGCACTGGACCGTGCCTTCGCTTCCGGCAGCGAGGCTGCCCTCGCCGAGGCGTACCGGCGGTTTGCTCCCCTGGTCCGGTCCCTGGCCCTGCGGCGCCTCGCCGACGCCGCGGCTGCCGATGACGTGGTCCAGGAAGTCTTCATCCGGGCTTGGAAATACCGGGCCAGCTACTCGCCCGAGCGGTCCACCCTCCTGGCCTGGCTGGTGGGAATCACCCGAAACTTTGCGGTGGGCGTGGGAACCTCACGGACCCGCGAAGAGAGCATGTGGGAGGTGGCGGCATCGCAAAGGCGGGAAGAGGCCGACGACGGAGTCGGCAACCCGGACCGCGTCGCGGACAAGGTGGTGATCGAAGCGGAGCTGGACCGGCTCGGTGAACCGCAGGGATCCATCCTCCGGCTGGCCTTCCACGAAGACCTGACCCACCAGCAAATTGCGGACCGGCTAAAAATGCCGCTTGGAACCGTTAAAACCCATATACGCCGAAGCCTCGTCCATCTGAGGCAACGATTGGAGGTCAGTGATGCAGCACCTGCACGATGACGCGCTCACCCTCCTGGCGTTGGGTGAACCGGCCACCGACGAAGAACGTGCCCATCTGGACGCCTGCCCGCGCTGCCGGGCTGATCTGGGTTCCTTTGAGCGCGTGGTCACCGCCGCCCGGCTGGCGGGAACCGCGCAGGATGACGGCGAAACGGCACCCGATTCCTCTGTCTGGGAGAACATTCACCGTGAACTGAACCTCGATGAAAGTCTTCGCGAAGATCCGCTGGCACCGGCGCACCAGCAGACCCCGCCGGCAGCGCGGCCGGCCGGTTCCACCGCCCCCGTGACGTCGCTTGCCGGGGCGCGGCGGCGCCGCACGGGTACCTGGCTGGCAGCAGCTGCAGCCGCCGTCGTCGTTGCCGCCGCGGGCACCTGGGGTGCGGTCCGCCAGGTCAACCAGCCGGGCCCGGAAGTGGTTGCCTCTGTGGATCTGACACCCCTCGCCGCATACTCCGACACCGGCAGCGCCGTCGTGGACCAGCTTCCGGACGGCAGGCGGGAACTCGTGGTGACCTCCAGCAGCAGTGAGGCACGGGGCTACCGCGAGGTGTGGCTGCTGGCCCCGGACGCGTCGTCGATGGTCAGCGTGGGAATCATGGACGGCACCGAAGGCACCTTTGAGCTGCCTGCCGATCTGGACCTGAAGCAGTATCCCGTGGTGGACATCTCCGATGAACCCGATGACGGCAATCCCGCCCACTCCGGCGATTCGATTCTGCGCGGACAGCTGGACCTGTAGCGCAGCTCATCCGCAGCGGAAGAATCTGCAGCAACCGTTTCTTAGTGGAAAGAATGTATTAGTGGATGCCGGAACTGCCGGGGCCGTCATCGGTGCGTGGTTTTCAAAGGTCGCGGAAGGCTTTACCCGCGGCGATCCGCTGGAAGTGTCCTGGCCGGTTCTGCTGCTGATCGCCGCGGGCGCAGGCCTGCTGACTCTCCCCCGGGGTGTTTGGCGCTGGTTCGGGCTCTTCGTCACGTTTGTCCACGAACTCGGCCATGCCTTTGCCGCGCTGATGACCGGCCAGGTGGTCAAGGGAATCCAGCTGCACTTCGACCATTCCGGCCAGATGCGCAGCATGGGGCGCAGCCGGACCGGGTTCTGGGGTTATCCCGTCCCGGCCGTAGTGGGTGCGCTCCTGATCCGGGCGGCGTTCACCGGCTGGGCGGGCTTTGCGCTCTCCGCCGGGGCACTGATCCTGCTGGCCGCACTGGTGTTCATCCGCAATGCCCAGGGGCTGCTCATCGCGTTCGGCTGCGCCGGCGTTTCCGTCCTGCTGGTGTGGTTTTCTTCGCCGTTTGCGGTCTCGTGCATCACGCTGGGGATCGGCATGGCGCTGCTCGCGGGAGCGGTGCGGGACTGGCTGAACCTGCTCAGCGTCCACACCCGGCGCCGGAGGTCCCTGCAAAGCTCTGACGCCTTCATCCTGTACCAGCGAACCGGGTTGCCGTCGGGGCTGTGGCTGGCGGCCTTTGCCGCAGTCATTGCGGCGTCAGCAGCCGCCGTCTTCTGGTGGGCCTGGCCGGCGTCCGTGTAGCGGAAGGGTTCGGCTTAGGCCTGCTCGGGCAGCGTGATCCGCAGCTCCAGCCGGTGCTGGCCGTCTGGTTCCTGGGTGAAGACAGCCTTGCCGGCAATTCCTGCCAGCCCGTGGGTGCCTGAGCCCGGAATGATGTGGCCGGAGCTGGCCGTCGCCGTTCCCTCCGCCACGCCCCAGTGCTGGATCACCATGGTCCCTTCCCTGCCCGCGATCGATCCGGCAAAGACCTCGGAACACACATAACCGGCGCCGACGGCGTTGCCTGCCATGATGAGGTCCGCAACGCTGGTGCCGACAATGTCCCCTTCAAAAATCTTCACCGCGCGAACGGTGGAAAGTTCACTGTTGGTGCCCTCCACCTGATAAGGCGTGGGCTCCCACTGCGAGACATCAAAATCGGCCGTAATTACCTGTTCAATTCCGTCGGTCATCTTTCCAGTATCCCGTGTCCGGGCACGGATTGCATGCCGCGGCACGGCCGCCGGTACCCTTATCGCTGTGCCTGGACAGTGCACAGCACCTGCATCACCTAAGGAGAACCACCCGGAATGTCGCTGAATAAGTCCTCTGTTCAGGAGCGCTTCATGCGCCGCAAATCGTTATGGATTTGCTTCACGCTGGTCCATTTGGTGTTCTTCGCGGCATTGTCGTCGCTGATCTTCTCCGGCGGAGTCCTCAGTGACATCAACCTGTACCGGCAGTGGGCTTTTGAGGGAATTAACGACGGCGTCTGGCAGGGCATCAGCGCGGATTGGGTCTATCCGATCGGGGCGCTGCTGCCGATGCTCCTTGCCGCGGTTTTCGGCTGGGGAGGTTACCAGCTGGCGTGGTTTGCGATTTTCACGGCGCTGAACGCTGCAGCCGTGGCCGTCATCAGCAAACCGGCAACCCCCGCCCGGTACGCAGCCTCCTACTGGTGGCTGGCAGTCACCGGACTGCTGGGCCCGGTGGCCGTGGGCCGGGTGGACGGGCTCACGGCCCCGCTGGTGATCATCGGTTTGCTGCTGCTCGCCAGCCGCCCGGTGGTTGCCTCCGCCCTGCTGTCCGTGGCCACCTGGATGAAGGTGTGGCCCGCAGCTGTCATTCTGGCCGTTTTGGTGGCCTCCCGCCGCCGCCTGACCCTGGTGCTGACCGGAGCGGCAGTCTCAGTGGTGATGGCCGGAATTGTCATCGCAGGCGGAGGTGTCCGCCACCTGCTCTCCTTCGTCGGCGCCCAGGGCGCCCGCGGCATGCAGATGGAAGCCCCGTTCACCACGCCGGGCCTGTGGCAGGCCATCCTGGGGAACGGTTCCGGGGCGTACATTTTCGAGGACAAAATCATCAATACGCGCGAGGTGCGCGGCGCGCTGGGTGAACCGGTGGCAGCACTGATGACGCCGCTCCTGGCGGTGGCCGCCCTCGCCGTCGTCGTCCTGCTGATCTGGGCGCTGCGCCGCGGGGCAGACGCCGGACAGCTGCTCATCGCCGGGTCGCTGGCTCTTGTGGCGGCGTTCATCGTGTTCAACAAGGTGGGCTCGCCCCAGTTCATGCTGTGGCTGGGCGCGGTTATTGCCGTTGGCGTGGCCTGGGAAGGCCGGAGCTGGCGGGTGCCCGCGATCCTGATGCCGGCAATCGCGGCGCTGACCACGCTCGTGTATCCGATGTTCTATGCCGCCCTGTACAACGACCTCAACGTGGTGGTCGCTGCGCTGCTGACGCTGCGAAACGTCCTGCTGCTGGTGCTGTTCGGCTGGTCAGTGGTGCGCATTGTCCGGCTGACGAAGGCCGGCGGCAGCAGCCGGGTCAGTGCACCCGAAGTTCGCCCGGAGACGGCTCCGTAAGCTTCTTCCGGAACAGGGACTTTGTCTTGGGATCCAGGAAGATCAGGTAGAGCGCGAAGCCCAGCGCCGTCACGGCAGCAATCTGCCGGGCGGCGGTGAGGCTGAAGTCAAAGTAGGGCCAGATGTCCAGCTGATCGCTGATCGCGTAGACCATGAAGAAGGACACCACCAGGTACAGCGTCTTGACCTGCCAGTCGTTGCGGATGCCGGTGACGGCAAACAACGGGATCAGCCACACCACGTACCAGGACTGGATCATGGGCGCGAGCATAACGATGGCGGCAAATGCCAGGGTGAGGCGGCGCACCAGACGGCTGTACTCGCCTACGAACATCTGCCAGAACACGATCAGCAGTGAAGCCACCCGGCCAACGGTGTGCACGATATCCGCGAAGGTCCAGCCCGGAAGCCCGAGCGCGTTGCCCAGGGTGGCAACCAGCATGCCGAGGAAACCCACCGGTGCGTACCAGATCCATACGCTGCCCGGGGTGCTCAGGGCGCCCACCCAGCCGAACCCCAGGCCGTTGACGATGCCGAGGATCCAGAGCAGTCCCAGCGACATTCCTGCCGTCATGAACCAGTAGAGGAACTTGCGCGGCCAGGACGCCCCCTTGCCTGCCCACATCAGACCCACGAAGGGCAGCAGGATCAGCGTGATCGGCTTGATGCCCACGGACAGGGTGATCAGCAGAATGCCGGGAATGGCCCGCTTGGTGGCAGCCAGGTACAGTCCGGCCAGGGCCAGCCCGATCATCAAGGCGTCATTGTGCACGCTGGCAATGAAGGTGGTCAGGAACAGCGGATTGGCCGCGGTCAGCCACAATGCCCGGTTCGGGTTGATGTTGTGCAGTTCGGCGAGCTTGGGCACGTAGTACACGCACAGGGCCACGCCGATCAGCGAGATGAGCCGGAAAAGGAGAACGGAGTATTCCGGCTGGCCGCCGGTCACGCGCACCACGATTTCCTCCAGCCACAGGAAGACCGGGCCGTAAGGGGTGGGGCTCTGCGCCCACAGGTCGTCGGCGCCGATCTGGACGTAGTTGGAAATCTGCGAATAGCCGTCCTTGTACGGATTCAGCCCGCTGACCATCACCAGTCCCTGGGTGATGTAGGCAAAGACATCGCGGCTGAAGAGAGGCAGCGCCACGCACATGGGCGCCGCCCAAGCGACTATGGCCTTGAGAACCACGGGCCGGCTTTCCGGCCCCCAGGACGTAATGCGCTGGCCCAGCCGCAACCATGAACGGACCAGGAGCATCCCGCCCACGGCCAGCATGAACACCGCGAGCACTGCCCCCTCGGGCTCAAAGCGGAGCCACATGATGACCGGGTTCCGGCGCAGGTCATACGAGGCCAGGGAGAGCCATCCGACGCCGAGTGACCCCGCGAGCATCAGCAGGGAACCGATGAGGCCCTGGATAATCGCGACGTTGGGGTTGAGAGCTTTCGCTATCTCCGGGCCCGGAGACGAAGGCTCGGTCGCGGGGACCTGGGCGGTCATCTACGTGGTTCCAATCTTTGGGGTTTGTACAGTTACCCAACGGCCCGCCGGCACAAAGCCCGGGACTGCGGCAAAACCTGTTTTCGCGGGAAGAACTCAGCAGCGTAAATGGTTTTATCGGAAGCTGAAGGACAGGCACCGATCACACCGCGGCGAGGACCGTCAGTAGCCAAGATATTAGCACCGCAGAGTGTGCAAAGCCCGGATGCACGGACGCGGCGGACCGGTTCGGCCGGAGTGAGGGATGCGTCACATACGCCGGAAGCCAGCACATTGCTGACCGCTTTCCGTCCGGCGCATCCCCGGCGGCTGCGCGGTACATTGGTCCTGTGCCAATTACTAATGAACGCATTGTCTGGATCGACTGTGAAATGACCGGCCTGGACATCAAGAATGACGCCCTCATTGAAGTGGCGGTCTTGGTGACCGATTCCGAGTTGAACATTCTGGGAGACGGGGTGGATGTGGTCATCCGGCCCGATGACGCCGCGCTGGCCCAGATGGGTGATTTTGTCCGGAACATGCACACCGCGTCCAAGCTCCTGGATGAGCTGCCCGGCGGAATGACCATGGCCGAGGCCGAAGCCCAGGTCATCGAATACATCACCAAGTGGGTTCCGGAACCGAAGAAGGCCCAGCTTGCCGGAAACTCGGTGGGCACGGACAGGAACTTCCTCGCCCGGGACATGCCCGCGGTCATCGATTACCTGCACTACCGCATCATCGATGTCTCCACGATCAAGGAACTGGCCCGCCGCTGGTACCCGCGTGCCTACTTCCAGGCTCCGGCCAAGACCGGCAACCACCGCGCACTGGGGGACATCGTGGATTCGATCAACGAGCTGCGCTATTACCGGCAGGCCGTTTTTGTGCCCGCTCCGGGCCCGGATTCGGCAACAGCCAAGAAAATTGCGGAGAGCTTCAAAAGTTAGCTCGGTCACATTTGGGCCTCCCGGCGGCAACTTGGTCAGGAGTACTCCAAAAACCGTGTAAGCTTGATTCCGCTGCCTCAGATAAATGAGTTCGCACAGACCACTCGCCTGGACTTTGCGAATATGTTATCCGAGGCACATGGTGGGTATAGCTCAGTTGGCAGAGCGCCTGGTTGTGGTCCAGGAGGTCGCGGGTTCAACCCCCGTTACTCACCCCAAGGAAGCTGGCAGGTCCAGTTTCGCAAAGGCCGTCCCGGTTCATCGGGGCGGCCTTTGTTGTGTTTGCACTTGTGTTTGACTTGATTGGAAAGACTGCCCGGACCGCGCCGCGGCAGCACCGCCGCTGGACCGTACTGCGGCCAAACGTTGAGGAGGCGCCGCTTGGAGCGCAGATTGTTCGAAGAAGACCATGAGCTTTTCCGCGACCTCGCCCGGGAGTTCAACTCCCGTGAAGTCGCTCCCGGGTACGCCCAGTGGGATGCCGAGCACATCATGCCGCGGAAGCTGTGGACGGCCGCCGGAGAGCAGGGGCTCCTGGGACTTGCCGTGCCGGAGGAATTCGGCGGCGCCGGCATGCCGGATTACCGCTACCGCGCCGTGCTGGACGAGGAGTTCGCCAGGGCCAATCATCTCGCCGTCGGCCTGGCCTTCCACCTGCACGATGACATGGTCCTCCCCCATCTGCTGGCCTACGGCTCCGATGATCTCAAGGAACGCTGGCTGCCGGGCATGGTCAGCGGCGAAACCGTCACCTCCGTCGCCTGGACTGAGCCCGGTGCCGGCAGTGACCTGCGCGGCATCCGCACCAAGGCAGTGCGCGACGACGGCGGCTGGCGCCTGAGCGGACAGAAGACGTTCATCGGAAACGGCATCAGCGGTGACGCCTCCCTGGTCCTGGCCCGCACCGACGGCGGAACCGGCCGCGGCGCCCGGGATTCCTTCAGCATGTTCATGGTCGAAAAGACCGAGGGCTACAAGACCGGCGGCCAGCTGGACAAGATGGGCCTGAAGGCCTCGGACACCGCCGAACTGTTCTTCGACGACGTCCGCGTCCCCGAAGGCAACCTGGTGGGCGAGGTGGGCCGCGGCTTGGAATATGCCGCCGGCCAGCTCCCCCAGGGCCGGCTCGCCATCGCCGTCGCATCCTCCGCCGTGGCCCGGCAGATCTTCGAAGCCACTGTGCAGTACACCAAGGAGCGCAGCGCCTTCGGCGAGCGTATTGCCGACTTCCAGAACACCCGGTTTACCCTGGCCGACATCGAGACCGAGGTGGAGGTCACCGAGGCGTACGTGGATGCGGCCATTGTCGCCTTCAACGAAGGAAAGCTGGACGCCGTCTCCGCGGCCAAGGCCAAGCTCTGGGCCAGTGAGCGCGTCAAGTCCATCACCGACCGCTGCCTGCAGCTGCACGGCGGCTACGGCTACATCCTGGAATACCCCGTTGCCCAGGCCTTCCTCGCCGCCCGGCTGCTGACGATTTTCGGCGGCACCTCCGAGATCATGCGCGAAGTCATCGGCCGGAAGATCACCGCCTAACCTGCCTGACCCCCTCCGAAGGCCTTCCACAACCATCCGTCCAACAGAAAGACCAGCAATGACCGTCCGTCCCATCGTCATCCACGGCGAACCCGTCCTGCACCGCCGAGCCGCTCCGGTGGAAAAGTTCGATGATGAACTGCGCTCCCTGGTGGCGGACATGTACGAAACCATGGATGTTGCCAACGGTGTTGGGCTGGCAGCGACCCAGGTGGGCGTGGGCCTGCGCCTGTTCACCTTTGACTTCGCGAACGATGACGACGCCCCGGACCGCGGTGTCGTCATCAATCCCGTGCTGATCACGTCCAAGGTCCCCGGCTCGGCACCGGATCCGGAAGAGGACGCCGAAGGCTGCCTGTCCGTGCCGGGAGAGAACTTCCCGGTCAACCGCGCCGAGTGGGCCAAGGTTTCCGGCTTCGATGAAAACGGAGCGGCCGTGGAGTTTGAAGCCACGGGCTGGTTTGCCCGCGTCCTGCAGCACGAGTACGACCACTTGGACGGCAAGCTGTACGTGGACAAGCTCAACGACCGGTGGAGCCGCAAGGCCCGCAAGACCATCAAGGCCCACGGGTGGAACGTTCCTGGCCTGACCTGGATGCCCGGCGTCGATCCGGATCCGTTCGGCCACTAAAAACTGACCGCCGAAATAGCAGAAGGTGCGCTTCCCAGCCCAGGGAAGCGCACCTTCTGCTATTTCGCGGGTGGAAACCGCTTAGATCGACGCCGCGAGCTCCGCGACGCGCGGATAAGCCGGCGGATTCACATGCGCCATTTCCTCCAGTACGCGGATCACCTGGCAGCTGTATCCGAACTCGTTGTCGTACCAGACGTAGAGGACAGCGTTCTTACCGTTGGAGATGGTGGCCAGCCCGTCCACAATGCCGGCCCGCTTGGAACCCACGAAGTCGGTGGAGACCACTTCCGGTGAATCGATGTAGTCGATCTGCTTGTGCAGGTCCGAATTCAGCGAGGTCTCCCGCAGGAAGGTGTTGATCTCTTCCTTGGTGGTGGAGGTCTCGAAGTTCAGGTTCAGGATCGCCATCGACACATCGGGGGTGGGAACCCGGATAGCGTTGCCGCTGAGCTTCCCGGCCAGCTCCGGCAGCGCCTTCGCCACGGCCTTGGCCGCACCGGTTTCGGTGATCACCATGTTCAGGGCAGCGGAGCGCCCGCGGCGGTCGCCCTTATGGAAGTTGTCGATCAGGTTCTGGTCATTGGTGAACGAGTGCACCGTCTCCACATGCCCGTGGATAATGCCGAACTTGTCGTTGAGCACCTTCAGGACCGGAGTAATGGCGTTGGTGGTGCAGGAAGCCGCAGTGACGATGCGGTCCTCATCGGTGATGGAATCGTGGTTGATCCCGTGCACGATGTTTTTGAGGCTGCCCTTGCCCGGGGCGGTCAGCAGGACGCGGGACACGCCCTTGGCGGCCAGGTGCTGGGACAGGCCTTCTTTATCGCGCCAGCGGCCCGTGTTGTCCACCACCACTGCGTTGGAGATGCCGTAGGCCGTGTAGTCCACGGTGGCCGGATCGTTCGAGTAGATGACCTGGATCAGGGTTCCGTTGGCCAGGATGGTGTTGTTCTGCTCGTCTACGGTGATGGTTCCGTCGAAGGCACCGTGCACTGAGTCGCGGCGCAGCAGTGACGCCCGCTTCACGAGGTCATTCTCGGCTCCCTTCCGGACAACGATTGCCCGGAGCCGCAGTCCCTGGCCGCCGCCGGCGTGGTCGATGAGGATGCGCGCCAGCAGCCGGCCAATGCGGCCAAAGCCGTAGAGCACGACGTCGGTGCTGGTGCGGTTATCGGCGCCGTGCCGGCCCGCTACGTCTGCCAGCTCTTCGCGCAGGAAGTCTTCCAGGTCCCGGTCAGCGCCCTCGGCCTTGTACTTCAGGCTCAGGCGGGCAAGGTCGATGGACGCGGCGCCGAGCTCAAGCTCGGAAAGTGCCTGCAACAGCGGGAACGTGTCGGAAACAGGCAGTTCCACTTCATCGATCTGCCGGGCGAAGCGGTGGGCCTTGAGTATGTCGATAACGGAGCGGTTGACCAGTGGACGGCCGTATACCGAGGTCACCACGCTGTTTTCGCGGTACAGCCGCCCGATCAGCGGAATCATTGCCTCGGCGAGGGCCTCGCGGTCCATCCAGGTATCAAGGCAGGCGTCGGAGATCTGGCTCAAGAGTTCACATCCTTTTTTCAGCCGGCACCGCTTTGTGCCGGTTGGTCGTCCTCCCCAGTGTATTAGGACACATTGGTCCCCTCCGCCGGATTGACGAGATGTCCGTCACATCTGCTGCAGCGCGTGCAGGACGTTTAGGGGGTTTCCGCAGGGCTCAAGTCCCGTTCGGGTTCCAGGTCTTCCAGGTGCCGGATACCCCTCAGCGGACCGAACGCTGCCACGGCCGGCGCGAGGACGGCGACGGCCAAACCGGTGAGAATGGCGCCGCGGATGCCGAGGGCGTCCACCAGAAGACCGCCGATGACACCGGCAATGGCCAGCATGCCCCAGGTCACCATCCGGGAGGCGGATCCCAGCCGGCCCAGCATCTGCGGAGGACACACCCGCTGGCGGAAACTGGTGGAGACCACAACGTTCATGGAGATGGCGTAGCCGGCGAGGAACAAACCGGCGAAACCGGGCGCCATTCCCCAGCCCGGGCTCATCAGGAGCAGGCTGCCGTACCCGGCCGCTGCCGGCACCATGGAAAAACGCCACACGGTTCCTGAACCCAGACGCTGGGTCACCCGTTTCACCGTCAGGCCGCCCAAGGTTCCGCCCAGTGCCGTAGCTGCGGTGAGGAATCCGAGCATTGCGCCGGACTCCCCCAGCGTGCGCACCACAAGGATGACCATCAGCGAGACAACGATGGCGCCGCCCAGGTTCCACAGGGCTCCCACCAGCAGGATGGCCCGCAGGGGCGCGGTGCTGAAGCTGTACCGGAGCCCCTCGCCCATCTCCCGGAAGATCCGAACCGATCCCGGATTGTCGCTGACGGATTCCTGCACTTTGAGGGTTGCCACGGACGCCAGGGATACGGCGGAGGCCGCCACCTGCAGCAGGAGCGAGTTCGATGCGCCCCAGACACCGGTGAGCCAGCCGCCCAGGCCCCTGCCCACTGCATCCGCAGAGGCTGCCGACCCGGTCATCAGCCCGTTGCCTTCAATCAGTTCTTCCCGTTTCACGGCGCGGGGCACCAGCGCGGATTCCGCGAGCATGGAGAAGACCGCAGCCAGCCCGGAGAGGAAGGAGACCACGAAAAGCTGCGCCACGGTGAGGCGGTCCAGCCAGAAGGCCACGGGCAGGGACATCAGTACCGCAATGCGCATCACCAGTGCCGTCAGAACCACGGGCTTGCGGCGGTAGCGGTCCACCAGGACTCCGATCGGAAGCCCGAACAGGAGCCACGGCAGGAATCCCACCCCGGAAAGCGCCGCCACAGCGAAGTCTGTTGCATCCAGTTCCACGGCCGCAATCAGGGGAAGCGCCACTGCCGCCACGGAAGTTCCGAAGATGCCTGCGGTGGAGGAAATCCACAGTGCGCGGAAGTTGGCATTGCGGAGCACCAGCGGCCGCGGTTTGGTAGTAGTCCTGGACATTTCCACACAATAGCCCCGCGGCACCCGGCGAACGCGCTAAGACAACACGCTTGGGCAAATCCTTCGAAAAAACAGTGCCAAAAAACAGGAACACTATTGCCGAAGCGTTCCGGAGAAGAGTCCGGTGTGCGATGGAATGCTGTGAAGGGACGGGTTGGCCGATAAGCCGGGTTTTGTATCCCCGGACCGTTACCGGACCGGAGGCGGCAATCATCCATCTAGGAACGCCGTTGCCGGCGCCCTCAAGCGGCCTACCCGGACGCATCGGGCGAGCAGCCCTCAAACGCGTCCTGTATGGCCTTGCTCCGGGTGGGGTTTACCTAGCCGAACCGGTCACCCGGAACGCTGGTGGTCTCTTACACCACCTTTTCACCCTTACCGAGAAACGCTGATCCAAACGGACCACCGTCCGCGGCGGTTTCTTTTCTGTGGCACTGGCCTGCGGGTTTCCCCGAGTGGGCGTTACCCACCACCCTGCTCTGCGGAGCCCGGACTTTCCTCGGCGGTCCTTCGCAAAAAGGAACCAACGCGATCGCCTGGCCAACCCGTCCAGCCTCTAATGCTACCGTCTCCGCCCTGCCCCTGCTGCCCGGGCAGCCGCGGGGACCAGCAATCCGGCTCGCGTACGATTAATTGGTGTTAATTCTGCTGCCGCCCTCCGAAGGGAAAACGCCCGCCGCAACCGGTCCGGTCTTTGACCCGAACCTGCTGCATTTCCCCGAACTCAACGATGCCCGCAAACAGGTCCTCGCTGCTCTGGCGGAAGCCAGCACGGCGGAGGATGCGCACACTGTCCTCGGTGTCGGTTCATCACTGGCAACTGAGGTGCGCCGGAACACTGTGCTGGCTGAGCAACCGTGCGCCCCGGCTCACCGCATCTACACCGGTGTCCTCTACGACGCTCTGGGCTATGCCTCCCTGACCGCCGCCCAGCAGCGCAAGGCCGACGACGCCGTCGTCGTCATCTCGGGACTGTGGGGCGCGCTGGGGTTTGCTGACCCCATTCCCGCCTACCGGTTGTCCATGGCGGTAAAACTCCCGGAAACGGGCAAACTGGCAGCGTTTTGGAAGAAGCACCTGGAGGAGGTCCTCGCGGACCATGCCCGGGGGCAGCTGGTGGTGGACTGCCGCTCCAGCACGTACGCCGCCGCCTGGGCGCCGGAACCGGCCGCAGCCGCCTCCGTGAACGTTTTCCAGGTACGCAACGGCAAGCGCACAGTGGTGTCCCACTTTGCCAAGCACACCCGCGGAGAGCTTGCCCGGCATCTGCTGAGCCGCACCGGAACCGACCCGCAGACGCCCGAACAACTGCTCGCGGCTGCATCCGAGAAGTGGGAAGCGGAACTGGTCCCGGCCACGGCCCGCAAGCCGTATCAGCTCAACATCATCCTGCCGGGTCAGGCCCCCTCGCCCAGTTAACCGGCAAGCCCAGTCAAGCGGAGTGCCCAGCTAAGCGGAGGGGGAATCCTCCGCCACCAGCTCCACTTCGAAGCCCTCGCTGTTTTCCAGATACGCGGCGTAGTGGCCCTGCCCGCCCGCATGCGGATGCCGGTCGGCGAAGAGCAGCGTCCAGCCGTGGCTGGCCGCCCGGCGGGTGAGCAGGTCCACGTCGGCGCGCGAGCCGGCATGAAAGGCCAGATGGTTCAACCCCGGCCGCCGCCGCTCATGGTCCGCGTCCAGCACATCCGGCCCGGCCTCGATGACAATATAACTGTCCGCTCCCTGCCACCGGGCGCCGGTGTCCCAGCCCTCGGCACGCCGGTATCCCAGCCGCTCCAGGAGCCAGCCCAGCGAAGTTTCCGCTGCGGCGAAGTCGCGGACCCACAGCTCGGTGTGGTGCAGCCGGCCGGAAGGCACCGGAGCCGCTGCCGGCTCTGCTTGTGCCGACTCCGCAGGCACCGCTCCTGCTTCGGGTGCGTCCTGCGGCATCCGATCGTTTGCCGCGCCGCCCTTCTGCACCCACGGAACGCCGGCCATCCCGGCGTCCATGGCTTCGTTGGAGAGCCGGTCGGCATCCTTATTCAGCTCACGGGGAATCCACTGGTACTTCACGCGCCGCGGGTTCACTATTCCCCGGGCCTTCGCGGCCAGTTTTTGCATGTCCTCGTGCTTGATCTTCCAGCGGCCGCTCATTTGCTCCACCACGAGCTTGGAGTCCATCTTGGCGAGGATCCAACAGTCCGGATCAATCTCGTGCGCCATTTCCAGCGCCGCCACCAGACCGGAATATTCGGCAACGTTGTTGGACGCCTTGCCGATGTACTGCGCCTTTTCGGCGAGGATCATCCCGGTGTCCGGATCCCGCACCAGGGCGCCGTAACCGGCGTGCCCGGGATTGCCGCGGGACCCGCCGTCGGCCTCCACAATCAGCGTGCGCCGGGACGCGGAGGGGGCCGCACTCCGGGACGGTTCGGCGGGGGTGTCAGACGGGTCAAACAGGGTCACTTCTCAGCTGCTCCACTCATCGGAGCGCACCAGGATGCAGCCGGAGTCGGGGCAGAAGACAATGTCGTCCTCAGCGGCCCGGCGGATGTCCGCGAGGTCCCCGGGGCTCAGCTGCATGCCGGAGCCTTCCGAGGTGCCGTTGTACAGCCGCGCAGCACCGATGCCGTGCTTGGCCAGCGTCTTTTCGTAGAGAGCGAGCAAGTCGGGCTCGAAGGTGGCGGCGAGTTCGTCGCGGTCAGCAACGACGGCGCGGCGCTCCGATTCAATCTCGGCCAGCTCGGCGTCGCGCTTTTCCTCCAGCGCGGCCATCCGGGCATCCAGGTCGGCAGCTTCCTGGCGGGACTGGTCCTCCACAGCCTTGGCAGCTTCCAGGCGTTCCATGACCTCCAGCTCCACATCCTCCAGGTCGGAACGGCGCCGCTTCAGCGACTCCATTTCGCTCTGCAGCGAGGTGAGCTCCTTGGACGTGCCGCTGCCGCTGTCCAGATGCTTCTGGTTGCGCTCCACGCGGGCTGCCACGGAGGCAACGTCGGCCTCGGCACGGGTCAGTTCACGCGTGATGTCCGCGGCCTCGGTGGCAGCGGCAACGAGCCGGCTCTGTGCTGCGGCCCGCTCCATGGCGAGGTCCGCGATGGCGGAATTGTCATTGACGCTGCGTGCCCGGTTCCGAAGTTTGCGGACCGTACTGTCCAGAGCCTGCAAATCGAGCAGCCGCAGCTGCTCCGCCGACGATGCTTTTGCCACCGAAAAACCTCCACCTATGACCGGGCCACCCGGCCCGGTTCTTCCCCCCTAGCCTATGCCAACGCCGCAGATCAGTTCAGCCCGGGTGTCAGCACAAAATCCCACGGATCCGTGTTGGTGGTGCTGATCCGGATCTCCGTACTGAACCCGTGATCGTTCAGAACGTTCTCCAATGCACGGGCTGCAGGCGTCAACCACAACCATTCACTGCCGAAATGGGACACATCAATCAGATAGGGGCGGTCGTTAACCGCCGCCTCGCGGGCTTCGGAGGCCGGATGGTGGCGAAGGTCAGCTGTGACGTAAACGTCAGCCCGGTGCCGGCGGACGGCGTCGAAAAGGCTGTCTCCGGCACCCCCGCAGACAGCTACGCGGCGCACCAGCCCGTGCGGGTCCCCTGCTACGCGGACACCGCCGGCCACCGCGGGGAGGATGCTGAAGACCAGCTTCGCGAAATCGGCCAGCGTGGCAGCCGCGGGCAGTTCGCCCACCCGCCCGATGCCTTCCTCCGGCAATCCGTCCGCTGCCGGAACCAGGGGCTCCACATGTTTCAGGCCAAAGGCATCAGCAAGCACATCCGAGACACCGCCCACGGCGCTGTCGCCGTTGGTGTGCACTGCCAGCAGCGCGCAGCCGCCCTCGATCAGGCGGTGCACGGCGTCGCCCTTGAAGCTGGTGGCGGCCACTGAATGGACCGGCTTCAGGAACAGCGGATGGTGGGTCAGCAGCAGGTCTGCACCCCATTCAAGGGCTTCATCGATGACCGCTGAGGTGGGGTCCACCGCAAAGAGGATCCGCCGAACTTCCCGGGAGGGCTGTCCGGCCACGAGGCCAACGGCGTCCCATCCTTCCGCGAGGGCTTCGGGCCACAGTTCCTCTGCGACACGGAGCACGTCGCCGAGGGTGGGAACGGCGGGCTGCTCTGCCTGCTCGGGCTGGCTTGTGCGCTCGGGCTGGCCTGTGTGCTCGGGCTGGTCTGTATGCATAGGTCCAGTTCTACCCGCTGGGTTTGCCCCGCTCAATTCGGGCGCGCCGCACTGGCGGCTTTCCCGGCGGCTCTGCCCGGAGCCGCGCGCAAGAGCGGGAATCAATACGGCCGCACATGCATTGATAGAGGGTATGAAGACCTATGTACTTGGCGGAGGCTGCTTCTGGTGCCTCGACGCCCTTTATCAGAAGACCCGCGGCGTGACCGAAGTCGTATCCGGTTACACCGGCGGGCACACCGCCCATCCGGACTATGACAGCGTGTGCTCCGGCACCACCGGGCATGCCGAGGTTGTGGCGGTGACTTTCGACGAAGACATCATTCCGGGCGAAGTGATCCTGGACATGTTCTTCATCTCGCACGACCCCACCACGCTCAACCGGCAGGGCTACGACGTCGGAACCCAGTACCGGTCCTCCATGTTCTACACAAACGAGGCCGAGCGCGAGGAATTCGAGAAGGCGCGGGACCGGGCCCAGTCGCACTGGGACAACCCCATCGTGACGGAAATTTCCCCGCTGCCGCAGTTCCACGTGGCCGAGGACTACCATCAGGATTTTTACGCCAAGCACCCCGAACAGGGGTACTGCCAGGTGATCATCAATCCCAAGCTTGCCAAGGCCCGGAAATATTACGCCGAATGGCTTGACAACTGAGCCATCCCCATGCTTGGGGGTAGGCTAGAACGGGCCCGTTACAGGCTTTCCGGCAGCGCCCCCACAGCCAACAGACTTCCGAACAGACATTCCGACGGATAGAGGACATACCATGGCACGGATTTACGACGACGTCACCCAGCTGGTCGGCGGTACGCCGCTGGTGCGGCTGAACCGCCTGACCGAAGGCCTCGACGCCGAGGTCGCGGTCAAGCTCGAGTTCTACAACCCCGCCAACAGCGTGAAGGACCGCATTGGCGTGGCGATTGTTGACGCAGCGGAAAAGGCCGGGGCGCTCAAGCCGGGCGGCACGATCGTCGAAGGCACCTCCGGCAATACGGGCATCGCCCTGGCCATGGTGGGTGCAGCCCGGGGCTACAAAGTCATCCTGACCATGCCGGAGACCATGTCCACCGAGCGCCGGGTCATGCTCCGCGCCTACGGTGCCGAGATTGTCCTGACTCCCGGCTCCGAAGGCATGCGCGGCGCCGTGGACAAGGCCAAGGAAATCGTGGCCACCACCGAGAACGCCATCTGGGCGCAGCAGTTTGCCAATGCTGCCAACCCCGAGATCCACCGCCGGACGACCGCCGAGGAAATCTGGGAAGACACCGACGGCAAGATTGACATCTTTGTTGCCGGCGTGGGCACCGGCGGTACCGTCACCGGCGTCGGACAGGTCCTGAAGAAGCGCAAGCCCGGCGTGCAGATTGTTGCCGTCGAGCCCAAGGACTCGGCCATCCTCAACGGCGGCTCCCCGGGCCCGCACAAGATCCAGGGCCTGGGTGCCAACTTTGTTCCCGAGGTGCTGGACACCACCATCTATGACGAAGTCATTGATGCGTCCATCGAGGACTCCGTAGCCACCGCCCGCGCCCTGGGAGCCAAGGAAGGAATCCTCGGCGGCATCTCCTCGGGATCCATCGTGTGGGCCGCACTGGAACTCGCCAAGCGCCCGGAAAACGCCGGTAAGCTGATTGTCGCCGTGGTCTGCGACTTTGGTGAGCGTTACATTTCCACTGTGCTTTACGACGACATCCGGGGCTGATTCCCGCACCGTTTCCGGATCCCGCCCGGATCCGCCTGACCAGAAAGTCCCCAGTGAGCTTCCTTGCACGCCTGCGTGAAGACCTCGACGCCGCCGCGTCCCATGACCCGGCCGCGCGCGGTTCTTTCGAGAACCTTGTGGTCTACTCGGGGCTGCACGCCATTTGGATGCACCGGCTGACCCACCGGATGTGGACCCGGCCGGGGCTGCGGTTCCCCGCCCGGATCCTCTCCCAGCTGACCCGGTTTGCCACGGGCATCGAGATCCACCCGGGGGCGAGAATCGGCCGGCGTTTCTTCATCGACCACGGAATGGGCGTAGTGATCGGTGAAACCGCGGAAATCGGGAACGACGTCATGCTTTATCACGGGGTGACCCTGGGCGGACGCTCCCTGGCGCGGATCAAGCGCCACCCAACCCTCTGCGACGGCGTCACGGTGGGTGCGGGCGCCAAGATCCTGGGTCCGGTGGTCATCGGCAAGAACAGTGCAGTGGGCGCCAACGCCGTGGTGGTCAAGGACGCTCCCGCCGATTCCATCATCACCGGGATCCCGGCGCGCTGGCGCCACCGTCAGGTGAAAGAAACCCAGGCAGCCGTGGATCCGGCCGAGTACATTGATCCCGCGATTTACATCTAACGCTGATTAGACGCAGAAAGGCCGCCGGCACCTCTTGGTGCCGGCGGCCTTTCTGCGCTCCGGGCAGGTGCTAGTGGGTGTCCACTGCCTCAACCTCGGAATGGTCCCCGCTCCACAGCGTGTGGAAGGTTCCGTCCGTGTCCACGCGGTTATACGTGTGCGCACCGAAGAGATCGCGCAGGCCCTGGGTCAGTGCGGCGGGCAGGCGCTTGCGGCGCAGGCCGTCGTAGTAAGCCAGGGAAGAGCTGAATACGGGCACGGGGATGCCCAACTGGACTGCCACGGACACCACGCGGCGCCAGGCCGGCAGAGCGGCAGCAATGGATTCGGCAAATGCCGGAGCCAGCAGCAGGTTGGCCGGAGCCTGGTCCCCTGCGTAGGCCTTCATGATGTCATCAAGCAGCTCGGCCCGGATGATGCAGCCGGCACGCCACAGGGAGGCGATCTGGTCCAGCTTGAGGTCCCAGCCGTACTCCTTGGCTGCACTGTTGAGCATGTCGATGCCCTGTGCGTAGCTGACGAGCTTGGAGGCATACAGCGCCTGGCGGACGTCGTCCACGAAGGTGTCAGGGAGTTCCACGGATGCTTCGCCGCCGGCGAGGATTTCCTGTGCCTGCTCCCGCTGGCCGCGCTGTGAAGACAGTGCACGGGCAAAGACGGACTCGGCGATGGCGGATACCGGCGAACCCAGGTCCAGGCCGGACACCACGGTCCAGCGGCCGGTGCCCTTCTGGCCGGCCGAATCCACGACGACGTCTACGAACGGCTTCCCGGTCTTGGCGTCTGTGTGTGCCAGGACCTCGGCGGTGATTTCGATCAGGAAGGAGCTGAGCTGACCGGTGTTCCATTCCGTGAAGATCTTGGCCTGGTCGGCCGGCTCAATGCCTGCTGCCGAACGGAGCAGGTCATAGGCCTCGCCGATAACCTGCATGTCCGCGTACTCAATGCCGTTGTGAACCATCTTGACGAAGTGGCCGGCGCCGTCGGTGCCGATCCAGCTGCAGCAGGGCTGGCCGTCGTACTTGGCGGAAATCTTTTCCAGCATGGGACCGAGGGAGTCATAGGACTCGCGCGAGCCGCCGGGCATGATGGACGGGCCCAGCAGCGCGCCTTCTTCTCCGCCGGACACGCCGACGCCCACAAAATGCAGGTTCTTCTCGGCCAGTGCAGCCTCGCGGCGGCGGGTGTCCTCGTAGTGTGAGTTGCCGGCGTCGATCACAATGTCACCGGGCTCCAGCAGCGGCACCAGCTGGTCGATCACGGAATCCACCGGCGCACCGGCCTTCACCATAATCAGGACCCGCCGGGGCTTTTCAAGGTTGTCCACCAGCTCCTGCAGGGACTCCGTGCGGATGAAGTCGCCTTCATCGCCGTGCGCGGACAACAGCGCATCCGTCTTTTCGATGGACCGGTTGTGCAGGGCTACGGTGTAGCCGTTCCGGGCCAGGTTGCGGGCCAGGTTTGCACCCATAACAGCAAGGCCGGTGACGCCAATTTGTGCGCTCAAGTTCTCTCCAGGATTCTTCGGGTGCCCCGGCAATGGGGGCACAACGATCGGCGCTCACCCGCCGTCTTTATCCTCCAGCCTATGCTTACGGGCCGCTCACCCGCCACACGGGGCCTTCCGTGTCGGCCGTGCCGGTGGTTCCGGTGGTGCCGGTGGATTCAAACGTGTTGATCACACCGGCCACCTCCTCCACCACGGCCACCCCGTCTTCCATGGTGGAGGTTCCTGAGGTCAGGACCACCACGGCATAGTCGTTGTTGTCACCGGCCCGGACAAATCCCATGCTGCCTACGTTCCAGACGTTGTCGTCATCCTGAAGCCAGCCGTTCTTGAGGGCAATCTCCGCGCTGAAGGCGGGAAGCCCGGCACCGATGCCCCAGCTCTGGCCGGCGTCCACGTTTTCCATGAGTTCCACGGCGAAGCCGTGCAGGCTGCCGTTGATCCAGTCCACGCCGTCCAGGACGGCACGGGCGATCCGGAGCTGGTCTTCGACGCCGGTGTCGTTGGCGCCCCAGATGTCAGTGGCTTCCGTCCGCGTCACGCCGAGCAGGTCATAGGTCCGGCCCAGTTCCTCGGCTCCGCCCACCGCCTCATAAAGCGCCGTGGTCGAGTCATTATTGCTGTACTCGATCATCATCACGGCGAGCTCTTCCTCCTCGGGGGTCAGCTCCCGCTGCTCGTCCGTTGCCTGGCGCAGCAGCGTGAGCAGGATGGGCACTTTTACCAGGCTGGCTTCGAGGTAGCTGTTATCCGGGTTGTAGTGCCAGGCCCGGCCCGTGGAGGATTCGTAGACAGCCGCAGAGAATTCGGTGTCCGTCCCCGCCGCGTAGTCGTCAAGAGCGGACGAGAGCAGGTCGGCCTGCTCGGACGGGAAGGGCTGAGAGCCGGGGGCTTCCTGCGTCGCCCCGGGGGCGGGATCCGGATTCGGGTCAGCCGCCTCTGTACAGCCAACCGCGGTGAGCGGGAGAAGCAGCACGGCAGCTGCTGCCAAGGAACGTCTGATTGCACTGTGCATGCCTGCACCCCCTGTTCGTTTCAATCTGCTGGCGAATTACACCTGCCCGGGAGGGTTTTCCGTACCCTGCCGAGTGCAGGGTCCCCTGACTCTTCAGGGATAGCAGTGGACCCTGTTGGAAGGCTGGGAGCGCGGAAGCGCACCCTCGAAAATTCAACGGTCGGCGCTTTGGCGGGTGGCCAAAAACACGCTCCGCAGCCCGTGGGATCCGGACAAAACAAAACCCGCCGTCCGGAGCCGGACGGCGGGTTCGCTGTACTTTTCGGTGGGTCCTACCGGGATCGAACCGATGACATCCACGGTGTAAACGTGGCGCTCTACCAGCTGAGCTAAAGACCCTTTTGTGACCGTTATGCCTTTCAAGTTTCCCTGATCAGCGCCGCATCACGAGGAATTACTCTACCCGACGTTTAGGGAGTTTGCCTAATCGGCTCGAGAAGGCGGTTATTGGACGGTCAGTGCCATCCCACTTCCCGGCCAGTTCCCGGCGGATCAGCGCGGCAAATCAGGAAGCTCGGCGGCCAGATATTCCAAAGCGGTGGCTACGCCGGCATCAATTTTCAGGTCCGCCAGGTCATCTCCGCGCGTGGTCCCGCGATTGATAATAACCACCGGTTTTCCCGTCTTATGGGCATGCTTGACGAACCGCAGACCGCTCATCACCGTCAGGGAGGAACCCGCCACCAGAAGCGCGTCAGCGGCGTTCAGCATGGCAAAGGCAGCCGCCACGCGGTCCCGGGGAACGTTTTCGCCGAAATAGACAAAATCGGGCTTGAGCATTCCACCGCACACCGGGCAGTCCGCCACAACAAAATCTTCGGTATCGGCCACGTCCGCATCCGCGTCCGGGGCAATATCGCCGTCGAGCCGCGCGCGCTCCAGGAAACCGGGATTGAGGTCTTCCAGCAGCTTGGAAATTGTCTGGCGCGAATACCGGGTGCGGCAGTCCAGGCAGATCACCCGGTCGAAGCGCCCGTGCAGGTCCACGGCCAGTGCGCTGCCGGCATCGGTGTGCAGGCGGTCCACATTCTGCGTAATCAGGCCGGTGGTGAGCCCCCGGCGCTCCAGGCGGGCGACGGCGGCATGGCCGGCATTGGGTGCTGCCTGCCGCAGATGGTGCCAGCCCACATGGTTCCGCGCCCAGTAGCGACGGCGCAGCTCGGGATCTCCCACGAACTCCTGATACGTCATCGGGTTGCGCGGCGGCGCTTCCGGACCGCGGTAATCGGGAATCCCGGAGTCAGTGCTCAGGCCGGCACCGGTAAGGACAGCAATGCGTTTTCCGGACAACAGCTCGACGGCGCGGCGGAGCTCCCGCTCCTCCTCCGCCGTGGGCCGCGGTGCCGAGGGTTCCGGATCCGACCGGACAAAGCCGGTCAACCCCAGGCCCGGCCGGGGAGCCGGGTGCGGCTGGGGATCGGTTGATTCAGAAGGTGGGTTTGTCATGGTTCAGCCAGCTCCTTAAAGGCGTCCCGGTAAGCCTGCAGGGGACGCGGCGATCCCGGATCGGAATGCACCTCGGCACGGACCATCCCGGCCCGGTCAATGATGAAGGAGGCGCGCCGCGGGCGGCCCTGCACGGCGTCGAACGCCCTGTAGGCCCCCGCGACCCGGCCGTGGGGCCAAAAGTCGGCCAGCAGATCAAACGAATACCCGCGGTTTTCCGCATAGGCCCGCAGGGAATACTTGGAGTCGCAGGACACTGCCACAATGCGGATGCCTGCCCGGGCAAACTCTGCCCGGGCAGCCTCAAGCTCATCCAGCTCTCCGGAACACACGCCGGAGAACGCAAAGGGATAAAAGACCAGGAGCACCGGCGTTCCGCGCAGGTCCGCCAGCCGGACGGGCTCCCCGAACTGGTTGGGGAGCTCAAAGTCCGGAGCGGCGTACCGTGCGTGACCTGCAGGAACCGTGGCCCGCTCCAAACCTGCTACTTCTTGCGGCGGGCAACCAGGCGCGTGGCGGCCCAGTCGCTGCTCACGGCGGGAGATGTGGTGACGTGCAGCCCCGCAGTGGGAGCAGCTTCCTCAATGTCGGCGGGGGGAACGTACCCTTCCCGGCCGGACTTGGGGGTCAGCACCCAAACAACGCCGCCGTCGTCGAGCGTTGTGATGGAGTCCACCAGGGCATCCACCAGGTCGCCGTCGTCGGCGCGCCACCAGAGGATGACTCCGTCTACAACGTCATGGTCCTCTTCGGTGAGAAGCTCACTCCCCACCAAATCCTCGAGGCCGTCGCGGAGGTCAAAATCGACATCCTCGTCGTAACCGAATTCCTGAATCAGGTCTTGGTCTTTGAAACCCAATCTTCCCGCCACGTTCTTATCCGTGACGGCTTCGGCCTCGCTCACTTCACTCCTCCTGGTTGACTGCATAAATACAAGGGAATCACATATTTGGACGAGATGCGGTGTCTGGGACATAAGCCAACACCTTTTGCCCGGATCCTTCAAGGCTCCGGGGCCGCACTCCGGCGCGCCGGGCGCCTGCGAACCTATCCGCAGGTGGGAGCGCACACCGGTTGCGGGAAACAGGGCTCCACTCATCACAGCCCCAAGCGAACGGGCTACGCAAGAGTTGGCCGTCGGGACTAGAGTGGACCGGAGAGGCTGCGGACGCAATCAGCATCCGCACAGCCACAGTGATCGTCCGGCGAAAGAACCGGATCCCCACAGACGTAATTGGTGCAGACACAATCTGTACATGAGAGAGGTTTGCCGTGGCCGCAGAAGACACAACGGACATCCTGAGCGGGTTGACCAACCAGCTCCCGGACCGTGACCCCGAGGAGACCGCGGAATGGATGCAGTCACTGGATGAACTGATCCGTTCCCAGGGCACCGAAAGAGCCCAGTACATTATGCGTTCGCTGCTCCAGCGCGCCGGTGCGCAGTCCGTGGGCGTGCCCATGGTCACCACCACCGACTATGTCAACACCATCCCGGTGGACCAGGAACCCGAGTTCCCCGGCGATGAAGAAGTTGAACGCCGCTACCGCGCCTGGCTGCGCTGGAACGCCGCCATCATGGTGCACCGCGCCCAGCGCCCGGGCATCGGCGTCGGCGGGCACATTTCCACCTATGCAGGTGCAGCAACCCTGTACGAAGTGGGCATGAACCACTTCTTCCGGGGCAAGGACCATCCGGGCGGCGGAGACCAGATTTACTTCCAGGGTCACGCCTCCCCCGGCATGTATGCACGCGCCTTCCTGGAAGGCCGCCTGTCCGAAGAGGACATGGACGGCTTCCGGCAGGAGAAGTCCCGGGAGGGACACGCGCTGTCCTCCTACCCGCACCCGCGCTCCATGCCGGACTTCTGGGAATTCCCCACCGTGTCCATGGGTATCGGCCCCATGAACGCCATCTACCAGGCCCAGTCCAACCGCTACCTGCAGAACCGCGGCATCAAGGACACCTCGGAACAGCATGTCTGGGCGTTCCTGGGCGACGGCGAAATGGACGAGCCCGAATCGCGCGGCCTGCTCCAGCTGGCAGCCAATGACAAGCTGGACAACCTGACCTTCGTGGTGAACTGCAACCTGCAGCGCCTGGACGGACCGGTGCGCGGCAACGGCAAGATCATGCAGGAACTGGAAGCATTCTTCCGCGGTGCCGGCTGGAACGTCATCAAGGTTCTTTGGGGCCGCGAATGGGACTCGCTGCTGGAGAAGGACAAGAACGGCGCGCTGGTGGACATCATGAACTCCACCCCGGACGGTGACTACCAGACCTACAAGGCCGAGTCCGGCGGCTTTGTCCGCGAGCACTTCTTCGGCAAGAGCCCCGAGACCAAGGAACTGGTCGCGAACCTCACCGACGAGGAAATCTGGCAGCTCAAGCGCGGCGGACATGACTACCGCAAGGTCTACGCAGCGTATAAGGCCGCCATGGAGTTCAAGGGCAAGCCGACTGTCATCCTGGCCCACACGGTCAAGGGCTACGGCCTGGGCACGCACTTCGAGGGCCGCAACGCGACCCACCAGATGAAGAAGCTGACCCTGGATGATCTGAAGGCCTTCCGCGATCACCTGCGCATCCCGATCACGGACGAGCAGCTCGAAGCCGACCCGTACCAGCCGCCGTACTACCACCCGGGCACCGACGCTCCGGAGATCAAGTACATGCTGGAGCGCCGGCGCGAACTCGGCGGCAACGTGCCCGAGCGCCGGGTCAAGCACGCACCTGTGAAGCTGCCGGATGAAAAGGCCTACGAGGTAGCCAACCGCGGTTCCGGCAAGCAGATGGCGGCCACCACCATGGCCTTCGTCCGCCTGCTCAAGGACCTGATGCGGGACAAGGAATTCGGCAAGCGCATTGTGCCGATCATCCCCGACGAAGCGCGCACCTTCGGTATGGACTCGTTCTTCCCGACGGCGAAGATCTACAACCCCAAGGGACAGAACTACCTGTCCGTGGACCGGGACCTGGTCCTGGCCTACAAGGAGTCCCCGCAGGGCCAGATTGTGCACGTGGGCATCAACGAGGGCGGATCCATCGCGGCCTTCACCGCAGCCGGAACTTCCTACGCCACCCACGGCGAACCGCTGATTCCGGTCTACGTGTTCTACTCGATGTTCGGATTCCAGCGCACCGCAGACTACATCTGGGCAGCCACTGACCAGATGGCCCGCGGCTTCCTGATCTCCGCCACTGCCGGCCGGACCACCCTGACCGGTGAGGGCCTGCAGCACGCTGACGGCCACTCCCCGATCCTGGCCTCCACCAACCCGGCAGTGAAGACCTACGACCCGGCCTACGGGTACGAGATCGGGCACATCGTCCGCCACGGTTTGGAAGAGATGTACGGCCCGGATTCCAAGGATCCGAACGTCATCTACAACATCATGGTGTACAACGAGCCGATCCGGCAGCCGAAGGCCCCGGAGGACCTGGATGTTGAAGGGATCCTCAAGGGCATCTACCTGCTGGCTCCGGCCAAGATCGACGGACCCCGTGCACAGCTCCTGGCCTCCGGCGTAGCCGTGCCGTGGGCGCTGGAAGCCCAGCAGATCCTTGCCGACGACTGGGGCGTTTCGGCCGATGTGTGGTCCGTGACGTCGTGGAATGAACTCCGCCGCGACGGCCTGGCCGCCGAGGAAGAATCCTTCCTGCACCCGGAGGCAGAGCCCCGCGTGCCGTTCGTGACCAAGCAGCTCGCCGGTGCCACCGGTCCGGTGATCGCTTCCACGGATTACATGAAGGCTGTTCCGGACCAGATCCGGCAGTTCGTTCCGAACGAATTCGCCACCCTGGGTGCGGACGACTTCGGCTTCGCCGATACCCGTGCCGCAGCACGGCGTTACTTCAAGATCGATTCGCACTCCATGGTGGTCCGCACCCTGGAAATGCTCGCCCGCCGCGGCGAGGTTGACGCCAGCGCGCCGACCGAAGCGATCAAGAAGTACGACCTGCTCAACGTCAACGCAGGAACCTCCGGCAACGCCGGCGGCGACGCCTAACCTCGCGGGACCCTCCCAGCGGGAGGACAAGAAAAGAACCGTCGCATCCGCGGCGGTTCTTTTCTTTTACCCAATTTCGGTCTTTGACCCAATTTCGGCCATGGACCGCTAGATCTCGGTTGCAGCCACCAGGTCTATGTGTGCCTGCATGGCATCTGCTGCCGCCTGCGGATCGCCGGTGCGGATGGCGTTGACTATGGCACGGTGCGATTCCAGCGACTGTTCCGGCCGTCCGGGCTGCCCGAGGGAAGCCAGCCGGGTCTCGCGCACCAGCTCGGATATGAAAGTCATCATGGAAGCCAGGATGGAGGAGTGGGCAGCTGAGGCAACGGCCCGATGGAACTGCTCATCACCGGCGGTTCCGCGGCTCCCGCCGGCAATTTCAGCGGCCATCGTCTCCAGGGCCAGGTCCATGGCCGCCAGGTCTGCACGGGTATGGCGTTCGGCAGCGAAAGCGGCCAGCTTCACCTCCAGGGTGCTGCGGGCCTCCACGATCTCCGGCATCCGGTCCCGGTGCTCACGCAGTTCGCGCAGCACCGCCGCCACACTTGGCCGGTAGACCAGCACCGCACCGGTGCCGTGCTGGACGTCGATGACCCCGAGGACCTCCAGCGCCACCAGGGCCTGCGCCAGCGTGGCACGGGACACCCCCATGCGCTCCGCCAGGTCTCGCTCCGCGGGGAGCAAATCCCCCGGACCCAGCCCCGCGGACGCGATAAAGCCCAGAAGCTGTTCCACGAGCCGCTCATACAACCGGGGCCTCGACACCCGGACAAACCCCTTGCCGTCACCGTTTTCGGGCATCGCATCCTCTTTCTCCGCCTACGGGATCCATGCCTGCGGGATCTGACCTGCCCAGGAATCCCACGGTCCGGGACAGAGTCTATCCGGGATTGACAAAGAGACCCAGAGTCTAAGAGGCTAGTCCAGTGCCGGTGTGGCCTGCGTCACCTTCCTCTCTGGCCGCCGTCGGGATAAGCACCGAGACCATCAATCCTAGGAACCATATGTCCGCTCCAATCCTCTCCATCCTCATCCTGGTGGCCATGTTCCTGCTGGCCACCGTCCTTCCGCTGAACATGGGGGCGCTGGCTTTCGTGGGCGCCTTCCTGCTGGGCTTCGTGTTCCTGGACATGAGCACCGACGAGATCCTCGCCAACTTCCCCGGCGGCCTCTTCCTCACCATTGTGGGCGTCACCTATCTGTTCGCCATCGCACAAAACAACGGCACCATTGACCTGCTGGTCCGCGGCGCCGTCCGGATGGTGGGCAACCGGGTGGCACTGATTCCCTGGATCATGTTCGCCATCACGGCCATCATCACCGCCGTCGGCGCCCTGTCGCCGGCCGCCGTCGCCATCGTTGCCCCGATTGCCCTGGGCTTTGCGGCCAAACACAAGATCAACCCGCTGATGATGGGCATGATGGTGATCCACGGCGCGCAGGCCGGCGGATTCTCGCCCATCGCCGTCTACGGCGTCACGGTCAACGGCATCATTGGCGAAACCGATTTGGAGTCGAGCCCCCTGGCCGTCTTCCTGGCGAGCCTGCTCTTCAATACCTTTATTGCCCTGATCCTGTTCTTCGTCCTGGGCGGCAGCAAGCTTCGCAGCGGCAAGGTGGGCGGCTTCGTGGAAGAGGTTGCCCAGGCCCGGATGAACGCCAGCGCCGCCGGCCGCACCGACGTTGCCTTCAAGGGATTCGGTTCGGACATTTACGGCCCGCGCGACCCGGCCGGAGACGGCCTCACGGCCACCAAGACCCGCGCCGAACTGTTTCCGCAGATCGTGACCATCGCAGGGCTGATTGCCCTGGCAGTTATTGCCCTCGGCTTCAAGGTTGACGTGGGCTTTGTCTCCATCACCATTGCGATGATCCTGGCGCTCGTTTCACCGCAGGCCCAGAAGGGGGCCATCAATAAAATCAGCTGGACCACGGTGCTGCTCATCTGCGGCATGCTCACCTTTGTGGGCGTCCTTCAGGAAGCAGGCACGGTGGAATACGTTTCCGACGCCGTGGTGGGACTGGGAATGCCGCTGCTGGCTGCCCTGCTCATCTGCTACATCGGCGCCGTAGTCTCCGCCTTTGCGTCCTCCACCGCCATCCTTGCGGCCCTGATCCCGCTTGCCGTTCCGTTCCTTGCCTCCGGCGAGATTGGCGCCGTCGGACTCATCTGCGCCCTCGCCGTATCCGCCACGATCGTGGACGTCTCCCCCTTCTCCACCAACGGAGCGCTGGTCCTGGCCAACGCCCCGGAAGGCATGGACAAGGACCGCTTCTACAAGCAGATCCTCAGCTACAGCGGAATTGTCGTCGTCGCAGGACCGCTGGTGGCCTGGCTCATCATGGTGGTTCCCGGCTGGCTCTAAGCCGGACCGCCAGCGCAGCCAGAGCTCCATCCCCCGAACAAAAGGACCCTCCCATGACCACCTCACCAACCTCCCGCGGCCCGCTGGAGGGCTACCTCGTTGTTGATCTGAGCCGCGCCCTTGCCGGGCCCCACGCCGGCATGATGCTTGCGGACCTCGGAGCCCGGGTTATCAAAGTGGAGACCCCGGGAACGGGCGATGACACCCGCAGCTGGGGTCCGCCGTTCGTGGGCCCGGAGGATGACCAGCAGGCCACATATTTCCTTTCCTGCAACCGCAACAAGGAATCCATCAGCCTGGATCTAAAGTCCGAGGACGGCACCGCCGTGCTCCGGGACCTGGTCCGGCGTGCAGACGTCCTGGTGGAGAACTTCCGCCCGGGGGTGCTGGACCGGCTCGGTTTCTCGCCGGCGCAGCTGCATGACATCAACCCCCGGCTCGTCATCCTCTCCATCAGCGGGTTTGGCCACGACGGCCCTGAGGCGACCCGCAGCGGCTATGACCAGATTGTCCAGGGCGAGGCCGGCCTGATGTCCCTCACGGGTTCCGGCCCGGAGGACCCGCAGCGGGTGGGAGTGCCGATCGCGGATCTGCTGTCCGGCATGTACGGCGCCTTCGGTTTGCTGGCGGCGCTGCTGGAACGCGAACGCACCGGCAAGGGCCAGGTGGTCCGCACCTCGCTGCTGGCCGCCGTCGTCGGCGTTCATGCTTTCCAGGGCACCCGGCACACCGTCGCCGGCGAGGTTCCTGCCGCACAGGGCAACCATCACCCGTCAATTGCTCCCTACGGCCTGTTTTCCTGCCGGGGCGGCAAGGTCCAGATCAGTGTGGGCAGCGAAAAGCTCTGGGAGACGTTCGCCGCCACGTTTGGCATCGACACTTCGCGGCCGGAATTTGCCGGCAACGCCCAGCGGGTGCGCAACCGCCAGGCGGTGATAGCGGCCGTGGAGGAAGCGTTCGCGGACTTCGAAGCCGAACCCCTCCTGGAGAAGCTGCGGGCCGCCGGCATCCCCGCAGGAAAGGTCCGCACGCTGGACGAGGTCTATGAGTGGGAGCAGGTCCACTCACAGGGACTGGTGGTGGATGTGGAGCACCCCGTCTTGGGCAAGGTGGCCCTGCCGGGTCCGCCGCTGCGGTTCTTCGACGCCGCCGAAGGCACCGAAACAACCAACCGCTCACATCTGGCCCCGCCGCTGCTGAACCAGCACGGCAGCGAGATTCGGAGCTGGCTTGAGGGCAGCGCGGAACCGGCCGGCACGGCCGAGGCCGAACCGGCCGGCACGGATGCTGGCAAGGCATGAGCGTGCAGGCACGGCCGCGGCGGCTCAACGCCCGCGGGCTGCTGGAACTGGTGGTGGATCCGGGCTCCTTCATCTCCTGGGATTCCCCTGTGGCGTACACCGACCACAGCGAAGCGTATGAGGCAGATCTGGCCCGGGCACGGGAGAAAACCGGAGAGGACGAGTCCGTCCTGACCGGCGAAGGCCGGGTGCAGGGCCGGCGCGTTGCCTTGGTGGTCTGTGAATTCGGTTTCCTCGGCGGCTCCATCGGAGTGGCCGCCGCCGACCGCCTGACCGACGCCGTCGAACGCGCCACCCGCGAAGGCCTGCCCCTCCTGGCCGGCCCCGCCTCGGGCGGAACCCGGATGCAGGAGGGAACGCTGGCGTTCCTGTCCATGGTCAAGATCACTGCGGCGGTCCGCCGGCACAAGGAAGCAGGACTGCCGTACCTGGTGTATCTGCGCCACCCCACCACCGGCGGCGTGATGGCTTCCTGGGGTTCGCTGGGACACATCACCGTGGCCGAACCCGGAGCGCTCCTGGGCTTCCTCGGGCCCCGCGTCTACGAGTCCCTGTACGGGGAACCGTTCCCCGAGGGAGTCCAGACGGCGGAGAACCTCCAGGCCCGGGGCTTGGTCGACGCCGTCCTTCCGCCGGAAGAGTTGGCGGAAACCGTGCACCGCGCGCTATCCATGCTCCTTCCGGAGCAGGCCGCTCCGGTGCCCGCACCGGCATCCCTGGGCAGTGCTCCGGCAGCCGTGCCGGCGTGGGAGTCCATCACCGTCTCGCGCAATCCGCAGCGTCCGGGCGTGCGCCAGCTGCTGCATTTCGGTGCCAAGGACGTGCTGCCGCTGAACGGAACCGGACAGGGCGAAAAGGATCCGGGGCTGCTCCTTGCCCTGGCCAGGTTCGGGCAGACGTCATGCGTGGTGCTGGGCCAGGACCGGCAGCGCGGTTCGCACCGGCCGGCCCTGGGTCCGGCCTCGCTGCGGGAGGCCCGCCGCGGAATGCGGCTGGCCGAGGAGCTGAACCTTCCCCTGCTGACGGTCATCGACACTGCCGGGGCAGCCTTGTCCAAGGAGGCCGAGGAAGGCGGGCTGGCCGGAGAAATCGCCCGGTGCCTGAATGACCTGGTGGGTCTGGACTGTCCCACCGTCTCCGTCCTCCTGGGCCAGGGCGCCGGCGGCGGGGCGCTGGCCCTGCTTCCGGCAGACCGGACTGTGGCCGCACAGCATGCATGGCTTTCATCACTTCCGCCGGAGGGTGCCAGCGCCATTGTGTACCGCGACACGGATCACGGGGCCAAAATGGCCGAGGCGCAGGGTGTGACGGTAGCCGCTTTGGCGGCCCACGGGATCGTGGATCATATTGTCCCGGAGGAGCCCGACGCGGCCGCCGAAGCCCCTGCTTTTTGCCGGAGAATGGCCGCAGCAGTGGAATATGAGCTCTCCTCACTGCGTCAAAGTCCTCCGGCCGAGCGTCTTGCGCAGCGCACTGCACGGTTCCGCAGACTGGGTTCGGCGGGATGATTCGAAAGTCCATCCCATACCCCGGGTTGTAGCCTTCGCACAAAATGGTGGATGTCCGGCGAACGCCGTAAGCTCTGCTTTATGCCAGTGACTCGCAGCACAGCCGCGTCTCGACACGGGATGCATGCCGTCCCAGCGGATCCCTCCACAGTGGAGCGGCTCAAAGACAACATCGGGAAACTATCCACCGCCACCCTGAAGCAGCTGAACCTTTCGCTGCCCTGGTACCGGGGGCTCCGGCCTGACGAACGCTCGGCCCTGGGCATGGTGGCACAGAAGGGCATTGCCTCGTTTGTGAACTGGTATGAGCGCCCGGCCTCCCCCGCCTGGGTGCTCAGCGACGTTTTCGGCACCGCCCCCACCGAGCTGACCCGCTCCATCAGCCTGCAGAAAGCACTGCAGCTGATCCGGGTGGTGGTCCAGGTGGTCGAAGACCTCGTGCCGGAGCTGGCTGAGGACAACGTCCAGGGCCCCTTGCGCGAGGCCGTGCTGCGTTACTCCCGCGAAGTGGCTTTCGCCGCTGCGGATGTCTACGCCCGTGCTGCCGAAACACGCGGTTCCTGGGACACGCGGCTCGAGGCCCTGGTGGTGGACGCCATCCTGCGCGGGGAGAGTTCCGATGCCCTGCGCTCCCGTATTGCGGCGGTGGGCTGGACCTCCACAGCGCCGATCACCGTGATGGTGGGAAGCTCGCCGTCGGACACCAATGCCTCCTTCGTCAACGAGCTGCGCCGCGCCACTGCACGGCTGAGCGAGGACGCCCTGGTGGGAATCCAGGGCGAACGCCTCATCCTCGTGCTGGGCGGCATGGATGACAGCGCCGGCTCCTACACCCGCCTGGCCGAGCTTTTTGGGCCGGGACCGGTGGTGTACGGACCGCGGGCGGATTCCCTGGTGGAAGCCGGACCGTCAGCCCAGGCCGCCTTCGCCGGCCTCACGGCAGCCCGCGCCTGGCCGGCTGCACCGCGCCCCGTCGCCGCCGACGACCTGTGGCCCGAGCGGGTCATGTCCGGGGACGACACCGCCCGGAAAGCTCTGGTGCGCAGCATTTACCGGCCGCTGCTGGGCGCATCCAACGGCTTGGCAGAAACACTCTCGGCTTACCTGTCCCTGGGCCATTCACTGGAGGCGACGGCCCGTGAACTCTTTGTCCATGCCAACACGGTCCGGTACCGGCTGCGGCGTGTCTGCGACGTCACCGGCTGGGATCCGATGCTCCCGCGGGAGGCCTTCGTGCTGCAAACCGCCCTGGTGGTCGGCCGGCTCTCCCCGCCCGGAAAAACCGTCCCGGAACGTCCCGCAACCCGTCCGTAATTGAGTTGCATCGCTTCTCCGCCCTTGTAGACTTCCTACAACGCCTCACCGGGAGCTTGGTGCACGCAAACACCCGGTAACCGCCCCTCTCTTTGGAAAGCTTGATAAGTGCTCGCAATTGTCTGCCCCGGCCAGGGGTCCCAAACGCCAGGTTTCCTTTCTCCGTGGCTTGAACTGCCCGGAGTTCGGGAACACCTCGAATCGCTCAGCGCCATTGCAGGCCTGGACCTGATCGCCCACGGCACGGTCTCCGATGAGGAGACCATCAAGGACACCGCCGTGGCCCAGCCGCTGATCGTCGCTGCGGGACTGATGGCTGCGCGCCTGCTGGTGGACCCGGAGGCGCTCACAGCGTCCACCGTTGTGGCCGGGCACTCCGTCGGTGAGATCACCGCCTCGGCCCTGGCCGGCGCACTCACCGAACCCGACGCCCTCATCTTTGTCCGCGAACGCGCCAATGCCATGGCACGGGCGGCCGCCGAGACACCCACCGGCATGAGCGCCGTCCTGGGCGGGGATCCCGAGGAAGTGGCCGCCGTCCTGGCAGCCGCCGGCCTCACCGCCGCCAACGCCAACGGAGGCGGGCAGACCGTCGCCGCCGGCACCCTGGACCAACTCGCCGCTCTTGCCTCCGCTCCGCCGGCCAAGGCCCGCGTCATCCCGCTGAAGGTTGCCGGTGCTTTCCACACCACTCACATGGCTCCCGCCGTCAGCGTTCTGGAGAACCTCCGTCCGCAGCTGCGTCCCGCCGCGCCCCGGCCCACTCTGCTTTCAAACTACGACGGCGCCGCCGTCGTTTCCGGCGAAGCCAACCTGGACAGCCTGATCAGCCAGGTTTCCCGGCCGGTCCGCTGGGACCTGTGCATGGAATCCATGGCAGCCATGGGCGTGACCGGCATGCTGGAACTGCCGCCGGCCGGTACGCTCACCGGGCTGGCCCGCCGCGGCCTCAAGGGCCTGCCGACGCTGGCCCTGAAGTCCCCCGAAGATCTCGACGCCGCCCGGGAGTTCATTGCCGAACACTCCCCCGCGTCCGCCGCAGCAACAGCAGCAACCACCACCGGAGAAGGTAACGCGTGAGCACGCCCACCCTGAAGCAGTCCCCCGTCCACGAATTCAGCCGCATTCACGGCATTGGCGCATTCCGTCCCGACGTCATCGTCAGCAACGAAGACGTGTGCCAGTGGATCGATTCCTCCGATGAATGGATCCGCCAGCGGACCGGGATCATCACCCGGCACCGTGCGGACAAGGGAACCTCTGTTGTCGACATGGCCGAAGCTGCCGGACGCGACGCCCTGCAGAGCGCCGGCATCGACGGCTCCCAGCTTGGCGCCGTCATCGTCTCCACCGTGACCCACCCCTTTGCCACCCCGTCAGCGGCCGCCGAAATCGCGCATCTGCTCGGCGCCGCGCCCGCCCCGGCCTATGATGTATCCGCCGCCTGTGCCGGCTACTGCTACGGCGTTGCCCAGGCGGACGCACTGGTGCGCTCCGGCGCGGCCGAGTATGTGCTGGTCATCGGTGTGGAGAAGCTCTCCGACTTCATTGACAACACCGAGCGCACCATCTCCTTCCTGCTCGGTGACGGAGCCGGCGCCGTCGTTGTCGGTCCGTCTGATTCTGCGGGCATCGGCCCGTCCGTCTGGGGCTCCGACGGCAGCAAGTCCAGCACCATCGGCATGACGCACTCCATGCTGGACATCCGCGAACTGTCCCTGGCCGCCGAAGCTGAAGGCAACACCGTTGGCGTGGCCGAGGTTGCCGAGCGCGACACCAAGCTGTGGCCCACCCTGCGCCAGGACGGCCAGAGCGTGTTCCGCTGGGCCGTCTGGGAAATGGCGAAGGTTGCCCAGCGCGCCCTCGACGCCGCCGGCGTCACCGCAGAGGACCTCGGCGCCTTTGTTCCGCACCAGGCCAACATGCGCATCATCGATGAAATGGCCAAGCAGCTGAAACTGCCCGAGTCAGTGATCATCGCCCGCGACATCGCCGACGCCGGCAACACCTCGGCAGCCTCGATCCCGCTGGCTACGCACCGCCTGCTCAAGGAAAACCCCGAGCTCAGCGGCAAGCTGTCCCTCCAGATCGGCTTCGGCGCGGGCCTCGTCTTCGGCGCGCAGGTTATCGTTCTTCCGTAACCTGTCCGCCCCACACACCACACCGCTATGCGGTTGGACCATCCACGCCGGTTTATACCGGTACCACGAGAAAAAAGGAGCCACCATGGCTAGCAACGAAGAAATCCTGGCCGGCCTCGCCGAGATCGTCAACGAAGAGACGGGCCTGGCCCCCGAATCCGTCGAGCTGGACAAGTCCTTCACCGACGACCTGGACATCGACTCCATCTCCATGATGACGATCGTCGTCAACGCCGAAGAGAAGTTCGGCGTGCGCATCCCGGACGAAGAGGTCAAGAACCTGAAGACCGTCGGCGACGCCGTGGACTTCATTTCCAAAGCTCAGGCGTAATCCGCCGGCGGCCGCTGCCTTCCCGGCGGCGGCCGCCGAGTCAGCGCATGTATTTCCAGCACCACCAACGTCTTTCGAGAGAGTGAATCATGGCCCGCAAAGTAGTCATCACCGGCCTGGGTGCCACTACGCCCATCGGCGGAGATGTTCCCACCATGTGGAGGAACGCGCTCAAAGGTGTCGCCGGCGCCCGAACCCTCGAAGACGATTGGGTCGCCCAGTACAGCCTCCCCGTAACCTTCGCCGCCCGGGTCTCCACTCCCGCCACCGAGGTCCTGTCCCGTGTCGAAGCCAAGCGCATGGATCCGTCCACCCAGTTTGCGGTGGTGTCCGCCCGCGAAGCCTGGGCCGACTCCGGCATTGAGGACGTGGACCACGACCGCCTGGCCGTTTCGTTTGCCACCGGAATCGGCGGCGTCTGGACCCTGCTGGACGCCTGGGACACCCTGCGTGAAAAGGGACCCCGCCGCGTCCTGCCCATGACCGTTCCCATGCTGATGCCCAACGGCCCCGCCGCCGCCGTCAGCCTGGATCTGGGCGCCCGCGCCGGCGCCCACACCCCTGTTTCCGCCTGTGCCTCCGGCACGGAAGCCCTGCACCAGGGCCTGGAGCTGATCCGCTCCGGCAAGGCCGACGTCGTCGTCTGCGGCGGCGCCGAAGCCGCCATCCACCCGATGCCGCTTGCCGCCTTCGCCTCCATGCAGGCGCTGTCCAAGCGCAACGATGATCCCGAACGCGCCTCACGCCCCTATGACAAGGACCGCGACGGTTTTGTCATGGGTGAAGGTGCCGGCGCCCTGGTGCTGGAAGCCGAAGAGCACGCTCTGGCCCGCGGCGCCCGCATCTACGCCGAACTGGCCGGCACGGCAGTCACCGCTGACGCCTACCACATCACCGCCCCCGACCCCGAGGGCCTGGGCGCCACCCGCGCGCTGAAGGCCGCCCTGTACGACGCCCGCGCGCAGGCCGAGGACGTAGTGCACGTCAATGCACACGCCACCTCCACTCCTGTGGGCGACAAGCCGGAATACACCGCCCTGAAGTCCGCTCTGGGATCCCATGTGGACAACGTGGCCGTATCAGCCACCAAATCCCAGACCGGCCACCTGCTCGGTGCCTCCGGCGCTGTGGAAGCGGTCATGACCGCCATGGCCGTCTTCGACCGCCAGGCTCCGGCCACCATCAACCTGGACAATCAGGATCCGGAAATCCCGCTCGACGTCGTCACGTCCGCGCGGTCCCTTCCCGGCGGCGACATTGTGGTCCTGAGCAATTCGTTTGGATTCGGCGGGCACAACGCAGTCATCGCTCTGCGCAGCTACTAGTACCCGGCGCTGCTAATAGTCCGACAAAAAGCCGCGGCGGTTTCCTTCCGGAAACTGCCGCGGCTTTTGTTGTTGCTGCTGTGCGGGATCTTTGAATATGTCGCTTAGCCCACCTGATGCAGCCAGCGGACGTTTGCGCCGTCAGCGGCGTGCCTGAACGGCTCCAATTCGTCATCCCAAGCCTCGCCCAGGGCGAGGGAAAGCTCGTGGTACACCGCCGAGGGATCCCCGGCACCGTTCTCATAGGCGTAGCGGATGCGGTCCTCCGAAACCATGATGTTGCCGTGCACATCGGTGGTGGCGTGGAAGATCCCCAGTTCGGGCGTGTGGCACCAGCGGCTGCCGTCGGCACCGGCGCTTTGGTCTTCAGTGACTTCGTAGCGCAGGTGCGCCCAGCCGCGCAGAGCGGAAGCCAGCAGCGAGCCGGTGCCCTGAGCACCGGTCCATTCCAGTTCCGTGCGCAGCATTCCCGGGGCAGCCGGCTGAGGGGTCCACTTTAGATCCGTTCGCTTTTCCACGACGGATCCAATGGCCCACTCAATATGGGGGCACAACGCAGACGGGGCGGAGTGTATGAACAACACGCCGTGAGCCATCACAACAGACATTCCATCCTCCATAGGTATAGGTACGTCTTCCCCAACGACCTGCTACCCGAGCGAAATTCTTCTGCTTTGCTGACCTCTTTACGGACTGCGCTTAGTTTTCTCGGCTAATATTTTCCTGTTCCCTTGAGACTCTCATCCGGTACAGACTTAGCCTTATTGTGCCGCAAGTTAACTAATTGCGCCAATAAAATTGTGGGCATCACACATGCCCTCCGGCGTCTGGACCTGATAAGCCGTGATCCCGGGTTCGGGACCTTCGGGCAACGGAACCTGTCCGCTGCCGCTGGCCTCGCCCGCTTCAGGCCCGGGGATGGGCCTGCTGGTAACTGGCCTTCAGCCGGTCCACCGAGACGTGCGTGTACAGCTGAGTAGTGGCCAGCGATGAATGACCCAGAATTTCCTGGACGGCCCGCAGGTCCGCACCTCCGTCAAGCAGATGGGTTGCCGCCGAATGCCGCAGTGCGTGGGGCCCCGTTGCCCCGGTGTCGCCCAGCGCCTCGAAGAGCCCGGCAACCACCGACCGCACCTGCCGCTGGTCCACCCGCCTGCCCCGCTGGCCAAGGAACAGAGCCGGGCCGCTGTCGGCGTTGGCCAGGGCCGGCCGGCCGCGGCGCAGCCAGTCGTCTACTGCGGCAGCCGCGGGCTGCCCGTACGGAACGGTCCGTTCCTTGTTCCCCTTGCCGATCACCGTCAGCGTCCTGCGCTCCGAATTCAGATCATCAACATCCAGGCCGGTGAGCTCCCCAACCCGGATCCCGGTGGCATAAAGAAGTTCCACCAGGGCCCGGTTACGGACCGCCAACGGGTCACCCTCAGCCGCAGCTTCTGCGAGCGCTTCGAAAAGCTCGCCCACCTGCCCTGCCCGGAGTACCGACGGCAGCGTCTTTTCCCGCTTCGGCGCACGTAGCCGCAGCGCCGGGTCGGTGCTGATAAGTTCCTCTCGCAGCGCCCAGCCGGTGAAGCTGCGGGCGGTTGCTGCGCGCCGGGCCAGGGTGGACCGGGCCAGGCCGGCGGCGCTGAGTTCACCCAACCAGCCGCGCAGCACCCCCAGGTCGATCCCGTCCAGTGTGCGCACTCCCCCGGCCAGCGCATGGTTCAGCAACTGGGCAACGTCGCCCTCGTATGCCCGGACCGTATGGTCCGACCGTCCCCGTTCGCTGGACAGGTAGCGGCTGAAACCGCGCAGTGCCTTGCTGAATTCGTTTGGCCAAGCCGGGGCCGCAGCCACGGACTCCGCGTCTGCCGTCGGCCGTCGGGCTTTGCCCGAACCGGTGCCGGCGTTTACAGCTTGATCAATGTTTGAGGGTGTCACCCCTTTACTGTCCTCGCTTCATCCCCCGTCCTCAAGCAGGCACACCGGCAGCAGCGGCACACTGAACGCGCAGTGCCGCGGTGCTTTCCGCACCCTCGTGCTCCAGCAGAAACCGTTTCGAGTCGATGCCGGCGGAATAACCGGTCAGTGAGCCGCGTGATCCAACCACGCGGTGCGTGGGAATGACAATGTTCAAAGGGTTCCGCGAAAGGGCGGCCCCCACGCTGCGCGCCTTCGCAGCGTCCCCCAACCGGATCGCCAGCTCCTTGTAACTGCACGTCTGGCCGTAGGGGATGGCGGACACCTCGGCCCACACCCTGCGCTGGAACTGGGTCCCCTTGGCCTCCAGGTCCAGTTCGAAGCAGCAGCGGCGGCCGGCAAAATACTGGCTGAGTTGAAGCTCAGCCTCTTCAAAGCCGTCTTCCACAATGCGGCCCAGCCCGTGGTCCGCAGCCGGATCGGGCACCCCGGGGAAAACTGCGCACAGGGCTCCCTCCTCAGAGGCGAGGGTGAAGATGCCCAGGGGTGTAACGACGCTTTTATGTATACGCACGATGGTTCCTAACTGTGGGGATGAAACGTGGAGGGGCGGGATATGGGAGGGGACGCGGACGGTCCCGGAGGGCTTCTGCAGCCGCCCGCTCCGTCCCGGCTGCCGCTCATGTGCGGCTCCTTCGCCACGTCCCCTGTCCGTCCCGGGCCGCGAGATCTTCGAGCTCCAAGCGCGCCAGGCCTGCCCGGACGGATGAAACCGAAAGCCCGGCAACGGAGGCGAGCTTTTCCACGGGTGATCCGGTGCGCAGCGGAAGAGCGTCAAGGAGAAGCATGTCTTCGATCGTCAGGCCGTCATGCACGGCCCGTGGACTTTCATGAGCAGTCCCTGCCGCCGCGTCTGTTGCACCCATGGGGCCGCCCAGTTCAATAACTTCGGCTGCGTCCGTCACGCACACGGCGCTGCCGTCCCGCAACAGACGGTGGCAGCCTGCCGAGTTGGCCGAATATACCGACCCGGGAACCGCTCCCACTTCGCGCCCCAGCACCGCAGCGTGGTGCGCAGTATTCAATGCCCCGGACCGCCAGCGCGCTTCAACGACAACCGTCACGGCACCAAGGGCCGCGATGATCCTGTTACGCTGCAGAAACCTCCAGCGGGTGGGCGAAGAACCGGGCGGAACTTCGGACAGGAGCAGACCGCAGCGGGCCACTTCGCGAAGGAGGTCCTCGTTCCCGGCCGGGTAATAGCGGTCAACACCGCCGGCCATCACGGCGATAGTGGGAATGTGTTCGGCGCCGCCGGTCGCCAGCGCCGCACGGTGGGCCTGGGCATCTATGCCGTACGCCCCGCCGGACACCACCGTCCATCCCCTGGTCACGAGACCTGCTGCAATGTCACCGGCCACCGACGCTCCGTACCCCGTGCTGTCGCGGGAGCCGACCACGGCGGCCGTTCGGCGGAGTTCGGGGATGCCTCGGTTGAGGTTCCCTCTGGTCCACAAGCACAGAGGCATCCCCAGCTCCAGTCCGCGCAGCGCCTCCGGCCAGCGGGGGTCCTCGGGAATCAGCAGCTCTCCGCCCAGCCGTGCAACCGTGGCGAGATCACGTTCAGGAGATAAATCCTGCACCCGTGGTGCCCAGCGTTCCAGGGCAGAAGCGACGCTGTTGCCGGATGCGGGAATACCGAAAGCGGCCAGCACTTCCGTTACCTCCCGGGACAGGCCGGCCCCGGCACGGACGCTGCCCGTGGCCACCCGAAGCGCATCCACCGGTCCGGCGGCCGCTACGAGTGCCAAACCAACGTTGTCCGAAGGTTCGAAGACCCGGGACAGGGCGGCCCGGGTCAGCAGCTGTTCCATCCGGGGACTGTTCACGCTGCTGCCCCCTGCTGCCGGAATCCCAGTGCCTGCCCCACGTCGTCTGCGTCCGGCGTCGTATGGCCCGTGAGGTCGGCAATGCTCCAGGCCACCCGGAGCACCCTGTCGTATCCCCGGGCCGTCAGTGTTTGCCGCTCCATGGCACGGTCCAGTGAGGCGGTGGCTCGCGGTGCCGCGCGCAGGGGGCCCCGCAGCAAGTTCCCTGCCACCTCCGCGTTGGCCTCATACCCCCACTTCTTCAACCGCTGGTGCTGGACCCTGCGCGCTTCCGCCACCCGGCCGGCGATATCCGCGCTTGGTTCGGCGGTGCCGTCACCTGCCAGTTCCCGCAGGGAGACCCGCTGTACGGTCAGCTGCAAATCCACGCGGTCCAGAAGCGGTCCGGAGAGCCTGCTGAAGTAGCGCCGGCGCTGCTGCGGAGTGCAGGTGCATTCAATTCCCTTCCCCGAGGCCAGTCCGCAGGGACAGGGGTTGGCTGCCAGGACAAGTTGGAACCGCGCCGGATAGGAGGCTGTTCCTGCGGCCCGGTGCAGATCAACTTTTCCGCTTTCCAGCGGCTGGCGCAGGGCATCCAGGACCCGCCTGTCGTATTCGGGTGCTTCATCGAGGAAGAGCACGCCGCGGTGGGCCCGGGAAGCTGCCCCTGGACGGGCGATGCCCGAGCCGCCGCCGATGATGGCTGCCGAGGACGCTGTGTGGTGGGGACTCTCGAAGGGCGGACGCCGCAGCAGCTGGGAACACGGACGCCCGCCCCATACCAGGGAGTGGATGGCCGTGACTTCCATGGCGTGTGCGTCGGAAAGACCGGGGAGCAGCCCGGGAAGGCGCTCCGCCAGCATCGTCTTTCCCGCGCCGGGCGGCCCCGTCATCAGGAGGTGATGGGCGCCGGCAGCGGCCACTTCCACGGCAAATCGAGCCTCCGACTGCCCTGCGACATCAGCCATGTCGCGGGCGGGGACCGGCACCGCAGGCGGCTCATCGTCAGCGGCGCCCGCCTCCTCTCCCGGAGCCTGCGGAGGGAACAGGAGCCGGTCCGGATCCGCCCCGAGGAAGGCTGCCACTTCTGCGAGTGATCCAAAGCCGTTGACCGCGGCGCCCGGAACAAGGGAGGCTTCAGCGGCGTTGGCTTCGGCGACGGTGATCTCCGGATACCCCGCGTCCACAGCTGCCATGACGGCGGGCAGGATTCCACGCACCGGCCGAAGCCTGCCGTCCAGTCCCAGCTCTGCGATGAATACGCGGCGGCCGCTGCACCTGATGTCTCCCGAAGCGGCAAGAGCCGCCATCACAATGGCCAGGTCGAACCCGGAGCCGCGCTTGTGGACATCCGCCGGCATCAGATTCACGGTAATCCTGCGGCGGCTCAGCGGCAGGCCGGAGTTTTTAGCTGCTGACCGGACCCGGTCCTTGGCCTCGTTCAGGGAGGCATCCGGCAGCCCCAAAAGGACAAATGAGGGCAACGACTGCCCGATGTCCGCTTCAACCTCCACCACGCGGCCGTCCAATCCCATGAGCCCCACCCCGTAGGTTCGCCCCAGCGTCACAGTGCCACTTCCTTCAGGTGTTCGATCACCGGGTTGCCGGCGCCGTCGTCCACAACCGAGACGGCATCCACCCGAAACGAGGCATACTGCCGTCCCTGCGCTTTCCGCCATTTACCGGCCAGAAGGTACAGCCGGGCGAGTTTCTCCGGAGTGATGGCCTCAAGGGGATGGCCGTAGTCGAGGGAGGACCGTGTTTTCACCTCCACGATCACCAGCGTGCCGTGGTCAATGCCCACCAGGTCGATTTCCCCTTCGGGGCACCGCCAGTTGCGGTCTATCACTTCAATTCCGGCTGCCGCCAGATAGGTGGCGGCGAGCTGCTCGCCGTGCCGGCCCAGGGTGTCTTTGGCTTTCATGCAGCCACACTCGCCGAGGACAGACCTGTCCGGCACCCCCGGCCCAGCCGGTGTGGAGAAGCATTACTCCTGCCCGGTGCCGCTGCCGTCCTGTGGAGGACACAGTAACCGGTTGGCAGGGAACCGGTTAGAGGGATCCCTTACAGGTCAGGCAGTTCCGGGGTAGACCACCGGCATGGACTCCAGCCGGACGGGTGCAGGGGTAATGCTGCGCCCCGTCTGCAACAAGCCGTCGGATGGAACGTCCTGCCTGCGCTGCGGCGCGGGAAGGGTACCGGTAAACCCGCGGGCCAACGTGATGTGGGGGCGCAGCCGCGAGGAAAACATGAAGTTGGGATCCTCAGCGGTAAAGGCCGGGACGTCGGTGATCCCGCAGGCATTCAGGAACGTCTCCAGTGCTGCGTAGGCCAGGGTGTGGGAGTGGAGGAGCGCTGCGGAGGGAAAGTATTCCAGGACCAGTGTCCGTCCGTGCCGGCCGAACCGCGACAAAACGGCCGGCTCCAGCAGCACGGGCTGCTGCGGCATGGCGGCTTCGGTCTCAGCGACGTAGCCGGCCAGGAGCTCTTCGTATTCCTCCCGGGAGATGTCCGCCGCGGCCGAAATGAGGGCATACACATCCCGGACTTTCCCGAAGTGGATCAGTGTCAGGTGGACCTGCCGCTCGGGGATCCACCGGGGTGCGCCGCCGTCGTTCACCTCCGGACGGGCTGCCAGGTCCTGCTGCAGTTCCCGAAGATGCTCCAGCGACTCAGCGTCCGGACGCAGCTGCGCATAGAGTCTGCGGTTGCCGGCGAGATAACCGGCCAGCGGCGAGTCGGAAAGCACCATTGGAGCAGTTTAGGAGATGCCGCTCACACCTGCACTAGGGTGGAGCCATGCCTTTCGCCATTCCGGTCCTGTCGGACCGCTTCCTCACCCTGCGGCCCCACCGGGAAGCCGACATCGACCCCGTCCTCGCCCGGTCGGTGGACCCGCGGACACGGCAGTGGACCACCGTCCCCCTGGACTACACGCGGGAGATGGCCGCGGACTACGTGGCGGCGATTTCCGTTCCGCAGGAGGCGGAGATTTCCTGGGCGCTGGAGGCGGACGGTTCCTACGCCGGAACCCTTGACCTGCGCTTCCAGGGGGCCAACTCGGGAAATCTGGGTTTCGTCACCGCCCCGGAATACCGCGGCCGGCGGCTCATGTCCCGTGCCGTGGGTCTGGCCGTTGCCCACGCCTTTGACGATCTGGGCTGGGACGTGGTCACGTGGTCCGCCAATGCGGGCAACGTCGGCAGCTACAAGACGGTGTGGCGCAACGGGTTTCCGCCGCCGATTGCCGTTCCCCATTTTCTGGCGCACCGGGGAAGGATGGTTGAAGGCTGGGTCTCCAGTCTCGCTGCCGGGGATCCGCGGTCCCCGTCGGGTGCGTGGGCGCAGTGGGAGGACGTCGCCGCCCGCCTGCCGGAGGCAACCAGCCCGCTGCTCAAGCCGTAGGCGGGACGCTCAGGCCAGTTCTTCCGGCTTGGGAACGGTCAGGTCATCGTTGCGGGTCAGTTCTTCCACGTTCACGTCCTTGAACGTGATCACCCGGACGCTTTTCACAAACCTCGCCGAACGGTAAACGTCCCAGACCCAGGCGTCCTGCAGGGTCAGATCAAAGTAAATCTCGCCGTCCGCGGAGCGCGCCTGCAGATCCACGTGGTTGGCCAGGTAGAACCTGCGCTCGGTCTCCACCACATAGCTGAAGAGTCCCACCACGTCCCGGTATTCACGGTAGAGCTGCAGCTCCATGTCCGTTTCATAGTTCTCAAGGTCTTCGGCACTCATATTTCCATCATCCCCCAACGACGCTCTCACGGTCCCGGGCATCCGCTTCCGGACGCGACCCCAACTGCCAGGACATCCGGTGCAGGGGCGTGGGCCCGTGCTCGTCAATCGCCAGCCGATGGGACGCCGTGGCGTACCCCTTGTTCACTTCCCAGCCGTACTGAGGATGTGTCATAGCGTAGTCCACCATCATGGTGTCCCGCTCCACCTTTGCGAGTACGCTGGCCGCAGCCACGCTCAGGCAGGTCATGTCCGCCTTGATCTTGGTGTGCACGGGCGCCTGGCAGCCGCCGTCGTCGTTCCCCGGGAGGTCAAAAAGGCTGGCCTGGCGCGCGGGTGAGAGCCAGTTGTAGTTGCCGTCCAGGAGCACGACGTCGGGGGTCAGGTCCGCGCGGATCTGGTCCCAGGCGCGGGTGCCGGCAAGGCGCAGCGCGCCCATGATGCCATGCAGGTCAATTTCCGCGGCGCTGGCATGGCCCACTCCCCAGCTGCGGGCCCATTTCTTGATCTGGGGAACCAGTAATTCGCGGTCCTTTTCGGAGAGCAGCTTGCTGTCCCGCACACCCTTGAGGGAACGCACGGTGGCCAGGTCCACGGCCACCAGGCCAACGCTGACCGGGCCGGCCAGCGCTCCGCGTCCCACTTCGTCGCATCCGGCCAGCACCCGGTGCCCGACGGCGGCGAAGGAGCGCTCGTGCCGCAGCGTGGGGGCCTTGCTGCCGGCGCCCGTCTTGGTCCGGGGGCGGGCCGGAGCCGCCGTCACTTGGAGCCGGCCGGCTGGGAGGCTGAGGGATCGGGAACATTTTCGAAGACTTCCGGATAGCTGCCCACAAAGCCTGCACGGTTCAGCGGCCAGGCTGTCACGGCGGCCTTGCCCTCAATGTCCTCTACATCCACGAAACCGCCGCCTTCGCCCTGGAGATGCTCGCGCGAATCCGCGGAGGCGTTGCGGTGGTCTCCCATGACCCAGACTTTGCCTTCAGGAACCACCACGTCAAAGGGGACATCCGACGGTGTTGCCCCGGGGTAAATGTAGGGCTCGTTCAGCGGCTCGCCGTTGACCGTGATCCGGCCGTCGGCGTCGCAGCAGACGACGTGGTCCCCTTCCATGCCGATCACACGCTTGACCAGGTGCTGTTCCGAAGTATCCGGAACCAGGCCCACGAAAATCAGTGCGTCGCGGATCCAGGTGCCGGGGCCTTCGGTGGCCGGGGCAAGTTCGGGCAGCCAGCCCTTGGTGTCCTCGAAGACCACCACGTCGCCGCGGTTGAGGTCAAAAGGTTCCGGAACCAGAAGATTGACGAAGATCCGGTCATTGATTTCCAGGGTTTCCTCCATGGAACCGGAGGGAATGTAGAAGGCCCGGAACAGGAACGTCTTAATCAGGAAGGAGAGCAGCAGCGCAATGACGATGATGGTGGCCACTTCGCGCAGCCATCCGCCGAAACCGCGCTGCTTGTTGTGTCCGGCGCTGTGGCTGGGCTCTTCCGGGACGTTCTGAGCCATGTGCTGTCCTCTTATTTCGCCGTGTTCCACTCGGCTCCTAACTCTAGCCGTTCAATTTCCGAACTGCGCTCCAGCGGCCACACGATGGCCGTTGCGCGCCCAATGACGCGTTCCTCGGAAATGAGCCCGCCGCCCGGGGCGCCCAGCAGGGACCGGGAATCGGCTGACCGGGAGCGGTGGTCTCCGAGGAGCCACAGTCTCCCCTCGGGAACTATCACGTCAAAGTTCTGCTCGCTTGGGGCGTCTCCGGGATAAACGTACGGCTCGCCCACGGGAGTTCCATTGACCTGCAGCCGCGGTTCCTCCGCTGTGCAGCAGGTGATGCGGTCTCCGGGGATTCCGATGACGCGCTTCACATACACCGAGTCGCTGCCAACCAGCCCCACCCAGCGGGCCAGGGACTTTGCCGCTGCCACCGGGGCAGCGTCGCCGTTGTTGAGCGGGGCAAGGGAACCGCGGCCGTCAAAGACCACCACGTCCCCGCGCTGGATGCCGCCGGAACGGTATTCGGTGCGCGAGACCAGCACACGGTCCCCGGGATCCAGCAGCGGCTGCATGGACTCGGAGGGAATGTAGTAGATGTCCACGACAAAAGCGCGGACCAGGGCCACGAGCACAACTGCCGCGGCGAGGGCGCATAGCACGAAACGCCAGCCCACAAACCTGGACCGGCGTTTCGTGTGCTTCCGGGAAGGATCCGAAGATTCCCCGGAAGCGGATGCTGCGTGGATCAAGAAGATTACTTGGCGGGACGGAAGTCGCGCTTTTCCTTGATCTTGGCTGCCTTGCCGCGCAGATCGCGCATGTAGTACAGCTTGGCGCGGCGGACATCGCCCTTGGAGACCAGTTCGATCTTGTCGATGACCGGGGAGTGAACCGGGAAGGTACGCTCCACGCCGACACCGAAGCTGACCTTGCGGACCGTGAAGGTCTCGCGCAGGCCGTCGCCCTGGCGCTTCATGACGAAGCCCTGGAAGACCTGAACACGGGTGTTCTTGCCTTCAATGATGTTTACGTGAACCTTGACCGTGTCACCGGCGCGGAACTCGGGGATGTCTGAACGCAGCGAAGCTGCATCAAGAGAATCTAGGATGTGCATTGTTTATCACTCCTGGTGAACGCCACAGGTCATCCACTTTGGTAACGGCAGTCAAGGATGCAGCCACGAAGGGCTGCACAGATGCTGCCGAAGCTATGAGACCGGCATAGCCGAGGATTGGCTGCCGGTGTGCACTCTGTTGGCCACGCTCCCCCTGTGGCAGGCGCGGACCCAGATGACACAGTTATCTATTCTGCCATACCGGACCTAACCCCACCAATCAGGAGCGGGGCAGGACCCGGTCCGCAGTCACTTCGTATCCCAGCGCCTGGAGCGCGGCCCGGTCAGCCTTGCTCAGCTGCTGCGCATCGATCTTCTCCAGCAGGTCCGGGCGGCGGGCTGCGGTGCGCTGCAGCTGCTGGTCCCGGCGCCACTGGGCGATTTTTCCGTGGTTTCCGCTGAGCAGGATTTCCGGAACGTTCCGGTCCCGCCAGGATGAGGGCTTGGTGTAGACGGGGTACTCCAGCAGCCCGTCCGAGTGCGATTCCTCCACCAGGGATTCGGGATTGCCGACGACGCCGGGCACCAGCCGGCCAATGGCCTCCACCATGGCCAGGACGGCAACCTCTCCCCCGTTGAGCACGTAGTCGCCGAGGCTGACCGGACGGACGTCAAAACGTTCGCCGGCCCATTCCAGCACGCGCTCGTCGATGCCCTCGTACCGTCCGCAGGCGAAGACAAGGTGCTTTTCTTCAGCGAGCTCATAGGCCATGGCCTGGGTGAACACCGCTCCGGCGGGCGAAGGGACGATCAGGACGGGACGCTTGCCGCCGTCGTCGTTTCCCGCGTCCGCACTTCCCGCGCCCGGATCTGCGGCACCCGGGTTCCCGGCGTCCGCGACGGAGGCCAGCGCCTGCGCCCACGGCTCGGCCTTCATCACCATTCCGGCGCCGCCGCCGTAGGGAGTGTCATCCACGGTGCGGTGGCGGTCCGTGGTGAAGTCCCGCAGGTCATGCACATGAAGATCCAGCAGGCCGTCCTGCCGGGCCTTGCCGATCAGCGACAGATCCAGCGCCGCCAGGTATTCAGGGAAAATGCTGACTACATCAATACGCACTTAGCGGCCGGCCTCGTTCTGAGCGTCCTTGTCCTTACCGGCGCTTTCCTGCTTGTCCTGCTTGTCTTCCGGCAGGTTCAGTTCAAAGAGTCCTGCGGGCGGGGTGAGCAGGACGTAGCCGTCCTCAACGTTGACCTCGGGAACAATGGCTTCCACGAAGGGAACCAGCACCTCGCGGCCCTCATTGTCATCCACGACCAGCAGGTCCTGGACGGTCAGGGTGCGCAGGCCGCTGACGGTGCCCACGACGTCGTCGCCGATCCGGGCCTTCAGGCCAACGAGTTCATGCTCGTACCAGCCCTCGTCGTCATCCTCGCCGTCGAGCTCTTCGGTATCCACGGAAAGCATGGCCCCGCGCAGTTCCTCGGCACCGTTGCGGTCCACTACTTCGTCAAAACCGAGCAGCAGGATGTCCTTGTTCCAGCGGGCGCTGATGACCGTGAGCGGACCCTTGGACGCAGGCTCGACGATGAGCTCGGTTCCGGGCACAAAGCGGTCTTCGGGGGCATCGGTCAGAACCTGGACGGTTACTTCGCCGCGGATGCCGTGCGGCTTGCCGATGCGTGCCACCTGTAACTGCATGGGGAGATCTCCTTGTATTGGTGCGGCGGATCGCCGCAGCCGGGGTTGGGCAGCTTCGGGCCCGGAAACACATCCGGCCCCTCCACCATTATCTGGTGCAGGGGCCGGATGCCGTGAACTGCGTTCAACTGGTACTGCTGTGAAAAAGTGCTGTGAACTGCTGATGCAGTCCGGCCGTGCCGCGGATTATCAGCGGCGGCGGTCGGTATCCACTACATCAACGCGAACCGGCTCTCCGTTCGCGAGGGCGGCGATCACGGTGCGCAATGCACGTGCCGTCCGGCCCTGGCGTCCGATGACGCGGCCCAGATCATCCTGATGAACTCGCACCTCGAGGGTTTCCCCGCGGCGGTTGCTCTTGGCGGAAACCTTGACGTCCTCAGGACTGTCAACGATTCCGCGGACGAGATGCTCCAGCGCTTCGGCCAGCAAGTTACTCAGCCTCAGCCTCTGCGGAAGCTTCGGGAGCCTCGTCCTTCTTGGCCTTCGGGGTGATGGCCTCGGGAACAATCACGGACTTCTTTTCGGGAGCCACGAAAGCTTCCTTGGGAGCCTTGACCTGGAGGGTGCCCTCCTGGCCTTCGATGTTCTTGAACTTCTGCCAGTCACCGGTGATCTTCAGCAGAACTGCGACCTGCTCGGTGGGCTGGGCGCCGACGCCGAGCCAGTACTGGGCACGGTCCGACTTGATGTCGATGTACGACGGGTTCTCGGTCGGACGGTACAGTCCGATTTCCTCGATGGCACGGCCATCGCGCTTGGCACGGGAATCCATGACAACAACGCGGTAGTGTGCTGAGAACTTCTTGCCGAGGCGCTTAAGGCGAATCTTTACGGCCACTTTTGTGGTCACTCCTGATCTGAAATGGGGCGAACCCGTACTTCTGCTCCCGTGGGGCGGGCCATAACGTTGGGGTTCAAAAAGGACAAGATGCATGCGCGGAGAGAGGGGCCACGCAGATCGAGTACTCGACTATTGTGCCAGATGAGTTCATCTTTGGCGACTCGGTACAGGCGGCGCGGCGGGCGACGCTCCCCCGACCCCTGCGGGCTTCGGTACAGAACTTCATGGGCATACCGTGTGCCGAGTGTCGGGATAACGTCGCTTTGATCATTCGATTGTCGAATTGACGGCCTTCTCAGCGGTGCATTCCGGCGCGAGCTCAACACTCGACGGAAGCAAGGTAAGGCGACGCACGGCGGGTTAGCCGACGGCGGGGTCAGGCCGACGGCAGTTAGCCGACGGCGATGCGCAGGCGGTTGCGCCAGGGATCCTCGAACCGCAGTTCAGCACCGGTGTGATGATTGGAGACACCGGCAACCTTCAGCCGGTCGGCCAGCCCGGCGACGTCGTCGGCCGTTGGCACGCTGATCAGCACCTCACCCAGGCCCAAGGTGTCCTTCCGGGGTCCGGCGCCGCGGCTGTTCCACACATTCATGGCCATGTGGTGGTGGTAGCCGCCGGCCGAAACGAAGAGTGCCTGGCCGTGGAACCCGGCGGTGCGTTCGAATCCCAGCGTGTCCACGTAGAAGGCTGCCGCCGTTGCCGTATCCCCGACCTGCAGATGCACGTGCCCCACGCCCGCGTCGGCAGTGCGCAGGGAATTGAGCGCTTCCTCGGTCAGATGCTCACGGAAATAGGTTTGCGGCGACAGGGCGAGCGAGGCCATCCGAACCTCACGCCCGGAGGCGGTTTCATCCCAGTCCCAGGTGTCCCGGGGCTTGTCGTAGTACAGCTCAATGCCGTTGCCCTCGGGGTCGGTGAAGTAGAACGCTTCGCTCACCAGGTGATCGGCAGATCCCACAAACGCGGCCGGATCGTATTGCGCGGCCGCCGCCACGGTGGCCGCCAGATCGGCCTGCGTGCCGAAGAGGATGGCGGTGTGGAACAGTCCCGCCTCGCCGCGCGATGCCACGCGGAGTCCGGGAGCGGGTGCCAAGTGAACCACGGGGACGGTTCCGCGGCCCAGGTACTGGCCGCCGTCGGCTTCGGCGACCACCTCCAGTCCGAGGGCTCCGCGGTAGTAGGCGGAAACCGCCGCCATGTCCCCCACGCGAAGCATCACTGTGCCCATGGTCAGATTGGCGGGCAGCAGGTCGGACGGGTTTAGTTGAAGGTTCATGCAATTAGTTTACTTGAAGCTTCACGTAAACCCAAGGCTGCCGGAAAAGGACGACGACGGCGGGAGCGGACTACGGCGCAGTGGCCGGCGGATCGCGCCGCAGTTCACACCGCATTGCGACGCGTTTGCCCAGAGCATCCAGTCCGAGCTGCCGTTCATGCTCCCGGAGCCGGCCCAGCTCGCCTCCAGGGTTCCAGACCGCCTCAAATCCGCAGGTCCGGTAGAAGGGGGCGTTGAACGGAACATCGAAAAATGTGCACAGTGTCATGGACCGGTATCCCTGCTCTGCGGCCCAGGCCAGTGCGGCGTTCACCAGCCTGCGGCCCAGCCCGGTCCCTGCGGCGTCAGGGGAAACGGACAGCTGCTCCAGATGGGCCTGTCCGTCCACTTCCTCGATGCGGGCGAATCCAACCGGCGGCTCTCCCGCCTCCAGGATGTGGCGGGCGGAGGCCAATTCAGCGGCGGTGGCCGGCGGCGGAAGCTCACCGAGCTGAAAGGATCCGCCGGCGGAACCGGGCAGGCTCAGCCCGTGCAGCAGGGTGTCCGCGGCAGCCTCCAGGGCGGGCAGCAGGGCCAGGTCGCTCTCCGCGGCGCTGCGCACAACCACCGGTCTCACTGCCATGCGCGAAATCCTAACGTCCAAGAACTCCGGAAAAGCCGTCAACGGGCGGCATCATTCGCTGCGAAGACGGCGGCACAAGGGGTTCGCCGCTCACTTGCCGGCCGTCCACCAGCTCCGTCACGGTTCCCAGCTCCAGTGCTTCCAGTGCCGCCCCGAGCCGCACTGCTGAGGACCCGCCCAGAACATCGGGGCATTCCCCGACCGGGAAAAACCGGGCTTCCCGCTCTCCGCCGGCTCCGGTGAATCCGGTCACGGAGGTTGCCAGCGTGCCGCCGTCGAACACAAAAGCGATGGAATCGCCCTGGCCCGCGCTGCCCTGCACGCAGTCCATTACCAGGAGGCGGCCGACGTCGAGCTGGAATCCCAGCGCCTCGCGCGCCATGCGCCGGGCGGCGGAACGGGGGTCTTCGCTGCCTTTCACGACACCGCCGGGAAACTCCCAGTCCCCGGACCCGGCGGACCCGGCCCGCAGCGTCAGGATTCTCCAGTCACTGGTCCGGATCAGCACAAAGGCCACGGTGCTGCGCTTGAACACCGACCCGTAAAAGCCGCTTAGTCCCTGTGCTGCCACGCTGCTCTTCCCCCTGATACCGGACTTCCTCGGTGCACCCTCACAGTATCCGGCGCCGCGGGGCCGGAGCGATAAAAGTGCCGATGCGTTAAACACGCACCGCCGGACCAAAGCCCGGCGGTGCACATCATTTCCCTGTTACTTGCCCAGGAACTTCTCGAAGCCCTTGGGAAGGTTCAGCGACGACGGATCAAAGTCCGCATCCTGGCCGCCGAATGCACTGCCCGTGGGAAGTGCCTTGCGGGCACCGGCGCGCCGTGCCTCCGCCTCGGCGCGTTCCTGTGCAGCCTTGGCCGGGTTTCCGGACTTGGCCTTCTTCTTGCCCTTGGCTGCCTGCTGCTTCTTCCGTGCGCCGCCGAAGCCGCCGGGGCCGGCCATGCCCGGCATGCCGGGGATTCCGCCGCCGGCAGCCATCTTCTTCATCATCTTCTGTGCCTGCACAAAACGCTCCAGCAGGCCGTTGACCTCGGAAACGTGCACGCCCGAACCGCGGGCAATGCGGGCACGGCGTGAACCGTTGATGATCTTCGGAGCCACCCGCTCGTGCGGGGTCATGGAACGCACAATGGCCTCGACGCGGTCAATTTCGCGCTCGTCGAAGTTTTCCAGCTGCTCACGCATGCCGGCGGCGCCGGGCATCATCATGAGCATCTTCTTCATGGAGCCCATTTTGCGGATCTGCTGCATCTGGGCGAGGAAATCGTCCAGGGTGAAGTCTTCCTGGTCGGCGAATTTCTTCGCCATCCGGGATGCTTCGTCCTTGTCCCAGTTCTGTTCGGCCTGCTCAATGAGGGTCAGGACGTCGCCGAGGTCAAGGATGCGGCTGGCCATGCGGTCCGGGTGGAAGACCTCAAAGTCGGTCAGGGCCTCACCCGTGGAGGCGAACATGATCGGCTTGCCGGTCACGGACGCCACGGACAGTGCGGCACCGCCGCGGGCGTCGCCGTCGAGCTTGGTCAGGACAACACCGGTGAAGTTCACGCCCTCGTTGAAGGCCTGGGCCGTGTTGACGGCGTCCTGGCCGATCATGGCGTCAATGACAAAGAGCACCTCGTCAGGATTGATGGCGGCGCGGATGTCAGCGGCCTGCTGCATCAGTTCGGCGTCCACGCCCAAGCGGCCGGCGGTGTCCACGATGACCACGTCATGCAGCTTGGAGCGGGCTTCCTCGATGCCCTGGCGGGCGACGGCAACCGGATCACCGGTGGCGGCCTCAAACTCGGAGGAAACGCCCGGGTGCGGTGCGTAGACCGGAACGCCGGCGCGCTGGCCGTTGACCTGCAGCTGCTTGACGGCATTGGGGCGCTGAAGGTCGGCGGCAACCAGCAGCGGGCTGTGGCCCTGGGACTTCAGGTGCTTGGAGAGCTTGCCGGCCAGGGTGGTCTTACCGGCACCCTGCAAACCCGCGAGCATGATGACCGTGGGCGGGTTCTTGGCCAGGCGCAGCCGCCGGGTCTCGCCGCCGAGGATGCCCACGAGTTCCTCGTTGACAATCTTGACGACCTGCTGGCCCGGGTTCAGTGCCTGGGACACCTCAAGGCCGAGGGCGCGTTCCTTTACGGATGCGGTGAAGGCACGGACCACGGGAACGGCGACGTCCGCGTCCAGCAGTGCCCGGCGGATTTCGCGGACGGTGGCGTCGACGTCGGCTTCGGTCAGCTTGCCCTTGCCGCGGAGGTTCTTGAAGGTTGTAGTCAACCGGTCAGACAGTGAATTGAACACGTGCCGCGCACTTCTTTCGTCAGATCTTCGCCATGTTTGGCAGGCCCAGCTGTTAAGGGTACCAAGGCGAGTTGGAAATCTTCCGCAAAACCCTTACCGGTTGCGCGGCCCCGATGGCAGGGTGGAGCCATGAATGAAACTTCCCCCCTGCGCACCCTTTTGATTCTCGGCGGCACCGGCGACCTCTCCAAGCGGCTGCTGCTGCCGGGGCTGGGCCAGCTGATCGGCAGCGGACGCGCCCCCGCTGAGCTCCGCGTCATCGGTTCCGGTTCCCGTGACTGGGACGACGGCACCTGGCAGGACCTGTTGAAAGAGTCCTTTGCCGCTGCCCGCGGCGAGGCCGACGACGACGGGAAGGAAGCGCTCGATGCCGCTGTCCGGAACGGCAGCTACCTGCAGGTGGATCTGAAGGATCCGGAGCGGCTGGTAAACGACATCCGCAGCCTGGACACACCGCTGGCCGTCTATTTCGCGCTGCCGCCGGAAGTTACGCAGTCCACCGTGGCTGCGCTGAAACCGGGAGACCTGCCCGAGGACACGCGGCTGGTGCTCGAAAAGCCGTTTGCCGGCGACGAAGCCTCGGCCCGTGAGCTGAACCGGATGCTGGCGAAGCTGCTGCCCGAAAGCGACGTGTACCGGGTGGACCACTTCCTGGGCATGGCCACGGTGATGAACGTCCTGGGGCTGCGGTTTACCAACCGGATCCTGGAGCCGGTGTGGAACAACCTTCATATTGAGCGCGTGGAGATTGTTTTCGACGAGAAGCTGGGTCTTGAGGGCCGAGCGAAGTATTACGACGGCGCCGGTGCCCTGCGTGACATGATCCAGAGCCACCTGCTGCACACCATGGCGGTCATTGCGATGGGGGCTCCGGCAACCCTCGGCCAGCGGGATGTGCGGGACCTGATCGCTGCCACGCTTCGGGCATCCAGTGTGCCGGAGGACTATAAGCGAAGTACGCGCCGGGCCCGGTGGTCCGCCGGGGAGATCGACGGCGAAGAAGTTGAGGCATATGCCGAATCGCCCGGGGTAGATCCGGACCGGGAGACGGAGACGCTCGCAGAAGTGGAAATCCGGATCGACAATGAGCGCTGGTCCGGTGTCCCGTTCGTCCTGCGCTCGGGCAAGGCTCTGGGCAAAACGCGGCAGGAAGCCGTCATTACCTTCAAGCCGGTGAGCCATCTGCCCGACGGATTCACCGGTTCCGCGGGCGAAGCCTCACGCCTCCGGATTTCCTTCGCCCCGGCCCGGCTGGAACTGGAGCTGAACGTCAACGGTCCGGAGAACGTGTTCAAGCTGGAGCGCACCGGGCTCAGCGCTCCCATGCACAAATCGGCGATGACGCCGTACGGCGAAGTGCTGGACGGCATCCTTTCGGGTGACCCGCTGGTCTCCGTGCGCGCGGACATCGCGGAGGAATGCTGGCGGATCGTGGATCCGGTACTGAGGTCATGGGCTGACGGCGAGGTTCCGCTCGAGACATATCCCGCCGGAACCATGGGCCCGCCGGAGTGGGAATCCAGCCGCTCGGGATTGTGAAAACCCCCTGGGCCGGCCGCAATCACACGGCCGGTCCAAGGGGCTGCTCCCGCCCAAGGCTGAAGCAAACAACCTACAGCGCGGAATCCCCCCGCTCCCCGGTACGCACCCGGAGCGCTTCTTCCACATTGACCACCCACACCTTGCCGTCCCCGGCCCGGCCCGTGTTGGCCGTGGAGACCAGCACATCCACGATGTCGTTCAACCACTCATTGGCCACCAGGACCTCGATGCGGATCTTCGGCAGCAGGTCCACGGTGTACTCGGCGCCGCGGTAAACCTCGGTGTGGCCGCGCTGGCGGCCGTAGCCGTTGGCGGAGCTGACGGTCAGTCCCTGCACGCCGTAGCTTTCCAGGGATCCGCGGACGGCGTCGAGTTTCTCGGGCCGGACAATGGCCGTTACAAGTTTCATGAGTTGACGCTCTCCTTCGGGGCGGTGCGGACGGTCTCAGGGAGGGGCCGGAAGGAACCGCCCATGCCCAGGCCGCCGAATTCGTATGCGGTTTCAGCGTGTTCGCTCAGGTCCACGCCGTTGATTTCCTGTTCCTCGGACACCCGGAAGCCAATGGTCTTGTGAATGGCCAGGCCGATCACCAGAGTCAGGACGGCCGAGAAGATGATCGCGATGAGGGCCGCCGCCAGCTGTGCGCCAAGCTGAGCGAAACCGCCGCCGTAGAACAGGCCGCCTCCCTCGCCGTCCACGGGCAGGGCAATGAAGCCCAGCGCCAGTGTGCCTACGATGCCGGCCACCAGGTGTACGCCCACCACGTCCAGGGAATCGTCGTAGCCGAGCTTGTACTTCAGCCCGACGGCGAGCGCGGAGAGGACACCGGCCAGCAGGCCCAGGCCGACGGCGCCGAGCGGGCTCACGTTGGCGCAGGCGGGGGTGATGGCCACCAGGCCGGCGACAATTCCGGAAGCAGCGCCGAGGGAGGTCGGGCGCCCGTCGCGCATCTGTTCAATCAGCAGCCAGCCAACCATCGCGGCAGCCGGAGCGGCCATGGTGTTCATCCAGATCAGGCCCGCTTCCTCCGCGGTGCCTGCGGCTCCCCCGTTGAAACCGAACCAGCCGAACCAGAGCAGCGTGGCGCCGAGCATGACAAAGGGGATGTTGTGCGGGCGCTGGCTCGGGTCCTTGCCGAAGCCCTTGCGCTTGCCGATGATCAGGGCCAGCACCAGGGCTGCCACACCTGCGTTGATGTGGACCACGGTGCCGCCGGCAAAGTCGATGGCCTCCCCGACCACGGAGCCGACCGCTCCCTCTTCGCCCAGCAGCCCGCCGCCCCACACCATGAAGGCCAACGGGCAGTAGACGAGGGTGACCCAGACCGGCACGAAGATCACCCATGCGCTGAACTTGGCCCGGTCCGCAATGGCTCCGCTGATCAGGGCCACCGTGATGATGGCAAAGGTGGCACCGAATCCGGCGCCGATGAGGTCTTCGGTGCCAATGAGCGGCTCAAGCCCGAAGGAGGCGAAGGGGTTACCGAACAATCCGCCCACGCCGTCGCCGCCGGTCATGGAGAAGCCCCACAGCACCCAGACAACTCCCACCAGGCCAATGGACACAAAGCTCATCATCATCATGTTCAGTGCTGCCTTGGCGCGGGTCATGCCGCCGTAAAAGAATGCCACTCCGGGCGTCATGAGCAGCACCAGTGCCGCCGAAACCATCACCCAGACGTGACCTGCTGACAGATCCATCTTCACGTCCCTTCACCAACCACGGGCCCTTCCCGCACACTGAACTCTGCCGGGGCAAAGTTTCGGCAACGGCCCGGGCAGGTTGCCGGAACATTACAAACCCCGGTCCCCGGTAAAAAGTCCGTAACGGGAAAGTTTCCACAGCATTTCGCGCCTCTTCGGGAGCACTTGGCGGTGCGGCACCCGCCGCTAGGATGGTCCCTAAGTCTCACTACCGGAGGTAATCCTTTATGCCCGAGCAGTTTCCGACACCGGGCGGTCCAGATCCTCTGGCCGCCGGCGGCGGCCCCAACCGAAATTCCGGCAAGAACAAGAAGAAGTGGATTATCTCCGGGACCGCACTCGCGGCCGTGCTGGCTGCCGGCGCCGTCGTCGCCCCGTTGGTGATGAACGACGACGCCGCTCCCGCAGCGGTGCCCGCCGCGTCAAGCGAGGCCAAGCCGTCCCCCACGGGCACTCCCTTCACCGTGACCCCCGCCCCTGAAACCCTGCCTGCGGCTCCGGCCGTGACGTACTACAACCAGGCGGGACCTCCGGCCGGATCTCCGCAGACCCCTGTGGAGCCGCTGAACATCAAGGTCGCTGCGGAGACCACCGGCACGTCGCTGCCGGAGGGCCTGATCGGGCTCTCGCTGGAAGCCACGGATCTGGCGGATCCGTCCCTGTCCGGCGACAACCCGGAAATGGTCGAGTCCATTTCCGGACTCGGCCGGCCGCTGCTGCGCTTCGGCGGAAACGCCGTGGACCGGCGCTTCTTCTGGACCTCCACCGGCGAGGCCATCCCCGGGAACCTTTCCGGCGACAAATCCCATCCGGTCCGGGTCGTGACACCCGCCGATCTGGAGCGGGTCAACACGCTGCTGGAAGCCGTGGACGGGCAGATTGCCCTGACCGTGGACCTGGGCAATTATGATCCCGCCCGTGCAGCGGACATGACCAAGTACGCCGCCGCCGCCTTCGGTGAGCGCCTGGTGGGCATCACCGTGGGCAACGAGCCCAACGGGTTCGCCAAGACCGGGCTGCGCGACTCCGGCTACGGCATCTCCGATTACCTGACCGAGCTGAAGGCCTACGCCGAAGCCATGTACGCCGTCGCTCCCGAGGTGCCCATTGTGGGTCCGGGAACCTATGAGCAGACCTGGTGGGGGCCGTTCGCCGAGACGCAGCTGCCGCAGCGGAAAATCCTGTCCTTCCACCACTACCCCCTGTCATCCTGCGAGGGGGCAGATCCGCTGGGAAAGCCGGTCCTGGCCAACCTAACCAGCCGGCAATTGCATGACCACTCCAACAACTTCCGGGCCGCCGCCATGAAACCGGCCCTGCAGTCGGGCCTGGAAACATGGATTCCGGAAACCGGTGTCTCTGCCTGCCCGGGGTCAAACGAAACCACCAAGACCTACGCTTCGGCGCTGTGGAGCGCCGACTATGCGCTGAGCGCCGCGCAGATGGGCATTTCCCGGGTTTCCTTCCACAGCTCCCTGATCACGTGCAAGGGCGGCCCGCCCATGTCTGCCATCTGCACCGGCGGCGCGTACCTGCAGCCGGACGGCGCAGTGGATGAGCGCGCCAACTATTACGGCATGTCCATGGTGGCCGAGATGCCGCCGGGTGAGTTCCTCAAACTGGACACCGCCGGCGGCGGGCTCGCCTATCCGTACGCGGTGCGCCACGCGGACGGAAGCGTCAGCGTGGTGGTGGTCAACAACAACAACCCCGAAAAGGATGCTCCGGCCGCGGTAACCCTGGAACTGCCGGGCAAGGCGCTGACCGGGACCATGTCCCAGATGACCGGCACCTCCTACACCGCCGAAGACGGCACGCTGATCGACGGCGCCGCCGCCGAGGGCACCCCGGCCGCCGAACGGCTGACCGTTCCGGGGTTCACGTACGGGTCCAGCACGCAGACGTTCCCCCTGACCGCGGGCACCGTCACGGTCCTGAACTTCACCTTCTAGCCCGGGCCGGGACCCCCGCTTCGCGGACCCCGGTCCCGGTCCCGGCGGGCAAAAAGATCAACAAAAAGGCTCCGCACTTCCTCTCGGAAGTGCGGAGCCTTTTGTGCTGCGGACTGCCTAGCTCAGCAGCGCATCCACAAAGCCCTCGGCTTCGAACGGTGCCAGGTCATCGGCACCCTCGCCCAGGCCGATCAGCTTCACGGGCACGCCCAGCGTGCGCTGGATCGCGACGACGATGCCGCCCTTGGCGGTGCCGTCCAGCTTGGTCAGCACAATGCCGGTGATGTTGACGACCTCGGAGAACACCTTGGCCTGCATCAGGCCGTTCTGGCCCGTGGTGGCGTCCAGGACCAGCAGGACCTCGTCCACCTCGGCCTGCTTTTCGATGACGCGCTTGACCTTGCCGAGTTCGTCCATCAGGCCAACCTTGTTCTGCAGCCGCCCGGCGGTGTCGATCAGGACCACGTCCACCTCGCCGTCGATTCCGGCCTTCACGGCCTCGAAGGCCACGGAGGCGGGGTCGGCGCCGTCGATGTCGGACTTTACGGTGGGCACGCCCACGCGCTGTCCCCAGGTGGCCAGCTGCTCGGCGGCGGCGGCGCGGAAGGTATCGGCAGCACCCAGGAGCACGTCCTTGTCTTCGGCCACCAGGACACGGGCCAGCTTGCCCACCGTGGTGGTCTTGCCGACGCCGTTCACGCCCACCACCATCACGACGGCAGGCTTGTCAGCATGCCGGGCAGTGGCCAGCGAGCGGTCCATGGTCGGATCCACGAGCTTGATGAGCTCCTCGCGGAGCATCTGGTGCACTTCCTCGGGGTTCCGGCTGCCGGAAATCTTGACCCGCTCGCGCAGGGCGTCCACCAGTTCCATGGTCGGTTCGGTCCCGAGGTCCGCCAGGAGCAGCGTTTCCTCAATCTCGTCCCAGACATCTTCATCAATCTTGTCGCTGGCCAGCAGTGCCAGCAGCGCCTTGCCCAGCGCATTGTTGGACTTGGCCAGGCGCGCCCGGAGGCGGGCCAGGCGGCCCTGCACCGGGTCGGGGGTTTCCAGCGCCGGAGCCTCGGGGGCCGGCGCTGTCGCGTCCAGATCCCGGAGGTCGTCGGGCACGACGACGTCGGTCTGCGCCGGGGGCGCGTCCAGGACATCCGTCCCGGCGGCGTGCGCGCCTGATCCGGTTACCGGATCATTGGCGTCTCGGGTGGTGGGATACATGCCCTTGGGGGTTCGTCGGGTCCGGACCAGCAGAGCTGCCACGGAACCGACTACAGCAAGGGCGATGACCACATAGATCACAATCGCAAGAGTCTCATTCACGCTCTTTAGCATGTCACACCGGTGTGTTTCCGGGCACCCGCACAGCCGCCGCCGCATGGCCTGAACGGCCCTCCCGCCGGCCATTTTCGGGCGGCGGCGAGCCGGTCCCGGGAGCGGCCGAGGTCTGAGAGAATCAGAGCATCATGGTTCGAGCACCCCGTCTCGCGATTCCGCGGGAAATCAAAGTCCTTATTGCCGCGGCGTTTGTCATTGCCCTGGGTTTCGGTCTGGTGGCCCCGGTGCTGCCGCAGTTTGCCCAGAGCTTCAACGTGGGCATTGCCGCGTCCTCGGTGATCGTCAGCGCCTTTGCCTTCACCCGGCTGATTTTCGCACCGGCCGGCGGGGCCCTGCTGGAGAAGTTCGGCGAGCGCCCGGTCTACATTGCCGGGCTGCTGATCGTCGCCGCCTCCACCGGAGCGTGTGCCTTCGCGGAAAGTTACTGGCAGCTGCTGGTCTTCCGCGGGCTGGGCGGCATCGGCTCCACCATGTTCACCATCTCGGCCATGGCCCTGATCATCCGGCTGACCAAACCTGCCGTGCGCGGCCGGGTGTCCAGCGCCTACGCCTCCTCATTCCTGCTGGGCAACATTGCCGGGCCCCTCGCGGGCGGACTCATGGCCGGGTTCGGGCTGCGCGTTCCGTTCCTGGTCTACGCGGGCGCGCTGGTGGTGGCCGCCGCCGTCGTCGCCCTCCAGCTCAAGGACGCCCGGCTGGCCAGCGGCGAGCCCAAGCCCGCCGCCCGTCCGGTGCTCACCGTCCGTGAAGCACTGGGCGACTCCGCCTACCGGGCCGCACTGGCCTCAAGCTTCGCCAACGGCTGGTCCTCCTTTGGCGTGCGGAACTCGCTGCTGCCGCTCTTCGCCGCCGCCGCTCTGACCGCCGGACCGGAAATCGCCGGCATCTCGCTGACCGCCTTCGCCCTCGGCACCGCCGTGGTCCTGACATTCTCCGGCCGGCTTGCCGACAGCTGGGGCCGGCGGCCGATGGTGATCACCGGGCTGGCGGTGAACGCCGCCGCCACAGCCGCCATCGGCTTCAGCACCAACGTGCCCATGTTCCTGGTGGTCTCCGCAGTTGCCGGCATGGGAACCGGGCTGCTGAACCCGGCACAGCAGGCCGCCGTCGGAGATGTGGTGGGCAATGACCGCAGCGGCGGGAAGGTGCTCGCCACCTTCCAGATGGCCAGTGACAGCGGTGCCATTGTGGGACCCATCCTGGCCGGGCTGCTCGCGGACTCGCTGGGCTTCAACTGGGCCTTCGGCGTGACCGGAGCCATTGCGGTCATGGCGTGCTTTGCCTGGATCGGTGCCCGCGAAACCTTGCAGCCCCAGGAAAGCGCGGCGCCCCCGGCCGTGACGCCTGACACGCAGGCGGGTCCCAACCGCACTACGATCGAGGAATGAAGCCTTTCCTCCTGCTGGCCTCCCGGGCCGAAGACGATGCCGCCGACGAAGAATATGAGGCGTTCCTCCGCTTTGGAAACCTGGAGCCGGATCAGCTGCACCGTGTCCGGCTGGAGGCCGGTCCCCTGCCCCGCATTGATCTGACGGACTACAGCGGCATTATTGTCAGCGGCAGTCCCTTCAACGCCAGCGATCCGGACAGTTCCAAGTCGGATCTGCAGCTGCGGGTGGAAAGTGAGCTGGGCACGCTGCTGGACGACGTCGTCGAGCAGGACTTCCCGTTCCTGGGCGCCTGCTACGGCGTGGGCACCCTGGGCCGGCACCAGGGCGGAACCGTGGACCGGCAGTTCGGTGAGGCCATCGGCGCCGTGGAGATCAAGCTCACCGGTGAGGGGCGGCAGGATCCGCTGCTCGAGGACGTTCCGGATTCCTTCACCGCGTTTGTGGGCCACCGCGAGGCCGTCTCCGGGCTGCCGCCCAACGCGGTGAGCCTTGCCGGTTCCTCCTCCTGCCCGGTGCAGATGTTCCGGATCAAGGAGAACCTTTATGCCACGCAGTTCCATCCCGAGCTGGACGTTCCGGGCCTGCTGACCCGCATCACGGTGTACCGGCACGCCGGCTACTTCCCGCCGGAGGAAGCCGACGCCGTCAAGGCCTCCGTGCGCGGTGCCGACGTCAGTGTGCCGCCGCTGATCCTGCGCAACTTTGTGCACCGCTACGCCCGGTAGGAGCACCGACAGCCGGACTCATGCCGTTCCCGGCGGCTGAATCAGCCCGCCGCCTCGACCGCCCCGGCCTCTGACTTGTCCAGGCGCTGGCTGATCACGGTGGACACCCCGTCGCCCTGCATCGTCACGCCGTACAGCGCGTCGGCCACTTCCATGGTGCGCTTCTGGTGCGTGATGACGATCAGCTGGCTGGATTCCTTGAGCTCTTCGAAAATGGTGATTAGCCGGCCGAGGTTGGTGTCATCCAGCGCAGCTTCCACCTCGTCCATCACGTAGAACGGCGAGGGGCGGGCCTTGAAGATCGCCACCAGCAGGGCCACCGCGGTCAGCGAGCGCTCACCGCCGGACAGCAGGGACAGCCGCTTGATCCGCTTGCCGGCCGGCCGGGCCTGGATCTCGATGCCGGTGCTGAGCATATCCTCGGGATCGGTCAGGACCAGCCGGCCTTCGCCGCCCGGGAAGAGGGTGGCGAACACGCGCTCGAACTGTTCGGCGGTGTCCCGGTAGGCCGCGGTGAAGACTTCCTCCACCTTCCGGTCCACGTCCTTGATGATGTCCAGCAGATCGCGGCGGGTGGCCTTGAGGTCCTCCAGCTGGGTGCTCAGGAAGGTGTGCCGCTCCTCAAGGGCAGCGAATTCTTCCAGGGCCAGCGGATTGACCCGGCCCAGCGCAGCAAGGTCCCGCTCGGCCTGCTTCAGCCGCTTCTCCTGGACGGCCCGGTCATAGGGAACCCCGGTGGTGAGCGGGTTTCCCTCCTCATCCACCGGAGCGTGCAGGGCCGCCCACTTATCCCCGGAGCTTCCCGCGGCAGGGCCGACGGGCACCGGAACCGGCTGGTCCGGGCCGAACTCAGCCACCAGATGTTCCGGCGTCAGGCCCAGTTCCTCGATCACGCGTGCTTCCAGGGCCTCCACGCGCAGCTGCTGCTGGGCACGGATCAGTTCGTCGCGGTGCACGGAATCGGTCAGCCGGGCGACCTCCGCCGAAGCATCTGCTGCTGCGGTGCGGACGACGGCCAGTTCCTCGTCCCAGGCGGTGCGCACGGCCTCCGCGTGGTCCCGCTCAGCCGCTGCCTCTGCCAGCGAAACATCCAGGAACCCCAGCACGGTTCGGGCGGCTTCCGCCACGGCCGTGGCTTTGGCCGCCTGCAGGGCGCGGCGCCGGGCGCGCACCTCAGCTGCGGCCCGCGCCCGGCGTTCGCTGTCCGCGGCCCGTTCCAGCCCGGCTGCCCTGCCGGCCACGGCTTTGTGCTGTTCCTCGGCGGACCGCAGGGCCAGCCGCGCGTCCGTTTCCGCCCGGCGGGCAGCCGCGGCGGCAAGTGCAAGTGCCTCACGCTGTTCGGTGGACGGTTCCGCTTCCGCCGGGGTGTTGTCCGCCGCGGCGAGCCGTGCTGCGGCAGCGGCCAGGGCTTCCTGTTCCGCGGCGAGGTTGGCTTCGGCCGCGGACACCAGCTGCTTCAGCCGTTCCGACTCGCCAACGGCCGAACGCAGGGCGGACCCCAGGGACCCGAGCCGTCCGGCGACGGCGGCCAGCCGGGCATCAGAGTCATGCAGCGCGGCCAGGGCAGCGTCGGCGCGCTTTTGCGCTGCGTCCCGGCGGTTCGCTGCGCCGGACAGGGCAAACCCCGCCTGCTCGGAGCGGGCGGCAGCGGCCCGGATCCGCGTCTCGGTTTCCTCCACCGCAGCCTGCAGTTCAAGCAGTCCGGGAGCCGACGAGGACCCGCCGCGGCCGGCGAAGACCGAGAGGACTTCACCGCCGGAAGTTACGGCGGTCAGGCCGGGGTGTTCGCGCAGCAGGGACGCCGCCTCGGTCAGGGAAGGCACAATGGCCGCGCCGTCCAGCAGCCGGTCCAGGGTCTGCCGCAGTTCCGCCGGCGCGTGAGCCGCGTCTGCCGCCCAGGTTGCCCCGGCGGGAAGCTCGGGGCGCCCGGACTCCGGGCGTTCGGAAGCGGTGCCTGCGGAAACGGTGCCTGCGGAAACCGCGGAAGTATCCCCGCCCGATGCCAGCACCAGGTCCACCTGCCCGCCGTCGGCCTCTTTGAGGTGCGTCAGGGCGCCAACCGCAGCGGAGAGATCGGCAACCGCCACGGCGGACGCGGCCGATCCCAGGGCCGCCGTAACTGCACGTTCGCAGCCGGGCCGGACGGTAAGCAGTGCCGCCAACGGTGCCAGTACGCCCTCCACCCCGGCAGCCAGCAGCACGGCCGACCCGTCGCGCTGGTCCAGTCCCACCCGCAGGGCATCCCGGCGGGCGGTCAGGGTTTCACGTTCGCGTTCGGCGTCCTGCTTCGTGCGGCGCAGCTCCTCCAGCGCGGAAACAGCGCCGTTCAGCTCGGCCACCGCGTCCTCGTACTCGGCGTCGAGGCCTTCCTCGCCTTCCTCGGCGCCCGCCGCGGAGTTCTCCAGGGCAGTAAATTCCTGCTGGACGATCCGGCGCCGTTCTTCACCGGCGCTGATGGAGGCGCGCAGCCTGCCCAGTTCAGCTTCCGCGGCATCCACCCGGGACCGGGCAGAGCCCACGGCACCGGCAATCCGGGCCAGGCCTTCGCGGCGGTCCGCTGCCGCGCGGAGGACTGCGGCCAGCCGCTGTTCTTCGGCGGCGGCAGCCTTCTCGGCGCCGGCACGGAGTTCCTCGGCACCGGCGAGAGCACCGCGGCGTTCTTCGATGGTTTCCTGCAGCGCGGCTGCCTCGGCCCGGGCCCGCTGGGCGGAGGCCTGCAGCCGTTCCGGATCGGTGCCGGTGTCTTCACGGTGTTCCGAGGATCCCAGCAGGCGCTGCCGTTCCTGTGCCAGCGCTGCCAGGGACAGGAACCGCTCACGCTGGGTGGAGAGCGCGTACCAGGCCTCCCGGGCGGCGTTGACCTGCGGGGTGGCCCGGGCGGCCAGGGTTTCCAGTTCGGCCTGACGGGACCGGGCGGCGGCCAGGGCGGCAGCGGCGGCGTCGCGGCGGCCCAGCAGTTCCTTTTCCTGCGCGGCGTCCCGGGCCAGGGAACCGGTCAGGGTCACCAGGTCATCGGCGAGCAGCCGGGCCCGGGCATCGCGGGCGTCCTGCTGCACGGTGCGGGCACGGCGGGCGACGGCGGCCTGCTTGCCCAGCGGTCCAAGCTGGCTCCGCAGCTCGGAGGTCAGGTCCGTCAGCCGGGCAAGGTTGGCCTGCATCGCGTCGAGCTTCCGGACGGTTTTCTCACGCCTGCGGCGGTGCTTGAGGATGCCGGCGGCCTCTTCGATGAAACCCCGGCGCTCTGCGGCACCGGCGTGCAGAATCCGGTCCAGCTGGCCCTGGCCCACTATGACATGCATCTCGCGGCCGAGTCCGGAATCCGAGAGCAGTTCCTGAATATCGAGCAGCCGGGCGGGGGCGCCGTTGATGGCATATTCGGACCCGCCGGAGCGGAACAGGGTCCGGGAAATGGTGACTTCCGAGTATTCGATCGGCAGGGCGCCGTCGGCGTTGTCAATGGTGAGCGAGACCTGCGCGCGGCCCAGGGCGGGGCGGCCGCTGGTGCCGGCAAAAATGACGTCTTCCATCTTTCCGCCGCGCAGGGTCTTGGCTCCCTGCTCCCCCATCACCCAAGCCAGGGCGTCCACCACGTTGGATTTTCCGGACCCGTTGGGCCCCACTACGGCGGTAACTCCGGGTTCAAACTCGAAGGTGGTGGCTGATGCGAAGGACTTAAATCCACGCATGGTCAGCGTCTTCAAATGCACGGGGGGCCAATCTTTCCTGCTGTCGGGTGATTCCCTCAATCTACTTGGTGCCTGAGACTTAACTGCAGTACTCGCAGAGCGTAATCCCGCACTGTGCGTCCCTTTGGCCTCACGGGGAACGTAGGATTCTCTAAGGAACAAGTGAATCAAGACGTGAAGCCAGGCTTCCCCCAGCCGGCAGGTGTGATCACTTCAGCAGGAGACAAGGCAGGCATTTTGACCGGGAACTTCAACTTCCAGCACAACAACACGGCTCTTCTCAGCGTCACAAGCGTTGAAGCACCGGTGGTTATGACCTCAGCTGAATTTGACGAACGGCTGGCACCGTCCCTCAAACGGCTGCGTCTTTCCAAACGCCTCCTTGAACGGGTGGCCGGTGTCAGCGAACGCCGCTGGTGGGCGCCGGGCACGGAATTCGACGACGCCGCCATCGAGGCGGGCGCCAAGGCGATTGCCGAAGCCGGGGTGGAACCCTCGGAAATCGGACTGCTGATCAATACTTCGGTGACCCGGCGGAACCTTGAGCCCTCAGTGGCGGTGAAGATCCACCATCAGCTTGGGCTGCCCTCCTCCGCCCTGAACTTTGACCTGGCCAATGCTTGCCTGGGCTTCGTTAACGGCATCACCATGGCCGCCAACATGATCGAGTCCGGGCAGATCAAGTACGCCCTGATCGTGGCCGGCGAAGATGCGCAGGGCACGCAGGAAGCCACTTTCCGGCGGCTGAACAGCCCGGACTCAACGCGTCAGGACTACCTGCGCGAGTTCGCGACGCTCACCCTGGGCTCGGGCGCCGCCGCCGCGGTGATCGGCCGGGCAGACGAGCATCCGGGCTCCCACCGCATTGTGGGCGGTGTTTCCCGTGCCGGAACCCAGCACCATGAACTGTGCGTTGGCGGCGTGGACGGCATGTACACCGACACCAAGGGCCTGCTGGACGGCGGCCTGGAACTCGTGGTGGACGCCTGGAACGAGGCCCATGATGACCAGGGATGGAACTGGCGTTCCATGGACCGCTACGTCACCCACCAGGTCTCCAACTCCTACACCAACGCCATCATCAAGGCGGTGGACCTGGTCCGCGAACGGGTGCCTATCACGTTCCCGCGCTGGGGCAATGTGGGACCGGCATCGCTGCCGATGACCCTGGCCCAGGAAGCCCGCACGCTGAACCCGGGTGACCGGGTGCTGTGCATGGGCGTGGGCTCGGGCCTGAACACCACGATGATGGAGATTGCGTGGTAGCGGAGCTTTGGCCCGGCGTTGCGGAATCCTGGTCTTCTTTTGTCCAGGTGCCTTCGACGGCGGCAGTTGACCGTCCCGGAACCGTCCACAAGTGGCATGTGCTGGACAACGGCGCGGACCTCGCGGCCCGCGGCGTCGAGCCGGCCGGCACCCTGCTGTGCGTGCACGGCAACCCCACCTGGTCCTACCTCTGGCGCAGCCTGCTGGCCGCAGGCGCCACGGCGAAAAAGCCGTGGCGGGTCATCGCCGTCGACCAGCTGGACATGGGTTTCTCCGCCCGCACCGGCGTCTTCCGGCGTCTTGAGGACCGGATCACCGACCTCGGGAACCTCACTGATGCGCTGAACCTGACCGGCAAAGTCATCACCGTCGGCCACGACTGGGGCGGCATCATTTCCCTGGGCTGGGCGCTGAAGCACCGCAGCTCTCTCGCCGGCATCATCCTGACCAACACAGCAGTGCACCCGGCCGGGTTCAACGTTCCGCCGGCCCTGCAGCTGGCCCTGCATCCCGCCGTCCACGGCTGGGGCACCCGGACCACCGATGCCTTCATCCGCGTCACCCATTCCCTGGCCTCACCGGCGCTGGCTCCGGAGGTGCGGAAAGCCTTCGCGGCGCCGTACCGCGGCGCTGCCCGCCGTGCCGGCGTCGCGAACTTTGTTGCCGACATTCCCGCCGAGTCCACTCATCCGAGCTGGCGCACCCTGAACCGGGTGGCCGAAGGAATCAAGTCGCTGAACGTTCCCGCGCTTATGCTGTGGGGCCCCAAGGATCCGGTCTTCTCCGACCGCTACCTGCGGGACCTGATGGACCGCCTGCCCGACGCGGACGTGCACCGCTTCGAAGGCGCCAGCCACCTGCTGCCGGAGGACGTGGACATCACCGTCCCCATCTTCAGCTGGCTGGAGAAGGGCCCGGGCACGGAAAACCAGGAGATCCGCGGCCGGGACACCGCCGGACTCGCCGTTTTCCGGCCCATGCTCGCCGAACTGGACGAGCGCGACGACGACTCCACAGCCGCCGTCGTCGACATGGCACCGCTGGGCTCCCCCGCCGGCAGCGCCCCCTCCACCCTGTCCTGGGCCGAGCTTGCCACGCGCGTAAACCGCCTCGCCGCGGGCCTGTCCGCCGCCGGTGTCAAAGCCGGGGACCGCGTGAACCTGCTCGTTCCGCCGGGAATTGAACTCACCTCCCTGATCTACGCCTGCCTGCGTCTGGGCGCAGTTATTGTGGTCGCCGACGCCGGACTGGGCACCAAGGGCATGGGACGTGCGATCAAGGGCGCCGGGCCGGCCTACATTGTCGGCATTGAGCGCGCCCTGATCGGTGCCAAGGTCTTTGGCTGGCCGGGTATCCGGATCAGCGCTGAAACGCTCTCCCCCGTGAAGGCCCGCCTCCTGGGCGTTCAGCACTCGGTGCCCGAGCTGATTACCGCCGGCGAGAACAGCGACGTGCCGCTGCTGCACACCGATCCCGATACGGACGCCGCAGTGCTCTTCACCTCCGGCTCCACCGGGCCGGCCAAGGGCGTCGTCTACACGCACCGCCAGCTCACGGCCATGCGTGACGCACTGAAGAACACCTACAACCTGCAGGCCGGCACCTCGCTGGTCGCCGGGTTTGCGCCGTTTGCCCTCCTGGGTCCGGCGCTGGGCGCCACCTCGGTGACCCCTGACATGGACGTCACCTCGCCGCGTACGCTCACGGCTGCGGCACTGGCCGACGCCGCCGCCGCCGTGGGTGCCACCACGGTGTTTGCGTCCCCGGCAGCCCTGGTCAACGTGCTGGCCACATCCGGGGACCTGGATCCGGACCAGCGCAAGGCCCTGCAGCGGGTGGAACTGCTGCTTTCGGCCGGCGCGCCCATTCCCGAGCCGCTGCTGGCACGTGTTTCCGAACTCACGCCCAACGCGGAACTGCATACCCCGTACGGAATGACCGAGGCACTGCCGGTGACGGACATCAGCCTCGAGGAAATCCGGGCCGCTGGTGCCGGCAACGGTGTCTGCGTCGGTACGCCGGTCTCCGGTGCGCAGGTGGCCATCGCGGCTCTGTCAGCGGACGGATCCGTGGGCGACACTCCGCTCGTGGAACCCGGCCTCACCGGTGAAATCCTGGTTTCCGCGCCGCACGTCAAGGACCGCTATGACCGGCTCTGGATCACCGAGTCCAAGAGCGCGTCGCTGCCGGGCTGGCACCGCACCGGCGACGTCGGGCATCTGGATGAGCAGGGCCGGCTTTGGGTCGAAGGCCGCCTGGGGCATATCCTCACCACGGCCGACGGCGTGGTCACCCCGGTGGCCGCCGAGCAGGCCGCCGAGTCAGTGGCCGCCGTGGGGCGTGCCGCCGTCGTCGGCGTTGGTCCTGCCGGAACCCAGGTTCCGGTGGCCGTGCTGGAACTGGCAGATCCCGTGCGCCGGCCCGGCACTGCCCCGCAGGATCTGGCCGCCGCCGTGCGCACAGCTGTGTCCGCCGGGGCCGGGCTCGAGCTGGCAGCGATGCTGGTGCTTCCCGCCATGCCCACCGACATAAGGCACAATTCCAAGATTGACCGCACCGCCCTGGCCGGCTGGGCTGACACAATCCTGGCCGGCGGAAGCGCCAAGGTGCCCGGCACGGGCGGACGCAAATGAGTTCTGTTTCCGGGTCTGCCGCACCCCTGGCCGCCCGGCGCGTCCTGGTGACCGGCGCCAGCGGACTGCTCGGCGGAGCCGTGGCCCGGCTGCTGGCGGAAAAGGGCCACACGGTCCGGACGCTCCAGCGCACTCCGATGGCCGCTGCTGTTCCTGCCGGAACTCCGGCCGGAACAGCAGCTCCGTCAGGAAACGCGGCTGCCGGGATTGAATCCGTTGCCGGTTCCGTCTCCGACCCCGCGGCCGCAGCCCGCGCCGCGGAGGGGATGGACGCCGTCGTACACCTGGCAGCGAAGGTCTCCTTCACCGGAGAGTGGCAGGACTTCGTGGACACCAACATCACCGGCACACGCACGCTGATTAAGGCGGCCAAGGCTGCCGGTGTCCGGGACTTCGTGTTTGTCTCCTCCCCCTCGGTGGCCCACTTTGGCGAACCCATTGCCGGTGCCGGTGCCGGAACCGCCGATCCGGAGCGCGCACGCGGATTCTATGCCCGGTCCAAGGCCGCGGCCGAGCTGCTCGCCCTGGCGGAGGATTCGCCGTCGTTCCGGGTGGGAGCCATCCGGCCGCACATTGTCTGGGGTCCCGGGGACACGCAGCTGGTGGAGCGGGTTATTGACCGTGCCTGGTCCGGCCGGCTCCCGCTGCTCAACGGCGGTACTGCCCTGATCGACACCACCTACATTGCCAACGCTGCAGCGGCGATTGTCCGCGGCCTCGAACGCATGGACCACGCGCACGGGCAGGCCCTGGTGGTCACCAACGGCCAGCCGCGTCCGGTGGGAGAACTGCTGGCCGGCATCTGCACCGCCGCCGGAGTCACGCCGCCGGCGTGGAGCGTTCCGGGCTGGCTGGCCCGCAGCGCCGGATCCGTGATCGAGCGGGCCTGGCTGGCCGCAGGCACCCGCGGATTGGTCCACGATGAGCCGCCCATGACGCGTTTTTTGGCCGAGCAGCTTTCCACCTCGCACTGGTTTGACCAGCGCCGCACCCGCGAAGTGCTGGACTGGACGCCCGAAGTGACCGTGGAGGACGGCATGCGCCGGCTCGCGGCCCACTACGGCGGCACCGCAGCCTAAGCGGCTATTTCACCCCTCTACACAGCAGGAGATGTTCATGGACAGCGTCAGGGCAATCGACAACTGGCCGGTGGAGAACGCTGCCGCCGCCGTCGTCCTGGCTGACGGCACCGTGGCCGGCACGCACGGCGACGTCGAGCGGCGTTTTCCGCTGGCCTCCGTCACCAAGCTGCTGACCGCCTACGGCATGCTCGTCGCTCTGGATGAAGGGGCCCTGGAACTGGATCAGCCGGCCGGACCAGAGGGTTCCACCGTCCGGCATCTGCTGGCGCATTCGGGCGGGTATGACTTCGCCGAACGCACCGTCCGCTTCACCCCGGGCACCCGCCGGCTCTACTCCAATGCGGGCTTTGAAGTGCTGGGCGAAACTCTGGAGGAGGCCACGGGCATTTCGGTGGCCGATTATCTGTGCGAGGGTGTGTTCGTTCCGCTGGGCATGAATTCCACCGCGTTGGAAGGCTCCCCCGCTGCCGGCGCAATATCCACCGTGGCTGATCTGTCCCGGTTCGCCGCTGAGCTGCAGCAGCCGGTGCTCACCGCTCCCGGGCGTCTGGCCGAAGCAACCACGGTGGTCTTCCCGGGTCTGGCTGGCGTGCTTCCCGGGTTTGGGCGCCAGAAGGAAAACGACTGGGGCCTGGGCTTCGAGATCCGCAATTCGAAGTCCCCGCACTGGACCGGTACCACCAGCTCGCCACGGACGTTCGGGCACTTCGGCCAGTCCGGCACGTTCCTGTGGGTCGACCCCGACGCCGGTGCTGCCGCCGTCGCCCTGACCGACCGCGACTTCGGTCCCTGGGCCGCAGAGGTCTGGCCGCCCTTCACCGACGGTGTGCTGGCGGAGCTTCGCGGCGCCTAACTCGGTTCCTCTGGGCCGGCGGTGGGGGCTCATTCGGGCCCTCCCGGAATCCTTCGTGCACATACCGGGCTCATTCACGCTCTCCCAGAATCCTTCGTGCACATACCGGGCTCATTCACGCTCTCCCAGAATCCTTCGTGCACATACCGGGCTCATTCACGCTCTCCCAGAATCCTTCGTGCACATAACGGGCTCATTCACGCTCTCCCAGAATCCTTCGTACATATAACGGGCTCATTCAGCCGATTTTCGACGATTTAGGCCCCGCATCTGCACGAAGGATTTTTCCACACGCTGTTATCTGCACGAAGGATCCGGTCGGCAGCTTAGGTGTGCGGAGACTTCCGCGTTTCTTCCCGAGTGTAGATAGGGCAGTTGAGAACAGGGAGCAGTCCACAGAGCAATCCACCCGCAGGCACGCCGCCGGAGCTGCACACTCGGTGCGGGCAGGGCCTCAGCCAGGGCATACCGATCCAAACCGGCGCCCCACCGCGTCCGTTGTACAGATAACGGGCGTAACCGGCCCACCACGGCGTCCGTTGTACAGATAACGGGCGTATACGGCCCACCACCGCGTCCGTTGTACAGGTAACGGCCCCAAACAGCGGGGATAAGCACGTTATCTGTACAGCAGACGGCGGGCTCCGGCGCCTGCGCCCCTAAGCACTCACAAGGGCCGCCGCAGCCAAGAAAGCCCCTTACCAGCGCCCGTTCCGCGGCCGGGGCTGACAGACCGGACAGCTGTAAGAAGACCGGTTCATGAACGAATCCCGCCGGATCAGGGTATTCAGCCCCAACGCGGCGCACCGGGGACAGGGCTCGCCCTCGCGTCCGTAGGCGTTCAGGGACCGCGAGAAGTAACCGGATGCGCCGTTGACGTTCACGTACAGGGAATCGAAGCTGGTTCCGCCGGCGGCCAGGGCACGGGTCATGACGTCGCGGGCGGACTCGATCAGGCGCAGGGCATCGGCTCGGCGCATGGTGTCTGTGGGCCGGGCAAAGTGCAGCTTCGCGGCCCAGAGGGACTCGTCCGCGTAGATGTTCCCGACGCCGGAGACCAGCCCCTGATCCAGCAGGGCCCGCTTGATGCCGGTGCGGCGTTTACGCAGCCGGGCGTAAAACTCGTCGAAGGAGAACGCCGGATCCAGCGGATCCCGGGCAATGTGGGCTGCCTCTTCGGGGATCAGCGGCAGCTTGGTTTCGGACAGTCCGCCGGGCGCACCGTCGGGGGTCGGCAGCAGATCTGTGAGGAAGACTCCCCCGAAGATCCGCTGATCCACGAAGCGCAGCTCGGCAGGCATCGGGGTTCCGTCGGCAGACACGGCGGGGCTGAGGCGAAAGCGGACCTTAAGGTGCTTCTCATCCGGCAGGTGCGGGTCTTCCATGAGCAGCTGCCCGCTCATGCCCAGGTGCGCCATCAGCGCCAGCCGGGGTACGCCGTCGTCGTGCGGGTCCGCGGAGGGAGGGGAAACCGGACGGGAGCCGGGGTCCTCAAGCAGCGGCATCCACAGGAATTTGCCGCGTCGCACCACATCGGTGACCACGGCGCCTTCGAGGTTGCCGCGCAGATCTTCGGGGCCGGCCGCATGGCGGCGCACGGAGCGCGGGTCGAGGATGTCGACGCCGGTGATGGTCCGGCCGCGGACCCATGAGGCCAGTCCGCGGCGGACCACTTCCACTTCGGGCAGTTCGGGCACGGAGCTAGGCTCCGGCGGCCGTGGAGCCCGAGGGGCAGATTATCTTCCAGGTGGCGGCGGCAGCTTCCTGCTCGGCTTCCTTCTTGGAATGGCCCACGCCGCTGCCGTAGGGCTTCTCACCGATGTGGAGCACGGCAACGAAGCTGCGGGAGTGGTCGGGACCGGATCCGGTGACCTTGTATTCAATGTCGCCGAGCTTCCGGCTGGCTGCGATCTCCTGGATGGAGGTCTTCCAGTCGGTGCCGGCACCCAGGGCGTCGGCGTCGCGCAGCAGCGGGCCGATCAGGCGCATCACCATGGCACGGGCGGTTTCAATCCCGTGGCAGAGGTAGACGGCGCCGATCACGGCTTCGGTGGTGTCCGCCAGAATGGAGGACTTGTCCCGGCCGTTGGTCAGCTTTTCGCCCTGGCCCAGCAGGATGTACTGGCCCAGTTCGAGTTCACGGGCAACGCCGGCCAGGGCGCGCGTGCTGACGACGGCGGAGCGGCGCTTGGCCAGCTCACCCTCGGACAGGTCCGGGTTGTCCCGGTACAGCGCGTCGGTCACGGAGAAGCCCAGGATCGAGTCGCCCAGGAACTCCAGGCGCTCGTTCGTGGGGATGCCGCCCTGCTCGTAGGCGTAGGAACGGTGTGTGAGTGCAAGACGAAGCGTCCCGGCGTCGATATCGACACCGAGACGCTTCAAAAGCTCTTCAGTATTCTTCACTTTTTGGTTTTGACCCGAAAAGCAGTATTCAACTCCCGGCCCGGCTGCCCGTGCCGGAAAGAGAACACTGTTTTAGACGTCCGCTACCTTGCGGCCCTTGTATTCAAGGAACAGCGCGGTACCAGCTGAGTCGGTCACGACCTTGGCCTGGTGAGGCAGGCTGTAGGTAACGCGGCCGTTCTCAACGGTCTTTACCAGGTTGGGGGCAGTTGCCTTCCACTGGGACCGGCGTGCACGCGTATTCGAGCGGGACATTTTCCGCTTGGGAACAGCCACGACTAACTCTCTTCTCTCTCGTCTGACTCTGTACTTGTTGCTGCAGAATTCTCTGCAGCGCTGCCAGCCAGCCCGGAGAGGGCTGCCCAGCGAGGATCCACTGTTTGGTGGTGGTGACCCGGATCCTCCTCAAGGCGCGCTCCGCATTCGGAGCAAAGGCCTTCGCAGTCCTCCCGGCACACCGGCTGGAACGGCAGGGTGGTGACCACTGCGTCCCGCAAAACCGGCTCAAGATCGATGACATCTCGCTCGATCCGGTGTTGCTCTTCTTCCTCTTCTGTTCCGAAAGACTCAGCGTCCTCGTAGTAGAAGAGTTCCTGCACATCGACTTCTTCGTCGTACGCGATGGGCTTCAGGCACCGTCCGCATTCTCCCTGAACAGGAGCGATGACGGTTCCGGATACTAAAATCCCCTCGTGCACGGCTTCGAACCTCAGGTCCAGATCAAGATCTGATCCTTCCGGCACGCCGATAAGCGCAACACCGAAGTCCTTCGGTGCCGGAACATGTTCGTGCATAGTCCGCATAACACCCGGGCTGCGCCCGAGATCCTTGACACTAATGGCCAAGGGCGACGAACCCGGATAAATCCGCGACTGAACGCTAATGAGAACTCCTGTAGAACATAGACCGACATATCATCTTAGCCTGATACGGCCGATTCTCTCAAACTGCGCCGTTCCGCTGCCGGTTAGGGCAAGGTGCGGGCTGCTCGTTCCAGTTTACAGCCCATGCGGCCGCCGGTTTACCGGCCGGGGTCCAGCTCGCATAGGCTGACGCCATGCTTCCCCTCCTCCGCGCCCTGCCGCACCGCCTGGTGCTGCGGCTCCAGCGCGGGGTTCCGCGGAGTGTTGATGCGGCGGTTACCGCCGTGGTTTCCTCCGCGCTTATCTGGCTTTTCGCCTCCCTCAACCTCTTTTATTACCCGACGGAGGGCGACCTTGCGCACGCCGGTGACGGAGGAAGGGCCGACGCCGTGGTGGTCCTCGCAGGAGCTGCGACGGAACGCTTTCCGGTGGGACGCCAACTGGCTCTTGAGGGCCTGGCACCGGAACTGGTGCTCTCCAGCACCGAGACCCCCGGCAACCGAATCACCGATTTGTACTGTGACTACACCGCCGGCGACACCGTCTCCGAGGACCCCGGCAGCGCCGCTGTCACCTGCTTCTTCCCGGAGCCCATGACCACACGCGGCGAAGCCCGCGCCATAGCCCGCCTGGCCGCGGACAACGGCTGGGACGATTTGATTGTCGTCACCTCCCGCTACCACCTGCTGCGTGCGGCAACGAACCTTTCCCAGTGCTCGACGGCGAAAATCACCATGGTGGCCACGGATCCGGACCTTTCGGCCAAGCAGTGGCTGGGCAGGTTCGTGGAGGAAACCGGCGGCCTCGCAGCCGCGGTGCTCCGCCCAACCTGCGCCAACAGAATCTGACCCCCCCTGCGGCAATGATTCTGGCCGCCCATGCGGACGGCGCGACGGCGGCTGCTGCCGCGGCTATGCCCGCCGGGGCAGCGGAAAGGCCTCCAGCAGCGCCTCCAGTGAAATCCGCAGCCGGGGCAGGGTTGCAGTGCGCGCCAGCAGAATCGGATCCAGCTCCCCGGCCTGAGCCGCGGTGACGTCCACGCGGGAGACCTCGGATTCCCGGATGGTGCTGAAAAAGTCCCGGAATTTGAAGGTGTCTCCCGCAATGACGGCGTCGCTGATGCGCACCCAGGTCCACGGCACCCCGTAGGCCTGGGCAACGATGATCCCGTGCAGCGAGCTGGAGATGCAGGCCCTGGCTCCGGCGATCTCCCGGACCACCTGTTCCATCCCCTGCCGTGCGTCCACCGTGTGGACCCGCGCATCGTGGACCCGCGCATCCCGGACCCGCGGATCCGGGTCTCGCGCATCCGGGTCCTGGTCAACAGCCCCGCGGCCGCCGGCGCGAAGGATTCCCCGATGATCAAGATGCGGCACCACTGCCACTTTGCCCTGGGACGGCTGCCCGTCCGGCACCGGCAGGAAACGCGGAAGCAGCAGCGCAGGATCACCGAATATTTCCGGGACTGTCCACCCCAGCTGCGAGCGCAGTTCAGCGGCCGTGAGCTTGCCCCGGACGGCATGGATCCGGATTCCGCGCAGTGTTGCCAGACGTTCCACCGCCGCCGCATCCAGCGCCCGCATCAGGCCCGCGCCCCATACCTGCGTGCCGTCCTGCTCAAGCCAGCCTGCCGTGGAACCCACTGCCGCCAGCGGAGGAACGTCAAGGCTCCGGCGCCAGCCGTTGACCGGCTTCAGTCCGCTGATCCGACGCACCAGCCAGGGCCCGACGGCGTCTCCAAAGTTGCTGCGTTCGTCCCACCACAGCAGGTTCACGTGACCCTCCGGCACCTTCCGGTTCCCCGCAGCCACCCCGGCCGACGGCGTCAGCAGTCCCGGCAGCCGCCGCCGGACGTCCGCGAGCGCCGCCCGCTGCTCCCCGGGAGACGCCCCCTGCGGCAGGCAGGGAAAAAGGTGCCGCTCAGTGCCCGATGTCTTCGCGGCCTCTGCGGATTCCGCGGCCCCGTCATCACGGACCAGCCGGGCTGCGCCAACCAGTGCACTGCGCAGCAGGGCGGCCCCCGGAAAGGTGTCCGGTGCCGGCGTTTCAACCCCGCCGCCGCTTCCCCCGGCTGCCCTGACGGACACCGCCGTCCGAAAGCCGCGGTCGCCGTCGTTCACTTCCACAAGCTCCAGCACAAACCGCAGGCCCGCCAGCTCGAGGACCACGGGCTCCGGGGCCCGTTCCGCCGGGGGCCACCCCTGGGAAGGGAAGGGCCTAACCTGGCCGGACATGCCGCTAGGCGCCCTGTTCCTGGACCAGCCGCCGGTAGGAGGCGCGGGGCACCAGCTCCTTCACGTCACCGCCCAGGGAGGAAACTTCCTTGATCAGGGTGGAGGACAGATGCGCGTAGCGGTTTTCAGCCGGCAGGAACACGGTTTCGACGCCGGTGAGGTGACGGTTCATGACGGCCATCGGCAGCTCGTACTGGTAGTCCTGCACCGACCGCAGGCCCTTCACAATGGCGTCCACGCCCTGCTGGCGGCAGAAGTCGGCCAGCAGCCCCTCGCCCATCGGCACCACCGAGACACCGCGCAGCCCGCCGAGGGTTTCCCGTGCCATGGCAAGGCGTTCGGTCCCGGAAAACCGGTACTTCTTGGAGTAATTCGTGGACACCGCTACAAGGACTTCATCGAACAGGCTGGCGGCCCGTGCGATCACCTCTACGTGTCCGTTATGGATGGGGTCATAGGATCCGGGGCATACAGCGCGTCGCATAGATCGAATCTACCCGGTTCCAGCAGTAATACTGGAAGGCATGAGTTCTCCCCGCCCCGCCCCGCTTCTCCGCTCCGATGCAGCGCCGGGAATCCCTCCCTGGCAGCGCACCGCAGCCGGCGCCAACCTGCTTGGCCCGGACGGCGCCCTGGGGGTGACCATTTTCGAGGAGATCACGCTCCTGTCCGGCAAGCACAACGCCATCAACCTGGGCCAGGGATTCCCTGACGAGGACGGACCGTCGGTCATCAGCAACGCGGCACGCGAAGCGATCAGCGCCGGAGCCAACCAGTACGCGCCCGGGCAGGGCCTGCCGGTGCTGCGCAACGCCGTCGCCGCCCATCAGGAACGTTTCTACGGCCTGTCCCTGGACCCGGACACCCAGATCATCATCAGCACCGGTGCCACCGAGGCCATCGCTGCTGCGCTGCTCGCGCTCACCGGCCCCGGCGACGAGGTCCTGACCTTCGAGCCGTTCTATGACTCCTACGGCGCCATGATCGGGCTCAGCGGAGCCACGCACACTACGGCGCCGCTGCGAGCTCCGGATTTCCAGCCGGACCTGGCCACCCTTGAAGACTCCTTTTCGGAGCGCACCCGCGTGGTGCTGGTGAACAATCCGCACAACCCCACCGGCGCCGTCTTTCCCGCTGAAACCCTGCAGCGGATCGTGGAGCTCGCCGCCAAGTACAACGCCGTGATTGTTACCGACGAGGTGTACGAGCACCTCACCTTCGGACCGCGGCATGTTCCGGTGGCCACCCTTCCGGGTGCCGCCGCGCGCACGCTGACCATCTCCTCCGCAGGAAAGACCTTCTCCTTCACCGGCTGGAAGATCGGCTGGCTCTCCGGCCCCGCGGAGCTGGTGGCCGCCGTCCGCGCCGTCAAATCCTTCCTCAGCTACAGCTCCGGCACCCCGTTCCAGAGCGCCATTGCCCTGGGGCTGGGCCTGGAGGACGAGTTCTTCACCGGCATCGCCTCCACGCTGCAGGCCAAGCGGGACGTCCTCAGCGAGGGGCTGCGCGCCGCCGGACTGACCGTCTTCGAACCGCAGGGAACGTACTTCGTCAACGCCGACGTCGCGCCCCTGGGCATCACTGACGCCACGGCGCTGGCGCGCCGGCTGCCGGAGCTGGTGGGGGTGGGCGCGATTCCGGTGGCGGTGTTCTGCCACGACGACGGCGCCCGCCGGACCGGCTCGCTGCTGCGCTTTGCCTTCTGCAAGAAAACCGAGGTGCTGCAGGAAGCAGCCAACCGCATTTCCAAGCTGGGACAGGTGCTCTGATGGCCGCGCAGGACAAAACCCCGTCACGGCTGCTGCGCAACATCGGCGCGCACGCCACCATCACCGACGACGGATTCACTCCCGGAGCCCGGGTACTGAGCATCGGCGGTGCCGAGCAGTCGCATGTCAATCTGGCCCACCCCGAGGAAATCTTCTACGAGTACCTGCGCCGGATCGGCAACGTGCTGGATCTGGCCGCCCCCGCCGGGCAGCCGCTGCGGACCCTTCATCTGGGCGCCGGTGCGCTGACCCTCACCCGCTATCTGCAGGCCACCCGGCCGGGGTCCAGGCAGGCGGCCGTGGAGCTGGAGCGGGAGCTGCTGGACTTTGTGCTGGCGCATCTGCCGCTGCCGGAGGGCACCGTGCTGGAAACCGTCATCGGCGACGCCCGCGACGCGCTGTCCCGCTGGGAACCGGGGTCCTTTGACGCCATTGTGCTGGATGTCTTCGCCGGGGCGGACGCACCGGAGCACCTGACCACGCCGGAATTCTATGCGGAGGCGGCAGCGCTGCTCTCCCCCGCCGGGGTTTTGCTGGTGAATGTGGGAGATGATCCCGGGCTCGCCTTTGCCCGCCGGCAGGTCCGCGCCGTACAGGAGGGCATGTCCTCAATCCCCGGGGCGGGGCTGGCCGCGCTGGCCGAGAAATCCATGTTCACCGGACGTTTCCCGGGCAACATTGTGCTGGCTGCCACGGCCTTCCCCTGGCCCGAGGAATGGACAGCGCAGCTGCTTGCCGCAGGTCCGCATCCGGCCGACGTCCTGACCGGTGAGCGGCTGGACGTCTTCGCGTCGGGTTCCTAGGAGGCGCCGTCTGCCTGCGCGTCGTCGTCGGCATTGTCGTCGTCGGCCTGTGCCGGCTCGGCAAACCACAGCGTGGTTTCCCCGTACTTGCGTTCGCTGAAGCGTTCCATTCCAGCCGGCCACGCGGGTTCGGGTGAGCGCGTGGAGCGTTCCAGAACGACGACGGCGCCCTCGGCCAGGTGCGGCGGCAGCGCCCGGAGCACGGAGTTCAGGTCATCCTCGTCCAGATCATAGGGCGGATCCATAAACACCACGTCCCAGGTGACGTCCGCGGGCACGCGCAGCAGGTAGGTGTCGGCCTTGGCTCGGTGGACGCTGACTACGGTGCGGCCGGCGGCGTCATTGATCAGCTTGGCGTTCTGCTTGCAGGTGCCGGCGGCTTTGTCCGCCAGTTCCACCAGGTCCACCGAAACGGCTCCGCGGCTGGCGCTTTCCACGCCCAGGGCGCCGGATCCGGCAAAAAGGTCCAGCACGCGGGCCCCTGCCAGCACGTCGTAGGACTCCAGCCGGGAGAAAAGGGCTTCCTTCACCCGGTCCGTGGTGGGGCGGGTTCCTGTTCCGGGAACACTGGTCAGGGAGGTTCCGCCGGCGGTTCCGGCAATGATGCGGCTCATGCCTTCACTTTATCGGGCTTTGGATCAATGCCCGGACAGCTCAGCCGCGGTCCAGGAACGCTTCCTTTTCAGGGTTCAGGTAATCCTCGATCGCCTCGTTCAGGGCCGGATACCGGCTCAGCTCCGGGTCCTCCTGCACCAGGGCCGTGGCGGCGGCGCGCGCCTTCTCGATCAGCGGCTCGTCCTGAATGGCCCGCAGCATCTTCAGCGTGGAGCGTCCGCCGGACTGCGAGGCGCCCAGGATGTCCCCTTCGCGGCGCAGCTCGAGGTCCCGCCGGGAGAGCTCAAAGCCGTCCGTGGTTGCCGCTACGGCTTCCAGGCGTTCCCGGCTGGGATGCCCGGGGTCCAGCTTCGTGACCAGCAGGCAGGTGCCGGGCAGACCGCCGCGGCCCACCCGGCCGCGCAGCTGGTGCAGCTGGGAAATTCCGAAGCGGTCCGCATCCATGATCACCATGAGCGTGGCGTTGTGCACGTCCACGCCCACCTCAATGACCGTGGTGGACACCAGCAGGTCGATGTCTCCGCGGGTGAACGCGGCCATGGTCTCGGTCTTCTCCACCGGATCCAGCCGCCCGTGCAGCACCCCGATCCGCACTCCTGCGAGCGCGGGCACTTCGGAGAGCTGCTGGTGCATTTCGGTCACGGAGGCCAGGTTCGGTTTTCCGGTCTTTCCCTCCGGAGGCGGCCCGTAGTCGAGCAGGGTCAGGTCGGCGCCCGGTTCCTCGTCCTTGTCCCCGATCTTGGGGCAGACCACGTACACCTGCCGGCCGGCGTCGATCTCCTCGCGGGCACGCTCCCAGATCCGCCGGCCCCAGGCGGGCTTTTCCGCCAGCGGCGCCATGAAGGTGGAGATGGGTGCGCGTCCGGCGGGCAGCTCGGTCAGCGTGGACACGTTGAGGTCTCCGAACACGGTCATGGCCACGGTGCGCGGAATGGGGGTTGCGGTCATGACCAGCAGGTGCGGAGTGCTGCGGCCCTTGGTGCGCAGCACGTCCCGCTGTTCAACTCCGAACCGGTGCTGTTCGTCCACGACGACGAGACCCAGGTCCGCGAACTGCACATGTTCCGAAAGCAGTGCGTGGGTTCCGATGACGATGCCGGCGGCACCGCTTGCGGCATCCAGCAGGGCGGCACGGCGGCCGCCGGTGTCCATGGAGCCGGTCAGCAGCGTAACCCGGGTGGCGTCGTCGTCGCTCCCCAGCCGGCCGCCCTGTCCCAGCGGGCCCAGCGTCTTGGTGATCGATTCATAGTGCTGGGCGGCGAGGACCTCGGTGGGAGCCAGCAGCGCGGCCTGCCCGCCGGCGTCGATCACCTGGAGCATTGCCCGCAGGGCCACCAGGGTTTTCCCCGAACCCACCTCACCCTGCAGCAACCGGTTCATGGGATGCGGCTGCGCCAGGTCATCGGCCAGCTCGCGGCCGACGTCGAACTGGCCGTTGGTGAGCGTGAACGGCAGGGCGGCATCGAATTTATCCAGCAGCCCGCCGGGCCGGGGCGGGCGGGCCGTGGCGTCTTCCTGCGCGGCGGCGCTGCGCCGGCGGGCCAGCGCCGTCTGCAGGACCAGTGCCTCCTGGTAGCGGAACCGGTGGCGGGCCTTGTACGCCTCGCCGATTTCGGCCGGGCGGTGGATTTTCTCGTATGCCTCCACCAGTCCGATGAGGTGTTCCGCGTCCCGGACCGGTTCGGGGATGGGATCGCTGAGCCGCTCGGTCTCCATGGTGTCCAGCAGCAGGTCCACGGCTTTCTTGATGTCCCAGCTGTTGAGCTTTGCGGTGGCGGGATAGACGGGGATGGGGCGCTTGGCCATTTCCTCGTCATCGGCCTCGTCATTGAGCACCACGTAGTTGGGGTTGGTCAGCGTCAGCTGCTTCTTGTAGACGCCCACCTTGCCCGAAAACATGGCCCGGGTGCCTACCGTGAGTTCCTTCTGCGCGTTCCAGCCGTTGAAGAACGTCAGGTGCAGCTGGCCCAGCGCCCCGGAGGCATCATCGGTGACCACCACTTCCAGCAGCGTGCCCTTGCGGGTCTGCATCCGCCGGGCATTGGCGCTCTGGACCCGGGCAATGAGGGTGACGTCCTCATCAAAGGGGATTTCCGCGATGGGCGTCAGCTCTCCGCGTTCGAGGTAGCGGCGCGGGAAGTGGTGCAGCAGGTCGCCCACGGTTTTCAGGCCCAGCTGCTTCTCAAGCTTGGTGGCGGACGGCTTGCCGATCCGCCGTTCGAGCGGGAAATCCAGTTCCGGGGGAACGTTAGACTTCATGGGCCTCGTGGATCCCGCTGTCCTCGATGACTTCCTTGGTTTCGTGACCGTCTGCGGAAAGCTCCGTGATGGTCAAATTGGTGGGCTCGCCAACGGTGCGCAGCAGATCAATGGTGCTGCCGGCGTCGGGAGTGTGCACGTGCACCCGCCAGCGGTAGCCTTCACCCACCGCGTCCACGGCACTCATGATCACCGAGTCACCGAGCTCGTCCAGCTGCAGGCGCAGCGTGGCCGCATCCAGCGGGCTGAGGTTGATGGTGCACATCACCTCCACGCCTTCCATGCGGGGCATTTCACCGTGGATGTGCGGGGCCTGCACGTCGTAGCCGTGCAGGCCGTCCAGCAGCTCTTCCTGCAGTTCCTCACCGAGGGCCGCTGCGCGCAGGGCGTCCAGCACCAGCAGGAAGCCCACTCCCCCGGCATCCACCACCTTGGCCTGGGTCAGGGCGTCCAGCTGCATTTCGGTGTGCACGACGGCGGCGAGGGCCGCGTCCATGACGCCGCGCAGCGCGGCTGCCAGGCCTGCGTTGCTGTCATCGCCCATCTTGGCGGCCTCAGCGTCCATGGCGGCCCCGGCCGCTTCTTCCAGGACCGAGAGCATGGTTCCGGGAACGGGATCGCTCAGGACGGACCAGGAGCGCAGCTGGGCCCGGTGCAGCGCGGATGCGAGAAGGGGCGCCGAGAGGCGGGTGCTGCCCTGCAGCGGCTCAGCCATGGCCGTGAGGAACACGGAAAGCAGAGTGCCCGAATTGCCCTTGGCGTCTTCCATGGCCGCCCGGCCGGCAATTCCCAGCAATTCCCCGATGTCTGTGGTGTCGACGTCGGCCACGGCACGGGAGGCGGCGCAAAGCGTGAGGTAGAGGTTGGTGCCGGTATCTCCGTCTGCCACCGGGAAGATGTTGATCGCATTGAGCCGGTCACTGTGATTGCCCAGAGAGACTTCCGCTTTGCTCAACCATCGCTTCAGCGCCTGTGCGTTCGCGGTGATTTTGGTTTGCAAAGTGATCCCTTTTCCATGCTGGCGCTCCTGCTCCGGACAGGAGGCGTCATTGCCGTCGTGCCGGTTTGGTCAGTAGGAAGCCTACCGCAGGAGCCTCCACAGCACCGATAACAATTTGCACAAATGTGGCAGGGTTGAAGCATGGCCACCAAGCGGTACGCGGACATTCCCGCGGCGAGACACCTGAGGGATCCGTCTCCCGAACCGGAACGAAACGCCCGCCGTATCGCCGAAACTGATGCGGCGCTGCGGCCGCTCTCAACCGGGCGAATGATCCGCCCCGGGGCGGAAAAGGCCTACCGGAAGCAGCGCGCGGTCGCCATGCTGCTGACCACGGTGGTGGGATTATCGGTTCCCACGCTGATAACTGTGCTGATTCTCTTCGGGTGAGCCCCGCGGAGCGGGCCTACTTACTGGAATTACCCTAAAAATTAACTTCCTATTTCCAAAAAGTTCGCTTCGGCTAGACTGATCCGAGATATCGGGCTGTTGTCAAGCTAAGCGGGGAATTCATGCCAGTCGTCATGCCTATTTATGGCACTAGGCCAGAAGCCATCAAAATGGCACCGATTGTGGCTGCCCTGAAGGAATCCGACGCCCTTGACTGCTTCGTGACGGTGACCGGCCAGCACCGCTCCATGCTGGACCAGGTCAACAACCTGTTTGGCATTGAGCCGGACTATGACCTGAACATCTTTGAGCCGGGCCAGTCCCTCAACGGCATCCTGGCCCGAACCATTGACGGGCTGGACAAACTCTTCAACGTCAACCGCCCCGATGCCGTGATTGTCCAGGGTGACACCACAACGTCCACTGCGGCGGCCATGGCCGCGTTTTACCACGGCATACCCGTTGTGCACGTGGAGGCCGGCCTTCGCAGCGGCAATCCTTTCTCGCCTTTCCCGGAGGAAGGCAACCGCAAAATCACCTCGCAGATTGCCTCTTTGCATCTGGCACCCACGGAGAGCAGCCGGCAGAACCTTCTCGCGGAGAACATCAATCCGGCCAACATCGTGGTGACGGGAAACACCGTCATTGATGCACTTCTGGCCACCGTGGAAAAGAATGTCCCCTTTGCCGATCCCGAGCTGGAAAATCTTGCGGCTTCACGCCGAAAGGTCTTACTGGTCACCACCCACCGCCGGGAAAACCAGGGCGAAGGAATGCAGGGTATCGGACGGGCTTTGGCCCGCATCGCCCGGGCAGAGCCGGACCTGACGCTAGTCCTGCCGATCCACAGCAATCCCGTGGTCCGCCGCGCAGTGCTTCCGCACTTGGAGGGTCTGGAAAACGTCCTGATCACCGAACCGCTGGAGTACGGCGAATTCACCCGGCTGCTTTCCCTGGCACATATCGTCCTCACCGATTCCGGCGGGATTCAGGAGGAGGCTCCCAGCCTGGGAGTGCCCGTGCTGGTGATGCGCGAAAACACCGAACGTCCCGAGGCAGTCGCCGCCGGCGTTGTGAAGCTCATCGGCGTCGACGAGGACCGCATTGTCCGCGAAGTGGGCCTCCTGCTGCATGACCGGGAGCATTACAGCTCCATGTCCGGGGCCATGAATCCTTACGGCGACGGGACCGCCGCGGAACGAAGTGTTGCTTCGATTCAGAGAATCTTCGTCTGAATGCAAGCAGCGAGGCGACTGGCCCCGACTCATAAGCGTGAATACTAAACAAACTAAAACCCTAACCGTCAAACCGGTTGGGCAAAGGGGAATAATGATTGGTTGGCAAGCTCCGTTTAGGGCTGCAAGGGAACTCGAGAAACGCCAGCACTGGGTGGCGGCGGTGCGCATTTATAAGTCCCTGCTGACAGCTGGGGAGGAAAACAATGCTCGAGTGAACTTTCAGCTGGGCAATGCATTGTTCAGGCTAAACAACTTGGGGGAAGCTCAGCAGTTCCTCGCTCGAGCAGTGGACCTCGATCCAGAAATAGCGGTCTGGCATTACCGTTTGGCCTTCGTGCTGGAGCGGCAGGGCCGCCATGAGCTTTCAATCGAGCACTATCAGGCAGCCATCAGGTTGGATCCCCAAAGTCCAGCCTGGCACTACAGACTTTTCAGATGTTATTCGGCCCTCGGCGACCAAGAACACGCCATGGCCCATATTCGTCATGCATTGAACGGTGACCCAACGAACCCGCGCTATCACGATCTCGTTGCAGCTGATTTGCGAACCAAGGGCCCGCGCTGGCAGGAAGCACAGGCACTCGAACGCGGGTTGCCGCACCACAAAGAAGACCATGCATGGCACGTGCGAATGGCAGCTAGCTATGCCGCTTTGAGTAGACATCATGCATCAGCCACCAGTTACCGAGCTGCCAACCGTCTCAAGCCCGGCGACGCTAAGTACCTGTTTCTTGAAGGTGAACAGTGGGAACGCGCTGGAGAGACCCAGCACGCTCGCACTGCTTTTAATGCAGCGATCGCCCTGAATCCGGGCACAGACGAGGCCCAGTTTGGTGTGGGCGCTTACTATCAAGGCAAAGGCGATTGGGATCGGGCGTCCAAAGCCTACGAACAGCGCAAACAGACGCATCCCCTGGATGCGGAGCTCTATTTTCGTGCCGGATTGGCACACGATCGGTGCTTCCGTTGGAGTGACGCGGCTGAGAACTATATTTCCGCAGTTGCACTCGACGAGGATCAGCCATACTGGCATTACAAACTAGGTTTTTCATATGAGCGCATGCAGACGTGGAGCCAAGCACTTAGCGCCTATGAATATGCTGCGTCCAGTAAGCCTGGGAACCGCTACTGGTGGTACCGAGCCGGTTACGCATGTGTTCAAATGGGCGATTTTGAGAAAGCATGTGAATACCTCCTGAAGTCGTCGCCGAGCGGATTCCAGACTGTCGCGAGAAATCCGAATAAAAAAGCCAGCCTAAGTCCGTACGAGTCACAAATTGAGCTGCGCAGATTGCAGATCCGTGATTTTGCTAAAAGCTCGGAATTCCACCGGGCAACCGGTGACTCATTCGCGGCAGCACGGGATTGGGAGGCCGCAGCAGACAGTTATGAAAACGCTGTCTTTGCCTCTAACGACCATGATCCGCGGCTCTACTACCTGTGGGGACATGCTCTTGTGCAGCTCCGGCAATTTGAAACTGCTGCCAATACCCTCCTCCAATCCCGCATCTTCATTACACCTGACGGAATCGACGTTCCAAAATATCTCAAAAACAAGTCTCAGAAGCACTCAATGCAATATCTTGAGTTTTATGAGGCGGTTGACATACGGCCCCGTACTATCTTATGGGAAAGTAATCACGGAGCATCAGTCAGTTGCCACCCTCTTGCCATATTCCGCCATCTGGTCGATCTTCCTGAATTTCGGGATTACCGCCATGTGTGGGCCGTTAACGACCCGTCAGTTGTACCGGAAGACGTTCGGCGTCGGAACAACGTATTCTTTGCCACTCCTCATTCCGATCTTTATTTGAGGGTACTCGCGACCGCTTCACACTTGGTCAACAACGTATCCTTCCCTCCATACTTCATGCGGAGAGAGGGCCAGCGGTATTTGAACACATGGCATGGCACACCATACAAAACGCTGGGCAAAGACATGCGGGGCGACGCGATGGAGCACAGCAACCTCGCCCGCAACTTTCTACACAGCACGCATATCATGTCACCCAACGATCACACGTCATGGGCAATTATTGAACGGCACGACATCTCAGGCCTGTTCAAAGGAAAAATTCGTGTAACAGGCTCGCCACGGCTGGACAGAATGATTAGTTCAGGAGATAGTCTCAGAAGCGAAATACGGCGCCGGCTGGATATCGGCGACGAACGACCCATTGTCCTCTATGCTCCCACCTGGAGAGGCTCCACGACGGACCGTGTACTGGACAGTGACGCCATTCAAGCCGATCTGCAGGAAATGACCGGCACCGGCCACCATTTGATATTCCGAGCACACCGCCTAACTGAAAAACTCCTCGCTGGCCTCGACCTGCGCGTAACGATAGTTCCGGCGGACATCGATACGAGCGACCTTCTAGCTGCCGTTGATGTTCTGGTCACTGACTACTCGAGTATTGCTTTCGACTTCATGCCAACCAAACGGCCCATCGTCTATTACACGTATGACTTCGAAGAGTACAGCGAGCAACGCGGGCTGTACTTGGATACAACGGAGATGCCCGGTGACTTCTGCAGCAACCGAAGTGAACTCGGCTCAATCCTGAGCACTGCAGTGTCGGGGACCTCGGCGGCCCGTGATGTCGAATATGAAGTCGCAGCTGAGAGGTTTGCTCCGCTAGAAGATGGCCTCGCTGCCGCAAGGGTTACTGACTTCTTCTTCCATGAAGCAGACGACGAAGATACATCCAACGAGAAGCCGGTCACCCTTTTTCACCACAGTTTGATTCCTAACGGCATTGCCACATCATTCCGCAACCTGGCCCGAAGCATACCCGACAGTGATATGCGAAAAGTCTTGGTAGTCGAGCCTCATGTACTCAATAACGATCAAGGCAGGTTGTCCCAGCTGGACCTTCTGCCTACAGATGTTCAGCTTATCGGCCGCGTGGGACAGCAGTCACTACGCGCTGAGGAGCGCTGGTTGCGGGATAAATTTACGCAGCAGCATTGTCTGAACTCACCGGAGCAGTGGAAAATATATATGGGCGCGATGACCCGCGAGTTTTACCGCATATTTGGTCCCGCTCATTTCGAGGCACTCGTCGAGTTCGACGGGTATTCTCCGTTCTGGACGTCATTGATGGCTGCGGGCGGGGACGAGCACACTACTAGGTCTGTTTATCTGCACAATGACATGCTCAATGAATGGAAAATGAAATTCGCCAACCTTGAGGCCGTCTTCCGCCTCTACCCGCACTTCGATAGCTTGGTATCGGTATCAGAATCGCTAGGAAAGAAGAACGCGCTGGGCATTGGATCTGAATTCAATATCAAGACGGATTCGTTCACCTACAGTAACAACCAGATTGATGTGAAGACCGTCCTCGAAAAATCAGGTGCACCATTGGATGCAGACATTCAGGAGTGGTTTTCACACGCTGAGCAAAATATTCTAGCTATTGGACGCTTATCCCCCGAAAAGGACCATGCAAAACTGATTAGCGCGTTTATCACATATCACGCATCTGATTCTGACAGCAATCTTGTGATAATCGGTGATGGCCCGCTAAGGAATGATCTTGAGCAACAGATTAAGAGCGCAGGGGCTGAGGAATTCATCATGTTGGCTGGCCAGCGCTTGAATCCTTATCCTGCACTTTCCCAAGCGTCCGCGTTCGTACTTAGCTCCCTGCATGAGGGGCAGCCAATGGTGCTGTTCGAAGCGATGATTTTGGGCCGCCCCATTATCTGCACTGATATGCCCGGCCCAAGAGATGTTCTGCAGAATCGCTATGGCCTCATCGTCGATAACTCTGAGGAGGGTTTACTTTTCGGACTCAACGCCCTAAAAGAGGGTTCAGTCCCAAGAGGCTTATTCGACGCCAGAACATACGTTGATGAAGCAAGATCTCAATTCATGGACACCGCATTCGGCCGAACACTGCCGGCGGCTGTGAATGTCTGAATAATTTAGTGTGTGAAGCCGCACCTATTCGGCGGCTTCACACACTCCCGGAGCGACGCTCGGCGGTGGTCAGACCAGACTCAGTACGGGAACCCCAGGAGTTTCATAGTCCCGAAGACATATAGCCAGGCTCAAGAATTCCCTGCACCAGATCGAGACCTAAGATAAACTGCTTTCACGGGCCGGCGATTGCACCCGCAGCGATTCCAAGTGCTGTTCCCAGTTGGTACGCTCGGCCCAAAGACCATCAATCGTCTGTTCGTACATCTTTACCAGCTGGACCATAACAGATCCATTCTGTATCAAATGAGCATAACGGATCGGAAAAGTAGGACTAAACAGCTTTTCGCCACCGCGACGATCGACAAGCTTGTTACCATACAGGTTTTTTATGAGAAGTTCCTCGGTAATGTCAGCATTTTCCTTGAGGATCAAACGATATTGCGTACGCCAATGGCCACCGATAGCCTGCTTTGCCTCATTCGCCCCAGGTTGCCGCAACTGTAATGCAAGCCATCCGAGCAGGCTTTTGCTGAGGTACTGGTTTATGGACCTGATCGGAAAATGCAGCATTCGGGCAAAATCTTCCGGTTGCTCCTCAGAGACGACCGCATTACCCCTTGCCGCATCACGCACATAATGATTCCCGTTTCCTATATTGAATTGCCCACAACCAGTGTCATCATGAAAGATCATAGACTTCGGGGTTAGTTGCACGGTATCGAGCGTCGTCATTGATTCAAAGATTGAGCGCGGTACACCGGGAGTGGGGTCCCCCGTGTAAAGATAATTTATTCGAGGGATGTAAAACGCGCGTGCAGGACCAAATGAGCTATGCACAGATTCCATCACTTGTTTGTCGAGTTCCAGAAACTCATCTGCATCGAGAAAGAAAGCAAAGTCGAATTTGTCCTTCTCCGCATATTTTCGGTACATGGTTGTCATTTTCACGTTTTGCAGAAGTGCTTGCTCAGCATCAACCGTCACGGTGAGGGGAAGACCCTCAGCTACAAGAGCTTGAAGAATGCTGCTCGTTCCATCCGTAGAAAGGTTGTCGGCAATGTACAAATGGTCCACCATGCTTAGCGTGTGCCGCACAAAGGACTCAATAATGTCCTCCTCATTTTTGACCATTGTGAAACATACCGAACGCATTGACAGCCTCCACCCAGATAGGAATTCTTTGCAGATATCTCTTCGCGCCGCGATATTTAAGCAGGTCTACGATGACCCGACCGAATACTCACAGCATCTCTTTACCGCCTCGTAATTGGCAGCCAAGCAATACGACCCTCTTCCGCGGGCCATAACTTGAGACAACCACCTCTTACTCCTCGGACAATACTTGAATTGGTCGTTGGTTCCAAGACCCCCGCGCTTCCCAATTGGCGTGTTTTTCTGGCTTACTCTCCACAGGCGCGTCCTTCAAAAACAAAACCGGCTCGCACCATTGTTTGGCCGCAGCGCACAGGGAAGGTGCTCGTTCTGAACTTCCGCTGCCCAAATCGTGATGGCACAGCTGCTCAAATTCCCCATGACGGGGTACCCAGGCGGGCAACATTCTCGGAGCTCAGATGTTTCTATGGCAACTCGGCGGACTAGCTCTTCGACTCATGGAACTTCCATGCACTCTCCCAAAAAGGAACATTCTGCCGTCGTGCCAGCCTGCTCCTACCAAAAATTTTGTCGTGTTCGGTTCTCCTTTTGTTCATTCCCGGGTAATGTACGTATTGGGGAATACGTTGGTAACTTGTCTGCTAGATGGGGTAGCCAGACTGCGTTTTTAGCAGAGCGTTTTCCTAGGAAGCTCTACTGACGGATAGGACACCATAATGACCGTGCAAGCCGTAATTCTCGCTGCAGGGATGGGTACCAGGCTTGCCCGGCCGCATCCCAAGTCGCTGACTCAACTAGACGATGGTCGGACCATCATGACTCAGCAGGTTGACAACCTTGTTGCTACCTTCGGTGAAGAACTTCGCCTGACGATCGTTGTTGGCTACAAGCTCGAACAGATCATGGAGCATGTTCCTGATGCTTCATTTGTCTACAACGAGGCATTCGACCAGACGAATACCTCGAGAAGCCTCCTGAAGGCGCTACGGAACTCTGCCCAAGGTGGTGTTCTTTGGATGAATGGAGACGTCGTCTTCGATCCGAGGATATTCGACAAGCTAGAAGAGCTAATCCGTTCGGACGTCTCTTTTGTTGCAGTTGACACCTCCGCTGTCTCCGATGAAGAAATAAAATACACAGTCGATGACCAAGGATTTATTGACGAACTCTCCAAAACCGTACGAAGCGGCCTCGGTGAAGCCGTCGGAATAAATTTTGTTTCATCTGCAGACAAGGAGAAGCTAATCTGTCGGCTGTCCGAAGTAGATGACCAGGACTATTTCGAGCGGGGCATGGTCCTCACCATCCAGCAGGACGCAGTGCAGTATCTTCCCGTAGATATCGGTAACTATTATGCGGTGGAAGTGGATTTTGCTGAAGACCTAGTTCGCGCGAATGCTGAACTGTCATCGGTTTCAAGTTTCTAGAGGGCATCAGCCCTTTGCGTGCCGCTGACCGATTACTTAACAACCGCTTAGCAGTTGGTCTCCCAACATCAGCCATATCGAAGACCCTGCAAAACCTGCTTCTCGCCCGCTTTGTCCCCTGTGTCACACATTAGACTTACCTTTCTTCGCCTCGACTGAGGATGAATTGGCATGTTAGTATCAGCAAAATGTCAGGCTTCTGAAATGCTGGGGTGGAGATGTCGGTAACAGTCAAGGGCGCGGAAATAAGGGATTATTCTGACGCTAACGGTAATGCCATTGTCGGAGTTCCTGCTGCTAGGCCGAATGCAAGCATCGAGTTTAAGGGCAAGAACTGTCGCGTAGATTTCGGAGACCGAGTTGTTCTACAGGGGAACATAGTATTCCATGCGGATAATTCTTCGGTACGAATGGACAAATGGGCTTGGTTTGACGGCCGCATAACACTTGGGCGCGGATGCGCAGTGACCATGGGTGAGAAATTCTACAGCGGTTGGGGCTGCCAGATGACTGCAGCGGAAGGAGCAAACATCACCTTTGGGGACGACGTCCTCATAGCCAATGCGAGCCGGATCCGCGCCGATGACTCGCACCCCATATACGACGGCGTGACAGGTGAACGCATCAACCATTCCCGCTCAATCTTGGTCGAAGACCATGTTTGGATTGGGCAGGAAGTTTTCGTTATGCCCGGGGCCCTCATTAGGACGGGCAGTGTCGTCGGAGCCCGCAGCGTCGTGACTAAGGCCAGACCAGTCCCGCCGCACTGCATCGCGGTGGGTTCTCCCGCTGTAGTAGTGCGAGAGAACATTAATTGGGTCCGGAAACACCTGCAGTATCACGAGATTCCAGAGTCAGTTCCACCAATATTTGCAGATCCCGAAGTGCTGAGTAGTTCAGTCACGGATTGATAATATCCTTCGGGACCACCTTGAAAGCTTTCAGGATGACCCCTGCGATGACGGTGGTTCAGAGTCCAGCGGCGCTTCGGAAGTGGAACTCTTCTGTCGTAGAGTAGCTTCGACCACTCGGATAGCTGCGAATCCGTTATCGGTCGATGCGTAGCGATGGGCGAATTCCTTGTAGCGGAGAGAACGTTGTTCATCTGCCGCTTCCTCAAGCAGGATCGCTTCCACCAGTTCCTCGCTGCTGCGGGCTACTGGCCCGGGAGCCTGAGCCTCAAAATCAAAGTAGAAACCCCGTTCGGTATCCCGGTAACGCTCCAGATCCGGAGTCAGGAAGTACATGGGTTTGCCGGTTACACAGAAATCAAACATTGCCGACGAATAGTCGGTGACCAAAAGGTCCGCAGCCAAATAGAGGTCGTTGACCTCCGGATAGGCAGTGACGTCCTGGTAAAGGCGCTGGCCCGTAGTCTGCCGGCGGCCCGCGATCTTGTGATGCCCCCGGTAGAGCAGCACATAGTCAGGGCTCAACCGTGTCGCCGCAAGTTGAAAATCCAGGTACGGATTTGCGGCGGATGCGCCGTCCCTCCACGTGGGCATGTAGAGAAGCGCCTTTTGGCCCGCGGCGATTCCCAGCCGGTGTCGGGCCTCCTCCCGGCGCAGGGGTGCTGATTCATCGGCCAGAGCATCGTTGCGCGGATACCCGAGAACGGCGGGACGGCCGCGGTAGCCGAAAGCAGCCGCCAGAGTGTCTGCGGCGAAGTCATTCTGTGCGAGGAGCATGTCCCATGCGGATGATTCACGGCGGATCAGGGCGCGGTAGGAGGCGGTGCTTCCGGACACAGGCGTGTCCATGCCGATGCGCTTGAGCGGTGTTCCGTGCCAGGTCTGGAGATAGAACTGCCCCGGGCGCTTGCGGAAGTAGTGGGGAAAGTTGTTGTTGTTGACCAGATAGCCGGCCGTGGCCAGCAGGCGGAACCATTCCCGGCTTTCCCGCAGCACGGGTGTGCAGTCCGGCGGGACCGGTACGGAGTAGTCCGCGACGGTCCAGTACCGGCGCAGGTCAGGCCTCCGTGTACCCAGGACATCACTAATGGCACGGCCGCTGTCCGAGCAGGACTTGCCGTCGAAGGTCTCGAAAAGCACGGCCTGCTGGTCCACCGCTTCCCGGTAACCGGAATACTCGGAGACCAGATTGCTGCGGCTTAGTGCCGTGCGTTCAACGAGTGTTCGCGGGGCCGAAACCCGAAGCACCAAATCCTCATCGTTGCCTTCCCCCACCAGTTCCAGCGATGCCGATCCCCGCTGGGCCGCGAGCGGCAGCTGGGTAAGCAACTGTCCCAGCGCCTGCACTCTGACGGTTCGGGCGGGTCCGGGGCCATCGGACAGTACGGAGAGCACCCGGTAGTGGCCGGCTTCCAGCGCGCGGCCTTGCTGTCCCCACTTGTTCTGGACGAGGGGAAGCTCAGTCCGGAAACGATGAGTGTCGTCCAGCCACATAGTGGACAGCGCATGCACTTCATTGCGGGCCGTTCTGAGCAGCATTTGGGGAAGACCAGGGTCCGGTTGTCCCACCGGGCGCATCGTCCGCCCCTGCAGGACCAGCGCACTCCCGTCCAAGCTTATCTCTGCACTGTCCAACGTCACACGCGCCGGGCGAACCACCATCTGCAGGTAACCGAACCCGCTGCACTCTGCCCGCAGCGCAGCCGAGGGGTTCGAGGATACAGCCAGCTCTTGGCCGGAACCGGCCCAGCCCACCGGTTCGGTCCGCCCGTTGGGCAGCACTGCGGTGACGGTCCAGCGTTTGTCTTTTCCGGCCCCGGAAAATCCCGGGACAGCGGCCATATCAACGGTAAAGGTCCCGTCCGGCTGCACCGGCTCAAACTCTGTGGGCTGCTCCCCCGGCACATCAAGCAACAGTCCTTCCGGCGTCGTGCCGCCGGCACCGCCGAAGCCCACCGTGACCACGCTTCCGGCCACCTCTACGGAGGCGGTCCGGCAGGAGTATCGAACCGTTCTCAGCCTCAGGCCATCGGTGCGGTCCATCAGCCCGACGACGCGGGTGCGCTCGTCGGCCAGCGGACCCACCGGAAGCCGCCGCGGAACCGTGTCGGCATCCCTGCTGCGGATCGTGTCCGTCACGGCAATTCCACCAAAACGCAGTGTCACTTGGAGCGCCCACTGTGCGGCGGCTCCGGTTTCCGGTTTCAGGTCCACCAATAGGCGCGGATCCACGGTTGCGGTGAAGGCTGCCCCCGCGTAGGACATCCAGCGGTCAGCTGCGGCGAGGTCAATCCGTGGATCCTGTCCCCTGAACACGGCGAGCGCCGCCACGGTGCTTGAGTCGCCGCGCCGCAGCCCGACTTCCAAACTGCAGTCAGCAGGGTCGATACCGGGGAGATATGCCCATCCGCCGAGGTGAAGGGTCCCTTCCGGGGTCCATGCGAAACGGGTCAGTCGGGCCGCCAGGGGCAGGTCCGCCTCAGCCAGACCGAGCAGGTCAGGGTCAACAGGTTCGCTGAGCACCTGCAGGTACGACGGCGCGGCCGTAAGATCGCTGATGCCCTGCACCGGGTGCCCCGGAGACAGGGGATAGTTGCGGCCATTGTCCTGGAGATCTGTAAGGACGTTCAGAACATCGCCGCGGCGGCCGTGTGCCGTCAGCCAAAGCAGCACCCGCTGATGGACACCCTGAAATGTCTGCAGGGCCTGCTTGCCTCTCGGATTCTCCAGCACGGCCTGCGCAAACTCCTGCAGCACCTCAAACCGGTCCGGTCCGCTGTGCTGCACGTATTCCACGTGTGCTGCCACATCGGTGAGGCGCTGTGCGTACCAGCGCAGCGCCTCAGTCTCCGGAGCTTGTGAATGCACGACGGCGGCAGCGGCGGTCACCTCACGCAGCCACCCGTGCAGCTCGGCCAGACCGGCTTCGGGAGCAGGCGACGGTGCCGTGGGCGGGGCGGCCCATTCTGGCACTGCCGTTTGCACCGGGGCCGCTGCGGCTTGGTCAGACCGTCGCTGCAGCTGTTTTACACCCCGTTTGAGCCATCCCGCAGCCTTCATTCGGCGGCTCTGCCGGAAAGTTCGTCCAGGGGTCGCTGCCGGTCCCATGGACGTCCCAGGTTCTCCACCGCCGCGGTGATCCGCGCACATGACCGCGAATCCCAGAAGGGGAAGGTGTCCCGCACCCGTGCCTCGTACATCTCCTCGCGCACCAGTCCCCCGCTGATGATCCGCTGCAGCTCCCTGATCGCTCCGTCCACATCGGAGGTCACCGGGCCAAAGCCGTGCCGGGCATAATCGAAATACCCCTTGCGGTACACGTGCTTGCCGCGGAAGATCTCGTCGCCGTCAAACTGCAGGTAAATAAGGTTGCTCCCCCCATACGCGGCGTCAAAGGCAATGGATGAATGATCGGTGATCAGGGTGTGGGCTTTGGTGAGTTCAGCCTGGACGCTCACGTCCCGGTACCGCGCCGCCCGCACAAATTCGGGCAGGTCCAGATACGGCACCACGAATTCGAACTCGGGATGGGGCATGAAGACCACGTCCACACCCTGGTTGACGCTCAATTCCTTCAGTTCGGCGGACCGGAGCAATGTCATCCAGGTTCCGCCAAAGTCCGTCGCTTCAAAGGCCCGGGCTGCCTCAGCCGGCGTGGCACAGACCTCGATGACCTTCTTCACGTACTGCCGCCAGGTGGGGGCAATCAGGACCTGACGGCGTTCCTGAACAGGTGAGGCCAGGGCTGCTGCGCGCAGGGCGTCGTAGCGGGGCAGCCCCACGAGTTTGGCCTGGTGGTTCGACAGACGGTACACACTGTTGTTGCCCGCAATCGATTCGTGCTCGCCGCGGGTGGTCGTGACCATTGCCGCGATGTCCTTGCCGTTGATCCACCGCGACATATCGTCTTTGATGACGCCGTGCTGGAGGTAGACAAATTTGGCGTCGCCGCTGCCATAGCGTTTCCGGTTTACCGGGTATTCAACGTTCCAGTTGGCGTGGGAGGAGAGTTTATAGGCGGCGTTCAGCACCAGGAGCACCGATTCGTCCGAGCCGTAGGGAACCAGCTTGAAACCGTCACCGCGCAGCCGGTGCCAGTCTTCGCAGTCCTGTTCGATGACAAAGAACGCGTTGATGTCCGGCCGGTGCTTCATGAGGTACCGGTAGAGGTGCTCCGCATTGTCGTCGGCCCGGTCAATCCGGTCCATCAGCAGCCAGGCATCCTTGTACCGCGAGCGCACCGGTTCGGAGGCAGCCGAAGCGATCAGCGCCTGGTCCGCAGCTTTCCGCTTCCTGGCTTCGGCGGCTTTGCGCTGCCGGCGCAGCACCCGCAGTACTGCCGCTGCCAGGGTGCGGGGGCGGGACTGTCCGGACAGGATCTGCCGGGCCGTCAGCCCCGTTCGGGCCCGCGCCAGGCTCCGGGAAACCCGGGTTCCGGCGGCTCTCCGAGCCAGGCGCCCCTGAGCGGGTCCGGCGGCCAGTTCAAGATAGCGAGCCGGCAGGGGCCTGCGCCCTGGCTGCAGGGGCACCCTCCTGTCGGTGGTGGGAACTGCCGCAACCCCGTCCAGTACGATCTCGGTGCTGTCCCCCGCAGGAAGAACAAGGATGCGCTCGCGGATCAAGATTCTTCCCAGTACCCGGTGTTCCATGACCTTGGCGGCCACCGGCGTCCGGGAAACACCGTCCACTACGTACCCTTCCTGCGGGAGGTCCCCCTGGAAAAGGTAGTGATACGTGGTGACCTGCTGCACCGGATCGGTTTTGCCCTGCACTACTAGCGGATCGGCGTACTGGATGCCCTTGTAATGGGTACGGAGAATGTTGTGGAACAGCCATCCCTGGCTGACCACGCTGAACGTATTGACGACGTCCTCGTCGATCAGGGAGATGATGCGTTCCAGCAGTTCGTGCATGCTGGCCTGCTGCTCGGGTGTGGCGGAGCCGGTGTCGCTGTGCATGCGTTTGTCATCAATGTAGAACCACACCAGGTCGTAGAGGACCATGTACTGCGCCCAGTGGGGAACCCTTCCGGCGCTGGAGCGGATGGCCTCGAGCATTCCCAGCCAGCCGTACTGCGGCAGGTCGCTGTACGCGCGGGGATCTCCCCACGTCCCCTGCACCAGGGACGCTGCACCGGCGCGCTGGCGGCGGTAGTAATAGGTGGCTGAGGCAATGATGCCGACCACTGGCTTTTCCGCCACGGCAAGATAGCGCCCAATGAGGTTGGCGTCCTCGAACTTGGGACGGATCCGCTCGTCAAAACGAAGGCGGTGCCTCTCCAGGACATCCCTGCGCAGAAAGGTGGTGGGCCCGTGCATGTGGAAATACTCCGGGTTCGCATCAAGGTCAACCAGCAGGTCACCCTGACGGAACTTCCGGTTCAGCGGATGCCCCTGGGAGGTCCGCAGGGAAGCGTCATTGAACTGCACAAGGCGGCCCGTGAGCATTTGCGCCGATTGCTGGGTATCGCGGTTTAGGAACGCCGCAATCCGCTCAAAATAGCGCGGATGGAAGGCATCATCGGGATCGCAGAACGTCACCCAGTCGTTCCGCACCAGGTCCAGCCCCACGTTGCGGGCCGAGGCTGGCCCGCCGTTGTCCTTGCGGACCAGCCTCACGTTTGACCGGCCGCGAGCCCATTCGGACACCACCCGCGCAGATTCGTCGGTCGATCCGTCATCGATAACGACGATGTCCAGGTCCGCCACCGGGTAGGTCTGGGCGTCCAGGGATTTGAGGAAAGTGGGAACATAGTCGGCCACGTTGTACAGCGCCACTATGAGGGAAAACTGGCCCTTAGCCACGTAGGCCTCCTGTTGGATTGACGAGCGGGACGGGAACTGCCAGCAGTGCAGCGGCAGCTGCCTCGGCCGCTGCGCCCCGGTCCGCGGACGCATACCGGTCCGCGACATTGCCGGACCCGGATCTTCCCGGGTCCAAAGCGCTCAGGACGCCCGTAAGTTCGGTTGTATCGGAGACCGTCGGCAGCAGAGAGAAGACATCCGCCGGGTCCGGATAAAACCCCCGGGACTGCCGGTATTCTGCCAGATCGGGAACCAGCAAAACAATTGGTTTGCCGAGCACGGAAAAGTCGAAAATCGCTGACGAATAATCTGTGACCAATACGTCCGCGGCGAGATACAGATCATTCACCTCGGGGTAATCGGTCACGTCAACGGCCTCGGGGTGGGCTTCCAGGCGCCGCTGGCCGGCCACGTTGTGGTGGCCGCGGATCAGGAAGGTCCATCCCGGGCCCAGCCTTCGGCCGGCTTCGGCCACGTCCAGGAACCCGGTCCAGTCCGACAGGCCGGCACCGTCCCGGGCGCTGTCGCGCCAGGTGGGAGCGTAGAGCAGCACCTTCTGACCTGCCGGGATGCCGAGCAGGCCGCGTACCCGGTTCCGGGTTCCCCCGGCATCCGCATCCAGCAGCGAATCGTTGCGGGGGTATCCAATGGTGAGCACGTCCCCCGTGTAGCCCAGGGCCGCCGGAAGAACCTTGGCGGCAAAGTCATTCTGCGCCAGCAGCAGGTCCCACCACTGCGCTTCCCGGGCCATCAGATCCCGGTAGGACAGAGAGAGCACCCGCTGTGGCACGTCCAAGCCAATCTTCTTCAGCGGCGTTCCGTGCCAGGTCTGCAGATAGAACTGACCGGGTGACTTACGGAAGTACCAGGGGAAGTTGTTGTTGTTGACCAGCCGCCGGGTGGACGCCAGCTTCCGGTACCACTGTGCCGAGCCCTGCAGCAGCGGCACCGCGTACTCCGGCACCTCCACGGAACGATCCGCGACCGACCAATAAAGGGGTTCGTTAAAACCACTGGCGGCAAGGTAATCAGAAATGGCCCGCGGACTGTCCGAGCAGCTCTTTCCGCCAAAACTCTCGAAGAGGACTCCGGGCGTAAGGCCGGGTGCCGGATCCCCGCCGAAAACTTCACGGCGCAGCCGGTACTGGTGGAAGGTTCCGGTCTCATCATCCGCCAGGGGTGCGGCGATGCTCACGGCCATGGCGCCCGACGCCGTCCGGACACCGCGTACGCGCACGGCGCTCAGCAGGCTCGACCGGAAGGATGAAGCGGTTCCGCCGGCAACGGGCACTGCCGGATCCGAGGATTCCGGCTGTCCTCCGCCGGCCTGCCAGCGCAGTGTGTAGGCGCCCGACGGCGGTGCCGGCAGTTCTCTGCCCCACCGCGGCGCGGCCATCGAAAAGCTCAGCAGCAGCCCGCCGTCGGGCAGGGCGGTGACCTCTGCGGCCGGTATCCGGAAGCGGGCGGTGACCAGGGCGTAACCCGCCGTTGCGGGGGCGCCGGCCAGGACCAGTTCCACCGTGTCAGTGTCCGGTGCCGTGTGCAGGGCCGTCACCTCGGGTCCGGAAATGGGGATCTCCCGGGCCGTTTGGGCTGCGGCTGGCAGGGGCACTGTCCGTTCCACGCAGTGTCCGTCGACTTCAGCGCGGAGGATCAGCTCCGGCGGCACGGGTGTGTCCAGCCGCAGGCTGAACGCCGAGTCCGCATAGCTGCAGTTCCGGTCATCGGAAAGAACGTCCAGGTCCGGATCCGTCCGGTGCTGAATCGGCAGTGCCTGAAAACCGCCCGGTCCGGTGACTCCCGCCGAAATCCGAACTACGGTGCGGCGCTGGTCCACGTTGCGCAGGTAGGCGTGCCCCCGGACGCAGGCACCGCCGTCGTCCTCCAATACCGGGGGTTCCAGCGCCGCCACGAGTTCAAGGGCCTCCGGATGAACTTCCAGGAGGTCGCGGTCCACGGCGGAATCGAGAACCCGAAGCAGCGGCGGCTCAGCAAAGATCCGTCCCCGGTCAAAGACGAGGGGGCTCGCGGTGCCGTTGTTGATCCGGTCCGCCACGGCGCGGCGGATGTCCTCGCGCCGGCCTTCGGCGCTCAGATGCAGCAGCACGCGCGCCTGCGGGTCGAGATCCGGCAGGAACGGCGCACCGGCAGTGCAGAACTTTTGAACGCCGTCCCGGAGCAGCTGCCAGAACTCCTCGCTGACGTCCGGGACCTGTTCGAGGTAGGGGATCAGGTCCGAGCCGAGCAGCCGCCGGTACCAGTGGGCCGCAACCGGCGCCGGAGCCTCGGCTTCTATCAGGGAGGTGACGTCACCCGCCACGGTCAGGCGGTCGCGGAGGTCTTCGAGCAGATACTTGGCCTGCGTGATGGAGGAGCCGTCTTCGCGGATCCGCCACCAGTAGACCACGTCCGCCAGGACATCGAAGGAGGCGGCCCGCAGATAGGCCCGGGCGGTGGTTTCCTGGTCCTCGTACCGGATGTCCTCCGGCATGGCGCCCACGTGCTTGTCCCAGAACTGCCGGCGGAAAACCTTGTTCCAGAGAAAGACGTCGTCGATGATCTCCGGAACATCCGTAACACTCACCCGGGACCGCGCCCGGGCATGGAGCTGCTCGGCCAGACGGACCGGGGTCTTCCTGCCGCCGCGGATCCTGCCGTAGGAACCCACGCAGAAATCCGACCCGGTTGCGGCCAGCGAGGCCATCATCAGTTCGTAGGCGTCTGCGGGAACGACGTCGTCGGCGTCGGCAAAGGTGAGGAACTGCCCGCGGGCAGCGGCGATGCCGGTGTTCCGTGCCCGCCCGTTGCCCCCGTGCGGCAGTTTGATCAGGCGGATCCGCCGGTCATACCTGGCATAGCGGGCAGCCAGCGCTGCCGACTCGTCCGTTGATCCGTCGTCGAGGACGATAATTTCCAGGCGGGCATAGCGTTGGTTCACCAGGCTGGTGAGGCAGCGGTCCAGATACGGTGCCACGTTGTACATCGGCACCACCACGCTCAGCAGCCCGTGGTCGGAGCGGCCGGAGCGCGGCCCCCTCCCCGAGGCACGCCGGATCCGTGCCTTCAGCGCCGGATGCAGGTCTGCGGCGGCACCGCTGAACCGCTGGGCAAGATTTTTCATGCCGTGGTGCGCCAGAATCCCCTGGTGTCAATGACGGCCTTCCCGGCCAGCTGTTCGGGCCGGATCTCCCGGAAGGCGTCATGATCCACCAGGAGGACGACGGCGTCAGCGGCGGCTACGGCGTCGTCGGTGAGCACCGAGGTGACGTTCGGCAGCGGTTCCAGCTCCTCCGGAAGTTTCGCTCCGAGCAGGGACCGGCCGGCGAGGATCCGGTAGCCGGGGTTTTCCAGCGCCAGCCGGCGGACGATTTCCACCGCGGGAGATTCACGGGTGTCATCGATGTTTGCTTTGAAGGCCAGGCCGAGGGCGGCGATGACGGGTGCTTCCATGCCTTCCACGGCTGCCATTACCTCGGCGACCACGTGTCCGGGCTTGGCATCATTGACCTCGCGGGCGGTGCGGATCAGCCGCGAGTTCTCCGGATCCGCGGACACAATGAACCAGGGATCCACCGCGATGCAGTGGCCGCCCACACCGGGGCCGGGCTGGAGGATGTTCACGCGCGGATGGTGGTTGGCCAGCTCAATCAGGTTCCACACGTCGATGCCGAGATTGTCGCTGATGACGGAGAGCTCGTTGGCGAACGCGATGTTCACGTCGCGGTAGGCATTCTCCACCAGCTTGGCCATCTCGGCGGTGGCCGCGTCGGTCAGGTGGATGCTGCCCTGGCAGAACGTGCTGTACAGGCCCGCCGCGGCGGTTGCCGCTTCCGGCGTCAGTCCGCCGATGATGCGGTCATTGGTTACCAGTTCAATCATGATCCGTCCGGGCAGCACCCGTTCCGGGCAATGGGCAAACAGCACGGCATCCTTGCCGCCGTTGGCTTCCGCCGCCAGATCCGGACGCAGTTCCAGAATGACATCAGCCATCCGGCGGGTGGTGCCGGGAGGTGACGTGGACTCCAGGATCACCAGATTGCCGGGCCGGATCCGGGCGGCAATGCTCCGGGCTGCCTGCGCCACATAAACGAGGTCCGCGGTCTTGTCCTCCCGGAACGGCGTCGGCACGGCCACAATGTAGGCGTCCGCTTCCGGCATGGTTTCCTGCGCCGTGAGGAGGCCCTGGCTCACTGCACCGGCTACGTGGATGCCCAGGTCGGGTTCGATGAACGGCACCCGTCCCTGATTGACGGCCTCCACGGTGAGCGGATTGACATCCACTCCGATCACATCCAGACCCTTGGCCGCAAGGATGGCTGCGGTGGGCAGCCCAATGTAGCCGAGGCCGACGACGGCGACGGTGGAGATTTCGGTGGCAGCCTCGCCGGCCTTATATGTCTGTGTGCTCATGTGGTCTCCCATAGAATCTCAGATCGCCGGATGCCAACAGGGTGGCGTCGTCGACCTGCCAGGTGTGCCCGGTTGCTTCCCGGACCTGAAAGTAGTTGAAACGGTCTGCTGAGTAGATGCGCCTGCCGGCGGCGGCTGCCTGCCGGAGGAAGCCGGTGTCCTCGCCCAGGCCCAGTGCGGGGAAGGGCAGCTCCAGGACCAGGCTGCGGCGGGCCACGATGGTGGGTCCCATGACAAAATCCGTGTACCGGTGCTCCCGGGCGCCGAAGCGCAGCACCGTTGCGTTGGAACTGCGCAGGTGCATGTAGTGGGCCTGCTTGCCGACAATATCCGCCTTGGAATACTCCAGGGCGTGCAGCTGGTCGCTGAGATAGTGCGGGCCGTAATGGTCGTCGTCGTCCATCTTGGCCACCACCTCCCCCGTGGCGGCGGCGGCGCACCGGTTCAGGCACTCGCCCAAGGGTACTGTGCGGTCAGCGGTCAGCAGCGTCACTTTGGCCAGCCCGTGCTTTACCTGCAGCGCCTTGATCTGCTCCGGAACCGGTTCGAAACCGTGGGTCAGGAGGACCAGTTCCAGGTCCACGCCCTGCTGGCGGCCCAGTGTGCTGAACAGGCTTTCCAGCTGGTGCGGGCGCATGGTGGGCACCAGCGCCGAGACCGAGGGGCGGGACAGCGGGCGGGCGCGGGCGGGAAGGGCCGCCTGCAGAACTGCTTCGGCCCGGTGCGCGTAGGTGTGCCGGTCCCAGATGCGGCGCTGGGCCAGGTGCACGGTCCGGTCGTTGTACTCCGGATTTGAGGCCAGAGCCCGGCTCAGCGCGGCCGCTTCCTCCCGGGTGGCTGCCACCGGAACTTCCGCGGGAGTGAAGAACTGCTCCACTGCTGTGCTGGGCGTGCTGATGACAGGGGTGCCGGCCGCACTTATTTCAAAGATCCGCCGGGCACACATGCTGGGCGAATCCACCACCGAATTGACGTTCAGGAACACTTTGTAGGCCTTATAGGCCGAGAGCATCTGCGGATAGCTCAGGGATCCCACCACGCGGGCGCTCAGCGGGGCCGGGAACTGGTAATTGGGGTCCCCGCCAAGCTTCCGGGAGAAGATTTCCAACCCCGTGGGAAGCTTTGCCGAGGCGTCCATCGCCCCGCCCAGGAGCAGGTCCATCTGTGCCCGGCGCTCCGGGTATTTGTGGGCAAAGTACATGCCGGCAAACGCAATGTCCCGGGAATGCCTGCCGTGCCGGGGACGGACCGGGTTGTGAATGGCCGGCTGGGCGGCGAAGGGAAGCACCCCGATGTTGTCGTGGCCGAGGTCCTGCCGGTAGAACGGCACCCGGAGCACATCGGAGGTGAACACGTGGTCAAAGAGCGCTGCCGCTGGCAGGAAGTCCTCGTAGTGCGGCGGATCTTCCTTGTTCCAGAAAACGGTGGGGATACCCTGCTGCCGGCTCCACTGCAGCAGCTGCACCAACTCGGGGGCAGGGCCCGCCGGCCCGGCGAGTTTTCCGCGCCACAGCCGGTTGTTGCCGGCCCAGGCGGATTCGATGAACACCAGCTCCACTCCGGCATCCGTCATTTGCTGCCGCCAGGAAGCGGGGTCGAGGGCAACGGTGTTCCACTCATGGGCGAAGGCCATGGCGGAGAATTCGTCGAGGATGACGCCCACCGTCAGGTCGCTCCTGCGCGGAGCCGGAGCCGGCAGGGAAACAGCCGGAATGGACAGCCGCCGGGCGGAACCGCGGCCGATCCATCCCGCTTCCACCCCGCGGGCGTTGGCCGGATCAGCGAAGCTGCGCTCTGCGCGGCTCCGGATTCTCCAGTCGCGGACCTGGGCGGGACCGCCGGCCCTGAGGTGCCAGAGCCCGGTGCGGACCTCGGCGAGCAGTCCCATTTACCGGATCTCCGTGCTGCGGCGTCCGGTGCCGCGGCCCACCACGCGGGTAACCGTCAGCGAATTGATGGCGGCCCTCCGCATTTTCCCGGCCGTAATGTTGTTGCCCTGTGAGAGCTGCTTCGTGAAATCCCGGTAGGCCTGGACAACTGCCCGGGGCTCGCCGTCCATGATGAGATCCCCTTTGTCCATCCAGACGACGCGGGTGCACATTTCCAGAATGGTTTCCAGGCTGTGGCTCACCAGGAACACGCAGCCGGCGTTCCCGCGGAGCTCGTCCATCCGCTTTTTGCTGCGGTCGGCAAACTGGGCGTCGCCGGTGTTGAGAGCTTCATCGATGAGGAGGATCTCCGGATCGATGCTGGCGGCAATGGCGAAGCGCAGGCGGGAGGCCATTCCGGAGGAATAGGAGCGCATCGGCAGGTGAATGGCTTTCTCCAGGCCGGACAGCTCAACAATTTCGTCGTAGCGCTCGGCAATCTCCGCCCGGTTCAGGCCCATGGCCAGGCAGCCCAGGACCACGTTGTGGTCTCCCGGCAGTTCCGGCACCAGGGCAGCGTTGACCCCCAGCATGACGGGGGTGCTTACCGCGTAGACGGCACCCGTGGTGGGTTTGATCTGTCCGCTGATGAGCTTCATCAGGGTGCTCTTGCCCGATCCGTTGCGGCCAACAATGCCAATGGATTCACCGTGCACTGCCACCAGCGACATGGGGTTCAGCGCGTCGACAGTGACGAGGTTGGGCTTGGCCGTCAGCCTGCGGAACATCTTTGCACCGGTGTTTCTGCTGTCCGCGTAGGCCGGTGCCTCGCTTGAGGGCACCCGGTAACGCATGCTCACCTCATCGATGACGATGCAGGGATCCTCCAGCAGATAGTCCAGGTCCTCAGCCGCGTCCATAGGTTTCCTCCGCCCGCCAGAAATAAAGGGCCCCAATGGCCAGCGCGCCAAACGCCCAGCAGCTGAGGATGGCCCAGGACTGCCAGTTGGGCACCGTGTTGTAGAGCAGAACGTCGCGGACGATGTCCAGGACGTTGAACAGAGGATTCAGCTTGATGATTTCCAGGAACACCGGCTGGTCAATAAACCGGTCATAGGAATAAAAAATGGCTGACGCATACATCCAGGCCCGGAGGGCGAAACTCAGGAGGTGCACCACGTCATTAACCTTGGAGATGACGCGGGCCAGAATCAGCCCGACGCCCAGGTTGAAGATGGTTTGCAGTGCAATGGCCGGGATGATCAGCAGGCCTAGCCAGGAGATTTTCTCCGTGGGCGGCATCAGCAGCACCAGGAGAACCATGACGATGAACCCGGGGATGTTGGCCAGCAGTTCCCGCAGGTTGACCGAGATGGGCAGGGTCGCCCTGGGGAAACTGAACGCCTGGACCACGGCCCGGTTCTGCTGGATGGACCGCGCACCGTTGGTGATGGCGCGCGAGCTGTACTGAAAAAGGAAGATGCCGATGACCAGGTAGCCGACAAAGTTTTCTATCCCCGCACCGGTGCCCAGCATCAGCCCGAAGATCAGGAAATAGGTCAGGCCGTTGAGCACCGGATTCAGGATCAGCCAGATGCTGCCGAGCCGGTCCCGGCGGTTGCCGCTTTGAACCCGGGATTTGGCGTCATAAAAGATGAACTCGCGGTAATTCCAGACCTGGACCAGATAGTCCACAAATCCGGGCCGCGCCCCGACTCGCTGGAGTCCGCGCACGTCCACGGAAAGCGGCTGGACCCGGGCTGCCGTTGACGCGTCAGTTTGTGCCGAACTCATCAGGCAGCACCCAGATTCTCGTAGTGTTCCAGGCAGAGGCCGGCGTTGGCCTGCCAGGTGCGGGTGGCGAGGACTTCGGTGCGGCCATTGTGTCCCAGCCGGTTCCGCAGGTCCCCGTCCAGGAGCAGGCTCTCCAGCGACTGCGCCAGGGCTGCCGGGTTTTCCGGTTGCACCAATAATCCGTTGTCGCCGTCGTTCACCAGTTCTGCCAGGGCAGGCAGGCTGCTGGCCACCACAGGGGTGCGGCAGGCCATGGCCTCCACCGGTTTCAGCGGGGTAACCGCTCGTGTCACGTTCAAGTCCTTCCGAGGCACCACAAAAACATCGAGTGCCTGATGGTACAAATGCGCCTGCTCGCGGGAAACACGTCCGGGAAACAGAACGCGCCCGTCAATCCTGAGCTCCGCGGCCAGGGCTTTAAGTCCCGGTGCAGCCGTGCCGTCTCCGGCAATGAGGCACATCAGCTGCGGATGCCGGGGTGCAAGCAGAGCAAACGCCCTCAGCAGGTCGTCCAAACCTTCATAGTCAACCAGACTGCTGACCGTTCCGATAATTGCTGAATCCGCGGGCAATCCCAGCTCCATGCGGGCCTGCCGCGGCGTCAGCGGTTCCAGCAGGTAGTACTCCCCCACGGCGTTGGGCAGGAGCAGGAGCTTGGCGGGATCCACTCCGGCTGCCTCAATTTCCGCGGCCATCACCGTTCCCAGGGTGGGCACCAGCGAGGCACGGTTCATCACCCGGCCCTCACAGGCTTTGAACTCGAGGTAGCGCTGGGTGCTGCGGGCGGCGTCGGACCGGGTGGAGGCCCAGGTGTCCGCCAGCTGTCCGCGGACCTCGTACACCCAGGGAATCCCCAGTGCCTCGGCCACGGCGGCGGTCACGAGTCCGTTGGTGAAGTGCGTGGTGGTGTGCAGCACGGCTGGCCGCAGCACGCGCGCCAGTGCCAGCAGGTCCTCGGCTTGGCGCTGCAGGCGGCGGTCCATGCCAAAGGGCATGCGGGCCGGGAGGAGCCGGTGGTAGGTCACGCCGTCAACGACGTCGGAGTCGCGGGCACGGAGTTTGCCCACCTGCACGGGGTAGCCCAGCCGGGTCACGGCATGGACGTTCCAGCCCAGGTCCAGCTGGGCTTTCAGGATGGAGTGCGTGCGCTGGGCGTAGCCGCTTTGGGTGTGGGGCAGGGAATTCGTAAGGACGTGGAGCACGGTGCGGGGCTGCGGGCGGTACCCCTGCACCGGCGGCAGGGCCGGCTGCCAGCCGGCAAAAACACGTGCCTCGGCCGCAAGCCGCCGTTGCTGCGCTCTTTCGCGGGCGGACCCGCCGTCCAGGGCGTTCACCGCGCCCTGCATGTCACCGTTGTACCAGTTCAGCCGGGCCGCGGTTCCTCTGCGTCCCGGAGCGTCGGGCCGCACTTCCTTCAGAAGTTCGGCTGCCAGGTCCGGCAGTCCGGCTGCGGTGGCCAGGTCTGCCAGGTGCAGCCGGCGTCCGTCACGGGCGGGGTTCTGCACGCCGTCCCACAGGTTTTTTTCGAGCCGGGAGATGTCACCGCGCAGCAGTGCCTCCAGTGAGGCCAGGGTTCCGCGGCCGGGAACATGCGCTGCGGCGTCCAGCAGCCGCTGCAGCATGCGCGGCGGCAGGCGGCGGGAAACTTGCAGCGCCAGCACCACGGGGTCATCGCCCAAATGCTCGACGGCGGTTCCTCCCGCCAGGCGGAGGTTGCGCAGGAGGATTCCCAAACGGTTCACGGAGTGGAGACCCCGTCTACCAGCGTGGTCAGCAGCTCCGCATAGGACTCGGCCAGGGCATCCACATTGGCGTTGTCGTGCACCCAGTCACGTCCGGCGGTACCGGTCAGCAGCCTGGATCTGTCCTGCACCAGTTCCCGCCACAGGTCAGCCACCTTTTCGGGGTGCGCCGAGACTACGTCCCCGGCTCCGGATTCCTCAATGATCTTGCGGGCTTCGCCGAGCACAATCGCGGTCACATGCCGGCCGACGGCGAGGACTTCATAGGTTTTGGAAGGAATGGTGGTTTCGAAGGACTTCCAGTCGTCCCGCAGGGAGACAACGCAGGTGTCCGCGCGGCGGTAGTGTTCCATCACCTCGGCGCCCACAGCCGGATCGTGGAACACCACCGGCGCATCCAGTTCTTTCGCCAGCGCGATGAGTTCCCGCCGCTGCACTCCGTGCCCCACGAGGCTCAACCGCACGCAGTCCCGGGCCAGGGCGGCAGCACGGATCACAACGTCCAGGCGCTGGCTCTCGCCGTGGTTGCCCAGGTACAGCACGTTCAGGAAATCCGACTTCTCCGGCGGCGGCAGGAGCAGTTCACGCACTGACACGTCCACGCCGTTGCTGACGGTCGCTACGTTGCCCAGTCCGCGGTCCCGAAGTGTCTGCGCAAAACCGTACGTCACGGTGACAACGAGGTCCGCGCGGTTTTGGATGGCTGTGATGGCGCGTTCGGCCAGACCCTTGGCGCCGCCGGGGACCAGGCGTGCGTCCCGGGCGATGTCCGGCCAGGCATCCCGCATGTCCACGACCAGGGGCCTGCGCAGCAGGCGTGCGGCCACGTAGCCGGAGCCCAGGATCGGCAGGCTGGGGACGGTGACAATGACGGCATCCGGTCTGGGGCCCATGAGCGCCGCGGGCACGGTGCAGGCTGCCGACATCAGATGGTCCGCCAGCCGTCCCAGCCGGGTGGTGCGGTGCCAGAGGTAGGGAACCCGGCGGATCCGCTCACCGTATACGCCTGTGTCGCGGCGGAAGGCGCGGCCGGCTTCTGTACGCGGCAGGGTGCGCCGTCCGTGCGGGGCATGCGCAACGGGAGCGACGACGTCGACGTCCCAGCCCAGTTTCCGGAAGGTGCGGATGATCTGGGTCCAGCGCCGCTGGGGCGGGCTGTGTTCGGGTGAATACGAGTGCGTTAGTAGCAGAACCCGCACAATCATTCCCCCAATGCACTACGGACTTACGCCGAGACTATAATTTATCTGCCTAGTCTACTCTCGTCTTGTTGAACGATTTAATGTTTCCGCCGCGCCTGATCCGCGCATTTTTGAATAGTAAACAGCGCCGCCGGTCAAAAGCAGCAAAATAACCAAACTCCGAATCATCCAGTCCGAACCGGCTTCATCTTTTGCCGCCGCCGATTCCGCAGCCACCGGGGTTTTGTCCGATCCTGCTCCCGCTGCCGGCGCGCTGGCCTTTGTCCGGGTGGGTGAAGGGCTGGGCGTGGAGGTGCGGGTTGCAGAGGCCGACGGCGTGGGGGAAGGAGTTGCCGACGGCGTGGGGGAAGGCGTGGTTTCTGCCCCCAGCTGCACCACACCGGTCATCGGATCCCACCGATAGTCCGTGTACAGCATGCTCCCGGGTTCAATGAGATATCCGGTTCCGCTTTCAATCAGCCAGCCCGTCTCCGGATGCACCAGATAGCCGGTGGCGGCGTCGATCACGTATCCGGTTGCGGGATCAATGGCAGGGGCCGCCGGGGCGGGCTCCGGCGCGGGTTCCGGCTCCGGAACAGGGACCGGGTCCGGCACGGGGGCCGGAGCGGGCGTGGAGGGAGGCGGAGCAGGCACCGGATTCACGGGAGGCTCCGGGGCGGGGGCCACGGGCGGAGGGATGGTGGGTGCCGGCGGAACGCTGGGCCCTGGGGTGGGCACACCCGGCGGCGGGGTTTGAACCGCCAGCGCCGGTCCCGCTGCCACGGATGAGAAAAGCACGGCAACCGCCGCGGCGGTTCCGGCCCGTCGCCGCCAGAGCCCTGCATTCACGCTATATGCCCCCACTATTAGCTGCCAGATATTCTGCCATTGTGTCAGTGTCCAGTGCCTGTGCAATCTCGGCAATGGACGCTTCGTCCTTGATCACAATAGACTGTCCGTCGCTTGAAGTTCCGGTGCCCACCGTGGGCAGGGTAAACATTTCAATATTTCCGCCGCGAACTGAGCGCAGAGAAAAGGCAAGCCGGCCCGCAGCGGCGGCGTCGAGGTCCTCGTCAACGCTGAGGTAGGGGGAAATTTCCGACACCGCACGGCTGACCCGGACCGGGTTCAGGAGTGTTTCCTTTGACAGGGCCGAGGAGATCAATCCCCGGACAAATGTCTGCTGGTTGCGGACCCGCTGATAGTCCCCCTCGGCGAAGGCTTTTCGTTCACGCACATAGTTCAGGGCGGAGTCTCCGTCCAGGGAGACAACTCCAGCCGGGAAATGGTCGTCGGCAATGCTGGAAGAGAACTCCAGCGGGTTATCCACCTCCACCCCGCCCAGCGCATCGGTGAGCCCCTTGAATCCTTCAAAGTCCACAATGGCCACGTGGTCAACCGGGGCGTCAAACATGGTTTGCACGGTATCCACCACCAGCGGGACCCCGCCCAGGGCCATGGCCGCATTGATTTTGTGCTCGCCGTAGCCGGGTATGTCCGTCCAGGTGTCCCGCATGATGGACATGACGTAGGCGGCACTTCCGTCGCTGGGAACGTGAAGCAGCATCATGGTGTCGGACCTGGCGGCCTCGGACCCGGGGTCGCGCTCATCGGTGCCGATCAGCAGGATGTTCTGCGAGTTCCCCGCCCGCGGGTCCTTGAGGGGACTGTTGGCGGGGAGGGCGTTTTCAATGGTGGTGGTGCCGTTGTCAAAGCTGCGGGCCAGGCTCCAGAGATAGCCGCCGGCTATCAGCGCCGCGGTGATCAGGAGCACCAGCAAAACCATCACGGTGTTGCGCAACGGATGCCGCCGGCGGGCTGCCGGCTGCTCATGGCCATGAACGTACTGCGTCATAAAAACTCCCTGAGTCTAACGAGCTATGAGCCTGGCGGCCCGGGGGCTAAACCCCGGATTCCTTTTGGAGGACCCGGGGAAGATAACCTTTAAGGCATGTTCTCCTCCCGCGCTGCCCTGACGGCGGCCGTCCTTGCCCTCGCCGCCGGCCTGACCGCCTGCTCTCCGGTTGCCGACATTGAAGCGGCTCCGGACGCCGGCAACCCGGACTGCGCCGAGGTGATGGTGGCTTTGCCCGCGGAACTCGCCGGCCAGGAACAGCGCAAAACGGACAGCCAGGCCAGCTCGGCCTGGGGAAATCCGTCCAAGATCATTCTGCGCTGCGGAGTTCCGGTTCCAGGGCCAACCACCGACGAGTGTGCCACGGTTAACGGCGTCGACTGGATCCTGCGCGAAGACGATGCCACGTGGACCGCCACCACCTACGGCCGGGAACCGGCGGTTGAAGTCATTTTCGATCCGGAGGAAGTGTCTTCTTCAACACTTCTGGTGCAGCTGGAGAATTCGGTGGCCCGGATCGAACCCACCCGCAGCTGCGTGAGCAGCAGCGATCTCGAGCTGCCGGCGCAGTAGCACCGGCAGCCGGCGTCAGCGCAGACCGGTTTTGCGGGCCAGCGCCAGGGAAATCAGTTCATCGATCAGTTCCGTATACGGCAGGCCGGACTTGGCCCACATCTGCGGATACATGCTGATGGGCGTAAAGCCGGGCATGGTGTTGATCTCATTGATGATCAGCTCGCCGTCCGGCGTGTAGAAGAAGTCCACGCGGGACAGCCCTTCCCCGCCAACTGCCTCGAAGGCGGCAGCGGCCAGGTTCTGGACCTGCTCCGAAATGTCTTCGGGAAGGTCCGCCGGGCAGCTGAGCTGGGCGGCGGTTCCGTCCACGTACTTCGCCTCAAAGTCATACCACTCGTGCCCGCCGTCCTGGACGGCCACCTCGCCGGGAGAGCTGGTGCGGGGGTCCTCGGTGCCGCGGCCCTGAAGCACTGCCACCTCGATTTCGCGGCCGACAATTCCGGCTTCGACCACGACCTTGGGGTCATGCAGGCGGGCTGCTTCAATCGCGGCCCGCAGCCCGGCAGGATCCGCCACCCGGGTGATGCCCATGGAGGAACCGCCCCGTGCCGGTTTAACGAACAGCGGGAACGCCAGCTTGGCGGACCGGTCCAGGCAGGCCTGGGCGTCTTTTTCCCACTGTCGGTCCGTGATGACCTCGTACGGGCCCACCTTCAACCCTGCGGATTCAAACACCACTTTCATGTAGTGCTTGTCCATGCCCACGGCGGATGCCAGGACGCCGGCGCCCACGTAGCGGATATCCGCCATTTCCAGCATCCCCTGCAGCGTCCCGTCTTCGCCGAACGGACCGTGGAGCACGGGGAAGACGACGTCGATGCGGCCCATGCTGCGCGGCAGCGACCCCTCGGAGTGGGCCACCAGCTCGGAGCCGTTGCTGTCCGCGGACAGGACAATGCTCTCAGCGCCGGGGGCAACCTCAGGGAGGGATTCGGAGCGCAGGGACCACGATGCGGGGTCGGCCGAGACAAGCGACCACTGCCCGTTGCGCGCAATGCCCACGGGAACGACGTCGTACTTGGTGCGGTCGATGGCTTCCAGCACGCCGGCGGCCGTTACGCAGCTCACCGCGTGCTCGCTGGACCGTCCGCCGAAGAGGACTGCCACGCGGGGGCGTCCGCCGGCGGCGGCATCGGGAATTACGGGGTTAGTACTCACGGAACCTGCACACCTTCGGATTTCAGTTCGCGGGACAGCAGGCGCGGTCCCAGTTCATCAACGGTGATTTCGCCCTGCAGGACGGCAACCACGTTTTCGGTGATGGGCATGTTGACGCCCAGCTGGGTGGCACGGTCCAGCACGGCCTGCGCCGACTTGATGCCTTCGGCGGTCTGCTTCATGGAGGCGTTGACTTCCTCCAGCGTCAGGCCCTGCGCCAGCAGCCGGCCGGCGGTGTGGTTGCGGGACAGCGGGGAGGAGCAGGTGGCAATGAGGTCGCCCATCCCGGCCAGGCCGGCCATGGTTTCGGCGTTGCCGCCCAGGGCCAGGGCCAGGCGCGTGGTCTCGGCCAGGCCGCGGGTCATGACCGAGGCCTTGGTGTTGTCCCCCATGCCCTTGCCCTCGCAGATGCCAACGGCCAGGGCAATGACGTTCTTGACGATGCCGCCGATTTCGGTGCCCACCACGTCCGTGTTGGTGTACGGGCGGAAGTAGGGTGCCGTGCAGGCCCGGGCAATCCAGGCAGCAGTTTCCAGGTCGGAGCAGGCCACCACCGATGCGGTGGGCTGCCGGTTGGCAATCTCCATGGCCAGGTTGGGGCCGGAGATAACAGCCACGCGGTCCTGGGGCCAGTGCAGTTCCTCTTCAATGACCTGGCTCATCCGCGAGTCCGTGCCGACTTCGAGGCCCTTCATCAGGGAAACGACGACGGCGCCCTCCGGAATCAGGTGCCGGATACTGCGCAGCTGGGCGCGAAGGGTCTGCGCCGGAACGGCGAGCACCACCAGTTCGGCACCGGCGAGCACCTCAGCGGGGTCCGCGGACGCGGTCAGGCCCGCGGGCAGGACAGTGTCTTTCAGATACTGGCTGTTGCGGTGCTGGCCGTTGATTTCTTCGGCGATTTCCGGGCGGCGCGCCCAGATGCGGACGCTCGTGCCGAGTGCGTCCCTTCCGCGGGCGGCGCCGGCATCAGCGACGATCTTCGCGAAGGTGGTCCCCCAGCTGCCGGCGCCCAGGACGGCCACCGCCCCTGGATAGGTGTTGTTACGCCAGCTCATTCTTGTCCGTTCCGTTCTGATCAAAATCCCTGCCGGTGGGTTTCTGGCCCTTGAGGGCCGGATCCCAGCGCACGGGCGGCGGAGTTTCGTTCCGCAGTTCGCCCACCAGGGCGGTAAGGCTGTCCATGATGCGTTCGGTGGCGGTGTCCAGCACGGACTTGGTCATCGGCTGGCCGCGGAGGTCCGAGAGGTCCACGGGCGTGCCGACGCGCAGCCGCACCGTCTTGCGGGGAAACAGGTGGATGCGCTTGCTGTAGCGGGGCAGCACCGCTTCGGCTCCCCAGTGGGCCACGGGCACCACGGGAGCTCCGGTCTGCAGGGCAAGCCTTGCCGCTCCGGTGCGTCCGCGCATGGGCCACAGGTCGGGGTCGCGGGTCAGCGTTCCCTCGGGGTAGATAATCAGCGCACCGCCGGCGTCGATCACTGTTCGGGCGCTCTTCAGCGACGCCGAGGCGCCCGCGGTGACGCGCTGCACCGGAACCTGGTCGGTGGCGCGCAGTGCGGCACCCAGGACCGGAACCTTGAAGAGCGAGGCCTTGGCCAGGTAGCGGGGCATGATCTTCTGGTTGTAGAAGAAGTGCCCCACTACCACCGGGTCGATCTCCGTCACGTGATTGGGGCAGGCAATGAACCCGGTGTCCCTGGGAAGGTTTTCCAGTCCCTCCCACTGCTTGCGCAGCAGGAGGTTCATTACCGGCCGCATGGTGCCCGCCAGGAAGGCGAATGCCGCCCGTGATTTGACCGACTCAGCCATGGTTGCGCTTACCTGCCGCTTGCCTGAAGGACCTCGACGTCGAAATCGGCGCCGAGGGCTTCGAGCTTCTCGAGGAAGTGCTCGTATCCCCGGTTGATCAGTTCGATTCCCGTGACTCGCGAGGTTCCCTCCGCGGCCAGTGCCGCAATGAGGTGGCTGAAGCCGCCGCGAAGATCCGGAATGTCGATCTCGGCGCCCTTAAGGCTGACGGGGCCGGAGATGACTGCCGAGTGCAGGAAGTTGCGCTGGCCGAACCGGCAGGGCACGCTTCCGAGGCATTCGCGGTGAACCTGGATGTTCGCACCCATGCGGATCAGTGCATCAGTGAAACCGAAGCGGTTCTCGTACACGGTTTCGTGGACGATGGACACGCCCTGCGCCTGGGTCAGTGCAACCACCAGCGGCTGCTGCCAGTCGGTCATGAAGCCCGGGTGGACGTCGGTTTCCAGCACGAGGGGGTTCAGTGCCCCGCCCGGGTGGTAGAAGCGGATGCCGCCGTCGTCGACGTCGAAGGCGCCGCCGATCTTGCGGTAGGTGTTCAGGAACGCCGTCAGGTCCTGCTGGGAGGCGCCTTCAACGTAGATGTCGCCCTTGGTCACCAGTGCGGCGGAGGCCCAGGAGGCAGCTTCGTTGCGGTCAGGCAGTGCACGGTGGTTGTATCCGGTCAGCTCGGAGACGCCCTCAATGCGGATAACCCGGTCAGTCTGGACCGTGATGATCGCGCCCATTTTCTGCAGCACGGCAATGAGGTCCAGGATTTCGGGTTCCACGGCGGCACCGCGCAGCTCGGTGATGCCCACGGCCTTCACCGCGGTCAGCAGCACCTGCTCAGTGGCTCCGACGCTGGGGTAAGGCAGTTCCAGCTTGGCGCCGGTCAGGCCCTTGGGGGCGGAAATGGAGATTCCGCCGGGACGCTTTTCCACCACGGCGCCGAAGTTCCGCAGCATCTGCAGGTGGAAGTCGATGGGCCGGTCGCCAATTTTGCAGCCGCCCAGGTCCGGGATGAAGGCCTCACCCAGGCTGTGCATCAGCGGACCGCACAGCAGAATCGGGATGCGGGAATCGCCGGCATGCGCGTCAATATCCTTGGACGCAGCCGTCTTGGCGTTCTGCGGATCCATGGTCAGGTCCCCGGTGACGGGATCCTTGGTTACTTCAACGCCGTGCAGCTTCAACAGCGAGGTGACAACCTCAACGTCCTTGATTTCCGGAACGTTGCGCAGCAGTGAAGGGCTATTGCCAAGCAACGCCGCAACCATGGCCTTGGGAACAAGGTTCTTAGCTCCGCGGACGGGCACTTTTCCTGTCAGAGGAACTCCACCACGGATGGTTAGAACGCTACCCATGAACACCTAATTTCTTTTTCCTGGAATGCCCCATCAACAAAGAGAGACTGCACTCAAGCATAGGAGCAAGCGTCCGCATACTGAAATATCGCCGTCCCCGGGGCGGGCCGGCGGCCCGCACTCCGGCGCAGGTGTACCGGTTGCGGAAAAGACGATGGGCCCCCGGCTGGGGGCCCATCAATAATACTGATTTTCCGCGCCGGCTACGAAACCGGGCGAGGCGCAAATCCTGCCGCAGCGCCGTTTAGGCGAGGGCCGGAAGCGTTATTGGCTTGAATGCAGGGCGGCGGGATTCAAACTCTGTGATATTGGACTCTTTCCGGAGGGTGAGGGAAATGTCATCCAGCCCTTCAAGGAGCCGCCAGCGGGTGTATTCATCAATGGAGAAGGGGGCGGTCACCGATCCGCACACCACTGTGCGGGCTTCCAGGTCCACTGTCACTTCGGTGCCGGGTGAGTGTTCAAGCACTTTCCAGATGAGTTCAATGTCATCCTGTGCCAGCTGCGCAGCCACCAGCCCCTGCTTGCCTGCGTTGCCCCGGAAGATGTCCGCGAAACGGGAGGACAGCACGGCCCGGAACCCGTAGTCCTTCAGCGCCCAGACGGCGTGCTCCCGGGACGAGCCGGTGCCGAAGTCGGGGCCGGCCACCAGGACGGATCCGGCACTGTAGGGCGCCCGGTTCAGGATGAAGTTCTCATCCTTGCGCCAGGCCGCGAACAGGGCGTCCTCAAAACCGGTGCGGGTAATCCGCTTGAGGTATACGGCGGGAATGATCTGGTCGGTGTCCACGTCGCTTTGGCGCAGCGGCACCCCAATGCCGGTGTGGGTGGTGATCTTTTCCATGGCGGGCTCCTAGCGGGCGGGCTGGACGTAGGCGGGGGCGGCGGCGGAGCCGGCGGCGGAAAGCGGCTCGAGGTCCGAGGGTGAACTCAGGGTGCCGCGGACGGCGGTGGCAGCGGCGACCACCGGCGACACCAGATGCGTGCGGCCGCCCTTGCCCTGGCGGCCCTCAAAGTTGCGGTTGGAGGTGGAGGCACACCGCTCCCCCGGGGCCAGCTGGTCCGGGTTCATGCCCAGGCACATAGAGCAGCCGGCAAAGCGCCATTCGGCACCGAAGTCCTTGAACACGCGGTCCAGGCCTTCAGCTTCCGCTTCCAGCCGCACCCGGGCGGAGCCGGGCACCACCATCATGCGGATGTTCGGATCCTTCTGCCGGCCTCGGATAATGTCCGCCGCAATGCGCAGGTCCTCGATCCGGCTGTTGGTGCAGGAGCCCAGGAACACCGTGTCCACCCGGATGTCCTTCATGGGCGTGCCGGCAGCCAGGTCCATGTAGGCCAGGGCGCGTTCCGCGGCGGCGCGGGCGTTCTCGTCACCAAAGTCCGCCGGGTCCGGAACGGATTCCGAGAGCGAGACGCCCTGGCCGGGGTTGGTGCCCCAGGTGACGAACGGCTCCAGGGCCTCGGCGTCCAGGAACACTTCGGCGTCGAACACGGCGTCGTCGTCCGTTGCCAGCGACGTCCAGTGCTCGACGGCGGCATCCCAGTCCGCGCCCTGCGGCGCGTGCGGCTTGTCCTTGAGGTAGGCGAACGTGGTCTCGTCCGGGGCCACCATGCCCGCGCGGGCGCCTGCTTCGATGGACATGTTGCAGATGGTCATCCGGGCTTCCATGGACAGGGAGCGGATGGCTGATCCGCGGTACTCGAGCACGTAGCCCTGCCCGCCGCCGGTGCCGATCTTGGCGATGACGGCCAGGATGATGTCCTTGGACGTGACACCGGGGCGGAGGGTGCCTTCCACGGTGATGGCCATGGTCTTGAAGGGCTTCAGCGACAGTGTCTGGGTGGCCATGACGTGCTCCACCTCGGAGGTGCCAATGCCCATGGCCAGCGCTCCGAAGGCGCCGTGGGTGGAGGTGTGGGAATCGCCGCAGACCACGGTCAGGCCGGGCTGGGTCAGGCCCAGCTGCGGTCCGACCACGTGCACAATTCCCTGTTCGGCGTCGCCCAGGGGATGCAGCCGCACACCGAATTCCGCGCAGTTGGCCCGCAGTGTCTCAATCTGGGTGCGGCTGATGGGATCTGCTATGGGCTTGTCGATATCCAGGGTGGGGGTGTTGTGGTCTTCGGTGGCGATGGTGAGGTCAGGGCGCCGCAGTTTCCGGCCGGCCAGCCGAAGCCCTTCAAAGGCCTGCGGCGAGGTGACCTCGTGGATGAGGTGAAGGTCGATGTAGAGCAGGTCCGGCGCTCCGTCTTCGCCCTTGACGACAACGTGTTCGTCCCAGACCTTTTCTGCAAGCGTCCTGCCTGCTGCGTACTCACCCATGCCTGATGCTCCTTGTGAAGTGTCTTCCGCGGACCAAAAAGAGGGCCGCGCAAAGCCGATGTTTTCAACACAACCAGCCGCAGCTGCATGGGCGCTACTTTTTCGATTTGCATCTCAAATAATGAGACGGCAGTATCAAGCTATGGACACAACAGAAGCCTCGGCCAGCGGCGTCGGCGTGATTGATAAAGCGGCCCTCGTACTCGACGCGCTGGAGGCCGGGCCCACCACCCTGGCGCAGCTGGTAGCCGCCACCGGACTTGCCCGTCCCACGGTGCACCGGCTCGCCGTCGCGCTGGCCCACCACCGGCTGGTGGGCCGTGACATCCAGGGGCGGTTTGTGCTGGGCGGCCGGCTGGTGGAGCTGGCCTCGGCCGCCGGCGAGGACCGGTTGATCGCTGCTGCCGGACCCGTGCTGCTGGCCCTGCGCGACGCCACCGGCGAAAGTTCGCAGGTTTTCCGCCGGCAGGGTGAATGGCGGGTCTGTGTGGCCTCCGCTGAACGGCCGATCGGCCTGCGGGACACCATCCCGGTGGGCACGCAGCTGTCCATGAAGGCCGGTTCCGCCGCACAGTGCCTGCTGGCCTGGGAGGACCATGACCGCCTCCTCGAAGGCCTGCACAACGCCCGGTTCACCCCCACGGTTTTGGCCGGTGTCCGGCGCCGCGGCTGGGCACAGAGCCTGGGCGAACGCGAGCCCGGCGTGGCTTCGGTGTCCGCTCCCGTGCGCGGCCCGTCCGGCCGCGTCATTGCCGCGGTGTCCATCTCCGGTCCCATCGAGCGCCTGACCCGCCAGCCCGGCCGGATCCACGCCGAAGTGGTCTCCAAGGCTGCCGCGCAGCTGACTGAAGCACTGCGGAAGAGCGCCGACTAGCCCTAGTCTGGGACTCTTCCGATTCCGAGGAGTTCCCATGAAACGGCTGCGCCTGCTCTGGAACATTGTCCGCACCACCGGAGCGGACGGGGTCTTCACCGGATTCCTCGTGGTGCTCGGGGCAGCGGCGCTGCTGCTGCCCCGGCTGGAACCCGACGTCGAGGACTTCGGTGATGCCCTCTGGTTCCTTTTTGTTTCCTTCACCACGATTGGCTACGGCGACATTGTTCCGGTCACCGGGCTGGGCCGTCTCATCACAGTTATCGTGGCGCTCTACGGCATCCTGGTGGTGGCGCTGGCCACCGGTGTCATTGTCGGTTACTACAGTGAAATCCTCCGCACCCGCGCCAACACCAGCCTCGATGAACTGATCAGCGAGATGGAAAACCTGCCGGACCTTTCCCGCGAAGAGCTGTTAACCCTCGCGGAGCGGATCCGAAACCGGCATATCCTGCGGTAGCTGTCAGCCGGCGAAGTGGTCCCAGCCGGTCACCGGCGGGGCCTGTCCGCCGAAAGTGACGCCCCCGCCGTCGTGCACCGTGCCGATTCGGACAAAACCTTCGGGCAGCACCGCGTCCGGAGGGAAGGCCGCCAGGAGGCCGTGGTCCTCTCCTCCGCCCAGGACCCAGGCCAGCGGGTCGGCACCGAGCCGGACTGCTGCCGGTGCCAGGGACTCGGCCCTGGTGCGGAGGCTGCCGGCGTCGAGGTCGATGCCCACTCCGGAGGCGCGGGCGATCCGGCCGGCGTCGCGCACCAGCCCGTCGGAGACATCCAGCATGGCGGTGGCACCGGCAACCGCTGCGGCGGGCCCGGATCCGGTCGGGGGCAGCCGGGGCCGGCACTGGGCCATGAGCAAGCCGGCAAGCTCCTGATCATCACCTTCCCCGGGATGTGTCATGTCGACGCCGCTCTCCAGCACAGCCAGTCCGCCCGCAGCAAGCCCCAGCGCGCCGATGTGGGCCAGAACGTCGCCCGGGCGGGCTCCTGAGCGCAGCACCGGGGCCCGGCCCTCCAAATCACCCGTGACGGCCGCTGTCACCACTATCTGGCTGCCTCGCCCCAGGTCCCCGCCCACCACGGAGCAGCGTTCGGGGGCCAGGGATGAGATGCCGGCAGCCAGCCCGTCCGCAAGGTCCTCCACCCAGCCCACTTCCGTGCTGCCGGGAAGGGTGAGGCTGACGACGAGGGACGTCGGGACGGCGCCCATGGCACGGATGTCGGAAACGTTCTGCGCCACGCACTTCCACCCGACGTCGAACCCCGTGGTCCGGTAGCCCGACGGCCAGGCCAGCCGGAAATCAGCGTCCTGGACCAGGGTGTCGATGGAAATCACCGACCGGCCGTCCGGGGCTGCTATCACCGCTGCGTCATCGCCGGGGCCCAGCAGCGCGGTGTCCGGTCCCAGCCGCGGAAAGATCCGGGCCAGGAGCGCCTTTTCATCGAGCTGGTCCACGGTCAGGGGATCGGACGGCACAGGCTGTTCCTCGGGTTTAGGGAGCGGATAAGGTTTCGAAATTAGCATGCCCGAAGCGGAGCCCAGGCACTGCCGCAACAATGCGGTCGGAGAAATATCCGGGCAAAACAAAACCGGCCCCGGACATAATGTCCGGAGCCGGCTAATTTGTGACCCCAGCGGGATTCGAACCCGCGTTACCGCCGTGAGAGGGCAGCGTACTAGGCCGCTATACGATGGGGCCAGGTACAAGCAATCTGCCCTGAAGGCGTCCTGCTTTCCGTTTGCTCAACTTCAAATTGAGCTCAATAAGTTTTTCACACTTACCGTTGTTCCACAAATCGATAATTTCTTATCGAATGAGAACCGCTGGGATACCAGGACTCGAACCTAGAATGTCGGTACCAGAAACCGATGTGTTGCCAATTACACCATATCCCACTGCGCTTTTCCGGCCGCTTCAGAGAAGTTATTCTCTGCTGCAACCCCTCAGCACGAGATACAACTATACACGCCTTCCGGAGGAAGTACAAAACGGCTGATCTGCACCTCTGGCCTGCTGCCGTCCGGGTCAGCCCGGGAGCAAATCCGGCACTTCGGCCAGGGAGCGCACGGTGACAACATCCCCGGAAACCAAGACCTTTCCGGTGCCCCTTACCGGCGAGGGGTTTCCGGCACGGTCCAGCCAGATACCCTGCAGACCTGCCGCGCAGGCCCCTTCGGCATCCACGCGCAGGTTGTCCCCCACATAAAGTGTCTGCGCTGCCCCGGTGCCCAGCAGCCGCACTCCCTCACGGAAGATTGCCGGATCCGGCTTGGCGGCCCCAACGGTGTCGGTGCCCACGAGGATCTTGATCCGCCGCAGTCCTGCGGCGTCGAGCTTTGCCCGTTGATAGTCGTGGACATTGTTGCTCACCGCCCCGTATCCAATGCCGCGGGCGTCCAGCTCATCCAGAAGCGGCACGACGTCGTCGAACGCCCGAAAGTGCAGCGGCAGCATCTCTTCGTAGGCTTCGTTCCAGATCCGGGCGGCATCGCTGTCCAGCGGTGCCAGGCCTGCCTGCTCCCGGGCGTGCTGCACGCGCAGCACCCGCTGGTCCGCAAAACTCAGATGCCCTGCAAGGTACGCATCATAGTGTCCCTGCGGATCGGCCGCGAAAAGGGACGTGTAAGCGTCCCAGTCCCCCGGCGTGAAGTGCGCCAGGTCCTCCGCACTGACCAATTGCAGGGTGGTACCCATGGCAGCCCGCAGGTCCACGAGGGTCTCATCGATGTCGAAGAGCACCCCGCGGACCTGCGGGCGGCGGGACATGTTGCTAGCCTGCGTTGCGGAAGGCATTCAGGCGGGCGAGCGAGGAGTCCTTGCCCAGGATCACCATGGACTCAAACAGCGGCGGCGAGATGCGCCGGCCGGAGACAGCGGTGCGGACCGGGCCGAAAGCCTTGCGCGGCTTGATGTCCATCTCCTCCACCAGGGCAGTGCGCAGCGCGGCCTGGATGTTCTCGGCCGTCCAGTTCGTAACCGGTTCCAGCGCAGCGATGGCGGCGTCCAGCACCTCGGTGAGGTTCTCGGGAAGGCCCTTCCGCGCGTCGTCGGCCACGTCAATGGCGTCGTCGGCCTTGAACAGGAAACCGAGCATCTCCGGAGCCTCACCCAGCAGGGCGATGCGTTCCTGGACCAGCGGGGCGGCCTCGGTGAGGATCTCCTCTTCGCGGGCGGTCAGGGTCTCCCCCACCAGCCCGGCCTGCTGCAGGTACGGCACCAGCCGGTTCCGGAAGTCTTCGGGATCCAGCATCCGCACATGGGTGCCGTTGATGGCTTCGGCTTTCTTGATGTCAAAGCGGGCCGGGTTGGCCAGGACGTCGTGGATGTCGAAGTGTTCCACCAGCTGGTCAACGGTAAAGATGTCCTCGTCCGCGGACAGGGACCAGCCCAGCAGGGAGAGGTAGTTGAGCAGGCCCTCGGGGATGAAGCCGCGTTCGCGGTGCAGGAAGAGGCTGGACTCCGGGTCGCGCTTGGAGAGCTTCTTGTTGCCGCCGCCCATGACGTAGGGCAGGTGGCCGAAAAGCGGCATGTACTGGGCGACTCCAACGTCGATCAGGGCCCGGTACAGCGCAATCTGGCGCGGGGTGGAGGACAGCAGGTCCTCGCCGCGAAGCACGTGGGTGATGCCCATGAGCGCATCATCCACCGGGTTCACGAGCGTGTAGAGCGGGGCGCCGTTGGCGCGGACCACCACAAAGTCCGGAACGGTGCCGGCCTTGAAGGTGATTTCGCCGCGCACGAGGTCGTTGAACGTGATGTCCTCATCGGGCATGCGCACGCGCAGCACCGGCTGCCGGCCCTCGGCCTTGAAGGACTCGATCTGCTCAGGCGTCAGGTCGCGGTCATAGTTGTCATAGCCGAGCTTGATGTCGCGGCCGGCGGCACGGTGGCGGGCCTCGATCTCCTCCGGCGTGGAGTAGGACTCGTACAGGTGTCCGGCGTCCTTGAGCTTGGCGATGACGTCCTGGTAGATCTCGCCGCGCTGCGACTGGCGGTACGGTTCATGCGGGCCGCCAACGTTGACGCCTTCATCCCAGGTGATGCCCAGCCAGTCCAACGCGTCCAGGAGCTGCAGGAAGCTCTCTTCGCTGTCACGGGCGGTGTCGGTGTCCTCGATGCGGAACACCATTTTTCCGCCGGTGTGCTTGGCGTAGGCCCAGTTGAACAGGGCGGTCCGGATGAGGCCCACGTGCGGGGTTCCGGTAGGTGAGGGACAGAACCGCACGCGCACTGGCGTGTTGTCATCGACGGTGGGCAGGTCGGCAAGTGAAGGCAGGTTAGTCATGATGCTTCCAGTTTAGTCTCTTGCTGCGTTTGCCCGAACGTTCAGAAGCTGTAGCAGAGCAGCCAGAGGAACACTCCGCCGCCGGCAAGCACACCTGCGGCAGCCGCTGCAGCAGTCTTCCCTCCGGCCTGGCGGCCGCTGCCCAGCAGTCCGGCGAGGCACAGGACGAGCGCTGCCGCAGCCGCGGCAATGCCCGCGGCACCGGGAATCAACAGGTAAAGCAGGACAGGCAGTACGACGGCGGCCGCACCGTACGTGACGCTGACCCATTCCAGCCGGACCGCCCGTGCCAGCACCCGGGTCAGGGTGTAGGCGGCGATCAGGGAAAAGACGACAGCGGCCAGGGCCCGCGGGCCGTCCGTCCACTGGATGATGCGCAGGACCACGTACGCGGCGCCGAGTCCTCCGAGGATGACCGGGGGTGCGCCCAGCCGTTCGATTCCGCGGCGCAGATCTCCGCGCCGGTCCAGGATGGTGACCAGGGCCCAGGGAAACAGTGCGATGAGCACCGCAGAGCCTGCGCCCCAGATCAGCGCGGATGCCCCGCCGTCGTTCAAGAAAGGCGCGGCGAAAAGGGCAGCCGCCCACACGGCTCCGGGCGGCAAAAGGCGCCGGACCGATGCGCGGTTGCGCGCGGGTCCGGCGCCGGGGGTGCCCACGTTTAGCTGCGGGCGGTGTTCGACAGGCGGCCGATGCCTTCGATGGAGACCTCGTACCGCTCTCCGTCGGAAATCAGGCCGACGCCGGCGGGCGTACCGGTAAGGATGACGTCACCGGGGAGCAGGGTGAAGGCCTGCGACACGTAGGAGACGAGCTCCTTTACTCCCCAGATCATCTCGCTGGTGTTGCCGTCCTGAACCAGCTCACCGTTGAGGTAGCCGCGGACGGCCACATCATCGGTGTCCAATTCCGTTTCAATCCAGGGTCCGAGCGGGCAGGACGTGTCAAAACCCTTGGCCCGGGCCCACTGGTTGTCGGTGCGCTGGGCATCGCGTGCGGTGAGGTCATTGGCACAGGTGTAGCCGAACACAACTTCGTCCACCCGTTCCAGCGGGACGTCCTTGCAGATGCGTCCGATGACGACGGCGAGCTCAGCCTCATAGGAGACCTCGTCGGAGAAGGCCGGCAGGACGATGGGGTCATTGGGGCCGATCACCGAGGTGTTGGGCTTGAGGAACATCAGCGGAGCCGGAGGCACCTCATTGCCCATTTCATTGGCATGGTCCGCGTAGTTGCGTCCGATGCCCACCACTTTGCTGCGGGGGATGATCGGCGCCAGGAGCCGGACGTCCTCGAGCTTGTGCCGCTCACCCGTGAGCTGCACTCCGGAGAAGAACGGATCGCCCTTGATGACGGCAATCTCTTCCTGGCCTTCGTCACCGTCCACGACGCCGAACGCTGGGTCACTGTCTAGTACAAATCGAGCAATACGCATGCACTCAAGCCTAGTAGACGAAAGCCCGGTTCCGCTCCAGTGCGCGGGTCCTGCTTCCACTTTCCGGTGCCGCGTCCCGGCGCCGTTTTTCGAGCGGACGACGGGCACTGTGAGTTATCTGCCGTGTTAAACAGTTCAGGCCCGCACAATGTGCGGGCCTGAACCTCTCTGCCAAATATTGTCCGGCGGTGACCTACTCTCCCACATCCTCCCGGATGCAGTACCATCGGCGCTGTGGGTCTTAGCTTCCGGGTTCGGAATGGGACCGGGCGTTTCCCCCACGCTATGACCGCCGTAACCCTTGCCCCGGCCGTTTTCACGGCGGGAAATCTATGGGTACAAGCTGCCCTCTCGGGTTGCTGCTATACAAGTATATCGCTTGTTTTGGCCGGTTCTGACCACAGGGCCTGCAGCCGAGCGGGCTCATCGTGTGATTTTCCGCACCTGAGCCGGCCTGGCCAATACCCTGCCGGCGAGCCGCCCATGCTGTTACCGGGCCGGCTGCTAGATCGGCTTGATAAACAGAAAGAGCCTGTACCAACACTGGTACAGGCTCTTTCCTCAAATATTGTCCGGCGGTGACCTACTCTCCCACACCCTCCCGGATGCAGTACCATCGGCGCTGTGGGTCTTAGCTTCCGGGTTCGGAATGGGACCGGGCGTTTCCCCCACGCTATGACCGCCGTAACCCTAGCCCCCCGCAACACCGGCACAAAACCGGTCCAGGGGAAATCTGTGGGGCCACGACCAGGACACCATCCCTGGCATCCCGTCATGAACATGATCGTTCCAAGCAGACACGAAACCCCTCAAGGGCACGCACCTACTTTCTTTGTGACCACCCATCGCAATCCCCCGATTCAGGGGGACAGTATGGTGGTCTGTTCCACGGGTAACAAACCGTCGGGTTTGTTGTCCGGGAACCACATAGTGGACGCAAGCAGCATGATCTAACACAATCCTTCTTTGGCGGGAACGTTTGAAGTCGTTTCCTGCCCAGACTGTGCTGTGGTGTAAGTTATCGGCCTATTAGTACCGGTCAGCTTCACGGGTCTTTAGTCCCCGCTTCCACATCCGGCCTATCAACCCAGTGGTCTGGCTGGGGGCCTCTCACACACAAGGTGTATGGAAA